>NZ_OY760503.1:997500-2197500 GCF_963663645.1 uncultured Trichococcus sp.
TTGAGCGATGGAGGGACGCAGGAGGCTAAGGAATGCACACGATCGGAAATGTGTGTCCAAGCAGCAAGTCTGAGAACGAGTGAAATGCTTTTTCTCTCAAGGACAAGCTGTGATGGGGAGCGAAATTTAGTAGCGAAGTTCCTGATGTCACACTGCCAAGAAAAGCTTCTAGTGAGAAAGTAACTGCCCGTACCGCAAACCGACACAGGTAGTTGAGGAGAGAATCCTAAGGTGTGCGAGAGAACTCTCGTTAAGGAACTCGGCAAAATGACCCCGTAACTTCGGGAGAAGGGGTGCTGACCGCAAGGTCAGCCGCAGTGAATAGGCCCAAGCGACTGTTTATCAAAAACACAGGTCTCTGCAAAATCGAAAGATGACGTATAGGGGCTGACGCCTGCCCGGTGCTGGAAGGTTAAGAGGAGAGGTTAGCGCAAGCGAAGCTTTGAATTGAAGCCCCAGTAAACGGCGGCCGTAACTATAACGGTCCTAAGGTAGCGAAATTCCTTGTCGGGTAAGTTCCGACCCGCACGAAAGGCGTAACGATTTGGGCACTGTCTCAACGAGAGACTCGGTGAAATTATAGTACCAGTGAAGATGCTGGTTACCCGCGACAGGACGGAAAGACCCCATGGAGCTTTACTGCAGTTTGATATTGCGTGTTTGTATCACATGTACAGGATAGGTAGGAGCCAATGATACCGGGACGCCAGTCTCGGAGGAGGCAACGGTGGGATACTACCCTTGTGATATGACCACTCTAACCCGCTGCTCTTAGCGAGCAGGGAGACAGTGTCAGACGGGCAGTTTGACTGGGGCGGTCGCCTCCAAAAATGTAACGGAGGCGCCCAAAGGTTCCCTCAGAATGGTTGGAAATCATTCGTAGAGTGTAAAGGCAGAAGGGAGCTTGACTGCGAGACCTACAAGTCGAGCAGGGACGAAAGTCGGGCTTAGTGATCCGGTGGTTCCGCATGGAAGGGCCATCGCTCAACGGATAAAAGCTACCCTGGGGATAACAGGCTTATCTCCCCCAAGAGTTCACATCGACGGGGAGGTTTGGCACCTCGATGTCGGCTCATCGCATCCTGGGGCTGTAGTCGGTCCCAAGGGTTGGGCTGTTCGCCCATTAAAGCGGTACGCGAGCTGGGTTCAGAACGTCGTGAGACAGTTCGGTCCCTATCCGTCGCGGGCGTTGGAAATTTGAGAGGAGCTGTCCTTAGTACGAGAGGACCGGGATGGACACACCGCTGGTGTACCAGTTGTTCTGCCAAGAGCATCGCTGGGTAGCTATGTGTGGACGGGATAAACGCTGAAAGCATCTAAGCGTGAAGCCCCCCTCAAGATGAGATTTCCCATCACTTTAAGTGAGTAAGACCCCTGAGAGATGATCAGGTAGATAGGTTGGGAGTGGAAGTACAGCGATGTATGGAGCGGACCAATACTAATCGGTCGAGGACTTAACCAATTTTTAAAAAGAAGAAAACTCAAGCGGTGTTTTCGGATTCCCTTTATTTTGTAGATTCAGTTTTGAGAGAACAACGTTCTCTTGAAAAATGTGCGGTGACGATGGCAAGAAGGTCACACCTGTTCCCATCTCGAACACAGAAGTTAAGCTTCTTAGCGCCGATTGTAGTGAAGGGTTTCCCTTTGTGAGACTAGGACGTTGCCGCGCTTTTTTTTTTTGAAATAAAACTTATATAACAGAATCACCATGTGCGGTGATGATGGCAAGAAGGTCACACCTGTTCCCATCTCGAACACAGAAGTTAAGCTTCTTAGCGCCGATTGTAGTGAAGGGTTTCCCTTTGTGAGACTAGGACATTGCCGCGCATGTTTTTATATAAATAATCAGAAGGCTGTTGACTTTAATGTCGATAGCCTTTTTTGTTGCTTTTGGCTCTAGGCTTAGCTGGTTTGAGTCGATTTATTATATAAAATCGCGGAACCGTGCTAAACTATGTTTAAGGATAGTTGTCAGAAGGTGAGGGAAATAAAGCATGGAAGATTTTGTTAAGACGAAAAATGGCTTCGTTTTGAATGATGAAAACGAATGTATGATAGCTGAAATTACATACGCACCTTACGGTGAAGATAAAGTCATAGCCAACCATACTTATGTGGACTCATCATTGAGAGGACAAGGCGTCGCTGAGATGTTACTGGATCGCCTTGTCGAAGACATGCGGGCTGAAGGCAAAAAAATTGTTCCGCGTTGCTCCTATGTCGTGGCGATGTTCGATCGCAAACGCGAAAAATATGCCGACATCAAGGCAGAAATTTAAAATTGTTCTCTCTTATTTTAATATAGATGAGAGTAGTGGGTCGGAATTAGGGGAAGTAGTTCCGGCCCGCTATTTTTTGTGTTTGGTGGAATGGTTCAACGGTGATCGGTTTTACCTATTGACAAGATTAAGAAATGATGATAATTTAATTATATTAATGTAAGTCTTATCTGAAGATAGAATGGGCAATGATGAGAAGAGTAACTTTGGGAAGTACGTAAAGAGAGCTCCTGTTTTGGTGAAAGGGAGCGTATCGGAACAAAGTGAAGATGGTCTTGGAGCCTTTAATCGGGTGAATAATCAGCTCGATTACGTAAGCAGGCGATATTCTGCAGAGTATATAAAGGATGTGCGATCATGCAATCACTTTACGTACTTTTTGAGGTAAGGATTGTGAAGTCCTTATAAAAATGGGTGGTAACGCGAAGCTTTCGTCCCATAGTCGCAAGACTGTGGTGAGGGGAGCTTTTTTGTGCATAAGAGAGCTGTTGAATGAACCGGTTAATTAAAAAGGAGTGGAAAACATGCCGATCAAAGTATCGAAGGATTTGCCCGCCATCAAAGAGTTGGCCAAAGAGAATATTTTCGTCATGGATGAGCTGAGGGCCGTCACGCAGGATATCCGTCCGTTAAAAATCATCATTGTGAATCTTATGCCTACTAAACAAGCTACGGAAACGCAGTTCATCCGTTTGCTTTCGAACACATCCTTGCAAGTGGAAGTGACCTTGCTGCGGATGGAAAGCTATGATTCCAAGCATGTATCGGAACAATATTTGGACTATTTCTACAAGACCTTTTCGGATATCAAGGATCAATACTTTGATGGGATGATCATTACGGGTGCCCCAGTCGAAAACCTCGCTTTTGAAGAGGTGGAATATTGGCCGGAATTGGTGTCCATCATGGAGTGGTCCGCCAGCCATGTTTTCTCGACGATGCATATTTGTTGGGGGGCCCAAGCTGGTCTCTATCACCACTACAATATCGAAAAGTATCCTCTGAAGGAAAAACTGTTCGGCGTGTTCAAACACACGATTACCGAAAGCAGAACGATGCTGCTTCGTGGCTTTGATGATGAGTTTTATATGCCGCATTCCCGCCACACGGATGTGCTTATACAGGATATAGAGGCCTGCAGCGAGCTTGAAATCCTGGCGACATCCGAAGAGGCGGGGGTCAGCATTGTCCGCAGCAGGGACAACCGTTTCGTTTTTGTGACGGGTCATGCCGAGTACGATTTCGATACCCTCGATAAGGAATACAAGCGTGACGTCGCTTTGGATCGGCCTATCAATATCCCGACCAACTATTACCCTGATGACGATCCGAGCAAGCGTCCGGTGGTGCGTTGGCGCGGCCATGCCAATATCCTCTTCGTGAATTGGCTGAATTACTTCGTTTACCAGGAAACACCCTTCGATCTGCAGCGTATCCATGAACTAAGGAATAAGGCAGCGAAAGATTAAGAAAGCTTGATGGAAATTATCGTCGTTGAGCGGTCCCCAATCAATCCCAAGTATCTCTAAAGGTATGCAAAGAGGGCAATTTCATAAAATTGAAATTGCCCTCTTTACAAATCGACAAAATTTATTTATAATTTATTCTGTTGTGGGTCACTTATTGAGTGGACTTACAGACAGGCCGGCTTAGCTCAGTTGGTAGAGCATCGCACTCGTAACGCGGAGGTCACAGGTTCAAATCCTGCAGCCGGCATAATAGAATGAACGCAGATATATCAAGGTTTCTAAGATCCCTGATGTATCTGTTTTTTTGTCCATTTTTATCTGAAAAGAATCCCGTACTTATTGAAAAAGAAATTGCTTCCACAATGCGTATCTATTGAGTGAACGGCATTCATGAAGGAGGCAACAAATTTGGAAAAAAACGAGCAGCATCACTTACTGGTTAACATGGACAAGAAAAAAATCATGGAACCGGCCCGATTGACTTGGGCAGGTGACAGCACGATTACAGGAATGGCCGAAACGCATCCGCAGTTGGGCAATCCGTTTCAGTATGTGGTGTTCCAATTGTTGATGGACGAATGGAAAGGCGACAGGATCACTTTGGTTGTCGATTCCAAAGAAGTGAGAGACTACTTGCTGAAGGAAGAGAAATATGCGTTCTACGCGGGATACAAGAAAAAATTGTTGCGCCGGAACCGGAAAGAAGCGGGAATAGACATTGTTTCGATTGATCCATCCGAAGTTGTCCGCTGGAAAAAACAGTGGGGAGAGTTCTTAAACCAATATGTGCTGATCAATTATGATTCGCACTTGTTCATGACTATCGACCGCCGTTTGTTTAAGCGCACGAAAAATTTGATGCCTTATTTTGTTCTGGCGCAAGCGGAAGAACAAGCCGAGAGTAAGGGCAGTTGGGCCGGGAACAGGATCGGGATTGAGCCGATCGATACGGATACGTTAGAAAGTGATGTCTATTTCGAAATGTTCCGGATGATAGGGGACAAATCTGCTTGCCAACTGGGAGTCGAAGATTTTCATCGGCGCCATGGCGGGCTGGGTTAGAACTTACAAAGAGAACGCAAAGCCACTATAATGAGGTGGCTTTTTGATGAACAAAAATGAACAGCTCCCATCTCTGCACAGATGCATAGGCGGGAGCTATTCATTTTTTTAGTTCTTCCTTTTGGAGAAGATGGTTATTAGCGATAGTGTCAAAACAAGCAGTGAATTGAAAACCATGTCCACTTGGAGCATTTTTCTGATAGGGGCAGCTGAATAGTCAGGTAGTGTTTGTTTTTAGATTTTTTCAGGAGACGCTGCTGCGCCGATAGGCCACGGATCGCGTCACGCGCATCACGTTTTCTTCACCCGGGAAATGGACTGGGTTGATTGGGCTCCGGCTGTACATTTCGAGTTTGATAGTCCCATCATAACATTCGGCGGAAGCGCTTGAAATCTTTTTTGTGCTTTTCCGAAATCTGATCTCTCATTCGGTTCTTCAACTTTTTAAACAGATGAAGCATATGGTATGATGAAAGAAACAAAACAAGCAGGATTTTTTCCTGAAAGGGGTGAGGGATGTGCTGCAGGCATTCCGATTGACTTTTGAAGAAAAGCGGATGTGGATGACTTTGGGCGGCAGTGTCCTCTTTGCGTTCGTGCTGGCGATCGGGGTCATTCTGATCGACACGCGGTTGATCACAGCGCTTGATTATTTTCCGGCCTTTTTGCTGACGAGCGTCAACTTGGCCAAATCCATACTGAGCCTGTTGGCGGGGTCGCTCTTCTCAGTGGCTACCTTCACGTTTGCTACGATGCTGTCCGTCATTTCCTTCTACTCCTCCAACTTCAGTCCGCGTACAGTCGAAAATTTTCTTTTGCACAAGACCTCCATGCAGACGTTGGGAATTTTTCTGGGGGGCTTCATTTACTGTCTTTCATCCTTATTCTTTATGCGCAGTTCGGAAAATGAACAGCTAGTCATTTCCGCGACGGTCGCCCTCGTCTATGCCCTAGCCTGTGTCACCTACTTCATAAAGTTCGTCTATAATGTTGCAACGTCTGTGCAATTGGAAAAACTGGTGAATAAAGTCTACAAAGAGGCGGATACAATAGTCGATGAGACAATCGAGTACTTTCAGGAGAAACCGGTATTTGACCATCTTCCCCAATTAGAGACTTTGCATCAATACACGCTCCATGCGGATAAAAATGGTTATGTAGAATATATCAACTTCGAGCGTTTGGTGGAGCTGAGCACAGAATTTGAGGGGATTACGGTATTGCGCTTCAGGGTGGGGGAATTTCTTTCCGTCAATGAACCGCTGGCCATTTTTTACACGAACCGAAAATTGGAGGATGAGCCGCGGCTGCAGGAAGTGCTGAACCGCAGCTTGACTTACGAAACGGAACCCTCCACGATGTTCGATCCGAATTTTGCCCGTAAAAAATTGGTGGAAATTGCGTTGCGGGCAGTTTCGCCGGGAATCAACGATCCGAATACGGCGATTCACATCCTGCATTACAAGGCTTTATTGGATGCCAAGTTTGCCCGTCTGCCGGGAAGATTTGTTTTGATGGGAGAAGAAAAGACGGACTTCGAAGAGGAAACATTGCGTTACAGCGGATGCGTATTCTATGATTTCAATAATTTCTCCAAAGACTTATATGAAAGCTATTGGCAGTTGATCCACTACATGAAGACGGATATTTCCGGAGTTGTGGCCCTGTTTGATTCGTTGCTGACGGTCGCTTATGCGGCTCATCCGAAGAAATTAAGCTACATAAAGGATTACAGCAATTATCTGTCCAATCTGACGAGTCCGAATTTCACGGAAAGATTGGACCGGCAAAATATCGAGGAACGGCAAGAGCATATTCTGGGGATCACCTGCGATGAACAAAAATAAAGAAGAGGAATTCGAGCATGCTCGAGTTCCTCTTCTTTATGCGGTACGGCACCACTGAATGGTGGCTACAGGCATTCATTTCTCGTTCTTGCCGGAAAGGGTGTGGGGTTTGATTTGAAGGAGAGCGGTATAGGATTGATCCTTCAGCCGGATCGTTCCGGGATCGGCGAAGAAATCGTTCGTCAATGCGACGATAGGTCCAATCAGGCCAATCAAAGCGATCAGGTTCGGGATGGCCATCAGACCGTTGAACAGATCGGAAATCTCCCAGACGGCATCCACGGTCGCGACTGCTCCGAAGACGAGGGAACCGATGAAGAAGACCCTATAGACAAGGATGGCTTTTTGGCCGGCGATATATTCGATCGCTTTTTCAGAATAATAATACCAGGCGATGATGGTCGCGAAGGCGAACAGGACGATGCCGACCGAAATGATGTATTCCCCGCCCGGGATGACTGCGCTGAATGCCCGATTGGACATTTCCGTGCCATCGATCGAGGCATCCTTCCAGGTTCCGCTGATGATGATCACCAAAGCGGTGATGGTGCACATGATGATCGTATCGAAGAAGACTTCGAAAGCCCCCCAACAGCCTTGGCGCGCCGGATGATCGGTGTTGGCGGTGGAGTGGGCAATCGGAGCGCTCCCGAGACCCGCTTCATTCGTGAACACTCCCCGGGCGACACCGATCCGGGCCGCATACATCAAGGAAGCTCCCGTAAAACCACCGACAGCTGCCGTGCCGGTGAAGGCATCCGTGAAAATCGTAGCGAGGGCGGAGGGGATTTGGCTGCGCTGCACAATCAGGATAAAGATGGCGGCGCCGGTATAGATCAGCGACATGAAGGGGATCACTTTTTCCGCTACGCTTGCGATCCGCTTGATGCCCCCCACCACGACCAAGGCCACAAAGAGTGCCAAGAGCAGTCCGCTTGCCAAAGCGGGGATGGAAACGGCATCCTTCAGACTGCCGGCTACGGCGTTCGCCTGGACGATGTTGCCGCCGCCGATCGAAGAAAAGGCCGTCAATAGGCAGAAAAGATAGGCCAACTTTGGCCAACCAAGGCCTTTGCTGATGTAATACATAGGACCGCCCACATATTCACCCTTTGCGTTCTTCTCGCGGTAAGCGAGCGCCAAGGTTGTTTCCGCATATTTTGTGACCATGCCGAGGATAGCGGAAATCCACATCCAAAAGATGGCGCCTGGCCCACCGACGCTGATGGCAACGGCCACACCGACGATATTCCCGGTACCGACCGTGCCGGCCAGAGCCGTGCAGACCGCCTGGAAGGGGGTGATCGTGCCGGCTTCGATTTCCTTCGGCTTCCGTAAAATCGTCGCCAGCGTGTTGGCCATCACCGTCCCGAAGCGGATGAAGATGACGGCTTTGGTTTTGACCGTCAGATAGAGCCCGGTCCCCAGCATCAGGATCAGCATGGGGATGCCCCAGATGATCGTGTCATTCAGCCATTTTACGATTTCCATCATGTTTGCCTCCTTTGTCGGAGAACCGACAGGAACAATAAGTCACTTCAGCGGAAGGATAAATTTCTTCATACTTACTTTATTTCACTTTATGTTTGCGTCCATACAGACTGCTGACGGTGAGCGAAGTGCCGACCAAGCCCAAAATGATGATGTAGCCGGCAATAAAGCCGGCCGAAATGTACCCGCTGAGCGTCAAGGCAAATGCCGCCAACAGGTCAGCGCCCTGGTAGGAAAGCGAACTGAAGGCCAGATAGGAAGCTTGCTTGTCTTCAGGCACGAGGTCGACTTTGCGGGCATTGATGTTCGGGGAGGAAGCCAACTCGCCGATGGTCGCCAGAACCATCAACGGAATCAGGACGTAGATGTTGTTCATGACGGCAATCAAACCATAGCTGACGACATAGATCACAAGACCGTAAAGGATGGTCGCCTTTTCGGAGCGCTTATCAGTGAAGCGCGAGACCAGGAAAGTGAAGCCGACAACAAGCAGCGTATTGAGGACCTGGAGCAGGCTGAGCATCCTGACGCCGTCGATCGGAACCGTGAAGAGCGTGAGCGTTTCGAACTCTTTCGAAAGCCGGACGGCGGTGTAGGTCTTCAGCGAAAATTCGGCCGTGTTGAACAGCGCCATGCCCAGGATCAAGAGGAGCCAACGGGTATCCTTCGCGGCGATCTGGTAGTTCAGAAATAGGTCCTTTAGCCTGTTGTTATGCCGCTTCTCAGCAGTGGCATTCGTGTAGTTCAACTGGCTCCGAAACAATAGGGCCATTGCCAGCTGCGCTATCCCGGCCACCAGGAAGAGCTGGAAAAGGTAGTGCTGAAACAGGAACCCGCCGAGCGAAAAACCCATTGCCATGGACAAATTGAAGGTCCAATATTGCCATTGGTAGGCCTGTTTCCGGTTTTCGACGGTGGTGCAGTCCATCAGTACGGCATCGTATGCAGGCGAGTAGAGATTAAAGGAAATGCCGCAGACGAGGTAGCCGAGAATCAGCCACCCATCAGCCGAAAGCAGACCTAAAAATCTGAGGGCGATCAACAATAGAGACCCTCCATACAGGCTCTGGAAAGTGTACAGGATTTTTTTTCTTTGGAAATTATCGGCAAGATACCCCCCGACGATGCCTGCCAGGAAGCCAAAGACTACATTTGTCATGACGAGCAGGCCGGTCAGCTGTGGATTGAAGATGCCGGCCAGATAGATGACCAGGAAGGGTATTGTGCAGGAATAGATCAAACTGTTTACGAAAGAACTGGCCAAAGTCGATCGGATGTTCTTTGAGAATGTTGTTGCCATATATCACCTATCTTATTCAAGTTTCTATACACTGAAAGTATCACAGCTGCCGGGATTTTTCCAGCCGGAGCCGTCCTCATGGCAAGACGACCTTGCTTTTCCTCGTAAGAAAAGCTTAACTTACTTTTTTATGGACAAAACACCGGTAAGTGTTTATAATCGGGGAAGAAAATCCGACTTTAGTCAGAGGCAGGCACATGGCGTTTGCGTTATACTGAAGACGCACAAAAAGGAAGCGCTATCAAACGGCGTGGTTCACGGAATCGATAAGGTAAATTCACAGAAAATTTATGTTTATCAGGTATAATCGGAAATAAGGCAACATCAAAAAGTGATAAGAGGTGAAGAAGTGGAATTGGAAAACACCACCCATCAAGGGATTGCATTGAACCGTAAAATCGTCCAGTTTTTGACGGTAGTGGGGACAGTCACGACACTTATCTTAGGCATCTGGATCTATCGGACAGGCTTCTTTGAAGCTGAAGGCAGTTTTAAAGCGTTGTTGGATGGAATGGGCATCTATGCCCCTCTCATTTTCTTGCTGATCCAAATCATCCAAGTCGTCTACCCCATCATTCCGGGCGGAGTAATGGTCGTAGTGGCGCCGCTTGTGTTCGGACCGCTTTGGGGATTCACATACAGCTTCATCGGCGTGTTGATCGGTTCGATCATCAATTTCATTTTGGCCCGAAAATACGGCAAGACATTCGTAAGAGCATTCGTTTCGGAAGAAACCTACAGAAAATATTATGGTTGGCTGATAAAAGGAAATCGTTTCGAATGGCTGATGGCCTCAGCCTTTGCTCTTCCCGGCTTCCCGGATGATTTTCTCTGCATGGTCGCCGGTCTGACAAAAATGTCCATGAAGCGTTTTCTGGTCATATTCCTCCTGTTCAAGCCGCTTACCCTTTACTTCTACGGTATCGGCGGGGCATCGCTTGTGACCTGGGTGTTCCTGAATATGCCGACACTCATCAAAGGGTGGCTGGCCATTCAACCGGTATTGCAGTGAAATCCAAAATAAAAACGATGAGCCTCGGTGGCGCATCGTTTTTTGCTTATTTTCTTCTGACTTTCATCAGGGCTTTGGCGATGAACGGTGCGATCAGCCCGGCTGCGACGGCTTCCCCGACTCCGTTGGTTGCGACGATGCCGGCCAATACCTTCAGCAGATTGGATGGATCGACATCATTGGCTGCGGCATATTCATTGCCATAGAAAAGGGCGATGAATCCCAATACAAGCACGGTGTTGGTCAAGGATCCCAAAACGGCAGCGATGACCATCCCGACTTTTTCCTGTTTGCGTTTCAGGAAAGCATGGAAAACAAGTCCTGCCACAAGCCCAACCATGACGCGGGGGACGACTGCAATGATCGGATTGGTCCAGAGCAGCAGGTCCAATGCGGAAGCCGGCAGTGTATAGGCTTTGACCATGCGCGCCAAGCCCCAGACAAGCCCGACAATCATGCCGTCCTTCGTGCTCAGGACGAAAGCAGACACGATGACCGTGATGTGGATGATCGTCGGATTCAATGGCGGAATCGGAATGTTGCCCAGGAAGGGAACAAATGTCTGGATGATGATGAATGCGGACAGAATGCCGAGAATGGCGATGCGGTACGTTTTATTTTTTTGTGTTTGCATTTCAGCTCAACCTCTTTTTATATATGCATTTCGGCAAGCGCCGATATATAGGTATTCTACCAAATAGTTCCGGAAAAAAATAGCGGCAGCGGAAGTCCTTTTCTTTTCAGCATACGGTATTATTTTATTTTAGGCGAAAAAAGGGTAAAATAGCAGTATAGAGCCAGAAAGGAAGCCGCCATGAAGAAAATTTTTATAGGGTTGATACGTGGTTACCAGAAAGTGATATCCCCGCTGTTCCCGCCGAGCTGCCGGTATTATCCGACCTGCTCGAACTATGCGGTCCAAGCCATCCAAAAACATGGCGCAATCAAGGGCAGCCTGATGGGAATCGCACGCATTCTCAGATGCCATCCTTTCGTCAAAGGCGGGTACGATCCGGTGCCTGAACAATTCAGCATCCGCCGCAACAAAGAAGAAGATGAACACAACCACCCGGAGCATGAACATTTCCATGAGCACTAAGATTTTTCGGATTTTCCCATTTCAACAATCAAAGGAGAGATTAAAATGGATGAATTAAAGAAGATTTTCTTAGCAGGTGTCGGCATGACTTCCACTTCGATCGAGAAAGCTGAAAAGCTGATCAATGAGATGGTCGAAAAAGGGCGCGTTACGGTCCAGGAAGGAAAAGAACTGCAGACGGAATTGACCCGCAAAGCCTCGGGCATCGTGCCGGCGACGAAAGCGGAGCTGGATAAGCTGCCGTTCGCCAAAAAAGAGGATGTGCAGGCGCTGGAAGCCAAAATGGATGCGATCAACGCCAAACTGGATCAATTGTTGAACAAATAAGCAATCGCAAAAGATGAAGGAGGGGTCAGGATGGCAAGAGACGAACGGTTGCGTGAAATAGTCCGGATCCTGTCCTCTTACGGGCTTCAATTCCTTTACCATAATCAAGTGAAGCCGAGCCGGAAAGATCAAGACCCGGAAAACCTTCGTCTTGCTTTCGAAAAACTGGGACCGAGCTTCATCAAAATCGGCCAGATCCTTTCCACCCGCATCGACATTCTCCCGCAGGCATTCGTCGAAGAACTGGCGCATCTGCAGGACAAAGCGCCGGAATTCCCGTTTGCGGAAGTCGAACGCATCTTTATGGAAGAAACCCAGTTGTCCTTGGGGGAAGCCTTCCTGTCCATCGACGAAAAACCGCTCGCCAGCGCGTCGATTGCCCAGGTACATCGGGCGGTTCTCCGGACCGGGGAGGAGGTGGTCGTGAAGGTGCAGCGACCGATCATCGATGACCTCTTGATCCGGGATTTGGATATCCTGATCCGCCTCAGCAGAAAAATCCCGCGCGAACTGGTTGAGGTAGTCGATCCCAAGGAAGCGTTGGAACAGGTGAAGGCGAACACCTTGGTAGAACTGGATTTCCGCAATGAAGCACAGCTCCTGCAGCGCTTCCGGGACTACAACACCAATATTGCCTGCATCGGCGTCCCGAAAATCTATTCCGGGCTTACGACACGCAGGGTGCTGGTGGAAGAGTATATCGAAGGCACCAAAATCACCAACCGTGAACAGTTGGCTTTGCTGGGCTATGATTTGGACGACATCAGCCGCAAATTGATGCTGGCCTATCTGAAACAAGTATTCCACGACGGCTTTTTCCACGGAGATCCCCATCCCGGCAATCTGATCATCAAAGAAGGCAAAATCTATTTCATCGATTTCGGCATCATGGGAGATCTGTCGGAGACCACAAAAAAATCGCTGAACGATATCCTTCAGGGATTGGCCTCGAAAGATTTGGACCGGATGGTGAAAGTCTGTCTGGAATTGGGGACGCCGAAAGGACGGGTCGACAAACGCAATCTGTACGCCGATGTCGAGATGCTGTTCGATATGTATCTTTCGAACAATATGCTGAACGTGAACTTGGGGACCTTCATCACCGATTTCATCAGAATGTTCAAACGGCATAATATTGCCATTCCGAGCGATCTGACGATCCTCGCGAAGTCTTTGTCGATACTGGAAGGCGTTTTTCTGGAAATTTCCCCTGAGTTGAACCTTATTTCGATCGCGAAGGACTATCTGAAGGAGAGTTTCACGCTTACGACGCTGATGCAGAAATTTTCTGCGGAAAAGCTGGCGTTGAGGGGGTATGCCTTCATCAAGGACAGCAGTGAGATCCCAAGCAGCCTGCTGGCTCTGCTGAAGCAGACGGCAAGCGGCAGGACCATGCTGCGGATCGATGTCGACCAGTTGGATGACAAGTGGAGGGACGTCAAAAAGATGTCCAATCGCGTCGTCATCTCTTTGATTGTTGCCGGGTTGCTGCTGTCATCAGCCATCATGTCAGGAACGCCGGGAGGGCAATTCCTGGGGCAAGCGGGCTTTGTGATCGCGGGCCTGTTCAGCATCTGGTTGCTGATTTCCATTTTCCGTTCGGGGAACCTGTAAGTGGAAAAGCTTGCGCTTCATTCCGGGTTGACGCCAAATTAAAATATATTAAAAATTGAAAAGAACCTCTTGAAAATCGATTGCCGCTGTTATATTATATATTGGTCAGCTTTTCAAGGAAAGCGAACGGAGGGATAGCGAAGTGGCTAAACGCGGCGGACTGTAAATCCGCTCCTTCGGGTTCGGCAGTTCGAATCTGCCTCCCTCCACCATTGGGCTATCGCCAAGCGGTAAGGCAACAGACTTTGACTCTGTCATTCGTTGGTTCGAATCCAGCTAGCCCAGTCATACGAGCTTATGAAGTTCATTGGAAACGAATGGTTTTTTCTAAAGAGGCGTTCCTGAAATCATTTTTGATGATTTTGGGGGCGTCTTTTTGCATTCTGAGGCGTGGATTCCTTCTTGCCCCGAGATAAAAGTTCATAATTTAGTAAAAAGTTTAAGCAAAAAAACATGATATGATGGATAAGGCGTATGTTCCAAAAAAATAGACAACTATCGAAGAGAAAGTAGGGGAAATACAATGGCTAAATGCACAGATTGCAATGTTGATTTGATTGAAGGCTTAGGTTTGTATTCGCAAGGGGTCTATCTTGTTGAGTTGGCGAAGGAAAAAACATTGAACGGACAGGGAAAAGCTGCTTTGGAAGCGGCTGTATGCCCACAATGCGGCAAAGTATCGTTCTACTTGCCCGAAGAACAATTGGCGAAACTGGTCGATTGATTTTTATCATCACGAAAAAAACGAGCCCGGGAATATTTCCTGGGCTCGTTTTGCTTTTCTTATTTAATGTTCGTTTGGGTCGTTTTTTGCATCTTCGTGGGTCGGGTGGACGGTTCCTGGCAAGTGGTCAGGACCTGCATAGATTGTATATAGCTTGAGTGGCTTGTCGCCTGTGTTGGTGATGTTGTGCCATTTGTCGGCAGGCACAAAGACAGCGTCATCGTCGGAAACTTTTTGTTCGAAATACAGATCATCCTCTGAGTCGCCCATCACGCAAAGGCCATCCCCTTCTTCAATGCGGATGAATTGGTCGATGCCATGGTGAACTTCCAATCCGATATCATCGTTCGGTTGGATCGTCATCACGGTCACCTGTAATTTTTCACCGGTCCAGATCGTTGTGCGGTAATTATCGTTCTGCAGGGTTGCGTCCTCGATGTTCACTACGTAAGGTTTCTTGCCATGATCTTTGAAATCGATACTCATTTGAATTCCTCCTAATTTAAATTAATTATTTTATTGTAATCATTATAAACTAAGTATAGCAAAATGAGCCGCATTTGCAAACGATATGCTTCATGCGTGATCGATCGCCCATCTGCTTCCATTGTAACGCTCCTGAAGCGCTTTCTCAAGGAAACAATGCCATTCGGCCGGATTATTTGTGATATAATTGACGATATAACTTTGAACGTGGAGGTGCGCATGTGTCAATCGATTGGGGAGAAGTGATCACCTGGAGCAATGCCTTTGATATAGTGGATATCCTGTTGGTATGGTATCTCGTCTACAAGTTGATCATGATTTTAAAAGGTACGCGTTCCATTCAATTGCTGAAAGGGATCGGAATCATCGTGCTGATCAAACTGGCTGCAGTCACGCTTCAGTTGCAGACCGTAGATTGGATCATGAACCGTGTCATCCAATGGGGTGTTGTGGCGGTCATTGTCGTATTTCAGCCGGAAATCCGAAAAGGATTGGAGCATCTGGGAAAGACAGGCTTCAGAAAGAAAGCCAAACGGTCGGTCAATAAGAGCGAACGCTTGGTAACGGAGTTGGACAAGGCTGTCCAATATATGGCAAAACGAAAAATCGGAGCATTGATATCCATCGAGCAGCAAGATCAACTGGATGAGTACGCTGCCACGGGGATAAGGATCGGCGGAGAGGTAACCAACCAGTTGCTGATCAATATTTTTATCCCCAACACGCCTTTGCACGATGGAGCGGTCATCATCCAAGACTACAAAATCGCGACCGCAGCCAGTTATCTGCCGTTATCAGAAAGTTCCTTCATCCCGAAGGAACTGGGAACAAGGCACCGTGCCGCAATCGGGCTGGGTGAAGTCAGCGATGCCATCACCATCATTGTTTCGGAAGAAACCGGAGGCGTCAGCATTGCCCATAAGACGAGCTTGTTGCGCGAAATGAACCGCGATGATTTTGTCGCCTATTTGACCAACCAACTGGTTGTTGAAGAAGTGGAAGAAAAGACTACCAATTTCATCCAGGATTTCTTTGATAATACGAAGTGGGGTGGTTCTGAATGAGGAAGCAGCAAGAGGATAAGTTTTTGGAAAACAAGTGGGTCGTCAGAGGGATCTCTTTCCTGATTTCCTTATTATTGTTCGCCTATGTCTACTCGGAAAATTATGGCTGGTCCACGAGCACAAGCAACAGTTCCATCAGCACCAGCAAACGGGAAACCATTTCGAATGTCCCGATCCAAGTGAATATCGATACGGATGCGTATTTCATTTCAGGATTGCCGGAAACGGTGGTTTTGACGCTGACCGGTCCGGAGAGCGTACTCGTGCAGACGATTTCCGCGGCGGATTACCGGATCGTCACAGAAAATCTGGATGATCTGGGGCCGGGCAACCATACGATCCAGTTGACGGCTGAAAATCTTTCGAACGAAATCGACTATTCGATTACACCATCGCGTGTGAACGTCGTCATTGAAGAGCGGGTTGCCATCGAAAGCCCAGTGGAAGTCCGCTTCGATGAATCATTGGTCGATCCGCAATATCAAGCAGGCGTTGCGGAACTGAGTGAGGATACGGTAACGTTGACCGGACCAGCCTCGACCATAAGCCGTGTGGATAGTGTTTACGTAACGGTTGCGGCTGAAAATGGCTTGACAAATACTGTGAATATGAATACTGTAGTACAAGTAGTGGACGCAAGTGGGAATAAGTTGAATGTTTCCGTCGATCCGCAAGAAATTTCCGTCAAGATTCCGATTTCTCTATACGGGAAAGAAGTGCCGCTGATCATCCAACAGATCGGCGTTCCGCTTGAAGGTAGAATCTATACGATTGAAGTGGATGGGGAATCCAGTGTGACCTTAACGGGCGATAAGTCTCTGCTTGCCGAGATTGATGAAGTGATTCTGCCGGTGAGCGTCACAGGAGTAGAGAGCAACACAACCCAAACCATCACAATCCCGGTCCCGAATGCTGCTCTGACGGCTGCACCGACTACAATCAAGGTAAACATCCGCCTGTCGGATGCTGCTGAGGCTGCAGCCGATCCGGATACGACAGTTGATGAAGGAGAGTCCTCCGTTTCCGCCGATGAAAGCAGCGCTATCGCATCTTCGGACTCGGATAGTCTGGACAGTGAAACGGGTCAAGCGGAGAGCAGCTCATAAAATTAAACAAATCCATGCAAAGAAAATAAATGAAAAATCTAAAGGAGATTACAGGTAATGGGTAAATATTTTGGGACAGACGGTGTCAGAGGCATCGCGAACAGCGAATTGACACCGGAATTAGCTTTCAAATTAGGCCGTTTTGGAGGATATGTCTTAAGACAACACGCCAAAGATATCGCACATCCGCTAGTGCTGGTTGCGCGTGATACGAGAATTTCAGGTCAATTGTTGGAATATGCATTGGTTTCCGGCTTATTGTCAGTCGGTATCGAAGTTCTGCAATTGGGGGTCATCCCGACACCCGGCGTCGCTTATCTGACACGCATCCAAGGTGCGGTAGCCGGGGTCATGATCTCCGCATCGCACAATCCCGCAGGGGACAACGGCATCAAATTCTTCGGGGCTGACGGGTTCAAACTGTCGGATGAACAAGAATACGAAATTGAAGCTTATTTGGACCAAGAAGGCGATGATTTGCCAAGACCTTCGGCAGACGGATTGGGTACAGTGGATGAATATCCGGAAGGCGTCCTGAAATATGCGCAATACCTGCAGACGACCATCCCGGATGACCTTTCCGGCATCACAGTCTGCCTGGATGCGGCAAACGGGGCAGCATCACCGGTCGTCAATCGCCTTTTTGCGGATCTGGAAACGGATTTCTTCACGATGGGCGCAAATCCCGATGGCATCAACATCAACAAAGGCGTCGGTTCGACACATCCGGATGTCCTGGGCAAATTTGTCGTTGAGAAAAAAGCGGATGTCGGCTTGGCATTCGACGGAGACGCCGACCGCTGTATCGCTGTGGATGAGAATGGGCGCATCATTGACGGTGACCGAATCATGTTCATCTGCGGTAAATACTTGAAAGAGCGAAATAAATTGAATCAAAACACAATTGTCTCGACGGTAATGAGCAACTTGGGCTTCCATTTGGCTGTGGAAGCTGAAGGCATGACTGCCTTGAAGACGCAAGTCGGCGATCGTTATGTCGTGGAAGAAATGCGCAAAAATGGCTACAATTTGGGCGGCGAGCAATCCGGACATGTTGTTTTCCTGGATATGAACACGACCGGGGATGGCCTTTTGACAGGCATCCAATTGTTGAACGTCATGAAACAGACCGGAAAAAAACTTTCCGAACTGGCTGACGAAGTGACGCTTTACCCGCAAGAATTGGTGAACGTACGCGTCTCCGAGAAAGATGGCGTTATGGAAATTCCGGCTGTGAAAGCTGTCATCGAAGAAGTTGAAGCCGAAATGGCAGGCAAAGGCCGCATCTTGGTGCGCCCGAGCGGAACGGAACCGTTGCTGCGCGTTATGGCTGAAGCTGAAACGGATGAAAAATGCCATGAGTACGTTATGCGCATCGTAGATGTCGTAAAAGCGGAAATCGGCATCTAAGAGGTAGAGCCTGTAAATGGTTTAGAGTCGTGGAACACTGCAATGGTGGTGTTTCACGGCGTTTTTTGTTTAGCGGTTGATGATGAATCATAGAACCGATAAGTTATTCGGGGCCGTCATTCAGAACAATAATTGCAAATATACACAACCGTAAGTTTATGGTTATAATGAGTAAGAAGCGTCCGTTTTAATGTAAGCGAAACCAATGCAGTGCGGAATCGGCAAGTTGTTGATAGGGGAGGTGCGATCATGACAAAACCAAAACGAGCCTATGTACAGGAAGACCTTTTTGAATTGCCGAAAATAAGGCGGGTTGGTCATTACCTCAGCGGAATGATCATGCCGAACGTGAGTGTCTTCATCACGTGGGGAATCATTACGACGCTGATCCAATATCTTCAGGGTCCGCTCCAAAATTCTTTTCTGGAAATGGATCACCTCATGATTCAATTTCTCCTCCCTGTGCTGATCGCTTATACCGGGGGACGATTGATCGAGCAACGTGCCGGAGTCGTGGCGGCCGTTGCGGTGATCGGAATGCTCGTGGAATCGGAAGACCCGCAAATTCTGGGTGCCATGGTAATCGGACCGTTGATCGGCTGGAACGTTTTTCTGTTCGATAAATATCTTTTGCCTAAAGTCAAAGCGGGTTACGAGATGTTGGTCCGTAATTTTTCGGCGGGAATCATCGGTATGCTGTTCGGCTATTTGAGTCTTGTTTTTATCGGTCCGTTCATTGCGGGCGTAACGAAACAGATTGGGCTGTTTGTCGGCTGGCTGATCCAGCGGAATCTGCTGTTGTTCACGAACATTTTTATAGAACCATTAAAAGTGCTGTTTTTAAATAACACGCTCAACCACGGCATCTTGACGCCGTTGGGGATTGAACAGGCGGGAGATGCGGGAACATCGATTTTGTTTTTGATTGAAACCAATCCCGGTCCGGGCCTGGGTATTCTGTTGGCTTTCATCTTGTTCAGCAAGAAGGATTTGAAGGCCACAGCCAGTGGCGCTTTCATGATTCATCTGTTCGGTGGGATCCACGAAATTTATTTCCCGTTTGTTTTACTGAATCCGTTGTTGTTTGCGGCCGTTATTTTGGGCGGAATGAGCGGCACGCTGGTTTTTGAATTGTTTCAAGTGGGGCTGAAAGTTCCGGCTTCGCCTGGGTCGATTGTGATGATTTTGGCGAATACGCCGCAAGAGATGCTGCTGGGAGTTGCCAGCGGCATTGCAGGAAGCACACTAGTAAGTTTTTTGATCGCTGCCCTTGTGATCAGGAAAGACCAGACAAAAAAAGACATTTCAGAAAAGGTGACGAAAGTGACGGAAATTCGGAAAATTTTATTCGCATGCGATGCAGGGATGGGTTCAAGTGCGATGGGAGCCAGCCTGATGCGACAGCAATTGGAAGCGAGCGGGATTTCGATCCCGGTGGACTACACGTCCATTTACCGCGTGAACGATGATCCCCATCTTTTGCTTATCACCCAAAATGAGTTGAAGCATTTGGCCGAAATCCAAGCCCCTCAAGCACAACTTGTCACAATCGGTAATTTTTTGGACCAGGAAGAGTATGCGAAAGTTGTGGCACTGCTGACCGATGAACAAGAACTAAAAGTGGTCCCGGAAGCGCTCGGGGAAACACTGCCGTATCAAAAAGTCGTCTTTTTGTATGCGGATGGTGTGCGGGGTTCGCAGACGATGGCCGTGCAAGCGTTCCGGAATCTAGCGGAAAAGCAAAATATCAGGGTCGATATCGAAAAGAAGCCACTGGAACAGCTGACTGCGGACCAAAGGAATCTGTATATCGTCACGGAAGCCTTTGCTGCTGAGAACGATCTGCCGAAGGCTCCGCTGCTGATCGTTGAACATCTTATCGCAACGAATAAATACGAGAAACTATTAAGGGGAGACTTGTCAGATGTTTCTAACTCCTAGAGAGACCATCATTTTAAAGGAATTGCTGCATTCCGCCTCACCGGTTACCGTGGAACGCTTGATGAGCCTGCTGAAAGTCAGCAAGCGTACGGTCTACCGCGAGTTGGCAAATCTCGAGCTTTCTTTGGAATCCATCGGCGCAAAGCTGGAAAAAGCGAGCCGGGGCCGTTTCCGCTTGCTTGCCGAGGATGCCGCAAAAGCAGAAATCCTCTCCATTGTGTCTGAGGATGAACCTTCCGAATTATCCGCCACGGAACGCCAGCATGCCATTTTACTGCAGCTGTTGAACAGTGACGAGCCGATCAGCATGCAGGCGTTTCTGGACGAATACCTGATCAGCAACACCACGTTCTTTGCCGATATCAAGCAGTTGGAGCTGCGTTTGGCGCGGCTGCCCTTAACGATCGCGAGAAACCGCGGCTATGAACTTGTAGGCAGCGAAAAGTATCGCCGGCTCCTGTTGGCCAATATTCTGGGAATCGAGATCAATGAGTACCACTTCTTTCACTTTTCGGAATTGGAAGATAAAGAAAGTTTCTTTATGCAATTCGTCAATCAGGAGCAGTTGCTTTTTGCTCAAAAATTGGTGCGGGAAATCGTCGAGCCCCGCTTTTCCGACTTGAGTGATCGGAAACTGGAGTTTTTGATTTTGATGCTGACGATCTCCATGGATCGCGTTCCGCGAGGCCGCCAACTGGTGGAAGAGTCCTATGCGGGACAAATCAATAAGGAGCTTTTGGATTTGTCGAAGCAAATTTTTGCCAAAATCGCAGCCCATACGAAGCAATTGTATGCGGTCAGCGAAGTCGTCTTCTTCGCTAATCTGTTGGGCGATTTTTTCAGTGACTTGGACAACGATTTTTTTAACGAAAGCTTTGATCCGCGCTTGGCGTACCAAGTGAAGCAATTGATCGAGAACGTCAGCCAGGATGCCGAAGTCAATTTCTTTGAGGACACCAATCTCTACAAAATGCTTTTGACGCATCTTTCCGCGGCGTTGAGCCGCGCCATCCTGAATCAAGGGAGCCTCAATAATCCCATCCTGGAGCGGATTATGGGGCAATATTCGGAAGTTGCGGGTGCGATCCGCAAGGCCTTGCCGAAGGTGTTCCCGCAGCAGGAATTCTCCGAAGAGGAGATCGCCTATATGGTGCTGCATTTCGCCAATTCCCTCGAACGCAGCCCGAAAGTCATCGCGGTGGATATTGCCGGCATTTCCCCGAGCGGCTTGGCCTCGACGCGGATGCTGGAAATGCGCTTGCGGAAGCATTTTCCTTTCATCAATGAGATCGTCTTTTTTCGCATAGCCGACCTCGGGAAACTGAATCTGGAAGAGAAGTTTGATTTGACCATCTCCACTTCATTGTTGCCGGGGTACAGCGGCAAATATTTATTGATTTCCCCGTTGCTTTTGGAGGACGAAATCAAGCAACTCAAAGAAGCGTTCCGCGCAATCGATCATACGAAGCGGCATGTTCAACCCACAGCGAAGCCGAGCCTGCCTGAAAATGACGATTATCAGGAAGTCATGACGTTCATCGATGAAATCAACCAGTTGCTGAAGCACTTTTTCGTCAAGCCGCTGGAAAACAGCGCCGATGTTTCCGAAACTGTCGCTTTGGCTGTAAACCATATTTCAACTGAAATCGTAGCGGACCCGGCAAAAGTCCGGGATAAACTGATGAACCGCTATCAGCAAGCACCGATCGGGATTCCCAATACCCATTTCGCTTTGTTCCACGCCTCCCATGCCGCGGTCCTTCAGCCTTGTTTTTGTGTCTTTGATCTGCAGACGCCGCTGGAAATAGTCGGCATGGACAAAGAAACGATGACTTTGACGCGGATGCTGGTCATGCTGGCACCCGATCCGATCGAAGAGAATGTCGCTAAGATGTTGGGGAAAATCAGTGGAGCGATCATCATGAACGATTTGGGGATGGAGATTTTCAATTCCGGCAATGAAGCCATCATCTACCAATTGTTGTCCGCCCTCTTGATTGAGGAAGTCAAAAAGTGAAGAAGCAAGGAAGTGAGGAGTCCGAATGATTACAATCAAGGACGAGCATATTCTGCTGGATCAAGCCTACAGCACAGCCGAATCCGCAATCGTTGCCGCCGGGGAATTCCTGGTGGCGCAAGGGTTGGTGTCCCCGCCCTACATCCAATCGATGCTGGCGCGCCACCGTAAAGTGAGTGTCTACATCGGTAATTTTGTCGCTTTGCCTCACGGGGACAGCGAGGGGCAACCCTATATTGAAGAAGAAGGCATCTGCTTGATCCAGGTGCCCGACGGCGTCAACTTCGGCAGCGGCAAGGAACCGCAAATCGCGACTATCCTTTTTGTGGTGGCCCTGAAGGAAAAGCAATTGGAAGCTTTGCAGGACATCGCTTTTTTCTGTTCGGACATCGAAAACGTGATGGCGTTGAGCGATGCCAATGATTTGCGGGCAGTCCAAAACATTCTCCAAAACAGCTAACAGACACAAGTTAATATCAGTTCAAAAAGCAAGCAGCATCCTATTCGGTGGGAGGCTGCTTGCTTTTTTTTCGTGCGTCCACTAACCGGAGAAGAAGGAAGGAATGAGGAATGAGGAATGAGGGCGCAGCTCCGGTAAAGGGTCCGTTCCCCGGAGAAGAGTAGAGCAGATACCTGCAACGGCAACGGCGCTCCGGATACGCGAATCAAGACATGGCACAAATAAACGTGCCAAAGCACGACTATAAACCAACTAGGGAAGCGCATACAATAAAGACATCAAAAGAAACAGTTTGAAGGGAGAAACAAAAAGATGGAACAGACACAACAAGCCTCGCTGAAGGCAAAGGTTCAAAAGTTAGGTAGCACGCTCTCAAGCATGGTGATGCCGAATATAGGGGCGCTCATCGCCTGGGGAGTTTTGACGGCATTATTCATCCCGGATGGCTATTTGCCGAATGAATCCTTCGCTTCGATGGTCGGTCCGATGCTTACGTATTTAATTCCTCTGTTGGTCGGTTACACAGGAGGTAAAGTGATCGCAGGCGATCGCGGTGCTGTAGTCGGGGCCATCGCCACAATGGGTGTGATTGTAGGGACGGAAATTCCGATGATCATGGGTGCCATGATCATGGGACCGTTGGGCGGTTTCACGATCAAGAAATTTGATGCCATTTTCCAGAGCAAAATCAAGACCGGTTTTGAAATGCTGGTCAACAATTTCTCGGCAGGCTTGATCGGATTCGCATTGGCACTTGTAGGGTTCCAGGCAATCGGTCCAGTGGTTGACCGTTTGACGCAAGCAATGGCAGCCGGGGTTGAAACAATCCTGAACGCACAATTGATTCCTTTAACGAATATCTTCATCGAACCAGCAAAAATTCTTTTCCTGAACAATGCAATCAACCACGGAATTTTGACACCATTGGGAACGGAACAAGTCAGCGAGACAGGCCGTTCGATCCTCTTCCTGCTTGAAGCAAATCCTGGTCCTGGTTTGGGCGTGTTGTTGGCTTTCACTCTATTCGGCAAAGGCTCAGCGAAATCGACAGCTCCGGGTGCGATGATCATCCACTTCTTGGGTGGGATCCACGAAATCTATTTCCCTTACGTAATGATGAAACCGCTGTTATTCTTGGCAGTTATCTCGGGCGGCGTTTCCGGCAGCTTTGTGTTCCAACTTTTAGGCGCTGGTTTGCGGGCTCCGGCTTCACCAGGTTCGATCATCGCGATTTTGGCTATGACGCCGATGGGTTCTTACCTACCCGTCATTTTGGGAGTCGTCGCGGGTGCGGCAGCATCTTTTGCGGTAGCAACGGTCATTTTGAAGGCAGACTCCAAAGAAGCAGTCGATAATTTTGAAGAAAGTGTCAAAGCAACCCAAGCCGCAAAATTAAGCGCAAAAGGCGCAGCTGGACAAACAAGTCTGACAAACATGTCAGGCATCCAACACATCATTTTTGCTTGCGATGCAGGGATGGGTTCAAGCGCAATGGGAGCTTCTATCCTCCGCAAAAAAATCAACGCGGCCGGGTTACCGCAAGATGTAACCAACCGCGCCATCAATAATCTGACGGATGCAGCCAACACGTTGATCGTGACTCAGGAAGAACTGAAAAACCGGGCCCAACAGAAAGCACCGAATGCTACTTTCGTAGCGATCGAGAATTTCCTGAACTCGCCAAAATACGATGAAATCGTAGCTACGCTGGCCGGAACCAATCTGAAAGAAACAGTCGTTGCACCTGCAGCATCGCGCCTTGACGTTGACTTGGCGAACATCAATGAAATCGTCTTGGTTCATGATGACCGCAAAGGCTCCGCCACGATGGGACAAAAAGTAGTGGAACGGATTTTGGAGAGGGAAGCGCTGGATATACCTTTAAGGAAAATGCACATTGACGAGCTGAAAGCATCTCCGCAAACATTGGTCATCAGCAAAAACAGTCTGACGCAAGCGGCCCAGCAAAAAGTTCCTGCAGCGGTTCATCTGTCAGTGGACAGTCTGATCACGACATCGAAATACGAGAGCGTCGTCGCCAACTTGAAGCAAACAGCGTAAAGAGAGGAAGAATAAGATGAATAATTTAGATACAGAAATGATCGTTTTGAATAAAGCGTTCGCGTCAAAAGAAGAAGCCATCCGTTTCTGCGGCCAAAAATTAGTGGACGCAGGCTGTGTGGATTCGGATTATGTGGAGGCTATGGTGCAACGGGATCGGATGTTGTCGGTGTATATGGGGAATTTCATCGCGATTCCCCATGGTACCGATGCAGCCAAAGAGCACGTGAAAAAATCAGGCATTTGTGTGGTGCAAGTGCCTGACGGGGTCGATTTCGGCGATGAGCAGGAAGAAAAAGTGGCAACCGTTTTGTTCGGCATCGCAGGAGTCGGGGATGACCACTTGGAATTGATCCAAAAAATCGCGCTGTATTGCAGCGACGTGGATAACGTCGTGACTTTAGCGGACGCTTTGACAAAAGATGAAATCACTGGCAGCTTAGCCATTGCATAAGGAGAGATGAAAATGAAAGCAGTACACTTTGGTGCCGGAAATATCGGCCGCGGCTTTATCGGGGAAATTTTGAATCACAACGGGTATGCCATCACTTTTGTGGATGTGAACGATACAATCATCGAAGCTTTAAAAACGCGTGGTGGCTATACGATCGAGTTGGCGGACGAGTCACGCAAACAAATCCAAATCGAGAACGTCACTGGGCTCAATAATGCCAAAGAGGCAGAAAAAGTTGTGGAAGCGATCGTTGCAGCGGATATCTTAACGACTGCCATCGGGCCGAATATTCTGCCGAGAATCGCGCAATTGATCGCAGAAGGGATCGAAGCGCGTGCAGCCCGGAACATCCAGCAGCCCATCGACATCATCGCCTGCGAAAACATGATCGGCGGATCGACTTTCTTGAAAGAGGAAGTCAAGAAATATGTCACGGACACGGCTTACCTTGATGCGTATGTCGGCTTCCCGGATGCAGCGGTGGATCGGATCGTTCCGATGCAGCAACACGCGGATCCGCTGTTTGTACAAGTGGAGCCCTTCAGCGAATGGGTTGTACAAGGGACGGCCTGCAAAAGTCCAATCCGTCTGGAAGGCGTTGCCTATGTGAACGATCTGGAGCCTTATATCGAACGCAAGCTGTTCAGCGTCAATACAGGACACGCTACGGTAGCTTACACAGGCGCTCTGCAAGGCTATGAAACCATCGATGAAGCGATGCAGGATCATCTGGTCGTCATCCAATTGCGTTCCGTACTGCATGAAACCGGCAAATTGCTGATCAAGAAATGGGGATTCGATGCAGCAGAACACGAGAAGTACATCGAAAAAATCATCGGCCGTTTCCAAAACAAATACATTTCCGACGCAATCTCCCGGGTGGCGCGTACGCCTTTAAGAAAACTGGGCAATCATGAACGCTTCATCCGTCCAATGGTTGAATTGACCCAACTCGATGAGATGCCTTTCCACTTGCTGGAGACGATCGGCATGGTCTTCAATTATTTCGACCCGGAAGATGAACAGTGCCAAGAACTGAAAGAAATGATCCTGCAAAAGGGCTTGGATAAAATCATTCCGGAAGTGACCGGGATAGACAACCAAAAAATCCTGGGCAGCATCAAACAGAACGTCGAGAAGTACGCTTATAAAGTAGCGTAATCACGGGAAACAATGCGTTCTGGGTGAACCATCATGTATACCCGTTGTGCCGGTCAAGCGGTCATTCGAGACATCTTGATGAAATCAAACGGCACAACGAGTATAAGTTTTTCTTAAATAGTGCTCCAAACCGGCGTTACAAGTGAAACCGGTCGAAAAACGCTTTGACAATGTCACTGCTAGTAGGATAAAATGCATATATTCTGGAAAATACAAAGCTAGGAGGATAGAGGAACAAGCAAATGGATAGCGCCAGACTTCAGGGAGCACAGGTAAATTGGCCCTGAAGTGACGAGGATTGGGTTTATCGAAGGATTCGGCGGATGACCCAAGGCAAGTGTAGTCTACAGGATTGAAGCAAAAAAGACCCTTTTGCGGCTGCAGAGCCCGGAACGGTCTTACAGAGATCAATCCCCACACCCAGAAAAAATCGAGATAACAAAGGGGATTTTTACGCTTATGTGTGGAATAGTTGGATATGTAGGACAAGGCAATGTACAAGAGGTATTGTTGCATGGATTAGAGAAATTGGAATACCGTGGTTATGATTCAGCCGGCATTTTTGTCGTAGACGCTGAAAACCAAGGGCATGTATTCAAGGAAAAAGGCCGTATCGCGGATTTGCGCGCAATCGTCGACAGACAGGTAGATGCGCATACAGGAATCGGACACACAAGATGGGCAACGCATGGCGTGCCGAGCGCAGAGAATGCGCATCCGCACCAATCTGCGGATGGACGTTTCACATTGGTCCATAACGGGGTCATCGAAAACTTCAAAGAAATCAAAGACGAGTATCTGCAGGATGTCACTTTCGTCAGCCAAACAGATACGGAAATCGTTGTGCAGCTGATCGAAAAAATCGCTGCCGAAGGAAACTTGGACGGAAAAGAAGCTTTGCGCCGCGCTTTAGCGATCGTAAGAGGCTCTTACGCTTTCGCGTTGGTCGATGCACAAGCTCCGAATATCCTTTACGCAGCCAAAAACAAAAGCCCGTTGTTGATCGGCTTGGGCGATGACTTCAACGTCGTTGCCAGCGATGCGATGGCTACAGTTCAGATCACGAACCAATATGTCGAGATCCATGACGGCGAAATGATCACATTGACGGCTGATGGCGTCACAATCGAAAAATTGGACGGAAAAACAGTCACACGTAATCCGTATACGGCCCAAATCGATGCCAGCGACCTGGAAAAAGGGACATACCCTTACTACATGTTGAAAGAAATCGATGAGCAGCCTGCTGTTATGCGTAACATCATCCAAAAATACCAAAACGCAGAAGGTCGCTTGACGGTCCCTGAAGAATTGGTCACTGCTATGTTGGAGGCTGACCGCATCCATATCGTGGCTTGCGGAACGAGCTACCATTCCGGTTGGGTCGGCAAACATTATCTGGAAAAAATTGCACAGATTCCGACAGAAGTGCACGTTGCCAGCGAATTCTCCTACAACCCGCCGTTGTTGAAAGGCAATCCGTTCTTCATCTTCCTTACCCAAAGTGGGGAGACTGCGGACAGCCGCCAAGTATTGGTGAAAGTAAAAGAATGGGGATATCCGGCCTTGACGATCACAAACGTGGCTGGTTCGACCTTGTCGCGTGAAGCGGACTACACGTTGCTGCTGCATGCGGGTCCTGAAATCGCAGTTGCTTCAACGAAAGCTTATACGGCACAGATTGCTGTCTTGGCTGTCTTGTCGGATGCGTTGGGCGCGAGAACGGGTCATGATATGGGAATCGATATGGTCCATGAATTGGGGATCGTCGCAAATGCGATGGAATCGATCATCGATGACAAAGAACGCATCGCTGCCTTGGCTGACATCTACTTGCCGAACACCCGCAATGCTTTCTACATCGGCCGCGGTTTGGATTACTTCGTATCGATGGAAGCTGCCTTGAAACTGAAAGAAATTTCTTATATCCAAACAGAAGGGTTTGCTGCCGGAGAATTGAAGCACGGCACAATCGCCTTGATCGAAGAAGGAACTCCGGTCTTGGCTATCATTACCCAAGCAGATGTTGCCAGCCATACCCGCGGAAATGTCGAAGAAGTGCGTTCACGCGGCGCAAACACTTGCGTATTCGCAATGGCAGGTTTGGCCAATGAAAACGACCAAATCATCTTGCCGGCTGTTCACCCAGCATTGGCGCCACTGATGACAGTCGTTCCGACCCAACTTATGGCTTACTACGCAACGCTTCACCGTGGCTATGACGTCGACAAACCAAGAAACTTGGCTAAATCCGTTACGGTTGAGTAAGGAACCGCAACTTATTATAACTAAATGAACTGATTTGAGCAGTATGGGATCCTTATTTGGGTGCCGTGCTGCTCTTTTGTTTTGGTGCCGGCTTGCCGGAGGAGATAGGATGATGTTCAGTTCAGCTCCGGTGAGGGGCGGTTCCCCGGAGGATACCGGTAACTTTCGGCCGCAACTCCGACGAGCCCTGCCTTATCGGAGGACACAATTGAAATGTTGGCCCAACTCCGGCAAGGCCGTCGTTCGCCGGAGGAAAGAGACGAAAGGGCATCCGCCAAGAAATCGACAAAAGGAAAAATCATATCAGAATGCATTGCTTGTGCTGTGTAAACATTCAATCGGGTGATTTCGTGCAACAAGGCGAGTTGACTTCCGGAAAAATTATGATACGATAGGAACAACAGCAAATGAACTGAATATTCTTTTTAACCACTAGGGGTGCTTTACCGGCGGATGACTGTCCGCCAAAAAGCTGAGATCGAAGTAGGACTTCGAGACCCTTAGAACCTGATCTGGTTTGTACCAGCGTAGGGAAGTGGCAGCCTCTTTTGGCTAAGTAAGTCCCTATTGCATAAGGAACATACAACCACTTTTTTCCGTTGGGAAGAGAGTGGTTTTTTTGTTTGCAAAAATTAAGAGCGGCCGTCCGGATGAGTCGGGACCCTGGCGGAGCGCTCACAGCATATGGAGGGACAGCAATGACATTTTCAGCACAAATCCGCCAAGCGGTCGAACCGATCTGGGCAGCCAGCATGAAGCATCCGTTCGTGAAAGGGATCGGGGACGGCAGCTTGCCGTTGGAGAATTTCCGATTCTACATCCAACAGGATTCCTATTACCTGACGCGTTTCGCCAAAATTTTGGCACTAGGCGCGGCCAAAGCACCGGACATCGAAACGACCAACCAGTTCGCCGATTTCGCGAAGCATACGTACAGCGCCGAAATCGGTCTGCATGAACAGTTTTCGAAAAGGCTGGGCATCACGGCGGAGGAAAAAGAGCTTTTCAAGCCTGCGCCGACCGCGTATGCCTACACCTCCCACCTTTATCACGCCGGCCACTCGGGGCATTTGGGGGATGTCATCGCCGCTGTATTGCCTTGCTACTGGCTCTATGCCGAGATCGGGGACGCCTTCATTGACGCGGCACCTGAAGAACCGATCTATCAGGAATGGATCGCTACTTATGGCGGTAAGGATTTTCAGGACCGGGTGGATGAACAGATTGCGCATCTGGATAAGATCGCTGCATCTGCAACCGAAGCGGACCGCGAAAGGATGAAAGAACATTTCATCATCAGCAGCCAGTACGAATACGCGTTTTGGGAAATGGCCTATCGCATGGAAACATGGCCGGTACCATTGGAGAACTGAGCGACAAAATCAAACTCAAAGAGGAGACAGAGAAAATGAAAAAAGAATTGAAGCTTACAGATATTTTGGTGACGATCGTCATCGCCATCGCTTTCGGGATCGTCTACATCCTGTGGGGAACGGTTTATTACGCGGTGCAGCCGTTGGGTCTGCATCTTGATCAGCTGCTGTACGGCATGTGGTTCATCGCCGGCACAGTCGCCTATTTCATCATCCGCAAACCGGGTGTGGCGCTGTTGGCGGAAATCGCTGCAGCTTCAGGCGAATTCCTTTTGGGTTCGCCTTGGGGTCTGACCGTCTTGCTTTCCGGTGTGGTGCAGGGATTGTTTGCGGAATTGGTGTTCATGGCCTTCCGTTACAAACGTTTTGACCTGAAGGTTGCCGCTTTGGCAGCTTCGGCATCTTGCGTGGGCTCGCTAGTGGTGGATGCGTTGAACGGGCAGATTGCTGAGTTGGCTGCTTGGAACTTGGCGCTGTATTTGCTGGCCCGTTTTGCCGGCTCAATTTTCTTTGCCGGGGTGCTGGCCTACTACTTGGCGGAAGTCTTGGAGGATACCGGCGTGACGAACCTTGTCCGTCCGCTTTCGACTGAAGATTTCACAGATATGGATTAAGGAGGATGGCGGAAATGGAGCAGCAAGCGTATGTGGAAAAGCTGAAGCTGAAATTTCCCGGGGATGCCGAGTTGTTGTTCAGTGACCTTTCCTTTTCGGTCGCTGAAGGTGAAAAAGTGCTGCTTTTGGGTCCATCCGGCTGCGGAAAATCCACGCTGCTGCAGGTTTTGAGTGGGCTGATTCCGCAATCGATCGAAGTGCCGATGAAAGCCGATAAGCTTCTGACGCCGGCTTCCTGGGGCTATGTTTTCCAGGATCCGGACAGCCAATTCTGCATGCCCTACGTCGATGAGGAGCTCGCTTTCGTGCTCGAAAATCTCTCGGTTCCGCGCGAAGAGATGGCTGCCGAAATAGACTTTGCGCTCCGGCAGGTGGGCTTGGAATTGGCGGACAGCCATATCCCCATCGCAAGCCTTTCCGGGGGGATGAAGCAGCGGCTGGCGATCGCCTCGGTGTTGGCCTTGGATCCGGAGGTGCTCTTTTTGGATGAGCCCTCCGCCATGCTCGATCCGGAAGGGACGGAAGCGATCTGGGAGGTCCTGCAGGAAGTCTGCAAGGACAAAACGGTCGTCATTGTGGAGCACAAAATCGATCATGTCCTGGCATTCGCCGAACGGCTCGTATTGTTCGATGCATCCGGCCGCATCATCGCCGATGGACCGAACGCAGCAATCTTCTCGGCCTACAAGGATGAAATGCAGGCGCAGGGTATCTGGTTTCCGGGGGTGTGGGACCGGCATCTGGCAGAAACGCCGTTGCAACGAAAGCAGAAGGCCTTTAGATTGCAAAGTCCGCTGCTGGAACTGCGCGATTTCAAGGGGTTCCGCAATGGGGAAACGAAAATCCAAGGGGCCGGGTTGGCGGCCTATCCGGGTGAATGGATCATCATCCGCGGCCAAAACGGAGCCGGAAAAAGCACTTTCCTCCATGCCATCATGCAGTTCATCAAAACGAGTGGGCACTACGAGTTGGAGGGGAAACCGATCAAAAAAGTGAAAAAGCTGGCCGAAAGGGTGGCTTTCGTTTTCCAGAATCCGGAGTACCAGTTCGTGGCGAATACGGTCTATGAAGAGATGGCCTATTCGCTCAGGATGGACGGCAAGGGAAATTCGGATATCGAGAAACTTGTGGAGGAATATCTGGAGCTTTTCCAGTTGAGCGGGCAGCGGGAGAAAAATCCTTTCCAACTTTCGATGGGGCAAAAGCGGCGCCTGAGCGTAGCGGCGACGATCATCCAAGGACCGCGGTTGATCCTTTTGGATGAACCGACTTTCGGTTTGGATTCCAAAAACACCTTTGCCTTGCTGGGATTTTTGGAGAGTTACCGGAAAAAGGGCGCCGTCATCCTGATGGTGACGCACGATGAAGTGCTCTCCCAGAGCTATGGGACGACGTTTTGGAGTGTTGTGGATGGCGAAATCCGGGACACCACCGGATCGGCTACGGACATGCGGACTGCATTCTCCGCTGATTTGCGCTTGGAAGGGGGGATATGCGGATGAAGGAATGGGAACAAGCGAAAGAAACCTGGCTTCACCGTGTCAATCCTAGCTTGAAATTAGGCATGGCGCTGCTGCTCTGCATCGCTGTAATGTTTGTCCGTAACCTTGAGATTATGGCATTCATCGGCAGCGGGCTTTTGGTCCTGTTCCTGCTGTTTACGGGACAGCCGTTGAAGCGGATCTTATTGTTGTTGATTCCTTTCTGCGCCATTTTCGTGTCGACAGCTAGCGCCATGATCCTGTTCGGGAAAGGCGAAACGCTTTGGTTCGAATGGGGGCTGATCCGCATCACCGAGGAGAGTTTTTTGCGGGGCATGCTGATAGGACTGCGCGCCATGGTCTTCGCCGTTTTGGGCTTGACCTTCGCATTGACGACCCGTCCGGTCAATTTATTTTATTCGCTGATGCAGCAGCTGCGCCTGGATCCGAAATATGCCTACAGCTTCATGGCTGCGCTGCGGTTGATCCCGATCATGACGGAGGAATTCGAAACGATCCGTAATGCCCGCAAGGTGCGCGGCAGCGAAAGGGTGACGGGTTTGCAGGGTATCCTTTTCAAGATGAAGGTCTACACGATCCCGCTGCTTTCAGGCAGCATCCGGCGCGCGCATCGCATCGCCGTGGCAATGGAAGCGAAACGATTTTCCGGAAATGTGAAGAGAACCTATTATTATGAAATCGGCTATTCCGGTAACGATGTTCTTTTTATTGCCTATATGCTGCTGTTGGTAGTCGCAGCTTATGGCGTGGATGGGTTGTTGTTCGGGAATTGAATCCAAGCTTGAAATAACCCTCCAAAAACCCTTTGGTGGGGAAAATCAGGTCAAAACACACTCAGAAAACCCACCAAAACAACCTTAGCGGGGAAAAACGTCCACGGAAAACACGAGATTCCCCTTCAAAATCGTTTTGACGGGGAATCTCGCGTCGAATCCGAACTTCAGAAAAGACAATCAAACCATCAAACCACAAAAAAGGGGCAGTCTCTTTGCGAGACCGCCCCTTTTTTGTGGTTATCGGTTATTCAGCTTGGCAAGATTGATCGCGGACGCCGTTTTTGCCGTCGTTGTCTGTTTCATCCGTACCGTATTGGTTGCCGTCGCCGTCTGTCTCGCCCGTGGCGTATTGGTTACCGTTGCTGTCTGTTCCGCCAGTGCCGTTTTGGTTAGCGCCCTGATTGGCTTGCGTACCAGTTCCGTCGCACGTTCCGCTTTTCTCGCGGGCACGTTTCATGTTTGCCTCTTCATTTCCTTGTTTTTTTGCTCCTTCATTTGTGCATTCGCCTGACTTGATTTGCTCTTGGGTCATCGTGCCGTTCTGGGCTGCCGTGTCGCTCGCTGCCAGTACCGGTGCGGCACCTCCTACAAATAAGCCTGCAACGGATAGGATAGTCATGATTCTTGTCTTGTTCATTTTTGTTTCCCCCTGAAATGTTTTTTTGTTTTTCTTGCTTGACCTAAGAATAATCAAAAAGTATGGCAGAATCGTGTTTTTTACGGCACATTTGTATGGTATTATCGGGGTGACAACATAATCTTGCCATATTTTTTAAGTATGATTTCCCCGAGGAGGGATTCCGATGGTAAAGCTATTGATTGCGGATGATAATAAACAGATAACCGCCATCCTGAAGGAGTATTCAGAAAAGGATGGCTACGAGGCGGTCGTCGCCTATGATGGCGAACAAGCGTTGCAAGAGTTCGGGAAAGGCAAATTCGATCTGATTCTGCTGGATGTGATGATGCCGAAAAAGGACGGCTTCGAGGTGTGCAGGGAAATCCGGAAAGTTTCCTCGGTTCCCATCATCATGGTGACCGCCAGAGGGGAAGATTTTGAACGGATCATGGGATTGGACATCGGCGCAGACGACTACATCGTCAAACCTTTTTCGCCGGGTGAAGTGATGGCGCGCATCCGGGCGATCCTGCGTCGGTTGGATCAGACACCGGACAATCAGGACCATCATAAACTCTACGTCCATGAAGATTTGGAAATCCGGTTGGATGAGTTCATCGTAAAGATCTCCGGGCAGCAAGTCCATCTCACGAAAAAAGAGATCGAGCTGCTTTGGATTTTGGCGACGAACACGAACAAGGTGTTCAGCCGCGACAATCTGTTGGACAGCGTCTGGGGCTACGACTATTTCGGAGATAATCGGACGGTGGACTCGCACATCAAACGGCTGCGGGCAAAAGTCGATCAAATACCTCATCCATCCTGGGATATCAAAACCGTTTGGGGCGTCGGCTACAAATTTGAGGTGAGTTCGGATGAAATATAAAATCACCCGCAAGCTGGTCCTCTATTTCACTTCCGTCATCCTGCTGTTTTCCTTGGTTGTCGGAGGGGCCTTCCTGCTGCTGTTCACCCGGCATACCGAACAAATTTACCGGGCGGATATGCAGGAACGGGCTGAGGCGATCGCTGCCGGCGTGGCGGATTATTTGGAAGATGGCAGTACCGCCTTAGATGAGGCTGCGGCCACTGCAAAGGGCAGTGCCAACGGTAAACAAACAGGAACTGCCCTGCTCGCACAAATTGGGGCCACGGGGACAACCGGGCGCAACAATACGAGCGGATACAACGCCTATATCACGGCCATTCAGGATATCGCAATGGGCGAGGTATGGATCGTCGACCAATCCGCAGAGACAATCAGTGTCGGAACCGGCAAAAAAGAGATCACCTATGCGGAACTACCAAGCGCTGCGCTGGCGCTTGTCGATGAGGTATTCGAAGGGGAAGTCGCCTTCAGCGAAGGATTCAGCCCGTTATTGGAGGATACCTCCATCACGGTTGGGGCACCGGTGCTCTCCTCAGAAGGGGAGGTCATCGCTGCGGTCCTTTTGCACGACTATATCGCAAACATGCAGGCTGCCGTGCGGTCGGGATTTTCGACCTTGGGTATCAGTTTGGCTTTGGCTTTGATCGCTGCCGTCGGGATAGCGGTCCTGTTGGCGAAACGGTTCATCCAGCCGTTGAAAAGGATGGAAGAAACGACACAGCAGTTGGCGGATAACCATTACGAAGCGCATACGGGGATCATCCAAAATGATGAAATGGGTTCGCTTGCGGCCAACATCGATATTCTGGCGGACAAGTTGGCGGAGGCTGCGCAAGAAAGCGCCAAACTGGACAAGATGCGCAAAGATTTCATCACGAGCATCTCCCACGAATTGCGCACGCCGGTCACGGTCATCCGCGGCTCTCTGGAGGCCTTGAGCGATCATGTCGTCGAGGATCCCGCCAAAATCGATGAATACCACCAACAGATGTTGACCGAAAGCATCCATCTGGAGCGGATGATCAACGATCTGCTGGAACTGTCGCGACTGCAGAACCCGGACTATCAAATGGAAATGAGTTCCTTGAATTTTGTGGATGTCGTGGAGAATGCCATCCGTTCCGTGCGCTATATCGCAAGGGAAAAGGGGATTACGCTGACTTTCTCGAAAGAGCCGCTGGCGTTTATGCTGATGGGGGACTATACCCGGCTGCGGCAGATGCTGCTTGCCGTGATGGAAAATGCCGTCAAATTTTCAGCCGAAAAGAGCGAAATCCGGATCACGTTGAGTACGTTGGGGGAAGGCTGCCGATTGGCTGTCACCGACAACGGGCCGGGGATCCCGGCAAAAGATCAACCGTACATCTTCGAAAAGTTCTTCAAATCAAACGAAGAAAGCAACAAGAAAGGCACCGGTCTGGGTTTGGCCGTCGCCAAGCAGATAGCCGATCGCCACGGCATCGTTTTGTCCGTCGAAAGCACCCCGGGAAAAGGCTCCACCTTCCTTTTTGATCTGAACCAATAAAAAAATCAGCTCCAGCGTTTAATCACTGCGGCTGATTTTTTTGTTTCTTTTCTAATATATGTTCTATGAGTCCAGTAGACATAGTTGCCATCTTTTCCATATTTAAGAATTGCATGGCCTGAATACAATCCTTAACTACTTCATCACCCTTAGAGTCATCAATCAAAATGAGTTTGACTCCAATCAAAAATTTTTGTAAGAGAGCTTCATAAGCTTGATCTTCGTTCAATGGATATTTTTCCAATATACGAATATATATTAGCGCCTGATGAATTTCATTTTTACTGATGAATGCAATGATGGCGTTTATTAGTAGTCTGAATCCTTCGTTTGCATAAGGATTTATTTCTTTATAGTAAGCTAACTTGTTGATTGCTTTTGGCAATATTTGTTTTAAAGCTTCGGCATCAAAATAGAACATAGAATTATTGAACATGACAAGTTCGTAACGCGTCCATGTTTCCGTTTTGACTAGGTATTTATATAATTCATTCTCTTTAAGATCTATATTTTTGTGTTCAAGCCTTGCCAGCAGGACTTCTGTCAGTGAAGCCAAATGATTATATAATACATTTTTGTCGATGGCATACTCGTTCCGGCAATGCTGCAGTATAAAATTAAGCTCATGAATATTCTGATCTTCAAACGCATGCTTCAATTCTTTCATTAATTGTTTTTCAACGTTATCCGTATACCCATTACACATAAATTCAATTTCTTCCAAGCTTATATGTAATTTTTTCAATAGTTCCAAAAAATGCGAGGTATACAAATCAGTTTTTCCGTTTATATAACGATTAAAGCTGGCTCTGGACATACTGTTGCCAATCGCTTCTTCAATTTTTATATTCTTATCTTTTCTAAGAGTTGCGACTGCTTCATAAATTTCCATAAGAACTCCTTTTATCAGCACTGTGAAATGTCTCATCTTTGCAACTAAAGTTTCTTGTTCGTGTCATTTTGCCGTTAATCACCCATATAAAAATATACTCCTTATAACAATATTATTTAGGAGGAATTTCTATGTGGGGATTTTTAATTTTCCTAATCTTATAATTATTTTACATTTCAGTCGTACAATAGTCGAGTATTTGAGTCATAAGTATTAATAAGCTGAACGCAATACAACATATGACGGAGGTGAATATGGATTTACATGTTATCGAGTTTATTAAAAAATTATACAAAAATATGAAATAAGTACGATAAACACGTTCTTGATTTTGTAATGAGGAGTATAATATGAGTTTAACCTATATGAATATTTGGAGGTATGGCGTATGAAAAAGTCACTTTATACAGTTGTTAATTTGATATTTGGAATAGTGTTCATTTCTTTAGTTTTTATTTTTTTCTCAGGTTACACTGAGAACGTAAGTAAGAATACTTATATTTTTGGAGGAATATTATTAGTGTTGGGAATAGCATTTAATTGGTATATGTTTGTTAGGATAGCCAAAAAAAAGTAAAGGTGGGGTAAAAATGAGAAAAATAGTGTCTACTTTTATAATTTTAATTTTAAGCAGCGTTTTAATTCCAAGTATTGTTAGCGCAAGTACTATTAATGAAGAAAACAAAGTGTTTGATGGTAAATATTATTATATTGAACAAAAAGAAGACGAAATTTTTATACGTGATAAAGAGACTAATGAGACCATCACTATGGAGCTGTTAAATGATAATAAGGCGATAGTTACTGATGACAACGGAACAGCTTCAACATTAACGAGAGACAATACCGGAAATATTTATGTAGACAATGAAATAGTAAACTCTATTTCCACTTCAAAAATTGCTGACTTGAACATTTCGAATGCTACAGCATTAAACAGTGGTCAATATCATTATTTTCAAACGACTTACTCTAACAGCAGTATAGATGCAAATTTACAAAGCATTGCTTTGGGAATATTTTCTTTTGTTCCTTATGTAGGGTGGATTGGTACTATTGCAGGTGTCGTTGAAGCATTTAGAAGTCTAGGAAAAACAGTAATGTATACAAAAACGGATCACTACTATATTGATGGATATTCTAGATATAAATACGTTACTTATTATTATTCAGATTCTAACAGAACCAAACTCGTTAGAACTACGACTTTTTACAAAGATATGTGGTAATAAAATAGGGCTTAAATTTGAATCTCTGTGTTTTGCAGGAACTTTCTACACAATATTACAAAGAAAAAACACTTTTTTAAATAAAAGCATTACATAAAAGTAAGAACGAGCTGACTCAATGCCCTATGGAAATGCTAATTTTACAGGCATCAACATATTTTTCATTCGTCAGGGGCTGTCTTCTGGATTTTCCATTGCATATGGTCATAGACATGCCCGCTCAATATCCGCTCGGAAACGGTCCTGAAGCCGACTTTTTCATAAAGTTTTTTTGCCTGCAGATTATCCTTTTCGCAATTCAGGCCGATGATGGTTTCGCCTGCGGCTGACGCGAGTGTCGGCAGTGCTTGCAGCAATTGGTGGGCGACACCTTTTCCACGAGCTGACTGCTTCGTCACGATGGAATCCAAATACCATTCTCCGGCAAACGTTTCGCTGTCGGGGAAAAGACTAGGCGCCGTGACGTGCATTTCCTCAAAAGCGGTCCGGAGTGCGGCATCGATGATGGGTTCGGAAGCTCCCGGATAGCCGAAGCAACAGCCGAGGATTTCACCGTTTTCTTCATAGACGAGGCCATTCCGGTAACTGAATCGGTAGACGTCCTCGTGCATGGCTCGAACCATCGCGGCTTTCAGGACATCCGGATCCAACAGATCGAGCAGCGGTAATTCCATATCAACGAAAATTTCGTAGATCAGATCATAGAGTTCAGGGCAATCCTCTTTTCGGGCTTTTCGTATCAACTTGCATCGTTCCTTCCGTTGTTTTTAATTCCAGTATACCATTAGTTGCGGGGGTGTATCAGTTACTATCCGTAGCTTTTGCGCTGTGGTAAACTGGTTGATAGAAGAAAATTTCTCGTTCGGTAGGAGGAATCGCTTTGGCAATAATGAAGGACAGCGGGAGTGGGAAGGCAATGAAACGGATTGTCGTCATCGGATGTAGCGGATCGGGGAAGTCCACTTTTTCGCGCAAGCTGCAGCAAGTGACGGGCAATCCGTTGCATCATCTCGATAAACTATATTGGCTTCCTGATTGGGAGTTGCGCTCTGATGCGGAACAGGACCGGATCCAAAAAGAACTGGTCAAAGAAGGGAACTGGATAATCGACGGCAATTATCAACGGAGCCTGCCGATCAGGCTGGAGCGTGCGGGCACAGTCTTCTTCTTCGACTACCCAAGAAGATTGTGCCTTTATCGCGCTTTGAAACGCGTCGTTTTGAACCGCAAGCGCACCCGTCCCGATATGGGAGAAGGTTGCCCGGAGCGCTTCGATTGGGATTTCATGAAATTTATCTGGAATTTCAACAAAAACAACCGCCCAGGCTTGATTGCCTTATTGGATCAGGCGCCGGCTGGCATCGAAATCCATCATTTCCGCAGGCCGCGCGAGGCGGCAGACTATTTGCGGGCGTTGGAGGAACAAAAAGAAGAAGCCGCATAAAGTCGCGGCTTCTTCTTTTTGTGTTATTGGTTTCCTTGACGACGGTATTGTGAAGGCGTGCAGTTCGACAATTCCCGGAATGTTTTCGAGAAGTGCGAAGGTGATTGGAAGCCTACCAAGTGTGCAATATCGGCGATTGCGATATTGGTGTTGCGCAACATTTTTTGCGCTTCATCGATACGGATATGGATCAAGTAGTCGATCGGCGACATGCCGACTTCCTGCTTGAAGATGCGGATCAAGTAGAATTTGTTGATGTGGACCAGATCCACCAAGTCATCCAACGTGATGTTCTTGTGGTAATTCACTTTCATGTAATTCTTGACCGTTTGGATTTCTTTGTGGTTCTTCTTGTTCAGTGAGTTCCGGATCGAGAATTCTTCCAGACGCAACAAGTGGATCAGGATGATTTCGACGAAACGTTTGCTGACCTCTTCGTAGCCTTGGTTGCGTGTACTCATTTCATCCAGCAATAAATTCAGGAAAGTTGCGGTTTCTTTTTCACCATCATTGTGGCGGTAATAAGAGAAATCGCTTTCTGCGTCCCCGATTTTTGAGAACTCCAAACCGTGGATGCCGACTTCGATGATCTCTGCTGCTTTATCCCCTGTCAGGTCCCAATAGTACTCTACATTTGGATTCAATAAGATCAATTGATCTTTTGAAAGCTTTTCCGTCGTTTCTTTCATTATTAAAGAAACATCCCCAGATGTAACGTAGAAAAGTTTAACATAAGGGAATTTTTGGTAGTTTGTAGGTTGGGCCGATGTGATTGTATTCTTTTCAGCGAGTACAATCTTCAAGGAGAGGTTTTTTATGTTGGACATGGTATACATATTTATCCTCCTAACGTAATCTATCTGATAGCAACGGATCGACAATTTGAAAATTAATTGACTCAAATTCCATATCATCCGAACGAGCCAATAACAATAATAATATACTATTTTTTTTGTTTGTCTAGTATATTTTATAAAAATATCAAAATTTAATCCTTGTCATAAAAAGGCTTGTTTGTAATATGTCTGTAATTAAATCTGACATGTACAAGAGAGAAGTTAGAAATGATAAACTTATTGCAGAAAGTATGTTGCCGTTAACCAAACCAATTTATTGATGCGACAGAGCGGGCAAATATTTTACCATTAAAGCATATGGACTGAGGAATCCGCGCTGCCCCTCCTCATCACGGCTGATTATAAAAAAAGTATCAGGCTGAAGGATCGCTGTCCATTTTTGGCATGCAATTTAATGGCTGCTTCAATGTGAATTTTCGTTCCCGGGATAACGGAAAAACTGTCTGAACATAATCGACAAAAAGGCTTTTTTTGTTTATTAAAAACCGAACCGAAAACAATATAATTCTAGCTGATTACAGTTAGGGGTTTATTTAAAAGCGTTTTGATAAGAAAAAATCAACTAAAAACGCAATATGCCTGATGTAAAAATATTTGTTTTTCCGGCTGCTGTGATTTCTGCTGATCAAAAAGTGATGGACGGGAGATAAAGGGAAGGGGTTCTCTCGGGAAAATCCTTATACATTGGGAATCTTCGGCTGCTGTAGCGTATTTGCACATAAATAAGACGAACGCCATTTCATGTATAGTATAGCACCATCTCGCGAAAACGTCATCCAATAACTGAACATTTTTATATCAACTGAACAGAATTTGTGTAAATTTCAATAAATTCTATGTAGATTGTTTGTTTCAGCTTACAGGTAATTTAACGATTTTCAGTATTTGGCAGCCGAGTTTATCAAGTGCACAGGCTTTCTTGCTTTGTTTTGTAAGCAATATGGTAAAATGGATTTAGAGTTGTAAGGGATTACGGTCCGGAGGTGCGGAAGATGAAAGGTGATTACGATCTGTTTTTTGAGTATTATTGCGCGGTCTATGACTATGTGCTGGCTGAAAAAGTGTCAGTGAATGAGCATACATTGCATGAGTTCCTGCATACGCAACAATATTATCGACTATCCCATGAGGCGCAACGTTTCGCGAAGCGGTTTGCGGATGAGGATATCGCTGTGGATCGGCTGCTGCTGAACGAACAAGAAGCGCATGAATGGTATCTTTTCTATTACAAACAAAACTTTCCTGCGGGTTATCCTTTCAATCATGCGAATCTGGAATTCATGGAAGGGGAATATGAGTTGAAGGACTTTTCGCCGATAATCGGGCCCCTTGGTCACCAACCTTTGCACTCAGGGATTTTGCGGAAAAGATTCAATGAAGATTATTTTGTCTTTCCTTATTTCAAGAATCAAGCGAAGTTGTCGCACCTTATTCTCAGACATATTGTAAACAAATTAATGACAGAAAACAAATATAATGTCAGGAAATCGATTGAACTCGTTCAGTTGTTTGAAGCTGAGGCAATCGGATCGGATTGGGAGCCGGCCAGAATCAAAATGCAGATGGAAGAAGTGTTGCGGCAACAGTTACATTATCGCGTCAGTTATTCTGACATAAAAAAATTGTGGTTGCAGCTGATTTTCATCAGCTTCCGATACGAAAAGGGTGAGGCGAGCTATATCCAGTGGGAGCATCATGATTATGCGGATACCGTCCGGAAACTGGAGAATTTTGCGGCAGTTTTGGATGGTAATCCGGACATTCAGCTGACTGCTGAAGAAGGCGCATTGCTGAAGTGGGTCCGTTTCGTCGTTTTTCGCTCCCGGGGTATGCATGCCAAGGCGAAAGAAGAGGCGCACAAGCTGCTGGAACGCGAAGAATTGGTGGTGGGGGCAAGCCGGCAGCCGTTATACACGAAGTTGGACATTGTGCCAATCAATGATACTTACAAGGATTTGGTTGTCCGCAAATTGTCGATCGATTTTCGGGACATTTTGGTTTCCTATTTGTTGGACAGCTATATAGCCGATCGGAAATATGAAGCAGCTTTTTTCTTGTTGCAGCAATCCGATCCTTATTTCAAACATTTCATTCCTCGTTATTACCGTAGCGCTAACCAGAACAAGTGGATGCCGGGGGAAGGCGAAGTTTCCACCGAGCAGCTTTTCCGGGAGCAGTTCCAACGGGTGAGGATTGTTCTTGGGGATCATTGGGTCGATGCGTTGCATCAAGAGATTGAGGAAGAATTGAAGGAAGGGATTACCCTGAAGGAGGAAGCGTTTGATTGGTTGTTGCGGTACTTGTACAATGTGATGAGCGTCTTCCGTGAAATGCAGGAGTATGAATTGGCCGACCAGATGAACGCCTTTTATGCGCAGATCCGTCTTGCGGAATAACCCAAAGAAGCAGCCGACAAAATCCGGCTGCTTCTTTGGGTTTCTCTTAGTGCTCGATTTTTAGAGTGGGATTTGTCGTATCCTGTAGTTGAACTCTGAATTGCAGGGGGTTCCGCCTAAGTTGACAACCACACACGGACAAAAAACGTCCGTTTAGTGTTTGTCCTCTTAGTGCTCACCCCCTACCCGCAATTCATCGTATCCTTTAGTTGAGTTCTGAATCCTAGAGTTCTCCGCCTAACGCTGTTCAGGCCCACTCAGCCAAAAGCGGGCTGCTTGGTCCTGAACCTCGTTAGTGCTCAAACTCTGAGCTTAGGATTCATCACATCCTGTTTTTTAATCGTGTCTTAGGGCTTCTACTGGGTCTAGGCCGGCTGCTTTTTGGGCTGGCATCAGGCCGGCCACCATGCTGATGATCATGCTGGTGACGATGCCGAATACCGCAAACGCCGGCGTCATATTCAGGATGGCCGTATCAAACAGATTCTCGACAACAATGTTTCCGATAACGGTAATGAGGTAGGCGATGCCTACGCCGAGAATTCCGCTGAAGAGGCCGATCAGGAAGGACTCGGAAACGAAGATGCGGCGGATATCTTTCTTCCGGCCGCCGATCGCTTTGATGACGCCGATTTCTTGTGTGCGTTCCACAACACTGATGTAGAGCACCGTCAATATCATGATGGCGGATACAAACAAGGAGATGCCGGCCACCCCGGAAAGGATGTAGGTGAAAATATCCAGCATCTGGGTGAAAGTGGAGGCGAGGGCATCAGCCGAAGAACCGCGGTAACCCAAAGCGGCTACTTCATCTTTGATGGTTTGGGTATTGTCAGGTTCATCGGATACCAAGTAGACAACGTTCGGTTCGACTTCCAGATTGTTCTCCGCAGTCAAAGTTTCGAAGGATTCGGTTGACATATAGACGGATTCGAACGCTCCGATGGCTTGTCCGGCTGTGTAAATACCACTGATGACGTAATTTTTTTCCAACGACTCACCGTCTACGGTAACGTCCAGGGTCACTTCTTTTCCGATGGCTTCTTCCGCTGTCGCGGCCATCTGATTGGCGATGCCTTCTGTGATCAGTATTTCGCCTTCTTCAGGGAACGCTCCGTACAGAATGTTGGAATCGGTCATGCCTGAGGTTGTCCCGAAAGTCATGAAGGAATATTTATTCTCTTCAAAAATGACGTTGTCGCTGCCGATCGTAAACGAAGTGTAAGCCAGATTGACTTCAGCCACATGTGGGATATTCCGCAATTCCTCCAGATTCTCTTCTCCGAATGGATCGGATTGTGTCACCCCGGCAGGCGGACCCGATGGGGCGGAACCGGCAGGGATTTCCGCACCGGCTGGAGTCATGATCATCATCGAGGAATCCGTGTTTTCGCTATTGTTGGTTTCAATGACGAGTGGCATCCGCACTTCGCTTACGAGCGGGTTGACGTTGGCGTTCATCGTTTCGGTCAGGTAGTCATTGACGCCTTCGCCAAGGGACAGCATCACGATGATGCTCATGATGCCGATGCTGCCGCCAAGAGCGATCAGGATGTTCCGGGCCAACTTTTCTTTCATATTAAGAAGGGCTAAACGGATTGCCGCAAAAAAAGTGAGATTTTTGCTCTTGCTTTTCTGCTGCAGTTCAAACGCATTGTCGCGCAAGGCAACCTCGCCCTGATGGATATCGCCGATGATTTTTCCGTCATCGATCGTAACGACGCGCGTGGATCGGGCCGCTACCTTTTCCGAGTGGGTGACCATGATGACGAGTTTGCCGGTTTTGGCGATGTCTTGGATGATGTCCAAAACCTGATCCGTCGTCTGCGAGTCCAGGGCTCCGGTAGGTTCATCGGCAATGATGATGTCCGGATCATTGACAAGCGCGCGGGCGATGGCCACACGCTGTTTTTGCCCACCGGATAACTGGCTAGGTTTCTTTTTGTAATGGTCTTCAAGGCCAAGCTGCTTCAGGACTTCTCGCGCCCTTGCGACCCGCGTCTTTTTGTCGACGTTCGACAGCGTCATCGCCAACGTGACGTTATCCAGCACGCTCAGATGGGAGACAAGGTTGAAACTCTGGAAAACGAAGCCGATTTTTTCTTTGTGGTAATTCACGAAATCTTTTTCCTTGAACGTGCTCATTTTTTGGCCGTCAATGGTTATTTCGCCTGAGAATTGGCTGTCCAGACCGCCCAACAGGTTCATCAAGGTCGACTTCCCGCTGCCGGACTCGCCGACGATTGAGACCAATTCGCCCTTGTCCAAGGACAGGTTGACGTCCTTCAGTGCCTGGAAATCTTCCGCACCGCTGATGGGATAATATTTATTCAGATTTTTAAGTTCAACAAAAGCCATAGTTAGGGGATGCCTCCTTATTTTTTAAAAAGAATTGACGATGAGTGAGTATTTACTCACCTTTTGATTATTCAAGTATAGCGATTCGGGAACGGGCTGTCAATGCTATTGCTTATCGGGGCTGAGGCCTTTGACGATCTGCTTGGTCAAATAAGCGATTTCGGCTTCTTTGTCGCGCTTCGTATCCGTGAAAAGGACGTAGTGGGTCAGATGGTTGCCGAAGAGGATGCTCATGATGAATTGCCAAATGACTGGATTAGGCCAATCAACGATCTCGTTTTTTTCTTTGTAGCCATCGAGGATTGCATAAATTCCTTCTATCAAGTCCGTTGGGATCATGGTGATGAATTCTTGGCAACGCTGTTTGTCGTACATCATTTCGCTGATGAAAATTTTGCCGGATTGGAAATGTTCTTCCGGCATCATAACATCCTTGCGCACAATGAATTCCACGAACCGCTCAAATGGCGCATTCTCTGCAGAATTGCGGAACTGCTGCACTTGGGCGAGCGCTTCCGCTGAGATGATGTCGCGCAGAATCGGGAAAATCGTAGCGTAAAGCAGGTTTTCCTTGGTCCCGAAATGCTTGTAGATGGTCCCTTCGGCAACATTGGCTGCTTTTGCGATATCCTTTGTGCTGGTGTTGGAAAATCCTTTCGTAGAGAACAGCACCACGCAAGCATCCAGGATGTCCTGCATCTTGGGGGACAAACCCTCTTTACTGCGAATTTTTTGTTTTAAAGCTTCCACAAACTTTTCCATTTAACGTATGCTCCTCTTGGGTGATGTTGCCTCCATAGTACTCGGACCCGCGGATTATTGCAAGTCGGCATCATGACTTGTTATTTTTCGCGAAATACATGTGATAAACCGCTGAAAAGGTGCTAAGATGAAAGTATGATGAGAACTGGAGGAGAAAAGATGCATAAAAATAAACTTGTTGTGGTGGGTGTGGGGCATGTAGGCTCATATGTGTTAGCGGATGCGATGAAATTGCGGCTATTTGCGGAAATAGCGACGATCGATATTCTGGAGAATGTTGCCTATGGGGAAGCTTTGGATCAGGCACATGCGACCGCGTTGACCTATATGTCCAATGTGGATGTCCATGCCGGCGATTACGTCGATTGCGCGGATGCAGATGTCATCATCATCGCGGCCGGCCCGAGTGTCCTGAAAGATGACAACAATCCGAATGCCATCCCGGATCGCGCCTCCTTGACCGGGAAAAATGCGGCGGTCATCCGTGAAGTCATGGCGGAAATCACCAAATATACAAAAGAGGCTATCATCATTCTGATCACGAATCCATTGGACACGGTAACCTATATCGCGGCCAGCGAATTCGATTATCCGGAAGGCCGGATTTTCGGGACCGGCACGATGCTGGATTCGGCCCGTCTGCGCAAAGTGATTTCGCAACAATACGGCGTCGATCCTAAGAGCGTGACCGGCTACATGATGGGCGAACACGGATTCACTGCCTTCCCGGTGGTGAGCCGGTTGGCCATAAACGGCATCCGTTATGATGAGTTCGCAAGCCATTTCCCGGAAGTGGAGACATTGGATCCCGAAGCGATCGGGGAGGCCGTCGTGAAGTCGGCCTATGATGTCCTGAACGGGAAAGGCTGGACGAACGCCGGGGTCGCCCAAGCCGCCATCACCTTGGCGCAAGCGGTCCTGTTGGATGAAAAGAGCGTCCACCCCGTCTGCACAATTCTGCGTGGGCAGTACGACCATGACGGCGATGTGGCCTTGAGCATGCCTTGCCTGATTGGCCGCAACGGCGTGGAAAAACAATTCGGCATCGCATTGAATGAGTGGGAAACAACCAAACTCAACGCTTCCATCGACTACATCCAGTTGGCGATGAAGGATGCGAAGACGGGTCCGTTCAAAGCGTAAGAGCGAGGGCATAGCGGAAAGCTATGCCCTTTTTTGAGTGTCGGATGTTTTGCTGCGACGGCCTCAAAGGCATCGCAAAATTTGACAAAGGTACGTCTGGATATCCATAATTAAGATAAGCAAACTGTACGATTTCATCGGGAATACATTTAGAAATATCGTGGGTGCAAAGGATAGGAGCTGGGAGGGGGAAGGTTTCGGAAAATGAGAATGCTATCCGATCATCCGAATGCCTGAAAGGAGTGGCAAAAATGAAATTCAAAGACGCATTTTGGAAAGCCTACAAAGGAATGGGGCGCTCCATCAGTCGTTATCCACTGACAGTGGTTTTTTTGATCGCGGTCGCAGTGTTGAACAGCTTCATGATCGAAAATCCGCGCGAGGATTATGCCCGTTATCTGTTCACTTTTTTAGTCGGTGCCATGCTGAGCATCGTCGGCCAAATGGTTTACGAAAGGTTCTTTACGCAACTGAATGCCCGCTATCTGCTGATGGGCGGAGCCGTGCTGCTAACGACCGGCTATTACTTCGCGGTCGGGCCGCAGACACAGTACAATATCGCCATAAGTGTCAAAACGGGTGTGGCACTGTTCGCTCTCATGATCGCTTTTATTTGGATACCATCGATCAAAAGTGTGAAGGTGCCTTTCCACCGGAGTTTTTTGTCGGCTCTGAAAGCCTTCTTTACGACCGTGCTTTTTTCATCAGTGTTGGCAGCCGGCATCAGCGCTATTTTTTACGCCACTGATTATCTTCTTTTCAACGTCGATTACAAGATTCTCACGCATCTTCTGAATATCGTCGGCTCCTTGTTCGCGCCGATTTATTTCTTGTCGATGACGCCGCTGTATCCGGGCAAACGCGAAGAATTGATTCCGGATGAGGCGTGGGCGAAGCGCGGGGAAACGCTGGACCGCCAATTTATGGTGCCGCGCTTCCTGGAAGTTCTGATTTCCTACATCATCATCCCTTTGACGGCCATTTATACGTTGATTCTCGTGATCTATGTCGTCATGAACATCGGAGGGGAATTCTGGACAGACAATCTTCTGGAGCCGCTGCTTGTTTCCTATGCGATCATCGTCATCATCGTCTATATCCTCGCCTGCAATCTCGAGAATAAATTTGCCGATCTGTTCCGCAAGATTTTCCCTAAAATCCTGATTCCGATCGTCGTCTTCCAGACCATCGCCTCCTTCCTGAAAATCAGGGAGATGGGCGTCACGCATGGTCGCTACTATGTCATCCTGTTCGGCATCTTCGCGACGATAGCCGGGGTTATCTTCAGTTTCATGAAACCGAAGCATAATGGTTTGATCGCCATCGCCTTGCTTGCGCTGTCGGCCATTTCCATCATTCCGCCGATCGACGCCTTTACCGTCAGCAAGAACAACCAGATCAGCTTTTTGGAACGGAAACTAATGGAAAATGATATGTTGGTGAACAATGCAATCGTTCCGAAAAGCGACGTTTCCCTCAACGATAAGATCGTCATCACCAAGGTCGCTTCCTACATCGAAAACATGGGCTACAATAAAGAGGTGGCCTATCTGCCGAGCGACTTCAATGTCTACAGCGATTTCAGCGATACTTACGGATTCGACATGACCTATTCCGAAACGGAGTACCCGCGAGGGGAGGGCGAGTTTGTCTATCTGAACTGGGATGCTGATCCCGTCGTTGGAATTGAGGGCTTCGATGTCATGGTTCACCAGTACCTTTACTACTCTCAGGTCGAATCGAGCACTGCCGAAACTACTGATTTTGAAGCGAATGGCCAACAATACCAATTGGAAAAGAGACTGGATGACGAGTACTATATTCTGACTTTGAAGGATGCGGCAGGACAGGAACTGATCGCCTACAATACCCGGGAAGTGTACGATACCATTTTCGAGCAATCTCCGACTTCCGGCTTCGATAAAGGGAATCTGACGATCGAGGATGCGACGATTACTACCGAAAATGACCGCATCAGAATGGCTATTTTGGTCAATTCCTTGGAACGCATGCCGGATTTCGTCGGCGGAGATCTTTACCTCTTCATTGAATTCAAGTAAGTCTTTCAGGAAGAATGCTTTCGGAGTCCCGGTTACGCACAGGCGGCGTAACCGGGGCTTTTTTTTTTTGTGCCAAAGGACATGTAAGGAATAGTGACGCCGGGAAAACGCTATTACTTAGGATTACGGGGTTGGATTTTGATTCCGTGTGAGGTTTTGTAACCAATTTTGTTATGGGAAATTCGACAAAAGCCGGAAATCTCGTTATAGTTAGTTTCATAATTGAAATGCACCCTAGAACGAGGTGCTGATCCGACTTTTGCGTGACCAAAGCTCACGTGAGGAGGAAAGGAGAGATAGTATGGTGTACGGGATGGAGATTGAAGGAAACAAAAAAATATATGATTTCGAAGCGGTCATCAGCAGAAAAGATAAAGGCTCCGTGAAATGGCAACAGATGTATCAATGGATGCCGGATGTAGCCGATGATGTGGTGCCGCTGACGGTGGCGGACATGGAATTCAGGACTGCGCCCGAAATCACCAAAGGCCTCCAGGAATATCTGGAAGACAACATATTGGGTTACAGTGTACCCACCGAAGGCTATTACCAATCAGTCATCGATTGGCAACGGCGCCGGCATAATTTTGAGGTGGATAAGGACTGGATTCTGACCAGTCCCGGCGTCGTCTCTGCCTTGTATGCGGCGGTCAGGGCCTATACCCAGCCGGGAGAGGGAGTCATCATCATGACGCCGGTCTATTATCCTTTCTTTGGGGCCGTCGAAAACGCGGGACGGAAAATCGTCAGGAATCCGCTCTTGAATCGCGCGGACGACTATACGATCGACTTTAAAGGGCTTGAGCACCTCTGCCGCAAGAAGGAGAACAAGCTGATCATCTTCTGCAGCCCGCATAATCCGGTCGGAAGGGTCTGGACGGAAGAAGAGCTGGCCCGTTTAGCGGATATCGTGCTGCGCTATGACATGGTCATCGTCGCGGATGAAATCCATCACGACCTGATCATGCCCGGTTACGAACATAAGGTTTTCCAGACGCTTTCCCACGCGGTGGCGGAAAGGACGATCACCTGCACTTCGCCTTCCAAAACATTCAATCTGGCTGGGCTGTGCACTTCCAACATCATCATCAAAAATGAGGCTTTGCGCAAGAAAATGTCCGATGCGCTCGGAAGTGTCGCCTGCGGTATGGTCGGGACGTTGGGGCTGGAAGGCTGCCGGATCGCCTACAATGAAGCAGAGCAGTGGCTCGACCATCTGATTCCGGTCATCGACAGGAACCAGCATCTGGTGCGTGACTTCTTTGCTGCAAATTTCCCTAAAATAACCGCGCCCTTGGTTGAAGGGACTTATCTGCAATGGGTGAACTTCAAAGCGTTGGGATTATCGGCGGAAGAACTGGAACGGTTCATGCGCGAAGAAGCGCAATTTTTCACCGATGAAGGCTACATCTTCGGGGAAGAAGGCGAAGGCTATGAGCGCATCAATCTTGCGGCACCGACCAAAGTGATCGAAGATACGCTCGATCGGCTGGGGGAAGCTCTGTACAGAATCTATGATAAGCGATAGAAATATAACGGAACGCAGACGGCTGCGTTCCGTATTTTTTTTGCGAGGAAAGCATCCCGGCCGGTAAACTCTGTGATATGATGAGTGTACTATTTTCATCAATCAAAGGAAGGCGTGGGGTTGTGTCGAAAGGAAAAGGGAAAGTGATGCTGTCGATGCTGATATTCGGGACGATCAGCATCTTCGTCAAGAATATCGATTTGGCCTCCAATCAGGTTGCCTTCTTTCGGGGCGCTTTGGGGAGCCTGTTCCTCTGGGGGACTTTATGGGTGCGCAAGGAAAAGATCCCGTTGGCATTGGTCAGAAAAAACGCCAAGTTCCTGTTGCTTTCGGGTTTTGCGGTAGGCATGAACTGGATTCTGCTGTTTGAAGCTTTCCGCTACACGACGGTATCGAATGCGACGTTGAGCTATTACTTCCAACCGATTTTCATGACGCTGTTGGCGCCGTTCGTCTTCAAGGAATCCCTGACCGCAAAGAAGATCGCTTGTGTCCTCTTGGCGATGCTGGGGATGTTCCTGATCATCGGCGTGAGCCCGAATGCGGGGGCGTACAATCATCCGGTCGGGATCGGTTTCGGTTTGGCTGCAGCGTTTTTCTATGCGGTGGCCATCATGTCCAACAAAAAAATCGCGGGTCTTGGCGGGATCCCTTTGACGGCTTTGACGCTCGTCATTGCAACCGGAATCCTGACCCCCTACGTCGCACTTACATCCGGTTTCGGATTGGGGCAATTGACTGGGGGCTCCATCACCAGTCTGCTGGTTTTGGGGATCATCCACACGGGGATTGCCTATGTGCTGATGTTTGCGGGCGCCCAGGCGATCGAGAGCCAGACATTCGCTGTGCTCAGCTATGTCGATCCGGTGACGGCGATTGTGGTTTCGGCGGTGTTCCTGAAAGAAGACCTGTCACCCGTACAATTGGCGGGAGGCGTGCTGATACTGGCTGCTGCCTTCCTGAACGAATTTCTGGGCAACAGAGAGAAGCAACAAATAGCGATCAGCAAAGAATAGCGAAAAGCCAGCTCCTTCTATAAAGGAATTGAATTTATGCTCAGAAATAACCCGCCAAAAGCGGTTTGGCGTGGAATCTCGCCACGAACGCTAACATACAAAACACAAAAAGGGGCGGCCTCACTGGAGGCGGTCCCTTTCGTATCGAAAACAATAGTGCAAGCTTCACTTTGATTGTAGCAGATACAGTTGTGTCATGCATCTGTAGGTACTTTCAATCCGCACGGGACATCGGTTGTGATTCAGCGGCGTTTCCTGTAAGCTTGAACTGAGCAGCAACAGGAGACGTTTTGAGTATACAGTCTAAGGAGGGTAAGCGTATGGATTTTTTTGGATTTTTCTCGTTTTTGAATCTCGCTCTGAATATTGGCGGTATTGTCTTTATCATCTATGTCATTCTTCAATTCCTGAAACTTGGCAGAGAGAGGAACGACCACTTGCAACAAATATTGGAAGAGCTCAGGGACAAAGATTCCAAGGAACGGTGATCGCTTATCATGAAAGTGGGAAAATAAAAAAACCTGGAGACTTATCCAGGTTTTTTGTTTTGGAGAAGCGCTTGCTTGTGTATGGCAGTACACAAACAAAAGCCGTCCCTATTGGATGGAAGATGGCCACATCGAAAAAGGATGAGCTGCCTCTTCTTATGGATAACGTCAGTATAATGGAGAAATCCGTTTAAAGCCATATCAGGAAACAACAATGATAAGAATATCTCAACATTTGACAGTATCCGCTCCCATGGATGAAACATTCTTTTCAAGGACGACAGTAAATCATTTCGTCATAAGTTGAGTCCGCTCAGTTTTTTGTAGTAATCCATCTTCAGTGCGACATTGTGCTCGTAGTCGAGTTTGAAATAGCTGGTATAAAGACAATCCAACAGAAAAAGTAAAGAAAGCCTGGTCGAAAAGGAAGAAATCTTATTGTAATGGCTTTCATTCGAACTCAAATAAAGATGGTGTGTGGCATCCTTCGCAAAAGGAATTGCTTCTGTTGAAGAAATCAACAGAAGCGGTGAGTGATTGTCTTTCAGTATATTCACAATGTCCGGAATGACTCGTCCTCGTCCGCCGTATGACACTACGATGGAAAGATGTGAAGGATCACTGGCGGCTGCCGTCAGTCGTTGATGATATTCCTCGGCCGGAACATTGACGAATCTGCCGATTTCCTGCATCTGAAACTTGAAGTTCTCGGCGAAAAACAGATTACCGGCGGAGGTATAGAGGTCGATGGCAGGCACCTTTTTCATCAAAGCAGCCGCCTGCCGCAGCTGTTCCAGATCCAGATGGTTGAGCGTGGACACCATGGTCTGTTCATAGAGTTCCTGCATCGTCCGCGTGATCTGGTATTGGGTTTCATTGGGATGGATCGGATAGTTGAAATTCAACGTTGTCCGTTCCTTAAGATAGTCGCCCGCCGAAGAAGAAACCAGAATCTTCAATTCGGAGAGTCCTGCCAGATCCAATTTTTTGCATAAACGGTAAATCGTTGCGTTCGAAATGAAGCAGGCTTCGCTGATTTCCGAGGAAGTCATCTTAACGAACGCTTCAGGATTTTGCTTTATATAGGAAACCAAAATTTTCTCATTTTCGGTCAAGCTCACTAAATTGTCCATTTTGCTGAAGATATTCATTATTGGCACCTCATTTCTTCAAAAAAATGCGCAGGAAATCCGATTCGGACAGCAGGGTCAGATTGTGGCCGCTGCCTTGGAGTTCGCGGACGGCTTGGATTTTGCGGCTCTCTCCCGGAGTGCCGATTTTGCGCCAATCGCTGTCGGCAACGACCAAGTAGAGGGTTTCATAGCTCAAGTTGGTGTCAAAGTGGCCGCCGACATCGATGACGAGCTGCGCCAGATCGGTGCGTTTCAATTTTCGGAAACGGCCGGTAAAGCAGACGTGCTTGTCGTAAAAGACGTGTTCCTTATCGAACAGCAGGCTCTTCGGCTTCAGCGGGGCGGCTGATTTTGCCCGTTTGGCAGGGGATATTTTGCCGCCTTTCGCCACTCCAAAACTATGCGAGAACAATTTTCCCATCCGGTATTGGTATTCGTCCAGAAATCCTTGGATGTCGTAGTCGTATTGCGCCAGCATTTTGCTGGTGATCAGCCCGCAGGCGACTGCATCCTCCACGGCATTATGGTGGTTATCGATCGTCATGCCGAAGTAATCCAGAACGGTCGGCAAGCGGTTATTGTGCAGATCCAGCATGCGTTGGGCCATCTTGCAGGAACAGAAAAATTCATTCTGCATCTTCGGCAGTTTGTAGGTTTCGATCGTCTGCTGCAGGCAGCTCATGTCGAATTGGGCAAAGTGGGCCACCAGTGGATCTTCCCCGATGAAGGAGCGGATGTCCGGATAAAGTTCGTCGAAGGAAGGTTCCCTGGCGACCATGGCCTCGGTGATGCCGTGGATTTGGATATTCCCGCGGCTGAAATACTGGCGCGGATTGATGAGCGCATAGTAGCGGTCGATTTCCTTCCCGTCGGAAAAGCGGCTCAAGCCGATGGAACAGACGCTGTCCCCACGGCTGTTTGCAGTTTCAAAGTCAATGGCGACGTAGTCCATTTGCATACATACTCCTTTTGGTTATTTAGTAAAAAATGAATAGATGGACTATTGCTGCTGCAAAGCCATGATCTGTTGGTAGTAAGGGATCATGCTGCCCAAAGCAGCGCCGATGATGAAGAACAACAGCATGCGGATCAAAATATAGGCCCAGCTCACTGAATAGTCCTGGGACGGATTTTTATCGGAGCGGCGGAAGAGGAAGAACATGCCGATCCCAGCAATCCAACCGATGGCTGACAAGAGTGCTTGGGAAGTCGCCGGATTCAGATAGCCGATCACGAAGCCGACAACCGCTGCAAAGGTCAGCAAAAGCCCTTGCTTCATTTTTTCTGTCATCAAAATTTCCTCCCTTTTTCGTAAACCCATTCTACCATAAAGCGCGCTTGCGGAATACGGTTGTGATCCGGCAAAAAGCGCGCGAATCGCAATGCTTAGCTATCCCAACAGCCGACATCTGCCGATTCGCGCGCTTGCAAATCAAAAAACCGTCTCATGACGAGACGGTCGCTAGCGGTTTTAGAGGAACAACAAACCATCGAGATCGAGGATGACGATTTCGCGGTGGTTCAGTTGTTTGATGAGGTGCTGGTCCGCCAATGAGCCCATCTTGCGGCTAATCGTTTCCGGTGTCGTCCCGAGGTAGGAAGCCAAGTCCTTCTTCGACATCGGCAAAGTTATGGTGTCGCCGTCCTTTGTGGCCAGTTCGGCGAGGTAAAGGGCCAAACGGGCTTCGACTTTTTCGGTAGCCACGTAGGTCGTCTGCCTTTCCGACTTTTCCAGCCGGTTGGAGAATTCCTGCAGCAGTTTCAAGGAGATGGCAGGGTATTTCAACAAAAAGTGCTGCAGATCGCTCCTTTTCATCCGGCAGACTTGGGTCTCCTTCACCGATTCGGCATAGGATTCATGCTTCGATTCGCTGAAGAGGGCCAGCTCACCGGTGAAGTCGCCCGGGTAGAGGAAGCGCACGAGCTGTTCCTTTCCCGATTCAGCCAACCGGTAGATCCGGATCAGCCCGGAATGGAGGATGTAGAGCGTATCCGACGCATCGCCGGGGCGGTAGAGCAGTTCGCCTTTTTTGTAGGTCGCCGGATGGGTGACGGATATGATTTCGTCCATCTGGTCCGGCTCCAGGTGATTGAAGATCGGTACCAGCGAAATGCAGGAACTGTGCGCGTTGCAGGTGCACCCAGCGCTGCACTTGTGGGCCGGTTTATGGGTTTCGTTCATTGAGCTAATCCTCCTTTTCGGAATGGGACATGCAGTCTTGGTTGCTTAAATTGTACCGCAACCCGGCAGCTGCATGCGAATTTTATCTTGGGGCGGCGTTCGATTTCCGGTTGAAGCCGATCAGGCGCATGGCGTTCAGGATGACGGCCAGGATGCTGGCTTCATGGATGAACATGCCGCTGGCGAGATGGACGGAACCCATCAAAACGCCAGCCAAAAGAATCACGACGACCGCGACGGCGATGGCGATGTTCTGCTTCATGTTGCGCATGGTCGCCTTTGAGAGCGAATAAGCATGGGAAAACTGCATCAGCTTGTCGGCCATCAGCACAACATCGGCCGTCTCCATCGAGATGTCGGTCCCGCCTTCGCCCATGGCCAAGCCGATGTCGGCGGTGGCGATGGCAGGTGCGTCGTTGATGCCGTCCCCGGCCATCGCCACGACAGCGCCATCTGCCTGCAGTTGTTTGACGAAACGCACTTTGTCCTCCGGCAACAGCTCGGCATGGAAGGCGTCCAGTCCCAATTGTTCCGCGACCGCTTGGGCGGTATGGAGGTTGTCCCCCGTCAGCATGATGATCTGTTTGATGCCGTTGCGGCGCAGTTCTGCCAAAGCCTGCGGTGCATCCTCGCGGATCTGATCGGCAATGGAGAAGAGCCCGGCAAGCGTGCCGTCAATGGCTGCGAAAACAACGGTGTTGCCGTTTTTTTCGCGCGCAACCGCGTAGATTTCCGCCGATTCATTTATCGGAATTCCGGCTTGGGCCATCAGTTTGCGGTTGCCGGCGACGAGAAGGCGGCCGTCCACTGTCGCTCTCAATCCGTGGCCTTTGATGACTTCCGCATCTTTCGGCGCAGCTGCCATTTCCAACCCTTGTTGATGCGCGTATTTCACAATTGTCTGTCCGAGATGGTGTTCGGAAATGCGCTCCGCCGAAGCCGTCAGGCGAAGCAGCTCTTTGCGATCCACAGCACCTAGTGTATGGACATCGGTCACTTCCGGCTTGCCTTTCGTCAGCGTACCGGTCTTGTCGAAAACGAGCGTATCGACTTTGGAGAATCGATCCATGACTTCGCCGCCTTTCACCAGCACGCCGTATTTGGCGCCGTTGCCGATGCCGGCCACGTTCGATACCGGCGCGCCGATCACAAGGGCGCCAGGGCAGGCGATCACAAGGAAAGTGATGGCAAGATGGAGATCGCGCGTCCAAACATAAACGATGATGGAAAGCGCCACAACGGCAGGCGTGTAGAAGTTGGCGAAGGCATCGAGGAAACGTTCGGCCTTGGATTTGGATTCCTGCGCCTCTTCGACCAATTCGATGATTTTGGCGAAAGTTGTGTCATCGCCGACCTTTTCCGCGATCATTTCGATGAAGCCGTCGTCCACCAATGTCCCCGAAAAGACTTTGTCATCCAAGGATTTATTGGCCGGGATCGCTTCGCCCGTCACAGCGGCTTCGTTGATGGCTGCCTGACCCTTCACGATGATGCCGTCAACCGGAATTTTGCCGCCCGGTTTGATGAACAGCCGATCCCCGACAACAACTTCCTCGACGGGCACGACGACTTGGTCAGTACCATGCATGACGATGGCTTCCTGGGGCGCCATGTCGACCAAGGAGCGCAGAGAGGAGCGGGTCTTCTCCAAGGTGCGCGCCTCCAGAAAGTCCCCGAAAAGAAACAGAAATGTCACAACGGAAGACTCCGTGTATTCACGGATGAATAGTGCACCGATGACCGCGATCGTCACCAGCAACTCGATGCTGAAAGCTTTCATCCGCAGCGCCAGATAGGCTTTGTACATGATCGGCACCACCGCGATGAGCGTTGCTGCGATTAGGGCGTAGTCGGCAGCCGCAGCATATCCAAGTGTTTTCAAAGCAAAACCGATGATGATCAGGAAACCAGACAGTGCGGTGATGCGGTTTTTGTATTTATTTATCCATTTGAGCATTTGAATGACCTCCTCTTGTGTTTCCTATAGCCTAATCATACGCCATCAAGCAGGAAAACGACTTGATGGGGGTCAAGCTTTGGTTACGGAAATTAGATCAGCAGAACCTCAACCGTTCTCCTCCGGCGAACGGAGGCTACGCCGGAGTACAGCCCACATTTAAGTCTCGTGCTCCGACGAGAACCTGCTCGCAGGAGAAGAGCCCGAAAATTGCCGCTGTACTCCGGTGTGGGGAGCCTCGCCGGAGGAACGCAGCGCTTGCCCTGATGTACGCCACCGCTCAATGGCATCCGAACACAAAAAAGCTGCCCGCAAATTGCAGGCAGCCGAGTCCTTCGCCAGGGCAGAAAACTATTTATAGAAGAAAAGACTAGATGGCATCCCCATCAACAACAGCAGCTTCATCATTCAGGATGGAGGAGTCGAATTCCCCGATGTTGCGGGAAGAAACGACGCCCGCCAGCATGCTGTCATTGACGTTCGTCAGCGTACGCATCATGTCGATGACCGGTTCAACCGAGATGACCAGTCCGGCGATGGTAACAGGCAAATTCAGCGCGCCCAATACGATCAAGGCGGCGAAAGTCGCGCCGCCGCCGACACCGGCAACCCCGAAGGAACTGATCGTAACGACCAAAATGAGTGTCAGAACGAAGCCGATGCTGGTGACGTCAATGCCCAAAGTCGGCGCCACGATGGTCGCCAACATGGCAGGGTAGACACCCGCGCAACCGTTCTGCCCGATGGACAAGCCGAAGCTGGCGGCAAAGTTGGCTGAGGCATCATCGACTCCCAAGGCTTTCGTCTGCGTTTCAACGTTCAAAGGCAGTGCACCGGCGCTGGAACGGGCAGTGAAGGCGAAGCTCAAAACAGGGAAGGCTTTTTTGAAGTAGGTGATCGGATTGACGCCGACAGCCGCCAGAATCAAGCTATGTACCAGCAGGACAACCAGCAAAGCGGCATAGGAAGCAACCACGAACAGCCCCAAGTTGACGATGGCTTGATAATTCGATGTCGCCATCATTTTCGTCATCAAGGCCAAAATTCCGTATGGAGTCAAACGCAGGACCAAGGTAACGATGCGCATAACGATTGACTGGATGACCTGGATTCCTTTATTGAACAGAGCAGCATTTTCAGGCTGCTTTTTCTTGATGCCCATATAAGCGATCCCGACAAAAGCGGAAAAGACTACGACGGCAATCGTACTCGTACTGCGCAAACCGGCCAGATCCTGGAAGATGTTGGTCGGGATAAAGCTAAGCACTTGGCCAGGAATCGTCAAGTCAGCGACTTGCGTCTGTTGGGTAGTCAAGGCTTCGATCCTTGCGGTTTCAGCGGAACCTTGCGTGAATTGCGCGCCGTCCAGGTTGAAGAGGATGACGGATGCCCATCCGATAAGGGCAGCGATGGCAGTTGTGCCAAGTAAAGTGCCGAGTACGGACCCACTGATTTTGCCCAGATTCTTGGTTTCTTCGATGCGGGTAAAAGCGCCCACAATCGACACGAAAATCAACGGCATGATCAGCATCTGCAGGAAGCGGACGTAACCGTTACCGACGATGTTGATCCAATCGATGGCAGTCAGTGTGATTGTGCTGTCCGGTGCGAAAAGCAACTGGATGGCGGCCCCGAAGACGATCCCCAAAGCTAACGCGATGAAAACGCGTTTGGAGAACTTGATGTGTTTGGCGCCCAAACGATAAAGTGCGAAAAGCAGTGCCACAAATACGGCTAAAATAATGACAATGGAAATGATGTCCATTTAAATTCCTCCTTTGATTTATCTATCCCGAGAACGTAAAAAAGCCCTCGTCCCTATACTCCAAATGCTTGGAATACAGGGACGAAAGCTCTTCGTGATCCACCCTTGTTCGCACGACCCTCACGGATTGTGCCTTATGAAGTACGCAAAACCAGCCATACTTCTGTACGCTATCGGGTACAAACCGAAATGACACTAACGCATCATCTTGCTCCGAGACGCATTTTCGCTTTCCTGACCATGCCTCTTCTCACCGACTGAGGCTCTCTTTGATGACCGTGAAAGGTACTTCTTCTCTTCAACGCACAACTTATTTTCATTTGTGTTTTCATGATAGCACGCTTATTTTTCAAAAGCAACTGATATCCCTCGATTCAGGAATAACCGGATTAGTTGGAGTGTTGGCGCGGAAAAGATGGATAACTATCGGGAATCCATGGTTCTGGCCCCGGATCCAACTGAAAAGATGGATATCTGTCCTGAATCCATGTTTTAGGACACCGTCGACAGCAAAAAGCAGGGGTCGCCTCAATTTCGAGGCGACCCCTGCTGATGATCTAGGATTCTTTGACCGATTGGACTTCGTAACCCAGTTTTTGGATCGTTTCGCTGATATCGTTAGCTGAAGTTTTGTTGCTGTCGAATGCGGCTTTGACTTTGCTTGAGTTGAACAGCACTTTGACGGTTTCGACCCCCTCGATTTTGCTGACGGCGGATTCGATTTTCTTGATGCAGGATGGGCAAGTGACGGGTCCTAATTGGATAACAGCTTGGCTCATGGTTGATTCCTCCTATTTGTCTTGTATGACTATAGTATAAGCGGAATGCGCCGGAAAGGACTTGACCGGCATCAAGTATCCGAAATCATTTTACATCGTAATCGTAGAAGATGCGGCCTTCCAATTTGCAGCGGTCGTAATCCTCCAGAATGCCCTTGACTTGATTGGACAAGTAGAAGAGACCGAACAAGTTGGGGATGACCATCAAGGCATTGAAGGTGTCGGCAAGCATCCAGACGATATCGACTTCCTGCTGGGCGCCCAGGAAGATGAAAATCGCCACCAGAATCTGATAAGGCAGGACACCTTTTGTTCCAAACAGGTATTTGATGTTCGATTCGCCGAAGTAGTACCAACCGATGATCGTCGTGAAGGCGAAGAAGGTCAGACAGATGGCCAAAAGGACCGAGCCGCTGCCGCCGAACGCGATTGAGAACGCGGCTTGGGTCACTTGTGCACCCTTCAAGGCGGGATCCATATAGGATTCGGTCACCAAGATGATCAGTGCGGTAGCGGAGCAGACGACGACGGTATCGATGAAGACGCCGACCATCGCTGCCAACCCTTGTTGGACCGGATGATCAACGTGCGCGACGGCATGCGCGTGTGGCGTCGAACCCATTCCGGCTTCGTTCGAGAACAGGCCGCGTGCCACGCCTTTTTGGACTGCTGCTCTTACCGATGCTCCGGCGATACCGCCGATTGCAGCTTGGGGTGAAAAGGCTCCGACAAAAATCATTTTGAGAGCAGGGACAACATTATCGCGGAAGAGAAAGAGAATAACGAGACTGGAAACGATGTAAACAAGCGCCATGATCGGGACGACGAATTCGGCGAATGATGCGATGCGCTTCATTCCGCCTGCGAAAATCAGGATTGCGGCCACGGCAATCAGGAAGCCGGTCACCCATTCCGGAATGGCGAAGGCGGTAGTCACAGCCGATGCGATCGAGTTCGATTGCACCATGTTACCGATGAATCCCAAAGCTACGATAAGTGAGACGGAGAAAAATTTAGCCAAAGCATTGGAGCCGACCCCTTTGGAAAGGTAGAATGCCGGTCCACCGACAAAATCGCCTTTATTGCGGTCGCGCATCCGGTAGACTTGAGCTAGGATGGCTTCGTTGAAGATTGTACCCATACCGAGGAAAGCGGACACCCACATCCAGAAAATGGCTCCCGGTCCGCCGCCGAGGATGGCCGTTGCCACACCCGCTACGTTGCCTGTGCCGACTTGGGCGGCTATGGCCGTCGCAAGGGCTTGGAAAGAAGACATCGAGCCTTCCTGGGAAGCATCCTTTTTGAATATTTTACCGAAAACTTGTTTGAAACCTTCCCACATGCGCGTGATTTGCGGGAAACCGAAGCGGATCGAGAAGTACAATCCGGCGAACAAGAGGCCATATGTCAGAAAGTAATCCCATAAGAGAACATTCACATAGTCGGCCAAAAAATTATATATTGCATCCATATAATACCAAATCCTCCAATAAGTGCATTCACACCATTTTGTTATGTATCTTTGATATTCTATCGATATCACCTGGCTGTGTCAATGTAATTGTGAAACTTTCATTAGAAAAAACAGCCCCAAGCGAGGGCGGGATTAGAGAATTGTGATTAAAAACACATGTTTCTTTTGGAGAATAACGTTTATTTGCATAGATACAAGCTGGAAATCAAAAAAAACGGATTGGAAGGGCGCTGGATTTCAGAAAACAACCCAAAATACATAAACATATAAACTGATTTAAGTTATGTGTACGCTTACAGTTGTTTGTGTGAGTACAAAGCGCAGTTTCAATGAAGAAAAATTAGAAAACGGTGAGGAAATTACCTTTGGCAGCCATTATAGTATTGCCGATCATCCCGGTTGTGAGGACTTTGTGATATGTAGGCCTACGTCTGATCGATGATAATCTGAAGAAATATGAGAATCCATAATATATAGAGGCAACTATCTTGCATATTTTATGAACCGACCGAAGTAAAAGCGTATCTATCTGGATAGGCTTTTTTGACGCGCGGGTGGGGGTGGAGATCACAATTCAGAAGAAATGCTCAGCGCGGTTGCCGAAATTGTCGAATAGGTGAGGAACATTCGACAATTTGGCATTAGATCGGACCGAGATTGTCGGATGTCGAGAAACATTCGACAGTTTGACATCATGTCGGACCGAAATTGTCGAATACCCGATCAGCATTCGACAATTTGCACCCCGCAGTCAAAAAAAGCGAGAATGCATAATGAATGCATCCTCGCTTTCTACAGTTGCTTAAGTTAATGACATTGCCCTCTTCTTTTGCACTCACAAGGTCTTCAACGCTTCCTCGATCGGATCGAGTTCGTCGACTTCGGTCACGGGTGATTCCGTTTCGGCATCGAATCTTTCCTCCGCTTCAGGGGCTTTCGCGGCGAATTTTTGCTTCACCGTATCGGTCGTTTCCTGAGCCTTTTCTTTGACCTGATCGACGGCCTCTTTCGCAGTTTCTTTGGCGGTTTCCGTGGCCTGATCGGCGTAGTCCATCACTTTGTCCAACGCTTCATCGGCTTTGTCGGCCAAATCTTTGCGGATTTCCTTCCCGGGCTTTGGCGACAGCAGCAGGGCAATCCCTCCGCCGATCACGAGCCCTTTGACGAAACTAGTAAATTTTCCCATTTTTGGTTCCTCCTTTATTTAGTCCAAATACCACCATACAAATGAACGGATTGGATGCTTGAAGAAAAAACAAAGACGATTTTACACCTTCAGTATAAGTCACGCCCAAAATTAAACAAAACAAAAACCACTGGAGCGCTCTAAATATCGTTCATCTTCTTGTTGATATGGACCATGCTCAACCGGCCGGTATGCTCCAGCAAGTATTCGTAGTTGGCCAAGTAGTCCTTTTCGAAGATGCCGCTGTAAAAAAGATCAAGGATATAGCTGAAACCGGCGGAGGAAGCGAATTGGCCGATTTTTGAATAATACTTTTCCCAAGGCGGGATGAAGAAACTGTAGTCGCAGGCTTCACTGAGGCTGTTCTGGCCGAATGACGTGATCGAAATCGTCTTGGTTCCGCCGTAGCGGCACAGTTTGGCATCGCCGATCGTCTCATGGGTTTCGCCGGTGTAGGACAGCAGAATCGCCACATTCTCCTCGGAAGAACGGCTGGCGTAATAGTCCTGTTCACCCGGTCCGCTGGCGACGATCACGCGCTTGCCGATGCGCATGCAATGGTATTGGAACTCCTTGGCATGGGCGATCGTCGAATGCGAGCAGTAGACGTTGATCGTTTCGGCCGCCTCCAAGAGCGCGATGACTTCCTGCAAGTGTGCGCAATCGAGCAGGCTCTTGGTCTCTTCGATGGCGGCTTCCTTCAAAGCTGCGATGTTGGTTGCGATCGTATGCACGTTGTCGCCGCTTTGGATCGGGAAGTTGGCATCCAATTTCTCGGCTGACGGGAGGTCCGGCTTCTGTTCCGTCAAGTACTTCAGTTTGAAGTCATTGAAGCCTTTGTAACCGAGCTTCTGGCAGACCCGGACGACGGTGGCGTTCGATGTGAAGGTGTGCTTGGCCACTTGTAAAGTCGTCATATCGACGACGCTGTCAAAATGATTGATGAAATATTCCACTACTGCCTTTTCCGTTCCGGAAAAGGACTCCGAAGCAAGCTTCGTCTGCAAATCCATTTTTCCATTCACCTCGTTCGCTGTCATTAAGATCCGTAATGCCGTTACAAGCAAACGGCAGGATGCAAACAAATTATGTAACCGCTTTCCGAATCCGTCCGGAAGTATATACGCGGGTCCTCTTAATGATTATCATAGCATTAACGAATCGATTAGAGGAGGAAAAAAATGAGTAGATTTCCAAAAGGTTTTTTGTGGGGTGGAGCGATCGCCGCGAATCAAGCGGAAGGCGCCTATCTGGAGGACGGCAAGGGCTTGGCCATCTCCGATGTGTTGACGAACGGTGTGTTGTCGCAACCGGATGAGGCAATCGATCCGGATAAGGTCTATCCGAGCCATGAAGCAATCGATTTTTACCACCGATACGGAGAAGACTTGCAATATATGGAAGAAATGGGCTTCAAGGCCTTCCGGACATCCATCTCTTGGGCGCGCATTTTCCCGACAGGCGAAGAAGAGGAGCCGAATGAAAAAGGGCTGCAGTTCTATGATGACCTGTTTGCGGAGATGCTGAAGCGCGGCATGGAGCCGGTCGTGACTTTGTCGCATTACGAAACGCCTTACGCCTTGGTTCAGAAATACAATGGCTGGGAAAGCCGTGAGCTGATCGGGCTGTTCGAGAAATATTGCCGGACCGTGTTCGAACGCTTCAAGGACAAAGTCAGCTATTGGATGACCTTCAACGAAATCAACAATATGCATACGATTCCGTTTGCGGCAGGCGCCGTGATTTTGGATGAGACGGACGAAAAAGAGAAGCTGCGCGTCATCTATCAGGCTTCCCACAATATGTTCGTCGCCAGCGTCCGGGTCAACAAGCTCTGCCACGAAATCATGCCGGAAGCGCAGATCGGCTGCATGCTTTCCTTGAGCGCGGTCTACCCGAACACCTGCAAACCGGAGGACATCTTCGGGGCGATGTCGTTGCGAAGACGGTCGTTGTTCTTCAGCGATGTGATGCTGAGAGGGAAATACCCATCCTATGCCGACCGCATTTTTGAGGATTACGGCATCCAGCTCGAGATGGGCGAAAACGATCTGGCGGAAATCGCCGCTAATCCGAGCGATTACCTTGCTTTCAGCTATTACCGCAGCACGACCTACAAGGATGGCATGAAAATCCTGGGCAACACAGGCGGCATCATCGGCGAGAAGAATCCGTATCTGGATGAAACGCCTTGGGGCTGGCAGATCGATCCGCTGGGCTTGCGTTATGTCTGCAACGAGCTCTACGACCGCTATCAAAAACCACTGTTCATCGTGGAAAACGGTATGGGCAGCAACGACGAAGTGACGGAGGACAACAAGATCCATGACGACTACCGCATCGATTACACCAAGAAGCATCTGGTCGAAGTCGCCGAGGCGTTGAAGGACGGCGTTCCGGTCATGGGCTACACCTACTGGGGACCGATCGATATCGTCAGCGCCGGAACCGGCGAGATGAAGAAGCGCTACGGCTTCGTCTACGTCGACAAGGACAATGCAGGCAACGGCTCACTGAAGCGCCTCAAGAAGGACAGTTTCTATTGGTACCAGGAAGTCATCGCAACAAACGGAGAAAGCCTGTTCGAATAGGACAGGTTGATCATAGCAAGACAGTTCGAAACAGTTGAAGGAGGAATTTTAATGAGTTTCATGGACAAACTTAGCTCAGGGATCGATGTCGTCGCCGAAAAGGTCGAGGGGAACAAATATCTCCGCGCCATCAAGGATGCATTCACCGCCTACATGCCTTTCATCATCATCGGCTCGTTCGCATTGCTGTTCAATGTGCTGCTGACCAGCCCGACGACCGGACTTGCCCAGTTCGCGCCGTTCAGCTTCCTGACCGCGTTGGCACCGGCATTCAGCACGATCAATTTCGCAACGATGGACATCATGTCCCTGCTCATTCCTTTATTTTTGGCGTCAAATCTTGCAAAAAGCAATAATACGAATCCATTGATCACAAGCGCGGTCGCACTGATCGCTTACGTCATTGTGGTTCCGCAGTTCTTCACTACGACAATCGATGGCGTACAGCAACTCGTCAGAGGTCTGCCGGCAACCAGCACGAACGCTTCAGGCCTGTTCATCGGGATGATCCTGACGGTCCTGGTTGTCGAATTATTCACGAAATTATCCAATGTAGACGCGTTGCGCATCAAAATGCCGCCGAGTGTACCGGGCGGAATCGTTGCATCCTTCAATGTGCTGCTGCCGATCTTTGTGACCCTGATCATCGTGGCACTTGCGGCTCAATTGTTCCTGAACACTACGGGCATGTACATGAATGAATTCATCTACAAAATCGTGCAGGCACCGCTGGAAAGCTTGGTCCAAAGCCCAGGCGGTATCATGCTGTTGGTCATCGTCAGCCAAATCTTCTGGTTGGTGGGTATCCATGGCGGCTTGATCATTTCGCCGATCCGCAATCCGTTATTGATCGCTGCTTTGGCCAACAACATTGCAGCCGTCCAAGCCGGTGAAGCTGCAACGAATCCTGTCACAATGGGATTCTGGATGTCCTTCATCGTTCCTGGAGGAGCCGGGTTGACGTTGTCGCTGCTGATTGCCATCCTGATCGCTTCTAAGCGCGATGACCACAAGGCCGTCGCCAAAGTCTCATTCATGCCTGGTTTGTTCGGAATCAGCGAGCCTGTCGTTTTCGGTCTGCCGTTAGTGTTGAACCCGGTGTTTGCGATTCCTTTCGTATTCGCCTCCAGCATCGGAACGGCGATTGCGCTATTCTTTAACCAGATCGGCTTCCTGCAACCGAACATTGTCGATGTTCCGTTCGGTCTGCCGCTTGGCGTAGGCGCCTTCCTTGGATACGGCATCAACGGCGTCATCGTGCAGCTGCTGATCATGGCTTTGGGCGTCGTGATGTACATGCCTTTCGTCTTGGCTGCCAATAAAGCGACTGTTGCGGTAGAGGAAACGGAAACCGAAACAGAAAGCCAAATTGCCACAGAAAAAATCTAAGCACCGCATAACCAAAACAGAAAAGGGGACATCATAATGAAAAGTTACTATCCGGAAGGATTTCTCTGGGGCGGCGCCATCGCCGCCAACCAGGCGGAAGGTGCCTGGAAAGTGGACGGAAAGGGCATGTCGGTAGCCGATGTCGCCCGTTTCAAACCAAGCATTTCGGTTGAAGATTACAAATCGCAATGGCACGTTTCCTTGGAGGACATCGCCATCGCGAAGGAGACCGATGATGTCGTTTATTATCCGAAAAGAAGAGGCATCGACTTCTTCCACCGCTACAAGGAAGATATTGCTTTGTTCGCTGAAATGGGCTTCAAGGTGCTGCGCGTTTCGATCGCCTGGACCCGTATTTTCCCGAACGGAAACGAAGCGGAGCCGAACCAGAAAGGCTTGGACTATTACCGCGACCTGTTGGAAACACTGCGGGCGCACAACATCGAGCCATTGGTGACGCTGTCGCATTATGAAATGCCGCTCTATCTGGTGGAAAATTATGACGGCTGGGTTTCGCGTGAGGTCGTCGGTTTCTTCACCAAATTCAGTGAGACGGTCTTTCGTGAGTACAAGGATCTGGTGACCTACTGGCTCTCCTTCAACGAAATCGACAGCGTCTTCCGCCACCCGTTCACGACAGTTGGTGTGATCGAAGAAAAATACGCCGACAAAAAAGCCGCTGAAGAAGCCATCTACCAAGCGTTGCATCATCAGTTCGTGGCCAGTGCGGAAGCGACCAAGCTGTTGCGCGAAATCATACCGGGTGCGCAGATGGGTGCGATGCTGACGAAAACGATGACCTATGCGGAGACTTGCGATCCGGATGAGGTGCTGATGGCGCAAAAAGCCAACCGCGACAACCATTTCTATGCGGATGTGCAGATTTTCGGGGAGTACCCTAAGCATGTATTGAACTACTTCGAAGAGAACGGCTTCAAGATCGATAGGACCGAAGAGGACCTGCAGCTGTTAAAGGATTACACTGTCGATTTCCTTTCCTTCAGCTACTACATGTCGATGGTCGTATCGAAAAACGCATCCCAGCGCGAAAAAGTCGGAGGAAACCTGATGACCGGCGTGAAGAACCCGTATCTGAACACCTCCGAGTGGGGCTGGCAAGTCGATCCGGTCGGGTTGCGCATTTCCCTGATCGACCTCTATGACACGTACCGCATTCCGCTGTTCGTCGTCGAGAACGGCATCGGCTCGACCGATGTGCTGACCGCAGACGGAACGGTCGAGGATGATTATCGGGTCGCTTATTTCCGCGATCATTTCGAACAGATGAACTTGGCCATCAAGGACGGCGTCGAGCTGATGGGGTACACAAGCTGGGGCTGCATCGACATCGTCAGCGCTTCGACTTCCCAGATGACGAAACGCTACGGCTTCATCTATGTGGATGCCGACGATTTCGGCAACGGCACCTACAACCGCTTCAAAAAGAAATCCTTCCATTGGTACAAAGATGTCATTGAAACAAACGGCGCCAGCCTGTACGAATGATTAAGGCTTGCAAGGATTTTTGATAGGTAAGGCGCTCTTAACAGGGGCGCCTTTTTGCTTGGGGATGTGGATGCGCTCCAAATATTCGGGAATATCGCTTTTACTCCGCTAGCTCAACTCCGGTGAGCGGATGCTGGCCGGAGTTGGACGTCTTGCGGGGGTCTGTCCTCCGGCGAAGCCGCGGTGGTCGGAGGTGATGATCTTTATGGAACTCCTCCTCCGGCAGAGGGGGTTTTCACCGGAGAAAACTACGCTATGTTTTCCTGATCCCAGCCGACCTTGCAGCGCCTTTGACTGTGAGTCCACAATAATATGACGTGTTGTCTAACAATATTTACATTTTCCATCCAAAAGTGTTAGTATTATTAATGTAACCGATACCGGGAAGGTTCAACTAAATGGCAGCGGTTGCTGAAAGCTTTTGCATAAGCGGAAGCGATGAACAGAGCATTCAATTTTTATGTATAAAAAGATCAAGGAGGATGGAACATGGCTTTAAGAGAAGACTTTTTATGGGGCGGCGCTACTGCTGCCAATCAATGTGAGGGTGGATACAACGAAGGTGGCCGTGGTTTAGCGAACGTTGACGTTGTTCCCGTCGGCAAGGACAGAGGGGCCGTCATCACAGGCAAAATGAAAATGTTCGATTTTGACGATGAGCATTTCTATCCTGCATTGGAAGCCATCGATATGTACCACCGCTATAAAGAAGATATCGCGTTATTCGGCGAAATGGGCTTCAAAACATACCGTTTATCAATCGCGTGGACACGCATCTTCCCTAATGGAGACGAAGCCGAGCCGAATGAAGAAGGTCTGAAATTCTACGAAGACCTGTTCAAAGAGTGCCATAAATACGGAATCGAGCCATTAGTTACAATCACGCATTTCGATTGCCCGATGCACTTGATCAAAGAGTACGGCGGCTGGCGCAACCGCAAAATGGTCGGATTCTATGAGAATCTGTGCCATGCCATCTTCAACCGCTACAAAGGTCTGGTTAAATATTGGTTGACCTTCAATGAAATCAACATGATTTTGCACGCACCATTCATGGGTGCCGGTCTGTACTTCGAAGAAGGCGAAAACGAAGAACAAGTCAAATTCCAGTCTGCGCACCATGAGTTGGTGGCCAGTGCAATCGCTACACGCATCGCGCATGAAGTGGATCCTGAAAACCAAGTGGGCTGTATGTTGGCTGCAGGGAACTACTATCCATATACTTGCGATCCTAAAGACGTGTTCAAAGCGCAAGAAGAAGACCGCGAAAACTACTTCTTCATCGACGTGCAATCACGCGGCGAATACCCTGCTTACGCGCTGAAAAAATTGGAGCGCGAAGGCATCGAAATCCAGATGGAGGAAGGCGACAAAGAAATCCTGAAAGCAAACACAGTCGATTTCATTTCCTTCTCCTACTATTCTTCCCGTGTAGCTTCCGCTGACCCTGAAGTGAACGCAAAAACAGCAGGCAACATTTTTGAATCCGTGAAAAATCCATACTTGGATGCGAGCGAATGGGGTTGGCAGATCGATCCGTTGGGACTGCGCATCACAATGAACGCGATGTACGATCGTTACCAAAAACCATTGTTCATCGTTGAAAACGGTTTGGGAGCTGTCGATGTGCCGGATGAAAACGGCTATGTCGAAGACGATTACCGCATTTCTTACATGGCAGCGCATATCGAAGCCATGAAAGATGCCGTGAACTTGGATGGCGTCGATTTGTTGGGTTACACAAGCTGGGGCTGTATCGACCTTGTCAGCGCGGGAACGGGCGAAATGAAGAAACGGTACGGTTTCATCTACGTCGACCGCGACAACGAAGGCAACGGCACGCTGAAACGCACGAAGAAAAAATCCTTTGACTGGTACAAACAAGTTATCGCCAGCAACGGGGAAGACTTGTCGTTCTAAGGGACAATCGGTTCGCTTGCGGACGCAAGCGGGGATTGCATGAGATACCAAAATAGCAGCAGCGAGGCATTTTTTCCTCGCTGCTGTTTTTTGCGGCGTGCCCGCCGCTGGGGATGGGGCTCGCCAACTTCGATGAAGGGTCCACTCACCGTAGTACGACGCTAACAACTGGCCTTAATTCCGATGAAGCCGACCTTATCGGAGGACACCAATTAAATGCTTGCTCAACTCCGGCGAAGCCTGCGTTCGCCGGAGAAGGAGCGAAAATCCGATAATCTGATTGCGCACGCTCCAACGGATTCTTGTTTCGTCTGTCTGATTTGTCGGAAAAGCATTTTTCCTTTGTTTTTCATGTCTCTAGCATATATACAAAAAAACGTCTATTCTGATATGGTTGAGTCAACAATATACTTTTTTGGGAAAAATCAAAAAAATGGAGGCATGAACATGAGCGAGAACAAGCAAAGAATGGGCTTCAGAATCTACAAGGACATCCCCAGACCGACACCGGAACTGCTGGAAAGACTGAACAAATTCACCGTGCCGGAACTGTGCGACGGGATGGACGTCTTCCGCGCAATGGATTACCAGATCAAGCCGATGGTGACGACGCAAAAAATCATCGGGCCTGCTGTTACGCTGCAGTTGCTGCTCGGCGACAGCCTGATTGTGCCGAAAGCTTTGGAAGCAGCGCAACCGGGTGACATCATCGTCATCGATGCGAAAGGCAGCTGCAACAATGGCGTTTGGGGCGATAACCGCAGCCGCGTGGCCAAGGCGATTGGCTTAGCCGGCGTCGTAATCGACGGTGCCTTCCGCGATATCGAAGAAAATGAAGCGCTCGGCTTCCCGATCTACGCCCGGGCGAATACCTGCGGCAGAAGCACCAGGGGCGCAAAGGGGGAAGTCAATGTACCGATTTCCTGCGGCGGCGTGTCGGTGCGCCCCGGGGACATCATCGTCGGGGACCGCAATGGGGTCGTTGTGATTCCGTTGGAGCATGCCGAGGAAATCATCCAAGCAGCCCAGGAGCAAGTGGATAAGATGGAGGCCCAGATTGCGAAATTCGAAGCGACCGGCCAGATCGTCCCGGACAGCCTGGAAGCGGAATTGAAAAGATTAGGCTATTAAAAGAGGAAAAAAATTCAATCAAAGAAGACAAAACCACCTGTGCAGGGAGCGCAGGTGGTTTTGTTTTAGTTTTCGGTATTCATTTTCAGGTTTTGGATGTTCAGGAAGTTCTGTGTGGACTTGGCCACACCCCCGAACAAGGTCGCTTTTCGCTTGAGCGAGCTGCTGACGACACTGGTATCGCACGAAAGTTTACCTTTGAGATCCCCTTTAAGGATGCTAATCAACTCAGGGATTTGCGAGTATATGGAGCTGTTGATCACAACCAAGTCGGGTTCGTAGATTACCGCCAAATTATTGACGGCAATACTCAAATAATGCGCATTGGTCCGCAGAACTTTTTGGACAATCGGATCACCTTTTTTGTAGCGCTCGATCACCAAGGAAGAATTGATGTCCGGCAACCCGAGCGCCTGCTCCAGTTCGCTGTAGATAGCCTGGTGGGATGCGTACTGTTCCAAGCAGCCTTCGTTGCCGCAAGGGCACTTCCGGCCATCCGGGTAGAGGATACTGTGGCCGATTTCACCGGCTATACCTTTTTTCCCGGTCCTCAGTTTCCCATTTTCGACAATTCCGGCTCCGATGCCGGTATGGATGCTCATGCTGACGACGCTGTCCGAAATGGATCCAAACGTATATTCACCAAGCGCTGCCAGATTCGCTTCATTTTCCAAATATACATAAAAGGGATAAATTTCTTCTAATTGAGACTTCAGATCGCTCTGCAACGTATAGTTTGGTGTAAAGATGATCTCTTCCTGATTGACGAGTCCGTGGATCGCAATGCAGACTCCGGTGATGCCGTGCGGCGTTTCCACAGCATGTTCAGTCAGTTTTTCAACCATTTCCGTGATGTAGGCGAGGACATTGTCGGAAGAAACTTTGATGTCTCTTATTTCGGATTCATGAAGGACCTTTCCATCAATGTAGGCGATGAGCCCTTCTACATAATTGGGTGCAACATCCAAGGAAAGGGTCAGTGCAGCTTTTCCATTGAAAGTGAGCATGATTGGCTTTCGGCCGCCGATCCTGGCTGCGTCGCCGATACGGTCTTCATGGATCAGCTCGTCTTCCAAGAGTTTCTTGGTGATTGCGGATACGGAAGCCTTGTTCAGGCCGGCAAGGACGGATAATTCAGCGCGGGAAATTTCTTTCTGGCTGATGATGGCATTCAAAATGGTTGCCTCGTTGTTTTCGCGGATCGTATATTTGCTGTGAATCAAAAAAAACCACTCCTTCTTCCTTCGTAATCTATCATATATCTTCTGAAAGCGCTTGACAATGAAAAAACAATCATCTATACTTATGCTCGTGAGTTGGTTAAGCGTACTAACTCAAAATATTGGTAATGCAATCATATCATTTTTTAAGAAGGAAGGAAAGGGTGGAAAAGTTTAACAAACTATGAGTAAAAAGTAGCAGACCTCATACCTTATTAAATCAAGTCACATTTGCTGCACCTGATTTAGAGTAGTGATGGTTATTTACTTCAGCGAAAGATCATCTTTTTTATTCAGAATACGGAAAGCTGAAAGGACGAAGTTTATTTATGAAAATTATGAATCCGATACTAAAAGGATTTAACCCAGACCCTTCGATTATTCGTGTGGACGATACTTATTATATCGCCAATTCCACTTTTGAGTGGTTTCCCGGTGTTCAAATTCATGAATCAAAAGATTTGGTTCATTGGCAATTGATTACACATCCGTTATCAACTATTGAATTATTAGATATGAAAGGAAATGCTGATTCTGGCGGTATTTGGGCACCGGATTTATCCTATGCAGACGGTAAATTTTGGTTAGTTTACACCGATGTAAAAGTGGTGAACGGTGCATTCAAGGATTGCATCAACTACCTGACAACTGCTGAAAATATCTATGGTCCCTGGAGTGCCCCGATCAAGTTAAATGGTGTCGGTTTCGATGCTTCCCTTTTCCATGATGATGATGGCAAAAAATACTTGATCCAAATGGAATGGGATCATCGCGAGTATCACCATGCTTTTAACGGCATTAAATGTACAGAGTATTCTGTGTCGGAAAAGCGACTGTTGCCGGAGACTTCAAAAATCATTTGGAGAGGTACGGATGTCAAATTGGTTGAAGGACCGCATTTGTACAAGTTGTTCGGGAAATATTATTTGTTCTGCGCGGAAGGCGGCACGACCTATACGCATCAAGAAGTTGTTGCGCGATCAGCCACTCTATTTGGTGAATATGAAGGTCAGCCTGAAACTTTTCTGACGGCATTTGCTCATCCGGACAATCCTCTGCAAAAATGTGGGCATGGAGCTCTGGTGGATACACCAGACGGAGAATGGTATTTTGCTCATTTGACTGGAAGACCTTGGCATCATGCTAATGAATCCAGCCACGATCCTCGCGGTTGGTGCACCTTAGGAAGAGAGACTGCGATTCAGAAGGTGGAATGGTCCGAAGATCAATGGCCCATGATTGTCGGCGGAAGACAAGGGAGCGTAGAAGTGGACGTACCAAAAAATGCAGTGCCGTTTGACTATCCGTCCAATTACCTGACGAAAGATGATTTTGATCAAGAGGGCTTAAACATTCACTTCAATACATTGCGTGTGCCATTTACAGAGAAGATCGGGAAAATTGAGGATGGCCATCTTGTCTTGAAAGGATTGGGCAGCTTAGCCAATCAGCATCAAAATTCGTTGATTGCCAGAAGATGGCAATCATTCGAATTCGAAGCGGAAACAAAATTGAGTTATGGCCCGACAACGTTCCAACAGATGGCTGGGTTGACAAACTATTACAATAGCCAACATTGGTCCATGATTCAGGTGACTTGGAATGAGGAAAACGGGCGTGTGATTGAAGTTACAGAAAATAACCAAGGTATTTTTACCAGTTATTTGAAGGAAAGTGCAATCGCTGTGCCGCAAGAAGTTGAATATATCTATTTTAAAACGAAAGTGAATACGCGCCACTATTTGTATGCGTATTCATTCGATGGCGAAAACTGGACAGATATTCCCGTCCAATTGGATGCTAAGGTTTTATCTGACGATTATGTGAATCAAAGTTACGGCGGCTTCTTTACGGGGGCATTCGTTGGGATGGTCAATGTTGATTATTCGGGATACGAGCTGGAAGCGAAATTCGATTACTTTAGTTATCAAGAAAAATAATTGAATGCGGTAAAAGTAAGCGGATTATTCTCTGAGAGAGGAGAAAGAAAAGACAATGGAAGATGAGATTTTATTCTCAATGACAGGGATCGAGAAAAGTTTTGGCCCCGTTCATGTTTTAAAAAAGGCCCAGCTTGAAGTGCGCAAGGGTGAAATCCACGCATTTATGGGCGAGAATGGTGCCGGAAAATCTACATTGATGAATATTCTGGCAGGTTTGCTGGAAAAGGATGCGGGCCAGATTGTTTTTGAAGGAAAAGAGATTGAAAAAATGACGCCAGAACTGGCTACTGAGCTGGGGATTGGATTTGTGCATCAGGAACTTAATTTGGCGGAGGATGTATCCGTTGCGGAGAATATTTTTATCGGTAGGTTACCCTATTCAAATAACTTTTTGGGGATCGTCAATTTTAAAAAGCTGTACGAAGATACCGCTTATTGGTTGAACATGGTAGGATCCAAAGTAAATCCGACAGATCTTGTGGGGGAGCTTTCTACCGCAAATAAGCAATTGATTGAAATTGCCAAAGCGTTGAGTTTGAATGCCAAAGTAATCATTTTTGATGAACCGACGACTTCCCTTTCGGATAAAGATGTGGAAGTGTTGTTTATCATTATCCGTCGTTTAAAAGAGAAGGGATTCTCAAGCATCTATATTTCTCACCGGATGAAAGAAATCTTTGAACTGGGAGAACGCATTACGATCATGCGCGATGGAGAGTACATTGCGACGGACTATGTAAAGAATCTGACCGAAGATCAAATCATTTCGATGCTGGTTGGGCGGGAGATAAAGGATTTATACCCAAAACAGCCTACAGAAGTCGGAGCCCCTTATCTGCAGGTTAAAAATCTGACAGATGGATTGGGGAGAGTGAAGGATGTCAGCTTCGAAGCAAGGCGCGGTGAAGTATTGGGATTTGCAGGTCTGGTGGGCAGCGGACGGACTGAAACGATGCGGTTGCTTTTTGGCGCTGATCGCGCAAAATCGGGAGAGATAATGATTGATAATCGTAACGTAACCATCAAGACCCCAGTAGATGCGATCAAAAATGGAATCGGGTTACTGACTGAAGACAGAAAGCACCAAGGTCTTCTGGCGGGATTGTCGATCAAAGACAATATCACAATCACTAATCTGGAGAAATTCCTGCTTGATGAGAAGCAATTGAACGAAATCGCCCATCAATACGTCAAAGAAGTGAATATCAAAGTCAGCAATATTGAGAATCCAGTTTCAAGTTTATCTGGAGGTAATCAGCAGAAAGTAGTCTTGGCGAAATGGCTGAATACTGAAAATCAAATCTACATTTTTGATGAACCTACAAAAGGAATTGATGTAGGGGCAAAATCAGAAATTTATTCAATTATTAATCAGCTCGCTCTTCAAGGGAAGACGATTTTGATTGTTTCTTCCGAAATCCCTGAATTATTGGGTATTTGTGATCGTATTAATGTGTTTCACGAAGGAAAGATAAGCGGCGAAATTGCTGTTTCTGACTATAAGAATAATAAAGACGAAGCACAAGAATTGATCATGAAATATGCAACTGCCAATTAATAAATCTGATCATCGGAAACAGTTGTTATCAAATCATAATTATTAGGGAATGATAGGAGAGCCAAATTATGGAAAATGAAATAAAGAAGATAGAAAAGAAAAAAATAGATTTAAAATCGTTATTTATGAACTATTCGGTATATCTAGTTTTGATCGTTTTAGTATTATATTTTTCGATTGCAAACAGTGATTTTCTCACTTCATACAACATCGAAAACTTTTTACAACAGATACCGCCTGTGGGGATTCTGACTGTTGCATACGCTATGATCCTCATTTGTGGATACGTTGATTTGTCGATCGGTTATGTAGGGATGGCAGCTGGTATGGTGGGATTATTTGCTTCTAATATGGGTCTGCCAGCACCCGTCGTTATCCTGATTTCTTTAGCTGTAGGTGCGACACTGGGAACTATGAATGCTCTATTGATCAAAAAATTTGATTTGCCTTCATTTATTTTGACCTTAGGAACAAGCTATGTAATTAAAGGGATGCTTGGTTTCTTTACGGATGAACAGTTCATTGGTTCTGAGCAAGAGTGGTTCAACAAATTAGCCAAAACGCCTATTGGTACTGAAATGTTCAAAAGTAATGCACTGATATTTTTTGTGATCATTGCGATTGCTGTATTCATCATGAAAAAAACCCGTCTCGGGAAATACACCTATGCTGTAGGTTCCAATCAGGAAGCAGCGCGTCTTTCCGGAATCAATACGGACCTTCACATCGTTAAGATATTCGTTATCGAAGGAATGTTGGCAGCGATTGCCGGGCTCTTGATTATTTCTAACTTAAATGGTGGCGCTTCAAAAGATGCTAACGGATTGGATTTGTTTGCGATGGCAGCCGCAATAATGGGGGGAACCTCATTCAGTGGTGGTATTGGTACCATTGGTGGCGCAGTGGCAGGGATAATGACCTTACAAGTCTTCAAAAACGGATTGACGCTGATGGGAATGAATTCCTTCTTGCAGGATACCGTAACAGGTCTTGTCATCATTTTGTCCATCATTATCGATTATTTGAAACGAAGAGCAAGCCGGAATTCTTAATAAGTGATGCAAACTGCTTTATTTATTGATGGTGTTAATGATTTAAAAAAATAAACAACTCAAAGGGGAAATTTTATCATGTTTAAGAAAAGAAAGTCACTGCTTACTGGGATCTCTATTGCAACAATGTTATTGCTGGGAGCTTGTGGTAATGAAGGCTCTGCAGATGCAGATATGTCTAAAACTTTGTACTTTGTTCCTATTGTCGATACAGGAGCATACTGGAATCCTATGAAAAAAGGGGCTGAAGATGCAGCTGAAGATTTAGGCTACACGCTAGTGACCAAGACTTCTCCATCAGCTGAACCAAGTAAGAAGGAGAAACATATTGGATTCATCAAAGAAGCGACAGCGAAAGATGTAGCAGGGATCGCAGTTGCGCCGATCGAGAAGAAGTCATTTGTTGATCCAATCGTAGCTGCAATGGATAAAGATATCCCTGTCATCACTTTTGATGCAGATTTAGAAAATGAAGCAGACCGTACAGCGTATGTCGGAACGGATAATGTATCTGCCGGAAAAGAATTAGGCAAGCAGGCTGCAGAAGAAATGAAAGAAAAAGGCATAACAAGCGGATCCATTGCGATCGTTTGTGTAGATGTCGCGCAACCGACTATGATCGACCGCGAAGAAGGAATTAAAGCAGGGTTTGAAGAGGTCTATGGCGCAGATACGAGTAATTTCAAATTTTTAGCTACTATCCAAGACAACGATCAACCTTCTGAGTCCAAGAAACAATTGGAAGGTTACATTTCCGCTAATAAAGACTTAGTGACCGTATTCTCGCTGGGATCAGAAGGTCCGGATGTGGGCGTTATGAGTGCGATTGAATCACAAGGGAAATCTGGAGAAATTCTGCACTATGGATTTGACTATACAGATACTTGGTTAAAAGGAATTGACGACGGCCGGATCACTGCAATTGTTGACCAAGATGCATACGGAATCGGCTATCAGGTGATTGAGAACTTAGTCAAGGCAATCGATGGTGAAGAGATTGACAAGACAATTCCGATTGATGTGAAGTATGTTAAAGCTGCTGATTTGAAAGCTTACGGCGAAGAGAAAAGCAAAATAAAAACAGGATCGACTGATGATGTTGAAACGAAAGACTCTGAAACGAAAGATTCAGAATAATAAAAACGCTATATGATGCTTGGGAGATAACGGATAAGTTATCTCCCATTGCTATGGAGAAACAGGGTTGAACGAGCATCGAATAAAAATATAAGAAAAAAATACCTGAAAGCGTTTGACAAAGAAACGCTAATGGTTTATATTATGTTTATGAGTTAGTTGAGCGAACTAACTCAAAAGACAAATAAAAATAAGATATCATTTTTAGGAGGAAAAGAAATGAGTTATTTTTCAACAGTAGATAAAATCAAATATGAAGGCGTTACCACAGAAAACCCAATGGCTTTCCGTCATTATAATGCATCTGAAATGGTGATGGGCAAAACGATGAAAGATCACTTGCGCTTCGCGGTAGCTTACTGGCACACAATGACGCAGGACGGTTCCGATCCTTTCGGAAGCCCTACGAACATCCGCACATGGGAAGGTTCCACTCCAATGGAAACCGCAAAAAACCGTGTGGAAGCTTTCTTTGAAATTTTAGAAAAACTTGGCGTTGAATATTTCTGTTTCCATGATGTGGATATCGCACCAGAATGCGATTCGCTGGAAGAATTCTTCAATAATATCGAAGAAATCACGGATCTGATCAAAGCAAAAATGGATCAAACCGGCATCAAACTGTTGTGGAATACAGCAAACATGTTCTCACACCCACGTTATGTGAACGGGGCAGCTTCATCCAATAGCGCTGAAGTTTTTGCCTATGCAGCGGCACAAGTTAAAAAAGGCCTGGATATCAGCAAAAAATTGGGAGGCGCAAACTATGTCTTCTGGGGTGGCCGTGAAGGTTATGAGTCCTTATTGAATACAGACATGAAATTCGAGCAAGACAACATCGCTCGCTTGTTCAAAATGGCAGTTGCTTACGGCGAAAAAATCGGCCACAAACCACAGTTCCTGATCGAACCTAAACCGATGGAGCCATCGAAACACCAATACGATTTCGATTCTGCAACAACAATGGCCTTTATCCAAAAATATGGTTTGGAAGGCGACTTCAAACTGAACCTGGAAGCGAACCATGCGACATTGGCCGGACATACATTTGAACATGAAATGAATGTAGCCCGTTGCTACGATGCGCTGGGATCGATCGATGCCAACCAAGGAGACATGTTGTTGGGCTGGGATACAGACGAATTCCCGACGAACATCTATGATACGACATTGGCCATGTATGAAATCCTTGAAAACGGTGGGATTGCACCGGGCGGAATCAACTTCGATTCCAAAGTACGCCGCTCCTCATTCGAGATGGAAGATCTGTTATTGGCACACATTGCCGGGATGGACACTTTTGCCCGCGGATTGAAAGCTGCTGCCAAGTTGAAAGAGGAACGTTTCTTCGATGATCTGAAAGACAAACGCTATGCCAGCTACAACGAAGGTGTCGGCGCAAGAATCTTGTCTGATGAAGAAACTTTGGAATCATTGACAGAGTATTCCCTGCAAAACGGAGACATCAAACTGGAGTCAAGCCATCTTGAATTCGTTAAATCCCGTTTGAACGACTACTTAGTATAATCCATACAGAAGTCGTTCGGCTGATGGATGCAACAGAAGAGGAGCAGAAATTATGGCGTATGTGTTAGGAATAGACTTGGGAACAAGTTCATTGAAGGGGTTGCTGTTGGATGAGCAAGGCAAGGCAGTAGCTTCCGCCCAAAAAGAGTATCCGCTGATCCATCCGAAATCCGGCTACAGCGAGCAGGATCCGGGACAATGGATACTGGCCTGCGAGTACGTGCTGGATAGGTTGAAGGATGAAGTAGCGGACTTCACCGAAAATTTGGAGGGAATCAGCTTCTCCGGACAGATGCACAGTTTGGTTGTGCTGGATAAAGAGAATAATGTCCTCCGCAATGCAATCCTTTGGAATGACGTCAGGACAACCAAACAGTGCAAGGCGATCACGGATGCCTTCGGAAAAGAACTGCTTGCGATCACGAAAAACATCGCGTTGGAAGGATTCACTTTACCGAAAATTCTCTGGATCCAGGAAAACGAGCCGGAAATCTGGGAAAAGGTGCAGCACATGCTGTTGCCAAAGGATTATCTGGGATATTGGATGACCGGCACCATGCATATGGACTACTCGGATGCAGCCGGCACGCTGCTTCTGGATGTGGAGAAGAAAGAATGGTCCAAACCGATTCTTGAAAAATTCCGCATCCCGGAAACCCATTTGCCTGAATTGATCGGATCTTCCGGCATGACCGGGAACCTGCGGCCGGAACTGGCGAACCGCTTCGGGTTTGAAAAGGAAGTAAAAATATTTGCGGGTGGCGCGGATAACGCCTGCGCTGCGATCGGCGCTGGTATCGTGAATGCCGAGACAGGCATGGCCAGCATCGGGACATCCGGTGTGTTCCTCGCATTCGAGGATTCGGCTGAGCAGGATTACCAAGGCAAATTGCACCTGTTCAACCACACCATTGAGGATGGCTACTATTCGATGGGCGTCACTTTGGCGGCGGGCCACAGCCTCAACTGGTTCAAGGATACGTTCGCTCCTGACAGCACGTTCGAGGAACTGCTTGAAGGTCTGGATGCCATCCAACCGGGTGCGGATGGCTTGTTGTTCACCCCGTATATCGTTGGCGAACGGACGCCGCATGTCGACGGCAAAATCCGCGGCAGTTTCATCGGGATGGACACGAGCCATACGATCAAACATTTTGGACGAGCGGTACTGGAAGGGATCACCTTCTCCTTGAAGGATTCGCAAGTATTGATGGAACAAGTGGCTGGCAAGTCCTTCAAGCGGATCGTTTCCGTTGGCGGAGGAGCCAAAAATCCGGATTGGCTGCAGATCCAAGCAGATGTTTTCGATGCCGAAATCACCTGTCTGGAAGTCGAACAGGGACCTGGATTGGGTGCCGCAATGTTGGCAGCGGTCGGACTTGGATGGTTCCCTACCGTGACTGCTTGCGCAGACGTGTTTGTTGCCTACAAAGATGTCATCCGGCCTATTCCGGAAAATGTTGCAGTCTATAAAAAAATGTATGCACTGTATACGCAAGTTTACGGAGCTACAAAAGAAATTTGTCATGAATTAACAAAAGAGTAATCTATCAGTCGGTTTGACAGAAAATCGTCAAATCGACTTTTTTTGTAGGACATTTGTGAAAGATTTGGCAAGCGTTTTCAACAATATGACTGAAAAGGAGCAAAAAAATGACTGCATTTGATTCAAAAGAGTATCTGGACAAGGTGGATGCCTTCTGGCGCGCCGCCAATTTCATCTCCGTGGGACAACTGTACCTGAAGGACAATCCCTTGCTGCAACGCCCGATCGAGGAAACCGATGTGAAGCTGCATCCGATCGGCCACTGGGGAACGATCTCCGGCCAGAACTTCATCTATGCCCACTTGAACCGCGTCATCAACAAATATGATCTGAACATGTTCTATGTCGAAGGACCGGGGCATGGCGGCCAAGTCATGGTTTCGAACTCCTATCTGGACGGCTCCTACACGGAAATCTATCCGGAAATCACCGAAGATCTGGAAGGTTTGACAAAACTCTACAAACAATTCTCCTTCCCGGGCGGGGTCGCTTCCCATGCGGCACCGGAAACACCCGGATCGATCCATGAAGGCGGCGAACTCGGCTACTCGCTTTCCCATGCCACCGGCGCCATCTTCGACAATCCGGAAGTGATCGCGGCGACTGTCGTCGGCGACGGGGAAGCTGAAACCGGCCCATTGGCAGCCGGCTGGTTCTCCAATGTGTTCATCAATCCGGTAACCGATGGGGCTGTTTTGCCGATCCTGTATCTGAACGGCGGCAAAATCTCCAACCCGACGATCCTCGACCGCAAATCAAACGAAGAACTGACGCAGTACTTTGGCGGCATGGGCTGGGAGACGTTGTTCGTGGAAGGAACCAAACCGGAAGCGGTGCATCCGATCATGGCGCAAGTGTTGGATACGGCTGTTGAAAAAATCAAAGCGATCCAAACCGAAGCCCGCAAAGGTTCCGCTACCGAAGCGAAGATGCCGGCTTGGCCGGTCATCATTTTCCGCACACCGAAAGGCTGGACGGGTCCAAAAACGTGGGATGGCGAACCGATCGAAGGCGGCTTCCGTGCCCACCAAGTGCCGATTCCGGTGGATGCGCACCATATGCAACACATCGACGCACTGGTTGATTGGATGCAGTCCTACCGTCCCGAAGAACTGTTCACTGCCGACGGCAAACTGGTGGCTGAATTGAAAGAAATGGCACCGAAAGGTGACCGACGGATGGCTACGAATCCGATCACGAATGGCGGGATCGATCCGAAACCGCTCAACATTCCGGATTGGAAGCAGTATGCTGTCGATACGACCGTGCCGGGCGCAGTCATCGCTCAGGACATGATCGAATTCGGCAACTTTGCCCGCGATCTGATCGTGGACAATCCGGATAACTTCCGCATCTTTGGACCCGATGAAACCAAATCGAACCGCCTGAACAAAGTCTTCGAAGTGACGAACCGCGTCTGGATGGAAGCGATCGATCCCGCGTATGATGAATGGCTTTCTCCGTCCGGCCGTGTCATCGATTCGCAGTTGTCCGAACACCAGGCCGAAGGCTTCCTGGAAGGCTATGTCCTGACCGGGCGTCATGGGTTCTTCGCAAGTTACGAAGCCTTCCTGCGTGTGGTGGACTCGATGATCACTCAACATTTCAAATGGTTGCGCAAAGCCAAAGAACAGATGTGGCGCAAACGCTATCCGTCCTTGAACCTGATCGCGACATCGACCGTGTTCCAACAGGACCATAATGGCTACACTCACCAAGATCCAGGTTTGTTGACGCACTTGGCTGAGAAGAAACCGGAATTCATCCGCGAATACTTGCCGGCGGATGCGAACTCCTTGATGGCCGTGATGGCGGAAACGATGGCTTCCGAGGAACAGATCAACCTGATCGTGTCTTCGAAACACCCGCGGCCGCAATTCTACTCTGCGGAAGAAGCAGAGGTACTGGTCAAGGATGGCCTGAAAGTGATCGACTGGGCTTCGACTTGCGGAGACGCAGAACCGGATGTCGTGATCGCGGCAGCGGGAACGGAACCGAACCTGGAGGCACTTGCCGCAGTCACGATCCTGCACAAGCAGTTCCCGGCATTGAAGATCCGTTTCATCAACATCGTCGACCTGTTGAAATTGCGCCATCCGGATGTGGATCCGCGCGGCTTGAGCGACGAAACATTCGATGCCTATTTCACGGCGGACAAACCGATTGTCTTTGCCTTCCACGGCTTCGAAGGCTTGATCCGCGACATCTTCTTCGATCGTCAAAACCATAACCTGCACATCCACGGCTACCGTGAGAATGGGGACATCACGACACCGTTCGACATGCGCGTATTGTCTGAGATGGATCGTTTCCACTTGGCGCAGGATGCAGCCAACGCCGTCTATGGCGAAGAAGCGGCAGTCTTTTCGCAAAGGATGACGGAAACGGTGGACTTCCACCACCGCTTCATCCGCGAGAACGGCGAGGACATTGCGGAAGTCATGGAATGGAAATGGGAAGCTTTGAAACAGGCTGTTCCTCAGCGTTAAAGTGGTGCCGACCTATTTGGCAAACACAATCTCTGTCGATAAAGAGAACCATAAGGCAGAGCTTATCGATACGGAATATCACACAGAAGAAGATTTAGCGCAATAAGCGATAGGAACGAAAACAGGCTGTCTCATTTCGAGGTGGCCTGTTTTCGTTTTCCTCCGGTGAACGGAGGCTTCGCCGGAGGTCGGCCCACATTTAAGATCTTTTCTCCGATGAAGGCAGACTCGCAGGAGAAGAGCCCGCAAGTTACCGCTGAACTCCGGCGGTGGGAACCCTCGCCGGAGGTTGGTGTCGATTCAGATGCGCAACTTCAGCAAGCGATATTTTGGAGATGATTGTACAGCAGCGAATGGCTGATGTATGATGATGTTACACAACATCATACAGGGAATCAGAATATGGCAGCCCGCTTTCAGGGGTCGGCGAATGAAGTCCGACAGCTGCAACGAATATACCAGGATCCCTGTAATTATGGGAGGACAATGCTATGACGGTCAGTTATGAGAAGTTTGATTTGAAGGAAGTCATCAATGCTTCCGGTCGGATGACGATTTTAGGTGTCTCGAAAGTATCAAAAGCTGTTCTGGCTGCCCAACAATATGGGGGAGAACACTTTTTTGAGATGGAAGATTTGTCGGTGAAAATCGGCGCTTATTTGGCTGATCTGCTCAAGGCAGAAGACGCCCAAGTTGTGTCTTCAGCTTCGGCGGGCATCGCCCAATCCGTGGCAGGAGTCATCGGCAAAGGCAGTTTATTTCATGCCTACCATCCTTATGCAGAAACAATCACGCAACGGGAAATCATTTTGCCCAAAGGCCATAATGTGGATTACGGTACGCCGGTTGAAGTCATGATTCAGCAAGGAGGCGGCAAAGTCATTGAAGCGGGATACGCAAACATGTGCACCCCGGAACACGTTGAAATGCTGATTACCGAGGATACGGCGGCCCTCCTTTATGTTAAAAGTCATCACACCGTGCAAAAGAGCATGCTGACGGTGCAAGAAATGGTGACCGTAGCCCGAAAATACGACTTGCCGGTGATCGTCGACGCCGCAGCGGAAGAAGATTTGTTCGGTTATTATGCAGCGGGGGCGGACTTGGTGATCTATTCAGGAGCCAAAGCGATTGAAGGCCCGAGTGCCGGACTGGTTGTCGGGAAAAAAAGCGCAATCGAGTGGGTGCGACTCCAAGGCAAGGGGATTGGCAGGGCCATGAAGATCGGCAAAGACAATATTCTGGGGTTTGCCCAAGCCGTGGAAGATTATCTGGCTAATGGCAGCGAAAGCGGCGAATCGATGAAGGCGCGTCTAGTGCCCTTTATCGAAGCGGTCAATCAAATACCCGCTTTACAAGCTACGGTTGTGCAAGACAGCGCCGGCCGGGAGATCTATCGGGGCAGTGTCAAAGTGACTGGGACAATCAGCGCCAAAGAAGTCATCCGGCAGTTGAAAACGCAAAATCCGGCGATCTACACGCGCGAATACCAAGCCAATAACGGCATCATTGAATTTGATGTCCGTTCCGTTGACCAGACCGAAATGGCGAAAATTGTCCAGCGATTGCGGGAAATTTTGGGGGAATGACAGAAGGTATTCCCGTTACCTATCATCAAAAAAGCGAAGACAATGTATGTCGAAGAACCAAAAAAACAAAACAAACAGCGAATGGACAGCCGATTTTAGGCGGTCCATTCGCTGTTTGTTTTAGCGGTATTCGCTCATTCTCCTCCGGCGAACGGAGGCTTCGCCGGAGGACGGCCCACATTTAAAATCTGTGCTCCGATGAGCATCGGCTCGCAGGAGAAGAGCCCGCAAGATACCGCTGTCCTCCGGCCGGCAGCAGCCTCACCGGAGGAACACATCAATCCAACCGCTCAACTCCGGTCAGCGGCACACACCTAAATCGATTTCCTCAAATACCCAAGCATCGTAAGGCTGCATCTGCAGCCGCTTTGCAACCGCAGGCACATCCATTGTATTCGTCAGCAGCAGCTGCCATTTTTTATTGACCACCCGCGTCGGCAGGTCGATTTGGCAGGGGTTGCGGCTAAGATTCGTGAGGACGAGCACCTGTTTTGTGTCGGTCTCCCGCAAATAAGCGAAGACCTGCGGATGATTTTTCAGAACCAGTTCGAAGGTTCCCTCGGCATAGATGGGATGCTCCTTCCGCATTCGGATCAGTTGCTTGTAATGGCTCAGAACGGATTGCTCGTCCTTTTCCTGCTCGGCGATGTTCACATGCGCGGTGTTGCCGTTCACTGCCATCCAGGGCAGCAACTCGGAAAATCCGCCGAACATGCCGCCTTCCCACTGCAATGGGGTGCGCGAATGGTCCCGCGTCCAATGGGTGACTTTGCGCAATGCTTCTTCCGGAGAGGCACCGCTGTCCATGAGAATCCGATAGAGATTGTGCGAATCCTGGGCGTCGACTTGCTCCATCGACTCGAAAGCGAAATTGGTCATACCGATCTCCTGGCCTTGATAGATGAAGGGCGTCCCTTTCAGCAGCATATACATCGTCGCAATCGCTTTGGCCGATTTGGGCGATTCATCCCCCAGAATCGAAGCGATCCGCGGATTATCGTGATTCTCCACGTATAAGGCGTTCCATCCGTTCGACCCCAAGTCCTTTTGCCAACGGGAAAGCACTTTTTTGAATCCCAACAGATTGAGCCGCTCCGCGCCCGGCTGACCTTCGCGCACGTTATGTTCCAACTCGAAGATCATGTTCAGATAGCCGTCCTCTTTGGTCCAATTCACCGCTTTTTTGCTGGAGACGCCGCTCGCTTCACCGACCGTCATGATAGGGTAGGCATCAAAAATCTCCTTCAGTTCCTGCATATAGACTTCGATCCCCGAGACATTCATGAAGGGTGCCCAAGGATTGTCGGTGATTCTGAAATCCCAAGGTTCTTTCTGGATATGGCTGATCGCATCCAGACGGAAGCCGTCGATGCCCAAATCCAGCCACCAGCGGATCATCCGGTAGATTTCTTCCCTCACTTGCGGGTTTTTCCAATTAAGATCGGGCTGTTCCGGCGCGAAGACATGGAAGTAGGCCTGGCCCGAGTTGTCGTCGTAAGTCCAGGCCGATCCGCCGAAGAAACTTAGCCAAGCGTTCGGCAGCTTTTTTTCCGTCGCATCCGCCCACAAATAATAGTCGCGGTACGGGTTGCTTTTGCCTTTTTTCGCTTCCAGAAACCAAGGGTGCTGGTCGCTTGTATGGTTCACGACCAGATCCATGATGATTTTGATGCCTGCCGCATGGGCTTTTCCCAGCAGTTCCTCGAAGTCGGCCATCGTACCGAAATCGGGATGGATGTCCTGATAATCGGAAATGTCATAACCGTTATCGACATTCGGCGAGGCGTAGACTGGGTTCAGCCAAATGAAATCCACGCCCAATGACTTCAGGTAGGGCAGTTTTTCGATGATTCCCTGCAGGTCGCCGATGCCGTCGTGGTTGGCATCCCGGAAACTCCGGGGATAAATCTGGTAGCCTACCGCATTTTTCCACCATCCGTTCATGCGGCCACCTTCACCACGAAAGCTTGCCAAGGCTTCAGCTGGAGGTCCTTCAAACTGGTAATCTCATCCTCGTCATTCTGGATGATCACGTCGGCTATCCCGTCATCGACCGAGAACGGTTGCTCGGCATCGGAAAAGTTGGTCACGACCAGCCAGCGTTCGCCCTCGTATTCCCGGTAATAGCTGATGACTTCGTCGACCGTATCCACCAGTTCGAAATCGCCCCAAACCATAATCGGCTGTTCTTTGCGCAGGCGGATCAGTTTTTGGTAGGTATAAAAAATAGAATTTGGGTCAGCCAACGCCGCTTCTGCGTTGATGACCGGATAATTTCCATTCACGCCGATCCAAGGTGTCCCTGTTGTAAATCCGCCGTGCTGGGAAGCGTCCCACTGCATCGGGCGGCGGGCATTGTCGCGTCCTTTGGCGTTGATCGATGCCAGGATATCCGCTTCGGAATAGCCTTTCGCCAAGCGCTCGTGGTACATATTGATCGTTTCGATGTCCCTTGCTTCCGCAATGGATGCGATCGGCGTGTTGGTCATGCCGATTTCTTCGCCTTGGTAGATGTAAGGTGTGCCTTTCATCATGTGCAGCAGGATCGCCAGCATTTTGGCGCTCTCCGAACGGTATTCCTGGTCATTGCCCCAGCGCGAAAGCATCCGCGGCAAATCGTGGTTGTTCCAGAACAGGGAATTCCAGCCGTCGTGTCCTAGTTCGGTCTGCCATTTCGCCAGGATCCGCTTCAGTTCGGCGACCCGCATCGGCTGCAGATCCCATTTTTCGCCGTCCGGTTTTTGGTCCAGGCCGATGTGTTCGAATTGGAAGACCATCGACAGCTCGTTGCGCTCGGGAGCGGAATACAATTTGGCGATTTCCGGGGTCGCGCCCCAGGTTTCGCCGACGGTCAGCAGATCATGGTTGCCGAAAGTCGCTTGCTGCATTTCCTGCAGGAATTCATGCAGCTGCGGGCCGTTTCCGGTGATGCCTTTTTCGGGGATTTTCCCGATCAGGTCGATGACGTCCATGCGGAACCCGCCGATGCCTTTGGCGATCCAGCGGTTCATCATCGCGTAGATTTCCTGGCGCATGGCCTTATTTTGCCAGTTCAGGTCCGGCTGTTTTTTGCTGAAAAGATGCAGGTAGTATTGACCGCTCGCCGCATCCCATTCCCAGGCCGGACCGGAGAAGGCTGAGCCCAATCCGTTCGGCACGCCGCCGTCTGCGGCGGGGTCCGCCCAGACGTAATAGTCGCGGTAGGGATTGTCTTTGCCTTTTTTGGCTTCGATGAACCAGGCATGCTCATCCGAAGTGTGGTTGACCACCAGATCCATCACCACTTTGATGTTGCGCTTGTCGGCTTCCGCGATGAAATGTTCCATCTCCGCCATCGTGCCGAACTCGTTGAGAATGGCTTCGTAATCGGAAATGTCATACCCGTTGTCGTCGTTCGGCGACTGGTAGACGGGCGAAAGCCAGATCGCCCCGATCCCCAATTTTTCCAGATAGTCCAATTTTTCGGTCATGCCGGCGATATCGCCGATGCCATCGCCGTTGCTGTCTTTGAAGCTCCGCGGATAAATCTGATAAACGACAACCTCTTGCCACCAATGTTTTTCCATGCTGCAACCCCATCCCTTATTCATTTCAGAAAATTTACTATCGCACCTGCTCGCCGCAACGGGCAGTGATCATTCCTTCATCAACACAAAACCTTTGCGCTCCAATTCGACCGTTCCGTCCGACACGTCCGCCAGATTCCCGAACAAGGCATTCCCAATCAGTTCGACCCGTGCCGAGCGTTCACCGGTATTGAAGGCGCCGCGGATGACCTCGCCGCCCAGCATGCGCTCAAAAATGATCACGCCGGATTCCTCGGATACTTGCCGCCAATAAACGGTGCCTTCCGAAAGAATTTTTTGCTGTTCCTTGCGGATACCGTTCAGTTCTTTCACGAATCGGTGCAGATCGCGGTCCTGTTTTTCTTCTTCCCAGACCATGCATTTGCGGCAATCCGGGTCCATCCCGCCGGTCAAGCCGATTTCATCCCCGTAGTACAGGCAAGGCACGCCAGGCTGGATATAAGTAAAGGCCATCGCTTGTTTCATGATGTCTTTGTCCTCGTTGGCTTCGGTCAACAGGCGCGGCGTATCGTGGGAATCCAGGATATTGAACTGCATTTGGTTCGTCTGGTCGCGATAGAGCATCAGTTGGTTGTTCATTTCCGAAACCATTTTACTCAATGATAATTCATTCTTCACGAAATAGCCCATGATCGCATCAGTGAAGGCGTAGTTCATGACCGCATGGAATTCGTCGCCCTGCAGCCAGTTTTGGGAAGAGTGCCAAATTTCGCCGAGAATGTAGAAATCTTTTTTGGCCTCATCGCAGATGACCCGGAATTTTTTCCAGAAAGCGTGGTCGACTTCGTTCGCGACATCCAAACGCCAAGCGTCGATATCGAAGGCTTCGATCCAATAACGGGCGATATTCAGCAGATAATCCTGCACTTCCGGATTGGCCGTGTTCAGCTTCGGCATATGCGGGTTGGCGGCAAAGACATCGTAGGTGATATCATAAGCATCCTCAAAATTTTCGCCGCGCTTGTAGGAAGCGGGGAACTCATTGATGTGGAACCAGTCGACATATTGCGAATCTTCACCATTTTCAAGCACGTCCTGCCATTGCGGGGAAGAATCGCCGATATGGTTGAAGACGGCATCCAGCATGACTTTCATGCCGCGTCTGTGGCATTCGTCCACGAGTTTTTTGAAAGTTTCGGCATCCCCGAAGGCCGGGTCGATCTTCAGGTAATCGATCGTATCGTACTTATGGTTGGAAGAAGCTTCAAAGATCGGGCAGAAGTAAATCCCGTTGATTCCGAGGTCCTCCAAGTAGTCAAGCTTGTCGATGACCCCCTGCAGGTCGCCGCCGAAGAAGTTCTGTCTGGTCGGGTCTTCCGATCCCCAGGCCAGCGTGCCTTCCGGATCGTTGCTCGGATCCCCATTGGCGAAACGTTCCGGGAAGATCTGATACCAAACGGTTTTTTTGACCCATTCCGGTGTTTTGTAGCGGTCAACTTCATGGAAGAAGGGCATCCGGAAGTAATTATTCGGCATCCGCAAATAGTCTTCTTCCAATGGGTAAACACCGTGATCGCCATAGAAGACGGAGATTCCGTCATGGCCCGTTAAGGCGAACGCATAGGACAATCGTTTTAACGGTGCGTTCACTTGCACGAACCAGTAATCATACAGATCGGTGGAAAGTGTTTTGATCATCTGAAGCGGTTTGCGGAACCACTCCTCTTTGTCCAAAAAATAAGGGTCCCCGTAAAGCAGACCCATCTCCCTTACGTCTCCGCGTGCGGTGCGCAGACGGACGTGCATCGTTTCATGGTCATACAGATAGGCAAACTCGCTTTCGGGGCGATGGTAAAGCGCTGAAGTGTTCATAGTAGTATCGGCTCCTTTTCACTCTTTGTTTTCCCACATTGTGGCACATTGCATAATCGGTTGCAAGAACTTTTAGCAATCGGTTGCATTTTATTTTTGGGATGGAGAATCATGGCCAGTTGCTGTCGCATTGTTTAAAATCCTTGATATACATATGTAATTAAGCTTTTCGCAAGCGATCTGACTCATCAAAAAATAAACCGTTTTCTTTTTATGAGAAATAACGCTTGACTATTAAAGCAATCGGTTGCATAATCAAGCATGTAATCGAAACTCATTTCAAGGGGGACAAGCAAGTGAAAACGAATTGGAAAAAATATTTTGGAAGCGGTTTAATTTTAGGGGCGTCCGCAATGGTCTTAGCGGCATGCGGTGGCACAGCTGATACAAGCGACACTGGCTCGGCTGAGAACACATCCGGGGAAGTCGTCGTTGAAGGCGACATCAAATTGTGGGTGGACACGGACCACGTGGAAGTCTTCAAAGGAATCGTGGCTGACTTCGAAAAAGAATTCCCTGAAGTTACGGTTGAAGTGGCAGCAGGAAGCTCAGCGGATGCAAAAAAAGATGTCTCTAAAGATCCAAAAGCAGCTGCCGATGTTTTCATGATGCCGCATGACCAGGTCGGTCAAATGGCTGAAGCGGGTCTGTTGTACCCGAATACAAAATACGCAGATGAAGTAAAAGCAAACAACGTGGAATCGGCTGTCGAAGGCGTAACCTGGAACGATGAGCTTTACGGCTACCCATACGGCGTTGAATCGCAAGTTCTCTACTATAACAAAGCGAAACTGACTGAAGATGATGTGAAGAGCTGGACGACATTGTCTGAAAAAGGCAAAATCGGCACAAACTTTGCTGAAGCAGGAGCCAACTATATCTTCGGACCGCTGTTCATGAGTAACGGTCTGTACTTGTACGGTGAAACCGGCGAAGATCCAAGCGGAACTAACTTTAATGACGAAAAAGGTGCTGAAGTCCTTGCATGGATCGCAGCTCAAAAGAACAATCCAGGCGTGATCCAATCCGGAGCTGAAGCCTTAGCCAACTTGGAAGCGGGCGTTTCGGATGCATTCCTTTCCGGACCTTGGTCGAAAAATGACGTCATCAAAGCCTTGGGCGAAAATATGGGCGTTGCAGCTTACCCGACAGTCGATTTCGGCAGCGGCGAAGTTCAGATGAAAGCTTTCTTGGGAGTCAAATTATTTGCGGTAAACCAACAGACAGATGCTCCTTTAGCATCCATGGCATTGGCGAACTACCTGTCCAACGAAACTTCCCAAATGACTGAATTCCAGGAAATGGGCGTCATCCCATCTAACAAAGTCGTTCAGGCAAATGCGGAAGTGCAAGAAGATGTCGTGGCGAAAGCGGTCATGGAAATGTCCCAATCCACTCATTCAGTCGTCATGCCTAAAGTTCCGGAAATCGTTTCATTCTGGCCAGCAATGGATGCCATCATCAATGATGCATACAAAGGCAACATCACCGAAGATGAGTACATGGAAAAACTGGACAAATTGGCCAGCGACACATCCAAAGTAACAGAAGAAAAAGAATAAAAGAAACTAAAAAAGGGAGGGCGAAAGATCACGCATCTTTCGTCCCTCTTATTTAAATGATGAAAGTGAGTGGGGAAGCCATGTTCAAGAAAAAAAGTTACGGCCAGCAGATGACCTTTCGGGAGTTGTTCAAAGAAGGGGATGTCGCAACAAAACTTTCCTTTGTTGTCATGGGAGCTGCCAATCTTGCCAATAAACAATACTTAAAGGGTTTGATTTTCCTGTTTTCGCAGATCGCCTTCTTCTATTGGCTGATCCGCAACGGACTGCGGGCGCTGGCCATGTTGGCGACGTTGGGTACTCAGGGGCAAGGGCTCGTTTTTGATGAACGCTTGGGGATTGAAGTGCTGCAAGAGGGCGACAACTCGATGTTACTGCTATTATTCGGCATCGCTGCCATTGTAATTTGTTTGCTCCTTGTGGGTTTGTACATCATCAATCTGAAAAGCGCGCGGCATATCCATGGATTGAAGCAAGCGGGCAAAAAGATTCCGAGCACGATGGATGATTTGGCGAGTCTGCTGAACGAACGGTTCTACCTTACCCTGATGACGATTCCGTTGTTGGGCGTACTGCTGTTCACGGTCCTGCCGTTGCTTTACATGATCTCGATCGCCTTCACGAACTATGATCATACGCACTTGCCGCCGAAAAACCTCTTTACCTGGGTCGGCTTGGTGAACTTCGGTAACGTCATTTCCGGAAATATGGCAGATACCTTCTTCCCGGTCTTGGGCTGGACGCTGATCTGGGCGACGCTGGCGACGGTCACTTGCTTTTTCTTCGGCATCCTGCTGGCACTTTTGATCAACACCAAAGGCTTGAAATTCAAAGGCGTTTGGCGCACGATTTTCGTCATCACGATGGCAGTGCCGCAGTTCATCTCGCTGTTGGTGATGCGCAATCTGTTGAATGGCGCGGGTCCCATCAACGCAACGCTGCTGAGCCTGGGCCTGATCGATTCCGCCATCCCGTTTTTGACGGATCCGATTTGGGCAAAAATTACGGTCATCGTCGTCAATATGTGGATCGGTATTCCGGCAACGATGCTGGTTTCGACGGGGATCATCCAAAACCTGCCGACTGATCAGATCGAGGCGGCCAGGATCGACGGCGCCAACAAGCTGCAGATCTTCAGGAACATCACTTTCCCGCAAATTTTGTTCGTCATGATGCCAGCGCTGATCCAACAATTCATCGGCAACATCAACAACTTCAACGTCATTTTCCTTTTGACCGGCGGCGGCCCATCGAATTCCGACTTCTACGGAGCGGGTTCGACGGATTTGCTGGTTACGTGGCTGTACAACTTGACCGTCAACACGATGGACTACAATTTGGCATCCGTCATCGGCATCCTGATCTTCATCCTGTCCGCAGCTTTCAGTCTGCTGGCTTACACAAGAACGAATTCATTCAAGGAGGGCTAAAAACATGGCAAAAGTAAAGAAAACAACAGGATACAAAGCGCAGCGGCGGTATTCGCTGGCTGCAGTCTACGCCATCCTGGCTGTCCTGTCGGTCGTTTGGCTATTCCCGATTGTATGGATCGTTTTGACCAGCTTCCGGGCAGAGGGCGGGGCGTTCGTTCCGTACATCATTCCAAAATCATTCACGTTGGAAAACTACAGGATCCTGCTGCAGAACACAACCGGAAATTACCCATTTGTGCGCTGGTTCCTGAACACGCTGTTCGTTTCCGTGGTCAGCTGCATCCTGTCGACCTTCATCACGATCGCAATGGCGTACGCCCTGTCGCGCCTGCGCTTCAAGATGCGGAAACCGTTCCTGAAAGTCGCGTTGGTCCTGAACATGTTCCCCGGATTCATGAGCATGATCGCCGTGTACTACATCCTGAAAGCCCTGAACCTGACGGAAAGCCTGCTTGCTTTGATTCTGGTCTATTCCGCGGGCTCCGCGCTGGGCTTCTACATCGCCAAAGGATTCTTCGATACGATCCCGATGGCGCTGGACGAATCGGCCATGATCGACGGCGCAAACAAGTGGGAAATCTTCACGAAAATCACGCTGCCGCTGTCCAAACCGATCATCGTGTACACGTCTTTGCTGGCCTTCATGGGGCCGTGGATGGACTTCATCTTCGCGAAAATCATCATGGGCGACAACATCCCGAACTACACGATCGCGATCGGGCTGTTCACGATGATGACCCGCACAACCGCGAACTCGCTGTTCATGGCGTTCACCGCAGGTTGCGTACTGATCGCCATCCCGATCACGATCCTATTCATCTTCATGCAACGCTTCTATGTGGAAGGCGTGACTTCCGGATCAGTCAAAGGATAAAAATGGATAGTGAAAAAGCCCAAAAGGCGCTCTTGCCGGAGCGCCTTTTGGGCTTTTCTGCGTTTTTTTGTGGGGTTGGGTTGGGCGATTTTGTCGCGGAAACATGGATAATGCTTGGTTATCCATGTTAAGGGCAGGGTTCGGCCTAGAAAAGATGGATACTTCGGAGTTATTCATGCATTCGGCCGGGATTCGGCTCAAAAAGATGAATACTTTGGATTTATTCATGTTTAGCGGCTGTTAATGGATAGTCGTCCATTTTTGAAACTGGAAATGTCTTAGAACCCTTTATTTTCACACCCATTTTAAAGCGAAGAGGGGTTCTAATGTTAGGCTGAGAGGAATATAAGACGTCTTTCTGCACAATGAATAGACGTCGCGCTGATCGCTCTTGATGAAGCCCTTTCGAGAAGAGTAAAATAGAGAAGAAGGACATTCCGACTAAGACGAAAGGCAGGCGATAATATCTTTCGGGGCGAAAAAATTGTGTTTACGGATAAATTGGATACGCTGTCGCGGAAATTTGTAAAGTGGTATCGTAATGAAGAATGGACTTTTGAGAAATTTATCCACGTAACTGTTTAAATCAAAGTAAAGCCAGGAGGACTAGCCATGCATTATAAAGTGATTCATCAACTGAAGGAGCGTAATTTTGATCGGGAATACAGCGAGAGCGAATCGGCTGTATTGGATTATCTAGAGGAACATTTTCAGCAGATCCCTTCCATGACGGTCATAAAGGTAGCGGCAGAGAGCTTTACCTCACAGGCGACAGTGAACCGCACCTGTAAATTGTTGGGGTTTGTCGGCTACAGTCAGCTGAAATATGCGATTGACGAAGATATCAAATTGATGCATCAAAAATCATTCTCTCACGTGATGGATACGGAATACATGATTTCGAAGATTGATTTCGAGACCTCGACCGATTTAGTCAAGCATATGATCAAATCCCGAAGTAAACTTTTACTGTTCGGTTTAGGTGGATCCCACATTTCCGCGCAGTACCTGCAAAGACAGTTGCTATATTTGAGTATCACCTCAGTCATTGTTTCCGAGACGCAGATGCTCAAACTGTTCCCGAACTATACGATCGTCATTTTATCTAGCTCCGGGGAGACCCAGCGCTGTCTGCAGTTGATCAATGAGGCACGCAAAGCCAAGATGAACATTTTATCCATCACTAAAAAGGGCTCATCGGTCATGCGGGGCAGTGATCTGACTTTCTGCCATGATGTCCCGATCGACAAAGTGAAGAGCATTTCCCGTGAGCAACAACTCCATATGATGGTGATGGTGCATGAAATCGTCAACCAGATGCAGAGTGCTGAATTTGAAAAAATGAAAAGATGAACGCATAAGCCATTCTGCCGTCGATAGAGCATAGCGGTCTATTTTTGGATAATTATCGGGATTGATGAATTCTCCGGTCTCTTGAGAGCGTTATAATTTGGTTAGTCAGAAGTCGAAAGAGGAGGAGTAGCATGCAACGTGGCATAAAAATTTTGATGCATACACATTGGGGTGTCGAAGGGTCGAAATCAATGACAAGGACTTGGTCGATGAAATCTTGATCAAAAATACTAATCCAAATGGGATCGTCAGACCGGATGAACAGAGCGTGCACATAGTTTTTGGTGGGCGCATCACAAAAATCCGAAACATTGTCGATAATTTAGTCTATGAAATGCGCAACACGAAAGAATAAAAAAACAAAAAAAGGGAGTAATGTGCTGTGAGAAAAAACAATGTAGTATTAGTTGGTGGAGGTTCGACTTGGACGCCAGGGATTCTGAAGGCGATGACGACCCATATCAAAGAATTTCCGTTGAATAAAGTGGTTTTGTATGATGTCGATGGTGATCGGCAGTCCGTGATCGGTGAGTTCGCCAAGATTCTGTTCGCCGAAGAAGCGCCGGATGTCGAATTTTATTATACGACTGATAAGGATGAAGCCTACAGGGATATGGATTTCATTTTCTGTCAAATGCGTACGGGCGGCTTCGCAATGCGGGAGAAGGATGAAAAGATTCCGTTGAGCCTGGGTGTCATCGGCCAGGAGACTTGCGGTCCGGGTGGATTTGCATATGGCATGCGCTCGATCAGGGATATGGTCGAGATGGTTCATGATGTGCGGGAACGCAGTCCGGAAGCGTGGATTTTGAATTATACGAATCCGGCGGCAATCGTGGGCCTGGCGTTGAATAAAATTTTCCCGGATGACAAGCGCATCCTGAACATCTGCGATCAGCCCGTGAATCTCCTGCGGTCTTACGCCAAGTTGCTGGATTACGACGTAAACAAAATGGAGCCTGTCTACTTTGGGCTGAACCACTTCGGTTGGTTCACCAACATCTACGACGAAGAAGGGAACGATCTGGCGCCGAAATTGAAGGAGATTATTTTAGGCGGCGGATTCAAGCCAGTGGATGCCGAGCAGCGCGATGCTTCTTGGTTGGAGACTTACGCGATGGTAGAAGATATGCTGCGCGATTTTCCGGAGTTCTTGCCGAACACCTATCTGCAATATTATTTGTATCCCGACTACAAGCTTTCCCATATGGACCCGAACCATACCCGCACCGACGAAGTCCGCGAGGGCCGCGAGAAAAAAGTTTTTGAGGAATGCAGACGCATCGCTGCGAACGGCACCGCCAAGGATTCGCATGTCGTGCACAATGATGCGCATGGCGACATGATGGTCGAGGTGGCGGCATCGATCGCCAACAATTCCCGCAAGACTTACATCGTCATCGTGCCGAACAAGGGCATCGTGTCGAACGTGCCCGATGATGTGATGATCGAAGTTGCTGCCTCGCTCGGTAAAAATGGCCCGGCGCCATACGCAGTCGGTGAAATCGGCACCTTCTACAAAGGCTTGATCGAAGGGCAGCATGCTTTCGAAAAACTGACGGTCGAAGCTTATCTGGAACAGTCCTATACAAAAGCGCTCCAGGCGTTGACGTTGAACCGGACTGTTGTGGATGCAAAAAAAGCCAGGAAAGTTTTGGATGCGCTGATTGAGGCAAACAAAGAATTTTGGCCGACACTGAAATAAGAAAAGCATCGGGGTGATTTTCCCCGATGCTTTTCTTATTTAATTCAGCTAGTTATGTCCCAGCCTCTTCAGATTTTGCGGGGTATGCGAACATGCCTGGTTTGTGTTTATTCATGCAACCGGTCCGGCCAATATTTCGCCGCATGTTCAAGCATCTGCGTTTTTTTGTTTTAGGCTCGCTAAGGTTTCTCGCAGATAGAGCGGCTGTCAACTCTATCTGCATTTCATGCTGTTGAGGATCATGTCGATATCGTGCACAGCGTATTCGCTTACCGAATATTGGCCGTTACCCATTGACCATTCCAAAAGAAGACCCCTGGAGGTTCGAAGAATAAGCGAAGAAATTTCTTCTGCAGAATAGCTGGTCACGATTTCTTTTTCATTAATGGCAGTTTGAACCAATTTCCTTAAGCAAGTATGAAAGGAACGCGTGCTTTCTATAACGTATTTACCTTCGTTTTTTACCTGGACCCTCAGCATCTGTGCATAAATTTTCGCTCCAAGCACCTCTGCGACGTTTGTTTGTTTATATATCAGATATTTGATGGCTTCCGTATTTTTTTCGAAATGATTCAAAACGAATTCCGTATCGACATATTTATCGAATGTCGGGTAGGATTCCATCAATATTTCCTCTTTTGAGGAGTAATACCTATAAAAATTCCCCACTGCAATATTCAAAGATTGACATATATCAGTAGTGGAAACCTTCTCATAGTCATTGCTTTGAAACAATTCCAGGGCTTTCTCCTTGATCCTCTTTTTAGTTTCAATAGCTTGCAATTGTCTTTTCGTAAATTTCTGTTCCACTTTTCCAACATCCCTTCTATCATACAAGCAGCGCTGGAGTCAGAAAATCAGCGATCTTTCTGGTCATCATTGATGTGCTGCATACGCATTGCGTTAAAAGCTGAATAATCTGCATTCTGGCCTAAAACAAAAAAGCCTTTACAAGGGTTGATAAGCTGACTTATCCAAGACCACTATAAAGGGCTCCGTTCAGGGATAAGCATAAACGAAAACGGTCATTTTGTAAACGGACAGCCGAACCATGCTATCAAAACAAGTTTAGTATGTTTATCATGCGCGGTTTTTAAGTGTTGACTTTAGCGAGAAAAATATATAAAATGAATTTAAGTGAAAAAAGTTCAATGAAATCATCTCATTTAAAGAGTCGTGAGGAGGTGCGGAGGAAAGGCTGGAATTGTGGCAGTTGATTCGGTGTAATCTCCTTTTTCGGTCAGAAAAGTAAACGCCTCCATCCTTTTTTTGGAAGGGGTTTTGTGATCAAAACCCGGGGGATGAACTTAAACCCCGAATCAGCCTTGATTTTTCAGAGGATATAAATGCTGCAGGCTGTATTTTGAAATGCATGCGATTACTTTGTTATGTGATTAACATAACAATCGCTGTTTCGGACATGGGACAAAAGATATTGAAAAATTCGAAGGAGGAATTGTTAATGGGTAGAGTCACGGAGATGTTAGGGATAAAATATCCGATTTTTTGTGGGGCTATGGGAGGTATCTCTAAGCCTGAATTGGTGATTGCCGTAGCCGAAGCTGGTGGTATGGGGATTTTGGCGACAGCTGGGATAAGCCCTGAAGCAGTGCGTCAAGACGTTCGGAAAATTAAAGAAAAAACGGATAAACCTTTCGGTGCAAATATTGCGATCATCTCGGGGAATGTAGAAGCATTGCTGACTGTCCTTTTGGAAGAAGGTGTGAGATTCTTTACGACTGGCGCAGGTAATCCAATTCCGCTGATCGATCCTATTCATAAAGCGGGAGGAAAAATTTTCCCTGTCGTTCCATCTGCCCGAGTAGCTAAAAAGATGGAAGATAGCGGTGCGGACGGAGTAGTGGTTGAAGGGACAGAAGCTGGTGGCCATGTAGGGGAAGCGACCACGATGACTTTGACACGCCAAGCAGCTGAGGCCGTCGATATTCCGGTTATCTGTGCAGGCGGTATTGCGGATGGACACGGTATCGTGGCGGCATATGCACTAGGCGCAGACGGCGTTCAGCTGGGGACAATTTTTGTGGCATCAAAAGAAGCGCCTATTCACGACAATTACAAGCAAGCCATTCTCAATGCAACGGATACGTCGACAATGGTTTCGGGTCGCCGTGCCGGCGGACCAATCCGTATCGAACGCAATTTAGCTTCACGCAAACATATTGAAATTGACCAGGATCTGAAGGCGGGCGTGAAGGAAATCGAAGGCTATACGATCCCATCCTTGATCCGTGCAGCCCTTTATGGTGATGTGGAAAACGAAATCGTCACATATGGGCAAATTGCTGGATTAATTCATGAAATCAAACCTGTCAAACAGATTATCGAAGATTTATTCAGTGAAGCAGAAGAAGTACTAAAAAACATAGATCTCAACAAATAGTCGGAATATCACCCGACAGCCGTATTTTTGCATATGAGTGGGGAACAAGGTTGATCTGGGGAAGGAAAGGAAAGATTTTATGAAAAACATTGTAGCGATTGTCGGAACAAATTCAAAAAAGTCAACCAATCGTCAATTATTGCAATATATTCAACGACACTTTAAGGAGTCAGCCAACATTGAGCTGATTGAAATTATTGAGGTCCCATTATTCACTAGATTTAATCGTGGTGAATATCCGGAATCCGTTCTGAAAATTTCACAGAAAATTGAAGCAGCGGATGGAGTGATCATTTCGTCGCCAGAATATGATCATGCGGTGACGGCTTCGTTGATGAATTTATTGGAGTGGTTGTCTCTTGGCTTGTATTCTTTGGTGGATAAGCCAGTCATGTTGACCGGAGCCTCTTACGGGCGATTAGGTTCTTTGAGGGCTCAGGGACATTTGCGTCAAATTTTGGATGCGCCTGAATTGAAAGCGAGGGTCATGCCTAGTTCAGAGTTTTTGGTCGGTAATTCTTTGGCGGCTTTTGACAAAAACGGCGATCTGAAAGATCGGGCCTTGATCAAACAGTTGGATGCCTTGTTTGAAGACTTTTTGTATTTTGCCGAGATCACAAACAAACTTTCAAAAGCACGCCAAGGCAATGTAGAAGCCGCTAAGGCATTTTCATGGGATAAAGAATAGAAAGGAGAAGCGCATGATGAAATTTTTAGGAATAGTCGGTTCCACAGCCGATATTTCGTTTAACCGTATTTTATTGAAATATATGCAAAGGCGTTTCGACGATAAGTTTGAACTCCAACTGATAGAAGTCAAGGATTTTCCTTTATTTAATCAGGATATCCCGTTGGAGGAAGTGCCTTTGGTTTCCGCAGTAGCGCGTAAGATTGAAGCAGCTGATGGTATCATAATCGCCACTCCAGAGCACAATCATACTATTTCGGCTGCATTGAAATCGTTTTTGGAATGGATGTCTTCAGATGTGCATCCTTTTGATGGCAAGCCTGTGATGATAGTCGGAGCTTCTTACTTTGCTTATGGTTCTTCCAGAGCGCAATTACATCTGCGTCAAGTTCTTGATGCGCCTGGAGTCAATGCGGTGGTGCTGCCAAGCAATGAATTTTTGCTCGGTGATGTAAAAAAAGCTTTTGATGATTTTAATAACCTAAAAGACCCGGGGACCGTCAAGTTTTTGGAAACGTGTCTCGATAATTTTGTCCGTTTTGTAAAAATCATCAATCAAGTGGCGGATAAAAATTATGCAGAAAAAGATGTATCCGTTTGGGATGAAGAACTTCCCAATATTGAAGTCGATGTTATTTCAGGAGCTTCAGAGTCTTATTAGAATCAATCATAATTTGGAAAATGAAAGGATGAAGAAATGATGGAAAGAACATTTTTAACCCCTGAATTTGGTCCTCTATCCGGAATTCGTGTGCTGGGAAGCGGGAGTGCAGTGGCTATGCCGTCTGCCGGGAATATGTTGGCTGACCTCGGAGCTGAATTTATCCATATTGAGCGTCCAGGTAAAGGTGATGTGACCACGCGTACATTATCGGATATTTGGCATCAGGAAGCCCGAAATCGCCTAAGCTTAACATTAGAATTGGACTTGCATATACCAGAAATGAAAGAGACTTTCATGGAACTGATCAAAAAATCTGATGTTTTCATGGAAAATCAAGTATGGTTGGATAAATTTGGCATTTATGATGAAGAGCTATTGGAAATCAACCCTAAATTAGTGATCGTACATGTGTCCGGATTCGGATCAGAAGCATTCGGCGGTGCTGAAGGATTTACAGGACGTGCGTCATATGACATCATCGGCCAAGCTTTTTCAGGATACTTAAGCTTAAACGGTAATGAAGAAAAGCCTTATGTCGAAAAGCCATACACGAATGATTTCGTATCAGCGTTATGGGTTGCCTTTGGTGTAGTATCTGCTTTGCGCCATGTTGAGAAAACGGGTAAAGGCCAAATTATTGATGTTTCCCAATATGAGGCGATGGCACGAATTACTGCCGGTGAATATGTCAAAGCACAAAGAACAGGCAAAAATCCAACGCGCAGCTTCGAGAACGATTCCATCCAGCCGTTCGGTTTATACCGCACCAAAGGAAACGCCTTCGTAGCGATCGCATCAGCCAGTCCGGGCGTTTATAACAGAGTGCTTGAGGCTGTAGGCTTTGATCAGGAGGCTTACCCATTCAGAGAAGTTGCGATGGGAACTGCGAACTTACAATCAGAAAAAGGACAAGAGTTTGATGCCAAGTTCAGACAATGGTGTCTGGATCACACTGCAGATGAAGTCGACGAAATCATGGCCCAATATCGTGTGCCTTGTTCAAAAGTGAATACGATGTTGGACGTTCTTGAACATCCTCATTTTGAAGCACGGGATAACTGGGTAGAGTACGAAAACAAACAGACAGGTTTTACAGCGAAGAGTTTCGGAGTTTTCCCTAAATTCAGCGAAACGCCTGGTAAAGTATGGCGCGGAGCTCCGGATGTCGGTGATGATACCGAGGGAATCCTGAAAGACATCCTAGGCTTTTCCGATGAGAAAATCCAAACGTTAAAAGACAAAAACCTGATCTGATCAAATCAGCGATACGGATTGAAAGTGCAACAATGCAGAGTGCATTGTTGCATGGCCTCCGGAAACGCCTGACTAGAATAAATACTAAAAGAAGGAACAAAGCGTATCGATAGCTTTGTTCCTTCTTTTTTTGACCCTTTTTGGGAAGCGGAGGATTTTGTGATCGCTTAGGAATGCAGTCAGCTGTCTATTTAACGAGTGTCTGATTCTTTATATAATCCTTAACAGGTGCTGTGCTAAAATCTACGTGTATAATGATAGTGATGAATGAAGCCCTCGAAGCCGGTTTTATGGGAAAGCGGCGTTGCCGGCCATTCGGGCTATGATAAATAAACAGACAGTAGAGGATGCGCCATGAATGAAAAACTATTGAAGGATTTATTTTTTAAAGAATACTATTTCTCGGATTTTTTCTTTTTCAATGTGGGATACGAGAAGTGCCAGAGCAGGCATCGATTTGGCCCTTCGTTACGGGACAACTACATTGTGCATTTTGTGATCAGCGGAAAAGGTCGTTATACAGTGAACGATACAACGCATCATTTGGGCGCGGGTGATTTTTTTCTGATCCGTCCGAATGAACTGGTCGATTATGAAGCGGATGCGGAAGATCCCTGGGAATACTATTGGATAGGGTTTTCGGGCAACAAGGTGAAAGAAATCCTGCATACAAACGGCATCGGAGTTAAAGACTATACAGGGCAAATTGATCCGAAAGAAGCGTTGCGGGAAAAATTCGAGAGTTTTATGCAATCCGATTTTTTTGATGATTCCAAAAAACTGGCGAATCAGGCGCTCTTCTATGACATTTTTTCGTTCTTCAAAATCCATAGTGAAAATATTGAAATGGAAGTCCAAATCACCCAAAGGACAAAATACAGCGAAGCCTTTTTGTTGTATGTGGAAAATAATTATTATCGCGAGGATCTGACGATCGAAGAAATTGCGAAATCGATGTACCTGCATCCTTCCTATTTCAGCCAGGTGATCAAAGAGGAATTGGGCTTGAACGCCCTCAAATATTTGAATCTGTACCGCATGAACAAGGCCAGTCAGTTGTTGAAAACGACGGAATTGTCGGTGGAGGAAATAGCGAGCGCGGTAGGATATCAGAACCGGCACTCTTTTTCACGGGCCTTCAAAAACAGATTCCACAGTTCCCCGACCCGGTATAAGCTCGAAAAATAAGACCTACAAAATTGTACCCTGCAGCTAAAACCATGCCCTTCTTATTCGGTGAGAATAGCCTATACTGAAGACATCAAAAGGAAAAGGAGCATGGACATGGTCAAAATTTGTTTTATCGGTGCAGGCAGCACAATCTTCGCAAAAAATGTTTTGGGGGACGCGATGTTGACGCCGAGTCTCCAAGATGCAGAAATCGCATTGTACGATATTGATGAAAAACGCTTAAAAGAATCCGAATTGATGCTACAGACCATCAATAAAAACTCGAATCAAAACCGCGCAAAAATAAAATCTTTCAGCGACAGAAAAGAAGCTTTGAAAGATGCGAATTTCGTCATCAATGCAATCCAAGTGGGTGGCTACAAACCGAGCACTGTGATTGATTTTGAGATCCCTAAAAAATATGGATTACAACAGACAATCGGGGACACTACCGGTATCGGCGGTATTTTCAGAGGATTGCGCACACTTCCGGTGATGTTCGACATTGCCAAAGACATGGAAGAGGTTTGTCCGGATGCCTGGTTATTGAACTACACAAATCCGATGGCCATTTTGACGATGGGCATGCTGAAAGCGACGAAGATCAAAACGGTCGGCTTGTGCCACAGTGTCCAAGTCTGTGTGCCGGAACTATTTGAACATCTGGGCATTAAAGATCAATACAATCTGGATGAATTCCAATGGAAAATCGCCGGCATCAACCACATGGCTTGGCTGCTGGAAATCAACCGGAATGGAGAAGATTTCTATCCTGAAATCCGCAGTCTAGCTTCTAAAATCGCCAATCCCCATAAGGATTCTGTGCGTTTTGAATTGATGAAACACTTCGGCTATTATGTCACGGAATCCAGTGAGCATAATGCGGAGTACCATCCTTACTTCATCAAAAAGAATTATCCGGAATTGATCGATCAATTGCAGATCCCGATCGATGAATACTTGAGAAGATGCGTTGATCAAATCGAACGCTGGGAAACTCAAAGAGACGAGATCGTCAATGACGGTTCGCTGGAACACACAAGAAGCCGCGAATATGCCTCTTATATTATGGATGCGATTACAACCGGAACGCCAGCCGTGATTGCCGGGAATGTTTTGAATAAAGGTCTGATCACGAACTTGCCGGAAAATTGCTGTGTGGAAGTGCCGTGTCTGGTGGACAAAAATGGCGTTCAACCTACCTATGTAGGCGACCTGCCTACGCAACTGGCCGCATTGGACCGGACAAACATCAATGTCCAAGAATTGACGGTCGAAGCCGCGATGACGCTCGAAAAAGACAAAATCTATCAAGCAGCATTGATGGACCCGCATGCGAATTCGGAACTGTCCATTTCAGAAATAAAAGCAATGGTGGATGAATTGATCGCTGCCCATGGCGATTATCTGCCGGCGTACAAATAAAAAGTGCCTGCGAATCGCTCTTCTGCTTCAGGTTGTCCGATATTTTGCGATTATCGGACAAGCAGGACAGCATAGTCTACGTAGATGTCCGATTCTTTGGGATTATCGGACAAGCGGGTTAGTATCATCATCTTGGATGTCCGATTCTTTGATGTTATCGGACAAGCATGTCAGTATCGTCTGCCTGGATGTCCGATTCTTCGGACTTATCGGACAACCCCCAAAAGAATAGCGCCAAACCAAAGCTGCCTCTTCACGAGACGGCTTTTTTCTCTGTATTCATCAACATGTGAGCACGTTGGCCTGAGAAATTTCCCGGGAAATGGTAAAAAGGCCAGTGTGAGAACGCTTTCCCTAAAGGGGCTCCATGCATTGTTGCGCAAATTTGCCCGTGCTATAGTAGTCACATGAAAAGGATTTCAAAAAACAAAAGGAGATGAAAAATGATGATGCAGAAATTGCAGCGCTTTGGTGGCGCCATGTTTACACCTGTTTTATTATTCGCTTTTGCAGGGATTATCTTGTCGCTTTCGATCATGTTCCAAAACGAAATGTTGGTTGGTGGAATCGCAGCGGAAGGAACGATATGGAAAAACTTCTGGGCGGTTGTTGAATCCGGTGGGTGGACAGTTTTTAATCAGATTGAGTTATTATTCGTTATCGGGTTACCTATGGGATTGGCGCAAAAAGCAAATGCTCGTGCAGCTTTGGAGTCGTTCGTTGTCTATACGACGTTCAACAACTTCTTAAGCAAAATTCTTCAGCTGATGGGACCGACATTCAATGTAGATTTCACCCAAGAAGTCGGCGGTAACAGTGGACTGAAAATGATTGCCGGGACTAAGACGCTGGACACTAATTTAATCGGAGCTATCTTGATTGCAGCAATCGTTGTGTGGATCCACAATCGCTATTTCGAAAAGAAACTGCCTGATTGGATCGGTATTTTCCAAGGTTCATCACTGGTAGTGATCATCGGGTTCTTCCTGATGCTGCCTATAGCATTCTTGACGGCTTGGATTTGGCCGATCATCCAAGGCGGCATCGGATCAGCGCAAGGCTTCATGGCTAGTTCCGGTACATTCGGTGTTTGGTTGTACGTGTTCCTCGAACGGATTTTGATTCCGACGGGCTTGCACCACTTCATTTACCAACCGTTCATTTTTGGGCCAGCGGTAGTCGAAGGTGGGTTGACGGCTGCTTGGTTGGAAAACCTGAATACATTCGCACAGTCGAGTGCGCCTTTGAAAGAGTTGTTCCCTGAAGGCGGATTTGCGCTGCACAATGTTTCCAAACTATTCGCACCGCTGGGGATTGCGGCTGCCTTCTATACGACAGCCAGTCCCGAGAAGCGCAAGAAAACATTGGCACTGTTGATTCCGACGGCGTTGACCGCCATTCTTTCCGGGATCACAGAACCGTTCGAATTCACGTTCCTTTTCATCGCACCGCAGTTGTTCTTGGTCCATTCCTTGTTGGCGGCAACTTTAGGCGCGACCGTATATGCTTTCGGAGTTGTCGGAGATATCGGTGGTGGGTTGATCACGAACCTGTCGCAGTTCATCATTCCGATGTCAATCAACCATATGGGATCGGTCCTGACCCTCTTCGCAGTCGGCTTTGCTTTCAGTGTCATCTACTTCTTTGTGTTCCGATTCGCCATTCTGAAATACGACCTGAAAACACCTGGTCGTGAAGATGCAGCAGAAGTCAAGATGTACAGCAAACAAGAGTATCGTGAAAAGCAAGCTAAGAAAAATGCAGGTGCTTTGGCCGATAATCCTTATGCCGTAAGTGCTGCGCATTATATGGAAGCGTTAGGCGGCGTGGATAACATTGTCGAGGTGAACAACTGTGCGACAAGGTTGCGTGTTACGGTGGCGGATGAAGCATTGGTGGCACCTGATGCGGAATTCAAGCAAGGCGGCGCACATGGACTCGTCAGAAATGGAAGAGCGTTCCAAGTGATAGTCGGACTGGATGTTCCGCAAGTCCGGGAAGCATTCGATCAGCTGGTTGCACAAAGACCGATTTAACAACATATCCAACAGATTTATCATCATAAAAAACTAAGTTAACAATAGAAAGGGAGAATAAACATGGAATTAAAAAAACAATCGATCGCTATTGCAGGCGGAGGAAGCACTTTTACACCAGGAATCATCATGATGTTGTTGGAGAATTTGGAGATTTTTCCGATCAGACAAATCAAATTTTATGACAACGATCCGGAGAGACAAAAGCAAATCGCGGACGCGTGCGAAATTATCCTGAAAGAACGTGCACCCGAAATCACTTTTGTTGCAACCACTGATCCCGAAACTGCGTTTACAGATATCGATTTCGTGATGGCCCATATCCGTGTCGGGAAATATGCGATGCGTGAGAAAGATGAAAAAATTCCTTTGAAATACGGTGTTATCGGTCAGGAAACTTGTGGACCAGGCGGGATTGCATACGGCATGCGTTCGATTGGGGGCGTGCTGGAATTGGTGGATTACATGGAGCAATATTCTCCTGATGCATGGATGCTGAACTACTCCAACCCAGCAGCGATCGTAGCGGAAGCGACGCGCAAACTGCGTCCGAACAGCAAAATCATCAACATATGCGACATGCCTGTCGGTATCGAACATCGCATGGCGGAAATTCTTGGAATGAAATCCCGCAAAGAACTTTCCATACGCTACTATGGATTGAACCACTTCGGATGGTGGACAGATATCCGTGATAAAGACGGCAATGACCTGATGCCTGCAATCCAAAAGCATGTCAAAGAGCATGGCTACCTCACTCCTGCCGAGCTGGAAGGAAAGGGCAGCGAGGAAGTGGAAGCAAGCTGGGTGCACACATTCGGAAAAGCCAAAGAAGTCTATCCATTGGATCCAAAAACCTTGCCGAATACTTATTTGAAGTACTACTTATTCCCGCAAGATGAAGTCGAAAAAGCCAACCCTGAATATACCCGCGCAAACGAGGTGATGGATCACCGCGAGAAGATGGTCTTTGGAGAGTGCAATCGCATTGCGCAACTAGGGACAGCGGTGAATTCCGAACTGGAAACGGACGATCACGCTTCTTACATTGTCGACTTGGCTCGGGCGATTGCATACAATACAAAAGAGCGCATGCTGCTGATTGTGCCGAATAATGGCGCGATCTCCAACTTTGATCCGACTGCGATGGTGGAAATTCCCTGCATCGTTGGTTCGAATGGTCCGGAACCGCTCGTTCAAGGCGAAATTCCGCGCTTCCAAAAAGGTTTGATGGAACAACAAGTCGCTGTGGAGAAACTGGTAGTGGAAGCTTGGGAAGAAGGCTCTTACCAAAAATTATGGCAAGCGCTGACTGTTTCCCGCATCGTGCCGAATGCCCGTGTAGCCAAAAACATTCTGGATGATTTCATTGCCGTCAATACGGAGTTTTGGCCGACTCTGAAATAAGAGTTCCTTCCTGAAACAGACACTTCATATGATACAATAGAGTCGCACACCAAAGAGAGTTGCTCTTGGTAGGCGACTCTTTGTTTTTCGGAGGGATAGGGATGGAATTAGAAGGCATCATCAATGAGCACTTCAACGAACTGAACGAAAATGAGAAAGCAATTATTGAATACATCATCAAGAACAAGGCAAATTGCCAAGAGATGACCATCATTGAACTGGCGAAAGAGACGCTGACGTCGAAATCATCCATCCTGCGATTGACGCAGAAGCTGGGATTCAGCGGATACAGTGAGTTCAAATACAGCATCCGAAAAGATATTTCCAAGCAGAATAACGTCGGACAGGAATACGATTTGTACAGCATGCAGATCAAAGACATTGAAACGACCAAAAAGATATTTGAACAGACTGAATTAACTCCGATCCTAAAGCAAATGCAGGAAGCGGAGCGGATTTTTTGCTATGGGACCGGCTGGGGGCAACGGAATGTGCTTGCTGATTTTTTGCGCTCCATGATCTCTGTCGGCAGATATCCCATTCTGTTGGAAGCCAAAAGGGAACTGGAAATGGCATCAAAAAGCGACATCAAGTCCTCTGATTTGTTGATCGTAGTATCGTTAAGCGGCGATATCCGCGAAGTTGAAAAGGAAATGGGCATTTTGAAGCTGAAAGGCATTCCGATTGTCTCGATCACCAGCCTCAGCAATAACAGTCTGGCATCGCTCGGAAAGCATAATCTCTATTTTCAAAGCACTCCGGTCATGCAGGGCGATACCGAAATTGTTTCCTTCCTGCCCATCCACCTGACTTTGGACAGCTTGTACAGGAAATATGTGGATTACAGAAACGACCTTCCCAAGTAGTGTAAGCCCGAAATATAAATAAAAGAAATAGGGAATTTCGGGTGTTCCGAAAAGACTCCGATCTCGCGAAAAAACAAGAGCAACCTCAAAAAGAGGCTGCTCTTGTTTTTTCGCGTTCCATAATCCCATCAGATGTATCTTAAAATAAGGTGCGTCCGCAGGTGGGTGTCTTAATATTGATTTTTAAATGAAGACAATTCTATCTTATAATAATTCCATTTTTTGTAGCTAATTACCATTTCAGCAACAGTTCCGTCTTCTAAGATTGTCTTCTTTTCTTGGCGTACTGAAGGTTCGTTTGGTTTCATATTTAGCAATTGGGCAATACTTTCGTCAGTGGGAAAACAAATTTCATTTGTTTCTTTGGAATCCGCATCATATAGGTTGATGCTAAAGTCACTCTTGAAGCGATTATAAATAGAGTCGTAATAGCTGAGGTCAGGAATATCTTTTTTGATAAATCGGCTGGGGATATAAGAAATATGAAGTAAAAAAGGATCACCATCAACTTTTCTTATCCTTGTAATTTTATAATACTGTTCGTTCTTTCTTAATTGTAACGCTTGGTTCATTTCAGCGTCATTCTGAATTTCCATACCCAAAACCTCTACTGTTTCTGTTTTTCCAGCATAAATTTCAATATCAGAGAATTCAACAAGTTTGCGTTTACGCGAACGAGAGACGTAGGTGCCTTTTCCTTGGATCCGGATGAGATAGCCTTCATTAGCTAGCTCCTGTATTGCTCTGATGACTGTGATAGAGCTTACGTTGTAGAGTTTTACCAATTCTGCTTCACTATAAAAACGATCACCGTGTTGAAATTCGCCGGATTTGATTTTTTGGAGTAAATCTTCTTTAATTTTTTGGTATTTTGGAATCCTCATGATTATCTCCTTTTTTAACACACTTCACTTAATATATTAACTTATAAAAAGAGAAATTGCCAGTTTTTTAATGGCTAAAAAAATAGTTTACAGAATCTAACTTAGTATGTTAATATACTAAGTGTAAACGTTTCAGAAAGGATGTAAGCAATGAGTAAATTTGAAATAAAGGAAGATTTTTTATTGAATGAGGAGCCGTTCAAGATCTTATCCGGAGCCATCCACTACTTCCGGGTTCTTCCTGAAGATTGGTATCATTCTTTGTATAATTTGAAAGCGCTTGGATTTAATACCGTGGAAACCTACATTCCTTGGAATGTGCATGAGCCAAAAGAAGGGCAGTATAACTTTTCGGGACAGTTTGATATAAGGGGTTTTGTCCGAATCGCAGAAGAATTGGGTCTGTTTGTAATTCTAAGACCGTCTCCTTATATTTGTGCAGAATGGGAATTCGGCGGATTACCGGCATGGTTATTGACTTACAAAAATATGCGAATACGCTCCAGTGACACCCTTTTTATCGAAAAAGTTTCTCGCTACTATGATAAACTGTTCGAGGTTATTTCACCTCTGCAAGTTGATGTTGGTGGTCCTGTTATCATGATGCAGGTGGAAAATGAATACGGTTCATATGGCGAGGATAAAGAATATTTAATGGCGCTGCATGAATTGATGTTAAAACAAGGCGTAACTGTTCCGATTTTTACATCGGATGGAGCTTGGAGAGCAACACAGGAAGCCGGAACACTAACTGAATCCGATATCCTGACCACAGGTAATTTTGGATCTCGCTCGAAAGAAAATTTTCAGGATTTGAAAGAATTTCATGAATCAAAAGGGAAGAAATGGCCACTGATGTGTATGGAGTTCTGGGATGGTTGGTTTAATCGCTGGGATGATCCAATCATAAAAAGAGATCCACAAAATTTAGCTGATGATGTGAAAGAGGCGCTGGAGATCGGGAGTGTCAATCTCTACATGTTTCACGGTGGAACAAACTTCGGGTTTATGAATGGTTGTTCTGCAAGAGGACGGAAAGATCTCCCTCAAGTGACATCCTATGATTACGACGCACCGCTAAATGAACAAGGGAATCCGACTGAAAAATACTTCGCTTTGAAAACAATGATGAAGCAATTGTTTCCTGAGATTGAACAACACGAGCCGCTCGTCAAGGAAAGCATGAGCATAAGGGACATCCCATTGGCCGGGAAAGTCAGTTTGTTTTCCGTGATAGATGAACTTGCTGAAAAAAAGGTTTCTAAGTATCCGAAACCGATGGAAGCGTTGGATCAACAATATGGGTATACTTTGTACCGAAGTAATGTGAATAAAGACAGTGACGAAGAATATTATCGTGTGATAGATGCTAGCGACCGAATCCACTTCTTCCTCAACGAAAATAAACTAGCTACGCAGTATCAAGAAGACGTTGGAGAAAAAATATATGCCTACCCTAAATCTGGAGATAACCAGCTGGATGTGCTAGTAGAAAATATGGGACGAGTCAATTATGGACACAAGCTGCTGGCGGATACACAACAAAAAGGAATCCGAACGGGCGTCATGTCCGATTTACACTTTATTACCGACTGGGAGCAATACAGTTTAGAGTTCACGAAACCTTTATCCATAGATTTCGACAAAGCATGGAAAGAAAATTCACCGTCTTTTTACCAGTATAGAGTCACCCTCGATGCACCAAAAGATGCCTATATCAATATGGAGTTATTCGGGAAAGGGATCGTCCTTGTGAACGGTTTCAATATCGGCAGATTCTGGAACGTGGGACCAACGCTCTCGTTGTATGTTCCGAAGGCTCTCTTCAGGAAAGGCCAGAATGAGATCATCATTTTTGAAACAGAAGGCATCTGGTCCGAAACGATCCAATTAAACAGTGAACCAATTTTTAAAAAAATATAGAAAAGGGGAAATCATCATGAGTATCACAGCAGTAAGAATTGACGGAAGATTAATACACGGACAGGTTGCAAATTTATGGGCCACAAAGTTGGGCATCGACAGAATCATGGTCGTGGACAATGAAATAGTGGACAACGCAATTGAGAAGAGCGGGCTGAAATTGGCGACACCAGCTGGGGTGAAACTGAGCGTTTTGTCTGTTGATAAAGCGGCCGCCAACATTTTGGCGGGCAAATACGACAGCCAACGCTTGCTGATCATTGCCAAAAGACCGGATCGCTTGTTGGATCTGATTGAGTTAGGTGTGCCGATCAAAGAAATCAACGTAGGGAACATGTCACAGTCACAGCATTCAAAATCGGTCACAAGATCAATCAATGTTTTGGATGAAGATATAGAAGTATTCAAAAAACTTGATGAAAAAGGTGTACAGCTAGTTTCTCAGATGGTTCCGAACGATCGCGCTGAAAACTTTATGACATTATTAAAACCACATATTTAGTGGATAAAAAAGGAGAATGGAACAATGACAATAGCATGGTGGCAAATTATTTTACTTACACTGTATGCAGCTTATCAGATTTTAGACGAGTTGACAGTTTATTCAACGCTTAGTCAGCCGGTGTTTGCTGGGTTGATCGCTGGGTTGATAATGGGGGATATGACAACCGGTTTGATTATTGGTGGTAGTATGCAGTTAACTATTCTGGGTGTAGGAACGTTTGGTGGTTCATCCAGAATCGACGCAAATTCAGGGACGGTCTTGGCCACGGCTTTTTCGGTTGGATTAGGAATGAACCCTGAACAAGCGATTGCAGCCATCGCAGTTCCGGTAGCGGGTCTGATGATTCAAATGGATATTCTGGGACGATTTGCAAATACTTTTTTTGCTCATCGAGTCGATGCAAAAATTGAAGAAATGGATTACAAGGGGATTGAGAGGAATTTCCTTATGGGATCGCTCTCTTGGTCATTGTCCAGAGCCTTACCAGTATTTTTGGCTTTAAGTTTTGGCGGCGGGTTTGTGAACACTATCGTTGGATTTTTGAACGGTGATTTGAAATGGCTGGGTGATGGATTATCAGTAGCCGGAGCTGTATTGCCCGCTGTTGGTTTTGCTATTTTATTAAGATATCTGCCAGTGAAAAAACACGCACCTTATTTGATTTTAGGCTTTGTCATTACAGCACTCCTTACAACTGTATTCGGAAATATTCAACGGATCGGCGGTTCTGTAGCTGGGATTGTGGAAGGTCTTAACGCCAACTTTACAGCGATGCCGATGCTGGGTATAGCGTTGATTGGTTTTGCTTTAGCCTTTAATGAATATAAACGGTCAGTAGAAGCACCAATAAATTCCTCTTATAACGCTTCCGGATCAGAAGAAGGAGAAATCGAAGATGACGAAATCTAATTACAAATTAACAAAAAAAGACTTTAATCAAATCAATAGAAGAAGTTTATTTGGATTTCAGCTGGGGTGGAATTATGAGCGCATGCAGGGTACGGGGTACTTGTATACAATCCTGCCTCAGTTGAGAAAGATATATGGAGACGGAACTCCAGAATTAAAAGAAATGATGAAAACGCATACTCAGTTCTTTAATACTACCAACTTTCTGAATACAATCATTACAGGTATCGATCTTGCTATTGAAGAGAAAGAAGGAATTGCTTCTAAAGAAACAGTATCCGGGCTAAAGGTTGGTTTAATGGGACCTTTTGCAGCTATCGGAGACTCTATTTTTGGAGCTTTGTTGCCAACGATTTTTGGAGCTTTAGCAGCAAATATGGCGGTGAACGGAAACCCTATTGGAGCTTTTCTATGGATGATTGTACAAATTGGAGTGATGTACTTCCGTTGGATACAAATTGAGATTGCCTATAAAGAAGGGGTAACGCTTGTTACAACAATGCAAAGTCGTCTGAACGCTATCACTAATGCTGCTACATTGATGGGAGTATTCATGGTTGGAGCCTTGGTTGCTACTATGATTAATGTACGTTTATCCTGGACACCATCAATCGGCTCTTTAGTTATTGATGTCCAAAACAATGTTGACATGATTATGCCGCGGTTGTTGCCGGCAGCTATTGTAGGAGCTGTTTACTGGTTGTTAGGAAAGAAAAATATTACTTCGACTAAAGCGATCTTTATTGTATTGGTTGTATCTGTAGCTTTGTCTGCATTAGGGGTTATTTCTAAATAAAGGAGTGAGTGATTTGACTAATTTAATATTGATCAGTCATGGGGATTTTTGCATGGAGTTAAAAAGAAGCGCAGAAATGATTCTGGGACCACAGGAAAATATTTATACAGTATCTTTGCTTCCTAATGAAGGTGAAAAGGATTTTATGGAAAAATTCGATGCAGTAACGGATCAATTGGGTGGGAATTACACTGTTTTTTCCGATTTGATGGGTGGTACCCCCTGTAATATTGCTTCAAAAAAGATTATGAATGGTGCTGTATTTGAATTATATGCTGGGATGAACTTGCCGATGGTTATCAGCTTCGTAAATGCTGCATTAATTGGCAACGCCAATTCTCTCGTAAAGGAAACCCGACAAAGTATTGTAAAAGTAAATGATGTGTTAAACGATGGAGTTTTTGATGAAGAGGATGAATAGTTTGAAGAAGCCGTGTAACCCAGTTTCTTGACTATGCCTATCTAAAGAATAAATTCTTTAAACTGCTCATGGATAAGTTATCTTTCCGGGCGTTTAAAGGATTTTTTTTATTTACGGAAAATGGTCAAAAAAATGTGAGGCTTTATTCTTCTTGCAGACTTTTATTGACAAATGAAATTGGATGAATTATTATTTGTTGTTTAATGGTAACTACCAGCAATTGCCAGCATAGAATAAGTTTTATTGCTTATGGGTCCGTTCTCAAAAAGGAGTATAAAGATATGCTTAAAAAAAATAATTCAACCCCCTTATATAATCAACTAGTGGATGTATTAATCGAGCACATAAAGACTAATTTGGATATTGATGAAAAGATGCTCTCCGAAAGAGAAATTTGCCTTAAATATGATGTCAGTCGCACAACTGTCCGGGCAGCACTAAATGAACTTGAAGAGATGGGTTACATATTCAAGCGCCATGGCAAAGGAACATTCGTTTCAGGATTGTGGAAAGAGATGCAGAATCTATCGGAAGCGTATAGTTTTACGGAACAAATGAAACAACTCGGAAAAACACCGCACTCACAAGTGATCTCCCTGGAGTACATCGTAGCCAATCAGGATCTCGCAAAAAATGTAGGCATTCAGGAAGGTGAGCATGTATACAAAATGAAACGCCTTCGTTCAGCAGATGGGATGCCGATGATGTATGAAACAACCTTTATCCCCGCATATTTATTCCCGGATCTGACAATCAGCAAGCTTGAAAGTATGCCTTTATACGAATTGTATCCACAAGTGTATAATCAGGATATCAAGTACGCAGATGAAGAATTCTATGCCTCAGTGTTACAGGCAAAAGAATCTGAACAACTAGGGTTACCAGCAGGATCGGCCTGCTTGCGAATTCGTCGGACAACCTATAGCCAAGAAAATAAGATAGTCGAGTACACATTGAGTGTGGCACGTGGCGACCAATTCGTCTACAAGATTCGCCATTCTAAAAAATAACAGCTGAATCAGCACAAGCAAGACTAAAAAAAGATGGTTCAAGGTGATTACATTACCAGAAAATCAGTTAACTTTTCTGGGTACTGAAATCACGACAAGAGAAATTAAGTAATAATCAGAACTAGCCGGATACCCGCGAAAAACGCGGCGTATCCGGCTAGTTCTTTATTTGTGCTGCACACAATTGGAATGCGTATCCTGCAACCATCATGTTTTCGGAGAAAAAGTGGACGGCGCAATGAATTCTGTGAAGATTATTGTTGACAAATGAAATCGCAAGCATTATTATTTACCTATAACTGGTAATTACAAGTAGTTACCAGTTGAAGTGATGAATCAATTTTCTTGGCAATGGATGTCATTTCAGGAAAGAGGATAAAAACATGCTGGAAAAAAACAGCTCGATTCCCTTATATAATCAATTAATTGATGTCTTGATCGAGTATATAAAAATGAACTTAAACGATGATGAAAAAATGCTTTCAGAGAGAGAAATTTGCTTGAAATATGATGTTAGCCGTACAACGGTACGTGCAGCATTAAATGAACTTGAAGAAATGGGCTACATATTCAAACGCCATGGCAAAGGTACTTTTGTATCTGGGCTATGGAAGGAGATGCAGAACCTGTCAGATGCCTACAGCTTTACTGAACAAATGAAACAAATGGGAAAAGTGCCGCATACACAAGTGGTGTCACTTGAGGAACTTGCGGCCAATCAATTCGTGGCAAAACATCTGGGGGTAGAGGAGGGCGAACGCGTATACAAAATGAAGCGACTGCGTTCGGCAGAGGATATGAAGATGATGTATGAGACAACCTTTATCCCCGCATATTTATTCCCGGATCTAACAATCAGTAAACTGGAAAGTATGCCTTTATACGAATTATTTCCACGACTTTATAATCAGGATATCAAATATGCGGATGAAGAATTCTACGCTTCCGTCTTACAGGAAAAAGAATCCGAAAAGTTAGGACTACCCGCTGGATCGGCCTGCTTGCGAATTCGTCGGACAACCTATAGCCAAGAAAATAAAATTATCGAGTATACATTGAGTGTGGCGCGCGGTGACCAATTCGTCTACAAGATTCGCCATTCCAAAAAATAACAGCGGAATATAACAAACAAGACCAAAAAAGGAGTGTTCAACGTGTTTACATTTTCAGAAAATCATTTAACTTCTCTGGGTGCCGAAATCACGACAAGAGAAATCAAGCAACAACCAGAATTATGGCAAGAAGCATTTGACTACTACATACGAGAGTCTCAACGTATCACAGACTTCCTTAAAGTGATTACGGATACACATGAACATGTGCGTGTCATTTTTACGGGAGCTGGAACATCCGCCTATGTAGGAGATACTATTTTGCCTTACCTGAAAGAAATAGGGGACGAAGGGCATTTCGAGTTTCAAACCGTAGCTACGACGAATCTTGTTTCCAATCCTAAGAGTTATTTCAAAGCAGAAATACCGACCGTATTGGTGTCCTTTGCCCGTAGCGGAAACAGTCCGGAGAGTTTGGCTTCCGTTGAGTTGGGGAAACAACTGGTTAATGATTTCTATCAAATCACCATCACTTGTGCTCCAGATGGAAAGCTTGCGCAACATTCTGACGGAGACGAAAAGAACCTGCTGCTATTGATGCCGAGTCGTTCGAACGATCAAGGTTTTGCAATGACAGGAAGCTTTACTTGTATGACATTAACGGCACTTTTGACGTTCGACCCAGCTGAACCGGAAGAAAAAGAGGCCATCGTTTCCCAGATTATTTCCATGGGACGTAATGTTATCGCCCGTGAAGTGGACATCCAAGCATTCGTAGATTTGGATTTCAATCGTGTCATCTATCTAGGCTCAGGTGGTTTAGCTGGTTTAGCCCGTGAGGTACAATTGAAGATTCTGGAGTTGACAGCGGGAAAAGTGGCAACTGCGTTTGACAGCTCACTAGGTTTTCGACACGGACCAAAATCATTCGTCGATGATAAATCCCTCGTATTCGTGTTTGTATCCAATGATGCCTACACACGCAAATACGACATCGACATGTTGACAGAGCTGGACGGAGATAAAGTTGCTCAAACGATTTGCGGCATTTCTGTCGACGGAAAACTGAAATTTGAAGGAACTAACTTTCTGTTTGAAGAAAGCTATGGGCAGGTGCCTGATGCTTATCTGGCTTTACCATACGCTATGTTTGGGCAAACTTTATCTCTTTTCACTGCAATCAAAGTGGGCAATCGCCCTGACACACCATCTCCATCAGGGACCGTGAACCGCATAGTGAAAGGCGTGAATATCTATAGCGTTGCTGATTCAGAATAAATAAGAAAAGAAGGCTTGGAAATGAAGAAATATGTTTTTGCGGAAACGTTTTATTTCACAGACGGAGAAAAAGGACCAGGGTACCTCGAGATAACTGATGGTAAATTCGGCTCATTTACAACTGAAAAACCAGTCAATAGCGAAATCATCGACTACAGCGGCAAGCAGATAGCTCCCGGATTGGTTGATACGCACATTCATGGTTATAAAGGATACGATGTGATGGACAACGATTTGGAAGGGTTGAATGTGATTGCCGAGGGGATCCTTTCCTGTGGCGTAACGTCGTTCCTGCCTACGACACTGACTGCTTCAACGGAGCAACTGGACGCTGTATGCGCCACAATAGGCGCGAACATAGAGAATGTAAAAGGGGCGAAAATACGGGGGATATTCCTGGAAGGGCCGTTCTTCTGCGAAAAATATAAAGGCGCTCAAAATCCGAAATACATGGGTGATCCATCAATTGAAAAACTAGCCAAATGGCAAAAATTGGCTAAAGGACATGTGAAAAAAATTGCCTTGGCTCCAGAAAGAGCGGGTACATTGGAATTTATCGATTATGCAACAGAACATAACATCCATACGGCTATTGCCCATACTGAGGCAACGTATGAACAATGCAAAGCAGCGGTTGAACACGGCGCGAACATCTTTGTACACACCTATAATGGAATGCGCGGTCTCCACCACCGTGAACCAGGTGTTGTCGGAGCGGCCATTACGTTGAAGAATGTATTCGATGAACTGATCTGTGATGGACATCATGTGCATCCGGTAGCTGCTCAAGTCGTAATGGATGGTCATGGACGCGATAAAACTGTATTGGTCACGGACTGCATGCGTGGTGGCGGGCTAGGAGACAGCGAATCGATGCTGGGAGAGTTCCCGGTTTTGATTAAAGATGGTGCTGCGCGACTGGTATCCGACGGTAGTTTAGCAGGAAGTGTCCTTGAACTGATTTCGGCGGTTCGCAATGTCGTATCGTGGGGGCTTGCTACACCCGCTGAAGCCATCAAAATGGCAAGCTTGGTTCCGGCCCAAAGCGTGGGCATCGCTGACGTCTGCGGACAAATTGCACAAGGATATGCAGCAGACTTCATTGTATTGGATAGCAATCTGGAACTGGCAGAAACGTATTTAGATGGAAAATCAGTCTATGTGAAAGCATAAATAAAACAGAAAAGGAAGATGATCCGATGATAGGGTGTATCGTTACCGGACACGGGGAATTTGCAATCGGCATGACCCAGGCGTTAACAATGATTGCAGGAGACCAGGAACATTATGAAGTTGTTCCGTTTTATGAGGAAAATTCACTGGAAACATTTGAGGATAATATAGGGAAATCTATAGCTAGTCTTCGTGAGAATACGGATGGTGTCATCATTTTTACTGACTTAATGGGGGGGACGCCATTCCGAACAGCTATGATGCAGGCATCTGAGTACGATAAGGTTGAAGTCATCACCGGAACGAACCTTCCCATGCTGATCGAAATCGGTTTGGGACGCATCTACAGTGAAGACGTGGAGGCGTTGGCCGTGCAAGCCGTACAAGTGGGAATGCAAGGTGTCCAACATCCCAAGCTTCCGGTCGTTGCTGATGAGAAAGAAAATGAGAGCGAACTGGAGGGGATTTAAATGTGGGAAATCATCCTAGGTTCATCCATCGTAATGATAATTTTCATTATCTTATTGGTTATTGTCTATTACTTAACGAGTTTTCGCGGTGTGAAGAAACAGAAAGAGCATTTCTCCACTTTGCACACATCACTTGCTAAAGGACAAAAAGTCAGTTTTTCAAACGGTATTTATGGGATTGTCAATGCGGTGAGTAAAGACACAGTGGACATTCAAGTGAAATCTGGGGCTGTTATGACTGTTTCGCGTTATGCCATTTCTGAAATACTGAAATAGAAAAGCCCGATACGGATATTTTACAGTAAACATCCAATGACAAAATCATGGATCCAAAAAGGATTTGTAAGCGCATCCTTTTGTGAAGTGGACAGCAAAGAGAGGAGCAATACAATGCCAAACATATTATTGACAAGAATAGATAATCGACTCATTCACGGACAGGTGGCTACTCAGTGGAATTCATCATTAGGGTCCAACCTGATTCTCGTAGCGAATGATAAAGTTGCAGCAGACAAAATGAGGCAGGGCTTAATGGACATGGCGGCACCATCTGGAGTAGCTACACGGTACTTCACTTTGGAAAAAACCATTGAAATCATTCATAAAGCAACTGAGCGTCAGAAGATTTTTATCATTTGCGAGAATCCTTCGGACGTTTTGAAATTAGTGGAGGGAGGTGTACCTATCAAGAAGGTCAACATCGGTAACATGCATATGTCTGAAGGAAAACGTCAAGTAGCAACATCTGTTGCGGTTGATGAGAACGATATTGCGGCCTTCAAAAAACTGCAGGAGAGGGGCGTTGAACTGGAAATCCGACGTGTACCAACGATGGCAGCTGAAGATGTATCAAAGTTGTACAGTTAAGCGTTCTAATTTGAAAGGAGAAATAAATAATGGAATTTGATTATAGCATTATTCAAATCATTCTCGTTTTCGTTGTAACATTCATTGCTGCAATTGATCAATTCAGTTTTTTGGAATCACTATACCAACCGATTGTTATGGGGCCGGTCATTGGGTTGGTTTTAGGCGACGTAACCACAGGGTTGATTGTCGGCGGTACCTATCAGCTAATGACCATCGGTAACATGCCGGTTGGGGGAGCTCAACCACCCAATGCCGTTATCGGAGGCATCATGGCGACAATTTTGGCGATTTCGCTGAAACTGGAACCAACCGTTGCCGTAGCGACTGCGGTTCCGTTCTCATTGCTTGGTCAGTATGGCGTAACACTGATCTTTTCAGCGATGTCTCCAATGATGTCAGTGGCTGACAAGTATGCACATAGCGCTGATGATAAAGGGATCGAAAAATTGAATTATCTGGCAATGACAATATTGGGACTTATCTTTGGTGTTATCGTAACGCTATTCTTTATTGGTGGAGCTGCTTTTGGAGATTCCATCGTAGGTGCTATACCTGCTTGGTTAATGGGTGGCTTAAGCGCTGCCGGGGGCATGATGCGTTATGTCGGGTTTGCAATTCTATTGAAAGTTATGGTTTCACGTGAAATGTGGGGATTCTATTTTATGGGATTTGCCTTAGCCAATATTGTAGCTGGTATTCCAGCACTGAGCGGTTCCGCATTGCTGCTGATTGCTTTCATCGGATTTGGTTTCGCATTCTGGGATTACCAAATGCAAACAAAATTCAAGACTGCAAACGCGGGTGTTATGACTGATGGAGGCGAAGAAGATGGCATATAATATTCCGGATACATACAAAAATACAACGCCAGCCCCACAACTGGATAAGAAAACATTAAACAAAATGGTATGGCGCTCGTTGTTCCTGCAAGCTTCCTTCAACTATGAACGGATGCAAGCAAATGGCTGGCTATACGGAATTTTACCCGGTCTGAAAAAGATCCATACAGACGAAGATGATTTATCCGCATCCATGTCGCATAACCTGGAATTCTTCAATACACACCCATTCTTGGTTACTTTTGTAATGGGTATCGTCTTATCATTGGAACAAAACAAAGCGGATATTCCAACCATCCGTGCTGTACGCGTTGCTGCAATGGGGCCTTTAGGCGGTATCGGTGATGCTTTATTCTGGTTCACACTTGTTCCGATCACTGCCGGTATTACTTCAAACATGGCTTTAACCGGTAATATCGCAGCACCATTCATCTTCCTTTTGGTTTTCAATGCAGCACAATTCGGTATCCGGTTCTTCTTGATGAATTGGTCATACAAGCTCGGTACTGATGCTATTGGTCTTCTTACCGCAAATGCAAAAGAATTCACACGTGCTGCCAGCATTTTGGGGATATTCGTTGTCGGTGCTTTGACAAGTCTTTATGGTGCAACAAAATTAGGCGTTGAAATCCCAAATGGGACTACGTTTGATACAGTGGCCATCACTACTGTTGTAGAAGCCAATGAAGTGGATAATTACGCTGACCAAATCTACAGCATGGATGAAGCTGGGGAACCGGTCATCGATGCTGCCACTGGGGATCCTGTCCTAGCGGAGGGCGCAAGCATTCGCGAACTTTCAAACGGTGACATGCAAATCACGTACAACGAATTCGATGAAGTGCCGGTAACGATCAACATCCAAAGCATTTTGGACGGCATTTTACCGCAGTTGATTCCATTGGCATTGACGTTGATGCTCTACTTCTTCTTCGTGAAGAGAAACTGGACACCTTTAAAAGGTATCGGACTATTATTGATACTTGGTTTGTTGGGATCTGGCCTGGGCATTTGGCCTTCTATTTGGTAAAAAGTCCCTCTTAGAATAACGTTTGAATCAGTTGTCATCCAACGACACGAGTTGTCGTTGGATGTGTTTTTCAAGAAAATTTGAATTAAAATACCCAAACACTAAATGAGGTGGAAATGTGATTGTAACGGTAACGATGAATCCATCTGTGGATATCTCTTATCCACTTGGAAAACTCGTCATAAACGATGTGAATCGTGTTGAGAATGTTTCCAAAACGGCGGGTGGGAAAGGGTTGAATGTCAGCCGTGTCGCAAAACAACTCGGCAGTAACGTATTGGCTACAGGTATTATTGGTGGCACACTCGGGGAGTTTATCCAAGAACAATTGGATAAACAGGAAATACGACATGATTTTTATCAGACGACCAAAGAATCCCGGAATTGTATTGCCATTCTGCATGAGGGCAACCAAACTGAGATTCTGGAAGATGGCCCGATCTTAAGTGACCAAGAAGAGACTGACTTCCTGCTGCATTTTTCCGGCATGCTGATGGATGACCAAATTTCCGTCATTTCTATTTCCGGAAGTCTACCTAGAGGGTTATCGCAGGATTGTTATGTAAAAATGATTGAACTTGCAAATGAAAAAAATATTCTGGTTATCCTGGACACATCCGGGGAACCATTCCGTAGAGTTTTGGAAACCACCAACATCAGACCGACCGTTATCAAGCCAAACATCAGTGAACTTAGCGCACTAGAGGATAAGGCTTTAGACGGGGACTGGAATGCGTTAAAGGCCGTATTGGAAGGCCAACGCTACCGTGATATAGAATGGATTATTGTCTCTATGGGAAGTGAAGGTGCTTTTGCCAAACACCATGATAAGTATTACCATGTTGAGGTTCCTGGGATTACGGCCATCAGTCCAGTAGGTTCGGGGGATGCGACAGTGGCAGGTATTGCGACGGCGCTTGAAGCCAGAAGCACTGATGAAGACTTATTGAAGATGGCTATGACCACCGGTGTATTGAATACGTTGGAAGAGCGGACCGGATACATTAACTGTGAAAACTATGATTTCTATTATGAAAAAATAAAAATAACTCAGATTTAAAAATTAAAGGAGTGTACTCATGCATATATTAACAAAGGGAAAATACGAATACTTAAAGAAAGTTTCTGACCGAAACAATGTCATTGCGGCATTGGCAATTGACCAAAGAGGGTCACTGAAAAAAATGATTGCTGACAACAGCACAACAGATATTGGAGATGAAGGCATCATCAACTTCAAAAAACTGGTATCTCAAGAATTGACGAAATATTCATCCTCCATCTTATTGGATCCCGAATATGGTCTTCCTGCGGCAGGTTTACGCGACGAAAATGCGGGTCTATTAATTTCATACGAAGAAACAGGTTATGATGCAACCGAAGTAGGCCGTTTGCCTGATTTGTTGGGATTCTGGTCCGCGAAACGCATCAAGGAAATCCCGGCAGATGCCGTCAAAATTTTGCTATATTACGATATCGATGAAGATGAAGCAATAAATGATCAAAAACATGGCTTTGTTGAACGTGTTGGTTCAGAATGTATTGCTGAAGATATTCCTTTCTTTCTTGAAATTGTAACGTATGATGCAAGTAATATCGACGTAAATTCTCCTGAATATGCAAAATTAAAACCACGCAAAGTCATTGAATCTATGAAAGTGTTCTCTGATCCGCGCTATGCCGTGGATGTGTTGAAAATGGAAGTTCCTGTCAACATGAATTATGTTGAAGGATTTTCAAAGGGCGAAGTTGTTCACACACGTGAAGAAGCTTTAGCATTCTTTAAGGATCAGTCAGAAGCCACAGAATTACCATTCATTTTCTTGAGTGCGGGTGTCTCCGCAGAATTATTCCAAAAAACCTTGGAATTCGCAAAAGAAGGCGAGTCGACATTCAATGGGGTACTCTGCGGTCGTGCAACATGGAAAGACTCAGTAGTCATTTTCGCCCGTGATGGCGAGGATGCTGCAATAGAATGGCTACAGACAGTCGGACGCAAAAATATCGAAGACCTGAATGCTGTCATTGAAAAAACCGCAACACCATGGACTGAAAAAATTACAGTAGAATAAAACGGGATTAAAAAGAGAAAAGGATGAATTCAGCCAGACTGAATTCATCCTTTTCTCTTTTTTTGTTTGAAGTCCGCAGAAAATACAAAACTTCTTCCGGAATGTGTCCAATCATTCAAAGTGGTATCGGTTCTGCTCAGGGCTTCATAGCGAGTTGGCCGGCAATTCTTACATTGTTAGTGCTGCGCTTATTTTGTGAAATAATTGAAGAGTCAAGAATGGTTACTAAGTCCAAGGTCCAATAGGCTGACGGGAATTAATCCTGTATAGTAGAAACAACGAATGAAGGATAAGTAGGTGAACAGGTTGATGAAGATTATGATTATTGAAGATGACTTAGTGATTGCCTCAAGTTTGCAGGAAGAGTTGCTGAAGTGGCAATACAGTGCCTTCTATGTCACCGATTTTAATGACGTAATGAACACATTTACGCAAGAAGCACCCCAATTGGTTTTGATAGACATCAAACTTCCGTACTTTAACGGGTATTATTGGTGTACGGAAATCCGCAAAATTTCCCAAGTGCCGATTATTTTTGTTTCTTCACAGAGCGACCGAATGGATATTGTAATGGCGATACAAATGGGAGCCGATGATTTTATCAGTAAGCCATTTGATTTAACTGTTGCGTTAGCCAAAATACAGGCATTGTTGCGGAGAACCTATGACTTTACCGGCAATGATGTTTATTTGAGTTATCAACAGGTCTGTCTGAAGACAAGTGAATTAAAGGTTCAATACCAAGACCAAGAAGTAGAATTAACTAAAAATGAAATGAAAATTTTAGAAGTACTCTTTCTGCAGAAAGGGGCCTTTGTTTCCCGGGAGGCCATCATGATGAAATTGTGGGAAAATGATTCCTTTATCGATGATAATACATTGGCTGTTAACATTAATCGCTTACGAAAAAAACTCGCAGAAATCAATGTAACGTCCTTTATTGTCACGAAAAAAGGATATGGATACGGACTTCAGAAGGACGATCATGATGAAATCGACTAACAAATGGACAGATATTTTTATAGCCTTCATTAAAGCCAATCGCTCTTTGCTGATAATATACATGCTTAACATTATAGTTTTTAGTTCCGTCTACATATTGGGACGATTGCCATTCTACTTTGTACGCTTCAGCATTGAACTTTCTTTCTTTTTAGGCAGTTGTTTTTTCGCATTTCAATTTTCGAGGTATTACAAGCGGTTTCGATTACTGGAACGCTTGGATAAAGATCCAATCCATGCGCTGAAACAATTAGCGGCTGGCCAAGACCCAAGCGAAGCTTTTCTGCGTCTCAAAATCGTAGACTTGATCAAAGAAATCCAACAAACTGAAAGAAAGAATGTGCAGAAAAGCAATTCTCAGATGGATTATTTTACCTTGTGGCTGCATCAGATCAAAACACCCATTTCAGCCATCAGCTTATTGATGCAACGGGACAATCAAATGAATTATCGGCACCAAATGGAACAAGAGCTGTTGCGGATTGAAAATTATACACATATGGCATTGAATTATTTGAAAATTGAAAAAAGCGGTTCTGATTTGGATTTTGTGAATGTTTCGCTCAATCGCGTAATCAAAGAGACTGTTAAAAATTTTTCTATTTTGTTTATTTACAATCATATCCAATTGGACTATCGGGAGACATCAGCAATTATTTTGTCAGATGAGAAGTGGCTGCGGGTTTTAGTTGAACAAATTCTTTCCAATAGTTTGAAGTATACTCCAGAAGGCGGCATCATCAGGATTTACATGAGTCCTACACAAGAGCAGCAGCTCATTATTGAAGATACTGGTATTGGCATCCGATCTGAAGATTTACCGCGTATATTTGAAAGTGGGTATTCAGGTTTTAATGGGAGGATACATGAAAAATCAACCGGGCTAGGATTATTTCTCAGTCAGGAAATTACAAAACGTCTGGGTCATAACCTAATAATCGAATCAACTTTAGGAAAAGGCACCAAGGTAATGATTGATTTAGCCAGAGAACCGCTAATAAGCGACTATTGATTGTTAATCTTACAAAACTGTAAGGTTAAACAACCCTTTGTAAGAAAAGATAAAGGCAGCCGATGTTCATTCTCATTAAACTAGTTATAGGGACAAAGAAATGAACAGGAGACAACAAACATGACATTATTAGAAGTGACGCATTTGAAAAAGACCTATACGGGAATATTTTCAACACAGGAAGTCCAAGCCTTAAAAGACATAAATTTTTCAGTTGAAAAAGGAGAATTTGTCTCGATTATGGGAGAATCGGGTTCAGGAAAAACAAGCTTGTTGAATATTTTGGCAACACTTGATACAGCTACTGCGGGTGAAGTAATGCTGGAAGGAAAAGACCTGACACAGATCAAAGATAGTGAGATTTCTAACTTCCGTAGAGATTACCTAGGGTTTGTTTTCCAAGATTTTAACCTATTGGATAATTTTTCGATAAAAGACAATATTTTATTGCCGCTTGTCTTATCCAATACGCCAATAACTGAAATGGAGAATCGTTTGATGCCCATCATTCAAAAATTGAAAATTGATGGGCTGATCAATCATTATCCGTATGAAGTTTCCGGGGGACAAAAACAGCGCGCAGCGGTAGCTCGGGCCTTGATCACAAATCCAAAATTATTGCTTGCAGATGAGCCCACTGGAGCATTGGATTCAAAATCCAGCCAAAGTCTATTGGAAACCTTCGAAGCAATAAATGATGCGGGGCAGACGATTATCATGGTCACCCACAGTACAAGGGCTGCAGCTTACTCGAACCGGGTATTGTTTATTCAAGATGGCGAAGTGTATCATGAAATTTACCGTGGCGAACAGACACCGGATCAGTTTATGGACAAAATCTCGCAAGCGTTGGTTGTCTTGGCAAACAGAGGTGAGCAACATGAATAAATTTTTTTTTCAAAGCTAGCCCTGCGTAACCTTAAATCCAATAAGCAAATTTATTTTCCTTATATTTTCGCTTCAATTGCAACGGTAGCGATGTTTTACATGATGGTCGCGTTAAGGGGAAATAAATTTATTCAAACCAGATCGGATACGTTGTCTTTGCTTTTCGCTTTAGGGGCTATAGTCGTTGGGGTGTTTTCCTTTATATTTATTTTGTATACCAACAGTTTCCTGATCAAACGTCGAAAAAAAGAAATTGGTCTATATGCCATATTGGGAATGAAGAAGAGCCATGTTTCCAGAATATTGGCGATTGAATCAATCGTAACAAGTTTTTTTAGTATTGCTGTAGGTTTGATGATTGGGCATCTATTGGGGGAGCTTGCTTTTCTTGTTTTGAACTATGCTTTAAAGTTCGGGATTGAAATATCTTTTCCTTTTACGATACAGGCAATGCTGATTGCAATCGGACTATTTGCCCTCATCTTTTTAACAACGTTAGTTTACAATATCACTCAAGTTACGTTTTCTAATCCTATCCAATTGATTAAAGGCAAGCAGACAGGAGAACGGGAGCCGAAAAGTTCGCTTATACTGTTTATTCTTTCGTTGTTATTGATTGGATCAGGATACTGGATGTCGCTGACCATTGATAACCCGCTTGATGCCATGATTTATTTTTTCCTTGCAGTACTGTTGGTTATTGCCGGTACGTATTTCTTATTCATTTCCGGATCTATTTTCATCCTGAAAAAACTGAAGAAAAATAAGCAGTTATATTATCGCCCGAGTCCATTTATTTCAATCTCCGGGATGCTTTATCGGATGAAACAAAATGCAGTAGGGTTAGCAAATATCACTATTCTAGCGACTATGGTCATTGTTGCGGTATCAACGACAGCGGCTATTTTTATTGGGACTGAAGATACCTTAACGGTTCGTTTGCCTTATGAGAACCAAAGAACCTATTATGAACCCGTCGATTTGGAAGAACAACTTGAAGCCATCGAAAAGGAAACAGAAACGAATGGATTAAAAGTTACGGGGACAGAAATGTATGTGTACTATAATTTGTTCAGTATCATTGAAGATAACAAAATTATGATTGGAGAGTCTGATTTTGCTAAGGAGATACCGGATACTGTCCAGTTGCTTGTCAAAGAAGATTATGAGAGGATAGCCGACGAAACAATCCAGTTACAATCCGATGAAGTATTGATATTTGATTCAAAAAACAGATTTGATTTTTCAACGCTGCTTATCGGAGACACAACGTACCAGGTCGAAGCAAAAATAGAGAACCCCTTGAAAATGGACAAATCACAGAGTCCCAATATGATCGTGGTAGTGGATTCTAAAGAAAACTTAGAATCCATTATAGAAACTGATTTTAGATCAAGAGGGGTAGAACTCCCGATTGTTGCAGATGCAGTCATTTCTTGGGACACGACTGGAACGCAAGAGCAGAAGAAAGACTATTCTGACAAAATGGCAGCTAACGTAAGTGATAGCGATAACTCATATTTTCAGTCGAGAGAACTTATGCGTGAAGAATGGAACACTATGAATGGCGGGTTTTTGTTCTTAGGCATTTTTCTTGGCGTATTGTTTACGTTCGGAGCAGCGTTGATTACATATTTCAAACAAGTTTCAGAAGGCTATGATGACCGAGAAAAATTCCAGATCATGCAAAAAGTTGGCTTGGATAAGCAAATGATTCGCAAAACCACCCGTTTACAAATTGTATGGATGTTCCTTTTGCCGTTAATTATTGCTGTGACTCATGTTACGTTTGCCTTTCCGATTATTCAAAAATTATTGCTCTTGTTTAGTGTGGTCAATACAGCATTAGTCTTCTGGTGCTTTATCGGCGTAATAGTCGGATTTAGTGTGATTTATTGGATCATTTATCAAGTAACGTCAAAAGTGTATTACAGCATTGTTGAATAGTATGAATCATTAAAAGTAGGAGCCGTTCCCGTGTGGGGCGGCTCCTGTTTTCGGATATCTGGCTTGGATGTCCGATACTGTGGAGTTATCGGACAAGCGGATTAGTATTGTCTGCGTGGATGTCCGATTCTTTGGGATTATCGGACAAGCAGGACAGTATAGTCTGTGTAGATGTCCGATTCTCTGATGTTATCGGACATCCGCTTCACAATCTGCTACCTAAATGTCCGATTCTTCGCAATTATCGGACAACCCCCACCAAAATCGAGCCCAACCAAAAAAAGCTGCCTAACAAGGCAGCTTTTTCTCTTTATTCAAAATCACACATACGTTACCGCAACTCCATAATGATCGGACACGCAAGGCAACTTCTTCCCATCAAACTTGACTTCATAGGTTTCGACCGCTTGTGGTTGGTCCGAGAAGATGTAGTCGATGCGCAGCGGCACTTCGTTTCCTTCCCAGCCGTCGATCGCCGGCGGAACAGTCGCAGATCCGATACGCGTTGCAGCAACGGCGTAGGCATCCTGCCAGCCGGCGTTCGTGATCAGGTCGTAGCCTTCGTTGCGGACATCGGCCGGGTTGTTGACGTCACCCATCACGAAGATGGGCTTGGTGCCGCGCAGCTTTTTGACGGCCGCCTCAACTGAAGTCCACTCGCGCAGGAATGGATTTTCTTCTTCCTCTTTCCACCAGGACAAGTGGACGGAGACGAAAGCGGCTGCTTCGGTCTCGAGGACCAAAGCGCGGCGGGTGTGGATGCTTTCGAAATCATTGACTACAGAAAGTTGGACCTGTTCGACTGACTGAATAGGCGCTTTGCTGAGGATGGCGACCCCTTCATCGAAACGGAAGTAGCCTTGGTGGCAAGGCACCCAGGACCAATGGTAGGAAAGTCCTTTCTCCGCCAGAGCCTTCACCAAGAAGTAGGCGAAGTTATCCGATTTGATCGGGATTTCATTCTGAGTCGCGTGATAGCCTTCCGGATTGTTAATGACCGGGCCGGAAGAAAGCTGATTCACTTCCTGCAGGGCGATGGCGTCATATTGGTTTTCCAGAATGTCGGCAACAAGCGGGGCAAACAGGCTAGGGTCTGCTGTTTGGACCCAGCTGTACGTATTCAAAGTCAGTAGTTTCATGTGGTCCTCTCTCCTCTTATCTTCCTAATAAATCTATTATATCAGATTTCAGGACATCTGCTTGAGGGCCGTAGACGACTTGGATGCCTTTGCCTTTGCGGATGACGCCGCGTGCGCCCAATGTGGACCATTTTTTGTCTTCCGCGACTTGGGTTTCATCTTTGACCGTTACGCGCAAACGTGTCATGCAGGCATCTACTTCAGAAATGTTGTCTTGCCCGCCGAATGCGCCGATGATGTTCCAAACAAGTTTGTCGTTATCGGATGCATCAGCGTTGCCTTCCGGTGTTGCAGTGGAAGGAGCAGCTTCTTCAGCTTCGCCGTCGAAGTCAGTGTAGTTGCCCAAGCGGCCTGGTGTTGCGAATTTGAAGCGTTTGATCATGAAGTTGGCAACGAAGTACATAATCACAGCAAATGCGAGCGTCACCCAGATGTAGTTGACGACATCCAACCACAAGCCGGCTTTCAAGGACATCGGGATGCGGGTCAGAAATTCCAGCGTACCGAAGGAGTGGACGCGCAGGCTGATGATATCGGCCATTGCAAAAGCGACTCCTTGCAGGACTGCATAAACGCCGTAAAGCAGTGGTGCAGCGAACATGAACATGTACTCAAGCGGCTCAGTTACGCCTGTCAGGAAAACAGCGATGGCTGCCGAGAAGAACATGGATTTGTATTTCGGACGTTTGTCTGCATCGACGTTGCGGTACATAGCATAAGCCAAGCCCATCAAGCTGCCGGCTGCGCCGATCATTTGGCCGACTTTGAAGCGGGCCGGAGTGAATGCGTTCAGCAATTCGTTGTAGCCTGCTGTATCGCCAGTGTTGTTCAAGTTCACCAAATCGCTGGCCCAAGCCAACCATAGCGGATCTTGGCCGAACACTTGCGAACCTGCAGCAGCGCCTGTCAACATTGTGTAGGTTCCGCCCAAAGAAGTGTAGTTCATTGGAATCGTCAGCATATGGTGCAGACCGAACGGCAACAATAGACGCTCCAACGTACCGTAGACGAACGGCGCTAAAACCGGTGCTGTATCAGCGGAATCCGCGATCCAAATCCCGAAATTATTGATGCCGGTCTGAACGACTGGCCAGATGATTGCCAAGACAAGGGAAATTAGAACGGACCAACCAATGACGACGAAAGGCACGAAGCGTTTGCCGTTGAAGAAGGACAACGCATCAGGCAGTTTGCGGTAGTTATAGTACTTGTTGAAGATAACCGCACCAACAAAACCAGCGATGATGCCGACGAAGACACCCATATTCAAAGCAGGTGCGCCCAAAACATTCGTGAAGTAACCGTTCACCAGGATGTCCTGGCCGAACAAGGTTTTGGTAGTCGCGCCGTCAGTAGCCAGCATATCTCCGGTTACTGCGAAAAGTTTACCGGTCGTGCGGTTGATTAGGATGAATGCAAGCAGTGCTGCGAAGGCTCCGCCGGCACGTTCTTTCGCCCAAGATCCCCCGATGGCGACAGCGAACAGGATATGCAGGTTGACGATGACAGCCCAGCCCAGGTCTTCAATAACCCCAGCCGTTGTCAGCAACAATTGGACATCTCCAGAGAACATAGCGATCATCTTGCCGATACTGATCATCAAACCAGCTGCCGGCATGACCGCGATGACAACCATCAAAGCCTTGCCGAATTTTTGCCAAAAATCAAACGTAAATATTTTCTTCATTTTTAAAACTCCTCTCAAATTTGTTAGTGCAATCGATTGCAACGTTTACGATTCGAAGTATAGACCATATCCAGAAATTATGCAAGCGTTCTATTTCAGAATAAATTGGATTTTAAACGGATAGATGAAGGAAATGGCTCAAAGCCACGAAAAGAATGCGGCGGAAATAATAATGCAACTTTTGCATTGACAATGCAACCGATTGCACTTAAACTAAGGGGGAAGAACAAATAAGGGGGAACCGATAATGACACAACAAATTTTTGAGATTGATCCATGGAAAGTGACAACCAAACAATTAGATAAAGAAAACCGCCGCCTGCAGGAAAGTCTGACCAGTCTCGGTAATGGATATATGGGCATGCGCGGAAACTTCGAGGAAACCTACTCGGGCGATCACCATCAAGGCACCTATGTGGCGGGCGTCTGGTATCCCGACAAAACACGCGTCGGCTGGTGGAAAAACGGTTATCCGGAATATTTCGGAAAAGTGATCAATGCGATGAATTTCCTGTATATGCACATCTTTGTGGACGGGGAAGAAATCGATCTGCATAAGGATGAAACGAAAGACTTTGCCTTGACGTTGGATATGGAAAAAGGCCGCTTGGAACGCTTCTTTACGGTAGTGAAGAACGACAAAGAAGTCACTGTCCATTTCACACGCTTCCTGAGCATCGACATCAAGGAACTATGCGCCATCAAAGTGGAAATCACGGCTTCAGAAAAGGCCGCTATCCGCATCGAAAGCGCCCTGGACGGGAATGTCCAAAACGAGGATGCCAACTATGATGAAATGTTCTGGGAATGGGTCGAACAGACAGATGATACGCTGGTCGTAGAAACGATCCCGAACAACTTCGGCATCGAACGCTTCAGCGTGGCTGCAACGATGCACCACAAAGCGACAGGTTTCGCGCAAAAAGGCAACAACAGTAAAGAATTGTTCGTCTCCCAAGTGTTCGAAGGGGAAGCCGGAAAAGACCAAGTTCTATCATTAGAGAAATACGTGACGCTGACAACGAGCCGCGATCATGCGAAGGACAAACTTGCAGCGACTGCTGAAGAAATCTATGCCACAAAAGTCGCTGGCCAAAGTTTCGAAGCGTTGGAAGCGAAACAAGCGAATCTGTGGACAAAACGCTGGGAATTGGCGGATGTTGAAATCGGCGGCGATGACGAAGCGCAACAAGGCATCCGCTTCAACCTGTTCCAACTATTCTCCACTTATTATGGAGAAGATGAACGCTTGAACATCGGACCGAAAGGCTTCACTGGCGAGAAATACGGCGGAGCTACTTACTGGGATACGGAAGCTTATGGCGTACCGTTCTACTTGGCGGTAACCGAGCCGGAAGTTACCCGCAACCTGTTGAAATACCGCCACAACCAATTGCCGGGAGCTTTCCACAATGCCGCGCAACAAGGATTGAAGGGCGCATTGTATCCGATGGTGACCTTCACCGGCGTGGAATGCCACAATGAATGGGAAATCACGTTCGAGGAAATCCACCGCAACGGTGCGATCCCTTACGCAATCTACAATTATACAGCCTATACAGGCGATGAAAGCTACTTGGCCGAAGAAGGCTTGGAAGTGCTCAGCGCTGTGAGCCGTTTCTGGGCGGACCGCGTACACTTCTCGCAGAACAAGCAATGCTACATGATCCATGGCGTGACCGGGCCGAACGAGTACGAAAATAACATCAACAACAACTGGTACACAAACCGCTTGGCTGTCTGGGTGCTGCGTTATACCTTGGAAAGCCTGGAGAAATATCCGGAACGCGCAGAGGCGTTGGGCATCACCGCAACCGAAAAAGAACAATGGCAGGATATCATCGACAACATGTACTTCCCGTACGATGAAGAGCGCCAAGTTTTCGTGCAACATGACACTTTCCTGGATAAGGATCTGAAACCGGTCAGCGCGCTGGACAAAGCCGATTTGCCATTGAACCAGCACTGGTCATGGGACAAGATTTTGCGTTCTTGCTTCATCAAGCAAGCCGACGTGCTGCAAGGGATCTACCTGTTCGGTGACGAATTCACGATGGAAGAAAAAGAACGCAACTTCGACTTCTACGAGCCGATGACCGTGCATGAATCAAGCTTGTCGCCATGCATCCACGCCATCCTTGCTGCCGAACTGAGCAAAGAGGAAAAAGCTATGGATCTTTACCGACGCACCGCGCGCCTGGATCTGGACAACTACAACAACGACACCGAAGACGGCCTGCACATCACCTCGATGACCGGCAGTTGGTTGACGATTGCGGAAGGCTTCGCCGGTATGCGCGCCAAAGACGGTCTGCGTTTTGCGCCGTTCTTGCCGAAAGACTGGACGAACTACCAATTCCACATCAACTACCGTGGCCGCTTGATCCTGATCGCAGTGAACGAAGAGACTGTTAGCCTGACCTTGGTGAAGGGCGAAGCGTTACCTGTCCGCATCTATGACGAAGAGCTGCAGCTGAAAGATGAAATCAAAGTCGCACTGAAAAAGACCGTGTCCGTATGAGCGACACCAAAGGAGAGAAAGAAATGTTGAAAGCAGTATTGTTCGATTTGGACGGCGTCATCACCGACACCGCCAAATTCCATTTTTTGGCCTGGCGTAACCTAGGAGCGGAATTGGGGATCACCGTCGACGAAGCCTTCAATGAAGAACTGAAGGGCGTCAGCCGCATCGATTCGCTGGAGCGTATCCTTGCGCACGGCGGCTTGGCTGATAAATATTCTTCAGCTGAAAAAGAAGCCTTCTGCACAAAGAAAAATGACCATTATCTGGAATTGATCCAGGAAATGACACCTGCGGACATCCTTCCGGGGATCTTGCCGCTGTTGGAAGAATTACGCGAAGCGGGTTTGAAGACAATCATCACCTCAGCCAGCAAGAACGCACCCGGCATCCTGAAGTTATTGCAGGTGAAGGACTACTTCGACGGCATCGTCGATCCGGCCTCAGTGGCTGCAGGCAAACCGGCGCCGGATATCTTCTTGGCCGGCGCGGAGCTTGCCGGCGTGCACCCGGCCGAGTGCATCGGCGTGGAAGACGCCGCTTCCGGTGTGGATGCCATCAAAGCCGCGAATATAACCGCGGTCGCAATCGGTGACGCAGCCGTGCTCGGGCATGCCGACCGTGTGTTGGCGGACACGAGCGACTTGTCACTTGCCGTCCTGCGTGATACGTGGGAGCAGGCGATTTAAGATGGACAGCATAATGATCCGCGAATGGGGCAGCATCGGAACGGAAAAAGTCATGCGCATCACCTTGAGCCAGCCGAACGGCATGTCCGTCAGCTGCATCAACTACGGCGCCCGGCTGATCCGTTTGCTTGTCCCGGACCGGGAAGGCCAGAGTGAAAATGTTGTCCTGGGCTTGGCCGATGCCGAAGCCTACGGAAACGACCGCGCTTCCTTCGGCGCCACCGTCGGACCGGTCGCCGGCCGGATTGCTGAGGGCAAATGGGGCAAGGTGCAACTCGAGCAGAACGCCGGCAAGCACCATATCCACGGCGGCAGCCTGGGTTGGGGTCAACAGTTCTGGGACTTCAAAACCGAAGAGACGGCAGAAGCTGTGACCGTCACTTTCACATTGGAATCGACGCCGGAAACGGTCGGCTATCCCGGCCGGATGCAGGCGAAAACTAGCTATTCCCTCGATGCGGAAGGTTGCCTGACGATCAAGATGGAAGGGGTCAGCCGGGACAATGAGGAAACGCTGTTCAATCCGACCAGCCATATCTATTTCAATTTGAGCGGAGATGCCAAACGTCCGCTTACCGATCATGCTTTGCAGCTGGCCTGCGAAGAAGTGCTGGAATTGGATGCTGACAAGTTGCCGACCGGGACGAAGCAAACGGTGACAGGGACGGCTTTCGATTTCCGCGAAGTGACTGCCATCGGTGCAGCCATCCGCAAACGACCGCAAGGGTTCGATGATGTTTTCCTGATGCAGCCCGACCAACAGCCGCAGCTGATCCTCAGCGATGAGGAGAGCGGCCGGCAAATGACATTGTCCAGCAACCGCAGCAGCATCGTGCTCTTTTCGACGACAGACATGAACGAACCGTACCTTGTGAACGGCCGTCCGATGCGGAGCCAGTTGGGTTTGGCGATCGAGGCGCAGGAAGTGCCGGATGCCATCCACCATCAGGGCTGGGACAATATCGTCCTGGCGCCAAATACTTTGGCGGCAAGGGTTCAAAATTACACTTTTAAATGGTAATCTAGAGATACAAAAATGAACCTGAGGAAAATGCCTATGACCGTTACGATAAAAGATGTCGCCAGAGAAGCGGGCGTCGCGACTTCAACCGTTTCACGCACGTTGAAGGACAGTCCGCTGATCAGCGAAAACACAAAAGTGAAAGTGCGCCAAGCGATGCAGAAACTGGGCTACACGCCCAACTTCGCCGCCCAGAACCTGGCCAATAAGTCCACGCAGACGATCGGCGTGATCCTGCCGGTGGCGACGATGGGGAACCCTGCGCAGAATCCGCTCTTCCTCGAGATGATCCAGGAAATCGGCGTCGTCTGCAATGAACAGAAATACATGATTTCCTTGGCTACCGGCAAGACGATGGCGGAACTGAAGGACAGCGTGCGCCTGATGCACCAACGCAAACTTGTCGACGGCTTCATCCTGTTGTACTCGGAGGCGAAGGATCCGATCCGCAAGTTCCTGCATGATGAAAAGATTCCCTACGCTTTGCTGGGGAAACCGGATGTCTACGAGAATGAAACAATCTATATCGATAACGACAACCGCCTGTCCGGCAAAACGGCGACGGACTGCCTGATCCAACACGGACACGAACAGATCGGATTCGTCGGATTGACGCCTTCGCAAACGGTCGACAAGGAACGTTACAAGGGCTATTCCGATGCCTTGCGCGATGCCAATCTGACCGTCCATCCGTCACTCTACTTCGAAACGCCGGATGACTTCATGGCTTTCCAAGAGTTCCTCGAAGAAACCAAACCGACAGGACTTGTCGTCGGCGATGACCGCCTGGCCTTGCGGGTCCTGCAGTATCTGCAGCTGGATCAGTACAAAGTGCCGGACGACATCTCCCTGATCAGTTTCAACAATTCCGTCTTCGCGACCCTGTCCCACCCATTCCTGACGACCATCGACATCCACGTCCAGGAACTGGCCAGACAAGCCGCCGCCCTCCTGATCCGCCAACTCAACGAACCGAGCGCCTTGCTGCCGAAAATGATCGTGCCGCATGAAGTGATCGAACGGGAGACGGTTATGCGGGTGCGGGGAGAATGAATGGTTAATAAAATAGAATAAAGAAAAATAAATGAGTCAAGCTTACTCCGTGTATGACAGGAAGTAAGCTTGACTCATTTTTGTCATACTATGTAACTTCAAAAGAATCTTTTTGAATTTTTTGAGTGTTTAATTCTCTTCTTCACATTTTCAAAATGGATACAACTCGTAAATGTGTTCGAAAATCAAACTATTGTTGAACCGCTTCAATAAAAGTGCGCTTCCTGTTATAATTTTAAGAATAGAGGCAATCCCTTTTCATCAGTATAGTGATGTGAAAATTACTATACATGAACTGTGAGGGTCTTTATTTTTTTTGTTGCTACGTAATAAGGTCAGGTGAACCTTTCATAAGTTCATCACAACGAAAACTGAAAGCGCTATTTTAGATTGGGATGAACACCAAAAAAATAAAAGATTTGTCTGGTAATATTTTATGTGTAAGGAGGAATGAATATGATCAAAACACATTCGCTGGATGTGATGTCTTATTTCTTAACTAGTGAAGAAGTAACATTAAGCAGCTTAATGAAGGCGTTTACCATGAGCGAACAAGAAGTAGATGACGAACTAGACCATATTAACTCTTTATTGGGTGATGCTGTCATTGTTCGTAAAAGAAATCATTTATATTTGACTGAAGAGGGAGTCAATGTAACTTATCAATATGTTTTGAAAAAGAATCAAAAACTATATTCCTTCTACAGCCCGAAAATAAGGAAGACGCTTATTCTCATTAAGCTACTGATTGGCGAAGGATATAACCCTCTTCAGGAAATGGCAGACTATGTGTATGTGAGCAAAAATACGGCATTGGCGGATATAAAAGAATTGAAAAGTGACATTTCTGAGAGTGTAGAAATTAAATACTCCAGAAGCTGCGGCTATAATATCCAAGGCAATGAATTTGAGGTACGGAATACACTGGCGGATTCTATCCAAACGTTACTGAAAATACCCGCTGGAAAATTCATATTGTTTGAAAAGGGCATTATGGAGAAGGATGAAATATTCCATTTAAGAAAAAGGTTGGAGAAGATTGAAATCGAGCTAGGAATATTTTTTTCAGACGAGGTTTTGGATGCGCTGCCATATTTACTTATGGGAACGATCCTAAGATCTAAGTTCAGCAATCAAAACTTGGATTTCTCTGATATTACACACGACATAAAAGGAACCAAAGAGTATCCGAGGATCAAATCAATATTTTGGAGCTACCCATTCCTGTCTGAAATGGATTTAAAGTATCTGACACTACAAGTATTGTCATCCAGTATCATCGATTTTAAGGAAGAGGTCAGTCATTACAATGAACTAAATATTGAAGAACTCGTTTGTGGATTAATAAAATCTATTGAGGAAAACATGGCAATCAACTTTCCGAAATTTCTTGATCTCAAGAAAAGATTATCGATGCACATAAAACCGGCTATATACCGCCTGAAACTAGGGCTTCACGTTTACAATCCATTGACTGGACAATTTATGGAAAAACATAACTCCATTTATATGGTTGTAAAAAAAGCCTTGCGGTTATTCGAAGATGAATTAAGTATTACATTTACAGATGATGAAATCACCCTAATTGCCATGATTTTTTTGGGAGAAATTTATCAAACCTGTGAAGATAAACTTCAACCCGTATTTACTGCGGTGGTCCTATGCAGGAGCGGGACATCCATATCAAAACTGTTGCTCGGTATCTTAAAAGAAGAGTTTCCGAAAATAAAATTTATTGATGTCTATTCTCTAAGAAAATTTGAGGCACAACCACCGGATGTTGATTTTATTTTCTCGACAATCCCTATCCATACGGACATAGTGAATTTTTTAGTCCCCTCTCTGCTTGATGAATTATCGCGGTTTAGATTAAGGAAGCAAGTAGAAGAGGCCATTGAATCAGATGCATCTAAACAAGCGAAGGAAATAATGGCGTATTTAGCGGAACTTATTCCAAAAGATAAAATGGCTCTGATTTCCGGGAAAGTAGAAGGATTTTTTGAGGATAAAAAATTACCGATCCCCTTACAAGAAAAAGATGCGGATTTGTTGAAAGATTCGTCCCAAATAACCATTATTAATGAGAATATTCCATGGAATGAAATCATCGATTTAGCTTTTCATGAGATGGGCAACAGACAATCAATTACGAATGATTATATGGAAGAATGTAAAAAGATCTTTTATGACTCCTATGAAACGATGATGATCGGTCCTAATGTGTTTTTGCCGCATGCAGCGCCGGACAGAGGCGTCATTGAAGCGGATGTACAGATACTTATCCTGAAAAATACTATACATGCGCCTAATGGATCAGAGATGGAAATAGTTGTAGCACTCGCTCCATGCAGAAATAACGAGCATGTGCCATGGCTATTAAAGCTGAATGATACCTTTTTAAACAACGAACAAAAAAATAGGATAATGAAATCCAATGATACAGAAGAAGTGTTGGATATATTTAAAGAGAGGGTGAGGTAGATGGAATATTCCGATTTATTTGATAGTAAGCTAATAAAATTGAATCAGGAATTTGAATCACAAAGAGAATTATTCGAATATGTTAGTGACATACTCGAGGAAGAGAACTACACAGAAGATACTTTCTTTGACGCTATTAGGGAAAGAGAGAAAGTTTTCCCTACCGGTCTGCAAACAGATATGGTGAATTTAGCTATTCCACATACAGATGTGCTCCATGTCAAAAGACCCTTCATATTCGTAGTGACGTTAAACAAGCCAATCAAATTCATACAAATGGGAACATTTGATGAATGGGTGGATATCGACACAGTGTTTGTCTTAGGAATCAAAGAACCGCAAGAGCAAGTAGGTTTATTATCAAATATCATGACGCAGTTCAGGAACAAGTATTTCATTGACGCCTTTAATGGCATTGTGAATATTTCAAAAATGGAAGAGTTACTAAAAAATGAATTTGGGAGTGTTGAAGTATGAAAAGAGTAATCGTAGCGTGTGGCAGTGGTGTAGCAACAAGTCAAACAGTAGCCTCAAAAGTGAAACGCATACTGACTGAGAAGAAAATTAATGCAGTCGTAGATGCCGTAGATATTAAATCATTGGATCAATATGTTAAGCAAAGCGATGTTTACATTTCCATTACGAAGCCAACGAAAACATATAATATTCCAACTTTAAATGGAATCGCATTTCTAACCGGCATGGGAATTGAGGCAGAAACACAGAAATTAGTCGATGCCTTGAAGTAACACCAATATCAGTTTGGAGGAGAGAAGACAATGGAAACTTTACAACAGATTATACAGAATGTATTAAATTTAGGATCTGCAGTTTTTATTCCCGCGTTAATGATACTGATTGGATTATTAGTCAAGATGAAATCAAAGGATGCAATTAGTGCAGGTATCACACTTGGAGTAGCTTTTATAGGGATGAACTTAGTTATTGGATTCATGATGAGTTCGTTGACTCCTGCTGCACAGGCGTTGGCTGAACGGACAGGCATTTCATTGACTGTCATTGATGGTGGGTGGACCTCCATGGCGACCCTATCATGGGCATGGCCATATGCTTTCTTAATGTTCCCGTTACAGTTACTGATTAATGGGATCATGCTTGCAGTAAATAAAACGAAAACACTGAACGTTGATTTATGGAATGTTTGGGGGAAAATCTTTACTGCAGTATTAATTGTTGGTGTGACAAATAATCTGTATCTTGCTTTTATCGGTGCTGCAATAACGATTGTGTTGGAATTATTGTACTCTGATATAAACCAGCCGGAAATCGAAAGATTAACAGGTATCCCTGGCGTAACTGTGTCACATGGAATGATGATGCTGGGGGCATTATTGATGCCTTTTGATTTATTGTTAAGAAAAATACCTGCTTTTAACAAAGAGATGGATGCAACAATGTTAAAAGAAAAAATTGGTATGTTTGGTGAGAATCATGTCATGGGATTCATCATCGGGTTTGTCTTAGCCCTTGCAGGCGGCTATTCGGTTGGAGCAGCCTTGATGTTAGGTATGCAAGCAGCGACAGCGATGACATTGTTCCCGATGGTTTCAAAACTGTTCATGCAGGCTCTATCCCCGATTTCTGAAGCGATGTCTGACTTTATGAAGAACAGATTTAAAGATCGCGAAATGTTTATCGGGCTGGACTGGCCAATTCTTGCAGGTAGCAGTGAAGTTTGGGTCATTATGATTCTTATGGTACCTGTTACCCTACTGTTTGCCTTCATTTTACCAGGAAATGCAGTTCTTCCATTCGCAGGGATCTTAAATGTTGGTATGGTTGCCCCAGCATTAGTCGTAACAGGCGGTAACTTGATTCGCATGTTCATAATCAGTGTCATTGGAACTCCAATTTTCTTATACTCAGCGTCTTATTTTGCTAATACCATTACAAAACTGGCAAATGATACCGGTGCAGTTGAACTTGTTGAAGGGCAAAGAATCACTTGGAGTACATTAGAGTATCCAGACATTCGCTTTGTATTAACGGAACTATTACAATTTAAAGTTCTAGGATTCGTTTTAGCAGCAGTATGGGTGGCATTGTTTGTACTCTATTCCAAAGTCATGAAAAATCGTGCAGCAAATGAACCAGTAGTATCTGCTGATGCGGAGTGGGATATGGAACCGAATGAAGTGTAAAATTTAAAGAAGTGAGGAATATGGATGATCTATACAGTTACGTTAAACCCAGCGATAGATCGTTTACTGTTTATCGGTGAGGAACTTGTTAAAAGAAAAACAAACCGAATCAGAAAAGTAACCTACGATTTAGGTGGCAAAGGTCTCCATGGCTCTTACGTGATGAGTAAACTTAAGATCGATAACCTGGCAATGGGGTTGTGCGGGACAAATAACAAAGCAGCTTTATACAATATATTGGCACAAAAAAATATAAGGCACGATTTTACCGAGGTAGCTGATGAGTCTACAAGAGAGTGCTATATCGTATTAGAAGAGGGAATCAGCGGCAGTACGATGTTCACGGAGAAAGGACTTGTTGTCTCTGAGTTTCAAAAAAGAAATTTATTGGAGAAAATAAGGCAGAAGGTAACCAGACAAGACATGGTTCTGATAGCGGGCTCTCTTCCACAAAATTATCTTATCTCAGACTTAGAAGAGCTCTTGTATGTTTTGAAAGATAGTGGTTGCTTCATTGCTTGTGATTTATCTGGAGATGCTTTGCTAAAAGCAGTTGAAGTAGGCGTTAATTTTATCAAGCCAAATGAATTTGAATTACAGGAAATCGTCTCAAAAAATCAGAGTCTTGCGGAAAATTTAGTGGCGTTATCCGAAAGGGTCGACTGTGTGATAGCCTCACAAGGAGAAAAAGGCAGCTTTTGCCAATATCAGGGTGAACAATTTCAAGTCATTGCCCCCAAAGTTGAGGAAGTCAATGATACTGGTGCTGGTGATTGCTTTGTAGGGGCATTTCTATCCATGTTCTATCTTAAGAAGCCGATTGAAGAATGTTTAAGTTTTGCTAGCGGTTGTGCTGCAAGCAAGGTTAAGAACAATGATAGTACAAGTTTTGATATCGAAGATGCATTGGACTTACAACAGGAAGTAACGATAAATAGATTATAGGAAAAGGGAGCGGATTATATGTTATACCAACAAGAGAGAGAAAGATTAGCTAAGATTGTCAGAACAATGTTTGACAGATTTGAAACGAATGCGGCTGGAGGAAATGTCAGTGTGCGGATGAATGATAAACACATTATTATGACACCGACACTGATGTCACAAGATCATTTATGCAATCTTTCCCCTTATCAAATATTAGTTGTTGACATGGATGAAAACGTTATCGAAGGTGACGGTAGGCTGACACGCGAAATCAATATGCATATGGCTTGCTTTAATACACATAAAGATATCGGCGCTGTCGTACATGGTCACGCCAGAGAATCCATGGTATTTGCCACGATGGGAATGGAGATGCCAAATCTTACAGAGGCAACACAAAAATTCGGAAGAATTCCTTGTTTGGACTTCTATCCAGCATGTTCTCCCGAATTAGCCGAGGAAGTAAAGTCTTATGTTGAATCTCTGGGGGACGATGTAAAGTCCAAAGCAATGTTGCTAAAACAGCACGGGGTATTGGTTTTGGATACAACGCTTAATAAAGCTTACGATTCATTGGAAAGACTAGAATATAATGCTTATATCGCTTACAAATCCATGGTTTTTGATAGACTAGGAATCCATAGCATGGAAGTGGCAGAATACGAATATAATTTAGTGGAGTGATCATAATGAAGAAGAGAGAATTTGTCTTTAATCTGAGCCTATTTTTAGGATGCCTGTTGTTTGTACTTTCCATGTTTAGTAATAGCGTCTGGATTATTGTAGCTGCTTTAATTTCTTCGAGTATAGCGTTGAAAGTTTACCGACAAGATAATCCGAAGATGAATAAAAACTACAAAGAACTTGTAATTGAAAAGGGCATGCAGAAAAATATAAAGGGCAACAGAAAAAGATAAAATGACTTAATCGCAAATGAAGAATAATCCGGAAGCTAGGCACTCAAAAAAACGAGTGTTTGGTTTTTGGGTTATTTTTGTATAGTACGATAGAACCAGCAAGCCCCTAGTTCCCGACATCAGATCGGAGACTTGGGGGCTTGCTGTTTTTGTTTTGGGGCATAGCTACGCGTTCCTAATATATAATCCGAGAATGATTTGGTCAGGGATTTCAGGAATTGCTTGGCTTCCGGGGTGATATTTTCTCTGGTTCTTTTGATCCAGCCCATTTTGATGGGGACATCGCAATTTTCGATAGGGATGGTTCTGATACACGGTTCCAGGAAATTTGCGCGGCTGATTCCGGGGCTAAACCGGAAAATGTCCGTATTCTTCAGCATCGTCAGGATGGTGAAAGTTTTGTTCGCCACGTGCTCCAAGACGGTCTGCAGGCGGCATTATATTAAAAAAGAAATAAAAATGAGCACCAACAAGACAGGGGTCGTATCCATTTGTTAAAGTGTATCGGAAAAAATCGGTTTCTGAAAATCAATTTCATTTCGTTTTGGGTGCAATGAATTTGACAACCCATGTATGTGTCTGTTAGCTTTAAAATTCAAAGTGGAAAAGATCACATCAGGAAACTAACGTTGTTGATTTTTGAGCATTGAGTAAAAACTTATTCATAAGGGGGTTCTAGCAATGGAAACAGAAATGATTTATGAACTGAGCCGTCCTAAGAATAGTATTCCTGGGGAAAAGTACCCCCCATTGTTTGTGATGCATGGTATGGGCAGCAATGAACAAAATATGCTGACACTTGTTGATGGTCTAAAGGATTCATTCTTTATTTTTAGTATAAGGGGGCCTTTGACCCAAGGGCCTGGATTTGCCTACTTTACCATTGAAGGCTATGGAAGACCCCACCGAGAATCTTTTGATGGCGCGATTCAGAAGCTGACTAGCTTTATTGATGAGGCAACAATGGAGTATCAAATAGATCCGAAGCAAGTATATTTATTAGGGTTTAGCCAAGGAGCCATTGCCTCAATGACCTTAGCACTCACTCTTGGAAATAAAATTAAAGGTGTTGTAGCGTTAAGTGGTTATATTCCTCATTTTGTGAAGGAAGAATACGTGAATAATCCTGATAACCGGCTATCTGTGTTTATATCACATGGAGAATATGACCAGGTCTTGCCATACGCGTGGGGAGAAGCAAATGCTGAACATTTTACTAAAGTAGAAGTTCCTGTAACATTCAAATCCTATCCTGAAGGACACACCGTATCCAGAAAAAATCTTCAGGACTTTGAATCCTGGATTTTGGAAGATTTATCAAGATAAAAATAGAATGAACCAATCAAAATAAGACACCCAACATTTTAAAGTGCTGGGTGTCTTATTTTGATTGTAATATCTGATTTTACTCAACGTCGTGTAATTACTAAAATGGCTACTCTGGACCCTGAGATCACTGCTTCATAATAGAACAAATAAAAATATCTCGAATCCGAGAATCTTTTTGTTTACTTATAAAAAATAAGTGGTATACTCTATCTATACTAAAAAAAAAAACAAACAATCTAGGAGGAACATAACATGACAACTATCACAATTTTTGGTCAAGGAAACATGGGTAAAGCAATCGGAGAGAACTTCCAAGCAGCAGGAAACGTTGTATCTTACATCGGCAAAGGTGAAGTAGCTGATTCAGTAGGAGATATCGTAGTATTGGCGGTTCCTTATCCAGCACTTTCTTCTATCGTGAAAGAAAATGCAGAAAAATTAGCAGGGAAAGTGGTTATTGATATTACAAACCCGCTTGACTTCGACACCTTTGACTCTTTGGTTGTTCCCGCTGACAGTTCAGCAGCAGCTGAAGTTCAAAAAGCTCTTCCGAACTCAAAAGTATTGAAGGCTTTTAATACAACATTTGCCGGAACTTTAACAAGCAAAACGATTGGTGGTTCCCACCAGACAACTGTTTTAGTTGCAGGTGACGATGCAGAAGCTAAGAGCCAGGTTTTCGCAGCACTGGAGGGTAGTGGCCTGGCAACTCTGGATGCTGGTTCTCTGAAGAGAGCACGTGAATTAGAAGCTGTAGGATTCCTCCAATTGACTCTGGCAGGATCTGAAAAGATCAGCTGGAATGGTGGATTCGGACTTTTCAATTAAGCGTCTAAAACATCTCACTACAAAAGTACTCAAAAATAAATAATAAAAAGGCACTAGTGTAGTGTCTCATTGATATTTAGAAATAAAAATTATATTCTCAATTCCTTTTAAACGTTCGAAAGAACAGTTTTAGGATACAAAGAAATCATTTTTGTCCGTGCTTCAGTATTTGTAAAGTGCCATCGGATTTTTGCTGATCGGGCATTCCGGCCTCGCTCCCAGGCAGACAACTCCGAACCGAGCGTCTCGATATTATCAATTCTACGAGATAAACATTGCTTGTTCATCACGTTCAATTCTATTTCGGCAATATTCAACCAACTACCATGTTTTGGTGTGAAATGCACTTCTAAGCGCCGAGCTATTCTCCGTGCCTCTTCGGGCGGAAATGCTTTATAGAGTGAAGCGATTGTATGGGTGTTCAGGTTATCCAGAACCAAAATGATTTTCTCAACAGACGGATAACTAACGTCTACAAGGTATTGAATCTCCTCGGCCCAATCTATTGCTGTTCGTTGCGTGCGGACGTTCACATGCCGGGTTCCACCAAGTGGTTCGGTGAAGACGAAGATGCTACAGGTTCCCTGTCTCACGTATTCAGAATCAATTTTTTGGTCACTGCCTTCCCGCATGGGAAGGGGTTCTCTTGATTCACCCAGAAGTTGATAAGGTTTTTCGTCCATACAAACGACCGGCTGACAAGGATTGTATGGCAGTTCATAGACGTCAAGGACATCTTCCATGCAGGCTACGAATGCTCCGTTTTCTTTTGGTGGGATGCACCAGTATTGTTTTTTGTGAGGTCGTAATTCGTTTTTTTTAACGTTCTTCCAATGGCATCCTTACCTACCGGAATGACAAGCTCAACTTTTGCTTGCTCTTCCAAAAGGCGTAATGTCCATCTGGAACGGCCGTCCGGAGCGGGGCCGCAGGCGATTTCAATAAGTTTCGCTTCCGCACGTCCATCAACTTTCCGACGGGCATTGTCCGAGTTGACACTTCTGCTTACGTAAAGCACTCTCTCAATACCACCCTCAACATAGTACTTGATAACATTGTAAACAGTCGCGTAACAAACACCTATAGTTTTGACGCATTGTTGTTGGGTGGACGGTTTCCCGTGCGCTTCATCGAGGTCTAATAAAATTTGGCATCTGCATTTTATGGTCTTAGTAGTCGTTTTCTTCCGCTTGACGCTTTCCAATTTGCGGACTTCAGCATCTGTTAATGAGATAACGTACTTCTTGTTTCTGCCCATTTTAAACACCGCCGTTTATTTTTATTATACGCCACAACGAGGGGAACTCTACATAGATACAGACTCAATAGCTTACTTATTTTTCAACGCTACAATACACTAGTGTTTAAGTGAGGGTGCTTATCCCTAAAGGTTAGCTTGAGTTCGGTATTTAACTGGACTTGAGCTAGTGTAGTGTAGCGTTGATATTTAGAGAAAAGATCGACATCGACATACTCAACTAGTATCAAATATTTGATTTTTCAATTTTGGGATACAACGAAGCCATCTTTTCTCGCGCTTGATTATTTGTAAAATGCCAACGGATTTTTGATGAACGGGTATTCCGTTCCCGCTCCCATGCAGCCAACTCCGAACGGAGTTTTTCAAAATCATCAATTCTGCGATGTAAACATTGCCTGGTCATAACATTTAATTCTATTTCGGCAATATTCAACCAACTACCATGTAATGGCGTGAAATGAATCTCTAAGCGGCGGGCTATCCTTCGTGCCTCTTCGGGCGGAAATGCTCTGTAGAGTGAAGCGAGTGTATGTGTATTGAGATTATCCAGAACTAAAGTGATTTTTTCAACATTGGGATAACCAATATCTACAAGGTATTGAATCTCCTCGGCCCAATCTACTGACGTTCGTTGCTTACGTACGTTCACGTGTCGGACTCCACCCAGTGGTTCAGTGAAGATAAAAATGCTACAAGTGCCTTCTCGCACATATTCAGAATCAATTTTTTGGTCACTGCCTTTTCGCATAGGAAGAGGTTCCCTTGATTCACCCAAAAGTTGATAGGGTTTTTCGTCCATACAAACGACTGGGTGTTGAGGATCGTAAGGTAACTCATACACGTCGAGGACATCTTCCATGCACGCTACGAATGCTGCGTTTTCTTTTGACGGGATGCACCAATATTGTTTTTTGTGAGGTCGTAATTCGTTTTTTTTAAGGTTCTTCCGATGGCATCTTTGCCAACGGGAATTTCAAGTTCAACTTTTGCTTTCTCTTCCAGAAGGCGAAGGGTCCATCTGGAACGACCTTCTGGGGCTGGGCCGCAGGCCATTTCAATGAGTTTTGCTTCCGCGCGTCCATCGATTTTCCTACGGGCATTATCAGAATTGACACTTCTAGCGACTGTTAGAACATTTTCAACACCGCCGTCAATATAGTACTTGATTACATTGTGCACAGTCGCGATACAAACACCGATAGATTTGGCACATTGTTGATGGGTAAGTGTTTTCACATGTGCTTCATCGAGGTCTAATAAAATTTGGCATCTGCATTTTAGGGTTCGAGTAGTCGTTTTCTTACGCAAAACACTTTTTAATCTGCGTACTTCATCATCTGTCAATGAGATAACATACTTCTTGTTTCTGCCCATTTTAAGCCACCGCCGTTTATTTTTATTATACTCCACAACGATGGCGACTCTAACAGATTCAAACTCAACATCTTACTTATTTATCAACGCTACACTACACTAGCCATTTTTTGTTTTCCATAAAAAGTAGTTGAATATAGCACTGTAACCGTATCATAAGTCAATAAGCTAAAATTTGGGCATTTTGGTGCATGAGTAGTATGATGAAGTTACTAATAAATATTATTATGAGGAGTGATAGGATGACGGCATATGAATTACCAAAAGTGTGGCAGTGGGAAGAAGAGAATTCAAATAAAGTAGGCAACCGTCCAACAGCCGGCAGTCGTTTCGAACAAAAATTACCAGCCGGAGAGGCTCCGTTCCAACTCTATTCATTGGGAACACCGAATGGCATTAAAGTTACGATCATGTTCGAAGAACTGAAAGCATTGGGTGTAGAGGGCGCAGATTATGATTTGTACACCATTAATATTGCAGAAGGCGACCAATTTGGTTCGGATTTCGTTGAGATTAATCCTAACTCTAAAATTCCGGCGCTTGTGGATCAAAGTCTAAGTCCGCGTTTGGAAATTTTTGAATCAGGCTCCATTCTTCTATACTTAGCCGAGAAATTTGAGCAACTGATTCCGACTGATATCCATGGCCGGACCGAAACCCTTAATTGGTTATTCTGGCAAATAGGGGCAGGGCCCTATGTTGGGGGAGGATTTGGTCACTTTTTCGCCTATGCTCCCGAGCCTATGCAATACCCGATCGATCGCTTCACGATGGAGACGAAACGTCAGCTGGATTTGCTCGATAAAACTTTAGCGGAGCGTCCTTATGTGGCAGGCGATAGCTATACCATCGCGGATATTGCCATATGGTCTTGGTACGGTCGTTTAGCTTTAGGAAAACTATACAAAGGATCGTATGAATTCTTGAATCTGGATGAATACCCTCACCTCTTGGAATGGTCCAAACGTATCGCAGAACGACCAGGCGTTCAAAAAGGTCTGGCAGCGAAGTCTCAACCGCTTGAGAAGTAGCCCAAGAAAAGAAAACATTGAGTTTTCTCCTTATGCAGCACTAAAACCTCATTTATCCGTGGTGGAAATTCAGTACTTAGTCTGATGCCTTTGCGCGCAGCGGGGATTATAATGTAAGGGAAAGAGAGGGGAAGGGTCATGAATTTCTTAATGAATCTGATTTGGTTTGTTTTGGGTGGTTTTATCAGTTTTATTTCTTGGATCGTTATCGGAATCCTGTGGTGCCTGACCATCGTCGGGATCCCTATCGGCATGCAGTGCTTTAAGTTCGCAGTGATGGCGGCTGTACCGTTCGGCAGGGAAATCCGCATCAGCGAAAGCAGCACGTCGTTAGTGTTGAATATAATCTGGATGCTGTTGGGGGGCTTAGCATTGGCAGCCGAAGAAGTCATCATGGGCGTCGTCTTCTGCATGACGGTCGTAGGCATTCCATTCGGGCTGCAGCACTTCAAACATGCCAAGTTGGCACTGATGCCGTTCGGCGCGGAAATCTATCGGGTTGCGTAACATGCATTATCATTGTCGGATGAGTACGCTACCGAAGACTCTACTATAAAAAGCAATGAGGTCCTTTGTTCCCAGTCAATCGCTGGGAATAAAGGACCTCATTTTTACGGCTCGATTAAATAATTAATTTTGCGTAATTCCATTAACGATTTGGCTCAAAGCTTCATGGATTGGTGTTGCTGGACGGCCGAGCAGCTTTTCGAAATCGTTGCTTTCGACATCCAGACTACCTTCGCGGATGCTCTTTTGGATAGCGAGCAGGATCGGGATGACGAAATCCGGCACGCCGGCACCGCTCATCGCTTCGGCATAAGCGGCATCATCAAGCTGCAGCACGGTGACTTCTTTATCCAAAACGGATCCAAGAGCTGACGCGATCTCTTCCTGAGTCAACGGCTTGCCGGAGAGCTCATAGACCGTATTTTCGTGTCCGCTGCCGGCCAACACGGCAGCCGCAGCTTCCGCATAATCCTGTTGCAGCGCCCAACCGACCTTGCCGTCGCCTGCGGATGTTACCCATGGAGCGCCTGCCAGGACACCTTGAATTCCTGAAATTTCATTCTCCAAATACCAGTTGTTGCGCAAGAAGGAGTAGGGAATCCCTGTTTTCAAAATCGCTTCTTCTGTGGCCTGATGTGTTGGAGCGAATAAGTTTTTACTTTCTTTTGCATTCGCTAAACTGGTGTATACGATGAAACCGACGCCGGCGCGTTCTGCCGCAGCTACTGCATTGGCGTGCTGGCGAATTCTTGTTTCGTTATCCCCATCCGCAGAAACAAGCAATAAACGATCAACACCTGCAAAAGCAGCATCCAGTGTTTCTGGGTGATCAAAATCCCCTTGTCGGATTTCCACTCCACGAGTCCGTAATTCTTCCGCTTTTTCTGGATTACGAACACTGACAGCCAGTTGACTGGTGGGTACAGTCTTCAACAGCGTTTCTACAACTTTTGTGCCGAATTTTCCTGTTGCTCCCGTTACTAATAATTTCATATGGCATTTCTCCAATTCTTTTGTTTACTTATTTAATGTAACCTTATAATATGGTATCAGGGATCTTTTTGTAAGTAGGCACTTTAATATGACCTAGTCACAAAAATAGGACTAATGCGAAAGAGAGGCGTTTATCATGGCAAGAAGTCGGTTTGGCGAACCTGTAGGGGATCAAATAGAGGTTTGCCCCGTTACGCAAACGCAAGACATCATTGCAGGGAAATGGAAAATCATCATATTATGGAATCTAAGCACGCAGACGAGAAGGTTTAATGAACTTCAACGGCTGCTGCCGAATATTTCAAAAGGGATATTGACCAGGCAATTGCGGGAATTGGAAGAAGACAACATGGTCCACCGGGAAGTCTACAAGGAAGTTCCGCCGAAAGTAGAATATTCCTTAACACCTTTGGGGCAAAGCTTTATTCCGATACTGCAGAGCATGGGCGAGTGGAGTAAAAAAATTTGAGTGGGAAATAGACTGAGAGAGTCGAGTGGTACCGGCTAGCCGGAGGAGCGCGAGGGAACTGGGTCGACAGCTCCGGTTAAGCCTCGCTCCCCGGAGAACAGCGGTAACTTTCAGCCCCACCTTCGACGAAGCCAGCCTTATCGGGGCAGAAAGACGAAATGTTGGGTGACCTCCGGCGAAGCCTACGTACACCGGAGGACAGCAAAGACTAAAGATTCTGCTCTGTAAGCCTGCATTCAAACAGCGCATACAACCTTCATTCCCGGATTATTATAACGTGGTACTGAAAAAGCCCGTACCTACGGTCTTTTCCCACAAACCTCGTTATAAACCTCTGTAACGGTTTATAACGAGGTTCAACAGGTAAACATTGATTTATCAATCTTTTAACGATCCACGTTATAATTTTATCGGGAATCCAGCATACAAATAAGCAGCAACCTCCCGATACGTCAATCGTAACTGGGAAGTGCTGCTTATTTGTATCAAAATGCGTCTTTTTGATGTGGTATTAAGCTGATACAACAATGTTCTTCATTTTGTAGCAGGTCGGCATGATGTCGCTGAACTGAAGGGCCCAATCTCCGTCCAAATAGAATCTGCCTGTAAAAACGGTGACGCCATCATCGAAAAAGCACTCAATGCTTGAATGATCGACAAATATTCGGGCTGTTTGGGTTTCTCTGAGGAGTTTCTTTGCATACCTGACTTGTCCATATTGCTCATTGAATAAGTGCGTTGTATGGCTCCTGTCCAACCAATACCTCGAGTCATCACATCCGATTTCAAGGAAGTCGCCTTCTTTATTGATAATTTTGATAGTAAACTTGTTTTCAAATAGAAATTCAAGCTCAAACGCCTTCTCTAATGCTGCAGTTTCACTTAAATCTATGCTATATTCCCTGAGATTATTTACTTCTGGAAGTGGGCTTTGAGATATTCTATCATTAATGATCGTTATTTCTCTGGGAAGCGTCAGCATATGCGCCCATAGAAATTTATCAGAAGGATATTCCGTTTTTGAATTTCCTAGCCAACCAATCAAAATTTGTCTATCCTGGTTGTCTTTGAAAATTTGCGGAGCGTAGAAATCGAATCCTTTATCTAATTCATAAAAATTTGTATGCTTAAACTCAAGTGTTTCGGTATTGATTTTTTCACCTACTGCATAGACTACAGAAAAAACATTCCGGAAATCATATTTTCCGACGCTCTCGATTCCTTGCGGAGAAAAGATCAATACGCCTTTCGCATCCTCTTCAAAATAATTAGGACACTCCAACATGTACCCGAAAGGATAATCCATTAACTTAAGCATCCCTTTATGCACAAATTCAAATGGATTATCGCCCTCGCTGAACAGCAGCACCCCTTTACTGTCCGGGGATTCTCCTCCCGTAATCATGTAATATTTTTCATTGCTTCTATAAACAAAAGGGTCCCGGAAGTTATCAGTTGTTTTTGTGAAATCGACATCCTCTATGACTTCAAGTTTTTCGATACGGTCGTCTTTCAGTATTGCGTGAACAGTGGATGGCAACAAGGAATCCTTTTCTTTTCGGATTCCAGTGTAATAGAAATGGATATCCTCTTTATCTTTTAAAGCCATCCCTGTATAGCAGCCACAACAATCCATAAAGTCATTCGGTTCAACAGCAACGCCATGATCGGAGTAATGAACAAAATCCGCAGTAGTCAAATGTCTCCAACTCTTTAATCCATGAACCGTTCCCAAAGGAAACCACTGGTGAAAGATATGATAAATACCTAAATTGTCCTGATACAGTCCATTAGGGTCATTTAATAAACCGTGGGGAGGCGCTATATGATAACTGGGATAATACAGGTTATCAGAAAGTACGACCGCCTTCATCTTCTCAATGTAGCCATCTGATACATCATCTTCTCTAATGAACCTGTTCTGCCTGTTCGAAAAATCAATTAATTCCATTTGAGAGCCCCCTACTTAATGCTTACTGAGCTAATATCGGAATCATTTTTCATGATAAGGTAGGTTAAAATATAGGCAACACCGATAGAAATCAGTAAAACAAAGATATAAGACAGCAGACTAGCATCTAAATACAACAACGCACCTGGTAACATGGAAGCGCCAGTGCCTTTCGCATACAGACCAATGATGCCTGCAAATGCTCCGCCAGCAGCTCCGCCGACACACCCCATAAAGAATGGCTTTAATTTAGGGAAGTTCACACCGTACATAACCGGTTCAGAAATCCCAAAAAGTGCGGGTATCAATGCTGGAATCAGTTTAGCCCTTTTAACCGAGTCTTTTTGCAGCATGACCATGGCCAAGCCAGCTCCCAATTGTCCAGCAATCGCAGCAGTTCCTAAAGGATTAATAAAATCAACGCCAGTCTGAGTGTATAAACTTACAATGATAGGGGTAATCGTATGGTGCATACCCACTGCGCATAACAGTTGAATACCGCCACCATAAACGATTCCACCGATTCCGAAAGGTAAGTCCAGAGCCCTTAAGACCAGATCTGTAAGCCCTATTTCTACTAGTGCAAGCACCGGCCCTACAACGAATAGACCTAGAACTAAACTTGTTAACAGGGAAAGAAATGGCACCAGCAACATGTCAACAATATCCGGAATAATTTGATGCAGTTTTTTCTCTAATGTGGCTGCAAAAAATCCTAGGAATAAGGCTGGTAAAACAGAGCTTTGATAGCCGGTAACATTCAATGTAAATCCGAATAAATCAAATTGAAGGGGATCAGTTAGGCCATTTACAACTTCCCATTTATTTGGAAGCATAGGTGACACTAGCATAAGTCCCAGTATGATACCAAGAATTGGGGACCCTCCGAATTTTTTTACAGCTGACCAACAAACCAGGACAGGTATAAAGGTGTATGCGGTATCAGTTAAGACCGAGAAAATAGTATTGATGTTTGTAGCCAATTCAACATTGAAGCCATTGATCAAAAGTCCTCTTAACCCCATCAGAATACCCGTCGCCAGCAAAACCGGAATGATAGGGATAAAGATATCAGAAATCATTTTAGTCAAATTTTGAAATGAAAATTTCTCTGTAGCTTCTGCGTTAGAATTACTCGATTCATTTTTTCCGCATAGTGTTTGGAACTCCGCGCATACTTTGTTCACATAGCCTGTTCCTAAAATGATTTGATGTTGTTTGTTTTTTAGAAAGTATCCAGCTACATGGTCCAGGTTAATAATCGCATCTTTATCCACCAATGAGTCATCTTTGACTTCAACGCGTAAGCGAGTGGCGCAATGTGTTGCAGAAAGTATATTTTCTTCACCACCCAATAATTTAAGTAGTTGTAGTGCTGTCTTCTTTGGATCTTTTCCCATGATTAACACTCCTTCTTTCGGTATCGAACCGGTTTGATATTTCTGTAAAAAGCAAACCGGACTTTTATCGAACCGGTTTTATGTGCTTAGATTATCATATCATGTGACCACCGTCAACAACTTTTTGAAAACGTTATCTAAAAAGTTGTTCCACCCTGTCTCCAAAAAACTTGATTCTTATTGAATTGGCCAGTAACTTCCTTCCCTTCAATAACGCTGATGATCAGTTTTGCCGATTCCTCGGCAAGGGCTTCAATAGGCTGCACTACAGCGCTTATTTCAGGATAAGTCATTCCAGTAACTTGCGTACCATCATAAGCGATCAATTTTAATTGATCCGGGACTTGAATATTTTTTTGGCGGCTGATCTTTAAACACTGGTTGATGACCATATCTGTGCCTATAAAAGCGTCTACTCTTTCATTTTGTGAAAAGGCTTGGCTTGCCGTAAAAAAATAATCTTTTAGGGAAAAGGTGTTGATGGGCATTTTATGGAAAATGAGTTCCTCATCCGGACCATTGAAGAGCTCTTTGCAATATTTTGCATAGTCGTCGGCTTTTATATTAGCGTTACTTGAGCCGATAAACTGGACTACTTTATGGCAACCGTTTTCTCTAAGTTTGGAAACAGTTATTTTTGCAGCACTGTAGTGATCTGATGAAACTACAGGGATGTCATCGTTTAAAAACCTGTCCAGACTGACCAATGGTTTTTGGGCGTCGATATAATGTTGTATGGAAAGATTGTGTGAACACATAATAATGCCGTCCATAGTGGATTGCTTCAACCAATTTAAATATTCCTGTTCCACATGCTCCCTGCCCAAGGTACTGCATACCATCGTCATGTATCCCTTATCATATAATGATTTTTCCAAATGTTTAACAAAATTGGAAAAGAAAGGGTGCATTATATCCGGAACGACGACTCCGACTAGATGAGAGCGTTGACTGGAGAAGTTTTTTGCCAATCTATTGGGTATATAATTGAGTTCCCTCATAGCATCTTCAACTTTCTTTCTGGTTTCTTCCGAAACATAACCAGAATTATTGATTACCAAAGATACTGTGCTTTTAGCTACATTAGCTTTTTTCGCCACGTCTTTCATACTGACCACTAAAAATCCCCCTCATTTGAATGAGATAAACGCTTTTCGAGCATAAACCTTGTTCAAGTGTAAATTGACTTGAATAAAAAAACCAAATAACAATACCGCAGAAAAAATATTATATCCGCAATCACCTTATTTTACCACATGATAAATTGAAATGAATTAAGAGAACGTGGACGTCTCTGCATAAGGAGGCAGTATCCTGCGTTAATAAATGGTTTCCGCATAAATTCAGTACTTGGACCGATGCTTTTGTCCGCAGCGGGGATTATAATGTGAGAGAAAGAGAGGGGAAAGGCCATGAATTTCTTGATGAATCTGATTTGGTTTGTTTTAGGTGGTTTCATCAGTTTTATTTCTTGGATCGTTATCGGAATCCTGTGGTTCTTGACCATCGTCGGGATCCCTATCGGCATGCAGTGCTTCAAGTTCGCGGTGATGGCGGCTGAAGAAGCTGTCTTGGGCGTAATCTTCTGCATGACAATCGTAGGAATTCCATTCGGGTTGTAGCACTTCAAACATGCCAAACGGGCATTGTTTCCGTTCGGAGAGGAAATCTATCGGGTTTAGATAAGGTAATTTTGTAAATATATTTATTTGTTTGTAGCGGGAATTGATTGTCGATAGTGGGTCTGGTGTTGTCGGACTTGCATGAGACGGATCAGTTCCCGTTTTTTGGATTGGATACTAACCGACGACATATGCTAATATAGAAAGCTTTTTTCGTAGAGATCGAGCATTCGGGTCATCCGCGTTATAAATGAAAGCGAAAGCATTTATAAAGTGGGTGTATTGACAAAATCTGTTTAGTATTTGGCTGTAAAATAATTGACCATCCTGGTTATCCGTTGACAAGCGCCATTTTCTTGCGTAAGCTTTGACTAAATTTAGCCCGGAAACAACCGGGACAGAAATGCAGACGAAAGGGATGGGGATATGAAGGCGGTACTATTTGATTTGGATGGTGTGATCACCGACACAGCGAAGTTTCATTTTTTGGCTTGGCGCGACTTGGGAGCGGAGCTGGATATTGAAGTGGATGAGGCGTTCAACGAGGAGCTGAAAGGAGTAAGCCGCATCGATTCGCTGGAGCGTATATTGGCGCAAGGCGGAGTTGCGGATAAATATTCCTCAGCCGAAAAAGATGAATTGTGCGTGAAAAAGAATGCCCATTACTTGGAATTGATAAAGGAAATGACGCCGGATGACATTTTGCCGGGCATCATTCCGCTGTTGGAAGAACTGAAGGCTGCGGGCATCAAAATGATCGTGACTTCCGCCAGCAAGAATGCGCCGGGAATCCTCGACTTGTTGCAGGTGCGTGCTTATTTTGACGGCATCGTCGATCCCGCAACTGTCGCGGCTGGCAAACCGGCACCGGATATTTTTCTGGCTGGAGCTCAACTTGCCGGCGCCGATCCGGTCGATTGTGTAGGAGTCGAAGATGCGGCTTCAGGCGTTGAAGCCATCAAAGCTGCCGGCATCGTGGCGGTCGCGGTTGGCGATGAACAGGTTTTGGCTCTGGCTGATCGCGTGCTGTCGAGCACGGCCGACCTGTCGCTTGCCGTTTTGCAGGAAACGTGGGAAAACAGCAAAAAGTAACGGATTGCTAGCTGTGCGGTAATCGAAAAAGCTCTTAGCAGAGAATGATAAAAGTGGACTTGCCAGGCGGCAAGTCTATTTTTTTGGATAAATGAAAACCATGGGCTAGGCCCATGGTTCCGGAGAGCTTCCAGCGGTGTATTAAAAAATCCTCGCTAAGTGCTAGAATATATTTGGTTCGCCAACCAATATTCATGACTTAGGAGGATTCTTTAGATGTCTCAAGACAAAAATAGTTTAGCACATACCACTTGGAATTGTAAGTATCACATAGTTTTTGCGCCCAAATACCGGAGGCAAGCAATCTACGGAAAGATAAAACAAGATATAGGAGTCATACTAAGGCAGTTATGCGAAAGAAAAGGTGTAGAAATAATCGAAGCCACTGCTTGTGTGGATCATATACACATGTTGGTAAGCATACCGCCCAAGATAAGTGTCTCATCGTTTGTCGGATATCTAAAAGGTAAAAGTAGCCTCATGATATTTGATAGGCACTCCAACCTGAAATATCGCTATGGGAATCGCAAATTCTGGTGCACAGGATATTATGTCGATACAGTCGGGAGAAACAAGAAGGCAATTCAAGAATATATACGCAACCAAATTCAAGATGATATAGTCGCAGAACAATTAAGCCTATTAGAGTACACGGATCCATTTACAGGCGAAGAAGTTCGTAAGAGTAAAAAGAAAAAATAAGAGCCAGACCTTTAGGTCTAGCCCGTGGTAGTAGTACAATTGGCGAACCATTCAGAGCCCCTTTAGGGGTTGGTTAGTAACAAAGGCTTTCAGCCGCAGAGCAAACCACCCGTTCACACGGGTGGTTTTGATTGTCCTTTTTTCGGTATGGCTTACTGTGTTTATTTGTTGTGGGCCTGTCCTACGGTGAAGCAAGGGTTCCCCGGAGGACAGGCTCACGATCATTTGCTGAACTCCGGCGAGCCGGTCCTCGCAGGAAGTGAGAACCCGATCGCTTCCGCTCCTCCGGCGAGGTAGCCCTTCGCCGGAGTTCCCGCTCGATTCCGAGCCCGATTCCAATCCCGACAGCCGCACTACGCTCCTTTTTGGTAACAGCTCCCGCGGATACCTTAAAAAATGTCGGATATACACTATCAAATGGCATGGAATCTATTGCGGGTTATGGCTAAACTGTAAAGTGAGAGTGGGGACACCCATAAATGAAAGCGCATACCGGAGAGGGTGGATGAAATGATGGAGAAAAAATTTAATGATAAGTGGAAATTCTGGGAGAACAAGGACTCCTTTGCGTTGGTGTGGAACGTGCCTGAAACGGCCAAGGAAATCACGGTGCCGCATGATGCGATGTTTGAAAATAATCCGCACGCGGACAGTCTGAACGGCGGCAACACAGGCTATTATGACGGGGCATTCTACAACTATGTGAAGACGCTCCATGCTCCAGCTGAGTACAAAGAAAAGACGGTCATCCTGAAGTTTGAAGGCGTGTATATGAACGCCATGGTGTACATAAACGGCGAACTGGCGGGCAAGAATATGTTCGGGTATTCGACTTTTTATGTGCCGCTGAATGATTTCCTCCGCTACGGCGAAGAGAACGAAATCCGGGTCCAAGTCCGCAACGGCGCGATGATAAACAGCCGCTGGTATTCCGGTGGAGGGATCTATCGGGATGTCTACCTGTTGGTTTCGGATGTGACGCATCTGGTGCCGGAAGGAATACAGATCAAGACAGCAGAAGCCGATGAAACCTTAGCGGTATTGGACATTGCTACAGAGGTGAAGACAAGGAAGTATGCGCCAAGTCGCGTCGTGTTGGAGACCGTGATCCGCGATTCGGAAGGCAATGAAGTGGCGAAAGCAAACTCGCCTTTTGTGTTGTTCGAGCAGGAGGAGCGGGTCATCAAACAGCGCGTGACCGTGGACAACCCGGAACGCTGGTCGGACGAAAATCCGAGCCTCTACACATGCGAAAGCAATCTGTACGTGGATGGGGAATTGGCGGATGAAGCAGAAACAACTTTCGGCATCCGGACATTGCAGGTGGATGCGAAACGCGGGCTGCGTGTGAACGGGGAAACCGTGAAACTTCGCGGAGCTTGCATCCATCACGACAGCGGCCTACTTGGGGCGGCGACGTATGAGGATGCCCAATTCCGCCAAATCAAACTGCTGAAGGAAGCGGGCTTCAATGCGGTCCGGATGTCCCATCACCCGATGGCGCCTGCGATGCTGCGGGCTTGCGACCGTTTGGGGATGTACGTGATGGACGAAACGTTCGACATGTGGAACCGGATGAAATCCGACTACGATTACGGCCTTTATTTCCAGGAATGGTGGGAAAAAGATGTGACGGCGATGGTGCGCAAGGATTTCAATCATCCGGCCGTTATCCTTTATTCCGTTGGGAACGAAATTCCGGAAATCGGGAACCCGCACGGAGCGAAAGTCTGCCACGAACTTTGCGCCAAGATCAAATCGTTGGACGACACCCGCTTCACCTTGGCTGCCATCAACGGCGTCTTTGCGGCGGGGGATAAGGTCGGTCAGATCGTGAGCGATGTTGTTTCCGACCTGCAGCAGTCAGGCGAAATCGAAGGCAATGTCAATGACTTCATGACGCTGATGGACGGCCATCTGGACGAAATCGTGATGCACCCGGCCATTTCGGAACGCTTGGAAACGGCCTGCAGCCCGACGGATATCGCGGGGTACAACTACATGACTGCCCGTTATGAATGGGACAGCCAAACCTATCCGAACCGCGTCATGGTCGGCAGCGAAACGTACCCGCCGGAAATCGCCCGCAACTGGGATTTGATCGAAAAACTTCCGCAAGTCATTGGCGATTTTACCTGGACCGGGTGGGACTATCTTGGCGAAGCGGGTATCGGTGTAGCGGCTTATCAATGGGGTGAAGGCGGATTTGGAGCGAAGTTCCCTTGCCAAATAGCTTATGTTGGGGATATCGACATCACTGGAGTCCGCCGACCAGCCTCCTATTTGCGTGAGATTGTCTTCGGGCTGCGGACAAATCCTTACATCACGGTCCAAAACCCGCGCAGATACGGCGAACATTTGCTGAAGACGCCATGGATCATGAGCGATAACGTGTCGAGTTGGACATGGAGCGGCTGCGAGTGGAACCCAGTGATTGTGGAAGTGTATGCGCCAGGAACGGAAATCGAACTGTTCCGCAACGGAGAATCGCTGGGCAAGCAAGCTTCCGGCAAAGCGGTAGGTTACCGCGCGCTGTTCGAAACTACTTACGAGCCAGGGGAACTGACAGCCATCGCCTTCGAAAACGGACTGGAAGTCGGCCGCATCAGTTTGAAAACTGCCGGAGAGGACTGCAAGTTTGTCTTTGGCGCGGAGGAAATCATGGATGAACTCATCTATGTCCCGGTTGCCTATCGTGACGCAGCAGGAACTATTTCCCCGGATGTTGATCAGACGATCAGTGTGGCAGTTTCCGGAGGAGCGGAGCTTATCGGCTTCGGCAGCGGCAATCCGAAACCAGAATCCAATCCGGATAAGAATGTGACACAAACGTTCCTGGGCCGTGTGATGATCATCCTCAAAAAGACTGCCGATGCAGAAAATATCTTCTTGACCCTTACTGATGAGAACGGCGTTGCAGAATCGCTGGAACTGTCGCTGACTGATCTAAAATCCGACCGACAAACCCTACTCGTTTCGGAAAGGGTGAAACTATGATCCGGAATCCGATTCTGCCGGGTTTTTACCCGGATCCGTCGATTTGCCGGGTTGAAGATGATTTTTATCTTGTCACATCCAGCTTCAGTTATTTTCCGGGCGTGCCGATCTTCCACAGTAAGGATTTGGAGCAGTGGGTACAGATCGGCCACGTGCTGGATCGCCCTGAACAGTTGCCGCTGACGCATGAAATGATCTCGGCCGGCATTTTTGCCCCGACCATCCGCTACCATAACGGCACGTTCTACATGATCACGACCAATATGAGCATGGGTGTCGTCAATTTTATCGTCACCGCTACCGATCCTGCCGGGCCGTGGTCGGAGATGCACATCATCAAAGGAGCGGACGGCATCGATCCTTCTTTGTTCTGGGATGATGACGGAAAGTGCTACTACACAGGCACAACCCGTTTCGATGATGAAGCCGGCTCCCGGCAAGGCATTTGGTGCTCCGAGATCGATCTGGCAACTTTCGAGTTGGTCGGCGAGCGCCACATCATCGGGACCGGGGCCCAGATAAACGCGGAAGCCCCGGAAGGTCCGCATTTGTACAAAAAGGACGGCTACTACTATTTGCTGATTGCCGAAGGCGGAACGGAACATTTCCATGCGGTCACGATCAGTCGCAGCCAATCGATTTTCGGGAAATACGAGAATCACCAAGGCAATCCGATCCTGACCCATCGCCACCTCGGAACAGGCTTTCCGATCTGGAATGTGGGCCATGGGGATTTGATCGAATTGCAGAACGGCGGTTGGTATATGGTGTGCCTCGGTTCAAGGTTGAGCGAAGGCAGACATAAACTGTTGGGCCGCGAAACCTTTCTCGTGCCGGTTGTGTGGGAGGATGGTTGGCCCGTCGTCAGCAAAGGCACAGGCAAAGTGGAATGGACCTATCCATCGCCGGGACTGCCGAGCTGGCAACCGGCTGGGCGCGCAGTCAATGATTTCAAGGCGCCTGTCGTCGAGAATTTCGAACAGGAACTGGGTTTTGACTGGAACTTTTTGGGCACGCCCCGCGAGGAATTTGCCAAGGTGGAAGCAGGCCGTCTGCGCTTGAAGCTGCTGAAAAGCTCTTTGGTCCCATGGGAATTCGACAATACGGACGGGAGCGTCTTCAGCCGCATCTCGAAAATCGGCAAAACAAAAGAGAACGTCAGCTTCGTCGGCAGACGCCAGCAGCATCTGGATTTTCAGGCAACGGTCACGGTCCATTTTTCACCGGAGCAAAACGAGACGGCGGGCATCGCCGTCCTGCAGAATGACGCCAATCAATTGCGTTTGGAAATCACGGAAGGCCAAGCGGGAAATCCGGTCGTGCGCTGTATGCGGGTGGTCTCGCATTATGATCAATCCGGCATCCAGCACTTCACCGAAACGCAGCTGGGCGAAGTCGTTGCGGCTCCGAATCAAGCGGATTTTGTCCTGCAAGTAAAAGGAAATGGCTCGCGCTACAGTTTCTCGGCAGGGCCAGCCGCAGCCAGACTGGAGCCGGTTGCTGAGCGGGTGGACGGGTCTTTCTTGGGTTCGGAAACAGCTGGCGGGTTTGTCGGTGCCTATATCGGCCTGTTCGCTTCCGGAAACGGGCAAACGAAAGAGAAGTATGCAGAATTCGAAACCTTCATTTACGAGGGGTTTGAATGAGAAGGAGATTGTAAACGATGAGGGATGTGCAGACACAAAAAATAGAAGCCTTGATCGGCGAAATGACTTTGGAAGAAAAAATCGGGCAGCTGCAGCAATGCGGACCTTCCCTGGTGGGCGCCTTCGAGGTCAGCTTCGAGGAACTGCTGGACATGATGTTCGACGGACGGATCAGTCAGGAAGAATTCGGCCGGTTGATGAGCACGGCCGAAAAAGACTTCCATGAAGAGGATCTGCGGGCCGGAAAGATCGGTTCGTACAACGGCGTCGGGGATGCGCTGACAGCGAACCGGCTCCAAAAAATAGCCGTGGAGGAAAGCCGTCTGGGCATTCCTTTGCTGTTCGGCTATGATGTGATCCATGGTTTCCGGACGGTGACGCCGATCCCGTTGGCTGAAAGTTGCGCCTGGGATCCGGAACTTTGGCAGCAAACGGCCAGAATGTCTGCGGAAGAGGCTACTGCGGCGGGTATTCACATGACGTTCGCCCCGATGGTGGACGTCGCGAAAGATGCGCGCTGGGGCCGTGTCAGTGAAGGCGCTGGCGAGGATACTCTGCTGAACGGCGACTATGGTGCAGCCAAAGTGAGAGGCTTTCAGGGCGAGGACTTGTCACAAGCGGACGCGATGGCAGCCTGTCTCAAGCACTTTGCGGCTTATGGAGCCGGGGAAGCCGGCAAGGATTACAATCGGGTGGATATGTCCGAGCAATGCTTGTGGGAGGAATATCTGCCTGCTTACAAGGCTTGTATCGATGCTGGGGCGCGTGCGGTCATGCCGGCTTTCAACGATCTGAACGGCGTGCCGTGCACCGTGAACGAGGGGCTGCTGCGGGATGTTTTGCGGGACGAATGGGGCTTCGACGGCATCACGGTGAGCGACGCGAATGCCATCGCTGAATGCGTCAATCATGGCGTCGTCGCGGATCGGCAAGCGGCGGCCAAAGAAGCGCTGCAGGCAGGGATCGATATGGATATGACTTCGAATGTCTACGCCGAAAATCTTGCCGGACTGATCGAGGCCGGCGACCTCGCAGAGGATTTATTGGACCAAGCCGTTTACCGCATCCTCAAGCTTAAAGTCGAACTTGGCTTGTTTGACAATCCTTACCAGACGGATGAAGAAAAAGAAAAACGGACCTTGGTGAAGCCGGAATACCGGGTGCTTGCCCGCGAAGTGGCGACCAAATCGATGGTGCTGCTGAAAAATGAGGCTGTTTTGCCGCTGAATCCGCAGCAAAAAATCGCCGTCTTCGGTGCGCTTGCGAACGATCCGGGCCAGATGACCGGCGCTTGGGCCATCGGGGCGCAGGAAGACGACTGCGTCAGCCTGGTTCAGGCCATGGATGCGCAAGGGATTTCTTACGCCTATCATCCCGGCATTGTCGACGGGAGCGTGGCGACAGCTGAGATCAACCAAGCAGCGGAAAGCGCGGATGTGCTGATTTTGGCAATCGGCGAGCAAAAAGAAGAGAGCGGGGAAGCCGCAAGCAAGGCGGCCATCTCCTTGCCGGCCATCCAACTGGAGCTTGCAGAAACGCTGCTTCGGACAGGGAAACCGGTTGTTGCCGTGCTGTTCAACGGCCGACCGCTGGCGATTCCGACTGTTGCGGAACAGGTGCCTGCAATTCTGGAGTCCTGGCATCCGGGAATCGAAGCCGGGAACGCGATTTTGGATATTCTCTATGGTGCGGTGAATCCGAGCGCAAAATTGACGACAACCTTTCCGTTCGCAACGGGACAATGCCCGCTTTACTATGACCACATTTCCACTGGACGTCCCGGAGGCAAATCCAAATTTACCTCGAAATATTTGGACACGCCGCTTGAACCCGTCTATCCGTTCGGCTACGGTTTGAGCTATACGACGTTTTCGTACAGTAATCTGCAAGTGGGAACAACGGATGATGCGGTCCGTCTTGCGGTGACCGTCACGAATAGCGGTGCGCGTGAAGGCGAAGAAATCGTCCAATGCTACGTGCAAGACATTGTGGCCAAACGGGCGCGTCCGGTCAAGCAGTTGAAAGCCTATCAGAAGGTATTGCTTCAGCCGGGGGAATTGATTACGATGGAATTTGAAGTGCCGTTCGAAAAATTGGGCTACTATGATCAGAAAATGGACTATACTTTGGAATCTGGCGCATTCCGATTTTTTGTCGGCGGAAATTCCAGGGACACCCTTTCGGAAACAATCCAACTATCATTCATTTAATGGGGAAGGCACGCCGAAGAAACATCGGCTGCGCCTTTTTTGTTATTTCAAATAAATACTTTCCATGAATGAAAAGTTTTTAAATCAATGAAGTAAACCCTTTCGGAAATAAAATAAGTGATATTAAAAAATGTCGGATTGTCAGTAAATAATAACATGGCTGTTTGGGAAGCGTTTTTATATACTATCCTTATCAAGCTTGATAGAAGAAAAGGAGTGATATGTTATGGCAGAAAAGACAGAAGCAACAGTGTTGGTGGAAAATGAAACAAACGCACCAAAAGAAAAAGTCAGTAACCTATTTGCCTGGTCGCATGCTACGTCGGTAAGTGGAACCGCTATGTTGATAGCAGCCATTATTGCAAGTTATTTCTCGGTATTTATGACGGACACAATGAGGATCCCGGCCGCAGCAGCATCCATGATCATGTTTGTGGCGACTTTATGGGACGCAGTCAATGATCCGATGATGGGTGTTCTTGCCGATCGGACGAAATCAAAATGGGGCCGTTATCGCCCGTATTTCATCGTCGCACCGATTCTGCTCACCATTTTTGGGACACTGATTTGGCTGAATCCTGATTTCTCAACGAACGGCAAAATCATCTATGTGCTGGTGACCTATATCGGCTACGGCATGACGGTTACGCTGTATACGATGCCGCAGATGGCGATCTTGCCTGCACATGTGAAAACAGATGAGCAACGAAACAAAGTCATCATGATGGGCGCGGGCGCTACAGCGGTCATGTTCACAGTCGGCGCATCATTCACTCCGCAAATGAAAGCGTTCTTTGAAGGGGCATTCGGAGTATCGAACGGCTACATTCCATTGATGCTCGTTCTTGGATTTTTTTCCTGCCTCTCGTTCTGGGGCTTGTTTGCAACAGCGAAAGAAAAATACATCGCTCCTGTAAGCGATACGCCGCTCACACAAGATTTGAAGAAAATTCTGCGCCATAAAGAATTGACGCCGTTCGTCATCGTTTGGATCATGGCTTCGATGGGATACGGCTTGATGTTTGCGAGTTCCGTTTTCTATATGTTGTATTACTTGGCTCGTCCGGATCTGATCTCCATCTACATGCTGATCGTTTCCATAGGTGCTTTGGTTTCGATGGTTGTCTTGATGCCGATTTGTATGCGCATCTTTAAAACAGCCCAAAAAACACTGTTTGTAACGCAAATAATAGCAATCATCTGTTATGTGACGCTGTTCTTCGTGGGTAACAAGAGTATGATGCTGCTTTATGTCATCACTTTCATTGCGACGGCTTTTGCTTCAATGTCAAACGCTCTTGTGAATGTACTTGTGAACGATGCTATCGACTATGTTCAATTCAAAGACGGCATCACAGCAAACGGCGTTATTTCATCCATCAAAGGCTTTGCGCAGAAATGCGGAAATACCGTAACGAACTCAGGGATTCTGGCTGTGCTTGCTTGGGCAGGCTACAGAGCCGGTGAAATCGGCAACCAACCAGAGAGCACTCTGCTTGCCATCAACTTCCTGCGTTTCGGTGCACCAGCCTTAGCCGGAGCCATTCTGTTGATTGCCTTGAAGTTTAATCCTGTAGAAAAACACCGTGCGGATATCCAAGAAATGAAAGATCTTATCCGCGACCACAGCGAAGACAATCATGAAGCATAATCAGAGGTATTTTTAGTCCAAAAAAGGGTGCTGTCTCCGAAAAGGGGCAGCACCTATGTTGGTTTATTAAGGGTTGTTAGTGGGTGGTGCGGTGGCTTCGCCGGAGCTGATGCGAGCACGGTACTTGCACCTCCGGCGAGCCTTCGTTCGGCGGAGGACAGCATCTGATTTCGCGCCCAGCTCCGGCCAGCATTCGCTCACAGGAGGAGGGCAGATTACCGGCACCGCAACTCCGTTGAGAAGGGCGCTCACCGGAGGAAAGCGGCAGCTACGCGCAAAAAAACGGACCACCTTGGAGCAAGACGGCCCATCTTAATATAAAGTTTAAGTGAACGGATTGAAAGTATCCTCTGTGTGCGCGTGTTGTTTGCGGTATTGCACCGGTGAAATCTGATAGGTTGTGCGGAATACGCGCGAAAAATGATCGGTCGACTTGTAGCCGACCTGGGCGGCGATTTCGCTGATTTTCAGGTTGGAGTTCTCCAGATATTCAATCGCATGCGCCAAGCGCAGGCGCCGGACCAGATCGGTGAAATTGTAGCCGGTGTTTTCCCGGATCATCGTCGACAGATAAGGCTCGCTGTAATGGAATTCCTCGGCCAATCGGGACAGCGACAGATCCTGGTAATGGTGCTGGATGTACTGCAGGATCACGGAAAAATCGGTGCCGATGTGATAGTTATGGAATTGCATGCTCTCGCTGTAATTGCGCAGCAAGTTGGAGAACATCAAGTTGATCCAATTGATGCAGCAACTGTTGCTGTAGTTGTCGTAGCGATGGCATTCAACCATGGCATTGCGGATAAGCGGTTTCAGCTGGTCGTTCTGATCGGTTTTGAACAAAAGGAAATTGGGACTTGTATCATCCTGAAGGATTTTGCGGAAAAAGTAAGAAAGCAGATCCTTTCCTGACAACAACGAGAAGAAAATCGTGTCGAAGGAGCTTTTGCGGAGCATGATCGTGTACACAATCGATTCATCATCAATCAAAATATCATGCTTTGAGGAAGGCGCAATGATGCAAAGTTCCCCTTCCTGCAAGGTGGATATTTCATCCTCAAAAGTGAACCGACAGCTGCCCCGCACGACGTAATTGATTTCAAAAAAGTTATGCGTATGCGGATTCGGACGGGTGAACTGGGGATGGCGGATAACAAACACATCCCGTTTGTGAGGAATGATATCCGTTTCGACGACAGAGGACGTTGAAGGGATCTGCGGCGTCAGGAAAAGCACAAAGGAATCGATGATATCCTCAAACTCATCATCCGACATGTTCTCGAAAATGCCGGTTACATTGGGTATTTCGAGCGTTTGTTTCAATAAACCTTTACGGTAAAGATAGTCCGTCATCTCGGTAAACTGCATGCGTTTGCCGGCCTGACGGTAATAATCGGTCATTTGCTTTTGGAATTCACCGTACGTGATGTAGTAGGGCATAATTTTTAGGTCCTCCCTGTCAGAGCTAGAGTAGCGGTTGTTGGAAAAGTATAGCAGACATATTTTTGTTATTCAAGAAGGCTTAGATTACAGCAATCATTCAAAATAAAACAAGAACGAGCAAAGAAATGAAACCGGAGGCAAAATCATGAAGATACAGAAATTACGCACAAACCACTTAAAAAATCCGCTAGGCTATCTGTTGGATACACTGAGCTTGTCCTGGATCGTGTCCGGCAAAAATGAGCCGGGCATGGAGACGAAAGTAGTGGTGGCAGCTGATGCCGCTTTCGGAGAAGTCCTGTTCGAAAGCGGCTGGATTGAGGGAATCCACGCATTGGACTTCCAACCGGAAATCAGCTTGCTGCCGCAAATGCGCTACTACTGGAAAGTTATTGCTCAAGCAGGCGGTGAACTGCTTGCCGAAAGCGAGCCGGCTTGGTTCGAAACAGCGAAGCAGCCGGGTGCGTGGGCAGCGCAGTGGATCACTCCCGGCGAGGATCAAGCAGCGCAGCCGATCGTGAAGAAACAATTTGTGCTGGAAAAAGAAGTAGCGGCTGCGCGTTTGTACATCTGCGGCTTGGGCCTGTACGAATTTGAGGTGAACGGCCAGCGGACCCATGACGAATACCTCCTGCCGGGCTACCATGCCTATGACTTCTGGCAACAATACCAGACGTTCGATGTGACGGACAGCCTGAAAAACGGCGGCAACGCGCTCGGGATCCTGCTCGGGGATGGCTGGTACAAAGGCCGGTTCGGCTTTGATGGCGGCTACACCAATCTGTACGGTAATCAACTGAAGCTGATTGCCGAACTACATCTTGCCTACGCGGACGGAACAACCGAAACCATCGGCAGCGATGACTCCTGGCTGACACAACCGGGCCCAGTCCTGAAAAGCAGCATCTACGACGGAGAAGTCTACGATGCGCGCAAAGAGGTTGCCGATTGGTCCGTTTATACGGAAGACCTGTCGGGATGGCAGCAGGTTGCTGTTTTGCCGGATGCAACGGACAAACTCTCCGCCCGCTTGAGCCCGGCTCTGAAATACGTCGAGAGCTTGGTTCCGGAAGTGATCCAGTCACCTGCAGGCGAAACGATCCTGGATTTCAAACAGAACATGGTCGGTTGGATAGCCTTCAAGACGCAGGCACCGGCCGGAACGGAAGTCGGTTATGAAGTGGGGGAAGAGTTGCAGGATGGCTGTTTCTACAACGATAACCTGCGGACTGCGGAAGCGAAGTTCACCTACATCAGCGACGGAAGCGAAAGAGTCGTCCGTCCGCACTTCACATTCTATGGTTTCCGCTTCGCAAGGCTGATCGGTTTCGATCAGGCAGTCGATCCGGCCGATTTCATCGGCTACGTGATCCATAGCGACTTGGAAGTGACGGGAAAAATCGAGACGGCGAATCCCCAAGTGAATCAATTGATCAAAAATGCGCTTTGGGGACAAAAAGGGAATTTCCTGGATGTGCCGACGGATTGCCCTCAGCGGGATGAGCGGATGGGCTGGACGGGCGATGCGCAGATATTTGCCCGCACAGCCAGCTACAACATGTACACGCCGGCTTTTTACCGGAAGTTTATGCATGATTTGCGGCTGGAACAGGAACAATTGGACGGATCGATTCCCTTCGTCGTGCCGATGCTGAAACCGAAAAGTTCGGAAGGCGGGTTTATGGGAGCCGGAGCAGCGGCCTGGAGCGATGCCGCGACCGTGATTCCGTGGGTACTCTATGAACAGCACGGCGATCTCTCGCTGTTGCGGGAGCAATACACCACGATGGTCGATTGGGTCGAATATGTCTACCGCGAAGATGAGCGGAGCGGTTCGAACCGACTTTGGACGACGGGTTTCCAGTTCGGCGATTGGCTGGCGTTGGACGGAAAGAACCCGAAAGCTCCGATTGGCGGGACGGATCCGAAGCTGGTCGCTTCTGTCTACTATTATTATTCGGCAACCCTTACGGCCAAGGCTGCCGCAGCTTTGGGCAATCAGGCCGATGCCGAAAAGTACACGGCCTTGGCGGAAAGCATCAAAGCCGCCCTTCAGGCTGAATTTTTGACCGCGAACGGTCGCTTGGCTGTGAACACGCAGACTGCCTATGTCCTGTTCCTCTACTTTAATCTGGTCCCGCAAGCAAGCTTGAGCCGGGTCATCGCCGATTTCGAAGCGAAGCTGCTGGAGGATGATGTCCATCTGAAGACCGGTTTTGTCGGCACGCCTTATCTCTGCGAAGCGCTCACGAAGAGCGGCTTGACGGAGCTGGCGTACAGCATCTTGCTGAACGAGGATTATCCGAGCTGGCTGTATGCGGTCAATTTGGGCGCAACCACGATCTGGGAGCGCTGGAATTCCGTATTGCCGGACGGGAAAATCAGCGGCACGGACATGAACTCGTTGAACCATTACGCCTACGGATCGATAGTCGAGTGGCTTTACCGTTCGGTGCTGGGCATTCAAGCCGATCCGAAGCAAGCCGGCTACCGCCATTTTTATCTGAAACCTGCCCCAAGCGCGCAACTGGGCGCCGCAAGTGGGGAATACGACTCCTCTTCCGGCAAAATCAAGAGTGCGTGGCGCATCCTGGAAGATGGGCAACTGCATTTCGCCTTCGAGGTGCCTACCCAAAGTACGGCCACGATCGAACTTCCGCACTGTTTGGTCGATGAAATCGCGGTCCAATTGCAGGGTCTGGGCATTGCCCAAACGGAAATTATCCAAAAAGGCGATGGCGTAGCCTTTACGGTAGCCGGCGGAGCGTATGCATTTACCTACAAGCCGCTGAAATCCTACAAGGTCAGCTATTCCATTGCGATGACGTACAAAGAGCTCTTGGCTATCAAAGCGACACGCAATGTGATTTTTGACCATCTGCCGATGCTGAAAGGGAATGACTTGGCGCTGAACCAGTTGGATAGCCCGTTCGAAACGTTTTCCTCGGTCCCGATTGTGCAGCATTTTGTGAATGACCGCGTTCTTGGAGAAGTCAACGAGGCGTTGGCGAAACTATAAAAGATTGATCGAATATCTTAAAAAATGTCGTGAACGTGAAAAGAATGGACCCTATGCGCTTGCGTTAATGCGTCGGGAACTGCGGTATAATAGGCGTTAAGAAGGAATAACAGTAAAGGTGTGATTGGATGGTACGTTTAACAGAAAAGCCGTTTTTTTTATCGGATGACCAAATTTCTTGGGTAGAAAATACAGTAAGCGAGATGACAGTGGAAGAAAAAATCGGGCAAATTTTCTGCCCGATCGCCGGGAATCCGGAAGACCAAGCATTGACCGAATTTGTGCAGAAATACCAACCGGGCGGGATGATGTTCCGCCCGATGCCGGCAAACGCGATCAGGCAGGCGCACGGGGTTCTGCAAAACGAAAGCAAAATCCCTTTGTTGTTGGCAGCGAATCTCGAAGCCGGCGGAAACGGAATCTGCTCGGACGGAACGTATTACGGCCGTCCGATGGGTGTCGCGGCGACAGCCGACGAACAGGAAGCTTATCGATTGGGCTTTGTTTCCGGCCGTGAAGCGCAGGCAGTCGGCTGCAACTGGGCGTTTTCCCCGATCGTGGATATCGATATGAACTTCAAAAACCCGATCACGAACGTCAGGACGTTCGGATCGGACGTCAAACAAGTGATTGATTTTTCCCGCCAGCAAATGAAGGGTCTGCACGAGAACGGCATCGCCACGGCGGTCAAGCACTTCCCGGGCGATGGCGTGGACGAGCGCGACCAGCATCTGGTTAGCACTGTGAACAGCCTGTCCGTTCCGGAATGGGATGAAAGTTACGGCAAAGTCTACAAAGCCATGATCGAAGAGGGCGCGTTATCCGTCATGATCGGGCATATCCTGCAGCCGGCCTACAGCAAAGCGCTCAATCCCGCTTTAGCGGACAAAGACATTTTGCCGGCTTCCTTGTCGACGGAATTGGTGAATGGCTTGCTGCGCAATCGCTTGGGCTTCAACGGCGTAGCGGTTACCGATGCGACACCGATGATCGGCTACAACGCCGCTATGTCCCGCAAAAAGGCGATTCCGACAACGATCAATGCCGGCTGCGACATGATCCTGTTCAACAAAAACATTGATGAAGATTACCAAGCGATGCGCGATGCAGTGAGCAGCGGCGACGTATCGATGGAGCGGCTGGATGAAGCGGTCACCCGCATTCTGGCGATGAAAGCGAGCATGGGCTTGGTGGATAAACAACAAGCCAACAACCTCATCCCTGAGGTGGAAGCCTTGGACATCGTGGGTTGCCCGGAGCATCTGGAATTGGCAAGAAAGAGCGCGGACAAAGCCATCACTCTAGTGAAGGACACGCAAAATCTGTTGCCGATCTCACCGGAGAAAACGCCGCGCGTACGGGTCTATATGCTGGAAGACCGATTGAGCGGCGGATTTAAGGATGGCGGGGCTTCCGAGGGGTCCTTCATAGGGAAACTGAGCGAAGCCGGATTTTCGGTGGAAACATTCAATTATGAAAAATTGAATTTCCACGAAATTTTTGAGGAAGGCGTGGACGATCTGAAAGCTAAAGTGGATCTGGTCATCTACGTCGCGAATTACGATACCGCGAGCAACCAGACGACACGCCGGATCGATTGGATCCGTATGATGGCGGCTGATGCGCCTTGGTTTGTCCAGGATGTCCCTACGTTGTTCGTATCCTTGGCGAACCCGTATCATCTGTTCGATGCGCCGATGATCAAGACTTACATCAACAGCTACTCGGCGAACGATACCGTCAACGAAGTGCTCGTGGAAAAACTGGTCGGTAAGTCCGCATTCCAAGGCAAGAGCCCGGTTGATCCGTTCTGCGGCGTCTGGGGCACGAATTTATAGAGTGGAGGGCTTCTGAAACCATGAATAACAGTGAGATATTCATGGTTTTAGAGCACCGGGGCCCAGAAAAGATGAATAATAAAAAGTTATTCATCGTTCCGGGGCAATATGGACTGAAAAAGATGAATAACAGAAAGATATTCATCTTTTCGGCCCCCTCCGGCAAACAATTCAACGTGGGTTATGCATTTGAACATATTAAGGAGGCAAAAAAATGATTGTTGAAACGCTAAAATTGTATCCGGGACGGGAAGACGTTACTTTGACGACTTATGTCCTGCAGGATTCGCCGGAATTATTGGATGGGGCCAACCGCCCAGCCGTGCTGATTTGTCCTGGCGGAGCCTATCTCTCCTGCTCCGACCGGGAAGCCGAGCCGGTGGCGATGCGGTTTGCGGCCATGGGCTATCATGCCTTTGTGCTGCGCTATTCCGTTTATTTGGATAAGCACGAATCTTTCGAATCCATTTTTGGAGGAGTCGAAAGACGTGAGCATACGGTCTTTCCGGCCGCGATTAGGGACATCGGCAAAGCCATGCTGACGATCCACGAAAACAGCGAAGCGTGGTTGGTGGATACGGAACGGATCGCTCTGTGCGGATTTTCGGCAGGTGCGCACAACGCCGCGACCTATTCGGTTTATTGGGACAAACCGATCCTGACCGAGCATTATCAAGTGCCGGAAGAAAAACTCCGCCCGGCCGCTACTATTTTAGGTTATACGTTGAGCGACTATCTGTTCATGAAAGAGACCGAAAAGGACGAAATGGCTACAATCCTGTTCGACGCCTCTGCAATGTCGCTGCTGGGGGAAGCATCCCCTAGCGACAAAACACTGAAGGAAGTGAGCCCGGCGTTGTTGGTGACAGAAAAGACGCCGCCTATGTTCTTGTGGGCCACGGCATCGGATATGCTAGTGCCGGTCGGCCACACGCTGCGGATGGGCATGGCTTTGTCAGAGCACAAAATCCCGTTCGAGATGCATGTATTCGAAGAAGGGCAGCACGGATTGAGTCTTGCCACGCAAGCCACAGCGAACGCAAAAACGCTGGTCGATCAAAATGCCGCCAAGTGGATCGATTTGGCGGACGCCTGGTTGTTGAAACGCTTCAGTTTCGAACTGCAGGATAAAACCAGATGGGGTTAGGAACTGTGCTGGTAAGATTTAGAGGGGAAAAGATGAATAAAAGTGAGATATCCATGGTTTCAGGGTACCGGGGGTCGAAAAAGATGGATAATAAAAAGTTATTCATGTTTCTGGGGCAATTCGGACTGGAAATGATGGATAACAGAAAGATATTCATCTTTTCGGCCCCCACCGGCAACCAATTCAATGTAGGAAATGCGCGAAAAAGCTAAGGGAGGCCTCGAAATGATGAGGCCTCCCTTAACTTTTTCGTTTATCCAGATTTATTACTGCGGAAACTCCGATTTGGCTCTATTCGTCAGCTTGGATGCCCAAGCTGAATCTCAGAACCCATGTCGTTCGACACCCAACAGCGCGAAGGTTTTTTCTGCCACATCATATTCGTACTTGAAGACGCAGCAGTTGGTGATGCCGTCTTTAATTACTTCATGCGGATTCTGCCAAGCGCGCAGGAAGTGGATGCAGGCGCCGGCGTGCGAGACGGCGAGCACGGTCTGGTGGTCGTTCTGTTCCATGATTTCGGTGCAGGTCCGGACCATCCGTTCCATTACCTGATCGCCGGATTCGCCGCCGTACTGCACGAAAAAGGTACTTTTGTCTTTGGGATTCAGATCTTCGCTTTCGCCTTCGAAGGTCCCGAAATGCATTTCCTTCAGGCCTTTCAGGCGTTGGTAGGGCATCAATTCGTTCGTCACGATCTCCAGCGTATCGCATGCGCGCTCGGCTGTGGAGCTGTAGGCGTGGTCGATGTCTATCTCATCAAAGTAGGCACTCGCGATTCCGGCTTGCTGGATGCCGAGCTCCGTCAACGGCGAATCGCAGGCGCCCTGGATCTTTCTGCGGACATTGAAAAGGGTCTGGCCGTGGCGCATCAAGTACAACGTTTTTTTCATTTGGGTTCCTCCTGGGCTGTGAAGCGTATACAAGTTAATTATACTACTTGCAGCGGGGGACAAGTCAACAGGGAGTGCCTTCGCATACGCCGCGCTCTCATATGTGTTCTCATATGGCTGACATGATAAGCCGCACTGGTTTTCTTCTCCGGCTAACGTCCTTCTCACCGGAGTTGCGGTGCCGGTAATTTGCCTTCCTCCTGCGAGTGAATGTTGGCCGGAGCTGGGCGCGAGACCGGATGCTGTCCTCCGGCTAACGAAGGCTTGTCGTAGGTGAGAGATTTGCGCTCGTATCAGCTCCGGCGAAGCCAACCCTTACCGGGGCTGGCGCTCTCCTCCTGCGAACGGAGGCTACGCCGGAGTTCGCCTCACATTTAAAGTCTGTTCTCCGATGAGGACAAGCTATCCGGAGAAGAGCCCGCAAGATACCGCTGTTCTCCGGTGGGAACCCCCTCGCCGGAGGAGCGCACCCATTCCGCATTGTTTCAACTATTTTGTGGAAAACCCTTGACCTGGAGTTCACTTCAGGTGTTATGCTTAGCCCAACAAGTCAGCGATTACAATGCTAAGAGGTACTTGATTGCGGAAAGGCGGTATCGATTTGAATAAAAACCTTCTATTGAAAATGTCCATCCTCTCGGCCTCGTTAGTCGTGGTGTCGGGAGGGGCCATCGCTGCCAATATCCCGGCCATGGCGAAAACATTCGCGGATGTTCCGCTGCAAACCGTGGAAATGCTGTCGACCATTCCATCCCTGTTCATCATTATTTCGGTGTTGATGAGTAATCTGTTTGCGCGTTATTTGGGTTACAAACGCACGATTCTGATCGGAATCGCAATCGTCCTCGTCTCCGGCATCATTCCGGCACTGATCGGCAATTTCTGGATCATTTTAGTTTCGCGGGCGCTCTTCGGTTTCGGTGTGGGTATGTTCAATTCACTCCTTGTCGCGATCATCAGCCATTTTTACGAAGGCGACGAAAGGGCGGCCATGATCGGCTACCAGAGTGCGTTTGAAGGTTTGAGCGGGATGTTCATGACATTCACCGTCGGGCAGTTGTTGAAGCAGCATTGGCAAACCTCCTTTTGGGTCTACCTGATCGCATTGCCCGTCTTCATCCTGTTCCTGCTGTTCGTCCCGAATGTCGCGTATGACGATATCGGGGAAGAAAAGACTGCGGACGGGGGAATGAAAGCAGCGGCCGTTCCAAAAAACAGCGAGCCCGCTCTCAGCAAACGGGACTTCCTGGGTTACATCGTGCTGCTGGTCATAGCCGTCATCATCTACATGTCCATCGCAGTGAAGGGAACGACCTTGATGACCACACTGGGATACGGCGATGCGACGGACGGCAGCAACATCCTGGCGCTGATCGGGGTAGGGGCCATGTCAGCCGGTTTTCTTTTCGGAAAGGTGTACCGGATCATTCGAACCTATACGCTGCCGATCGCATTTTCCGTCATGAGCGTCGGCATGTTTTTGATCGCGTCATCGAACAGTGTCCTGCAGACCAGCATCGCCGCCGTCATTTGCGGCTTCTCCTTCAGGACGTTCCTTCCTTATCTTTTCAACAAGGTCAGCACGTCTTCCGCCGGTAATGCGGCTTACCGGACTTCGCTCATTCTGGTCGGATTCAATGTTGGTGCAGCTTTCTCGCCATACGGAATCGTGGTGTTGGAGCGGCTATTCCGTTTGACCTCGGTGCGCGGTATCTTCTATATAGAAGCGGCGATCCTGCTCGGATTGGCGGTATTCCGGTTGGTGATGAACTTGAGGAAACCGCGCAGCGCTGTGCAACCAGCTGCAGCAGAATGAAACGAATGAATAATACTTAGGCATAAAAAAAATCACCCGCGAAGGATCTTGAGGTCCTTTGGGGGTGATTTTTTGGTAGAAGGCGTGGTTAGTTGGCTATTTTTTAGTTTCATCCGGTGGGCAATCATTTTCTGCTTCAGGACTGTCTTCAGCTTTATCTAGCTGCATGGCTCCCAACGGGAAGGTCGGCAGGATTTCTTCCGAGCCTTTCAGGCGGTACTTCAACGCTCCGGATGGGCAAGTATGGATGACGCGCGCCACTTCTTCGGGCGAATCCGCATCAGGCAAGATCCATGGTTTTCTTTTCGTATCGAAGATCGCATGATTCCCCCTCACGCAGTTGCCGGAATAGGTGCAGACGCTTAAGTTGAAGTAGACATCGACTTGTTCTCCTGTGTATTTTCGGTAACCGTTCGCTAATAGTTCAGACTCATTCATAATAATGGCTCCCCTCTCGGACCGCTTTTGGTAACGGATTCATTCGTGTCCATTATATCACTATGAAGATGAAATCTGTAAAAGAAGGGTGCTTTTCCCGATGATTGCGCCACTGCAAGCATCGGCAATGCTCATTATGTCCTAGTGTTGTATAATGTAAGCGAATCAGTTTTTGCAAGTTGCCCGATGGCGTTTTGGAGGGGATCGAAGATGTTTAACAAAAAATACGGAATGAGAATCCTTTTTGCAACTTTCTTTTTGATGGCGTTTACAACAGGCTGTTCGAACAGACCGGGGTCGGACTCTGCCGTCATGGAGTCGGGTTCAACTGTCAAAGATCCCACTAAACTGGACGCATTCTATATCGCTTTTTCCCCGGGTTCGGATGAAACGGAACGGACGTTCAGCTGGCACACGCCGAAAACGAAAAAAGAAGGGCTTGTCGAACTAAACCTGTTGGATGAAAACGGTAATGTCGTGTCGACTGAAACTTTTGAAGCGACCGTTACTGACACGCAGAGCGGCTATTCGACACATGAAGCGACTGTCACAGGATTGGAAGAATACCAAACGTATGCCTATCGATTCGGCGATGGTTACCGGGCTTGGTCTGAGTCGTACACGTTCCAAACGCAAGCCGCTTGGGACGGTTCCTTCAACTTTCTCTTCTTCGGTGATCCGCAGATCGGTGCGGGCGACGGCACACAGATCGATGCAGATGGTTGGGACTGGACCGTGACGACCGCCACCGAGATGTTTCCGGATACGGACTTTTTCGTTTCGGCCGGCGATCAGGTCAATATCGCCAACAATCTGAGTCAGTATGATGGCTATTTTTTCCCGGAAGAACTGACCACCTATCCGATCATGACCATTGTTGGTAACCATGATTATACCCCGTTTGCGGACTATTTCAATCCTCCGAATGAAACCGGCTTGGGTGAGGACGGTGCCGGCAGCGACTTCTATTTCACCTATGGGAACACGCTTTTCATCGCTTTGAACACCCAAAGGAACGATACCGAAGAGCACCGCCAAGCGATGGAACTCGCAATTGCGGCCAATCCGGATGCGACCCATCGGATTGTACTTTTGCACAAATCAATCTACAGCAGTGCGGATCATGCGCTAGATGAAGATGTCCTTGCCTTGCGCGAGGGTTTGGTGCCGGCATTTGATGAATTGGATATCGATGTCGCTTTGATGGGGCACGATCATGTCTATGTGCGGACCTTCCAGATGAAAGGCGATGCGGCCGTCGGGGAAGTCGCCTACAATGAGGAGGGAGCGGCAGTCGATCCCGAAGGCACGCTCTACTTGACCGGAAACTCGGCTTCCGACTCCAAATATTACGAAATGCAGGATCTTTCCATTTATGAATGGTATGCCGCAGTCGCCCTACAGCTGGAGGAACCGACCTACATGAATGTCGAGGTGACTGACGATTCGTTCACCTTCACCACCTACAAAGTGTCCGACCAGTCGGTTGTGGATGCGTACAGCATCGTGAAGACGGTTGGGGAGTAATTAGTCACCAAATGAGTTGATGTTAAGCCAAATAGAAAATTGATAGCACAAAAAAAGCTGATTGCGGTTATGCAATCAGCTTTTTTCCTGTGGAACAAGCTATTATTTTAAGTTTGGAGGTTCCTCGTTTACTCCTGGATGGCTGCTTCCAGCGCAACTATAATCATATCGTTGAATGTTGTTTGACGTTCTTCGCTGGAGGTCAATTCGCCGGTGATCAGGTGATCGCTGACTGTCAGGATGCTGAGTGCTTTTACATGGAATTTAGAAGCCAAGTAATAAAGCCCAGCTGTTTCCATTTCGACCCCGAGTACGCCATATTTGCTCATATTGTCTGTGATATTGGAATCACTGTAAAAGCTGTCAGATGAGTAGACATTTCCGACATGGATGTTCATTCCTTGTTCTTTCCCGAGGGTGTAGGCTTTATTGATCAAGTCATAATTTCCGATAGGCGGGAAATAGGCTGGCGCGAAATCTTTGTAGATCATGGAAGAGTCCGTTGCCGCCGCTTGTGCGATGATGACGTCGCGGATATGCACATCTTCTTGGATAGCACCGCATGTACCGATACGGATCAAGTTTTTGGCGCCAAAATCATTGATCAATTCATGGATGTACAAGGTTGCGGAGGGCATCCCCATTCCCGTACCTTGCACCGATATTTTTTTGCCCTTGTAAGTGCCTGTGTAGCCCAGCATATTCCTGACGGTGTTGTAGCACACCGCATCCTCCAAGAATGTTTCCGCGATATACTTCGCACGAAGCGGATCCCCCGGTAATAGAACGATTTCCGCGATTTGCCCTTTTTCTGCATCAATGTGAAGACTCATAATGATTTCCTCCTCTTTAGTGGTTAGTACCAATGATAGAGCAAAGGAGGATGAAGCGTTATGAAATCGCTCTCAGCGTAAGTGTGAGGATGTTCACACTTATTTTGTTAAAGGGTTCATTCTTGGAAAGCGTTTTCTTTGTTAACATGAAGGCACGACATCAGGGACTTAGATGTTTGCGTAAGCTTCCAACTTAGAAAGGTTTAAGATGCGGATCTTTTTTGATTCCAACGCGATGATTTTTTCGTCCTGCAGATCTTTGAATGTCTTTGAGACGGATTCCCTGGTCGCGCCGATGATGCTGGCGATCGTGCTTTGGTTCGTATGCTGGATAATCAAAGCAGTGGAAGCCTCACTGTTTTCGATAAAGTCAAGCAGGGTACGACAGACGCGGGTGTGGACGCTATGGAATGTGAGATTCTGTATTTGCCTGTTCAATGCTTTAAATCTTTGGTTATAAATACGGAAAATATTTTTCAGAAGGGTTTTATTTTCATACAGCAACGTTGTGAAATCCGCTTGGGATAAATAGTAAATTTCTCCATCTTCAATCACTTCAACAGAAGATAGGGCATTGCCGTCCGAAAAAAGTTCGATTTCACCAAGTATTTCGTGTTTTTTTACGAAACCGAGTATGAGCTCTTTCCCTTCATACATGCGATAAACTTTCAGCATGCCGCTCTTGATGATGTAAATTTTTTCGATGGGATCATCCTCGAAGATAAGCATATGGTTTTTCTTGTACTTCCTTGATGGGAGCTTCGAAAGGATGGCTTGTACTTGTTCGTCGGTCATACCATCAAATAGTTGAATACTTTTACTCATAATTTCACCTCATTCAAAATTGTAACATGAAACAGAAAGGAAGGGTATCGTGAAAAGTAAACGAATACATTTGATCGTTTTGGACTCTGTTGGGATTGGGGAGGCTCCCGATGCGGCAGTTTTTCAAGATAGCGGGGCACACACCATAGGACACATTGCCGAGAATATGGCATTGCGGCTGCCCCATCTCGAAAGCTTAGGGTTAGGAAATATCGCCGATATAAAAGGGATAGAAAAAGTGAACCCAAGCAAAGCCTATTGGACAAAGTTGGCTGAAAAGAGCGCAGGAAAAGACACGATGACAGGCCATTGGGAAATTGCTGGCCTGCAGATCGATACGCCCTTCAGAGTATTCCCGGATGGCTTCCCCGAGGAACTGTTGGAAAAAATAGCGTCCTACTCAGGCAGAAAAATCATCGGCAATAAGCCCGCTTCAGGAACAGCCATCCTGGACGAGCTGGGACCGGAACAAATGGAGACAGGGGCCTTGATCGTTTATACATCCGCTGACCCTGTGCTTCAGATTGCAGCACATGAGGGTATCATCCCCTTGGAGGAACTGTATGATATCTGCGAATATACGCGCAAAATCACAAAAGATGATCCCTATATGATCGGCCGGATCATCGCACGGCCCTACATCGGCGAACCCGGTTCCTTCCAAAGGACGGCTAACCGACATGATTATGCGCTGAACCCATTCGGGAAGACCGTGTTGGATCAGCTGAAAGACAACGGGAAGGACGTCATCGCCGTCGGGAAAATCAACGACATCTTCAATGGCCAAGGAATCACCAAAGCCATCCGGACAAAGAGCAATATGGACGGCGTGGATCAATTGCTGAAAGTTATGGCTCAAACATTCGAAGGGCTTTCATTTACAAACTTGGTCGACTTCGATGCGCTGTACGGGCATCGCCGGGATGTCCAAGGCTACGGGGAAGCGTTGATGGCCTTTGATGCACGAATGCCGGAAATATTTGATCAAATGGCCGAAGATGACCTATTGATCATTACGGCAGATCATGGAAACGATCCGACAGCAACGGGAACGGATCACACGCGTGAATATGTACCGTTGCTTGTCTATTCGAAGCAATTGGTTCAAGCAGGGGAATTGACCACAGCCCATCATTTTGCGGATATTTCCGCAACCATCGCGGATAATTTTGATGTACCACAAGCAGAGCACGGAAAAAGTTTTTTGGCGGAGCTAAAATAAAAAAACAAATCATAGGAGTGATTCAGATGAAAAAATTTACAGGTAGAACGATTGGTCTTTCCTTATTGGCAACAACCCTATTAGCGGCTTGCGGAAACGGCGGCTCAAGCGACAGCAGCGAAAGCGGCTCAACTGCCGGAAAAGAGTTTAAAGTCGGAATGGTAACAGATTTGGGCAGTGTGAACGACAAATCCTTCAACCAAAGCGCCTGGGAAGGCTTGCAAAAATTACAAACAGACTTCGGCTACGATGTGAAATACCTGGAACCACAATCCGATGCGGAAGTGGAACCGAGCTTGCTGCAATTCGTCAACAGCGGTACGGACTTGACATGGGCAACTGCAGCAACATTAGCAGATGCGGTTACAAACATAGCCAAAAACAATCCCGATGCCAAATTGGGGATCGTCGATGCCGATATCGAAGGGATCGACAATATCGTATCGATTTCATTCAAGGAGAATGAAGGGGCATTCCTGGCAGGCGTTGTTGCAGCGAGCATGTCTGAAACCGATAAGATCGGATTTATCGGTGGAATGGAAATCCCTGTTATCCAACGCTTCCAAGCCGGTTTTGAAGCCGGAGTCCATGAAATCAATCCGGATGCACAAATCGTAGTTAACTATGCGGGGGTATTTAACCGTGTGGATATCGGAAAATCCGCTGCCTCCACCATGTACAACGATGGTGTGGACGTCATCTTCCATGCTGCAGGCGGAACTGGGAACGGCATTTTCAATGAAGCACAAGAACGTTTCAAAGCCGGCGAAAAAGTTTGGGTTATTGGCGTCGATAAAGATCAGTCCTTGGAATTCGGGAATGATGTTACCTTGACATCCATGATCAAGAATGTCGACAATGCGGTCTATGAAATATCCAAACAAGCAGCTGACGGGGAATTCCCGGGTGGGCAAGTGGTGCGTCTAGGATTGGCAGAAAATGGCGTAGGTTTGGCTGATACTTCCGATATCAATGTGCCAAAAGAAGTACTGGATGTAGTGGAAAGCTATAAGGAAAAAATCATTTCAGGAGAAATCACAGTGCCTGAACAGCCGTAAGGAGAATACTATGATGAATCAAACGAAGGTCGAAAAGGTATTGGAATTGAAGCACATCACAAAGAAATTTGGCGATTTTGTCGCTAATGATGATATTTCACTGACAGTAGGACGTGGAGAAATCCACGCTCTGCTTGGTGAAAATGGGGCTGGAAAATCCACTTTGATGAATGTGGTGTTCGGGATGTATCAACCAGATGGCGGTGCCATATCGGTTTATGAAAATGAAACGAAGATTGAGAACCCGAATCATGCCATTCACCTCGGCATCGGGATGGTCCATCAACATTTTAAACTGATCGAAAATTTTACCGTGACCGAAAACATCATTTTAGGGATGGAACCTAAGGACGGAATCCGGATTAACATGAAGGCAGCGGTGAAGGAAGTCAGCGATATCTCCACGAAGTACGGGTTGAAGGTGAATCCGACCAGTAAAATCGAGGATTTGCCCGTTGGTATGCAACAAAAAGTTGAAATTTTGAAATGCCTTTATCGCGGTGCCAATCTGTTGATTTTTGATGAACCGACGGCGGTGTTGACCCCGGATGAAATTGGGGAACTGCTCCAGATCATGAAAAAATTAGTGGCGGAAGGCAAGTCCATCATTCTGATCACCCACAAACTGAATGAGATCATGAAAGTAGCCGACAAATGCACCGTCATCCGCAAAGGAAAATTCATCGCCAGCGTAGATGTGGCTGAAACGAATGAAGAACAACTTGCCGAGTTGATGGTCGGAAAGAATCTTTCCCGCGAAATCGCGAAAGCGGCATACAACCCGCAAGCGACCGTGTTGGAAATCACGAACCTTACTTCGTTCAGTGCAAGTAAAAAACGTATTTTGGACGACGTTAATCTGACTGTAGCGGCTGGCGAAATTGTAGGGATTGCCGGCGTGGACGGGAATGGGCAGAGCGAGTTGGTGGAAGCGATCGTTAAGATGCGCGCATTCGATGAGGGGGATGTCCTTATCAATGGCGTCTCCATCAAAGAGAAATCCACGCGTGAAATCTATGAATCCGGTGTGAGCTATGTGCCGGCCGACAGACATAAGCATGGCCTTGTTTTGGATAACGATATAGCCGAAAACCTGATTTTGATCGAATATTACAAGGAAAAGCATAACCAAGGAATCAAACTGGACAAAGTGCGGATGTATGAAGAAGCGCGGGAAGCGATGCAAAACTATGATATCCGTGCTGAAAATGAATATACGGTTGTGCGGGGCATGTCCGGCGGTAATCAACAAAAAGTCATCCTATCGAGGGAAATCAGCCGCGACCCGAAACTCCTTATCATCGTGCAGCCGACAAGAGGTCTGGACATAGGCGCCATCGATTTTATCCATCGCCAAATCGTGCGTTTGCGTGACAAAGGAGTCGCTATCTTATTGGTTTCTTTCGAATTGGAGGAAATTTTGACCTTGTCAGACCGGATAGCAATCATCTTCGACGGTAAAATCGTCGGGGAAACAAAACCGGAGACAACTAACGACAGAGAGCTGGGTCTGATGATGGCTGGTAAAGGATCGGGTGAGGAATGATACCATGGAAAAAGTGAAAAAAAAGAGAAAAAACAGTAATGTAATGGTTCCGATCATCGCCGTACTGATTGCACTCGTCATCGGGGCAATCGTAATGGTCATCGGTGGGTACAATCCGTTGATTGCCTATCAGTCATTGGTTACAAAAGTATTCGGATCGGTTTATGATATCGGGGAAACGATTCGCGCCATCATTCCGCTGATTTTGAGTGGCCTTGCTGTTGCGGTGGCCAATAAGGCGGGGGTATTCAATATCGGGGTGGATGGCCAAATCATTATGGGCGCCGTCAGTTCCCTTTTGGTCGGCACGCTCATCGAGATGCCGCCCGTCTTGCACGGCATTGTGGCCATCCTTGTCGGTGTCGTTGCGGGCGGATTATGGGGTGCTTTGGTTGCAGGCCTAAAGACCAGGTTTGGGATCAATGAGGTCATCAGCTCAATCATGCTGAACTACATCGCTTTGTATCTCAGCCATATTCTGATCAAGAATTTTGCGGCCCAGGAAGGAACAGCACGTTCCGCCATGATCAAGGAGTCGTCCGGCATCACGTTTCCCTCGTTGAACGAGGTATTCAGCGGTGCACGGATCCACTGGGGATTCTTTCTGGCCCCATTCATCATCTTTGCTTTTTACTACTACTTTGAGAAGACCCGCTGGGGATACGAAACCAAAGTAGTGGGCTTGAATCCGAATGCCGCTTCCTATGCCGGCATCCGCGTGAACCGCATCATGACCCGCACGATGTTCCTTTCGGGGGCTTTGGGCGGCTTGATCGGCACTTTGGATACGCTGGGCGTGTATGGGTATGTCGCAATCAGTTCGTCCACAAGCGGTGTCGGTTTCGATGGTGTGGCGATAGCGTTGCTGGGCGGGAATTCCGCGTTGGGAACGACCTTGTCCGGGATCCTGATCGGGGCCTTGAATTACGGCTCGCAAGGGATGCAGTTCGGCGCTGGCGTGCCAAGCGAAATCATCGGTATTGTGATCTCGCTGATTATATTCTTTGTGGCAGCACCAGGGATCGTCAAAGCGGTATTGCCAAAGAAACAATTTCGTAAAGAGGAGGCGAAATAGATGGTAGCCAATATTATCAGCGGCAGTTTGATTTTTGCTACAGCGCTTTTGTTCGGTGCGCTCGGGGGGATGCTCAGCGAGCGGGCCGGCGTCATCAACTTAGGGGTGGAAGGATTCATGATTTCTGGGGCTTTCTTCTCCGCTATCGGCGCCAACTTTGCCGAGTCGATGGGAATGGGCGGGTTCAGCCCGTGGATAGGACTATTGTCGGCCTTTGTGTTCACTTCTTTGTTCTCGGCGATGCATGCGCTGGCGACACTGAAATACAAGGCTGATCATGTCATCAGCGGGGTAGTCATCAACCTGTTGGCAGCCAACTTCACCTTTTTCTTGGTGAAACTTTTGTTCGATGGCGCGGCGGATACACCACGCCTACGGAACATGTTCGCAAAAGTGAACATACCGGTATTGTCCGACCTGCCGTTCATTGGCGATGCCCTGTTCCGTTCTTATCCTACAACCTATTTGGCCTTCATCCTGGTTTTTGCCCTCGGGTTTTACTTTTTCCGCACACCTGCAGGCTTACGTCTGCGAGGGGTCGGCGAAAATCCTGGTTCCATCGACACTGCCGGGATCAACGTCATGAAAATTAAATTCTGGGCGGTGATGCTCAGTGGTTCGATCTCTTCCTTGGGTGGAGCGACGATTGTGTTGACGACAAACGGAAACTTTTCCTTCAATACCATCGCGGGGCAAGGCTTTATCGCGATTGCGGCAGTCATTCTGGGGCGCTGGAATCCATACGGCGTCATGATGGGAGCCTTGCTTTTCGGATTCGCACAAGCCATCAAGGACCAGATCCAAATCCTGGATTTTGCAAGTGCTATTCCGACTGAGTTCTTCTATATGCTGCCATACATCGTGACGTTATTGGCGCTTATCTTCACAGGAAGAAAAACGAGGGGACCAAAGGCGCTGGGTGTCCACTATGACGCGAGCGTGAGATGATGGAGCTATTGCAAGAACTGTTTCATGTGAAAGAGAAAGGCAGTTCCTTACGAACCGAAATGATGGCGAGCGCTACTTCATTCTTCTCGATTGTGTACATTGTGGCCGTCAATGCGCTGATTTTGTCTCAAGCCGGCATGGATTATAATTCTGTTGTGATTGCGACGATACTGACGACCGCCATCAGCAACATCCTGATGGGACTGTATGCCAATTCCCCTTTGATACTGGCTCCCGGAATGAGCGATAATGCGTTCTTCACCTACATTTTGGTCGGCGCCTTCGCTTTTACTTGGCAAGAAAGCTTGTCGATCATCTTTATCGTCGGCTTGCTCTTCTTCCTGTTGACGCATTTCAATGTGGTCAATCAACTCCTCCGCTCCATCCCGGTGACCTTGATCAAAGGGATGAGTGCGGGAGTCGGCTTCTTCCTGATCTTCCTTGGCTTGAAGAATGGCGGTATCATCGTATCATCAGAGGGTACGATTGTGGCACTGAATAATATTTTTCAACCGGTGCCGTTGACGCTGTTGGCAACACTGCTGATCGGATTGATTTTGTTCGTCAGAAATGTAAAAGGCAACTTTTTATGGACGATCATTTTCGGTGTTCTCATTTCCATTGCTTTAGGGGTAACGGACATCGGTTCCTTTTCCTATTCCTTTATCGATTTGGGTTCCTTGGAGCCGTTCATCTTGCAGCTTGATTTTTCGGGTATTCTGTCGATGGACTATTGGGTTGCCGTATTTTCGCTCTTGATTTTGGTCGTTTTCCAAAATTTAGGGACACAGGTCAGCTTTTTGACATCCGAACAACCCAAAGTGCTGAAACGAACGCTTAAATCAAACGCATTGTCAGTGATGATTGCAGGTCTGTTGGGATGCAGCTCCACCTGCACAAGTGCGGAAGGCGCAACGGGCATAGCGGTGGGCGGCAGGAGCGGATTGACATCCTTTATGGTAGGCGTTTATTTTCTGTTCACCATTGCGTTGATTCCCTTCATTGCCCTTATTCCGCTGGCAGTCATCTCGGCTCTGCTCATTATTGTCGGCTCATTGTTGGCTGCCAACAATCTGAAAGGCATCAATTTTGATGATTTCACGGACTATTTCCCGGCTATCCTAATGGTGCTGATGATGGTGTTGACGTTCAACATCGCGGATGGCATCGGTTGGGGATTTATTCTGTACACCTTCATCAAAGTATTCTCGGGTGATCGACAAGCTGTTTCAAAAATGATGTACGGATTGACGGGTATCTTTATTCTGTATTTTGTACTGAAATTTATTTGAAAATGCAAAAAGCTGGTCTCTTTTGGAGATTGGCTTTTTGCCTTTTGGGCGATGTGCAGGGGTGGTGGTGCTTAGCTTATGCGGAGTAAATCGCTGCACCCTCCGATTCTGCGCCTGAAAAACTGTATAGTAGTATGAGGTTGTCGAATGTCAGAAATCATTCGACAATTTTCCTCCAACGCAAGACGAAATAATCGAATACATTAAGGCTATTCGACTAATTGGGTCCTGCTGCGCTTTGTTACTTTGTCTTCCGGTGATGACTTCATAACGGCTGTCTTCACAAGGGGCATGAAAGTCAATTATATAAAAATATTCACATAGTGGATTGCACTATATGTGTAGGTGTATGATAAGGATATCGAAAGGTTGCAACCGTTTCGGATACCCATTTGTTTTTTGAGCACTGTCCCTTCGGATTTATTATTCAGAGGAATGGAGTGTTGGAAATGATTAGACAAAAAGATCAGAGCATGGTCCAGAGCAAATTCATCTGCCAGGAATGTGGAGCACAGATGCTGATATACCGCAGAAAAGCGGATCAGCGCAAATTGGGGCACGTCAAACATATGCATTGCCCGAATTGCAAGGAAACAAAAGCCTTCACGGAAATCAAGGATTGGGACCGGAATGTCGTTTTCTGGGAAGATTATCAAAATGCGCTATTGACCGAAGCGGAAACGGACGAACTCTGGGATGCACTGTGGGCGCGCAGTTCCGAATCGTTATTGCACGGCTGAATGGGATACGAGCTGAAAGGAAGGCTGATAGGAATGTATGAGGACAATATTTTTGAGGGTCATGAGGAGACAGCACGATTTTCTTTCGGAGCGGACTGGGAAGACTTGTTGGAAGAACTGCGCGATTATGAAATACCTGAAGAGAGATTGAGTGAATTGGCTGCTCAGGATGGTGGCTTTCCGTTCCTGGAACTGAATTTCCAAGAACTGCGCTATCTGAATTTGATGGATGAACAGCTCTATGTCGGAGAAAACGAATCTGCAGAATTCTACACAAGCATGGCGAACACCTACGGCACCAGGGGGATCGATGGAATCGAATATGCCCTCATGGATGACTTCGCGTATCATTATTTTCATGAAATGATGACCGTTGAGGCGGTGGATCGCCAAGGCAGACAGTTCGTCATGGTCTACGGCATGCCCGATAACTGGGAGGAAATTAAGCGACAGGTAGAGGAAAAAGTCTGGGATCCCAGTGAGGAGGATGAAGTGGCGGCAGCTGATGGAACCGAGATGTGGGAACACCCGGATATGGTCATCAGCATGATCGATTTCCGCAACGAAATCATCAATCGGGCAGCGCTTGAGTTGCGCAAAAACGGCGTCCCGTTGGAACTGAATTTCCTATCCAAACGGATGTTCATTGACGATGTGCTCGTATCGAGGGCGATCACCCTTCAGATGCCGGGCATGATCGCGGCCTTTGAAAACATCTCCGCAAACTTCCGCGATGTCGACAATTTTGCGTTTTCGATGGACGAAAAAAGGATCTGCATCTTTTATGCAGACACGGATGAAACAATCGACCACATGCTTACGGCTTGCGGTAGGATAGCGAACAGATCGGGAAAACGGTCCGGAATCGGTGAAGTTTGTTATGACACATTTCTGGATCGGGTCGAACGCGCGTTGTTCGAACTGATTTTCCTCGTCAACAAACCGACAGATGAACTGGATTTCGTGAGTGGGGTCGCGATGCAACGATTGGATTCGATCCGGGCAGGCGAGATGGAGTTGGGGGAACTGACCTTGGACGAGATCAACCGGCTGATGCTCAACTTTCCGGAGTTGCTGAATTTGGATTGGCTGTTCAAGTGATATTTCTCCCTTAAGAAGGAAAGCCGCTCTCGCATGGATGCAGTTGCTATCCTTCTTTTTTACAGGCATAAACTTTTTACAGCTAGGGGTTGCAAACGGTTTCGAAGCGTGCTATATTATTTGTGTAATCGGTTACACATTTACGGCTGATGGAGGTGAAGGGGAATGGCGACTATCAAGGAAGTGGCAGAATTGGCGGGTGTATCCGTCGCAACCGTTTCAAGGTTCATGAACGACAGCGGATATGTAGGGAAGGCTTCACGCGAAAAGGTCGAAAAAGCAATCAAGTTATTGGATTTTTCACCGAATGAAGTGGCGCGCTCGCTCTACCAAAAAAAATCCAAGCTGATCGGGTTGCTGCTGCCGGATATCGCGAACCCATTCTTCCCATTGGTTGCTAAAGGTGTGGAAGATAAAATCAACGAGAACGGCTACAGCCTCATCCTTGGAAATGTGAAGGGGGATGTCGAAAAGGAAAAAGAATACCTGAAAATTTTCGCGCAGAATAATGTGGCAGGAGTCTTGTCAGCAGTACAAGGGAGCACAAAAGAATTCCATGGCATGCCATTTGTTTTGTTGGATCGGGTCAGTGAGGATATCGAATTCGCCGTTCACACGGACGATTTCCACGGTGGCGAGTTGGCGGCGCAAGCCATCAGCGAGCGGCAAGCAAAACATGTCGTCATCATGGTCGGACCGAAAGATGTGCCTAGTTCCCATGATCGGCTTTCCGGAAATCTGAAGGTATTGAACGAAAAAAATATCCCATACCAACTGTATCAAACCGATACGTATCAATTCGATTCGGCGGAAAAGACTGCGCAGCATTTTTTGGATCAATTTCCTCATGCGGACAGCGTGATTGCCTCCAATGACGTGTACGCATTGGCAGTCATGAAGGAAGCTATCAAAAGAGGGATCCGTATCCCTGAGGAACTTCAGATCATCGGCTATGACGATATGCCATTCGCTGCACTGATGTTTCCTGGGCTTTCCACGATTGCGCAACCGGCTTATGAGATAGGCTATCAAGCTGCAGATCTTCTCTGCAGACATATCGAAAACAAAATCATTCTGAAAAAAAGGATACAATTGCCTGTAACGTTAATAATAAGAGAATCATTGAGGGAGAAGATGGAAAATGGGTAATATTATGGTGTTAGGAAGCATTTCAACTGATTTTGTCGTCACAGCAGACAGACGCCCAGAAACTGGGGAGACCATTACAGGGAAGGACTTCAGGACCACTTTCGGAGGGAAAGGCGCTAACCAAGCGGTTGCCAGTGCGCGCTTGGGCGGACACGTTTCGATGGTAGGGACTGTAGGCAACGATCTTTTCGGTACGGAACTGATCGAAAATCTGAAACGCAATGGCATCGATACAAGCAATGTGGAACGGGTTACACATTTACCTTCAGGATCAGCCCACATCACGATTGTCGATGGCGATAACGCAATCATTTATATCCCGGGTGCGAACAACGCATTCGAAAGCGCAAGGCTGCAACACCTGGAAACAGAACTGGAGAAAGTCGAGCTGATGGTCATCCAGAATGAGGTGCCACAAGAGATTGTCGAAGCCGTTATCGGACTGTGCTTTGAGAAAGGTGTAAAAGTGCTGTACAATCCTGCACCTGCAAGGACAGTGGATGAGGCTTTATTGGAGAAAGTCACTTTCCTGACACCGAATGAGAGCGAATACAAAATGATGTTCCCTGAATTGTCCCTTTCGGAAGGAATCAAGAAATACCCTGGGAAACTCATTGTCACACTTGGCTCCAAAGGCGTCTGCTACCATGATGGCTCGGTTGAGCGGAACGTTCCGGCGTACGTTGTCGGACCAGTGGACACTACCGGTGCCGGGGACACGTTCAATGGTGCCTTTGCGGTAGGCATCGCATCAGGAATGGATATCGAAGCCAGCCTGCAACTCGGGAATCTCGCAGCGGCGTTATCCGTACAGAGATTTGGAGCGCAAGGCGGCATGCCGACACTAGCTGAACTGAAGGAGAATGAGCATTATGAAAAAACATGGAATCTTGAATAGTGATATCGCAAAAGTTTTAGCGGATCTGGGACATACAGATAAAGTTGTGATCGGTGATGCGGGCCTGCCGATACCGGAAGGCGTCAAAAAGATCGATTTATCCATACGTTTGCATGATCCGGCCTTTCAGACTGTTTTGGAATTGTTGATGGAAGAGATGGAAGTGGAAAAAGTATTTTTGGCTGAGGAGATAAAGGAACAAAACCCGGACCAATTCGAGCGGACGATGGAGCGGATGGCAGGCGTTGACGTCGCCTTTGTCACTCATGAGACCTTCAAGGAAATGACAGGTAATGCAAAAGCCATTATCCGCACAGGGGAAGCGACACCTTATTCCAATATCATACTGCAATCGGGAGTCCTATTTTAGGAGGGAAAGAAATGGAAGTTGTGATGAACGGAATCACGAAAAGTTTTGGTACCAACTCCGTTTTGAGGGGTGTTGATTTCACCATCAAGGCAGGAGAAGTCCATGCCTTGATGGGAGAAAATGGAGCCGGCAAATCGACGCTGATGAATATTTTGACTGGACTTCACAAGCCGGATGCAGGCGAAATCTTGATTGATGGTACCCCAAAGCAATTTGATAGCCCTAAGGAAGCGGAGAACTTCGGATTGAGCTTTATTCATCAAGAAATGAACACGTGGCCTGAAATGACGGTAGTCGAAAATTTATTTTTGGGAAATGAAATCAAAAACGCTATCGGATGGATCGACAACAAAAAAATGAGAGCGCTTGCTCTAGAGACGTTCCGTGAGTTGGGGGTAACCTTGGATCTGGATGAAGAAGTGAAGAACTTGTCGGTAGGGCAGCAACAGATGATCGAAATCGCGAAGTCCTTGCTTTCCGACGGTGAAGTGATCATTATGGACGAACCTACAGCAGCCCTGACTGAAAGGGAAATCGAGGTATTGTTCAGGATTATCCAGAACCTGAAGCAAAAAAATGTGGCCATCATCTATATTTCCCACAGAATGGAAGAAATCTTCAAAATCAGTGACCGCATCACGGTCATGCGTGACGGTGTATCCGTTGATACGAAGCGGACAGCTGACACAACGAATGATGAAGTGGTGCGTAAAATGGTCGGCAGGGATCTCGCTGATTATTATCCGGCGAAGACTTCCACGATCGGACCTATCGTTTTCGAAGCAAAGAACCTTTCATCGGAACGGAAATTCCAGGATGTCTCCTTCCAAGTCAAATCAGGGGAAATCGTTGGTTTTTCGGGACTTATGGGGGCAGGGCGGACTGAAATCATGCGGAGCATCTTTGGGATCGATCCGCTTGACGGTGGCGAAATGTACCTTGAAGACAAGAAAATAACCATTACCAGTCCAAATGATGCCATCCGGCAAGGAATCGGCTTCTTGACGGAGAACCGGAAAGAAGAAGGCTTGATTCTCGATTATTCCATCAGTGAAAACATCAGTCTTCCTTCAATAGACGGTTTCCGCAAGAATGGGCTGATCGACACACAAGCCGAGAAGGATTTTGTTGAGTTGCTGATGGAACGTTTGCAGGTCAAAGCCGAAGGGCGCGATGATATCGTGTCCGGATTATCCGGAGGGAACCAACAGAAAGTCGTTTTGGCCAAATGGATCGGCATCGGCTCTAAAGTCTTGATTTTGGATGAACCGACGCGCGGTGTGGACGTAGGTGCCAAAAGGGAAATCTATCAATTGATGAATGAGTTGGCGGATAGAGGTGTTGCCATCATTATGGTTTCAAGTGATTTGCCTGAGGTGCTTGGTGTCAGCGATCGCATTGTGGTTGTGCATGAAGGGGAAATATCCGGCGAGCTGCAGCGTGGAGAGGCAACAGAAGAGAAAATCATGAAATTAGCAACGGGGGTAATGTAAATGAAACTAGGGATACAAGCCTTAAAAAGTACCAAAGAAAAGGGTCCAACAACAAAAAAACTGAATAAATTAGGCCCTTTGCTCGCATTAGTTGTGTTGGTCATATTTGTCACCATCATGAACCCGAATTTTTTGGCTCCTGCCAATCTCCTGAACCTTTTGAGACAAGTTTCCACAAATGCACTTATCGCTTTCGGTATGACCTTTGTCATCATTACGGGTGGGATTGACCTTTCGGTAGGTTCGACGCTTGCGCTCAGTAGCGCTTTGATGGCGGGCATGATCGCTTCCGGCCTGAACCCTGTCCTTGCGATGGGAATCGGCTTGCTGCTTGGCGCTTTCTTGGGGGCCTGCAATGGTGTAATGATCACAAAAGGGAAAATGGCCCCATTCATCGCGACACTAGCAACGATGACGATCTATCGCGGACTTACTTTGGTGTACACGGATGGGAATCCTATCACCGGAATCGGCGACAGTTTCATATTCAAATACATGGGCCGTGGTTACCTTTTCGGGATTCCTTTCCCGGTAGTTGTGATGCTGCTCTTCTTCGGAGTGCTGTATGTGCTTTTGCACAAAATGACATTCGGCAGAAAGACCTTCGCACTTGGTGGGAATGAGAAGGCTGCGTTCATTGCCGGCATCAAGAGTGACCGCATAAAAATCGCCATCTATTCCATTTCCGGATTGATGGCTGCAGTCGCCGGCATCATCATCACTTCACGTTTGAACTCTGCTCAGCCGACTGCCGGTAATGCTTATGAAATGGACGCAATCGCATCCGTAGTTCTTGGAGGAACCAGTCTATCCGGAGGACGCGGAAGATTGGTGGGGACATTGATCGGAGCACTGATCATCGGAACGCTGAACAACGGTTTGAACCTGTTGGGTGTATCGAGTTTCTATCAGCAAGTGGTTAAAGGTGTTGTCATCATCATCGCTGTTTTATTGGATCGTAAGAACAAAAAATAGGAGGAATAAAAATGAAAAAATTATTGGGATTGACTGCTGCTTCTTTGTTACTGTTGGCTGGATGCGGAGGCGCTACATTGGAAGGCGACAACGCGGAAAGTGTCGTTGTAGAAGAAAAGGAAGCTTCCGAATTGGTTGTGGGAGTCTCTATTTCAACTTTGAATAATCCGTTCTTTGTTTCGCTGGAAGCTGGTATCACTGACCTGGCGGAAGAAAACGGCACGAAAATCATCGCTGTCGATGCCCAGGATGATACGGCAAAACAGACGAATGATGTGGATGACCTTATCCAACAGGGAGTCGATGTATTATTGATCAATCCGGTCGATTCGGCTGCGATCGCCCCTGCTGTGGAGGCTGCAAACAGTGCCGGTATCCCTGTCATCACAATCGATCGTTCCAGCGACGGCGGCGAAGTGGTTACCCTGGTTGCATCAGATAACGCAGCCGGAGGAGAGCTGGCTGCAGAATATATTGTCGAATTATCAGGAGAAGGAGCCAACACAGTCCAATTGGAAGGCGTTCCTGGTGCTTCTGCAACCCGTGAAAGAGGAGAAGGCTTTGCGAAAATCGCTGAAGAGTCGTTGAATCTGTTGGACAGCCAGACAGCCAATTTCGACCGCGCTGAAGGACTGACGGTTATGGAAAACATGCTGCAGGCGCATGCGGATATCCAAGCGGTATTTGCTCAAAATGATGAAATGGCCTTGGGTGCCATTGAAGCAATAGAAGCTGCCGGTTTGACAGGGAAAATCCAAGTGGTCGGATTTGACGGAACGGAAGATGGCGTGGATGCAGTTGAAGAAGGAAGAATGAGTGCAACAGTTGCACAACAACCTGAAGAGATGGGCAGACTTGCTTTACAAGCAGCCTTTGATTTCTTTGCCGGCAAGGAAGTGGATGCGTACATCGCTTCTCCGCTTGAGTTGGTCAAAAAATAATTAGCTTACAGAGTTTCTTGCATGATCTTGAAGTGACTTGCAAGACAAAGAAAGCCCCTGCCCTCGCGCCTTAGCTGCGGGAGGGCAGGGGCTTTTTGTGTGATCCGCGTGCCCAGCGGCTCATGGCTTTCGAGAGGATGGATTTTAGCGGTCTTCAGCTGATCCGAACAGCTCCTAGATTGTATCAATATTTCCCCTTTCCGGCTGAAAAACGCTTGTAAATCTGCCGCCATAATGGTACATTCTCATTATAATCTAATGTTTGGAAGAGAGAAGGGAATCAGCATGAATTATGTATTTATCTCACCCCATTTTCCCAGTAATTTCAAGAATTTCGCAGTCGGTCTGAAGCGTGCGGGCGTGAATGTCTTCGGTGTCGCAAGTGAACCGTTTGAGTTGTTGGATGCGGACTTGCGCGAGAGCCTGACCGAGTATTATCGCGTCAATGATATGGAAAATTATGACGAAATGCTGCGCGCGGTGGCTTACTTGACTTACAAGCACGGAAAAATGGACCGCATCGAATCGCACAACGAATACTGGTTGGCACAGGACGCGCGTCTGCGCACAGATTTCAACGTGTTCGGCTTCAAAAACGAGGATATGGCCTTCGTAAAACTGAAGTCCGCCATGAAAGAAAAATTCAGAGAAGTCGGGATCCGGGTAGCGCGCGGGCGTGTCATCGGTGACTATCACGATGCGCTCGGGTTATGCCACGAATATGGCTTTCCGGTCTGCATCAAGCCTGATTCAGGCGTAGGAGCGGCGGATACGCACAAGATCCGTTCCGAAGAGGAGCTCGGGCATTTTTTCCATGTGAAAAATCCTTATGAATCCTACATTCTGGAAGAATTCATCGACGGAAAAATCGTCACGTATGATGGTCTGACCGATGCCGCAGGGAATATCCTTTTTGATGCCACCCTGGTGTACGAAAAAGCCGTGTTGGAAATCGTTGAAAAGAATGCAGATATGTTCTACTATGTAGACCGCAATATGCCGGATGATCTGCGCGAAGTCGGAACCAAGCTCGTTAAGGCCTTCAATGTCCGCGAGCGCTTCTTCCATTTTGAGTTTTTCCGTTTACCCGACGGCAGCCTCGTTGCTTTGGAAGCCAACCTGCGTCCGCCTGGCGGGCATACGATGGACATGTGGAACTGGGCAAATGATGTCGATCTGTACGCCGCTTATGGGAATCTGGTCGCGACAGGCAATTTCACGGCGCAGATGAACACGCCGTACTACTGTTGCTACGTCAGCCGCAAGGGCGTCCATCCTTACCGCTTCACGCATGAGGAAGTGATGGTCCGTTACGGTGGAAATGTCGTCCTGTTTGAAGAAATGCCGGGGATTTTTGCGGCCATCATGGGGGATTTCGGCTACGTCATCCGTGCGGCAGAATACCAAGAACTGATGGACATCATCCATATGATTTCCGTAACCGAATAGACTGGGGGAAATAAGATGCACGTAGAATATTCATCACAATGGAGCGGTCATTTGAACCGTGAGATGCGTTTCAATCGCTATGGACATGCGGGTAAACCGATCATCGTCTTCCCATCATCCGGAGGCAGCCACAACGAATACGCGGACTTCGGCATGATCGAAGCCTGCCAGTGGTTCATCGACCAAGGCTTGGTGCAGTTTTACACGCCGGACAGCGTCGACAACGAATCATGGCTTTGCGAATGGAAAAGTCCGTACGACCGTGCCAATATGCACGAACGCTATGACCGCTACATCATCGAAGAACTGGTGCCGCACATCAAGCACCAGGCGAACCACCAAGGACCGATGATCGCGACCGGCTGCAGCATGGGCGGCTACCACAGCCTGAACTTTTACCTGCGCCATCCGGATGTCTTCGACAGCGTCATCGCGCTGAGCGGCCTTTACGATGTCCGTTACTTCTTCGGGGATTACCATGACCGCAACGTCTATGAGAATTCGCCGCTCGACTACATTTGGAATCTGAACGACAGTTGGTTCCTGGACAAATACCGTTCCGGCAATATCATCGTCGCCACCGGCCAAGGCAACTGGGAAGAAGTCAGCATCCGCGACACGCGCAAGATTGAAGAAGCGATGCGCTTCAAGAACATCCCCGCCTGGATCGATTTCTGGGGCTCAGATGTCCACCACGACTGGGAATGGTGGCGCGTCCAGATGCCGTATTTCCTGGGCAAACTGAATGAGCAAGGCAAACTATAATAAGAAATTTCCGTCCTTTCAGCATTTGCTGGGAGGACTTTTTGGTGGTGCGTGACGATGGATGCTTGGGGGCGAGGGCGGCCGTCTTTTTTGCGCGTAAACATGAATAACTGGCCGTTATCCATCTTTTTCGGGTGGCGGTGACCCGAAAAGATGAATTAATAAAATTTATTCATCTTTTTCGCATGCCGGACGCTCGAAATCATGAATACTTTTCGGTTATTCATGGTTTTCCGTGCGGCTCATGCCGCAGAATGATGAATGACGGGGTCAATAATGAAATTCTCTCGAATTCAGGGTGCAGCAACTCAAAAATTGATTATAATAATACTATTGTTCTGGTTTGTTCAGAAAAATACACAAACGCTAGTAGCTACAGCACGACTTCAAACATTCATCTCCCTTGATTTGAAAGCGTTTTTGGAATTGGGCCCAGTCGATTTTCGATTTCGGGAAAACGATTGGACCGAGATAAGCTTCAAATGAAAAGGCTTGCAAGATATACTAAGTTTCGTAAGGAGGGTATACATGTACGACAATCGATTATTGATTCTCCTCAAAAAAATCATCGCCATGCCGCAGATGCATTATTGGGAATTGGGATTGAAAATGAATGAGCCGACTAATGTGCTCACGCAAGACTTAGCTACCTTGAATGAGTTGTTGGCCAAAAACGATTTTCCCACGGTGCTAGTTGATCCGGAAAAATACACCGTACCCAAAACCTTAATTGCCATGGAGGATGCGCTTCAAAAAGTTTTTGCTTCACCGCAGATTTATCTCGATGAAGAAGAGCGGATGTATATGCTTTACCTGTACACATTCATCCGCAAAGATTTTATTTCCAATTTCCACTATCAGGATTTATTGAAAGTAAGCAAGAACACAACGTTGGCCGATATCAAAAGGCTGCGCTGTAAGTTGTCCGAATACGGAATTACCTTGGAATACCAGCGTTCAAGAGGGTACTTCTTGGAGGGGAATGAGGCCGATAAACGGCGGATGGCTTTCCACAGCATCAGCCAGTTGCTGCGGCACGCTTCGGGCAATTGGGCATTGAACTACATTGCGGAAGATTGGCAGGAAACGATCGACCTTGAGCCGGTCATCCGGATCATCAAAGCCTATGCAAACGAACACAACATGCATTATGTGGAGGAACGGATCCGTGACTCGCTTTATCTTATCCTTTACACAAGGATCCGGGTAGCACGTGTCCAAGGGCAGCTGACTTTTACAGAGAAGCAGCAAGAAGTTTTGTCGGCAAGCCCGTTATGGGAGTTGGCAGAAAAAGTGTACCACCACTTGTTTAAGGATCTCGAGATTCAAGGGGAGAAAGAGGAAATCAGCTTCATCGTGATGCTTTTCCTTGGAACGATAGAAGGTAAATGGGAAAACAGCGAAGATGAAGCCCTTAAGAAAATCACAATGGCCATCATTTCCGAAATGGAACGGATTGCCGTCGTATCTTTCGAAAGAAAAGAGGAACTCTTCAGGAACCTGTATCTTCATCTGGTACCTGCCTACTACCGTATTCTTTTCGGAATCGAGCTTGATAATGTCTTGACGGAAATGATCCAAGCCAAACACAAAAGATTGTTTGTTTTGGTAAAGCGTGCGCTTAAGCCGTTAGAAGAATATGCGGAAGGTACGATGACCGATGATGAGATCGCTTATTTCACGATCCATTTCGGTGGTGAGATAGAAGGCCAAATCAATAAGCAAAGTACTTATCGGGCAGCGGTCATTTGTCCGAGTGGCATCAGCTCATCTTTGATTTTGCTATCGGAGCTGCGGCAGATGTTCAGTAATATCAATTGGATAGATGGACACAATTTGGAAAGTTTTTACGAACTCGATTCGAAGGAATATGACCTCGTCTTTTCAACCGTATATGTCGAATCCACTAAACCCGTATTCATAGTGAACCCGATGATGAACGCGGAATCAAAAAGGCACCTGATCCGCGCAGTCCTGGATGCTTTTCCGGTAGACAGTTATTTAGGACCGGACCTGAATGCGCTCATAGCGATCATCAAGAAACATGCAAAAATTGAAAATGAAGGGGCCTTACGGAACGAGTTGAGCATGACTTTGAATCCAACAGATGCCTACGGAAGGAGATATACGCCTATGTTAAAAGATTTATTGGTAGCGGATACGATTCAATTTGCCGATCAGTGCGCTGATTGGGAGCAGGCGATCCGTTTTGCAGGAAACCCGTTATTGGAAAATGACACAATCTCGAGCGATTATATCGCAGCGATGATCAATAAAGTGAAAGAATTCGGTCCATTTATCGACTTGGGGAAAGGCGTTGCCATCCCGCACGCCAGACCTGAGGAAGGGGTCAACCGCATCGGTATGTCGATGCTGAGGCTCAAGGAACCGGTGAATCTATTGGGGGATGAGGCCCATGCAGTGGATACGATCATCTGCATCGCAGCTATCGACAACAAAACCCACCTGAAGGCATTGTCGGAATTGACCGGCATCCTGAGTTCAGAAGATAAATTGTCGGAATTGAAAGCAGCAACTACCAGCAAAGAAATCATAAATATGTTCAGTGAAGGGGAGAAAGTCAATGGTTAGATTTGGAGCAGCGTGTGGTTCAGGTTTGGGTTCAAGTTTTATGGTGGAAATGAACATTCAATCGATCTTAAGGGAACTGGGGGTAAGCGACAAAGTAACGGTGCAGCATTACGATCTAAGTTCTGCAAGTCCAGGTGAAGCGGATGTGTGGTTCGTTGGGCAAGACCTGGAGAATTCTGCGGGACATCTCGGCGATGTGCGCTTCTTGAAAAGCATTATTGACATGAATGAACTGCGCGAAAAAGTGACGCAAGCATGCAAAGACAAAGGTTTGGTCGGATAAAAATAAAATAGAAGAGGTGTAGAGATTATGAATGGACTATTAGATATCCTGATTGACATTGCCAGTACCCCTGCCATTTTAGTAGCTTTAATCGCTGTTCTAGGTTCCGTGCTTCAAAATAAATCAACCACAGATGTTGTCAAAGGCGGCGTAAAGACATTCGTCGGGTTCCTGGTTGTGACTGCAGGAGCCGGCGTGATCGTCGGTGCGTTGGAGCCTTTTGGGGAAATGTTCAAAATAGCCTTCAACATGCAAGGTGTTATTCCGAATAATGAAGCAATCGTAGCTGTCGCATTAGATCAATACGGCACAAGTACAGCCCTTATCATGTTGTCAGGGATGATTTTCAATATCCTGATTGCACGCTTCACTAAATTCAAATACATCTTCTTGACTGGGCACCATACGCTATACATGGCGTGCATGATTGCGGTAATCATGTCCGTTGCCGGCTTCACTTCTCTGTCGCTGATTTTATTCGGTGGATTGGTTTTAGGAATCATCATGTCCGTATCGCCGGCATTGGTTCAACGCTTCATGGTTGAATTGACAGGCAATGACTCGGTAGCCTTGGGACACTTTAGTGCCGTCAGCTATGCATTGAGTGGATATGTCGGTAAATTGGTTGGCGACAAGAAAAAATCTACGGAAGATATCAACTTTCCTAAGAGCCTTGGTTTCCTTCGTGATTCAACCGTCAGCATCGCGATTACGATGACTGTCCTCTACACGATAGTTGCCTTGTTTACAGGCTCTGCATACATCCAAGAAAACTTAAGCGGCGGAACGAACTATCTGATCTTCGCTTTGCAACAATCCGGTTCATTCGCAGCTGGTGTGTTCGTAATCCTTGCTGGTGTTCGTCTGATCCTGAATGAAATCGTTCCGGCCTTCAAAGGGATTTCTGATAAATTGGTACCGAATGCAAAACCAGCATTGGACTGCCCAATCGTTTATCCGTATGCACCAAATGCTGTACTGATCGGTTTCTTCTCAAGTTTTGTAGGTGGACTTGTCAGCATGGTCATCATGATTTTCACTGGCGGTGTCATCATCCTTCCGGGTGTAGTCCCACACTTCTTCGTTGGAGCTACTGCCGGGGTCATCGGGAATTCTTCAGGAGGATTAAGAGGAGCAATCGCCGGTTCATTCCTGCAAGGTATGTTGATCAGCTTCTTGCCGCTATTCTTACTGCCAGTATTGGGTGAATTAGGTTTTGCTGGGTCCACATTCTCAGATGCCGACTTTGCTTCATCAGGCATCATCCTTGGCAGTTTGGCCAATATGGGTGGCAAGACAGCAATCATGATTGGTATCGCAATCGTCATCGCAATCATGTTGGCTTTGACTGCACTGGACAAAGATAAAAAAACAGTAACTGCAGAATAAAGGAGGATATTGATTAGATGGATAGCACAGCAATAAGACACTTTGCAGATCAGATTCGGTACTATACCTTAAAAGAATTGAACTATATGGGGTACGGACATTACGGCGGCAGTCTTTCGATTGTAGAGACGCTCGCCGTCCTGTATGGGCATCAGTTGCGGGTCAGCCCGGAAACAAAGGATGACTTGAACCGCGACTTTTTCGTCCTTTCCAAAGGGCATGCCGGGCCTGCTCTATATGCTACCTTATTCCTAAAAGATTTTATTACGGAGGATTGGCTCTACACACTGAACCAGAACGGTACGAATTTGCCGTCGCATCCAGATAAGAACAAAACACCGGGCGTTGATATGACAACCGGGTCGCTGGGGCAAGGCATTTCCGCTGCCACGGGGATTGCCTATGGGAATAAACTTGCCGGGCGAGAAAACTACACGTATTGCATCGTGGGCGACGGAGAGTTGAACGAAGGACAATGCTGGGAAGCGATCCAGTTTGCCGCTCATAGACAGCTCGATCATTTCATTCTGTTCATCGATGACAACAAGAAACAACTCGATGGCTATACAACTGAAATCTGCAATCCGTTTGATTTCGAAGCGAAATTCGCTGCTTTCGGATTCCATACGCTGAAAGCTGACGGCTCTTCGGTTGAGGAAATCAACGGAGCGATTGAAAGAGCTAAATCCCTAACCGACAAACCAACCGCCATCGTCCTGGACACGGTGAAGGGACAAGGGGTTCCGTACATTGAAGACATGTACAGCAACCACCACATTCGCGTGGATGATGAGGCGAAGGCCGCCATCGAAGCGACTACTGAAAAAATCGGCATTGAGATAGGAGTGAGATAAGGATGACTTTTGAAGCGAAATTGGGGAAAACAGAAATGCGCGAAGTATACCGTGAATTTTTGTTGGATAAAGCAAGAAAAGACGACAGCATCGTTGTGCTGGAAGCAGACTTATCGAGCTCGATGTCCACGGATAAAATCAAGGATGAACTTGGCGGCCGGTATATTAATGTGGGCATCATGGAAGCCCAAGAGGTTTGTTGTGCCGCTGGACTTTCAGTAGCCGGATTCAAACCGTACATCCATACTTTCGGACCATTTGCGAGCAGACGGGTATTCGACCAGATCTTCATCTCGGTCGCTTATGCCGGAACGAATGTGACCATCATCGGCTCGGATGCGGGCGTCACAGCGGAGGCCAATGGTGGAACGCATATGCCTTTCGAGGAGTTGTCCTTATTGCGTGCCATCCCGGATGCGCATGTCTATGAAGCCAGCGATGACAAGTGCTTGCGTGCTATCCTGGAAGAAACGTACCATACCGATGGCTTGAACTATGTGCGGATGATCCGCAAAAATGCGATCGAAATCTATCCGGAAGGCGAAACTTTCGAAGACGGCTTCAAGCTATTGCGGGAAGGCTCCGACGTCAGCATCATCGCTTCGGGAATCATGGTAGCCGATGCCCTGCAAGCTGCAGATCAGTTAGCGGAAGAAGGCATCTCGGCCACGGTCATCGACCTTTACCGGGTCAAACCGGTGAATGAAGCGGCTTTATTGAAGGCAGCTGAAACAGGCGCTATCGTGACGGCAGAAAACCACAATGTCATCGGCGGCATCGGTAGCGCGGTAGCCGAAACATTGGCCGAACTTAAACCGACTTTGCAATATCGCGTCGGCGTCCGCGAAGCTTTTGGGCAAGTCGGGAAAGCGGATTATCTGAAGGAACAATACGGTCTGACCGTGGGAAACATCGTCGCACAGGCCAAAAAATTAGTGAATCAAAAAGCCAAGGTTGGCGTGAACGTGTAATGTCTGAAAAGGAACGGAAAGCAGGGGATGTCCCGTTTTTCCGTTCCTTTTTTTGCTTGACCTAGGCAATATTTTTGGCCGTCTCATTGGGAGGCGGCTCTGTTTGTCGCGGAAAGATGGATAACTGGCCGTTATCCATGCTTTTCGTCCGGTGGTGGTTCGAAAAGATGGATTCATAAATTTTATTCATCTTTTTCGCATGTCAGACGCTCGAAAACATGGATACTTTTCGGTTATCCATGGTTTTCCGTGCGGCTCATGCCGCAGAATGTGAACATGTATAAATAAAAAGAGGCTATCTCCAAATGAGACAGCCCCTTTTTATTGAAGTATTTAATCTATACCTTGAAAGAACTAAGCCAAAATCGCTTTTTCTAGCGGAGACCCGTTCTTATGAAAGCCTTCCATTTTGTATTCGCCTGAAAATTTAGAAACTTTATCCATATTTGTAATGACTACTATGATGGATGAATCTTTCTTTTCATTCGCAAGAGTTTGTAGATCCACGTGAGCAATTTTTGTTTGTGGTGTAACAGATTCTCCTTTTTTAACGAATACATCAAATCCCTTTCCATTTAAACTTACTGTATCAATACCCATATGAATCAATATTTCTAAGCCGTTATCAGTAGTAATACCAATGGCATGTTTCGTAGGAAATACTGTATTGATAGTTCCGCTAACGGGTGCATAGATATCTCCGGAATTTGATTTCATTGCATAGCCATCTCCAACTAGCTTACTAGAAAATACATCATCTGACACATCTTCTAATGGAACATAAACACCGTCAGTTACTGATAGTAATTCAACTTCATTAGCTAGAGAGGTACTTGATTGATTGGGTACCGTAACATAAACAATGATGAAGGAAAGTACTAAAGCAATCCCAATGCCTAAAACTGCAAAGATGAAGTATTCTCCGATGTAGGCTGGCAAACTAAAAATACTCGAGAGAATATATCCGTAAATTCGAACTCCAAAGAAACTTATGAAAGCAGAAGCAACTGAACTTCCGATAGAAGCGGCAATAAATGCTTTTTTGTATTTTGTTAAAACCCCAAATAATGCAGGTTCCGTAATCCCAAGTAAGCCAGATACAGCGGCGGAGACAATGATTGATTTTTCTTCTTTTGTTTTTACTTTGGTATACATTGCTGCAGTCGCGCCTGTGATGGCCATATTTGCCATCAACATCATAGGCATCAACATGTCATACCCTTGGGTTGCAAAATTTTGTAAGGCGATTGGTGTCATCGCATGATGTAGTCCAGTTAGGATAGCAATTGGACGAATTACTCCGACCACCACACCAGCTAGTACTGGCGATATGGTAAATAACCAGCTTACTCCATCGGCCAATAGATTTCCTAAATGAATACCGATTGGGCCAATTACAACTAATGTGACTATACCGGAAAGAAATAAAGAAATTGTAGGTGTAAAAACTGTCCTTAATACTTCAGGTAAATGTTTGTCAACCCATCGATAAATGTAGCTAAGCGCTAATACCGCAAAAATTATCGGGATTACGGTTCCGGCGTAGTTGAAAACAGGTACTGGTAAAATTCCAAACAATAAGAATTGTGAAATTTCTCCTGCGACAACGGCTTCTGTCATTGTTGGAAATTGTAAGGTAGCTGCGATAGCAATTGCCAAATACTGGTTTGTTTTGAACATTTTTGCAGCGGATACAGCAACAAAGAAAGGCATAAAAGTAAAAACACCACTTGCTAACATATTGATTACTTGGTACGTCGGAGTGGTATTAGAGATCACATTTGATGCAACCAGACCGGCTATTAACCCCTTGATCATTCCAGCGCCTGCGATAGCTGGTACGATAGGTCCGAAAACACCGGATACAGTATCCATAAATACTGACACTAAACCTTTACTCTTAACCTCTTGCTTGAGCTCATTGTTAGCAAGGTCAAGACCTAATTGCTTTGATAGTGGTGCGTAGTAATCTTCGACATTTGTACCAATAACAATCTGTAATTGATCACTCTGATATTTCGTACCTATAACTTCAGAGATATTATTGAGATTATCATAGTTAACCTTTTGAATGTCTTTAAGGTTAAACCGTAACCGGGTCATACAATGCCAAGCGTTGTTTACGTTCTCTATGCCGCCAATATTGTCAATAATCTGCTTTGCAACATCCTCATGTTTCATTATACTCATCCTTCACTCATTTATTTTCGCATAGCTATGTGTCCGCTTGCAAGATGAATCATAGCATAATATCCGCGATTGTAAAACCAGTCCTAATTACATATAAATCACAAAAAAACGTTGATATATAAGTATTGTGTCGTTAGACAGTCTAGAATTGGACTGGTTCTTTCCTTTATAAGCGCTGTTTTTTATTCCAAATTGACAGCGTATATACGGACATGATTCAATAGCAACGTAAGGGACACTAATTTAAGGGATGATGATAAATGATGCCAACCATAATTACAGATGTAAAGAGTTTTGCAATAAAGCCAGACAGACATAATCTAGTTATCGTTAAAATTGAAACAAATAAAGGTATTTCTGGGTTAGGGTGCGCAACGTTTCAATTTAGGCCATTGGCGGTGAAATGCGTAGTTGATGAGTATCTAAAACCACTTTTGATTGGTCGAGACGCCAACCAAATTGAAGATTTATGGCAGATGATGACAGTAAATTCATATTGGAGAAATGGTCCTATTACTAATAACGCTATTTCAGGGGTCGATATGGCTTTATGGGATATCAAGTCAAAATTAGCTGATATGCCGCTGTATCAATTGTTGGGTGGGAGAGCACGTACGGCTATTCCTGCTTATACGCATGCAGTAGCAAAGGATTTAGACACTCTTTATGATGAGATTGATAAGTTTTTAGACGAAGGATACAAATATATTCGTTGTCAACTAGGATTTTATGGAGGAAATGCTGAAACTGTAGAAACACCTGAGAATCCGTTGGAAGGATCTTATTTCGATCAAAATGAATATATGAATACCACTTTGGAAATGTTTGAAGCAGTTCAAAATAAATACGGTAATTCATTTCAAATGTTGCATGATGTACACGAAAGGCTTTCCCCGAATCAAGCAGTTCAATTTGCCAAAAAATCAGAAAAATATAATTTATATTTCCTGGAAGATATTCTTCCCCCAAACCAAAATGAATGGTTGGATCAAGTACGCAATCAAACTTCTACACCTATCGCAACAGGCGAATTGTTCAACAATCCAATGGAGTGGAAAGAACTGATTATCAAGCGACGGTTAGACTATATGAGAGCCCATGTCTCCCAAATTGGTGGCATAACTCCAGCACTGAAGCTTGCTCATTTTTGTGATGCTTTTGGTGTTCGAGTAGCTTGGCATACGCCATCAGATATCTCACCAGTCGGATTGGCAGTGAATACGCACTTAAATATCCATTTGCATAATGCCGCAATTCAAGAAAATATTGATATCCCAGAAAACACAAAAAGAATATTCAAAAATATTCCTGAACCCGAGAAAGGTTTCTTCTATCCCATTGAACGTCCTGGTATTGGAATAGATTTTATAGAAGAGATAGCTGAAGAATTCCCTATCGAATATCGCCCGCATGAGTGGACTCAGAGCCGTGTACCTGACGGGACGCTAGTAACACCGTAGGCAAAGCCAATTAGGTTAACTTTGCCTGGATTTATGTGTTTCTTTGTCAAAAGGGGTGATATAGGTACAAGTGTAATCTATCGCCGTAAGTTCGCTATATTCATACACTCGCCCATCATCCAACAGACACCGATTTGTAATTTTCATGGCAGGTGTCCCCTTCTTGCACAAAAGTAGCTCTGCTTGGTTTTTGGTTACAGCAGTTGGACTATAACTAGTAATATAGTGAGAAATATTATACCCAAGACTTTGAACATACTCTTGAATTGAATGTTCAATATGAAATTTATTCAAATCTGGAAATAGCGAAACGGGCATTTTTGAGACTTCAATTTGTTCAATTTTATAATCAACAACACGTACACGCTGAAATGTCCAAATTTCTTCAGACCGTCCTAACTGAAAGATTTGTTCTTCTTCAGGAGTAGATTTTTCTTTATTAATGGAAATCATTTTTGATGAAATCCTTTTATAAGGAGTCCTGGTCAAGGAATTGAAAATTAAAGGATTATTTTGTAGGTTCTCATAAACATACATGCCCGAGCCTTGCACGACTTTAATGATGCCGATTTCGTTCAAATTTTTAATCGCTTCTTGGATAGTATAACGGGAGACGTGATAGGTTTCTGCCAACGCTCGTTGATCAGGTAATTTGCCGTTCGAGAATTGTTTCTGATAGATTTTACTTAATAAATCTTGGATAATAAATTCTTTCTTTTTCAAGTTACAAATCCTTTCCTAATAGAACCGGTGATTACTGTTCTAAGTATATTTTCTATTCCTGAATTGTCAACATCGATAGTATTCGCAAGACAACCTGGATTTCCGGGAAAGTGGTAACTAGGCGTGCTAACCACTTGTAAAAAGTGTGTTTTGGTATGAATCTGAGACAAAAAAGTTAGTGCACGTTTTTGAAGTATAAAAGAAAAATAGAAAGTGGGAGATGGATGAAACGCGTATCTATTTTGAATCGTTTGGAAAAAACGGGGGTCGTGGCAGTCGTCCGCGGCGCCACGAAAGAAGAGGCTCTGAAAGCCAGCCATGCAATCGTCGCGGGTGGGCTGAAGGGCATCGAACTGACATTCACAGTCCCGAATGCGGATGAAGTGATCCGCGAATTGGCAACAGTCTACAAGGATCAACCGGAAGTGGTGGTCGGAGCGGGGACTGTATTGGATGCCATCACTGCCCGCCTGGCGATCTTGGCAGGTGCGGAGTTCATCGTCAGCCCGAATTTCGACAAAGAGACGGCTGAGCTGTGTAATTTGTACCAAATCCCGTATCTGCCGGGCTGCATGACGATCACGGAAATGAAGGAAGCGCTGAAGAGCGGCGCCGACATCATCAAATTGTTCCCAGGTAGTGCCTACGGCCCGAGTATCGTGTCGAGCTTCAAAGCGCCGATGCCGCATCTGAACCTGATGCCGACAGGCGGCGTCAGCCTGGCAAACATGCAGGAATGGTTCGATGCCGGGGTCATCGCGGTCGGTGTCGGCGGCAACTTGCTGGCACCTGCCGCGACCGGTGGCTTTGGTAAGGTTACTGAAGTGGCAAGGCAGTACGCGGATAAGTTTGCGGAGATCAAAGGACTTTGAATGTTTGTGGATGGCGGGGGCAGTTCGTCAAGTTTGGACAATTTGAAAGAATTATCGGAAATCCCAGAAGGAAATAGATAAGAAAGGGTCTATCTCATTTAATTGTGAGGGGCCCCTTTTTTCGCATGGAGATGGATAATTTGTCGTTACCCATCCTTTTCGTCCGGCAGCGGCTTGAAAGGATGAATAAATGAATCTTATTCATCCTTGTTGGATGCCAGACACTCGAAATGATGAATACTTTTCCGTTATTCATCTTTTTCCGTGTCCACGCTCCAAATAAGATTAATACTTGGCCGTTATCCATGTTTTACGCCAGGAATACCTAACCCAACCACCCAGTGTTCGCTTTTTCCTGTCAATCCTGTTCGGAATCGTGTGCTTTTCAGGCCGTGGCTGCGGTGGTAGACTTTGTCTATGAATCAAAGCCATACAGAAAAAAGCAAAGAAGAGGAAAGTACTTGTTGGATAGTCCTTCAGAGAGCTCTTGGTCGGTGAGAAAGAGCGGACGGCAACACAGGAAAAATGGCCTCAGAGTTGATGCGCTGAAAGGAAGTTTCCTTCAGGTGCGTCCGGACGCCCCCGTTAGACAGGCAGCGGTATCGAGGATAATGCATCCTTCAGTACCGGTTGAGGTTGCAATCGCAAGGTTGTCATGAAGCAAGGTGGCAACGCGATCTAACCGTCGTCCTTTCTGGAATCGATCCAGAGGGGGCGATTTTTTATTACACTTTATTACATTCGAGGAGGAAAAATACATGGCAGACAATAACAGAAGAAAATTGATTTTTGATGCTTTCGACAACAAAGAAACGGAGCGTGTGCCGGTTGGCTTTTGGTTTCACTTTGTTTTCGGTGATGATCAATTCCGTGGTTTGGAGGACAGATTGGTTTTGGACCGAGTGATCGACGGGCACAAGGATTTCTACGACGCCTTCAATCCTGATTTCGTGAAAATCATGAGCGACGGCTTCTTCGGGCATCCAAGCCTGTTGGAAAAAACCGTCGAGCATGCGGATGACTTATACAACTTCAAGGCTGTGGGGCCTGACCACCCGTGGATAACGGAGCAGGTCAAAACGGTAAAACAGATCAAGGAATCCTTCAACGGCGAAATCGCAACCTTCTATAATATCTTTTCGCCGGCGAACTATATCCGGATTGCCTTCGAAGCGTGGGATAAGGATCCCGAAAAATTCACCCGTTTCTTTGAAACGGATCCGGGCGCTCTCGCTTATGCGGCGAACGAAATCGCCAAGGACGTTGCGGTTCTGGCACAAAAAGTCATCGAAGAAGCAGGTGCGGACGGCATCTACTTGAGCGTGCAGAATGTCCAAACCAGTGCAGCGACGATAGAAGCCTACCACACCTACATCGCGCCGAGTGAATTGGATGTGTTGGCGGCGGCAAATGCAGTCAGCGACTACAACATCCTGCACATCTGCGGCTATGAGCATAATCAAAACAACTTGTCGTACTACCGGGACTATGAAGCAAAAGCCTACAACTGGGCGGTCCACACGGAAAAAATCAGCCTGAAAGAAGGCAAAGACTTCTTCGGCAACAAAGCGGTGATCGGCGGCTTCGACAATAACGCAGGCACATTGTTGGATGCGGGAAACAAGGCGGATATCGCCCAATACACAGCCGACCTCATCCAAGAAATCGGCGAAACAGGCGTCATCATCGGAGCGGACTGCACCGTCAATCCGCAGATCGAACTGGATCGTTTGACATTGGTCCGGGATACAGCTGCCGGCGTATCAGGCAAGAACCGCAAACAAGCGAGCCCTCTGCATAACTGAGTGAGGAATGCGACGGTGTTCGGCACAGGCGGTCAACCCTGATAGACAATCGGTATTATTTTTAACAGAACAGCCGTGATAGAATCAAGCACATAACTGAAACAGCCGCCTTCCGAAGAATCGGAAGGCAAAGAAAGGAGGGGTCCCATGGTCGGGATTGTCATCATCGGTTGCGGGGATGTTTCGAAACAGAGGCACGCCCCTCTAAGCCACAAAAACGAAAAAGTCGATTTGATTGGATTCTATAACCGTACGATCGCCAAAGCAGAAGCTTTCCAAAAGAGGTACGGCGGGAAAGTCTACCGAAACCTGGAGGAAATCTGGGAAGACGGAACGGTCGATGCCGTCATCGTCGCTACGAATGAACAATCGCACAGCCCGATCACCATCACAGCGCTTGAAGCAGGAAAGCATGTGCTGTGTGAAAAGCCGATGGCGGATTCGGTGGCCGAGGCGGAACGAATGCAGCAGGCAGCCGAAAAAACGGGCAAAAAGCTGATGATCATCCATAACCAACGGCTTTATCCCGCGCATCAGCTGCTGAAAAAATTGCTGGCGGAAGGGACGCTCGGAAAGGTCCATGCTTACCGGACGACATTGGCCAACCAAGGCCAGGAAAATGACGGTTGGGGTACGGCATTCCCTGATTTCTACGACCGCATCGGCCATACGAACGGGGCTTTGGCTCAAGTGGGCGTCCATCGCATCGACTTGTTGAACTACTTGTTCAGTGAAGATCCCGTCATCGCAGTATTGGCCCACACCATGACGCAAGCCAAGCAGTTGGAGGACGGAAGCCCGGTTCCGTATGAGGATTATGCGGTACTGCAATTGCAGCATCGCTCGGGTATCCAGGGAACGCTGCTGACCCACTGGTTCGATTACTCGAACGAAAGGCAGACCGTCATCTACGGAGAAAAGGCCACGGCCATTACTTATGCGGACGGGCATCCGGTGGCACTTTACCGGAAGAACGGGGAAAAGACCTACTTGGATGATCCCTCGCAGGACGGCTTATATGCAGAACCATTGACACCGATCGTCGACAAGTTTGTCGAAAGCATCGAAGAGGATACCAACCCGTTTGTGACAGCGGAACAGGGGATAACCGCATTGCGCATTCTTGACGCCGCTTACCGGTCGCAAGCAACGCAGACATGGACACCAATCGAACAGGAGGACGCACATTATGACAGGAAAATTTAAATTTAATGGAAGAAAACGAATAGAAGCAGCTCTCGCACAGCAACCTTTGGATAGACCGGCCATCTCAGGCTGGCGTCACATGCCATTGGTCGATCGGGACGTCGAGGCATTTGCCGCAGCGACGATCGCGTTTACCGATGAGAACGACTGGGATCTGATCAAGCTGATGTCGCAAGGCCAATTCTTCGTTGAAGCCTATGGAGCTCCTATCGAATTCTCGACGGATGCGAAGGAATGGGCTGGAAAAATCCTGGAGTATCCGATCCGGAACGCGGAAGATTTGACGCGCTTGAAGCCTTTGCAAGCCGATAACCCTGTTCTCCAACGCGAGGCCGCTTTTGCCAAGAAAATCGTGGATCACTATCGCGGCGAAAAAGTGGTCGTCGGCACCGTCTTCTCGCCTTTGTCATGGGTGAAGCAATTTGCGCCAGGTAACGATTCGATCGCGCATATCGTCGACGGACCGGAAGAAAGCCCGATCGCAGATTTTCTGGAGAACCACCGTGAGGAATTGAAAGCAGCGCTCGATGTGCTTCATGCCTCGAATAAAGTATTTGTGGACGAATTGATCGCTGCGGGCGTGGACGGTTTCTTCATCGCCGAGCAGTACAGCCAACGCGGCGATATTTCCGAAGCGGACTACGCAGCTTTCGCCAAACCTTATACGGATGACCTTTTGGCTTACATCAACGACCGCACCTGGTTCAACATCCTGCATGCACATGGGCATGTCGATCTGGCTGTGGAACGTTTCATTGATTACGATGTCCAGGCAATCAACTGGGAAGACGGCAGCGATCACGCTGAGGATCCGACCCGCTTGAGTTTCCGGAAGCTGCGGGCATTGACGGACAAGCTGCTGATCGGCGGCATCTCGCCGAAAACCGATCTGACGTTTTCTGATAATGCGCAGGAAGTCGAGGACTTGCTGGTCGATCGATTGGCGGATGTACTCGCCGAAACAGGCGATACGGGTATCGTATTTGCACCGGGATGCGCAATCTCATTGGAAGCCAACCCGGATTTTTATCAACGCATCAACGCTGCCGCCCAAAAAGTGAGCGCGACTACCGTAAACGCAACGAACCATTAAACGAATCGGAAACATACAGGAGGAGTAAATTATATGAAGAGAAGAAGATTATTGACGACAGTAAGTTTATTGGGCGCAGCATTTTTGGCAGCTTGCGGCCAGACAGATGCGGAAACAACGAGTGAGGCAACGAGCAGTTCCGTAGCTGAGACGGTGGAAGTGACCACAGTGACTGTAGCGCATACGCAAAGTTCCGCGCCGATGAATTATGTGGACGAAAAAGGCGAGTCAACCGGCTATGAAGTCAGCGTTTTGAAGGCCATTGACGAGTTGTTGCCCCAGTACGAATTCGAGTATGTGCCGACTTCCGACGAGGATCTGCTGATCGGGATCGAATCCGGCAAATATGATTTTGGAACAAAAGGCGCATGGTTTACAGAGGAACGCGCTCAAAAATTCATCTTCCCTGAGAATTACATCGGGGCAAGCAGCATCGGGGTGCTGATCCGTTCGGAAGATGCCGAAGAAATCACGGACTTGGAGTCGTTTGCGGCTGCAGGCAAGAGCCTGGTTCCGATTTCGCCGAACAATGCCCAGTACAACGTGATCGAGGGCTTCAACGCGGAACATCCGGATACACCGATCGAACTGACTGCGGCAGATGTATTCGAAATCGCGGATGCCTATACATGGTTGTTGGAAGGACGCTATGATGGCTACTTCGCCGTCAAGACAGCTTATGAAGTGAACGTGCTGGCGGAAGGCGCGCCATACAGCCAATATAAGGATGACTTCTCTTACTTTGTCTACGAAGCGCTGCCGACTTGGCCGTTGTTCAACAAAGACCAGCAGGAATTGGCCGATGCGTATGATGAAGCCTTCCTGCAATTGGAAGAAGACGGAACCATCGATGATTTGATGATCGAGTTCCTTGGCGAAAACACATTCCAATACGTGAAAGAATAACAATATGAACGCCACGGAGAACGGGACAGACAAGGAGGAGGATAAATGATGAATCGTCCATTCGATATCGCTTATATTTGGAAGGCCGTGCCGGAAATTTTATCCGGTCTGGGCGTAACGCTGCAATTTTTGATCGGTACAATCGTGATCGGAGGGCTTTTGGGCTTCCTGGCGACCTGGGCAAGGCTCAGCGGTCCGAAATGGCTGCGGGCAATCGTCCATAGCTACATCTGGATCATCCGCTGCACGCCATCGATCGTCATGATGTTCTTGGTCTTTTACGGCTTGCCGGAGGTGCTGTTGGGCGCCTTCGACATCGACATCAACAGCTGGAATCGCCTCAACTTTGTCGTCATTGCCCTGTCGCTCCTGTTTTCGGCGCCTTGTTCGGAAATCATGCGTTCGGCTTACTTGGCAGTCGCTAAAGTGCAACGCGAGGCTGCCCTCAGCATCGGCCTCACCGAAGCGCAAGCATTCAGAAGGATTGTTTTGCCCCAAGCCCTCGTGAGTGCGTTGCCGAACCTCGGCAATTCGTTCATCCTGTTGATGAAGGAGGGGGCTTTGGCCTACACCATCGGCATCGTCGACATCATGGGCAAAGGCCAGCTGATCATCGCGCGCAATTTTGGCGGTTATTCGATCGAGACCTACATCGCATTGGCGGCCATCTATTGGCTGTTGACGTTGGCGATCGAGAAGGCATTCAAGCTGGCGGAAGACAAGTTATCGGCAGGAAAACAACCGCTGCGTGCGGCATAGGAGAGAGGAGCGAGACGCATGACCATTGATTTGCCTTATGTGAAGGAAATTCTGATCCTTGTGTTGAAGGGCATCCCGACAACGCTGCGCTTGACTTTTATCCCCTTGCTCATTGCGCTGCCGTTCGCTTTCCTGATTGCGGTGGCGAGACAGCGAAATACCAAGGTGTTGGCCCGCGTTTCCCAAATTTATGTATCCTTCATCAGGGGAACGCCCTTGATCGTCCAGATTCTGGTGATGTACAGCCTATTCCCGAGTCTGCTGAATGTTCTCGTGAAAAGTTGGGGACTCGATTACGACGTCTTCGGCATCAATCCGATCTATTACGCCTATATCGTTTTTACTTTGAATACGATCGCGATCCTGTCGGAGGTTTTCCGTTCGGCCCTCGAAACGGTAGACAAACGTCAGCTTGAGGCGGCCCTTTCGATCGGGTTGCTGCCGGTCCAGGCCTACAGTCGCATCGTGATTCCGCAAGCGCTGGTGGCGGCAACGCCGAACTTGTGCAACAGCACCGTCAATCTGCTGAAATCGACCTCGCTGGCCTTTCTGATGTCGGTTCAGGACATCACAGCCATCGCCAAGACGGAAGCGGCATTCGGCTACAACTATCTGGAGTCGTATCTTGTGATTTTCATTGTGTACATCGTCCTCTGCTCGCTCGTTCAGGTGTTTTTCCAATTGCTGGAGCAACGCCTGTCCATCTACAAGCGCGGACGTAAAATAACGGTGAAATCAGAAAATGATAAGCAGCCGGAGTATTTTGAAGACGTACGAAAGGAGCGATACCATGCTGGCATTGAAGAATATTCATAAAAAATTCGGCGAATTGGAAGTGTTGAAGGGTGTGGATATCGAAGTCGAAAAAGGCGACATCGTTGTGATCCTGGGCCCAAGCGGTTCCGGCAAGACGACATTGTTGCGCTGCATCAACTTCCTGGAGCGCGCCGACGAAGGCTCGTTGCATTTCGACGAGATTCAGACCGATTTTTCGAAAGCAAGCAAGAAAGACATCAACGCGGTGCGGAAAAAATCGGCGTTCGTTTTCCAAAACTACGGTCTGTTCGACAATAAGACTGTGTTGGACAATGTCACCGAAGGCCTGATCATCGGACGCAAAATTCCGAAGAAGGAAGCCATTGAAATCGGCATCCGCGCTTTGGAAAAAGTTGGCCTGAGCGATCGCTTGGCGTACTACCCTTCACAATTGTCAGGAGGCCAGCAGCAGCGGGTTGGCATCGCCCGCGCTTTGGCGGTGAATCCGGACGTCATCCTGTTCGATGAACCGACATCGGCATTGGATCCGGAACTGGTCGGCGAAGTGCTTCAGGTCATCCGCAAACTGGCCGAGGAAGGGACCACCATGGTTGTCGTCACGCATGAGATGACCTTCGCCAAGGAAGTGGCCAACCGGGTCATCTTCATGGACCAGGGCGTCATCGTGGAAGAAGGTACGCCGGAGGATATTTTCGGCAATCCGAAAGAAGCCCGCACCAGAGGGTTCCTGCAGCGGATTTTGGTCCGCGCTTGATCTATCTGGCTTCTCCCTTACTCAGCTCGTCCGGCCGTTTACAACGGAGGACGGGCTTTTTTTTGTTGCAGACTGGAGCGGATTTTACTATCGTGGCTTGATTTTCGGTGACCGAAGAAGCGGAAATATGGGCTCAGCTCCGGCGAGGCTGTGTTCACCGAAGAAGAGAAGCAATGAGAGAACCTCAACTCCGGCTAGGCCACGCTCACCGGAGTTGAGGTTTAAGAACGGAGGTCCTGCTCCGGCTAGGCCCCCCTCATCGGAGTTGCACACTCAAAAGTGAGCGCACGTCGCTGTTCCAACTGCGCCATGAGTGCAAAAAAGCAAAAACCTGGGAAGAATTTTCTGCGCAGAAGGCCGTTCTCCTTAACGCAATTCATCAAAATGCGGGTATAATATACTTAGTAGATTGCAATAGGGGAGGATGAATTGCATGAAAGAAACTGAAAAAGTGTTGAAACAGTTGAACAAATTCATTTTGAATCACGTCGAGGAGTACGACTCTGTGGATGAAGCGGTTGACGCATTCATGAAGCTTTCCAACGAGGCCAGTGCCAAGGGAGAGACGTTCGTAACCGGAGAATTGACTAACGAGGAAAAAGCAACCGAAGAGTTGGAGAAGCTGGAGTTCGCTACTTCCGAACGCGAATACGCAGCGATTTTGGACCGTGCCTTGAGATTGGATCCGGACAATCTGGAGGCCCGTCTATTTAAATTGGATCCTGAATCACTCGAGTTCATCCATGAACTCAAAAAATTGGAGGCCCACGGAAAAGCAGTGATGCAAAAGCAAGGTCTGGATGATGAGGAGTCCATCGGGAGATATTGGGGCATCGTCGAAACTAGGTCATACTTGCGCGTCAAGGCGCTGTATGCGGATGAACTGCAGAAACGCCGGATGTTGACGGCTTCCGTGAGGGAGTATGAAGATATTTTGCGGTTGAACGAAGCTGATAATATGGGGATCCGCTACATTCTGATAGGTATCTACTGTCAGTTGGAACAAATGGAAAAAGCCAAAGAGCTTTACCAGCGCTTCCCTGAAGCGTCCGCTCAGATGCTGTTGCCGCTGATTTTGCTTTCATTGAAATACGATGATGAATTGAGCGCGAAACGCTATTACAAAGATCTGCAGAAAGAAAACAAAAGCTGCAAAAAAGTTTTTGGCCGGCGGGAGTTTGATTTGGAGAGCATGGTGGAAGCGATCGATGCTGTTGATTATCTTGCGGACAGCGAAGAAGAACTCTACATCGCGATTTCCAATGTAATGACCGACTTTGCGGTCGTGCCGGACATGTACTATTTCAACTGGCTGAAGAAAAATCTTATCAAACCAACCGCGTCCCGGAAAGGGATCCAGAAGAAAAAATAGTTGCCTGATTGCTCGGTAAAAAAAGCCGACAAGGAAACGGAATATCCGTGACCTTATCGGCTTTTTGTGTGCTTATGGTTGCTGATTACTACTTCAAGCAGTCTTTATGGAATTGCAGATGCTCTTCAATAAATGATGCAATCGTAAAATAACTGTGATCGTAACCGTCGATTTTTTCGTAGCTGACTTTTTTGCCTTCAGCGGCTTGCAGGAAGGCTTCTTCGTTCAGTTGGACGTCATAAAAAGCATCAGCTGTCCCTTGCGAAATATGGATGGGCGGGGCGAAGCTGCTTTCCGCAATCAAGCTGGTCGCGTCCCAGGCTGCCCAAGCTTTTTCATCCGGCCCCAAGTAGGCAGTGAAGGCTTTTTTCCCCCAAGGAACCTGTGACGGATTCAGGATAGGGGCGAAAGCGGAGATGGAGCGGTAGCGCTCCGGATTTTTCAATCCGATGACCAACGCACCGTGTCCACCCATCGAATGTCCCATGATGCTCTCTTTTCCTGAAAAATTCGGAATCAGAGTGTAGACAAGTTGAGGCAATTCTTTCGTAAAATAATCATACATCCGGTAATTTTTTGCCCACGGTTCCTGGGTCGCGTTCAGATAGAAACCGGCGCCTTGGCCCAGATCCCAGTTTTCGTCATCCGCCACATCCGTTCCGCGCGGAGAAGTGTCCGGCATGACAATGGCCAGCTGGTGTTGGCTTGCGTATTTTTGGAATGCGCCTTTTTGGCTGAAGTTGTCGTCGGTGCACGTCAATCCGGAAAGCCACCAAACCAAGGATGTCGGTTGGTTGTCAGTTTGTTTCGGCAGGAACAGGCTGAAAACCATGTCACAATCCAGCGTTTCAGAAAAGTGACGGTATTTTCTTTGTTCGCCCTCAAACACTTTATGCGTTTCGATCAAAGCTGTTGTCATCATTTTATTCTCCATAGGTCAAGATAGTGCGGATGGATTCCCCTTTGTGCAACAGATCGAAGGCTTCGTTGATGTCGGTGAAATTCAGATGATGGGTGATGAAGCTGTCCAGATCGATTTCGCCGTTCATGAAATCCTCAACCATTCCGGGTAATTCCGTGCGGCCTTTGACACCGCCGAATGCGGAACCTCTCCACACGCGTCCTGTCACCAATTGGAACGGGCGGGTATGGATTTCTTTGCCGGCACCGGCGACACCGATGATGATGCTTTCGCCCCAACCTTTGTGGCAAGCTTCCAAAGCGGATTTCATGACTTCAACATTTCCGATGCATTCAAAACTGTAATCCACGCCGCCGTTGGTCATTTCGATCAGGACTTCCTGGATTGGACGATCATGATCACTTGGATTGACAAAGTCAGTGGCACCCATTTTTTGGGCCAGTTCCCATTTGGCGGGATTCATATCGACCGCGATAATACGTTTGGCTTTGGCTTTTTTCAGCCCTTGAATAACGGCCAGACCGATTGCGCCCAACCCGAAGACTGCCGTCACTGCGTCTTCTTCGACTTTTGCCGTGTTTTCGACAGCGCCGAGACCGGTCGTCACTCCGCAGCCGAACAAAGCGACTTTATCCAATGGCGCTTCCTTGTCGATATTGACCAGATTGATTTCGTTGACGACCGTGTATTCGCTGAAAGTGCTTGTCCCCATATAGTGATAGATTGGCTCGCCGTTATAGGAGAAACGGGTCGTTCCGTCAGGCATCAAACCTTTGCCTTGGGTTTCGCGCACGGCTGAACACAGATTTGTTTTGCCGGACAGACAGAATTCGCATTCCCCGCATTCCGGCGTGTAAAGAGGAATGACATGGTCCCCGGGTTTGACGGAAGTGACTTCATCACCCACGGCAACGACAACGCCGGCGCCTTCATGCCCTAATACGGCAGGGAAAACACCTTCCGGATCGTCACCCGACAAAGTGAAGGCATCGGTATGACAGACGGAAGTGTAAAGGATCTTCACCAATACTTCTTTGGCTTTTGGATCTGCCACATCTATTTCCACGATTTCCAACGGTTTGCCTGGTCCAAAAGCGACAGCTGCTCTACTTTTCATAATTTAATTTCCTTCTTTCTTGAAAATGGTATTTCTTTCCATTTCAGAATACTATATAATGACTCTTGTGTGAATACTGACATATTTGTCACTATGATTAATTTATGGAAAGAGGCAGTCTGATGATCCAATACCAAGAGAAAGAATTTTACAATACAAAAGATTTAGCCTTATCAGTTGTGGGTGGAAGATGGAAAATTGCGATCATCTGGTCCTTGCTCCACAATGGCACACTGCGGCTGAGCGAGTTCAACAAGATCCTACCTGACATCAACCAGCGGATGCTGATCCGGCAGTTGCGGGAACTGGAGCGCGACCTGATCATCGCCAGGACGGTCTACCCCGTGGTTCCTCCGAAAGTCGAGTATCATCTGACCGACATCGGCAAGGAATTGGCGCCTGTCGTCCAATCCATTTGCGACTGGGGAGACCAATATCTGAAAGTGATAACGGAGAAATAGCATATTGTTGATTGTTCGCCGAATCCCAAAAGCCCGCCAAACCCGTTTTGGCGGGCTTTTAGTGTCGGAATGGGAACGGAATACCCCACCAAAAACGTGTTGGCCGCTTATTTCAGCGAATAAAATGCAAAATAAACGGCCAAAAGCGCGTCGGCGGGTTATTCAGCCAAAATGAAAGAAAAATAACCCGCCACGCCTCTTTTGGTGGTTTCCGGCTATGGCCGAGCCGAAAAGGCCAAAAGGGTTCTGGCTTTACTTCAGGCCCCGTTTGTTCGATAATGAACATGTATGCGGCTCATTTTTGTTACAAAAAATTTATTGAAAGGAGGATGATGAAATATGATTACACTTTTCCAAACGATTGAGCCGTTGGAATTGCTGTTCATCATTGGTGTGGCCGGAACCGTCTTGACATTCCCACTCAATGATATTTTGTCCGTGGGCTTCTACGATATCACTGATTTTTTCCTGGGCATTTTGACGACGAGCCTGCTCGTCAATGCGCTGCAAAAATCGGATGGCTGGTCATCCGGATTGTTCGCAGGGACTTTTCTGGTTGTTTCAGCCCTCATCATCGCCTTCAAGATTTTCTTTGTCCTGCCCTTATTGAAACGAGCAGAAAACAGTACCATCACCAGTTCAAAAGATTTGGAAGGCAAAGAAGCGACGGTGACTGTGCCGATCGGACAGAAAACGATCGGGGAAATCATCGTATCGACCGGATTCGGCAAAATGAACAGAATGGCGCTCATCTATGCCTGTTCTGAGACGGCCGATGTGCTGAACATCGCCAGCGGGGAAACGGTGTTGATCATTGAAATCCGCGATAACATCGCCTATGTCACGCCGTACAGAAATGCTATCCACAGCCCTGTGGATAAAACGACTGAATGGAATCAAAAAAAATATAAAGGTGGGAAATAAATGACGAATTTTTTGGATCAGTTTATGGGTATCGGTATTTTAGTGGTTTTACTGGTGGTCGCCTTGATAATTTTCATCGGGCGCTACAAGACGGCTTCGCCGGATAAGGCGCTGATCGTCAGCGGGAGTTTTCTTGGCAGCAAAAATACGCATATCGACAAATCGACAGGCAACACGATGAAAGTTGTCCGCGGCGGCGGTACTTTTGTCATCCCGGTATTTCAGACAGCCAAGGAACTGTCGCTCTTGTCGAGTAAATTGGAAGTCAGCACGCCGGCTGTCTATACGGAGGAAGGGGTTCCGGTCTCGGCTGATGGGACAGTCATCATCAAGGTCGGTTCTACAGTGGAAGAAATAGCCACAGCGGCGGAACAATACTTAAGCAAGCCGACAGAGGATCTGGAGAATGAAGCCCGCGAAGTGTTGGAAGGCCATCTGCGTTCGATTCTGGGCTCCATGACTGTCGAAGAAATCTATAAGAACCGCGACAAATTCTCGCAAGAAGTGCAAGCGGTCGCCAGCGTGGATTTGGCTAAGATGGGCTTGATCATCGTCTCTTTCACGGTGAAGGAAGTTACAGACGAAAATGGCTATCTGGATGCCCTTGGGCAACCGCGTATCGCCCAAGTCAAACGGGATGCGCATATCGCTCAGGCAGAAGCCGATAAGGAAACGCGCATCAAGCGTGCCCAAGCGGAACAAGAATCGCAACAAGCCGAAATTTTGAGAGAGACCCAAATCGCGGAATCGAATAAACAAAAAGAATTGAAGTTGGCTGCCTTCCGCCAAGAGCAGGACGTCGCCAAAGCCAAAGCGGATAACGCCTATGCTCTGGAAAAAGCGCAGCTGGATATCTTGCTGAAAGAAAAAGAAATGAACGTCGACATCACGGAACGTGTGAAGCAAATCGAACTGGAAGAGAAAGAAATCATCCGGAGAGAAAAACAATATGACGCAGAAGTGCGCAAGAAAGCCGATGCAGAGCGGTATGCCATCGAAACAAAAGCGGCTGCCGACAAACAAAAAGCGATCTGGGAATCCGAAGCGCGGGCCAAGGAGAAAGAGCTGAACGGTTTGGCGGAATCCGCCAGCATCCTTGCGATCGGGGAAGCCGAAGCGAAAGCGAAGGAAGCTTTAGCGAATGCATTGAAACAATACGGGGAAGCAGCCATCTTGACGATGCTGATCGAGAAATATCCGGATATCGTACGTGCTGCTGCTGAGCCGATTTCCAATATCGACAGAATCACGGTAATCGATGGCGGCAACGGCAGCCAGGGCGCTGCCAAAGTAGCCAATTACGCCAGCCAAGTCCTGACTGCCACCCAAGAAGGGCTCAAAGAAACGACCGGGATGGACGTGACGGCGTTGATCGAATCTTTCGTCGGAAACAAAAATATCGGCAGCAAATTGGGCGCAATCAACGAGACGATGGCAGCAGAAATCTCAGAAGAAAAACCAAGTCTAGCTGAAGTAGGCAATGAACCGGAACCGGAAAAAGCCGTTTCTTAAAAGCGGGAATGCCGGTAAGTCTTTGCAAACAGAATACGCATAAAAACAGATCCTTCGGAAGCGTAAGTACTCCGAAGGATTTTTTGTGGAACAGGAAAATATAAGAATAGCTGTGGTAAAATGAAGGCATAATAAATACATCACAAATGGAAAAGGGGCGCGCATATGGCTTATCATGTTTTTCGGTCGCCTAGCCGGTATATTCAAGGAGTAGGTGCTATAGACGCATTGGGGAAGGAAGCGGCTGTCTACGGAAAAAAGGCATTCCTGCTTTCGGATGATTTCGTTTGGGGCTTGCTCCAGGAAAAAGTGGAACGGGCTCTGGAGGGTTTTCCCTATCATTATGAAGCATTCACTGGCGAAGCCTCGCTGGAAGCAATGGTCCGTTTGGCTGACGAGGTCGCCGATGCGACGGCGGACGTCATCATCGGACTCGGAGGAGGCAAAATCATCGATGTTGCGAAAGGCATTGCAGCTGCATGCGAATTGCCGGTCGTGATTGTCCCCACCACCGTATCCACGGATGCACCGACCAGCGCCATCTCTGTTCTCTATACGCAGGACGGGCTGTTCGACCATTACCGATTCTATGCGAAGAACCCTGATCTGGTGCTCGTGGATACGCAGATCGTCATCCAAGCGCCGATCCGGTTTTTCGCCAGCGGGATGGCGGATGCCTTGGCGACCTGTGCAGAAGCGTTGGCAACAAAGGCTTCCGGAGAGAATGCTTTGGCCGGGGGATTGCCTACCATCGCCGGCACCGCCATTGCTGAGGCCTGCGAAGAAACCTTGTTCCGCGACGGCCTCAGCGCGTTCGCTGATGTCCAAAAAGGCTTGGTGACGCCGGCTGTCGAAGCGATTGTCGAGGCGAATACGTTGCTGTCGGGACTGGGCTTTGAAAACGGCGGCTTGGCAGCCGCACATGCCATCCATAATGGCTTCACCGCCATCAAAGGCGAGGTCCATCGCTTGACGCACGGGGAAATAGTCGGCTTTTGCCTGTTGGTCCAACTCGTTCTAGAAGAGCGCCCTCATGCAGAATTCCAAAAATACAGCGAGTTCCTGGCGGCAATCGGCATGCCGACGACTCTGGCCGAGATGCATCTGACTGGAGCTACGCGTGCGGAACTCCTTGAAGTCGGAAAACTTGCGGTCGCGCAAAGCAACACCATGAAAAATCTAAACAAAAACATAACGGCTGAGCAAGTCGCCGACGCCATTTTGGCGGTGGACGGACTTGTCGGAAAGGAATGATCGGGATGATCATCGGAGTGCCGAAAGAAATCAAAAATAACGAAAACCGGGTGGGGGTGGTGCCTGCAGGTGTGCAGTTGCTGGTCCAGAACGGCCATCAAGTCTGGGTCCAATCCGGCTGCGGTGTCGGATCGGGATTCGAAGACAGACAGTACGAAAAGGCAGGGGCGACGGTGTTGGAAGACGCAGCCAAAGTCTGGGCCGCCGAACTGATCATCAAGGTGAAAGAGCCTTTGGAATCGGAGTACCCATACCTCCGCGAGGACCTGATTCTGTTTACCTATCTGCACTTGGCGGCCGCACCGGAGTTGACGAAGGCGATGCTGCAAGCGGGCATGACCGCGATCGGCTACGAAACGATGGTCGGCAAAAAAGGTGATTTACCGTTGCTCACACCGATGAGCATTATAGCGGGACGTCTTTCTGTCCAGATCGGCGCGCAGTTCCTGGAGAAACCATACGGCGGCAAAGGTGTTTTGCTGAGCGGCGTTCCGGGTGTAGCGAACGGGAAAGTCGTCATCATCGGCGGCGGTGTGGCTGGACGCAATGCGTTGCAGATCGCACTGGGACTCGGCGCCCATTGCACAATCCTGGACGTCAGACCGGAGATTTTGACGGAAATCGAGAATTTGTACGGGAACGCGGTCATCACGCTGCTGTCGAACGAGTGGAACATTGCCCATGCCGTCAAGGATGCCGACGTCGTCATCGGGGCTGTCCTGATTCCCGGCCGGAAAGCGCCGACGTTAGTGACCGAAGCGATGGTGAAAAGCATGCAGCCGGGTTCCGTGATCGTCGACATCGCCGTGGATCAGGGCGGCATCTTTGAAACCGAAGACCGCACGACCACACATGATGATCCGGTTTATGAACGATATGGCGTCCTGCATTATGCGGTGCCGAACATGCCGGGCGCCGTTCCGCGCACTGCTACGATCGCGTTGACGAATGTCACGTTGCCTTATGCAGTGGAAATCGCGAATCAAGGCGCGCGGCAAGCGGCGGCAAAAAATCCGACCATCCTGACCGGATTCAACGTGCACAGAGGCAAGTTGACGAACAAAGATGTCGCCGAATCGATCGGCGCAGTCTACACCCCAATCGAAACTTTGTTGTAAAAGGCACCGGATTTCCTGTGATATCAAACAGGAAGTCCGGTTTTTGCATAGAATTCGTCAACGTGCACTTGTGTTTTTCTGGTTGGTTTACTATACTATTTGTACGGACATATACGAAGGGAGAGCATGCCATGAAAACAAAATACCAGGTGATTGCCGATGAGATACGCTCAAAAATACTTTCGAACGAATTTGTGGTAGGCAAAGTCATTCCGCCCGAACTGCAGCTGCAGAAGGATTATGGGGTCAGCCGCCATACCGTCCGGGAAGCGATCGCCTTACTGGTGAACGAAGGCTTTCTGCGCAAGGAGAAAGGTTCCGGGACCTATGTCGACGATACGTATCAGCGGCGTGGTGACGGGGTGTCATCCAGCAAAACGATCGGCGTCATCACGACTTATCTGTCGGACTATATTTTCCCATCGATCATCCGCGGCATTGAGCAGAAGTTGCGGGAGAATGGCTACTCTTTGCTGCTGGCGAGCACGAACAACGACGTCGATCAGGAGCGGGAGTGTCTGGAACAGATGCTCAGCCAAGGTGTTTCGGGACTGATCGTGGAACCGACAAAAAGTAACCAATACAATCCGAATTTGGCTTATTACCTTTCCTTCAAGGAACGCGGCATACCGGTCGTCATGATCAATGCCTACTATGAAGAACTTTCGGTCCCTTTCATATGCGTCAATGACACGAAAGCGGGCTACCTTGCCACGAAACATCTATTCGAGCAGGGCCATCAGCATTTGGCGCTGATCACGAAGATCGACGACCTGCAAGGGAAGTACCGGATGAAAGGCTTCATCAAAGCCCACGAAGAGATGCGGACAAATTTCGATCCGAAAAACGTTTATACCTACACGACCGAAACAAAGGGGCAAGTTTTCCAGACGATTCGGGAGAAGCTGGCGAGCGATCAGGAGGTCACCGGCATCGTCTGCTACAACGATGAAGTGGCGCAGGGCTTGATCCAAGCGCTTGCTGACATGGGCAAACGGGTGCCGGAAGATTATTCGGTGGTCGGCAATGATGACTCGTTCTTGAGCACGGCAGGCAGCGTCAAGCTGACGACGCTTTCCCATCCCAAAGAAGAATTGGGCGAAGCCGCTGCCGAGTGGATCATGCTGGCCGTACAGCAAGAAGTGACAGGCAACAAAATATTCGAGCCGGAACTGATCATCCGTGATTCGGTCAAACGGATCTGATAAATGAAGGAAGAAGCTATCCCTTGAATCGGGATGGCTTTTTTTGTCATTTATTCGGCTATCTTTTGAATAAAACTCTGATATTTCGAGTGAATGTGTGCATTCGGGAGATAAGGTTGTCCGATACTTAGTGGGAATCGGACAAGATTGAATGTCAGCGCAATGAGGTTGTCCGATACTTAGTGGGAATCGGACAACTGTGTGCCTAAAAGCGTTCAGCTTGTCCGATTCCTACATAATATCGGACAAGTTGGACCTACTACACCTCCAGACTGTCGGATAATTAGCGGATATCCGACAATCATCAACCTAGCAGAGCACCCGCACAGCCGCATGCAAATAAAACCAGAGCCATTTCTTTAATTGTGTTCGGACAAATATTCAATTTATCTATTTACATGTACGGACATATGGAATATAATATGCCTAATAAGAACGGACAGCATCCGGAAAGGATGCACCGTAAAGAGGAGGAAATATTTTGACTGAGAAGTTACAAGCGATAGTCACTGATATCGAATCGCGGCAGACGAGCATCGGAATCGAATTCGGCTCCACCCGCATCAAGGCGGTGCTGATCGATTCCCGCTTCGCTCCAATCGCATCCAGCAGCTACGAATGGGAAAATCAGCTAGTCGACGGCATCTGGACGTATTCATTGGACCAGATTTGGAAAGGCCTTCAAACAAGCTATGCAGAACTGATGCGTGAAGTTAAAGAGAAATACGACGTGACCTTGACCGCAGTCGGATCGATCGGTTTCAGCGCGATGATGCACGGTTACATGGCGTTCAATCAGGAAAATGATTTATTGGTGCCTTTCCGGACTTGGCGCAACGCCACTACGGCTGATGCCGAAAAGGAATTGACCGCACTGTTCAAATACAATATCCCGCAACGTTGGAGCATCGCCCACCTGTATCAAGCGGTTTTGAATAAGGAAGAACATACAAATGAAGTCGCTTACTTTACGACTTTGGCAGGCTACATCCATTGGCAATTGACAGGCAAGAAAGTTTTGGGAATCGGTGATGCATCCGGGATGTTCCCGATCGATGTCGAGAAGAAAAATTATGACGAACGGATGATTGATCAGTTTGATGCACTGGTTGCAGAAAAAGGCGCGACTTGGAAGGTGGCGAACCTGCTGCCGGAAGTATTGTTGGCAGGGGACGCGGCCGGGAAGCTGACGGAAACGGGAGCCAAACTGCTTGATCCGACCGGGACACTGGAAGCGGGTATCCCGTTGTGTGCGCCGGAAGGGGACGCCGGGACCGGCATGGTCGCCACGAACAGCGTGGCGGAGCGCACAGGGAATGTATCCGCCGGTACTTCGGCATTTGCGATGATCGTCTTGGAGCAGGACTTGAACGAAGTGCATCCGGAAATCGATCTCGTGACGACGCCGGCAGGAAGCCTGGTCGCGATGGTGCATACCAATAACTGTTCATCCGATATCAACGCCTGGGTCAAGCTCTTCCGGGAATTCAGCGAGGCTGCCGGTTTCGCAATCGATACGGACAAATTGTTCGCCACTTTATTCAACAAAGCGCTTGAAGGCGATGCCGATTGCGGCGGATTGCTCTCGTACGGCTATTACTCGGGCGAGAACATCACCCATTTGGCGGAAGGTCGGCCGTTGTTTGTCCGCACACCGGAAAGCAACTTCAACTTGGCCAACTTCATGCGCGTGCACCTCTTCACCGCTTTCGGCGCGATGAAGATCGGCATGAACATCCTGAAGCAGGAAAACGTAGCGATTGACAAAATCGTCGGTCACGGCGGCATCTTCAAAACCCCTGAAGTCGGACAGAAAGTGTTGGCTGCTGTCATGGACGCACCGGTTACCGTCATGGAGACGGCCGGAGAAGGCGGCGCATGGGGCATTGCATTACTGGCTGCCTACATGGATCGCAAGGAAACGTCAGAGACTTTGGCTGCATTTTTGGACAAGAAGGTATTCGGTGCCGATGAAGGCAGCACAATCGCTCCCGATGCGCGCGATGTAGAAGGTTTCGGAACTTTCATCGAACGTTACCAAAAAGGGTTGGCGATCGAACAAGCTGCAGTCGAGCATTTAAGTTTGAGATAGATTTGAGTTTGGATAGAAAGGAAGGAAACATCTTGCTGGAACAATTAAAAGAAGAAGTTTTTCAAGCCAATCTGGAATTGCCGGAACGGGGACTGATCAAATACACGTGGGGAAACGTCAGTGCGGTTGACCGCGAAAAAGGCTTGTTCGTCATCAAGCCCAGCGGTGTCGGCTATGACGACATGAAAGCGAGCGATATGGTCGTCTGCGACTTTGAAGGCAACGTCATCGAAGGGGATCTGAACCCGTCATCCGACATGCCGACGCATGCCGTCCTGTACAAAGAATTCCCGGAAATCGGCGCGGTTGTGCATACGCATTCGACTTGGGCCACGATTTGGGCGCAAGCCGGATTGGATGTGCCGGCCATGGGTACGACACACGCCGATACCTTTTACGGTACGGTTCCCTGCGCACGTTTCCTGACGCAGGCGGAAATCGACCGGGGTTACGAGGAAGAAACGGGAAACGCCATTGTGGAAACTTTCCGCGAACGCGGCATCAAACCGATGGAAGTTCCCGGCGTATTGCTTCATGGGCACGGGCCTTTTACTTGGGCCAAGGACGCGAAGGGTGCAGTACTGAATGCGGTCGTATTGGATGAAGTCTGCAAAACCAATCTGTTCGCCCGCCAATTGAATACCTTCGCGGAGGAACTGCCGCAACGCATACTGGATAAACATTATTTGCGAAAACACGGAGAGAACGCCTATTACGGGCAAAAAAAATAGAGGAGCTGACAATATGTTAGAAGTAGGCAAAAAAGAATTTTGGTTCGTAGTCGGATCACAACATTTATATGGTGAAGAAGCTTTACAGACTGTAAAAAACAATGCGGCTGTTATCGTGGAAAGCCTGAACAACAGCGGCAAACTGCCTTATCCGCTTGTGCTGCAGGAATTGGCGGTAACGCCCGATACAATCACGAAGATCATGAAAGAAGTGAATTACCGTGATGAAGTGGCAGGTGTCATCACTTGGATGCATACTTTCTCGCCAGCCAAAATGTGGATCCGCGGCACGAAATTGTTGCAAAAACCGTTATTGCATCTGGCAACTCAATTCAACGAAAGCATTCCATGGGCAACAATCGATATGGATTTCATGAACTTGAACCAAGCAGCACATGGTGACCGCGAGTACGGCTTCATCAATGCGCGTCTGAAAAAGAACAACAAAGTCGTTATCGGCTATTGGGAACGCGAAAATGTCCAAACCCAAATCGCTGAATGGATGGACGTGGCGGTAGCCTACAATGAAAGCTTCTCCATCAAAGTGGCGCGTTTCGGCGATAACATGCGTAACGTTGCCGTGACCGAAGGCGACAAAGTGGAAGCGCAAATCCAATTCGGCTGGACAGTCGATTACTACGGCATCCGGGATCTAGTGGACTATGTCGATGCAGTCGAAGATGCAGAAGTCGATGCTTTGTTCAATGAATACAAAGATTTGTATGATTTTGACTACGGCGACTATGAGCAAGGCAAATGGGAAGCGCATGTCAAAGTGCAGGCACGTCAAGAAATCGGCATCCGTCGTTTCTTGGAAGCGGGCGGCTATACTGCCTTTACCTCAAACTTCGAAGATCTGCATGGTTTGCAACAATTACCTGGTTTGGCCGTGCAACGTCTGATGGCAGAAGGCTACGGATTCGCAGGCGAAGGCGACTGGAAAACTGCCGCAATCGACCGTTTGATGAAGATCATGTCCCACAACATCGACACTGGCTTCATGGAAGACTACACGTATGAAATGGCTGAAGGCAGAGAAGCGATTCTGCAGTCGCATATGTTGGAAGTCGATCCAGGACTGGCAGTCAACAAACCGAAAATTCTGATCGCTCCGTTATCGATGGGGAACCGTGAAGAGCCTGCCCGCCTTGTCTTCGACGGCAAAGCAGGGGACGGCGTTGTCGTTTCGATGGCTGACTTCGGAACGCACTACAAGTTGTTGGTGAATGAAGTTCTTGCTTTTGAACCGACTGAGGCAGCTCCGAACCTTCCTGTCGCACGCGTCTTATGGGAAGTGAAGCCGAATTTCCATGACGGCATCCGTGCTTGGATCGAAGCTGGCGGCGGGCACCACACTGTCGTTTCGTTGAGTTTGAGCACAGATCAGATCCTGGCTTGGGCAAAACTTGTCGGTCTTGAAGTAGCCTTAATCAAATAGTTTTTTTCGATCGGTTTGACAGAAAATCGTCAAACCGATTTTTTGGAGGACATTTGTGAAAGTTCTAGCAAGCGTTTTCAATAATAAAAATGAAAAGGAGCAAAAAAAATGACTGCATTTGATTCAAAAGAGTATCTGGACAAGGTGGATGCCTTCTGGCGCGCCGCCAATTTCATCTCCGTGGGACAACTGTACCTGAAGGACAATCCCTTGCTGCAACGCCCGATCGAGGAAACCGATGTGAAGCTGCATCCGATCGGCCACTGGGGAACGATCTCCGGACAGAACTTCATCTATGCCCACTTGAACCGCGTCATCAACAAATATGACCTGAACATGTTCTACGTCGAAGGACCGGGACATGGCGGACAAGTCATGGTTTCGAACTCCTATCTGGACGGCTCCTATACGGAAATCTATCCGGAAATCACCGAAGATCTGGAAGGTTTGACGAAACTCTACAAGCAATTCTCCTTCCCGGGCGGGGTCGCTTCCCATGCGGCACCGGAAACACCCGGATCGATCCATGAAGGCGGCGAACTCGGCTACTCGCTTTCCCATGCCACAGGAGCGATCTTCGACAATCCGGAAGTGATCGCGGCGACTGTCGTCGGCGACGGGGAAGCCGAAACCGGTCCGTTGGCGGCCGGCTGGTTCTCCAATGTGTTCATCAATCCGGTCACGGACGGTGCCGTTTTGCCGATCCTGTATCTGAACGGCGGCAAAATCTCCAACCCGACGATCCTCGACCGCAAATCAAACGAAGAACTGACGCAGTACTTTGGCGGCATGGGCTGGGAGACGTTGTTCGTGGAAGGAACCGAACCGGAAGCGGTGCATCCGATCATGGCGCAAGTGTTGGATACGGCTGTTGAAAAAATCAAAGCGATCCAAACCGAAGCCCGCAAAGGCTCCGCTGCCGAAGCGAAGATGCCGGCTTGGCCGGTCATCATTTTCCGCACACCGAAAGGCTGGACGGGTCCAAAAACGTGGGATGGCGAACCGATCGAAGGCGGCTTCCGTGCCCACCAAGTGCCGATTCCGGTGGATGCGCACCATATGCAACACATCGACGCACTGGTTGATTGGATGCAGTCCTACCGTCCCGAAGAACTGTTCACTGCCGACGGTCAATTGGTGGCTGAATTGAAAGAAATGGCACCGAAAGGCGACCGACGGATGGCTACGAATCCGATCACGAATGGCGGTATCGATCCGAAACCGCTTAACATTCCGGATTGGAAGCAGTATGCCGTCGACACGACCGTGCCGGGCGCAGTCATTGCCCAGGATATGATCGAATTCGGCAATTTTGCGCGTGATCTGATTGTGGACAATCCGGATAATTTCCGCATCTTCGGACCGGATGAAACCAAATCGAACCGTCTGAACAAAGTCTTCGAAGTGACGAACCGCGTTTGGATGGAAGCAATCGATCCTGCTTACGATGAATGGCTTTCTCCATCCGGCCGTGTCATCGATTCGCAGTTGTCCGAACACCAAGCCGAAGGCTTCCTGGAAGGCTATGTCCTGACCGGGCGTCATGGTTTCTTCGCGAGTTACGAAGCCTTCCTGCGTGTCGTCGATTCGATGATCACCCAACATTTCAAATGGTTGCGCAAAGCCAAAGAACAGACATGGCGCAAACACTATCCTTCCTTGAACTTGATCGCGACTTCGACTGTTTTCCAACAGGACCACAATGGCTACACTCACCAAGATCCGGGTTTGTTGACGCACTTAGCTGAGAAAAAACCGGAATTCATCCGTGAATACTTGCCGGCGGATGCGAACTCCCTGATGGCTGTAATGGCGGAAACGATGGCTTCCGAGGAACAGATTAACCTGATTGTGTCTTCGAAACACCCGCGGCCACAATTCTACTCTGCTGAAGAAGCGGAAGTATTGGTCAAGGATGGCCTGAAAGTGATCGACTGGGCTTCGACTTGCGGAGACGAAGAACCGGATGTCGTGATCGCAGCAGCGGGAACGGAACCGAACCTGGAGGCACTTGCCGCAGTCACGATCCTGCACAAGCAGTTCCCGGCATTGAAGATCCGTTTCATCAACATCGTGGACCTGTTGAAACTGCGCCATCCGGATGTGGATCCGCGTGGCTTGAGCGACGAAGAATTCGACGCCTATTTCACGGCCGACAAACCGATCGTCTTTGCTTTCCACGGTTTTGAAGGTTTGATCCGCGACATCTTCTTCGATCGCCACAATCATAACCTGCACATCCACGGCTACCGTGAGAACGGGGACATCACGACACCGTTCGACATGCGCGTATTGTCTGAGATGGATCGTTTCCACTTGGCGCAGGATGCGGCAAACGCTGTCTATGGCGAAAAAGCGGCAGTCTTTTCGCAAAGGATGACGGAAACGGTGGACTTCCACCACCGCTTCATCCGCGAGAACGGCGAGGACATTGCGGAAGTCATGGAATGGAAATGGGAAGCTTTGGAAGGTGCTGCAGCAGCCAAAGAACTGATTGCAAACCAAGCGGACTGACGTAAGAAAGACTGTTAAAAAATCAAAAAGATGCGTTACCGGCCTTGGAGAAATTGCTCCTAGGCGCGGTAGCGCATCTTTTTTCGGTATTTGTTGTAAATGAAGAAGAGCTGCCAAGAGATACGGCAATAACTATGTTAGTGGGAGCGCGCTGCGCTTAGGTTGTCCGATTCGATCGCATTATCGGACAAAGCGGGCAGACAGAGCGTGTTGATTGTCCGATTAAATCGCGTTATCGGACAACGCGGACAGCCGAAGCATGTTGGTTGTCCGATTCGATCGCATTATCGGACAAAGCGGGCAGACAGAGCATGTTGGTTGTCCGATTCGATCGGGTTATCGGACAACGCAATCAAATAGAGCACTCAGCTATGCGGATCCCGCCATTCAGACGGCCTGCAGCAGGTCGTATTGGGATTGGTAGAGATGGTGATACAGGCCTTTTTGGGCCATCAGCTCTTCGTGGGTGCCTGCTTCGGCGATGTTTCCGCCTGCCACGTAGAAGATTTGGGAACTATTTTTGATTGTCGACAGCCGGTGGGCGATGATGAAGGAAGTCCGATCTTTCAGAAGCTTCTGGAGACCTTCCTGCAGCAGCTCCTCGGTCCGGGTGTCGATGCTGGCGGTCGCTTCATCAAGGATCAGGATCTTCGGATCGGCAAGCAGGGCCCGGGCAAAGGAGAGCAATTGCCGTTGGCCAGCCGATAGGGTGCTGCCGCGCTCCTCAACAACTGTATGGTAGCCGTCCTTCAGGTTTTGAATGAAATCATGGGCGCGTACAACTTTCGCCGCCGCGATCACTTCCTCTTCGGTGGCATCCAGCTTTCCGTAGCGGATATTTTCCAGGATCGTACCGGAAAAGATGAAGGTATCCTGCAGCATGACGCCCATCTGGCTGCGCAAGGAATGGAGTGTGACATCGCGTACGTCGTGGCCATCGATTTTGACGCTGCCTTCGTTGATGTCGTAGAAGCGGGTCAACAGGTTGATGATTGTTGTCTTGCCTGCTCCCGTCGGCCCGACCAAAGCGATGCTCTGGCCCGGTTCGATGTGGAAGTTGACCTTATGCAAAATATCTTTGCCGTCCTCATAGCGGAAGGTGACGTCCTCGAAGTCCACTGCTCCTGAGACCGATGGCAATTCGTAGGCATTCGGCGCATTCTGAATGGAAGGCACCTCATCCAATGTCTCGAAAATGCGTTCCAGATAGGCAGTCGCTGTGATCAAGGAATTATAGAAGTTGCCGATATTGATGACGGGATTCCAGAAATTGTTGATGTAGCCGATGAAGGCGATCAGTGTCCCTGTTGACACGGATACGCCGATCTGGCGGATGCCCACAAAATAGATCAGACAGGTCGTCAGTACTGAAATATTCAGCACACCCGGCCACATCAGGAATTGGATTTTGACGGCTTTCATCCACGACGTCTGGTATTCCTCGCTGACTTCATTGAAGATGTCATAATTGACCTGTTCGCGGGCAAACGATTGGGTGATTTTGATGCCCGAAATGCTTTCGTGAATATACGCGTTGAGATTGGATTGTTTGTTGCTCAAAATCTGAAAAGCGATCCGCTGGCGCTTCTTGATGAACAGCACCAGTCCGAACAGTACCGGCAAAAGAGCCATACTGTAAAGCGTCAGCCGCACATCGATGAGGAGCATGAAGCCCAATGTGATCACTACGTTGAAAAGGTCCGAAATCAGATTGATGAGACCGTTGCTCAGCAGGTCGCTCAGCGTATTGATGTAATTGACTACGCGGATCAGAATTTTGCCGTGGGGCCGGTTGTCGAAGTAAGCGAACGGCAAGCGCTGCAGATGCGCAAAAATATCGTAGCGCATGTCCTTCAGAATATCTTGGCCGACTTCGGTTATGGCGTAAATCCGGTAGCGCATGCACCCACCGATCAGAACAAGGGAAAGGATGAAGATGTCGCCCAGTCCCAGCAGCTGAGGCACGTTTCCTGCTGGTATCAGGTCATCGATTGCGATTTTTGTGAAATATGGGCCTGCCATTCCGGCGATGTTCGCCAAAATGATGACAGCCAATATCTTTGAAATTGGTTTTTTGTAGGGACGGATATAGCCGGCCAAGCGCCGGTAGTGCCCCCAATTGAATTCTTGCTCTAAGTTTTCATCTACATCATAGGTGTTGCGTGCCATTGGTTTCCCCTCCCGTCAATCCGAGTTGTTTGCAGTAAACGTCATAGTATTTGCCTCGCTTGGCCAACAGTTCCGCATGGGTTCCTTGTTCGACGACTTGGCCTTTTTCCATCATCAGGATCAGATCCGCATCCCGCACCGACGAAATCCGGTGGGCGATGATGAAGGTCGTTTTGTTTTCCGTCAAGCCGAGCAACTCCTGCTGGATCTTCGATTCGGTTTCCATGTCGACAGCGGAAGTAGTGTCGTCCAAAATCAGGATGGCCGGATCCTTCGCCAATGCCCGCGCTAAAGAAATGCGCTGCTTTTGCCCGCCCGACAAACCCACTCCCCGTTCGCCGATAATAGTGGCGTATCCTTGCGGCATGCTGGTGATGAAGCCGTCCGCATCGGCGATCCGGGCCATCTGCTGGATGTAGGAGCGGTCCACCTGCGGATTTCCGAAAGCGATGTTGTCTTCGATCGTATCGGAAAACAGGAAGACGTCCTGCATGACCATGGCGATGTTCTCCCGTAATTGCCGGACCGGATAGTCCTTGGCGTTTTTTCCGTCGATGAGGACGGCTCCCGAGGTCGGATCGTAGAATCTTCCCACCAGATTGACGAGCGTGGTCTTGCCGGAGCCGGTTTCGCCCAAGATTCCCAACGTCTGTCCGGGACCGACCGTAAAGGAGACGTGTGACAGGATATCCGTTCCGGGGTCATCGGAGAAGGCGAAGGAGACGTCGTCAAATGTGACGGTTCCTTTGATCCGGAGGTGCTCCTCGGCAGCCGTGATCGGGATCCGCGCCTCCGTGTCCAGCATGTCGCGGATTTTGACGCAAGCAGCGGAGAAGCGCTGCACATCATTGATGAGCCAACCGCTCATGCGCATCGGCATGTTCAGCATCCAGAGGAACCCGTTGAAGGCGACCAGATCCCCCATCGACATCTCTCCGCGGATGACATAGAGGCCGCCGAGCACCAAGGCGATTGCGTTCAGCGTTCCGGCGAAACCGTCGAGCCAGGGGAGATAGGTGCGGGATACGGCTGCGGAATCCAGGTTGCGGCGCTTGAAGTCCTCGTTATGCTTCGTGAATTTCTCGATTTCATGGTCTTCCCTTGCGAAAGCTTTGACGATGCGGTTGCCGCCGATGTTTTCTTCCACCATCGAATTCAGGCGGGAGAAGCTTTCCCTGATCTGGAAAAACAGCGGGAAAGCCTTTCGGGACATCTTTTGCGTCAGGATGAAGATGATCGGCGTGACTGCCACCAACGACAGCATCAGCGGAAGGTGGATCGTGCCCATGACCGCGACGGCCATCACGAACCAGAGGATGCTTTCCAGGATATTGTAGGTGACCCAGGAGACAAAATGGCGGATCGCATCGGTATCGCCGGTCATCCGGGCCATGATGTCCCCGACCCGGGTGTGGTTGAAGAAGTCAAAATCCAGCTCCTGCAGTTTCCGGTACATGTCCTGGCGCAGCACGAATAGGGAATTTTGGCCGATCCGCTCGAACAGCATCTGATAGCAATAGCGGATGGTCGTCCGAAAGAGCGTGATGCCGATCATGAGCGCCAAAATCGGCACCAACAAGTCATCCTGCCCGCCATCGATGACTTTATCAACCAATTCCCCGGCCAACAAGGGATTGCCGATGATCAGGAGGGCATTCAGGAAAACAAACAATAAAGCCAGTAAGCCTTTGGATTTGTATGCCCGTGCGTAGCGCCAAATCCATTGATAATGATTCATAAGACAGTCCTCCTCAAAAAAAGTGTATGTTATCAGGTTACTGCTTTTTTGAGGAATGAGAATGGCTTTTCTTCGTCAGATTCCTGTACAATATAAGGGTATTCAACAGAAAGGACTTTTGCGATGGCCTATACACACGTACAAACATTCAACCCTGAAATTCTCTATGCTTTCGATCCGCTGAATGAAGCCGGAAACTATTCCAAAACGCACAGCCACAACTTCCTGGAAATCAGCATCCTGCTGGAAGGGGAAGCCGATTATTTGGTGGACGGAGAACGGCAGGACTTGGGAACCGGCACCGTCATGCTGTTCAATCCGGGCGTGAAACATGCGGAAAGGCAAAAAGAGGGCACGTTTTCCCATCAGCTGCATATCGGTTTGACGAACCTTTCGCTGAACGGGCTTCCCCGCAATCATTTCCCAAACAAGCGCGCGTTGCTGGATCTCGGCTGTTATGCGGATGCCTTCATGGAGAAGGCTTGGCGGGTGACGAAGGAGTTCAACGAGCAGCGGAGCGAATATCAGCTGATGGGAAAAGGGCTGATATTGGAGATGCTGGGGTTGCTGCTGCGCAGCTTGGAGGACGGATCCGATAACACGATCCCTTCGGCGCTTTCCCAAACGGCCGTCCGCCAACAGCATCTGGTGAACCATGCCGTCTATTATCTGGAAAACCACCATTCCGAAGAAATCACGTTGGAACAACTGGCGCAGCAACTCTTCGTCAGCCCGGCCCATCTTTCAAAAATATTCAAGGAAGCGACCGGATTGAGCCCGATCCATTACCTGATCCACGTGCGCCTGAAGCATGCGAAGGAACTGCTGAAGCAGGAAGAATGGACCATCAAGGATGTCGCCCAGGCTGTCGGGTATCAGGACGCTTACCATTTCAGCAAACTGTTCAAAAAATACTACGGAACCGCACCTTCGCAAGTCGCCAAGGAACAGCGGACGGTGTAGGGAGTATCGTCAACAAGAAAAGGGCTGTATCAGAACCAGAACAGAATTTTCTGGATTTGATACAGCCTCTTTATATGGAAATTTCATTTATGCTCAGAGATACCCCGCCAAAAATCATTTGGCGGGCAAAAATGTCCAAGGGCAACACGTTTTACCCCGCCAAAACCTATTAGGCGGGGTAAAACGTCCGAAGACAACAAGAGCTTCCCCTTCAAAGACAATTTGGCGGGGAATTTCACGCCCTCGGGATTCATCACGCTCTGGCAAACGCGTTCTGAATCCCAGAAATCTCCGCCTAAGCTGACTACCACACGAGGACAAAAAGCGTCCTCTTTGTGTTAGTCCTCTTAGTGCTCGATTTCTAGAGCGGGATTCATCACGCTCTAGCATGTGTTCTTCGGAATTCTTTTGGTGTCTGGCCTTCGCGTTTTTTGAAGAGGTAGCTGAAATAATTGGGATCGTTGTAGCCGATGTCCATCGCGATGGCGGACAGCTTGTCATCCGTCCCGACCAACAACTCCTTGGCATGCTGCAGCCGACATTCGGTCAGGAAGTCAATGAAGGTCTGCCCCAAAGATTGCGAGAAGATGGTGCTGAAGTGCGACGGACTCAGGTTTACGGCATCGGCCACGACGTTCAGGGAGATATCCGGATCGGTGAAGTTCTCCTTGATGAATCCCAAGGCTTTTTGGACAACGCTCTGATACTTCACCATGGAAGGATTGATGTGGGCCGCCATGAGGAAGGCCAACAGCTTTTCGATGATTTGGGTATATTCCGCGGCATCGGCCGCCACCGCCGCCAATTGATCCAGGTCGCTCAGTTTTTCAAGCAAAGGCTGCTCCGAACCGGGCTTCTTTTTTTGGACAAGATGACCCAACTCAGTCAGCACGAAAAAGCGGAAGAGGCGGTTGCGTTCCTCTGTATCCCCGGGTGTTCCCTGAAGCTCCAGCACCAATTCCTCCAGTTCATCCGCTTCGGTCTGGGCGATTTTCTGGGCCAGATCGAGCTTGAATGGATTTGTCGGGGAAACCTCGCCGTCCTTGATGTCATCCTCGTAGCTGATGATTCGTTCGGTCCGCAGCACGCCGTAAGTCTGGAGCATATTCTGCGTGTAACGGTAGGCCTGCGGGATTTCGCTGAGCCGTTCGACGATCGGGCCGATCGAAACGATCAGGTCCTCCGCCTCTTCGTCCTTCAGTTCGTGGACGAGCGTCTGAGCCAGTTGGTAACTCTTTTCCAACAGCCTGTCCGTATCGCTGTCCATGAGCAGAAACTTGATGAAGCGGGAAGAGATGCTGGAGAAAATGATGCTCTCATCCGCTCCGAAAAGGAAATGCAGATAATCGCTGAAGCGGAAATAATCGTCGAAGTTTTTGTCGTAATGATTGGTGGCCAATACGACGCAGGTCTTTTTCCCGACCACCGAGCGTTTCAAGGCGGCGGATTCCTGCAGCACTTCCGGAACCGATAAGTCGCCGCGGAAGATGCCGTTCAGGAAATGATTTTTTTTCAGTTCGAAGACGAAATTATCCGCATGCGTATCCCGTTCCATGACGGGTTCTTTTTGTTTGTCCAATACCGCGATGACAGACTCGAGCGTTTGGGTCAGCTCGGTGTCTCTGATCGGCTTCAAAAGATAGGCGTCCGCCCGCACTTGGATGGCGGTGCGCGCATATTCGAAATCATCGAAGCCGCTGATGAAGATGATGCGGATCCAAGGGAAAATCTTCCGGACTTCCTTTGCCAAACTCAGGCCATCCATGAAGGGCATCCGGATATCGGTCAGCAGGATATCCGGCTTGACATCCATGATCGAGGCCAAGGCCATTTCCCCGTCTGAGGCTTCCCCCGAAAAAATCAGCGGGTGTGTTTCGGCAAGGGACAGCAGCTGGTTCCGCAGGCTGTCCCGGATCAGGTGCTCATCCTCGACAATAAAGACTTTATACATGCTTGTTCGCTCCTTTTAGGTAATCTTCGGTACGGTCACTGTGACGGTCGTGCCTTTTCTGTAGGTGCTGTCGATATCAAGGGAAGCGGTGTTTCCGTAATATAACAGCAGCCGCTTGCGGACGTTGTAAAGGCCATACCCGCCTTCGCCGGAATCATCGACAGTGGCTTGGGCAAGCCGTTCCTGTATTTCGAGGAGCCGCTCCGCCTGCATGCCGATGCCGTTATCGGTTACGAAGAACTGGATCGTGTCAGCCGTATAGGTTGCCGCGACTGTCACTTTCCCGGCCCGCCGGACATGCTTGGTTCCGTGGTAGACCGCATTTTCAACAATCGGTTGCAGGATCATCTTCAGCACTTCCGTCTGCAGGATGTCTTCCGGGATGTCGATGGCGAACGTGAGCATGGCGCCGTAACGGATCTGCAGGATCGTGAGGTAATCTTCGACGTGGCGGATTTCTTTCTCGATCGTGATCCAGTCCTGGCCTTTGCTTAAGGAAATGCGCAGGAAATCGGAGAGGGCGTAGGTCATCGTCTTCACCTGCTCGCTGTTGCCTTGTTCAGCCAAGGACAGGATGGCATCCAGTGTATTGTAGATGAAGTGGGGCGTAATCTGCGCCTGCAGGACCCGCAGCTCGCTCTGGGCCAGATCGAATTGCTTCACGGCGTTTTCTTCGATCAGCACACGCAGGTTCTGCGCCATGTCATTCATGCTTTCCGTAACGACGCGCAACTCCGCGACTTCAGGCTCTACTGCTTGGTAATCCAGGTGGCCTTGCGACAGTTCTTCGGAAAGGAGAATCAGCTCGTTCAACGGCTCCTGGATCTGCTGCGTCAAAAAGCGGTTGTTCTTCCGGGCATAATAGACGATTATCAGGACGATGACGAACTCAAAGAGAATCAGATAATAGAGCGAGACAAGCATATCATCGCTGGTTTTACCCGCAAGTTCGATTTCGACGCGCACGAAGTCCTGCAGGATAGCATAAAGCAGAACCGTGACGGCATCGACTTGGACCATGATGGCTTCATTTTCAGCGAACGGCCTTTCATTGGCGATATTGTTTTCCATTTCGGAAATGTAATTGTCTAGTGTGTCCAGCGTCCGCAATGCGACATCGAGTGTGGCGGATTCCTTTGCGGTGGTAGTGTTGTCCTGGATTTCTTCAATGGCGAGCCGGACATTTTCCAACTTGTTGCCGGACTCGTAATCGGTGGTCTCGATGAGACCGAAGACCAAATCCCACAGTTCCTCCAAAACATTTTCCTGGACGATGGTCGAAACGGCATTCGCTTCCTCGACGTTCGCCAACGCGCTTCGGTAAATCAGGATATTGCGCGTGTAAAAGATGCTGATCACCAGCAAGGGGATCAGGGTGATGCTGAATAGCAGGCGATTGGTCTGCTGGAAAATTTCTTTGATGCTGGCTATTTTTTCCATCTCGTGACCTCCCTAATAGTCCCTTGGCGGAATGCTGTCGAGATTGCCTTTATCGGAGAAGACCGTTTCGGGCATATAGATTTCATCAGGGATGGTATTGCCGTTCAGATAACGCTTGATGGTGTTGCGGACGTACCAGCCGGCGTTCGGATTGCATTCGACGACGCAATTGACCTTGCCGGCGCGCAGGTTTTCGATCATTTCCGCTTGGCCGTCGATCGTGACGATGAGGATGTCCTGGCCGGGAACGATGCCATTTTCTTCCATGATCTCCAGCATGCCCAACGTCATCTCGTCGTTATGGCTGTAGAGGACATCGATGTCTTCCCAGCCGTTCTCCTCAATGTATTGCCGGAAGACATCCTTCGCCTTGGATCGGATAAAATCCCCTTCCAAGGAGGCTTCGACGATGATCCGTGAATCGCGGCTGATCACTTCCATAAAGCCTTCACTGCGGAAATTGGTCGGGGAAGTATTCGCAAGCCCTTTCATTTCCAAAATCTTCACGGATGACTGGGAGCTGTTTTGGAAATGATTGGTGATGTAGAGTCCCGCCCGGTTTCCTTCAGACTTAAAGCTGGAACCGATATGCGTCAGATACAGATTCTCTTCTGCTGTGCGGATATCGCGGTCGACAACGATAACAGGTATGCCTGCAGTTTTTGCTTCCAAGAGAACAGCATCCCAACCGTCTTCCACGATCGGCGTGAAGACAATCATATCTACTTTATAAGCAATAAAGGTGCGCATGTCCTGGATTTGGCGGCTTTGGTTCATGAAACCATTCCGGTACAGGACTTCGTATCCTTCTTTATCCAATTCTTCTCTGATTGATTCTGTGTGACGCTTGCGCCAATTGCTCTCCGTTCCCGACTGCGAGAATCCGATGACGATGTTCCCCGGCTCTTCTTCCGCATCAGGGCTGTTCGCGCAGCCGCCTACAACAAAGAGCAAGAGGAGCAGATGCAGTAGGTACTTCATGGTTGGAAAACTTCCTTCCTATTGTTTGACTATAAATAAAACGCTACCATCGAATAGTTTAGCACAGTTTATGGGGCCTTCGAAAAAAAACAAAGAAAATCGGAAAAAATCCATATGGAAACGGATACAAATCAGTAAGAATATCAAGAAACGGAAAAAGATAGTGAATGTAAGCGGTATCCGATAGGGGTACAATGTGTATATCAAATAAAACAGCAGTGGAGGAATTCGGGATGAAATTCAATTGGAAGAAAAGTTTTCTTACAGCAGCAACGTTATTATCCGCAGTAGTGCTAGGTGCCTGCGGGGATGGCGAAGCATCTACAGGGGATGCCGGCTATGTAGGGATCGCGATGCCGACTAAGTCAGCCGAGAGATGGATTGCGGACGGCAACAACATGGTCACCGAGTTGGAGAAACTGGGCTATAAGACGGACCTTCAATACGGCGAGGACAAAGTGGAAAACCAAGTGGCCCAAATCGAGAACATGATCACAAAAGGCGTGGATCTTTTGGTAGTCGCTTCAATCGACGGATCCGCTTTGACGGACGTACTTGAAAAAGCGGCCAATGAGGGCATCGAAGTCATCGCTTACGATCGTCTGGTGATGAATTCCGAACACGTAGACTACTATGCAACTTTCGATAATTTCGGAGTGGGCGTGCTGCAGGCTTCCTACATCGAAGATGCGTTGAATTTGAGTGAAGGCGAAGGCCCGTACAATGTCGAACTGTTCGGTGGCTCACCTGATGACAACAACGCCTTGATCAATTACAACGGCGTGATGTCCGTTTTCCAACAATACATCGACAGCGGCCAATTGGTCATCCCTTCCGAGCAAACCAAATTCAACCAAATCGCAACCTTGCGTTGGGACGGTTCGACTGCACAAGCGCGGATGGACAACTTGTTGAGCGCAAACTACACGGATAAAACCTTGGATGCGGTCTTGTCTCCTTACGATCCGATCAGCTTGGGGATCATTTCTTCCTTGAAAGGCGTCGGTTACGGATCGGCAGAAAAACCATTGCCGGTCATCACAGGTCAAGATGGAACGCAAGCAGGCGTAAAATCGATCATTGCTGGCGAACAGACACAAACGATCTTCAAGGATACGCGTATTTTGGCTCAAAACACAATCGAGATGATCGAAGCAATCTTCAACGAGGAAGAAGTGCCTGTAAACGACACAGAAACATATGACAACGGCGTGAAAGTCGTACCGACTTACTTGGCTAATCCTGTTTCAGTGGACAAAGAAAATTACCAGGCAGAGTTGATCGATACAGACTACTATTCTGAAGAAGATTTAGGCCTATAAAAATGTGAATAATGGAGACTTCCTTTGCGACGCCAAGGAAGTCTCTTCCATAGAGGAGGGGTATCATGGCGGATTATATATTGGAGATGCGGAATATCGTCAAAGAATTTTCTGGCATCCGGGCATTGAGTGATGTGAATCTGAAAATTGAGCGTGGCGAAATCCATGCCTTATGCGGCGAAAATGGTGCGGGGAAATCCACACTAATGAATGTGTTGAGCGGGTTGTATCCATACGGCAGCTATGAGGGGGACATCGTCTACAACGGTGAGACATGCAAATTCAAGGATCTGAAGGACAGCGAAAACAAAGGCATCGTCATCATCCACCAGGAGTTGGCGCTCAGCCCGTACCTGTCCGTGAGCGAAAATATTTTCCTCGGCAATGAGCAGGCGAAGCACGGCATCATCGACTGGGACCTGACGGAAAAGAAGACTACGAATCTGCTGAAGACAGTCGGTTTGAAAGTGAATCCCAATACGCTCGTTTCCCAGATTGGAGTCGGGCAGCAGCAATTGGTCGAAATCGCGAAAGCTTTCTCGAAATCGGTAAGGCTGCTGATCTTGGATGAGCCAACAGCCGCACTGAATGAGGAAGAGAGCGCCAATCTGTTGGAGCTGATCAAGGAATTCAGAAGGCAAGGCATCACTTCCATCATCATTTCCCATAAGTTGAACGAAATCGTCAATGTGGCCGACCGCATCACCATTCTGCGCGATGGAAAAACAATCGAAACGCTGGAAAAAGAAGCCATCAATGAGGAACGCATCATCCGCGGTATGGTCGGAAGGGACTTGACGAACCGTTATCCCGAGCGCCATCCGAACCTCGGCGACGTCTATTTTGAAGTGAAGGATTGGACGGTCCATCATCCGATTGATGCGCACCGCGTCATGAACGACAAAATCAACTTCAACATCCGCAAGGGCGAAATCGTCGGAATTGCGGGATTGATGGGGGCAGGCCGGACGGAATTCGCGATGAGTGTCTTCGGACATTCCTACGGCAGCAACATTTCCGGCAAAGTCTTTAAAGAAGGACAGGAGATTTCAGTCAAGGATGTGCCGGCAGCCATCGAAAACGGGCTTGCATATGTATCCGAAGACCGGAAAGCGCTGGGATTGAACCTCCTGATGGATATCCGTGAGAACACGACAATCGCAAGTTTAGGGAAAATCAGCAAGCAGGGCGTATTGGACAAAGAAAAGGAAGTCCAAATAGCCGAGGAATACCGCAAAAAAATGCGGACGAAGACGAGCTCCATTTACCAAAAAGTCAGCAGTCTCAGCGGGGGGAACCAGCAGAAGGTTGTCCTGGCCAAATGGCTGATGACGGAACCGGACGTCCTGTTCCTGGATGAACCGACACGCGGAATCGACGTCGGCGCCAAATACGAAATCTACACGATCATCGAAGAGATGGCGGCTGTAGGCAAATGCGTCTGCATCATCTCGTCCGAATTGCCTGAGATATTGGGGATGTGCGATCGTATCTACACAATGAATGACGGTAAATTCACAGGTGAGGTTTTACGGAAAGACGCAAACCAAGAATCGCTGATGAATCTAATGACTAGGGAAGAAGAGGGTGTGTTATAGATGGAAACGACGAACGGCGTAAAAAAGGAAAAGCAAACATTGGATCTAAAAACAAAGGCGCTTGATATTTTCAGCAAATACAGTATGGTAATCATTTTAATTGGCTTGCTGCTAGCCTTTCAGCTCATGACGGACGGCATCTTCTGGCGACCGCTGAACATCACGAACATCGTGCTGCAGAACAGCCATATCCTGGTTCTGGCCGCGGGCATGCTGTTGGTGGTCCTGCTGGGCCATGTCGACTTATCTGTTGGTTCCGTGATGGCTTTCGTGGGTGCCATTTCCGGCATTTTGATGGTGAACTGGAACGTCAGCCCTTGGTTGGCGGTGCCGATCTGCATCGTGATCGGAGCGATCATCGGCGCTTGGCAGGGTTTCTGGGTAGCCTACTTCGGCATCCCGGCTTTCATCGTCACGTTGGCGGGCTTGTTGATGTTCCGTGGACTGACGCAGGTCGTGTTGGGCGGGCAATCATTGGCGCCTTTCCCGGAAATATTCCAAAAAATCTCTACAGGCTACCTGCCTGATCTGACTGATGGCAGTGTGCATCTGCTGACGATGATCCTGGGTGTCCTTATTGCCGCAGCACTTGTTTTCGGACAATGGCGCACACGCGAAAAACGCAAGAACAATCTGTTCGAAGTTGAATCAATGAATATGTTCATGTTGAAAGCGGTCATGACAGCAGTGGTGATGATCGGGGTTACTTACATCTTCGCCTCTTACCAAGGCTATCCTGTCATTCTGGTAATCTTGGGAGTCATCGTGGCAGCCTATGCTTTCTTGACGAACAAGACAGTTGCGGGACGCCAAATCTACGCAACCGGCGGAAACCGTAAAGCGGCGGAATTGTCCGGTATCAAAACGAAAAAAATCACTTTCTGGGTATTCGTGAACATGGGCGCGATGGCTGCGTTGGCTGGTTTGATCTTGGCAGCGCGTCTGAATGCGGCCACACCGCAAGCAGGTACTTCCATGGAGTTGGATGCGATGGCAGCCGTATACTTCGGCGGAGCCTCAACTTCAGGCGGGATCGGCACCATCGTGGGCACGATCGTCGGCGGTTTGGTTATGGGTGTCTTGAATAACGGGATGTCCATTCTCGGTGTCGGTGTCGACTGGCAGCAAGCGATCAAAGGTTTGATTCTGTTGCTGGCCGTCGTATTGGATATCTACAACAAGAAAAAGAAAGCAGCATAAGGGGTTGAAGCAGATGACCGAACAAAAGACAGCCTTATTGATTTGTACGGCAGGCATCACGACCGGCTTGCTGGTGAAGAATGTGCAGAACGCGGCGGATGAAAGGGGACTGGACATCCATGTCTACTCCGCGCCGGCGATCATCGCGGAGCAGGCGATCCAAAGCCAAGCAATCGATGCCCTGATGATCGGCCCGCAATCCAAATACGAAATCGCACGACTGAAAGATTTCCTGACCTATAAGGCAGTGCCCTACAAGCTGATCTCAAAGGAAAATTATGAGATCCTGGACGGTGAAGCTGTTCTGGAGGAAATCATTGCGTTGATCGGGAAATAAGAAAAGAATAAGTATGGGAGCCGTCTCACGTTGAGGCGGCTCTTTTTGCTGGGAACTTCGGATTATCTGCTAACGCATCGGTGAACGCAAGGTTCGGCACTCAGCTCCGGTGAACGGAGGCTTCGCCGGAGTTCGGCTTGCATTTTTAGTTGTTCTCCGATGAGGCGGGCTTTGCCGAAGCTGGTACCGCTAGTTACCGTTGTCATCCGGCGAGTGGGAGCCTCACCGGAGTTGGGGATACATTTTAAGTTGTCCTTCGATTGTGAGGTCATCCGGCTGACTTATCTTTCCGATCGAAGCTAAAAAAAACCACCGAATCCAGGGCAGTTTTGCCTCGAATTCGGTGGTTATTTGACTTAAATTTGTTCGGAGAGCGTGGGTCGCTTTTATTCAGTCGTTTCCCGGACGGCGTAGTAGTTGCCGTCCCTGTCGGGGAAGTTGAAGGTTCTGGCGCCGCCCATTTCGATGATTTCGCCGACCGTCTCGTTGTTTTCCTTGAAGCGCGCGTACAGTCCATCGAAATCAGAGATGTCGAATAATAAGGAAGGCTTGTTGGAGGCCACTTCCGGTGAATTCTTTCTGATGAAATCGATATTGAAAAGCTGAAGGTTGCACATAGGGCTCACCGCCAGCACAATGCTGATGGAATCCCCAAAGTCATAACGGTCGACCTCCTTGAAATCGAGATACTGTTTCCAAAAATCGGCATTCGCCTCCACGTCCGCTACATAAAGCATGATATTCGCTGTGGTCATATCATTTCCTCCATTTCTTATCGGTGATAGGCTCATTATACGCCGGGAATTATTAGGAGGCCAACGTGAGGAACTTTTGCAGCAGGTGTTATTGAATGAAGGGCTTTGGATTCGTATTTCCCGTTGCGAATTGTTAGAATAGAAGCATAACGATAGCAAATTGAGAGAGGGTGAAGGCGATTGAAGAGCAGCAACGAAGCATTCCTGGATTATTTCAATGACATCGAGAGTTTTTTCAACAAGGAATACAAGCCCAACCGCGGAAAATCCTATTACAGCTTTTATGAGTTGGTGGAGAATGCCGCGCGCTATGACAGTTTTGTGAAAAGGAAACGGGATGACTTTCAGATATTGGGGGATCTGCGCAATTTTCTGAGCCACGGTAACCAAAGCGATCTGGTGCTCGTCAACGAGGAGTCCTTGAATCTGATCAAGGCGGTCCATGAACAACTGTTGAAACCGAAGACGGCTTTCGACATCAGATCGGGTGATGTGAAATTCTTCAAAGAAACGACGCCTTTGCCGGTGGTCCTGGAGACAATCCGGAATACCGATTTGACGCAGTTTCCTATCAAAAACGGCCAAGGCAAGGTGGTCGGGTTGTTGACGGAGAACGGAATCACGCACTGGCTGTCGCAACATGCGCATGAGGCAAGTATTTCGATAAAGGGTGTACTTGCGCGGGATATCCTTGTGTTGGATGAGAACAAAAATAATTTTGCCTTCATCAAGAAGGATGCGACCATCTATGAAGCAGAAGCCCAGTTCGACAACCAAAAGATCGATGCGCTGCTGGTGACGCACAGCGGCAAAAATACGGAGAACCTGCTCGGCATCATTACGCGCTTTGACTTGGTGGAAGTGTAGACAGACTTTAGTTCAGAAAATACGACAAAGACAGGCTACCCCATTGGGAAAGCCTGTCTTTTTTGGAATAGGGTGCCGAAATGTGCGCACAGCTCCTGTGAGTGCTACATTCGCCGGAGGACACCGGGAACAATCGGCCTCACCTCCGACTAAGCTTGGCTCGTCGGAGAACGCAATCGGAATGACAGCCGTCCTCCGGCGAAGACTGCGTTCGCCGGAGGAGGAAGACGATAAAGGGCCGCCTCGAGAGGCAGCCCGTGAGTTTTCTTATTTTTCAGTGTGGATCGAAATCCGTTTGAAGAGGGCCGAACTTTGCGGGTTCGCGCCGGTGAACGTCGTTTTCACACCCCGTTTTTTGTTGCGGGTGATGAGCTTATCGATCGCTTCGACAGCGGTTGAATCCCATAAGGTCATGGCGCTGATGTCGATGACGACTTCTTCCTCGTGTTCGATTTCTTCAGCAAAGAAATCCAGGAATTTTTCGGCGGAAGCGAAGTACAGGTGGCCATCCACTTTGTAGTGGTGGTCATCATCGGCAGATCCGGTTGCAACATGAAGATGGGACATTTTGAAAGCGGCGAAGACGGCGCTGACCAAAGTGCCGGCTACGACACCGTAAGCCAGGTTGTGGGTTCCGATAACGATTGCTACGGTGAGGACCATCGCAAAGGTTTCGTTTTTAGGGTTTGTGCGCAGGCGTTTGATCGAGTCCCAGTTGATGGTTTCGATGGAGACAACAACCATGACTGCCGCCAAAGCGACAACCGGAATCTGGACGACAGAACCGTTCAAAAGAACAACGGACAACAACATGAAGAATCCGGACAAGAAAGTCGCAAGACGACCAAGGCCACCATAATTCAAGTTGATGATCGTCTGTCCAATCATGCCGCAGCCAGCGATACCGCCGAAGAATCCGGAAACGACATTCCCAAGACCTTGGCTCAACGTTTCCTGATTTTTATCACTCTTCTCTTCAGTGATTTCATCGACCAGTTGTGCAGTCAACAAGGACTCAACTAATCCGACGATGGCAACTGAAAGTGCAGTCGGGAAAATGATCCGCAAAGTTTCCAGTGTCATCGGAACAGCCGGGATCCCGAAGCGCGGCAAATCTGTGGAGATGGACCCCATATCGCCCAATGTTTTCACATCCAAGCCAAAGCCCAGCACAATCGCGGTGATGACGAAGATCGCAACGATAGGCGCAGGGATTTTATTCGTGACCCGAGGGAACAGGAAAATGATCGCAATGCCCAACAGTCCCAGAAGCGGCAAAAGCAGGCTGCCCTGGAAATGATCCAATTGCGAAGTGAACATCATGATCCCCAAGCCATTGACGAAACCGATCATGACAGGCTTCGGAATGTAACGCATCAGGGAACCTACCTTTAGGAAACCAAGGACGACCTGCAGGACACCTGCCAAAATCGTAGCGGCAAAAAGGTACTGAATGCCGTATTCGGAGACCAGGTGAGCCAACACCAAGGCCACGGAACCTGCCGCTGCTGAGATCATACCCTTGCTGGAACCGAAAAAGGCTGCAATGGCTGTGATGAAGAAAGTGGCGTAGACTCCCACAATCGGTGGCACTCCAGCGACGATCATGAAGCCGATGACTTCAGGGAACAGGGCCAGACAGACGACGATACCTGCCAAAATATCCCCTTTGATATTACCGAACCATTCTTTTTTGTATTGTTGCATAAATACCTTCCTTCTTGAAAAAATGTTATTTATTTGATTTTCAAAATCATTAGACATGCTTACAAAAAACATATTAACACATAACTGAATCCAGGGGAATAAATATTTATGTATAAGTGTATATTTTGAATGATAAGTTTAAAAAAGAGTGAAAAAGCTTTAAGTTACAGGTTGAGGTGTGTTAGTATGTAAAAAGCAAAGTTGAATCCAGGGAAAGAGGAGCGGATCAGTATGGAAGTAGGCAGTCGCATTCAGGAATTGCGCAAACTGAACAAAATAACGGCGAAAGAATTGGCTGAGCAGATCGACGTCTCGCCTTCCTTCATTTCGGCCATCGAACATAATTCAACCAAATTGTCTCTGAAGACGCTCAACCATATCTGTGAGGTTCTCGGCGTGACTGTGGCGGAATTCTTCAATTCGGAAATGAGCCCGGTGGAAAAAAAACTTACCGCTCAAATCAAAAAAATGCCGGAAGAGAAAAAGTATGAATTATTGACCTTCTTGACAGGCTTGATTTCATAGCGACATAAAAAAGGACGATGGATCCCGCTTCATATCGAAGCGAGGGTTCATCATCCTTTTTTGTTTAGTCCATTTCGAGCAGTTGCTCGATTGCGGTCAATACGCCTTCTTCATTGTTCGAAAGGGCACAGTATTTGGCGGCTTTTTTGACGTCATCGGCTGCGTTTGCCATAGCGAAACTGTAGGCCACATGCTCCAGCATTTCGATATCATTCCCGCTGTCGCCGAATGCGGCAGTTTCCTCATCGGAGATGCCCCACAGCTTCTGCAGCAACTGGATGCCGGAAGCCTTATGCATCCCCGGAATGATGAGATCGATGGAGCCGTGGCCTGTCGGTACCGGGGAGACGACATCGCCCACTTCGCGCGTGAAGTGTTCCAAGAGGGCAGGGACTTCCTCTTCCGCGAAACCTGATGCAAATTTGAAGATGATGTCATCTATTTCGGAAAAAGAATCTACCCGCTTCAAGCGATGATAGAAGCGTTTCGTATTTTGGTAGAAGTGTTCGGAAACGGAACTGTCGACGTAGGCACTGTTTTTGCCGCAAACGACCAATTTCGAATAAGCATCCAGCTCCTTGAAGATCCGGAGCACTTTATCGATCGTCTCCTGCGTCATCTCACCGACGGACAGCTCTTTGTTGCAATCCACGACGAAAGCACCGTTTTCCGCCACAAAAGCGAGTTCATCCTTTATTTCAGGGAAAAAAGAACGCAGTTGGTAGTATTGGTTTCCGCTGGCCACGACAAAACGGATATCCTTTTCGAGCATGCGTTTGTAGAGGGCGGCGAAGCGCTTCTTGTTGAATTCCTTCCGGCTGTCCAGGAAAGTCCCGTCCATATCGACGGCAATCAGTTTGATGGGCATGGCGAATCTTCCTTTCGTCGGATGCAAGACTCTTCCGGTTGGAGCCGCCAGTTTTGAGCATCCGCTTATGTTTACAACATCTTAACACGTTTCCTTACTAATCGGAAGGGAAAGTGATTGCCTCACAACGAATTTTCCGGGAAGGAAATAGTTGACACAAAGAACATGTGTTCGTATCATGGTGTTAAAGGATGTGATCGATATGGAAAAGGGGATTTGTCTGATCCGCGCACAATCAGGTCGTGGTCCAGAAATATCACGTAGATCAAAACTGAAGGCTGATGGATAGGATGAGGAAAATGAGGCTGATGCAAAAAGGAATCTGGAGAGAAAAGCTGGATGTCGCCGATCTGTTGGAACAAAAAGGCTGCTATGAGTTCACGCTGTTGGAGGATAAGCTTTCCGTCAGGGGAGAGCTGTTCGAAATCTGGTGGTATGCCTATGATGGAAACAATCATATTTTAGCCAAAAGCAAACGTTACCCAACCCGCCTCTATTTCTTTTTGCTTGAGCTAGGCGATCTTTTCGCGGTGGATGATTTCCGCATCTATCTGGAAACAGGGAAATTAAAATACCCTGTCGCCAAATATTACAACAAAAACGGCCGGTGATCAGAACCAGCCGCTTTTTTTGAACCAGCGATACATTGCCAAACCGATTCCAAACATCAGGCCGATAGCCAAAAAATAGCCGTATTTCCAAGTCAATTCCGGCATGTTTTCGAAGTTCATCCCATAGATGCCGGCGATCAAGGTCAAAGGCGAGAAAATTGAAGTGATGATGGTGAGGACCTTCATCACATTATTGGTCTGATGGGAATTCAGCGATAGGTAGCTGTCGCGCATGTCGGCAGTCACTTCGCGGTTGGAGGTGATCATCTCGGATACTTTCAGCAGATCATCGTGGATATCCGAAAAGTAGCTTCGTCTTTCCCTTATGCCTTTCAAATGCTGGGAATTCAGCATGCGATAAAGCAGATCGCGCATCGGATTGACGGTCTGCAGCAGACCCAACAGGAGATGCCGAGACTCCATCAATTCAGGTATGAAGGCGGCTGTCGTTTTGTTCAGGTTATCCTCTTCAAGTTGCACAAGCCTGTCTTCGATGGCGTGGATCAAAGGGAAATAATTGTCCACAATCTGATCAAGGATTCTGTAAAAAATAAAGTACGGGTCCCAGTTCTCGGCATTTTGGTGAGCCGACAAGCGTTTCTGGATATAGGCGACCTCTTTCGAGGGGGAGCGCTGAAAAGTGACGATGAGCTTTTCGCCGACAAAGAAATCCAATTCTTCTTTGAAGAGGTCCCGTTCTTCTTCACGCACGTGATGGGTCACATAAAATGTGTAATCTTCATAATAGTCCAGCTTCGGACGCTGCAGTATTTGCAGGCAGTCTTCGATAGCGAGTGGATGGAAATGAAAGGTTTTTTCCAGATGTTTTACTTCGGTTGCGCTGGGCTCATTGAAGTCGGCCCAGATCCATTTGTAGGACGACAGGTCGGTTGTATCCAAATCGATGTCTGTGTGGACGAGATTGTCAGCTGTGACGCCGATGACCGTTATCATATAAGTGCACCTTCTTTACGAATGATTTCAAGTTACATTATACGGGAAATGCATTGCCGATGCCATTTTGGGGTCATTCAGCGGTCAGAAGCGGAGAAATATGCGATAATGGGAGTGAGAAGATAATCGGAATGGAGGAACTCGGATGATCAAATTGATTTTGACGGATATGGACGGTACTTTCCTGAACAGTCAAGGGGATTTCAACAGGGAACTTTTCAAGCAAGCCAAGCGGATGATGACGGAAAAAGGAGTTATCTTCGCGCCCTGCACAGGCAAGCAGAGTGAGCGCGTCGAAGAAATATTCGGTGAGGATGCTGCTGATTTTTGGATTCTCGGGGACAGTGCTTCGCGGATCAAACGCAACGGCACAGTCGTCTACGAATCTTTATTGGAGAACGGAATCGGCCGTGCCATTCTGCACGAACTGGAGGAGATGCGGCTTGGACATACATTGATCGCCTGCACGAAAGAAGCCGCGATGATCAAAGATGATCTGTCACCGGAGGAATCCGCAGCTGTCAGGAAATCGTACAAGAAAGTGATCACGGTGGCGGACTTCGGATCCATCGAGGACGATTTCATCAAAATAACGGTCCGTGATATGCAGGAACGCTGCATCGGGACCGCTGAAAAATTGGCTGCTTTTCGCGACCGGGCGCACATCGTCGCTTCAGAGAAAGCCTGGTTGGACATCACCGACCTGAATGTGCATAAAGGGAGTACGGTCGCCCATCTGCAGGAGTTGCTGCAGGTCACCCCAGAAGAAACGATGGTGTTCGGGGACGGCATGAATGATGTCGAAATGATGAAGAGCGGGAGATACAGCTTCGCTGTGCGGAACGCTTATCCGATCATCAAAGATACGGCGGCATTCATCACGGGAAGGTCGAATGATGAGGATGCGGTGTCGCATACGATTCTGCAGTTGCTTGCGTTGCAAGGCTGAAAGGCTTATTGGGGCGAGCTAGCCTCTGTCGCCTGCAACTTCCATTTGACTTGGAGTCCGCTCCACGGTGTAGGATGTAACTGGAGCTAACTGTCAGGATCGGTTTGGATGCCGAAAGGATGGACGAGATGATAAACATAAAGAAAGCCAGCGAAGAAACGGGTGTATCGGCTGATACGATCCGCTACTATGAGCGGATCGGGCTGATTCCGCCGATAAAAAGGAATGAGAACGGAGTCCGGGAGTTCGACGAAGAAGATCTGAAGTGGATCGTCTTCAGTCGCCAGATGCGCAATGCAGGCTTATCGATCGAATCCTTGATCGAATATCTTGCGCTTTTCCGCAGCGGAGAAGAGACCGTTCCGGCGCGGATGGATCTATTGGTCGAACAACAGCGCGAACTGCAGGAACGGATCGATGTGATGCAGCAAGCAATGGAACGGCTGACATTCAAAATCGAAAATTATACGAGCCACATGGTTCCGAGCGAAAACAAGCTGAGAGAGTTCAAATGATGCAGCGACAAAAAAGACCCCGTCAAACTGCCGAATAAGGCAGTCTGACGAGGTCTTTTGGCATTTTATCTAGTTGGTTCGGATCCATTGGGTCGACATGTCGACCCCCGCATCCAGCATGAGGTTGTAAACGGGGCATCTTCTTTCGACTTCAGCCGCCAGCTTCTCGATGGCTTCATCGGTCTCATCGGTATCGATATGGTTCACGAGTGTGACTTCCTGGAAGTAGGTCCGGATATCATCTTCTCCAGCAAAACCGCGCGGATCAAAGGTTCCTTCGACGGTGAACGTCAGACCTCTGTAGGAGAGGCCTTGTTGTTCAGCTACATAATAGGCAATGATCGAGGTGCAGCCTGCCAACGAACCCAAAAGATACTCCAGCGGATTCGGCCCTTTGTTTTCGCCGCCCATCCGCTCCGATTCATCCACAAAAAATTCAGGCAGGTTACGGACTTTTACCGTAGTGGTGATGCCTTGAAGTGATTGGCCAGTGATTCTCAGTTTCGATAATTTTGTTTCTGTCATCTGGATAACCCCGTTTCTATGTTTTTGGTCAGCGCTTACAGTTCTATTTTATCACAGCGATTTGAGATAGACTTAACAGAAGCCCTCATTGGATCCGAGGAAAGGGCATCGGACATGAGAAAAAGCTTGCGTTAGCTGTTGCGCAGCGGATGTCCAAAACAGCTCGGGAGTGGTATACTATCCTTGAAGGAAAAGTGCGGGCAAGTGTTGAAGGGCGAGCCTGTGTTCACGTTTTTTAAGCAAATGATCGTCTGATTGATTCATGAAGAAAAGGGGTTTTCTCAATGGAAAAGAAGGATTTGGAACTGATATTGGCTAATTTCGGACCGGAAAAGGAATTCATCGGTGATGGCTATTTCCGTATCCGCGACAAAGGCAACGAGCATTATGAGATTGCCTATCTTGTCTCTGCATGTTGCGGAACGACAAACTACAACCCACAGATTGCTGTCCATGTCGAAGGTGACAAGGTGGTTCCCGATTCCGTTCTGGATCTGGTATCCACGCCGGCAAAAATGCTCAGCTATTCACCTGAGACGAGCGCTGTGATGGAGCAGGAATTGGATAAGCTCTGTCAAAAGTTTTTGGACATCAAGAACTTGAAAGCAACAAACACCGGAACACCAGACTGATCTCTGGTGTTTTTTTGCATCAGGAAGCAAAAAGGAGCAAGGAATGCGCAAATGACGCACTCGCTTGCTCTTTTTTTTGTTTTTTTATGACCGTCGATCAATAAGGCTTCACCGGTTCAAACGAACCTTTGATGACGCGATTGCAGTCTCCGCATTTCAGCCAGTGGCCAAGATCGTTGCTTTCTTGATAGACGCTCGATGGCTTCTTGCATTGGCAGTAAAGGATTTCGGTTTCTTGAGGGGGATCTTCGGGAATGATATCCAGATAGGGTTCTTCGGTCAACCAAGTGGCATCGATAGAATGGTCTTCATCTTTTGATAGTTTATCCATGATAACCCCTCCTATGGGTAAATTGTCCATTCTTGTACAAAAAGCACGGCAATTCTCATTGCTCACTTTGATGATACAACTTCTGCTGCCGAAGGCCAAATGATATGGTTCCGAAAATAATAGGAGGTGTCTTTTTTCTGATGCAGACAGCAATCTTCAGATCGAGTCGCTGTAGACTTTCATCAATTCTTTCGCCATATCGATCATGGCCAGGTCGACGGAGGAAAGGGTCTTTTCTTTGCTGTAGGCAATGAAGTAGCGGGTGCGGACGATGCTGGTTTCGATATAGAAAATATTGTAGCTGTCCATCAATTCGCTGTTGTTGAGCGCACTCTTCGGCAGAAAAGTCAGCCCCATACCCTTTCTGGCAAGGGCCGCTGCGGTTGAGATGTTCTGCGATTCCATGACGACATCGGCCTTTATGTCCAGATGCTTCAGGAATTCATTGGCCTGCTTGCGGATCCCGGATTGGGAAGTGGTCAGCACATACTTTTCGTTCTTCAACAGGTTCAAAGGATAAGGGAACTTTTCGATCTCCTTCAAGCCGGGCTGATACAGCGGGCTCGTGTCCGGGACGATGACGCACCATTTGTCATCCGCAAGCATCGTGTAGGAAAGCTGTTCGTTATGGATCGGCAGCATGCCCAAGTACAGATCGACTTTGTTTTCCAACAGGTCCATTTCCGTCGTTTTGGCGTCCTGTTCCATGATTTTCAGGACGATTCCGGGATACTTTTCATGGAATTTCGGTAGGATCAGCGGAAGCAGAAAGGACCCCATGATCGGATGGACACCGATGCGGATCCGGCCGTACTTCAGGTTTGTGATCAGGGTCAATTCGTTGACCATATCTTCGTATTGGTTCTGCATCTTTTTCATGTGCGTCAGGAACCTTTCGCCGGCATAGGTCAATTCCATCGGAGTCCGATTGCGCTCGACTAATTTGGTTTGGAGTTCCTCTTCCAGTTTTGTGATGGTTTTGCTGAGGTAGGGTTGAGAAATATATAGAGATTTCGCCGCCTGCGTGAAGGTTCCTTCACTGACGATGGCATCCAGATAGGCAATGATAGTGGTCTGTTGCATCATTTTAAGTCATCCTTTCGATGGGTTGGCTTTATTTCTATAGGAAACAGAGAACGACAGGGTAGCACAGAGGCTATTTTAACTTATTTTCGATTGTGAAAGATAAAATAATCACAATTATAACAGAAGAGTTATGGAAATGATATCCATTCAGAACAAAAAAGATATGGACAGGGGGCGACCCATCAAAAAAGAGGTGTATTATATTTGTTCATAAACTCACTAATAACGAGCTTTATATTCCGAATGAAATTATTTTTTATAACCAAACGGTTATGATAAACCGGTGAAGATTACTATTTCACAATTAATCAGATCAATTCTATAATGCAACTATCAAGAGAAAAGGTGAGCAAATGGAACGGCAAGTTCAGCCGCCTTTGCAGACCCATCACTCACAATTCAAGGAAGAAGGAAAAACAGATGACAACATTATGCGAAATGCTAGGAATAAAATATCCTATTTTTCAAGGAGCAATGGCCCGGATCGCAACGGCTGATATCGCTTCTGCCGTTTCAAATGCAGGCGGACTCGGCATCATCGCTTCAGGCGGAATGACGGTAGATCAACTGCGTGCAGAAATCCAAAAATGTAAATCCATGACGGACAAGCCATTTGCCGTCAACTTGATGTTGATGATGCGCAACTGCCCGGAATTGGTGGATGTCGTGATCGAAGAGGGCGTCAAAGTCGTGACAACTGGAGCAGGAACACCGAAACCGTTCATGCCGAAATTCAAAGAAGCCGGCATCAAAGTCATTCCGGTAGTCGCTTCCGTGAAACATGCACAAAAAATGGAAGCTTTGGGCGCGGATGCAATCGTAGCTGAAGGAACAGAAGCGGGCGGACACGTCGGCGAAACAACAACCATGTGCATAGTGCCGCAAGTAGTCAGCGCGGTCAACATCCCAGTATTGGGAGCCGGCGGAGTCGGTGACGGCCGCGGAGTCGTTGCGATGTATGCAATGGGCGCGCAAGGAATTCAAGTCGGAACACTGTTCTTGTCTGCTGAAGAATGCCCGGTTCCGGCTACGTTCAAACAAGCGGTACTGGATGCCGATGATACAGCTACGGTCGTCACTGGACGCCGCAACGGAGCGCCTGTGCGTTCCATCAAGAATAAAATGCTTGCGAAGTTCCAGGAATTGGAAAACAACAATGCATCACGCGATGAATTGGAAGAATTGTCGTTGGGTTCATTGAGCAAGGCCGTATACGAAGGCGATGTCGAGAACGGATCGGTCATGGCCGGCCAAATCACCGGTATGGTCCGCGATATCCGTCCAGCCAAAGAAATCATCGAAACGTTGTTCAAGGATGCTGAAGCAATCGCAGGATCATTGAAGATCGCTTATTAATCAAAACTGAAAAGCTCAGATCAAGGCTGAGCTTTTTTCTTACTTAATAGGAAATATAAAATATTTTCAATCTAAAAGTGCATCACCGTAGGTGTTTCACGGATTTGTAAAATATTTTATGCATCTAAAATAATGTCTAGTGTATTGTAGCGTTGAAAAATAAGTAAGCTATTGAGTCTGTATCTATGTAGAGTTCCCCTCGTTGTGGCGTATAATAAAAATAAACGGCGGTGTTTAAAATGGGCAGAAACAAGAAGTACGTTATCTCATTAACAGATGCTGAAGTCCGCAAATTGGAAAGCGTCAAGCGGAAGAAAACGACTACTAAGACCATAAAATGCAGATGCCAAATTTTATTAGACCTCGATGAAGCGCACGGGAAACCGTCCACCCAACAACAATGCGTCAAAACTATAGGTGTTTGTTACGCGACTGTTTACAATGTTATCAAGTACTATGTTGAGGGTGGTATTGAGAGAGTGCTTTACGTAAGCAGAAGTGTCAACTCGGACAATGCCCGTCGGAAAGTTGATGGACGTGCGGAAGCGAAACTTATTGAAATCGCCTGCGGCCCCGCTCCGGACGGCCGTTCCAGATGGACATTACGCCTTTTGGAAGAGCAAGCAAAAGTTGAGCTTGTCATTCCGGTAGGTAAGGATGCCATTGGAAGAACGTTAAAAAAAACGAATTACGACCTCACAAAAAACAATACTGGTGCATCCCACCAAAAGAAAACGGAGCATTCGTAGCCTGCATGGAAGATGTCCTTGACGTCTATGAACTGCCATACAATCCTTGTCAGCCGGTCGTTTGTATGGACGAAAAACCTTATCAACTTCTGGGTGAATCAAGAGAACCCCTTCCCATGCGGGAAGGCAGTGACCAAAAAATTGATTCTGAATACGTGAGACAGGGAACCTGTAGCATCTTCGTCTTCACCGAACCACTTGGTGGAACCCGGCATGTGAACGTCCGCACGCAACGAACAGCAATAGATTGGGCCGAGGAGATTCAATACCTTGTAGACGTTAGTTATCCGTCTGTTGAGAAAATCATTTTGGTTCTGGATAACCTGAACACCCATACAATCGCTTCACTCTATAAAGCATTTCCGCCCGAAGAGGCACGGAGAATAGCTCGGCGCTTAGAAGTGCATTTCACACCAAAACATGGTAGTTGGTTGAATATTGCCGAAATAGAATTGAACGTGATGAACAAGCAATGTTTATCTCGTAGAATTGATAATATCGAGACGCTCGGTTCGGAGTTGTCTGCCTGGGAGCGAGGCCGGAATGCCCGATCAGCAAAAATCCGATGGCACTTTACAAATACTGAAGCACGGACAAAAATGATTTCTTTGTATCCTAAAACTGTTCTTTCGAACGTTTAAAAGGAATTGAGAATATAATTTTTATTTCTAAATATCAATGAGACACTACACTAGCGGTCCAAGCCTGCCTCTCGGAAATTAGATAAATCTGACCCATTGCGCTCTGCGATGCTCATTCAGGGCCAGATTTCCTAAATTTCTTTCGAGGCAGAGCGGGCTTGGACCGCTTTTCTTACTTACTTATGTGAATGAACGAGCAAACAGGAGGGTACACTTATGACAAAAGTAATCACAGCTGCGGAAGCGGCAAAATTGATCAAAGACAACAGCACAGTGGCGTTGACTGGTTTCGGGTTGGCCTGTGTGAACGAAGAAATGGCCATTTCCATCGAAGATCGCTTTAAAGCGGAAGGCCATCCGAATAACCTGACAGTCATCCATGCGAGCGCTGTAGGGGATCGCCGCACGAAAGGGATGAGCCATTTGGCGCACGAAGGTCTGATCAAACGTTGGATCGGCGGTATCGTTAGTGCTTCTCCGCAAATCAGTGATCTGATCGTCGAAAACAAATGCGAAGCCTACAACCTTCCGCAAGGGGTCATCACCCAATTGTACCGTGAAATCGCCGCAAAACGTCCGGGCTTGTTCACTAAAGTCGGCATGCGCACCTTTGTCGATCCGCGTCTGGAAGGCGGCAAGCTTTCCCCGCGCACGACCGAGGACATCGTCAAAGTGGTTGAAATCGAAAATGAAGAATGGCTGTTCTACCCTACTTTTCCGATCAATGTAGGTCTGATCCGCGGAACGGTAGCCGATGAAAAAGGCAACTTGACGCTTGAAAAAGAAGGCTTGCACATGGAAGTCCTTCCGGTAGCTCAAGCAGTAAAAAACTCCGGCGGTATCGTGATCGCTCAGGTGGAAACGTTGGCGGCTGCAGGCACGCTGCATCCTAAAGACGTAAAAGTACCGGGCATCATGGTCGACTACATTGTCGTGGCACAACCAGGCAATCAATTCCAAACGGAAAACACTGAGTACAATCCGGCTTTCTCGGGTGATACAAAAGTACCGTTGGATGCTGTAACGGCCCTTCCGTTGGATGCGCGCAAGGTAATCGCCCGTCGTGCAGCGATGGAGTTGGTTCCTTCCGCTGTCTTGAACCTAGGTGTAGGAATTCCGGTCAATGTTGCGACAGTGGGTGCCGAAGAAGGCATCAGCGATCAATTGGTGTTGACGACCGAAGCAGGATCAATCGGCGGTGTTCCGGCAGGCTTGAAAGATTTCGGACATGCCTTCAACAGTGAAGCGATCATGGATCACCATGCGCAATTCGACTTCTACGATGGCGGCGGCTTGGACTTATCCGTATTGGGACTGGCCCAGACCGATGCCTGCGGAAACGTGAATGTTTCCAAGTTCGGCAACCGCGTCGCTGGTTGCGGCGGGTTCATCAACATTTCCCAAGCAGCCAAAAAATTGGTGTTCGCAGGAACCTTCACTGCCGGCGGTTTGCAGCAGGAAGTCAAAGATGGCCGTTTGACGATCATCCAAGAAGGCAAAGCAAAGAAATTCGTAGCTGAAGTCGAACAAGTGACTTTCAGCGGGGAATATGCGTCCGAAGTGGAGCAGGAAGTATTGTATGTGACCGAACGTGCGGTATTCGATCTTGAGAAAGGCAAATTGCGCCTGATTGAAATCGCGCCTGGCGTCGATCTTGAAAAAGACATTTTGGGACAAATGGGCTTCAAACCGGTCATTGCCGATGATCTGAAAGTAATGAACGAAGGCATGTTCCGCGAAAATTGGGGAGAACTAAAAAACATCGTCATGGCGAATGGAAAATAAGGGAGTGTTGTTGATGAAAAAGGAAATTAATCGTTGGGCTGTCTTGGTCAGCTCTATGGGTATCTTGATGTGTACGGGTGCGGTTTATGCTTTCAGCGTATTGGCAGGACCGTTGTCTGCCGCAAGAGGCTGGACAATGGCTGAGGTCATGGTAGCCTTCGCGATCAACGCGGCTTTAGGGCCGATTCCAATGATATTGGGCGGTTTCTTGACAGACAAAGGTTGGTCGAAATGGAGCACGATGGCTGGAGCGGTATTGTTCGGTGTCGGTTTTGCTTTGGCTGGTACAGCTACGACTTTGACGGAATTGTACGTGTATTATGGTTTGATGGCCGGTTTCGGACAAGGCTTCGCTTACTCAGGCTGCCTAAGCAACACGATCCGTTTCTTCCCGGATAAAAAAGGGTTGGCTTCCGGCTTGATCACAGCAGGTATGGGCGGAGCGGCCATCATCGCAGCTCCGATCGCGAACCAATTGATCCAAAGTATCGGCGTTGCCGACACTTTCGTTCGGATGGGTATCGCTTATGCTATCATCAGCTTCACTTGCAGCCTTTTCATCAAGGTTGCTCCGAAAGATTACATGCCAAAAAATATGAACGCGGCAGCAACTGCAGCAGCGAATAAACCGGTCGTGAACAAGAACTGGAAAGAAATGCTGCAGGATCCAAAATTCTATATGATCATCCTGATGTTCGCCATGGGTGCTTTCTCAGGTTTGATGATCGCTTCAAACGCTTCACCGATCGGACAATCGATGTTCGGCCTGTCAGCAGCAGCGGCAGCTGTTTATGTCAGTGTCTACTCTTTAAGCAATACGATGGGCCGTGTTGTCTGGGGTGCTGTTTCAGACAAATTGGGTCAACCAACAACTATCAGCATCATGTACAGTGTCATCATTCTTACTTTCTTGATCCTTATTTTCGTCAAATCAATGTTCGGATTTACAGTAGGGATCGTTGGTTTGGGCTTATGCTTCGGCGGTGTGATGGGCGTGTTCCCATCGTTGGTCATGGATAACTTCGGACCGAAATTCCAAGGCGTCAACTACGGCATCGTGTTCATCGGATACTCGACATCCGCTTTCGTTGCACCTAAAGTAACAGCAGGAATCGCTGCGGCGAACAACGGTGACTTCACCAAAGCTTTCTATGTCGCTATCGTGGTTGCGGCTGCAGGTCTGATCCTGGATCTTGTCTACAAGAAAAAAGCAGCAACTAAAGCAATCACAGAAACTGTTCAATAAACATAAAAAACATCCCTAGCGCTCGCGTTCGAGCGTTGGGGATGTTTTTTTGCTTGCGGTTGTCCGATTCTAGCGGGATATCGGACACCGAGGCAGCGAAGGGATAGAAGGATGTCCGATAATTTTGGGTTATCGGACATCGAGCCAGTGCCTGGGGAGTGGGTTGTCCGATTCCAGCGAGATATCGGACAACGAGACTGTGAAGGGATAACAGAATGTCCGATATTAGCGGGATATCGGACATCCACCCATCCACCCAACCCGACCAGAAGCGGGATATCCGACAACAAAAGGCAAGCATTCGGCTCCATAAAAGCCCGAATGCTTGCCTTTTGTTATTGTCAGTTTTTACACATGGCCGCCGTCGTCTTCCCATTCATCTTCGTCATCATCCAGAGCTACCCATTCATCTTCATCGAGCCCCGGCAGGCCTTCGCCAAGACCGCTGACGTTCAGATAGGCCAATTCTTCATTGATCGCTTTCGCGATTTCCCCGGAATCTTTATACGCGAGGTCGAGTGTGCCGTCTGTGATGTCCAGGCGGGTATGGTCTTCCTCAGGCGCCAGATTCTCGGCGCGCACACAACGGGGATAGAGCACGTCATCCTTCGCCTCAAAGGCTTTTTGCAGGACGATTTCATGTTCCCAGTTCTCTTCCATGTTGTACGTGTAAATGATTTTATCGTCTTTTCCTTGGATGTGGTCCCGCAAGCGATCGGCCTCACCCAACGCTTCTTTATGCGGCTGGGCAAACCGGAAAGTATGCGGGTGGAGATCGGACCAATTGAATGCACTTTGGAGAATGAAATGCAGATCGGAGAAAGTGGTGTCGTCATCCAATTGTATATCCCGCCAGACCGGTATGCCGACATCTATAAGCGTAATCCTGAGTTCGAACATCATCTGAAAAACCACCTTTTTTGTTTTCAGTATAACGTTTTCATAGAGCAAGTTCAAATAAGAAGGGATGCCACGGGCAAGGTGAGGACATTATGCGGCAAATAATCTGATTTTTGCCACATCCCAGAAAAAAGTCGGGATTTATTTCTTCAGGAAAGGGGATACAATAAGGACAACAAATAACTACAGAGGTGGAAAAAATGAGCACTGGGAAAAAGAAAATCATCGCTTTGACGGCTTGCCCTGTCGGCATCGCCCATACCTACATGGCAGCAGAGAACATCCAAAAAGCCGGAGAGAAAATGGGAGTGGACATCAAAGTCGAAACGCATGGATCGATCGGTATTGAAAATGCTTTGACTGATGCGGAAATCCGTGAAGCGGATGGCGTCATCATCGCTGCGGACACCGTGTTGGAAAAATCACGTTTCCAAGGCAAACCGATGGTGACGGTTGGTGTGCAAGAAGGTATCCGTAATCCCGAGAAATTGATACAACAGATCATCGATGGAAAGGCACCTGTTTATGGCAGCGCCTCAGCTGTTCAAACGGACCTAGAAAGCGGATCCGAGAAAAAGAAAAATCGGATTTACCAGAGTTTGATGAACGGCGTTTCCTATATGGTTCCATTCGTTGTTGTCGGAGGATTGCTGATAGCGATCGCCTTGACGTTGGGCGGCGAGCCAACCGCTGCAGGAATCGTCATTCCGGAAGATTCCATTTGGGCAACCGTAAGCGCTCTGGGTGGTGCGGCGATGGGCTTGATCATCCCGATCTTATCCGGATACATCGCCTACAGCATTGCCGACAGACCGGGTCTTGTTCCGGGTATGATCGGCGGACTTGTTGCCGCCAACGGAAGTTTCTACGGAAGCGAAGCGAATGCCGGTTTCATCGGCGGGATCATCACCGGTTTCCTGGCAGGATATGTGGCGCTAGCACTGAAAAAAGTGAAGGTTCCGAAGGCGATGCAGGCGGTCATGCCGATTATCTTCATTCCGATCATTGCCACGTTGGTAGTGGGATTATTGTTCATCTTCGTTATCGGACAGCCGGTTGCCTCCTTCTTTGAAATGTTGACAAATTGGCTGGCAGGAATGCAGGGATCCAGTGAAATCGTCTTGGCATTGATTATGGGTGCGATGATTGCCGTCGATATGGGCGGCCCATTCAATAAGGTAGCCTTCCTCTTCGGTTCGGGAATGATTGCGCAAGGCAATTATGAAATTATGGGACCGATTGCAGTCGCTATCTGTATCCCTCCTATCGGTTTGGGAATCGCGTCGCTCCTTCTGAAAGACAAGTTTACGCAGGCAGAAAAAGAAACCGGTAAGGCCAGTTTCACGATGGGATTGTTCGGTATCACGGAAGGTGCTATCCCTTTTGCAACACAAGATCCATTGCGCGTCATTCCGAGTATCGTGGTCGGTTCGATGGCCGGTTCGGTTGTTGCGGCATTAGGCAATGTAGGCGATCGCGTAGCGCATGGCGGGCCGATCGTAGCTGTGCTGGGTGCTGTCGATAACGTGCTTATGTTCTTCGTTGCTGTGGCGGTGGGTGTTGCCGTAACGGTCATGATGCTGAAAATCCTGAAAAAAGATCTGACAGTTGGTGAACCGATCGCAGTTACTGTTGCGCCAACAGCGGCAAAAATGACTGAGGCTGCTCCAGTTGTTGTTAAGGAAGCAGCGGCCAACAAGTCAGTTTTGCAACTGACGGATATTTTGACAAGAGACTTGATCATTTTGGACTTGGAAAGCGACTCAAAAGACAGTGCGATGGACGAATTGGTTGATGCGCTGGCAACACACGGAACTGTAACGTCACGCAGCGAGTTCAAGAAAGCCATCCTGGAACGGGAAGCAGAAAGCACGACCGGCATCGGCATGAACATCGCAATCCCTCATGGCAAGTCAGCAGCGGTCTCAGAGCCTTGCGTCGTATTCGGCAGGAAAAAATCAGGCGTGGACTGGGACAGCCTGGACGGCAGCCCCGCAAAACTGATCTTCATGATTGCGGTGCCTGCTGAAAATCAAAACGATGCGCACCTGAAGATTCTGCAAATGTTATCGAGAAGATTGATGGATGATGATTTCAGAAAAAATCTTTTATCAGTCGACACAACAGAGCAAGCGTATGAATTACTGAGTACGGTTGCTTAACCAGGATGCGACGTGGCGGTAGCGGCATAAATTGAACCTAAGAATCATTCCCCGTATAATGGATGCAAAGGCTTTCGGATACGAGGAATGGTTTTTTTAGGAGGTGAAAGAATGAATGAGCGGCAATTGAACTTATTGCGGAGTCTGCTGGCCCACTTGAATCAATTCCGGACAATCGGAGAATTGGCGGTGGAACAGGATTGTTCGGTCCGGACTATCCGGAATGATCTGGACAAAATCGAGCAGCTGCTGGAGAGGCGACTCCAAGCAGGGAAACTGGAGCGAAGGCCGGGAATTGGCGTCAGCCTCAGGGCGGAAAAACAGGATCTCAAAAAGCTGATGGAGATGGTACACGCTTCTGATGAAGAAAATTCTTACAAAGAGGATACAGAGCGCCGTCTGCTTATCCTTTATTACTTGTTGATGGCCGACGCACCCCTTACCCTTACTTCGTTGGCTCAGAAATACTATGTCAATAAAGCAGTCATCAAAGAGGATCTGGAATGGCTGGATAAAGAGATTGCGCCTTACGGTCTGACACTCACGACAAGGCAGAATTACGGCACGGTCATTGAAGGAAGAGAAAAAGATAAAAGGGGCGTACTGGCAAAGACAGCGAAAAGCGTGAAAGCTCTCTCGACAAAAGAAAAAGCTTTGCTACAATTTTTCGATCCCAGTGAAATCAAGATCGTCCAAGATGCTTTGAAAGCTCTGCAGGCCACACATGAAATCAACATCAGTCCCGAAACGCAGGAAAGTCTGGTCATCCATATCCTCTTCACGATCAAACGGATTTATTTGAATCAACCCATCGAACTTTCGAAGAAGGAGTTTCGTGCGATTGAAGGCACCGATTCTTTCAAATGGAGCGAAACCGTTTCGAGTTGGATAGAAAAACGTCTGAACCTCGTCTTTCCGGTTAATGAAAAGGCATATCTTGCGCTCCATTTCCATGGATCCAGGATAGAGCACCAGCTTAAGGCCGAGCAGGCCGATCCCAAAGATGGACCTGGATGGGTGGATGAATTGGTCCGGAAACTATTGGAGGAAGTCAGTGATTTTGAAAACCTTCCGCTTAGGGAGGACCAAGCTTTGCTGACCAATCTGCAGATCCATCTTCGGACGACTGCCAACCGGATCGAAGGAGGTTTGGCTGTAGCAAATCCTTTGCTGAGGGAAATAAAAAGGGAATATCCTCATTTATTTTATTTCATTCTGACGGTGGTTGAAGAATTCAATGAAAGAATCGGGATTTCCATTCCGGAAGAAGAGGTCGGATATTTGACGGTCCATTTTCAGGCAGCTTTGGAGCGGGTGCATATGCAACTGCCCAAGAAGCTCATTGTCGGGATCGTTTGCCATTTCGGCATTGGCGTTTCTGCTTTTTTGCAAGCAAAAATCGAACGCCATTTCCCCGAAATCGAGGAAACCGTCATCCTTTCGGTTGCTGAATTGCAGACGTATCTGCAAACACATCGGCTTGATCTAGTGGTGACGACAGAATCGCTGCCTGATAGCAGAGTAGCTACGTTGATCATCTCGCCATTGCTGAATGAAGAAGAAGTTCGCCAAATTGCCCGTTTCATCAGGAAGCAACCGGCAAAAACGGCAGGTAAAGATAAGCAATGGGACATCCTGCGCTACACGCAGCCGTTTCTGGTGCATTTGGGCCAGACTTTTCCGACTGCGGAAGCCACTTTGAACTTCATGGTGCAGCAAATAATCAGCAAGGGCTATGTCGAGCAAGAATACCTGGAGACGGTTTTGGGTCGGGAAAGCCATGCTTCGACCGGCATCGGCATGGGGATCGCCTTGCCGCATGGGGATCCGCGCTACATCCGGCAATCCAGCATCAGCTGTCTGACCTTCAGGCAGCCGATCAAGTGGGGAAACGAGCCTGTTTCGCTGGTCTTTTTGTTGGCGGTGAAAAAAGAGGAACTGAAGAATGCGGATATGAAGCAGTTTTTCGTGTTCATGAATCGGTTGATGGAGAACCCGCTTTTGTATGAAAGACTGCTGAAGGAACAGGATCGTTTGAAATTTTTAAGCTATTTCAAAACGGAAGAACAGTAAATGGATTTAGGAGGAAGAAGATGCAGGAACCGTTATTCATGAAACCGAAATTGCAGGAGAAAATTTGGGGAGGTACGAAACTGAGGGATATCTATGGTTACGCGCTTCCTTCCGAGCATACAGGGGAATGCTGGGCGATCAGCGCGCATCCGGACGGGACCGGAACCGTTGCGGAAGGCGAATATGCAGGTGTCCCATTAGATGTCCTTTACGCCGAGCATCCGGAATTATTCGGGAATCCTTCCTCGGAAGTGTTTCCGCTGATGGCCAAAATCATCGATGCCAAGGAAGAATTGTCCGTCCAGGTACATCCTGACGACGACTACGGCTTGAAGCACGCAGGCGAACAGGGCAAAACGGAATGCTGGTACATCATCGATGCGGATGAAGGCGCCGAAATCATCTACGGCCATAACGCCACAACGAAAGAGCAGTTCAAAAAAATGCTCGATGAGGGCAATTGGCAAGATTTGCTGCGCAGTGTGAAGGTGAAGGCAGGCGACTTCTATTATGTGCCGAGCGGAACCATCCATGCGATCGGCGCGGGCATCCTGACGCTGGAAACACAGCAAAGCAGCAACACCACCTACCGCGTCTACGACTACGACCGATTGGATGACACCGGCTGCAAACGGGATCTGCATATCCAGCAATCCCTTGAAGTATCCATGATTCCTCATCAGGATCCCGTCAATCATTTCGAAGTCAAGTCGACAGACGGCAACACGCTGACGACTTTTATCAAGAGCGATTATTTCACTGTGCATAAGTGGGCTATCCAAACGCATATGGATTTCAAAAAGGAAGCCCCTTATACGCTTGTCAGTGTCATCGAAGGGACGGGGGAACTCTCCGTTGCCGATAAAGCGTACGCTTTGAAGAAGGGGGATCATTTCATTCTTCCTGCTCCGGTCGAGGCGTGGGGATTGTCTGGCGAAATGGAACTGATTGCGTCGACACCAGGACCAAAAAATAGTTTAAGTATCTGATGCAAAAAAACTGACCGTCTTTTGATGGCCAGTTTTTTTGCCATTGCACTATAAAATCCGCAAAACGGACTTATTCCGATTCAAGTGCTATAATGACAAAAAATGAATGAGGAAGAAGGTCAACCTGTGTTTTATCCAAATAATTTTCAACAAGCAACTTCAATAGAAGAAATCCGTCACTTCATCGCTGATAACAAATTAGCGTTTGTTTATATTTCCAGGACGAACTGCGGCGTCTGCCATGTGGTCCAACCGCAAGTTCAGGAAATGCTGGAAGAATTTCCGGCAATCAAAGCGATCCAAGCGAACGCCGATGACATCCCGGAAGTAGCGGGCGAATTCACCGTCTTCACCGTTCCGGCGTTGTTGCTGTTCGTTGAAGGCAAAGAGATGATCCGTGAAGCCCGCTTTGTGGTGATGGACGAGCTGCATCGCCAATTCCAACGGATTGCGGATAATTTCTGACAGCTTGATAAAGGGACGATAGCCCGAAGCGCAAAGCTTGGGCTATCGTTTTTTGTGCGCAAATTTGTTACTTCTGGTGTAAACTAGAGATGACCATTTTCCGGAAAGGAGCGGCCATGTTTAATTTATTCATTTTGATATTGGAGCGGGTCGGCTTGATCATCATATTGGCCTACCTACTGATGAATATCCATTATTTCAGGGACAAATTAGGGGAACGCCAACGCTTGATCACCAAATTGGCACTGATTGTCGTATTCGGCATCTTCGCTGTCATCTCGAACTACACAGGCGTTGAAATCAGCCAGGATCAAATCATATCCGACCAGGTGCTGATGAAGCTATCGGAAGGCGCATCCTTGGCGAACACAAGGGTACTCACGATCGGCGTTGCCGGCTTGATCGGCGGGCCCTTGGTCGGTACATCCGTCGGCATCATCTCGGGCATCATCCGTTTCTTCCAAGGCGGGGAAGAGGCGTATATTTACGTCATTTCTTCGATCTTGATCGGGCTCATTTCCGGTCTGCACGGCGCAAAAACGATGCATAAAAATGCCTATCCGACGATAAAGGAAGGTTTCATGATTGGCGCTATAACGGAAGGGGTCCAGATGATCAGCATCCTGGTGTTGAGCCGCGATCTTCAGGCTGCCTGGGATTTGGTGACGTTCATCGCTTTCCCGATGATCCTCGTCAACAGCATGGGGACCGGCATTTTCCTTTCCATCATCGGGTCGACGCTGCGCCAAGTCGAACAGACAAAAGCAGTGCAGACGCATGATGTGCTGCAGTTGGCGAACCGAACGATGCCTTATTTCCGTTCCGGCATGAACGAGGCCTCGTGCACGGAAGCGGCAAAAATCATCCAGCGGTTGATGAAGGTATCCGCCGTCAGCATCACGAATACCGACCGGATTTTGGCTTATGTCGGTGCGGCCAGCGATCATCACATCGCCTCGAACGAAATCTTGACCGAATTATCAAAAGAAGTGCTGCGGACAGGGGAAATCAGGGAAGTCCATTCCCATGACGAAATCGGCTGCAACCATCCGGGCTGTCCTTTGCAAGCGGCGCTTGTCATTCCTTTGAAAGCACAAGGCAAAACAATCGGTACCTTGAAATTGTACTTCACGGATGCAACGAAATTGACCTTTGTCGAAAGGCAATTGGCGGAAGGCCTCGGCAACATCTTCTCCAGCCAGATCGAGTTGGGCGAGATGGAACTTCAGAGTAAACTGCTGCAGGATGCGGAAATCAAGTCCTTGCAGGCGCAAGTGAATCCGCATTTCTTCTTCAATGCCATCAATACGGTCTCTGCCCTGATCCGGGTAGACAGCGAACAAGCGCGGAAATTGCTGATCCAACTCAGCAATTTTTTCCGTGCCAATCTCCAGGGTGCCCGCACCAACCTGATTCCGTTGCTGAAGGAACTCACGCAAGTGGAAGCCTACCGTTCGCTGGAGCAGGCCCGTTTCCCTGATCGCTACCAAGTCGATATTGCCGTCGAGGAAGGCATGGAAGAGGTGCTGCTGCCGCCCTTCCTGATCCAGATTCTGCTGGAGAATGCGTTCAAGCATGCTTTCGGCAGCCGGAAAACCGACAACCGAGTATGGATCGACGTGAAAAACAGTCCCGATGGGGTGTTCATTTCCGTCAGGGACAACGGGGAAGGGATCGATTCCGAGCGTCTGGAAAAATTGGGCAAAGAAACAGTGTCGTCGCTGGAAGGCACAGGATCTGCATTGGAGAACCTGAATAAACGGCTGATCAGCCTGTTCGGCGAAGCGGCCAAACTGCATTTTGTATCTTCACCAACCGGAACGACGGTGTATTGCACGGTACCTTATCAAGAAAGGCAGGGATGAGTATGCGGGTATTGATTGTGGATGACGAACCATTGGCAAGGGATGAACTGGCTTACTTGCTGGGGAAATGCGAAGGCGTGAGCGCCATCGCCCAAGCGGATTCGATCGAAGAAGCACTCGGGACGATGCTGGAGGACCCGGTGGATCTGATCTTTTTGGACATTCACCTGACGAATGAGAGCGGCCTATCGTTGGCTGGCAAAATCAATAAACTGAAGAAACCGCCGATGATCATTTTTGCTACGGCCTATGACGACTACGCCGTCAAAGCGTTTGAACTGAATGCGACTGATTACGTCCTGAAGCCTTTTGAACTGGAACGGATCCAGCAAGCTATCAAAAAAGCCAACGGACAGTACCGCAAGCAGCAGCTCGGAGAATCGGAAACACCGAAGCGGAAGGATGCGGGATTGCAGGTGCTGCCCATCCAAATGGATGAGCGCATCTATATGCTGCAGGTCCCGGAAATCATCGCCATCGGAATTGAGAACGGCGAAACGACCATCTATACGAAAAATATGACCTACATCATTCACGAGCCGCTCAGCGCGCTCGAAAGAAAAATCGGCGGACACCCGTTCTTGAGGGTTCATCGCGCCTTCCTCATCAATCTGAAGGAAATAAAGGAAATCCAACCATGGTTCAACCATACTTTCCAACTGACGATGAGCAACGGCTTGAAAGTACCCGTCAGCCGTTCTTATATGAAGGACTTCAAAGAAAAAGTAGGCATCTGATCCAAAAAATAAATGAATTTCAGGACTGCAGGCGTGCAACTCAGCCTGCAGTTTTGTCGTTTCGGCCGCAAATGATCCAAAAGTTTCTTTTTCTCCAGTAAAGTAGGGGCATAGAAAGAACGTGTTGGCCGCACATTTATTTTGAAGGAGGAAAAAAGATGCTTACATTACTTGGAGGAATCGCCTTACTGATTCTGGGCTACTTTACCTATGGTCGCTACATCGAAAAGAACTTTTCCATCGATCCGGACCGGAAGACCCCCGCGGAAGCACTGAAGGACGGATATGACTTTGTCCCGATGTCAAAATCAAAAAATGCCATCATTGAATTGCTGAACATTGCCGGAACGGGTCCTATTTTCGGGCCGATTATGGGAGCGCTTTACGGTCCAGTCGCCTATATCTGGATCGTCGTCGGCTGTATCTTCGGAGGAGCCGTCCACGATTACATGGTCGGGATGATTTCCTTACGGAACGACGGTGCCCATTTGCCGGAATTGACCAGCAAATATTTGGGCAAACCGGTCAAGCACATCGTCAACATATTCGCCATGCTGCTGTTGCTGTTGGTTGCAACCGTGTTTGTCATTTCGCCGGCCAACCTGATCGCCAGCATCACACCTGATTGGATGACGATCGGGATGATTACGTTGCTGATTTTTGCTTACTATCTCATCTCGACAGTCCTGCCGATCGACAAGGCGATGGGGAAAGTATACCCATGGTTTGGCGCAATCCTGATCATCAGTACAGTAGCTATCGGCATCAGCCTATTGACGGGCGGACATGACCTGCCGGAATTGACGATGGGCGCGATGCAGAACTTCCATCCGAAAGGCACACCGATTTTCCCGGCGCTGTTCTTCACGATTTCCTGTGGTGCCATTTCCGGATTCCATGCGACCCAAGCGCCGATGGTTTCCCGGACGTCGACGAACGAGCGGGAAGGCCGCTTCCTTTTCTACGGCATGATGATCGCTGAGGGCGTCATCGCCATGATCTGGGCTGGAGCTTCCATGGCTTTGTTCGATGGCCAAACATTGAACCAAATGATCGATGCCGGTACGCCATCAGCCGTCGTCAATCAAGTTTCGACGCTGTTGTTGGGCAACGTGTTCGGTACGGTTGCCATCATGGGCGTCATCGTCCTGCCGATCTCTTCTGGCCTCTCCGCCTTCAGAAGTCTGCGCACGATTTTGGCTGATTACATGAACATCAAACAGGATTCGATGAAAAAGATCCTGATGTTGACGATTCCGTTGTTTGTCATCTCGTTCTTCCTGACGAAAGTGGACTTCAACCTGATCTGGAGATACTTCAACTGGGCGAACCAAGTCACAGCCGTCATCGCCTTGCTGATGTCGACGCGTTATCTGTATCTTAAAAATAAAAATTACTTGGTTACCTTAATGCCTGCAACCTTCATGCTGTATGCCTGCGTCGTCTATATCCTGAGCGAACCGATCGGATTCCGGATGGGGCTGCAGACCGCCACTTACCTAGTCGGTTTGGTCGCAACCGTAGCGATTATGGCACTTTACTGGACAACCGGCGTGAAACAAAAAGTGGCCTTGAACCCGGAAGCGGAACTGCTGAACGACCATCTGCCGATCGGAACGTTTGCTTCCGCTGACGCAGTCCCGGCAGCAGTGGCGGCCGAATAAGCTTAACTTCCAGATTAACTCATGTTTAACACGGAATCTCCCTTTGGTCCTACACCACTTCAGGACTCAAGGGGAGAATCTTGTTATTGATGCCTTTTAAAGCCCGGAATTGGTTGATGCCTTGGCCTTATTACAGCAGAGGAAACCTGTTGACGACCATATGTTGGTATGCTATAGTTTTGGCTGTAAGAAACGTTTCACAACTTTCATATGATTTAGGGGTTGAAGCGCATGACATACACTGGAAGTTCAATGACAAAAGGACAAATCGAATCGAAATTGAGCGAAGCGATCAGTAAGTTTGAAGTTGAACAAATGGGTAGAGGTCCAGAGAAAATCCGGACCGTCATCTTTCAGGATTTGATCCTGATAAGACTCAAAGGTTTCTTGAGTATATCTGAGAAAAACCTGGCCAGAAACCCAGGGGGAATCCAGCTGATAAAAAATGCTCGGACTGCCTTGTTTGAGAACGCTCGGGAAGAACTTGAAGCAACAATTAAAACAGTGATTGACGTAAACATCGTAAGTACCTATTCCGATGTCAGCACCAAGACGGGTGAAAAAATCATCGCAATAGTTATAGATCAAGATATCGAAAGTTTGATGAAGTAGATACGGAAGATGCAACGAAGGGCAAACAGCCAGTCGACGCGTAAGCCAATGGCAAGTACTCCATAGGAGGGCTTGTTATTGGCTTTTTTTGTGCAGATTTGGAACTTATATTGCGTGGCAAGGCGGTGGGGGAAGATTATTTTTGAATTTATCTATATTAAACTGGAAAGAAGGCGGGATGAGAATGCAACAGAAAATAACAACAGAAAAGAAGCTGATACTAAGGGGTGAGTGGCTATACGTATTTTTGGGGTTGGTGATCATGATGGTGCTTGGAACAGTCTATTCCTGGAGCGTTTTTCGTCTGCCTGTAGAGGAATTGTATAATGTGGGGGCTGCTCAAAGTGGCTTGCCATACATGACGGCGTTGCTGTTTTATTCCCTGTTCATGTTTTTGACCGGGCGTTTTTTTAAAACATGGAGTCCGAGATCAACCATCCTGGTGGGGTCATTGCTGGTTTCAATCGGGTGGATTTTATCGGCGTTTGCTCCGAATATTCAAGTATTGACTGTTACCTACGGTGTAATAAGTGGCGCAGGGGTCGGGATAGCTTACGGGGCACCATTAGCGGTAGTGACTAGATGGTTCCCGGAAAAAAAGGGTCTTGTGATTGGGCTGGTGCTGCTGGGATTTGGACTTTCTCCTTTAGTGACGGCACCGTTGGCCCGAATGTTGGTTGAACAATACGGGGTGACGAGAACATTCCTCGTATTGGGAATCGTTTTTGGAATGCTGTTGCCTGTGCTCTCGATGCCTTTCAAGTATCCCGAAAGCGAGGGTGCTGAAGGAGGGGATTCGTCTGGATCGAATGCGGATGTGCGCGATGTGACCAGCGCTGAAATGATGAAATCCGCTGACTTCAAAGGATTATACTTCAATTTCATTATCGGAACGATGATCGGGCTGATGATGATAGGTTTGACAAGCAGTATCGGCACTGAGTTGATAGGGATGGCGCAAAAGGATGTGGTGCTGTTCATATCGATATTTGCAGTGTTCAACGGCATCGGACGTCCGGTGTTCGGGTGGCTGACGGACAGGCTATCGGCAAAGACAGCCATGCTCCTTTCTTACGCTCAAATCATCACGGCAGCTGGTTTGATGCTGTCGGCAAAAAATGGCAGCGTTGGTTTGTTTGCCGCAGCCTTTGCCATGTTTTGGTTCAATGTTGGGGGCTGGTTGGCTATAGCGCCTACTGCAACCAACAATTTGTATGGTCCCAAACACTACAGCCAGAACTATGGCATCGTATTTACCGCATATGGAATAGGCGCAGTGCTGGGAGTGAGCAGTTCAGGGTTACTGCTGGATGCTTTCCGGAATTACGACTATATATTCTATCTTGTGATTGCCTCATGTCTGCTGGGCTCGTTGTTGACGTTGGTGCTCTTCAAGGGAAATAGGGAGTATAAAAACGAAGCGGCGGCAGAAAAGCATCTGCCTGATTTGGCGGGCCGCAACAGCAGCCGCTAAACTGTTGGTCCTCCTTTGGCAAAGCCAATTTTTTAATAAAGAAACTCCCTGAAGGAGCCTTGCATTTTGCAGGTCCTTCGGGGAGTTTTTTCTACAGGTACAGTTTTAAGGATTCGGCGATGCCTTCCAGCATAGCCAATTCATCATTTGACGGATTTTCCAACGTGATCAAGGCTTCCTCATCGCGGGCTGTAGCGTTGCCTTCTGCGTCAGTTATTACATCCAGTATCAGCAGTTCAGCATAAAGATCATCCAAATCCCTTTGCGGTTGCACGAGGAATTCAAACGTACCTTCGGGATGGCTTGCTTTGAACGCTTCAATCTTTTCAATCAATTTTTCTAAGTTCATTTATTTTTGCCTTCTTTCTGTTCAGGGTCATTTGCTGCACAGCTTATTATACCTCATTAAGCCATCGTATGTATCGTGTAACAGGTTTCAATCGACATGGAAAGTGAGATTTTGGGTTGCGGAATATATCGTTTCGGAACGAAAGCCGGTATACTGGATAGTGAAAAAATATGCTTGCTAAGGAAAATCCAGTCCGGCTGTCCTTTTAAGATTTGGATAATTAGAACAACTTAATTTGTGCTTTTGTCACAATGCATCTTTTCAATTCGGCTTGGGCTGCTATGATTAAGCAATAGAATTCCGGATTACTTTGGACAAGGAAGGAGCCGCTCCATTATGCATTATTTAAAACAATTTACCGTCATCATCGCTATTTCGGCCTTGAGCGAATTGCTGGCCATCTTCATTCCGCTGCCCATTCCGGCCAGCATTTACGGCATGTCGCTGCTGTTCCTGTTGCTGATGACAGGAGTGTTGAAGCTCAAGCAAGTGGAAAGTGCCGCCAATCTGCTGTTGGGCATCATGCCTGCTCTGTTCGTAGTGAGCGGTGCCGGGCTCATCACTTCCTACGGGCAAATCGCCGAAAACCTCCTCGGCTGGGTAGCCGTCAACATCGGATCCACCATCGTGATTTTGGCGACGACCGGGCTTTTGGCGCAAGGATTAATAAGAAGGAAGAAAGCAAAGGGGGCTAGCGGTAATGGTTGATCATCTGTTGGAAACGACAAAATATCTCGGTCTGTCCATCAGCTTAGGCGCCTTCATGATCGGCTTGAAGCTGAACAAAAAATATCCCTATGCCTTCATGAATCCTTTGCTGATCGGGATGATCTTGGTCATCGGCTTGATCCTTGTCCTGGACATCGAAGTTGCCGTTTTTCAAAAAAGCGCGCAAGTCTTGTCCGATCTCCTGACGCCGGCAACGATATGCCTGGCTGTTCCGGTCTATCGGCAATTCAAGATTTTGCGCGAGAACAGCTGGGTCGTCTTGATCAGTTGTCTGGCGGGGATGATCAGCGGTCTGGTCACGATCATCGGCTTGGCTCTGATTCTTCGAATGAGCGAAATCACGACCCTTTCCACCTTGGCGCGCTCGATCACGATGGCCATCGCGCTGGATACGACCGAACTGATCGGAGGGGTCGCCGGCATCATAGTGGCAGGGGTCATCTTCGCCGGCATTTTCGGGACGGTGGTTTCCAGCCTGATTTTCAAAATCTTCAGGATCGAAGAACCGATTGCCAAAGGGCTGGCTTTGGGGGCGGCTTCCCATGCCATGGGGACAGCCGAATCGTTGAAAGCGAGCGAACTGCAGGGTGCCATGAGCAGCTTGGCGATGGTCGTCTCGGGTGTCATGATGGTGGGGGTGATTCCGCTTGCGGCACTGTTCGTCCAGTAAGGGCAACAACTAAGAGAAAATATAAGAAGCAGCTCTATTAATCTAGGAGACTGCTTCTTTTTGTGCACCGGGAAAGCCGGATTTCCATCAAGGGTTATCCGATGCCAGACGTTGGGCTCTATGCTATACTGAACTCATAATGGGTATCAGTATCTTGAAGTTTTGTTTGGCTATTCCGGAGTCGGTCATTGCGAAAAGGACGGTGGAGAAATGGAACAAACACTGCAGGCGCACATTCAATTATCGGCCGATCTGGATGTGAAATATGCGCTGTTGCCGGGTGATCCAGCCCGCGTTGAAAGAGCGAAAATGCTGTTGGAGGACCCTATCGATTTGGCGTTCAACCGTGAGTACAAGAGTGTTCTGGGGACTTATCAAGGAATGAAGGTGATCGTCATTTCCTCCGGGATCGGCGGGCCATCCACGGCGATAGCCATTGAAGAATTGGCAAGGATCGGAGTAGAAGGGATCATCCGCATCGGCAGTTGCGGCGCCTTGCATCCGGCAGTGCATTTGGGCGATGTGATCATCGCAACGGCAGCAGTCCGGGATGATGGCGCCAGCAAGGCCTATGTCGATTCCGCATATCCCGCTGTTGCCGATCTGGATTTGTTGATGCATCTGCGGTCAATCGCAGAAAGGGAGCGGATTCCTCATCGTTTGGGGATTGTCCGCAGCCATGACAGTTTCTACACCGCCCGTGAAGCGCAACTTACTGATTATTGGAGCGGCAACGGCATCATCGGGTCGGATATGGAGACAGCCACTTTGTTCGTTGTTGGGGCGCTGAGGGGCTTGAAGACCGCTTCGCTGCTGAATGTCGTCGTTGGTCAAGATGAAGGGATGGCGGAAGGCGTCAGTCAATTCGTTTCCGGAGAAGCGGCCACCAAACAAGGGGAACAGAATCAGATCAAACTGGCATTATCCGCTTTCCATGCGTGGCATCAGGCAAAAGGAGGAAAATGAAATGAACGCAGAAACAAAAAACAAACTGAGCTACAAGTTGTCTACGGCTTCCATCGTCTTGATCCCGATCGCGATCGGGATCAATTATCTCGGCAAATACATCGCAGGCGTCTTGCGTCTGCCGCTTTGGTTGGACTCGATCGGAACGGTATTGTCGGGTATGTTGGCGGGACCGGTCATCGGTGCCGCTTCCGGGATCATCAACAACATCATCTACGGCGTCACGGCCGATCCAATTTCGACAGTTTACGCGGTCACCAGTGCATTCATCGGTTTGATGGCGGGTCTGTTTGCTGCCAAAGGCTGGTTCAGGGACATCAAGACAGTGCTGTTGGCCGGGTTGATCATCGGTGTGGTTGCGGCGACCGTCTCGACGCCTTTGAACATCCTCTTTTGGGGCGGCCAGACCGGTAATGTCTGGGGAGATGCCCTCTACGCTTTGTTGATTTCGAATGGGCAACCGCAGTGGCTGGCTTCTTTCCTGGACAGCATCGTTGTGGATGTGCCGGATAAACTAGTGACGGTTCTAATCAGTTACTTTATCTTCAAGGGCTTGCCGAAGAAACTTACGAACACTTTCCTGAAGGAAGGCGCGATAGAAGAATTATAGGGGCTGATTTGAATGGATGCAATGACATTGTATGTGCCGCGCAACTCGCCGATCCATCGTTTGGATCCGTTGACGAAGATGCTTTATGTCGTCGTGAGCATCGCTGCGGCCTATTTATTGGATGATTTATGGGAAGTCGGGGCAGTCATGTTGATCAGTTTTGGCATTTTGTTGGTGGGGAAAGTTTTCCGCAACATTATGCCGGTGATTGCGCTCAGTTTTTTATTGATTTTGTCGATCGTCATTGTGCAGGGTTTTTTCAATCCGGCCAATGAAACCTTGCTTTATGAATTGGGTCCGATAAAGTTCTATAAAGAGGGGCTGTTTATCGCCTTGCGTCTTACCATGCGCGTCATCAATATGGTCTGCGCCTTTGGGGTATTGGTGCTGACGACTTCGCCGACGGAACTGGTTGAAAGGCTGCAGCAGAAAGGCATGTCGCCGAAAATAGGCTATGTCATCCTTTCGGTCCTGCAGATCATCCCGCAGCTTCGGGTCACGTACGGAAAAATCCAGGATGCACAACGGTCGCGGGGGATGGAGACTGAAGGCAGTCTATTTGTCAGGATAAAGGCCTTTTTCCCGTTAATGGGACCGGTCATTCTGAACGCTTTGAACGATACTCGGGAAAGAGCGATTGCGCTCGACGTCCGCGGCTTCGACAGGGACACGCCGAAAACCTATCTGAATGAAGCGAAGTCCTATCGTTACAGTACCTTGCTGAATATCTTGCTGTTGGTGATTCTGGCTGGTTTGATCGTCTGGAGGGTGATGGGATGAGCATCATAGAAGTGAAAGCACTGAAATATCGCTATCCCGACACGACCAAATTGGCGTTGGATGGCATCAGTTTTTCGGTCGAGGAGGGTGAATTCATCGGCCTGATCGGAAGGAACACCGCCGGAAAATCGACTTTGTGCTATGCACTGAGCGGTTTGGTGCCACACTTCTTCAAAGGTGCCTACGGCGGTTCGGTAATGATAGCCGGTTTGGATGTGCGCACGACGGATGTGAGTGAAGTCACTGCAGCAGCCGGGTTGGTGTTCGAAAATCCATTTTCCCAGATTACCGGCTCACGCTTTACGGTATATGAAGAAATCGCCTTTGGTCTGGAGAACATGGGACTGCCACGTGACGAAATCATCAAGCGGATCGAAGAAAGTTTGGACTTGCTGGACATCCGTAAAGTGAGGGACAAGAACCCGTTCGATCTTTCCGGCGGGCAAATGCAGCGGGTTGCGATCGCCGGCGTGGTCGCGATGAAGCCGAAAGTGCTGATTTTGGATGAACCCACTTCCCAACTGGATCCGCAAGGGTCGGAAGAGGTCTTCAAGGTGGTGGAGAACCTCACGAAAGAAGGCATCACGATCATCATGGCCGAGCAGAAGATGGAAAAAATTGCGCAGTATGCCGACCGGGTCCTGCTTTTGGATGACGCAAAATTGATTGCGTATGATACGCCCGAAGCCGTTTTTTCGCGCGAAGACTTGGCGTCGTTGGGAGTGCAGCCGCCAGCCGTGACCGCGATCGCCCGCCATCTGAACAAGCGGAAGGCCAATGGGCATTACCCTGTGGAATTGGATGAGCTGAAAGGCTTGCTTGCGGAAGAAGGTGTCCCTCATGAATAAACTGGAAATAGAGAAATTGCATTTTGCCTACGATAAAGCAACGCCCGTCATAAGGGGCATCGACTTGGTGTTCGACGACCGGAAAACGGCCATCATCGGACAGAACGGCTCGGGGAAAACGACCTTCGTGAAACTGCTGAAGGGACTCTTGCGCCCCGATTCCGGCAGGATTCTGCTGGACGGGACCGACTTAAAAACTTTTACGGTTGCCCAGATCGCCAAGGAAATCGGGCTGGTTTTTCAGAATCCTGATGATCAGATTTTTAAGAATACCGTTTTGGATGAGGTCATGGTTGGTCCGTTGAACACCGGACAGTCACTGGATGAGGCAAAGGCCAGTTCCCGCGCGGCTTTGGCGCAAGTGCAACTGGTTGATGTCGAGAAGGTGAATCCGTACGATCTCAACTTGGCACAACGAAAGATGGTGGCCTTGGCTTCGATTTTGGCGATGGATACGCCCATCGTCATTTTCGATGAACCTACGATGGGGCAGGACGTGGCCGGAAAAGCAATCATCAAAAAAGTGATTGAAGATCTGCAAGCAGAAGGGAAAGCCGTACTGTGCATTCTGCATGACATGGACTTTGCGGCTGCCGTCTTTGAACGTGTTGTCGTCTTCAGCCAAGGACAACTGCTGCTTGAAGGCGAGGCGAGGGAAGTCTTCAGCCAAAAAAACCTCCTGCAGCAAGCGTATCTGGATCAGCCCCAAGCCATGAAAATCGCAGAGGCTTTGGGTATCCCGGGCGATCTGCTGACTGTGGAAGAAGTGGAACTTGCTTTGGAGAAACGATGATGTCAAAAAGGATTCAAAATAGTTGAACCGCACATTGCGGGTTGGGATTGAAAGATTGGAAATTTAGAATTTACTGACATCGCGATGGGTGTCATAAAAAACATCTGCATCAATAAGACTCTTTGGGGGTTCTTGCTGCAGGTGTTTTTTTGATGGGAAAGATTATGTCGGTCATAAAAGGCAGTTGATAAGTTGATGGTATACAAGTGAACTATTTGGCGGTAAAATGGTTTCAGTTTGAATACATGGAGGCGCGCAATTTATGAAAGAAAAGAAAAACCTGCTGATCAGCCTGTCGAAGCTGTCGAAAATGTACCGGGCAGAAGTAAAGGCAGAGATGTCCGATTCGGATTTTTCTCCGAATGAGTTGGATCTGATCACCTTTTTGTCAAATAACGAAATGGACACATCCAAAGAAATAGCAGATTCCCTGGGATTATCAAAGTCTTTGATTGCCAGATCGGTCGATTCGCTTGTTGCGAAAGGTTACCTGGAGACAAGGGTAGACCAGGTAGATCGTCGATACATTCATCTTGTCTTGACTGATCAGGCCAAGCCGATAGCGGACCGATTGCGGAATCGCCGAAAACAGTTTATCACAGCGATGACAGAAGGAATCAATCAAGAACAGTTCACAGATTTTGAATGGGCGCTCGAAAAAATGATAGCGAATGTTGAACGAAAGAAGGAGGACTGATCATGCAAGAATTGAAAGGATCCCGGATGGGAACGGAGAAAATCCCTAAACTGATGAGGGAACTGGCCGTACCGAGCATTGTTGCCCAAGTCATCAATATCCTGTATAACATTGTGGATAGGATGTATATCGGCCATATCCCGGAGGTTGGGGCTATTGCGTTAACCGGCCTAGGCATCAGCGCCCCGCTTGTACTGATCATCGCTGCTTTCAGCAGCTTTGCCGGGGGTGGCGGTGCGCCATTGGCGGCCATTGCGTTAGGGAAAAACAACAAAGATGAAGCTGAAAAGATTCTCGGCAATGCTTTTTCGATGCTGTCGCTGATGGCAGTCGTTTTGACCATTGCCTTTACCTTGATCAAGGAGCCATTATTATATTTATTCGGTGCCAGCGACGTTACCTTCAACTATGCGAATGACTATACATCCATCTATATAATGGGCACGATTTTTGTGCAATATGCACTGGGTTTGAATCTTTTTATAACCAGTCAAGGGAAAACAAAAATCGCCATGTTTTCAGTACTGATTGGTGCTTTGGCCAATATCATCCTGGATCCGATTTTTATTTTCGTTTTTGGTATGGGTGTTAAAGGCGCCGCGATTGCTACGGTTATTTCCCAAACTCTGAGCGCACTTTACGTCCTCAGATTCCTGACTTCCGAGCATTCGCTTATCCGGATCCGCAAGAAGAACATGGGTCTGGAAATAGGACTGATAAAGAGAATCGTTTCCTTGGGGATTTCGCCATTCATTATGCAGGCGACGGAAAGTGCGATTGTGATTGTCTTCAACACGGGGCTGCTGAAGTATGGCGGAGATCTTTACGTCGGTTCCATGACGATCATGCAAAGCATCATGCAATTGCTGACAGTGCCTGTACAAGGATTTACGCAAGGTGTTCAACCCATCATCAGCTATAATTACGGAGCGGGAAATTTCAAGCGTGTGCGAGAAACGGTGCGCCATTCCATGAAGGTCACAGTCGGACTTACTGCCTCCTACTTTTTATTGGTGCTGTTCATGCCCAGTCTGTTCGCGCGCATCTTTACGACAAATCCGGATTTGTTGGCTTTGGTCACCCGTGTCCTGCCGATCTACATGGGCGGAATGTGGCTGTTCGGAGTGCAGATGAGCGCGCAAATGTTTTTTGTCGGTGTAGGGGAGGCGAAAAAATCACTTTTCATTGCCCTGTTGCGCAAAGTGATCATCCTGATTCCGTTGGCGCTTATTTTACCCAACTATTTTGATGTGATGGGAATTTATTACTCGGAACCGATAGCGGATATCCTATCTGCGGCGACATCCGGCGTACTTTTATATATGACTTTGAGGAATTTGCCGGAGTGAAGATTCCGGCTTCAATGTATCTTTTCCTGAATAGGATGAAGAAAAACCGGACTGACTCGAAATGGGACAGTCCGGTTTATTTGCAGAGTTAGCTGGTATCCCAAAAAATTCAGAAAAAGAATTGACAATGACAACAGAAGCGTGATATTATAAATGAGTTGTCTGAAGTGCCAATCAATTAAATGCAAGAAAGATGTTGACAGGCTGTCTTTGGAATGATATTATATAAAAGTTGCTGCTCGGAATATTTCGACCCAAGAATAATAAGAATAAATAATTCAAAAAAGTTCTTGACGGAATCGAGAAGTTGCGATATTATGAATAAGCTGTCACGTAACAAGTGATGTGCGATTGACCTTTGAAAACTGAACAAAGAATGAACGAACCAAATGTGCAGGGAGCTTCGATTTCGGTCGAGGCAAACGAAGGCGATACGTAGTATCGCAAACATAAAGTCAGCAAGAAATTAGAGCTATCAGCTTAACATGTAGGATTTCTGTACAAGAGTCCACATTTACATGAGAGTTTGATCCTGGCTCAGGACGAACGCTGGCGGCGTGCCTAATACATGCAAGTCGAACGGTCTTTTCTATGGAAGCTTGCTTCCACTGGAAAGATAGTGGCGAACGGGTGAGTAACACGTGGGTAACCTGCCCATAAGAGGGGGATAACATCCGGAAACGGGTGCTAATACCGCATAGTTTTCTTGATCGCATGATTGAGAAAGGAAAGACGGCCTTTGTGCTGTCGCTTATGGATGGACCCGCGGCGTATTAGTTAGTTGGTGAGGTAATGGCTCACCAAGACGATGATACGTAGCCGACCTGAGAGGGTGATCGGCCACATTGGGACTGAGACACGGCCCAAACTCCTACGGGAGGCAGCAGTAGGGAATCTTCCGCAATGGACGAAAGTCTGACGGAGCAACGCCGCGTGAGTGAAGAAGGTTTTCGGATCGTAAAACTCTGTTGTCAGAGAAGAACAAGTCGGAGAGTAACTGCTCCGGCCTTGACGGTATCTGACCAGAAAGCCACGGCTAACTACGTGCCAGCAGCCGCGGTAATACGTAGGTGGCAAGCGTTGTCCGGATTTATTGGGCGTAAAGCGAGCGCAGGCGGTTCCTTAAGTCTGATGTGAAAGCCCACGGCTCAACCGTGGAAGGTCATTGGAAACTGGGGAACTTGAGTGCAGAAGAGGAGAGTGGAATTCCATGTGTAGCGGTGAAATGCGTAGATATATGGAGGAACACCAGTGGCGAAGGCGACTCTCTGGTCTGTAACTGACGCTGAGGCTCGAAAGCGTGGGGAGCAAACAGGATTAGATACCCTGGTAGTCCACGCCGTAAACGATGAGTGCTAAGTGTTGGAGGGTTTCCACCCTTCAGTGCTGCAGCTAACGCATTAAGCACTCCGCCTGGGGAGTACGGCCGCAAGGCTGAAACTCAAAGGAATTGACGGGGACCCGCACAAGCGGTGGAGCATGTGGTTTAATTCGAAGCAACGCGAAGAACCTTACCAGGTCTTGACATCCTTTGACAATCCTAGAGATAGGACTTTCCCTTCGGGGACAAAGTGACAGGTGGTGCATGGTTGTCGTCAGCTCGTGTCGTGAGATGTTGGGTTAAGTCCCGCAACGAGCGCAACCCCTATTGTTAGTTGCCAGCATTCAGTTGGGCACTCTAATGAGACTGCCGGTGACAAACCGGAGGAAGGTGGGGATGACGTCAAATCATCATGCCCCTTATGACCTGGGCTACACACGTGCTACAATGGATGGTACAACGAGCAGCAAGACCGCGAGGTCAAGCGAATCTCTTAAAGCCATTCTCAGTTCGGATTGCAGGCTGCAACTCGCCTGCATGAAGCCGGAATCGCTAGTAATCGCGGATCAGCACGCCGCGGTGAATACGTTCCCGGGTCTTGTACACACCGCCCGTCACACCACGAGAGTTTGTAACACCCGAAGTCGGTGAGGTAACCTTTTTGGAGCCAGCCGCCTAAGGTGGGACAGATGATTGGGGTGAAGTCGTAACAAGGTAGCCGTATCGGAAGGTGCGGCTGGATCACCTCCTTTCTAAGGAATATAATGGAATCCTTGCTTGGTTCAATCATTCTTTGTTCAGTTTTGAGAGATCAATCTCTCAAGCAAGAAAAATTTGTTCTTTGAAAACTGAATACTACAAAAATAAAGTAAGAAACCTAAACATTTTACCGCGTTTTAAGTTGACTTAAATGAGTTTTTAACGAAATAAGTTAGCAAGCCAGCAATGGCGAGCTTAACCATAGGTTAAGTGAATAAGGGCGCACGGTGGATGCCTAGGCACTAGGAGCCGATGAAGGACGGGACTAACACCGATATGCTCCGGGGAGCTGTAAGTAAGCTTTGATCCGGAGATTTCCGAATGGGGCAACCCAATATCTTTGATAGGATATTACGTTACACTGAATACATAGGTGTATCGAGGAACACGCAGGGAACTGAAACATCTCATTACCTGCAGGAAGAGAAAGAAAATTCGATTCCCTTAGTAGCGGCGAGCGAAACGGGAAAAGCCCAAACCAAAGAGCTTGCTCTTTGGGGTTGTAGGACTGGGACATGAGACTGCAATGGATAGCAGAAGCCAACTGGAAAGTTGCGCAAGATAGGGTAATAGCCCCGTATGCGAAATCCAAAACAGCTCTACCAGTATCCTGAGTACGGCGGAACACGAGAAATTCCGTCGGAATCCGGGAGGACCATCTCCCAAGGCTAAATACTCCCTAGTGACCGATAGTGAACCAGTACCGTGAGGGAAAGGTGAAAAGCACCCCGGAAGGGGAGTGAAACAGTACCTGAAACCGTGTGCCTACAAGTAGTCAAAGCCCGTTAATGGGTGATGGCGTACCTTTTGTAGAATGGACCGGCGAGTTACGATTTCATGCGAGGTTAAGTTGCAAAGACGGAGCCGCAGCGAAAGCGAGTCTGAATAGGGCGAATAAGTATGAGGTCGTAGACCCGAAACCAAGTGACCTACCCATGTCCAGGTTGAAGGTGCGGTAATACGCACTGGAGGACCGAACCCACGCACGTTGAAAAGTGCGGGGATGAGGTGTGGGTAGCGGAGAAATTCCAATCGAACTTGGAGATAGCTGGTTCTCTCCGAAATAGCTTTAGGGCTAGCCTCGGATATGCGAATCATGGAGGTAGAGCACTGTTTGGACTAGGGGCCCTTCTCGGGTTACCGAATTCAGATAAACTCCGAATGCCATTGATTTAGATCCGGGAGTCAGACTGCGAGTGATAAGATCCGTAGTCAAAAGGGAAACAGCCCAGACCACCAGCTAAGGTCCCAAAGTATCTGTTAAGTGGAAAAGGATGTGGGGTTGCACAGACAACTAGGATGTTGGCTCAGAAGCAGCCACCATTTAAAGAGTGCGTAATAGCTCACTAGTCGAGTGACCCTGCGCCGAAAATTTACCGGGGCTAAACAGATCACCGAAGCTGTGGATGGAACCTTCGGGTTCCGTGGTAGGAGAGCGTTCTAAGGGCATCGAAGCCAGATCGTGAGGACTGGTGGAGCGCTTAGAAGTGAGAATGCCGGTATGAGTAGCGCAAGACGGGTGAGAATCCCGTCCACCGAATAACTAAGGTTTCCTGGGGAAGGCTCGTCCTCCCAGGGTTAGTCGGGACCTAAGCTGAGGCCGATAGGCGTAGGCGATGGACAACAGGTTGATATTCCTGTACCAGTTGCTTTTGTTTGAGCGATGGAGGGACGCAGGAGGCTAAGGAATGCACACGATCGGAAATGTGTGTCCAAGCAGCAAGTCTGAGAACGAGTGAAATGCTTTTTCTCTCAAGGACAAGCTGTGATGGGGAGCGAAATTTAGTAGCGAAGTTCCTGATGTCACACTGCCAAGAAAAGCTTCTAGTGAGAAAGTAACTGCCCGTACCGCAAACCGACACAGGTAGTTGAGGAGAGAATCCTAAGGTGTGCGAGAGAACTCTCGTTAAGGAACTCGGCAAAATGACCCCGTAACTTCGGGAGAAGGGGTGCTGACCGCAAGGTCAGCCGCAGTGAATAGGCCCAAGCGACTGTTTATCAAAAACACAGGTCTCTGCAAAATCGAAAGATGACGTATAGGGGCTGACGCCTGCCCGGTGCTGGAAGGTTAAGAGGAGAGGTTAGCGCAAGCGAAGCTTTGAATTGAAGCCCCAGTAAACGGCGGCCGTAACTATAACGGTCCTAAGGTAGCGAAATTCCTTGTCGGGTAAGTTCCGACCCGCACGAAAGGCGTAACGATTTGGGCACTGTCTCAACGAGAGACTCGGTGAAATTATAGTACCAGTGAAGATGCTGGTTACCCGCGACAGGACGGAAAGACCCCATGGAGCTTTACTGCAGTTTGATATTGCGTGTTTGTATCACATGTACAGGATAGGTAGGAGCCAATGATACCGGGACGCCAGTCTCGGAGGAGGCAACGGTGGGATACTACCCTTGTGATATGACCACTCTAACCCGCTGCTCTTAGCGAGCAGGGAGACAGTGTCAGACGGGCAGTTTGACTGGGGCGGTCGCCTCCAAAAATGTAACGGAGGCGCCCAAAGGTTCCCTCAGAATGGTTGGAAATCATTCGTAGAGTGTAAAGGCAGAAGGGAGCTTGACTGCGAGACCTACAAGTCGAGCAGGGACGAAAGTCGGGCTTAGTGATCCGGTGGTTCCGCATGGAAGGGCCATCGCTCAACGGATAAAAGCTACCCTGGGGATAACAGGCTTATCTCCCCCAAGAGTTCACATCGACGGGGAGGTTTGGCACCTCGATGTCGGCTCATCGCATCCTGGGGCTGTAGTCGGTCCCAAGGGTTGGGCTGTTCGCCCATTAAAGCGGTACGCGAGCTGGGTTCAGAACGTCGTGAGACAGTTCGGTCCCTATCCGTCGCGGGCGTTGGAAATTTGAGAGGAGCTGTCCTTAGTACGAGAGGACCGGGATGGACACACCGCTGGTGTACCAGTTGTTCTGCCAAGAGCATCGCTGGGTAGCTATGTGTGGACGGGATAAACGCTGAAAGCATCTAAGCGTGAAGCCCCCCTCAAGATGAGATTTCCCATCACTTTAAGTGAGTAAGACCCCTGAGAGATGATCAGGTAGATAGGTTGGGAGTGGAAGTACAGCGATGTATGGAGCGGACCAATACTAATCGGTCGAGGACTTAACCAATTTTTAAAAAGAAGAAAACTCAAGCGGTGTTTTCGGATTCCCTTTATTTTGTAGATTCAGTTTTGAGAGAACAACGTTCTCTTGAAAAATGTGCGGTGACGATGGCAAGAAGGTCACACCTGTTCCCATCTCGAACACAGAAGTTAAGCTTCTTAGCGCCGATTGTAGTGAAGGGTTTCCCTTTGTGAGAGTAGGACGTTGCCGCGCTTTTTTTGTATACAGAATTATTCCGCAATAGCTCAGTTGGTAGTAGCGCATGACTGTTAATCATGATGTCGTAGGTTCGAGTCCTACTTGCGGAGTTTTTTTTCTTAAGATGAGTTATTAGCTCAGTTGGTAGAGCATCTGACTTTTAATCAGAGGGTCGCAGGTTCGAGCCCTGCATAACTCATTTGCGGGTGTGGCGGAATTGGCAGACGCACTAGAATCAGGGTCTAGCGCCGCAAGGTGTGGGGGTTCGAGTCCCTTCACCCGCATAATTGAATACGCCGGCTTAGCTCAGTTGGTAGAGCATCTGATTTGTAATCAGAGGGTCGAGGGTTCGAATCCTTTAGCCGGCACCATTCGCGGAAGTAGTTCAGTGGTAGAACATCACCTTGCCAAGGTGGGGGTCGCGGGTTCGAACCCCGTCTTCCGCTTCAATTTTTTGATAGTGCTGTGCACTGTCTTTTGCACCCATAGCTCAATTGGATAGAGTACTTGACTACGAATCAAGCGGTTACAGGTTCGACTCCTGTTGGGTGCATTTTTACATGATTATCACCGGGAAGTAGCTCAGCTTGGTAGAGCACTTGGTTTGGGACCAAGGGGTCGCAGGTTCGAATCCTGTCTTCCCGATTCAACAATCTTCACGGGGCCTTAGCTCAGCTGGGAGAGCGCCTGCCTTGCACGCAGGAGGTCAGCGGTTCGATCCCGCTAGGCTCCATTTTTCATTTTGGCGGTGTAGCTCAGATGGCTAGAGCGTCCGGTTCATACCCGGGAGGTCATGGGTTCGACCCCCTTCGCCGCTATTATACCTTGCTTTGGACCTTTAGCTCAGTTGGTTAGAGCAGACGGCTCATAACCGTCCGGTCGCAGGTTCGAGTCCTGCAAGGTCCATGAAAAAAAATGTATCAGCTTATGGAGGATTACCCAAGTCCGGCTGAAGGGAACGGTCTTGAAAACCGTCAGGCGTGTAAAAGCGCGCAAGGGTTCGAATCCCTTATCCTCCTTTGTCATGGCTGTTGGCGCTTCAGCGACATTACAGACATGATACACTTGAGCGCAAGCTCACAGTGTTTCCTTATTATTATCGCGGGGTGGAGCAGTTGGCAGCTCGCCGGGCTCATAACCCGGAGGTCACAGGTTCAAGTCCTGTCCCCGCAATTGTCATGATTGTTGCTGCTTCAGCAGCTTACAAGCATGATACACTTGGGCGCAAGCCCACAGTGTTTCCTATTCTTTATAATATGGGGAAATATATATAAAGTTTTACGCATGGTTCCGTGGTGTAGGGGTCAACATGCCTGCCTGTCACGCAGGAGATCGCGGGTTCAAATCCCGTCGGAGCCGCCATGCGGGTGTAGTTTAGTGGTAAAACCCCAGCCTTCCAAGCTGATGTCGGGAGTTCGATTCTCCTCACCCGCTTTTTTTAAGAAGGGCCTATAGCTCAGCTGGTTAGAGCGCACGCCTGATAAGCGTGAGGTCGATGGTTCGAGTCCATTTAGGCCCATTGATAAAGCAACAATATTAACAGAAAATTTCTTGTTATGGGGAAGTACTCAAGTGGCTGAAGAGGCGCCCCTGCTAAGGGTGTAGGTCGTTAACGCGGCGCGAGGGTTCAAATCCCTCCTTCTCCGTAGCTTTATCAGAAGAATAAAAAATCATGGTCCGTTGGTCAAGCGGTTAAGACACCGCCCTTTCACGGCGGTAACACGGGTTCGATTCCCGTACGGATCATTATCCTAGCTGTTGTACAGACAGGATACACCGGAGCCTTGGCTCTTCGTTTTTCAATCCCTGGAGGTTTAGCTCAGCTGGGAGAGCGTCTGCCTTACAAGCAGGATGTCGGCGGTTCGATCCCGTCAACCTCCATTGGTTCCGTGGTGTAGGGGTCAACATGCCTGCCTGTCACGCAGGAGATCGCGGGTTCAAATCCCGTCGGAGCCGTTTTACTTTCTGGAAAGTGTGCTATACTTCTTACAAGATGTCTAGCTTCGCGGGTTAGCCCTTCGGAAAGAAATAAAGGAACCCCTTGTCTCTACGAGCCAAGGATACTGTTCGACTAACCTGCTGACGCAGGAAGTCTCTCAGCATATTGCGCTCTATGATGCTCATACGGAACGATTTCCTAAAATTCTTTCAGGTCTGAACGAACCCGTTCCGCTTTTCTTAATATTTTGGTCTGATAGCTCAGTTGGTAGAGCACTTGATTGAAGCTCAAGGTGTCGGCGGTTCGAATCCGTCTCGGACCATTTTTTATATGTTGGAGGGATAGCGAAGTGGCTAAACGCGGCGGACTGTAAATCCGCTCTTTCGGGTTCGGCAGTTCGAATCTGCCTCCCTCCATTCTTATGATGGCGATTGTGGCGAAGTGGTTAACGCACCGGTTTGTGGATCCGGCATTCGTGGGTTCAATTCCCATCAGTCGCCCTCTTATTGGGCTATCGCCAAGCGGTAAGGCAACAGACTTTGACTCTGTCATTCGTTGGTTCGAATCCAGCTAGCCCAGTTTTTTCAAATATTTTCAAATAGCAACATCTCGGCGGTATAGCCAAGTGGTAAGGCACAGGTCTGCAAAACCTCTATCACCGGTTCAAATCCGGTTACCGCCTTTCCATAACAATAAGATGGAACATTGCATTCTTCATATTATGCCGGCGTGGCGGAATTGGCAGACGCGCTGGACTCAAAATCCAGTGCCCGCGAGGGCGTGCCGGTTCGACCCCGGCCGCCGGTATCACACAAAAAAGACTCCTGACGATGACATCATCGTTGGGAGCCTTTTTTTGCATACTTATACGCACTCGAAAGAAACATTTGAAATCAGGGTTTATACGGTATATAATTCGTGGTAACTTACAAAAAGAAACTTACTATCTAAGAGGTGAACAAGATGCTGACCAAAGAAGAATTGCCATTTTTTCCGGTTGCGACACCCGTTGATCTAATCGGAAATAAATGGAAACTGCTGATAATGCGCGAATTGTTGACTGGAACCAAGCGTTTTATCGAGATGCACCGATTGGTTGATGGCATCAGCCAAAAAGTATTGACTGAAAATCTTCGGAAGATGGAATCTGATGGGATTGTTAAACGGGAAGTATTTCCTGAAGTGCCACCCAGAGTGGAATATTCTTTAACCGATCTTGGTGACTCCCTAAGGCCGATCATCAACAGCATGAGTGATTGGGGTACGGATTATATCAAAAATAAGCCAGCATAGGAAGAAGGAAAACGGATTGCGAATCCGGTCTTTTCTGTAATCTGATGCGGCTGCTAAAAGTTGTATCATTTTCATCCTCCCTTTTGAAGCGTTATAATGTTTCAAAAGGGAGTTTTTTTGCGTTCCCTTGTGTAAGTATCCTTATGGCTGTAGCTTACAAAAAAGTAAGTACCTTATAAAAAAGTGCGTACTATTGTAAGGGCATCTTTAAAGATATAGTAAGAGTATGGAAATCCAACCATAAGTCATTGAAAGGGAGAAATATCAGTGAGGCGGCAAGCAAGTCATACCAGCACGAATGCCATTCATGACTATGTTGCTTGTGCGAAGAAGCTGGTTCGGCGGGGATTTTCGGTGCGCATGTGTTGAAGGGGGAATGCGGGTAATGATAGATCCTTTATTGGTATTTGCAACAATCTTTGATACTGACATTAAGTTTGCCATTATGTCGCTGTTCCTTTACCACCCGACCATGAACTGCAATGACATCGTCCGAATGACTGGTGAGAAAAAAGAAATTGTTATCACCAGTCTGTGGCGACTGCAAATGGATACAATTGTGGTCAATCAAATTGTGGACGACAGAAACTGCTCTTACTCCTTGACGAGCAGCGGCACAGCCAGTTTGAAGGCATTTAGCGAGATAGCAGATTTTTCGGATCGTTGTTTGAAGTGAAAGGAGGTCCAAAATGCTAGTCGACGACATACTGCAATACTTTCAGGAGAATTTTAGTCAATATTTGATTTACGTTTATCAGCACCTTGGATTGAGCATCCAAGCGATTGGAATTTCTTGTCTGATCGGCATTCCGCTTGGATACATCAGCCACAAGCACCGGAAACTCAGCCAGCTGATCACCTTCAGTTCCCAAGCCTTGCGGATCATCCCAAGTTTGGCGGTACTGTTTTTATTGATCTCCTTCATTGGGGTCGGAAGGGCTCCAGCATTGATCGCATTGGTGTTTCTGGGTATTCCGCCGATATTGGTCAACACAACGGTCGGCTTCCTGGAAGTACCCGCTGTGATGATCGAAACGGGCAAGGGTTTGGGAATGACCGATCGGGAGCTCCTGAAAAGAGTCAAGATTCCGCTGGCTTTTCCTTTTGTGATGACCGGCGTGAAGCTGGCGTTGGTGGAAATCATCTCGAGTGCGACGCTGGCTACATACATCGGTGCTGGCGGGTTAGGAACACTGATTTTTACAGGATTGGGTTTGAACAGGATGGACCTGCTTCTCATTGGCGGGGTATCGGTAGCGATGATTGCATTCACGACAAGTATCTTTCTTGACTACATAATCAAAAGGAGTGGGAATTAAATGAAACGAAAAAATATCATCAGTACGATTGCAATGTTGGCTGTAACACTTATCGTCTCAGGCTGTTCGGGCATCAGTGGAGGCGATGGCAGCACGGGGGAGCAAGTTATCCGCGTTGGATCCAAGGACTTCACCGAAAACTTGGTTGTTTCGGAAATTTATGCCTTGGCTTTGGAAGATGCCGGTTATGAGGTTGAACGGATCCCGAATATCGCCAGCTCGGTCGTTCATACATCGATCACCAATGATGAAATCGATCTTTATCCGGAGTATACAGGTACAGGTCTGTTGGTAATATTGGAAATGGAGATGGAAACCGATCCGCAGAAAGTCTATGACACAATCAAAGCAGAATACGCAGAGCAGTTTGATCTGACTTGGTTGGATTATGCGGAAGCCAATGACAGCGCTGGGCTGGTCATCAAAACGAGCGTAGCCGAAAAATACGGCATTGAGAGCATTTCCGATCTGCAGAAAAATGCTTCAGAGCTTCGTTTTGCTTCCCAAGGTGAATTCGATCTGAGGGAAGATGGCATTCCTGGATTGACTAAAGCTTACGGAGAATTCAACTGGAAGAGCTCGACAGTCTACGACAACAGCTTGAAATATGAAGTCTTGAAAAATGATGAAGCCGATGTCGCACCAGCCTACACGACGGAAGGTCAACTGACCAATAAAGAAGAATTCACAGTTTTGGTGGATGACAAAAATTTCTGGCCGCCTTACAACTTGGCTCCAGTAATCCGGAATGAAGTATTGGAAGAAAATCCTGACATGGCGGAAATGCTGAACAACATCAGCAGCACGCTGGACACAGAAACGGTGACCGGGTTGAATGCCAAAGTGGACGTCGATGGACAAGAATATGAAGCGGTAGCGAAAGAATACTTCGAATCAATTAATTAAGGAGGCGTTGAGGCCGCATGGAGCAAACCGCGATAGAATTCAAAAATGTGACGAAGCTCTACGGGGAAGGGGGCACGAAAGCAGTCGATGATATCTCCTTCAAAATTAAGGAGGGCGAGTTCATCACTGTCCTGGGCTCTTCCGGCTCCGGCAAAACGACGACTTTAAAAATGATCAACCGCCTGATCAGTGAAGATGAAGGACACATAACCTTCTTCGGGGAAGACATCAGTTCAATGAACGAAGTGGATCTCAGGCGGAAAATCGGCTATGTCGTCCAGCAAATCGGTCTGTTTCCGCATATGACCGTTGCCCAAAACATCGCGACAGTCCCGGAACTGCTGAAGTGGGACAAGAAGGAGATCCAAACCCGCATCAAAGAATTGCTGGAGCTAGTTCAATTGGATCCGAATGTGTTTGCCGACAGAAAGCCGAAACAGTTATCCGGCGGGCAGCAACAGCGCGTTGGCGTCGCGAGGGCGCTTGCCGCCAATCCGAAAGTGATGCTTTTGGATGAACCGTTTGGAGCGGTTGATGCGATTACGCGCCTGCAACTGCAGAATGAACTGCAAAAGATCCATAAAGAATTGGGCGACAAAACGTTTGTGTTGGTCACCCACGACATCAATGAGGCATTCAAGCTAGGGACGAGAGTGCTGATAATGGACAAAGGCAAGATTTGTCAATATGATACGCCGCGGGAAATCATGCGCCATCCGAAAACCGAATTTGTCGCAAATTTGATTGCCACCGTAAAGGAACAAGAGGCATTTTGGAGTGAACTGAAATGATTGCATACTGGAATACTTACCATGAAAAACTGCTGACCGCCACGATGCAGCATATCGAATTAGTGGGGACGACGCTGATGATCGCCATCCTCATCGCGGGCGGAGTAATTCTGATGTGCATGCACAATGAACGTGTCATGAATGGTTTGATCTATCTCTTTTCTTTGCTTTATTCGATACCAAGTCTCGCTCTGTTTGCCATCCTGATTCCGTTGACGGGATTGGGAAGGAACACGGCCATCATCGTGCTGGTGATTTATTGCCAATATGTCCTGTTGCGCAGTTTTTCCGCAGGGATCAAGGAGATCGATCCGACAATAATTGAAGCTGCTGTCGGGATGGGATTGACGAGAAATCAAATGTTCAGGAAAATCCAACTTCCATTGGCGATGTCATCCATCATCGCAGGGATAAGGATCGCTGCGACCTCGACAATCGGCATCGCAACCATCGCCGCAACAATCAATGCGGGCGGGTTGGGAACCGTCCTTTTCGATGGCTTGCGGACATTCAGCGTCGTAAAACTGTTGTGGGGCACTGTGCTGTCGATCTTGCTGTGTCTTCTTGTCAATGTCATCTTGTACTTACTTGAGAACGCGTTGCGTCGGAGATTTGCTTGATCTTTTTAAAGGAGTGATCGCTTGAGTGCTGGATCCGAGCGCTGAGGGAGAACGAACTTCAGAATAGGGTTGCGTTTCCGCAGGTTATTGGTTAGAATTGAATGAGAAACACTGGGGGTGCGCTATTGCGCTGAGACCGGCATTGCCGGAACTCTTTGTACCTGATCTAGTTCATACTAGCGGAGGGAATGTGGCGTTTGACTATTCGCATAATAGACATCAAAACGTTATATTTTCTGATTTTCGCATCAGATCATATAGCGTTTTTTATTTTCAGTAGGGGTGCGCACGAGCGCTGAGACCGGCATTGCCGGAACCCTTCAAACCTGATCCAGTTCGTACTGGCGGAGGGAACTGAGCTTGGTCTGGAGTCCGCACGTATATCCAAGACATCTCAGGGGAGGTGTCTTTTTATTTTCGTTAAAATCCGGGAGGAGGGGAAACGTTTCGGAAAGAGATATCTAGACAAAAGTTATTTAAAAAATCAAAATGAAAAGGGGAAAATATTATGAACACAAAAAAATTAGTCACCACTGCCTTGATCATCGCCATGGGGGTGGTCAGCAACAGCATCTTCGTCATCCCGATCGGCATTGCAAAAGTAGCACCGATGCAGCATCTGCTCAATGTATTGACCGCTGTCTGGTTAGGACCCGGATACGCCGTACTGCAGGCCTTCGGCGTTTCCGTGCTGCGCAACTTGTTGGGGACGGGAACCATATTTGCCTTTCCTGGCAGCATGATCGGAGCTGTTTGCGCAGGTCTGTTTTATGCCAGAACGCAAAAGCTCGGATACGCTGCACTGGGTGAATGGATAGGCACCGGAATCCTGGGTTCGCTGGTGAGCACTTTGCTGGCACAGCTCTTTATGGGCATGGAAGCAGCACTCATGCTCTTCTTGCCGAGCTTCGCAATCAGCTCTGCCATCGGAGCAGGGCTGGCTTATTTCATCATCCTGGAAATGGAAAAAAGAAGCGTGTTGGATCGGAACAGAACGTAAAGACAGCATTTATCCAAGTATGTTTTTTTTGATGTCAGATAGGTCGGATAGATTAACGAAGAAACAACCGGAAAGCAAACCGGTTGTTTTTTTGCCGTTCTCCGGCGAACTGAGGCTTCGCCGAAGTTGAAGCCCGTATTCTGATCTGTTCTCCGACGAGTACAACTTCGCCGGAGTTAAGCCATATTGTGTCCGGTGTCCTCCGAGCTAAAGCCGCTCACCGGAGCTGGCGATTATTTCCGCTGTTCCCCTCCGGTCAATGGATGAGCGTGAGAGCAGACAACTAAAAGGAACACGAAAGAAAATAATTTTCATTAAATAATAATTGAAAAAACTATTTTCATGTGTTATTCTATCAGCGTAGAGAAAAGGCGAAGTCAAAAAATGCGTAGCGCACTTTTGGCGTTTGCTCACAGCAGGAGGCAACAAGCAATGACAATCATCGAGGAAATCCAAAACAAGTATTCCGCTTTTTCCGCAAATGAGAAAAAAATCGCGGATTACATTCTCCGGAACAAAGCTTCCATCAAAAATATGAACATCAAGGATTTGGCGGCGAAGGTGGATACATCGACGTCCAGCATCACCCGTTTCTGCAAACATATCAATATCGATGGGTTTGTGGATATGAAGATTGCGTTGCGTTCTGCGACAAGCAACCAGCCGTCGAAAGAAATGCCGACCGTATATGATGATATTTATGGCTACTATACGCAAGTCATCGATGAAACCAATCAGATGATCGAGGATCAAGCAATCGAAACGGTTGTCGATTGGATCAAAAACGCAAAAAAAACGGTCATCTACGGCATCGGCAGTTCCGGATTCACGGCCGCTGAATTGGCGCAACGCTTGATCCGGATGGGCCTGAATGTCACAGGGGTCACCGACTCCCACTTGATGATCATCAACAGCTCAATCATCAAGGAGGACGAATTGGTGATCGCCATTTCCAATTCGGGGGAAACGCCCGAGTTGATTGCGTCGTTGGAAATCGCAAAAAAGAAAAAAGCGAAAATCATCGCGCTGACCAGCTTCAAAAACAGTTCACTGACAAAGCTGGCGGATGTCACGTGCTTCGGTTACCACTCACGGTTCGTCAACAACACGGTGTTCGTCAATACGCAGTTCGGGATGGTGTACCTGATCGATGTGATTTCGACGCTCCTGCTGCAGGACGAGGACTTCCAATACAACATGGATCTGACGCGGGCAAATGTGCAGGGTTATTCAAAAAAAACGGAATAGCAAGTGGCGCGCATAGCCTGTGCGTCCATGAAAAAATTCAGGTCGTAATCAAAGAGGGGAAAGACTAATGAAAAAAGTAATCATCCATGCAGAGGTTTATACGGGAGAAACCGTCATCGCCGATGGGTTTGTCCGGTTCGGAAAAGAAATCAGCGCAGTCGGGAAGATGTCGGAATACGTTCCGGAAACCGGCGATGAAGTGATCGATGCAGCCGGAAGCAGGCTGATGCCGGGCTTCATTGATGTCCACAGCCACGGCGGTTACGGCATGGACAATATGGACGGTGATGCCGATGAAATCAACCGGATGATCGGAAAGATGCATCAAGAAGGGATCACCAGCTATTTTCCGACGACGATGACGCAATCGACTGAAAATATCGAGAAGGCATTGATCGGTATCCGCAAGGCTGCAGAAAAAAATCCGGTCATCCAAGGCATCCACCTCGAAGGCCCCTTCATTTCAGCGGTTTTTAAGGGAGCGCAACCGGAAGAGCACATCAAATTGCCGGATGCGGCCTTGATGCGCAGGTGGCAGGAATTGAGCGGGGGATTGATCCGATTGGTCACCTATGCGCCGGAGACAAGCGATGCGACTGCTTTCGAAAGTTATTGTCTGGACAACCAGATTGTGCTTTCGGTAGGGCATTCAAATGCTCAGCGCAGCCAATTGCAACAATCTAAGGCATCGCACATCACCCATCTCTATAATGCGCAGAGAGGGCTCCACCACCGTGAACCGGGTGTGACCGGGCATGCGTTCCTGGAGGACGATATCTATGTGGAAATGATTGTCGACGGTCTGCATATCGATCCGGAAATGGTGAAGCTTGCCTTCAAACAGAAGGGTGCCGACCGCATCGAATTGATTACCGACGCCATGCGCGCCAAAGGGATGGGCGATGGCATCAGCGAGTTGGGCGGGCAGAAGGTCATCGTCAAAGATGGCGAAGCACGTCTGGAAAGCGGAAATCTGGCAGGAAGTGTGCTGGAATTCCAGAAAGCCTTCGAGAACGTCATCAGCTTTACCGGATGCAGCATTTCCGATGCGGTAAAAATGAGTTCGGTCAATCAGGCGCGCGAATTCGGTCTTGTGCGAAAAGGGAGTATCGCACCTGGAAAAGATGCGGATATGGTGCTGCTTTCGAAGGCATTCACAGTGGAGCGGACAATCAGTTTCGGAAAAACAGTATTCAATAAAAACGGAAAGTAGGTTACCTATCATGAAATTAATTATTAAAGCGAATCCAGAAGAGGCGAGCCGTTGTGCATTCGAAAAAATCCAGGAGGCAATGGAAAGCGGAGCAAAAGTGCTCGGATTGGCAACCGGCAGCACGCCGGAGAGGCTGTACCGGATCATGCGGGAAAGTGAGCTTGATTTCTCGGGGATGACATCGATCAATCTGGATGAATACATGGGATTGTCCGAGGACAGCCCACACAGCTATCATCACTTTATGCATGAGCAATTATTTGATGCAAAGCCCTTCAAAAAAAACTATCTGCTGGATGGCTTGGCGGATGAGGAGGAAGAATGCGCGCAATTCGAAGAAATCATTGCAGCGAACCCGATAGACGTGCAGATACTGGGCATCGGCACGAACGGGCATATCGGTTTCAATGAGCCGGGTACCCCGTTTGATTCCCGGACCCAGAAAGTGGCGCTGTGGCAATCCACGATCGATTCCAACAAGCGTTACTTCGCGGATGAAAAGGATGTACCGCGTTTTGCTTATTCAATGGGAATCCAAACAATCCTCTCAGCTAAAAAAATCATCCTGATGGCTTTCGGAAAGGAAAAAGCCTCTGCTGTCAAAGCAGCGTTGGAAGGACCAATCACAGAAGACCTGCCTGCTAGCGTTCTGCAGACGCACAAGGATGTGACCGTGATACTGGACGAAGAAGCCGCACAACTGCTCAGCAAAAAATAGTGAGCTGGCGGTCTTCAGTCCATTTCCGGAAGTATCCTGATTGTTGTTTCGAGCTAAAACGTTTACAATAGAGGCAGAGATAGCATGGGAAACATGTAATCCAGGAATCCAAGAATCCAAGGCGGTGATGGAAATGTTGACTGTCGAGACGGCCAGAACATGGTTGAGCTTGTTCATCGAGAAGCTGGAAAAAAACGAAAAGTATCTGAATTCGTTGGACGAATCCATCGGTGACGGCGATCACGGGGCCAATATGCTTCGGGGCGCCAACGAATTAAAAGTCAATTTGACGGGTGAATCCTCTGTACTCTTACCGGATTTATTCAAACTAGCGGGGATGTCGTTCATCAAGAAAACGGGTGGAGCAGCCGGACTTCTGTACGGCCAAGCCTTCCTGCATATGTCACAGGCCTTGCAGGCGAGTAGCGATTTACTGGACAGCCTTACAAGTGGGCTTGAAGGAATCCAGAAGGTTGGCCAAGCGGAATTGCAGGAGAAGACGCTGGTGGATGTTTGGAGTCCGGTCATAGAAGATATCCGTAATAAATGCCTGTCGTTGGAAAGGATCAATGCGCATGTCACAAGTACGAAGGGTTTTCAGGCGAAAAAGGGCCGCGCGGCTTATGTGTCGGAACAGCTGAATGGCCATATCGACCCGGGAGCTGCCTCATGCGGTTATTTCTTTGAGGCCATGTTGGAAGCGGGGGTGTACGATGAGTGAGCAGTACGGCATCTTATTGGTTTCGCATGTTGCGGAACTTGCTGACGGGCTGGCCCGTTTGCTGAAACAGGTAGCGGAGGACGTTAGCGTAAAAGCAATCGGCGGAGCGGAAGACGGCGGCATCGGTACGAGCTTTGATAAAGCCACAGCGGCTCTCAATGAAATGTCAGAGCCTAATATATTGGCCTTTTATGATTTGGGCAGCGCCAAGATGAATCTTGAGCTGGTAAGTGAAATGTCCGAAAAAAATCTGATCATTTGCGATGCGGCATTTGTGGAGGGAGCGTATCTGACAGCAGCTTTGCTGCAGGCTGATACGCCTTATGAAAAAATCTGTGAACAGTTGCAGGAATTGTACGTGAAATGAAATATTGAAGCCAAAAATAACCCATGAGGTTTTCCTTCTCAAAAGGAGACTCTCATGGGTTATTTTTTTGAAAAGACTGGCTTTCTCAGCGATTAATTTCTGGAGCTAAACGACTTTTCTCACGCTCTTATTAGACGCGTTCTGATTCGCAGGGGGTTCCGCCTAAGCTGCTATTACGTCACGGCCAAAAAGCGGCCGTTCTCGTAATAGCCTCTTAGTGCTCATCCCCTGAACGCGAATCATCACGCTCTTTATTCTGTGTAGGCGAGTTTTTTTGAGATTTCTTTCGACATGCGCAGCATGTACTCTTTTATTTTCTCTACTTTTTCATCAGTCATACGGAAGACGGGGCCGCTGATGCTGATGGCCGCGACGACTTTTCCAGTGTAATCGATAAGCGGTACCGAAATGCATCTGGCTCCGATTTCGCATTCCTCGTTATCCATCGCCACACCTGTTTCCTGGACAGTTTCCAGCTCTTTAAAAAGAGCTTCGGGTGTTGTAAGGGTTTTGGCGGTCAATGCCGGCATTCCTTTTTCTTTCAGGATGTCTTCGATTTCCTTCTCCGTGTAGTTCTGAAGAATATTTTTTCCGACGCTGGTCGCATGTAACGGAGCTCTTTTTCCGATCCGTTGCATCGTCTTCAGCATGTTGTCCGGCCCGTTGATGACATCGATGTAAACCACTTCATGATCTTCTTCGATAGCCAAGCAGGAGGATTCCTGGAATTCCTTCGATAACGCGACCAGATCGTCATGGACCAAGTTGCGGATATCATATTGCCCGCTCACCAGACTGCCCAGTTGGGCCAATTTCAAGGTAAGTGCATATTTGGATGAGTCGGCGTTTTGGTAAACATATCCGAAGGAACTCAACGTGCTTAAATAACGCAATACGGTGCTGCTGGGTGAATTCACTTGATCGGCGATGTCCTGCAGCCGCATTTCACCACCTTGAGATACCAGTAATTCGATGATTTGTAATACTTTTTCGACCGATTGATTTTTTTTGACTTTTTTTTCAATCACTTTGTTTTCCCCCTCGTGAAAGGACTTCTCTTGATTGCAGTTTACCATAGACAGACGAATTTCTCAATTTTAATTTCACTAAGAGAAATTATATTTCAAAAGTTGTTGACAGCAGAAAAAGCCTCTGCTAAACTGTGGTTACACAAAACAAAAACCGATTTCACAGAGTGAAATTGCATGGAGGGAAAGATATGTTAGTAGCAGAAGCGATTGTACAAATTTTGGAAAAAGAAGGAATTGAAGACGTTTTCGGAATCCCAGGCGCAGGCATCAACCCAGTCTACAAATATTTGGAGAAATCCGATTCGATCAAACACATGGTCATGAGACACGAAGAAGCTTGCACCCACGCAGCAGATGGCTATTACCGTTCCAGCGGAAAAATGGCAATGGCTACTTGTACAGCCGGCCCTGGCGCGACCAATTTCATCACGGGCATCTATACTGCGAACATCGATTCTATTCCGTTTTTGGCATTGACGGGACAATCCGTAAGATCGCAGTTGAACAAGGATGCTTTTCAGTCAGTGGACATCGTGTCGATCGCTAAACCGATCGCAAAAGGCGCTTGGTGCGTAATGGATCCCAACGATACCGTTGAAATTTTCCGCGAAGGCTTCCGGATTGCACGCGAGGGCAAACCAGGTCCGATTCTGATTGATTTACCGTTGGATATACAGATGGCTGAAATCGATTTTGACATCGATAGCTACATCCCTTATGAAATCGAAAGACCGGCTCCGGAAACAGACAAAATCAAAGAAGCTCTGCAGTTGATTTCAGAAGCGAAAGCGCCTGTCATGATCATGGGCGGAGGCGTCATCCTTTCCGAAGCAACAAGCGAATGCATTGAATTGGCTGAAAAGCTTCAATTACCGGTCATCACAACTTATATGGCGAAAGGCGGCATTCCGGTCAATCATCCATTGAATGCAGGCCATGCCGGTATTCAAGTCGGCGGACCTCTTGGAAACAAAGTTTTGAGCGAAGCGGATGTCGTTCTGGGAATCGGTTGCCGCTTCACGGATCGCCACACCGGTGACATCAAAGTGTATTCGGAAGGCCGTAAATTCATCCATATCGATATCGAACCGAGCCAAATCGGGAAAATCATCCCGGCTGAAATCGGCATCGTAGCGGATGCAAAAATGGCAATCGAAGCATTGCTGGCTGAAGCGAAACAAATGGAAGCGTTTGGAGCGAAAGGGCTTGTTTCAGAACTGCCGCAGTTGAGCATCGATCTGAAACGGAAAACCGACTATGACAGCAGACCAATCAAACCGCATCGTGTATTCCAAGAGATGAATGAAGTATTCGGTGATGAAGTAATGTACACGACCGGTTGTGGATTGACGCAAATCTGGTCCGGCCAATTGCAGGACATCAATCGTCCAAGAAAATACTTGCCATCAGGCGGTGCGGGCACTCTAGGATTCGACATTCCAGGCGCAATCGGAGCCTCTGTTGGGGCACCGGGAATCAAGACTGTTTCGGTTTTGGGTGATTTCGGATTCACTTTCATGGTTGAGGAAATCGCGGTTGCGGCAGTCAACGATATTCCATTGGTCGTAGTCATCGTCAACAACGCCTACTTGGGACTGATCCGCCAAAACCAAAATTATGGCTATGATTTCGAATATGCTGTCCATATGGCTGAAAACCAAGGCATGATGGATTACGTTAAGGTAGCAGAAGGCTTCGGCTGCGAAGCGGAGCGCGTCTTCAATCCGGAGGACATCAAACCAGCTTTGGAACGTGCTTATGCATCGAACAAACCTTACGTCATCGATATCGTATGTGAAGAAGCGACCGACTGCTCAATGGGAGCAAGCATCACAGCCGTAAGAGAATTCGTATAAATCGACCCAAGAAAGGAGGCGGCACGCTTGCTTGCGAAACTCCGCAACCGGGAATGCTGCCCTCTTTATCGGCAAACAAACAGGCAATCAAAACAGTGAAGGAAGGGAAACCCATGATAGAACCAATGAATAAATATCTGCAGATCGGATTGATCCATTTTATGGCCTACCCGCAGGCGATGAACTGGAAGGATCAAGGGAACATCGTAGAGACCGTGAAAAAAATAGTGGTGGACGATTACTTTGATGCCATCGAAATTTCGCATATCGAGAAGGATGAAGACCGTGCGGCAATCAAAAAAATGCTGGATTCCAGCCATATGAAAGTCTGCTACGGGGCTCAGCCGCGCTTGCTGACGGCCGGATTAAACCCGAATGCCATCGACGAAACAGAACGGCTGAAGGCGGAAGCCATCCTGATCGATTCGATCGATGAAGCGGAATACCTAGGTGCCAAAGGAATTGCGTTCCTTTCCGGAAAATATGAGGAGGATACGAAGGCAGAAGCTTTCCGTCAATTGGTCAAAACGACTAAGGCAATCTGCGAATACGCAGCCAAGAAAGACATGACAATCACGCTGGAAGTCTTTGATTACGATCTGGATAAGAAATCTTTGATCGGTCCGGCACCGTACGCTGCAACATTTGCCGCTGAAATGCGCAGTCTGGTGGAGAATTTCGGATTGATGATGGATCTGTCCCATATTCCGCAAACACACGAGACATCAAAATATGCTATCCAAGTCACTAAGCCTTACATCACCCATCTGCATATGGGCAATGGCGTAGTGAAAGAGGGCGCGGAGGCATTCGGGGATACGCATCCACGCTTCGGTTTCCCGAACAGCGTAAATGACGTTCCAGAATTATTGGACTTCTTGAGAGTATTGCAGACGGAGGGATTCTTTGACAGCGTGAACCCGCCAGTGCTATCCTTCGAAGTGAAGCCGTGGCAGGATGAAGATCCGGATATCGTCATCGCAAACGCCAAACGGACATTGAATCGTGCGTGGAGCCTGTTATGACACAAGGAGGAAACGAAATGAAGATAGTTGTATTGGATGGCTATACGTTGAACCCGGGGGATCTCTCCTGGGAACGTCTGGAAAAATTAGGGGAATGCGCCATTTACGATCGCACGCCTAAAGATGAAATCGTCTCGCGGATCGGGGATGCTTCGATCGTATTCACAAACAAAACCCCTTTGACCGCTGAAATTTTCGCGGCTTGCCCGAATATCCGCTATGTCGGTGTTTTGGCGACGGGCTACAATGTCGTGGATACCGTGGCTGCCAAAGAGCAGGGCATCACCGTCACGAACATACCGACTTACGGGACTGCATCGGTGGCTCAATTCACTTTCGCTTTGTTGCTGGAAGTGTGCCACCACGTAGGCGAGCACGACAAAGCAGTCAAGCAAGGCCGTTGGCAGGAATCAGGGGATTTCTGCTTCTGGGATTATCCGCTGATCGAATTGGCCGGCAAAAAAATGGGCATCATCGGCTTCGGCCGGATCGGTCAGGCCGTGGCGAAAATCGCCATCGCATTCGGCATGGACGTGTTGGCATATGATCACAATGCTGATAAGAGCTTAGAGAACGAGCATACGACAATCGTAGAGCTGGACGAGCTATTGGCTCAATCGGATGTCGTGTCCTTGCATTGTCCGTTATTCCCGGAAACTGAAGGAATCATCAATGCAGCAGCTTTGGATAAAATGAAATCCAGTGCCATTTTGATCAATACGTCTCGTGGACCGTTGATCGTCGAAGAGGATTTGGCTGCGGCATTGAATGCCGGCAAGTTGCACGGAGCGGCCGTTGATGTCGTTTCGACAGAACCAGTGACGGAAGAAAATCCATTGTTCACTGCGAAAAATTGCCTGATCACACCGCATATCGCCTGGGCCCCGATCGAAGCCAGACAGCGCTTATTGGATATCGCGATTGACAATGTTGCCGCATTTTTGGAAGGAAAGCCAGTGAATAGCGTTTCTTGATGAAATGAACTGAATTGCAATGATTGTAAAAAGGAGAACAGAGATGAAACTGAGAGATGATGCAACGTATATCATAAATCAATCGATTCAGGCGGTATTACCAGACAAAGCCGTCACAAATGCTTTGAGTAAGATGGATATAGATGGCAAAATCCACATCATCGCAATCGGGAAAGCTGCTTGGCGCATGACGAAAGCGGCGGTGGATTATCTGGGCCAGCAATTCAAAGGCGGGATGGTCTTGACGAAATATGACCATTCGCTCGGTGAAATAGAACGGGTGACCATTTTCGAGGCAGGACATCCGATACCGGATCAGGCATCCATCGATGCGACCACTGAGATTTTGCAATATGTATCCGATATGCCGGAAGAAGATACCATCATATTTTTGATTTCCGGCGGCGGTTCCGCGCTGTTTGAAAAAACGCGGAATAATATCACTTTGGCTGAGCTGGAGGATATCAACAAGCAACTTTTGAATAGTGGAGCGAATATCGTCGAAATCAATACGATTCGTAAGCATCTCTCGGAAGTGAAGGGCGGCCAATTTGCCCAGTTGTGTTCTCCTCGTCACATTCATGCCATCATCCTATCTGACGTTTTGGGTGATCGATTGGACACGATCGCCTCTGGTCCGGCTTACCCTGATTTTTCGACGAGCGCAGAAGCGCAGAAAATTGTCGAGAAATACGATTTGAAATTATCGGAAAAGGCGCGGGAAGCCTTGCTGAAGGAAACCCCAAAATCGTTGGATAACGTAAACAACACCTTGATCGGGAGTGTGGATATTTTATGCCGCGAGGCGGTAATGCATGCACAAGCGCGCGGATACCATACTTGTCTGATGTCGACGGCCATTGAAGAGGAAGCTTCCGCAGTCGGGGAACGTCTTGGGGAACTCGCCAGAAAAATAGTCTCCGGACAAGAAGATGCCCAACTTCCGTGTGCCATTATTGCCGGAGGTGAGCCTGTCGTTACGATCAAAGGAGATGGGCTAGGGGGGCGAAACCAGGAATTAGCACTAGCTGCAGCTTTTCAGATTTCTGGATTGCCGCAAGTGGTATTGGCATCTGTCGGATCTGACGGAACGGATGGACCTACGGATGCTGCGGGAGGACTGGTCGACGGCGCTAGCTTAGCGCGCATGAGACGAAGCTACGCGGATGTGGAAGGTTTGTTGGCGAACAATGATTCCAACAAGGCTCTCGCCAGCAGCGGGGATCTGATCATTACGGGTCCTACGGGCACGAACGTGAATGATTTGATCATTTTGCTGATCGAGAAAGCGCCGGTCTGATAAAGGCAGTCGCACAACAAGAAGAAGGGTTTGCCTCCAGCTGAGGTAAACCCTTCTTCTTGTTGTGCGCTCCCAAGTAGGAGGGGCGCGGTGGTATGCGTGCGCAGCTCCTATGAAAGTAGCACTCGCCGGAGCACGCCGGTGATGATCGGCATTACCTCCGGCGAAACTTACGTTCGCCGGAGAAGCCGTCCCTTAGCTGCTTTTCTTGCTTAAACCATCAAGCCAGTGAATCAGTTGTTGATATGTGCATCGTCCTGCTGGCTTTGTCAGATCGGCATCAAAGTCGTGCGGCATTCCCAGAACAGGATGGAGCATAACTTCGGGTATCAGCTGGGTAGCTTGTTGGGTGAAATGGTAGGGAACATCCTTGTCAGCCGTGCTGGCTGTAAGAAAAGTAGGCGGCAACGACTGCAGTTCAGCTGCGGTCAAATTGAAAGCCGTCCGTTTTGTTTTGTCCTTCAGGAACAGTGGAACCCATTTTCCTGTCTGGCGGGCATGAAGGTATATCGGAAACCTCGCAGTAACGGGTCCCACAGCAAGCGGCCGCATTTGGATCAGCTGGTCCACGTAATGCGCAGGCACTTTAGGGAATGTGTTGTAGTAAGCATTCGGCAGATGGAAAGAGGGGTCATCCAGTGAATAGTAGCCATAAAAACTGGCCAATCCTTTCAGATGGGGATCCGCCGAACGGGCTGCCAACTGAAAGGCCAGGTAGGCACCGGCTGAACGGCCGAAAAGCACGTAATCCGCCGAGCCCAAATGGAACAATTTTTTGCCTTCCTCTCTGAACCAAACCAAGGACTGCTGCAGACACAGCATGATTTCGGGCAACTGGGTTTCCGGCGCCAGCGGATAATCAATCGTGAGCAGCGCATATCCGGCATCCGACAGCATTTTTCTATACGCATCGGGAAGGTCATTGCGGTCGCCGAATACTAATCCGCCCCCATGCAAGTAAAGGAGCGTCAACGGTTTAGAGGTAGCCGTAGCTGCGGGATAAAACGTCGCCTGTAGCTGTAGACCCTCATATACAAAATATGTCTCGGTTAAAGCATTCATTCTTTTCATCATTCCTTTCGCTGAATTCCTTTTCACTTTAGCATAATCTTCCTCATTTAAAATGACTCGATGTGTACATATGGCACAAAAATATATCCTATTTTGTGTATTCTGTTAATGATAAGCTATCAAGAAGCGCTTACAATATGAGTATGATATTTCGGAGGAGGAAACGGAAAAATGGACTGGATTAAGACAATTCAAGAGAATATTGATTTATTATCAGGTATCGGCAGCGACCCAACAGGCGGAATGACGCGCTTGCTTTACTCGGATTCTTGGTTGGAAGCTCAAAATGCCGTCAAAGCCAAAATGGGAGAAATCGGAATGGAGACACATTTCGATGAAGTAGGCAATCTATTCGGTAGACTTGAAGGTTCAAAATATCCGGATGAAACCATCATGTCGGGGTCACATATCGACACTGTCGTCAACGGTGGGAATCTGGATGGCCAATTCGGGGTAATATCTGCCTATCTCGCTGTAGCTTATTTAAAAGAGACTTACGGGCAACCTTTGCGCTCACTGGAAGTCATCTCGATGGCTGAAGAAGAGGGCAGCCGGTTCCCGACTGTGTTTTGGGGAAGCAAAAACTTTGTGAATACGGCGAAGAAAGAGGATGTCCTCGAAATCAGCGACTTTGAGGGTATCAAATTTGTGGATGCGATGCATCAAGCCGGATTCGACTTCAAAAAGGATGGGCAACAAAAAAGAGACGATATCAAAGCTTTCGTCGAGCTTCACATCGAGCAAGGGAATGTCCTTGAAAAAGAAGGACTCCAAATCGGCGTAGTCAACAGCATCGCTGGCCAGCGCCGGTATACTGTTGTTCTGAAAGGGCAAGCGAACCACGCTGGAACGACGCCGATGGGTTACCGCCGTGATGCAGTTTATGCTTTCAGCAGGATTTGCTCCGAGTCGATCGAAAAAGCAAAATCTGTTGGCGATCCATTGGTATTGACTTTCGGAAAAGTGGAACCGAAACCGAATACGGTGAATGTGGTGCCGGGGGAAGTTCTGTTCACAATCGATTGCCGCCATACGGACGGCAAGGTGCTGATCGATTTCACCCAAAAACTGGAACAACGCATCAACGAAATTGCTGACGAAATGGATATCGAAGCAACCATCGATCTTTGGATGGATGAAGCACCGGTTCCGATGGATGCAACCATCGTCTCAATTCTCGAAGAGGCCGCTAAAAAAGCAAACATGAAATACCGTGTGATGCACAGTGGAGCCGGACACGATGCCCAAATAATCGCACCGCATTATCCGACTGCCATGATTTTTGTTCCAAGCATCGATGGCATCAGCCATAATCCGGCTGAAGCGACGAAAATGGAAGATTTGGTCGAAGGCGTCAAAATGACGGCAAGTGCACTTTATGAATTAGCATATAAATAGAACAATACCAGAGAGATAGGATGGAGAGAGAATGGGGTACAAAAACAATAATACAGGCTACAGAGACGGACTGTTGGAATCGAGAGCCGTAATCAAGAGACACAACTATGCTTTGCTTCCGCATGATGGATTGGTGAAAAACGTCGTTCCCGGCTTTGAAAATTGCGAGGTCACCATTTTGGCTTCGCAAAAATTGGGAGCCAGCTTTGTGGATTACATCATTTCCATGAAGGCGGGCGGCAAAAATGTGCAGGGCTTCGGAGCGGAAGGCGTCGAGACGTTCGTGTATGTTATGGACGGAAAACTGAAGGTAAGTGATGGAAACGAGAGTCATGAGCTGGAGACCGGTGGATATGTTTACTTGCCGGCTGGCGTGTTGATGCATTTGGAAAACAATCAGGAAGCTGATACAGAAATTTTCCTGTACAAAAAGCGTTACGAGCCACTCGAAGGACATAAAGCGCATAAAGTCGTGGGCAACAGCAACGACTTGGTTCCTAGCGAATATGAAGGGATGAAAGATGTCTTGTTGTGGGATCTGTTGCCTGCAGATATCGGTTTTGACATGAATTTCCATATCCTTTCTTTCGAACCGGGCGCAAGCCATGGCTATATCGAAACCCATGTGCAGGAACACGGAGCCTACATCCTATCGGGTCAAGGCATGTACAATTTGGACAACAATTGGATGCCTGTCGAGAAAGGCGATTATATCTTCATGGGTGCTTATGTGCCGCAAGCCGCATACGCAGTCGGCAGAGGAGAGCCATTACGCTACCTTTATTCGAAGGACTGTAATCGCGATCCTAAAATTTGATGACAAGGAGCATATAAATGGAAGGGACAGGAATAGAAGTTGAGGCGAAATTGGTTACTGTAATGCCTGATGAACTTCATCGACTGATCAAGAAAAAATTAGAAGTAGCAGGACTGTATCCTGAGCAAGCTCAGGAGGTCGCCAACCATTTGGTGTTCGCGGATTCTTCCGGAATCCATTCCCATGGCGCCGTACGCGTCGATTACTATGCCGAAAGGATTGCTAAGGGTGGTCTGACACTTGAGCCTAAGGTTTCTTTCGAGAGGACAGGGGAAAGCACGGGAATCTTTCACGGCGACAACGGAATCGGCCAGTATGTCGCGAACATGGGTTTGAAGGAAGCTGTTGCAATGGCTAAGGAAGCTGGTGTAGCGGTTGTGGGCATTTCCAAGATGAGCCATAGCGGTGCACTTTCCTATTATGTAAAACAAGCAGCAGAGCAAGACCTGATTGCGATTGCCATGTGCCAATCCGATCCGATGGTTGTACCTTTCGGAGGCTCGGAGATCTATTATGGAACAAATCCGATTGCCTTTTCGGCACCAAGGAAAAATGGGCCACCGATCGTCTTCGATATGGCAACGACTGTGCAGGCTTGGGGAAAAGTCCTCGATGCCCGTGCAAAAAATAAAGCCATACCGGATACTTGGGCAGTGGATAAAGAGGGGAAACCGACAACCAATCCGCATGACGTGCATGGACTGTTGCCGATTTCGGGTCCAAAAGGCTACGGACTGATGATGATGATCGATATTTTATCAGGCGTATTATTGGGCCTGCCTTTCGGGAAGCACGTTTCCTCCATGTATGACGAAATTTCTGAAGGACGCAACCTTGGGCAATTATATATCATCATCGATCCAAAAAAATTCACGGATATAGACAGTTTCAAAGAAAAAATTGAGACCACAGTGGCGGAATTGCATGAAGTCAAACCGGCCGCGGGTTTCAGTCAAGTCTATTATCCAGGCGAAATCAACCAATTGAACTATGAAAAGCATCAGCAGAAAGGCATCCCCGTCGAAGAGAGCATTTATGCTTATCTGAAAAGCGATCTGATTCATTTTGATCAATACGGCGGCAAGGGCGCTTTTGCGTAATTAAAACCAGATAGAAGCAATTAAAAAGAAACGGGAAACCGGGGGAGAGAGGCAATCAATGTTACACACAATCATCAAATCAAACAGCTACCAGGATTCCATCGTCTTGATGCTGTTGACGAATAAAATCAACACGGTTGCAGGAGTCACAAAAGTTTCCATCATGATGGGTACGCCTGCCAACAAAGACATCTTCAAAACGGGAGGGCTGTACACGCCGGAACTGGAGAAAGCATCATCGAATGATATGGCTGTCGTCCTGGAAGTGGAGGATGAAGCGGTCATCGCTAACGTCATGGAAGAAATCGATCTTTTCCTGGAGGAACAGGCCAAAGGGAACAGCGGCGCTTCCGTGGAAGAAACTGCCCGTACGTGGGACAAAGCCCTAGAAATGGCAAAGGATGCTCAAGTCGCGCTCTTTTCGATCCCTGGTACCCATGCAGCTCTTGAAATCGAGCGTGCGCTTGATGCCGGCAAACATGTCTTCTGTTTCAGCGATAATGTTTCGGTTGAAGATGAAAAACGCCTGAAAATGAAGGCGCATGAAAAAGGTCTGCTGCTGATGGGGCCGGATTGCGGAACAGGAATCATCAATGGCATTCCATTGGCGTTCACAAATGTCATCAGACCCGGAAAAATCGGCATCGTCGGAGCTTCGGGAACAGGTATCCAAGAAGTTTCCACGCTTATCCATAAATTGGGGGGCGGCGTAACGAATGCGATCGGCACTGGCGGACGCGACCTGAAAGAGGACATCGGCGGCATCACGTTGATGGACGGTATCGTCACGTTGGAACAGGACCCGAATACGGAAGTGATCGTCGTGATTTCCAAACCACCGGCAGTGATTGTCAGGGATAGAGTTCTCGCCTTGTTGAGAAAAATATCCAAACCAGCCGTAACCATCTTCCTGGGCGAAAAGCCGACTTACCACGAACCTAACCTTTACCATGCCTATACATTGGAGGAAGCGGCTGAACTGGCTGTCAAATTAGTGAACAAAGAAACCATCGGCTCCGATACGGATGCAGTCGCTATTCCTGCCGTCAGCTTCTCCGCTGATCAAAAATACATAAAAGGTTACTACTCCGGCGGCACATTGGCCAATGAAGCAGCCATGCTGATCAAAGATGGCCTCAACTTGAGCGGGGACGCTGAGAAAAAAGAAGGCTACATCCTGAAAAATGAGGGCTATGAAGTCCTTGATTTGGGGGATGACATTTATACGCAAGGAAAACCGCATCCGATGATCGATCCGGAAAAACGGATCGAAATGATCAGACAAGCCGCGGATGATCCGAAGACAGCCATCATCTTATTGGACATTGTTTTGGGATACGGCTCACACATGGACATGGCCAGCGAATTGGTGCCGGCCATCAAGGAAGCGAAGGCGAAAGCCGCTTCGGCAGGCAGAGAGTTGGCATTCGTTGCGACAATCGTAGGGACTGATGCCGATCCTCAGGACGGTCAAGCGCAGCAAAAAATCCTAGAAGATGCCGGAGTCGTCATCCGGATGAGCAACAACCAGGCTGTCCGCACGGCTTTGGCGATGCTGGGCATCCATATCCAGGACAACAAGAAAGATATGAAAGAAATCGATGCGCCTGCTTTTACGGAAGAATTGGCGCCTTCGCAAGCCATGTTGGACCTTCTGCATGCGAAAGAATTTTTGAACATCGGTCTGCGCAGTTTCTCCGATACCATCCGTGAAAACGGTGGGAAAGCGACGCAATTCGATTGGCGTCCGGTTGCGGGTGGCAACGTCACCTTGCAGAAAGCTTTGTATTACTTGAATAATTATCAGACTGAACAAACAGAAAGCATATAAGGGAGGAGAAACAAGGATGCATTATCAAACGATTGATGAAGCTAATCAAGCAGTAGCTGCTAAAATTGTCGCTGGCTCCCCTTTCTTAGTGGATGTTGTACCAGCAAAATCAGTGATCAAAGAATTTAACGAAGGGAAGGTCCTGCTGCATGCAGGTCCACCCATCAAATATGAGCAAATGGTCGACCCGATCCAAGGTGCGTGTGTGGGTGCAGCGCTTTTCGAGGGCTGGGCAGAGAATGAAACGGATGCCAGAAAATTATTGGAATCCGGAGAGGTTACCTTGATCCCTTGTCATCATGTCGATGCGGTCGGTCCTATGGGCGGGATCACTTCGGCAAATATGGCAGTTCTGATTGTGGAAAACAGGACAGATGGCAACCGCGCTTTCTGTACGATGAACGAAGGAATCGGCGCAGTGCTGCGTTTCGGAGCTTATTCCGAGGAAGTAGTCACTCGTTTGGGCTGGATGCGCGATGTATTGGGCCCAACCTTAAGCAAAGCGCTGCAAACAAAAACCGGCGGACTGAACGTGAACGTACTGGTAGCCAAAGCGATCGCCATGGGAGATGAATTCCACCAAAGAAACATCGCAGCCTCATTGGCCTTTTTGAAGGAAATGGCGCCGATCATCGTCGGATTGGATATGGATCAAAAAGAAAAAGAACAGGTCATGCAATTCTTGGCGGATACGGATCAATTCTTCCTGAACATCATGATGGCAGCAGCCAAAGCTGTCCTGGATGGCGCAAGAAAAATCCAAGAAGGCACAATCGTTACTGCTATGTGCCGCAATGGCTATGAATTCGGTATCCGTATCGCCGGAATGGGGGATGAATGGTTCACAGGGCCGGTCAACACGCCGCAAGGCCTTTATTTCTCAGGCTTCAGTGAAGACGATGCCGCTCCGGATATGGGGGACAGCGCCATCACTGAGACATTCGGTGTCGGTGGCATGGCGATGATTGCAGCACCTGCAGTTACGCGCTTCGTAGGCAGCGGTGGCTTCCAGGATGCGCTACAGACAAGCAATGAAATGCGCGAAATCTGTATCGATCAGAATCCGAACTTCTCCGTACCGACATGGGATTTCCAAGGCATCTGCCTGGGCATCGATGCCCGTAAGGTGGTTGAGACAGGCATCACACCGGTCATCAATACCGGCATCGCCAACAAAAAGGCTGGTTTGGGCCAAATCGGGGCGGGAACAGTGCATCCACCGATCGAATGTTTCGAAAAAGCCGTCTTGGCGTATGCGAAAAAACTTGGGTTTCAGGAATAACAAAGGGGGATGGTCGCAGTGTTCATAAAGGCAGCTTACCATGACGAACGCTTGACGGACACGCTGCGCAATAAAAGCACTTGGCGCGTCCATAGCCTATTCAATAAAAGTTTGAACATTCAAAGCGCCGATCAGGAAAATCTGATGTTGATAGCAGGTACAGCCTCACCGCAGTTGCCGAAAGCGTTATATCTTCCGGATGACATGTTAGGGAAACTGGTCGGTACTGTTCAACCCGGCCAAACCGTCTCCATCTCGGACGGCAAGCTGATTTTCGACGGCTGCACCATCGTTGCTGATGGAATACCTCAATATCAGTCCCGCTATACGACGGAACGAGGTTTGCATCAGGACAGTTTGCGGTATTACGTGTCATCGCTGGCAAAAGTCGAAAAATTAAACGGGTTCGATTTTCTGATGGCGGACTTGACGCAGGATTCATTTTTAGCAAATACTCCGGAAGGCAATCATATACTGAGGCTCTATTCGGGTGATGTTAGCAAAAGAACCGAGGCGATAAGTTACTTCATCGGCAGAGGTAAAGGATTGACGCCGTCAGGTGACGATCTTCTGGTGGGAGCTTTGGCAGCCGATCAGCTACTGGGGATGCTCCCGGCGGATACGGAAGGCCTGATCAGGAAGCGGTTAGCGCAAACTCCGAAGCCGACTACAACAGTAAGTGCGCACTATCTGGCGTGCGCCCTGGATGGTCTTTACAACGAACCCATTCATCGGTTGCTGCACGTTTTGCGGCAGGAAAGTGAAGAAAAAGCCATAGAAGAATGCATCAGACATATAATGGCTATCGGCCATACATCGGGAATGGATATGTTGACAGGCCTTACGGGTGCCCTGTTAGTATGGAACAGATTTGAAGGAGGATACAATCAATGGCGAAAAGAGTTGTCATCGCTCTAGGCGGGAACGCAATCCTGCGTCCGAACCAAGAAGCGACGTTCGATAATCAGATGCACAACATCAAGATGAGTGCGGAACTGATCGCAAAAATAGAAAAATTGGATTATGAAATCGTTGTGACGCACGGAAATGGTCCGCAAGTCGGGAATATCCTGCGCCAAAACGAAGAAGCGAAGGCTTTTGTGCCACAGATGCCATTGGATGTCTGCAGCGCGGAATCGCAAGGATTCATCGGATATATGATGGAACAATCTTTGAAGAATGCTTTGCATGAGGAAGAATTGACGAGTGGCGTATTGACGTTATTGACGCAAACGGAGGTATCACCGGATGATCCAGCGTTCGATAATCCTACAAAACCGATCGGAGTCTTCTATTCTGAGGATGAAGCCGAGTTGTTGTCGGAGGAAAAAGGTTGGGTCATGATGGAAGATGCTGGAAGAGGCTACCGAAGGGTTGTCCCTTCCCCTCAACCGCAGAAAATCCATGGCGTGGAGTCCATCTTGAAGTTATTGAAACAGAATACGATCGTCATTGCAGGCGGCGGCGGGGGCATTCCTGTAGTCCGCAATAAAATCGGCCAAATATCCGGGATAGAAGCCGTTATCGACAAAGATCGCACCGGCAAGAAGTTGGCGGAACAACTGGATGCCGATGTATTCATGATGCTGACCGACGTCAGCAATGTCTACATCAATTACGGGAAACCGAACCAAGAAAAACTGGAAGAAATTTCCGTTTTGAAAGCGAAACAATATATGGATGAAGGCCAATTCGCAGACGGCAGCATGGGACCCAAAATGGAGGCAGCCATCGACTTTGCTATGCAAGGCAAAAAAGCCATCATCTGTTCATTGGATCAGGCAGCTGAAGCTTTATCCGGTTTTGCGGGTACGCGCATCGTCAACCGTTAATTAAGAAACAAGAAAAACAGGAGGTTGTCTCATTGCGAGGCTGGCTCCTGTTTTTTGTTGTGCCGACCAGCACGGACCAGCACGGCGAAATAGCCCGCCAAAAGCAATTTGGCGGGCTGAAATGCAATGATCCACACAAAATAACCTTCCGAAAGCTGTTCGGAAGGTTATTTGTTGTATAAAGCAGCCGATTTTACCTGTGTATCCTCACACTCTACGCAAACGCGTTCTGATTTGCAGATACCACTACCGTTTCGCATCCGGCTGTCGTCCACAAAAGAGGTGAACGGCAGCCGGATGCTCCAACGTACGGGTGTCTAAACGCGAATCATCACGCTCTATTCGTCGTCTTGGGAGAGTTCCAGGGCTAGTCTTAGGTTTAGGCTGAAGTTTGGATCATCGATCGGGGATCCGAGTATCTCTTCGCAATGGTTGATTCTGTACTTCACTGTGTTGCGGTGTATGAACATCGCTTTTGACGTGCGCGTGATTTCGCATTGGTAGTCAAGGTAGGTCTTCAGCGTCCGGCGCAATTCAATCATGGCGTCTTCTTCAGGATAAGCCAGTTCATGCAGCACCGATTGGCAGAAATATTTGATTTCGTCGGTCTGCATCCTTTCGAACAGGCTCAGCATGCCTTGCGGGCGATAATAGCTGATGCGCGGCTGTGGATCTTTAGCAAAACCTTCATCGAAAGCTATCTTGGCTTCGATGTAGGAGTTGGCGATCATGTCGATTTTTTCATAAGGGTGGCCATAGGAGAACGCCAAGGAAATCGGAAGGACCTTCTCAAGTTCTTCTGCGGTTGTCCGCAGGATATCATCTATCGCCTCATTTTTGGACTGCAGCAAAAGAAGCAGGTGGTTTGTGCTTTTCAGCGGGAAAAGCAAGGCGTCACGGAAGTGGAAAGCCAACGCATCGGTCAGCCATTGGTTGGCCAATTGGATTTTCTCCCGGCTCAATTTATCTTTGAAAATCGAACTCTTTTCGTTCCGGCAATTGATGTAGATAACCTGATAATGATGGGAATTGATGATGCCGAAGCTTTGCCCCAAGTCGAGCCAATTTTTTTGCTTAAGTGCTGGGGATTGTTGGTTCTCAATCAATTGTTTGAAGTAATCACTGCGGATGTCCTGCTTGGACTCCTCCACTTTAAGATTTTTGTAGATGACGAACGATAAAACCATCGAGGCCTGATCAACCGCAAATTCCGATACGGGATAAGGGATCTGTTCCGGCCGCAAAATGATCAAATAGTAAGGGAAATAGTTGTTCGCACGGATCGGATAGATGGAAACCTGCATCTCTTGGTTGTCCATATCGGTTATCAGAAAAGAGTCCGTTGTATCTGCCGATAGATGCGGTTTTTTCTCATGCACTTGCCCCACATAATATTCGGCAGGCTTGCTGGATTGGGTGAAATGCTTGGAATGGGCGATCACCTGCCGGAAAGGATTCAACAGGATGACCGGTGTTTTGATCATTTTGCCGAAATCAGAAATGAAGCGCGCAATACTCGCGTCGTTCATCAGCAGGTTCGAGAAACGCTTTTGGATGTCCAAAGCAAAGCTCATCTGTTCTGTCTTTTGGTTCCACAAGTAGTTCAGCATCTGATGGGATAGTGTCCCGAGCGGGGTCGTGCTTGGAATTTGGATCAAAGGGAAACGCACCGAATTGGCATAATTGATGATGGCATGATCGATTTCCGGAAGGAAGCGGCCGACTTTTATCCCCAGTCCAGCAGCATTCACACGCATCAAAGAATCGATCAAAGGGATCAACCCTTGTTGGTCATTTTTGTAGCTCATGGCAGTCGTCAGCAAAAAAACGTCCTTTGGTATGTAGAACGCCACATCTGGTGTCTCGGATATTTCGATGCTCGTCACTGCATGAGACAGATCTGCTCCGGCATTGAGCACTTTGAGATCGGAGAAGCGGGGCAAATCCAACAGTTCTTTCATTGTAGTCATTAAAAAACCCTCCTAGTGGCTTTATTTTAAATGAAACCGCCATCATCATCAAGCGTTTATTTGGGCAAAACCCACAAATTTCATATGAATTTGTTCACAACGAACAATGACATTTTTGCTGAGAGTGGTAGGATGTAAGTAAATTATCAGACAAATATTCAATCTGGAGGAATCGTTATGTTCAAAGAAATCATCACACCCATACGCACCATCATGACTCCCGGTCCCGTAGAAGCTCATCCGAATGTACTTCGTGTTATGAGCACGCCTATTTTGGGACAGTTCGATCCCGCTTTCTTAGCCATCATGGATGAAGTGAAAGAAATGATCAAAATCCCATTCGGGACAAAAAATGAGCAAGCTTTTGCCATCGACGGCACATCGCGTTCCGGGCTTGAAGCTGCACTTATCGGGCTGATCGAACCTGGGGATAAAGTGCTGATTCCTGCATACGGGCGCTTCGCTTATTTGTTGGGCGAAATCTGTGAACGCGCGAAAGCGCAAGTGACTTACTTGGAAAAGGACTGGGACAGTGTCTTCGAACAAGATGCGATCATCGCGGAAATCAAAAGGGTCAACCCTAAAATAGTCGCACTCGTCCATGGGGAAACAGCGAACGGCCAGATGCAGCCGTTGGAAAAAATCGGCAAATTCTGCCAAGAGAATGACGTGTTTTTTGTGGTCGATACAGTCGCCACTTATGGTGGAGCTCCTATAAAAGTGGATGAATGGGGAATTGATGTCGCCATCGCGGGTACTCAGAAATGCGTGAGCGTGCCATCCGGATTATCATTGATCACTTACAGCGAACGCGTTGAGAAGGTGTTGACAGCGCGTTATCAGAAAGAACTTGGTTTGAGCAAAGACTTCCGTAATGAACGCCACATCAGCAGCAATTACCTCGACTTAAGCCAACTGCAACGTTACTGGAACAAAGAGCGCATCAACCACCATACCGAGGCAACAAGCATGATCTATGCCCTGCACGAAGGGTTACGGATGATGATCCTGGAAGGCATCGAGAACGGTTATGCGCGCCATAGCCAAAATGACCGCGCCATTCAGGCTGGTATAGAAGCGATGGGCTTGGCCATTTTTGGCGATCGCACAACGAAAATGCCGACAGTTACGCCCATCCTGATTCCTGAAGGTGTCGACGGCGATGCGGTACGCAATACATTGTTGAATGACTTCGGTGTTGAAATCGCTTCTTCATTCGGTCCGTTGCAAGGGAAAGTCTGGAGAATCGGCAATATGGGATTCAGCAGCCGCAAAGAGAACGTATTGCACGTCCTGGCTGCTTTCGAAGCGGCACTCTTGTTCCATGGCGCAGACATCAACCGTGGGGAAGCCGTCCTGGCGGCACTGCACGAATACAACCAATAATAGAAAAGTTCCCATCTTAATGGAAGGAACGATCAGGAAAAGAAATCCGCCTGGATCGGTCCTTCCATTTTTGGGAATCAAGATTAGCCAGCAAACGCAATAATAAATGTTGTCAGTTGTGCACAAGCATAAAAATCACTTTGTACATCTCTTCCGATGTAAACGTTTTAGAGCACCTGTACAATAAGCTTATCAATGATTGATAGCGATTACAAAGATTGGGAGGGTTATTACATGCAAGCAAGCAACGAAGAAGTAAAAATGCCGGAAACTGATTTTTTTGTCAGTGATGCACAAGTCGAAGATTTAAAGAAACGCGGTTATAATGAAGACGTCGTTCCAAAAACGGCGGAAAAAAGGAATATGAGCGCAAAGAACTATTTCACGCTTTGGATGGGATCGGTTCATAATATTCCGAACTACACAGCTGTTGGGGGATTCCTGTTCCTGGGCCTGTCGCCGATCAATGTTATGTTAGCTCTTATCGTCAGTTCTTTAGCAGTCAGCGCCTTTATGGTCTTCAACGGCAGAGCGGGATCAAAATACGGGATACCGTTTGCGATGCACTTGCGTTCGACCTATGGGGACCTGGGAGCCAAGCTTCCTGGATTCTTGCGTGGCGGGGTAGCTGCCATCGCTTGGTTCGGACTTCAGAATTATGCGGGATCATTGGCCTTGCTGATTTTGATCAGTAAATTTTGGCCGGGCTTTTTGAGTATCGGTGGAGATTTCAATTTCTTCGGAATCGACCTTCCGGGTTTGATCACCTTTACTATTTTCTGGGCAATCAATGTGCTCATCGGTCTTGGCGGCGGCGGCGTGCTGAACAAATTCACCGCCATCCTGAATCCGTTGATCTACATCGTATTCGGCGGCATGGCCATCTGGGCGATCAGAGTGGGCGGCGGCATGGGCAACATTTTGGCCTATACGCCATCCGGTGATGCTGTACAAGGATATGCGCCTTTGCTGGCCTATTTCATCATCATCAATTCCGTCATTTCCGTTTGGGCAGCTCCGGGGGCGAGCGTATCCGACTTTACGCAGAACGCCACTTCAACGCGCGACCAGTCGATCGGACAAACCGCCAGCCTGTTGGTCGCTTACTTGATTTTCGCCTTATCCAGTGTCGCCATCTTGATCGGCGGATCCATCCACTTCGGAGTGCAGGAATGGAACGTGCTGAACATCGTGAACAAATGGGATAGCGTCCCTGCTGCGGCGTTGGCTGTAGTCGTGTTCCTGATGACTACCGTCTCGACAAATGCAACCGGTAACATCATCCCTGCTGCCTATCAATTGTCTGCTTTGTTCCCTAAATCGGTTGATTACAAGAAGGGCGTTTTGATCGCTTCCGTCATCAGCTATGTCATCATGCCATGGAAATTGATGGAAAACTCTGCGAGTATTTTCGCTTTCCTGAACATCATCGGTGCTGTTCTTGGTCCTGTAGCAGGTGTTATGTTGGCGCATTTTTATTTCGTCAAGAAGCAGAAAATCGATATCGACGCGCTGTATATGGATTCCAGCCAAGACAATGCACAAAATCCGTATAAGGGCATAAATATAGAAGCTTATATCGCCACGATTGCAGCCTTGCTGATTTCCGTGAGCGGACAGGTGATTCCTGCCTTGCAGATGATTTCCAATCTGTCTTGGTTGATTGGAGCCGCTTTGGCTTTCGGAATCTATCTGATGTTGAAAAAAGGCAAAAAATAGTTTCATCCAACTTTTGGTTTCAAAAATATTAACATAAAATCATTTATTATTAGGAGGAAAAAGAATGAGTTACGATTTACTGATCAAAAATGGTTTGGTTATCCTGGATAATGGTGAAATTGAAACAGATGTAGCCATCAAAGATGGTAAAATAGCAGCTATCGGCAGCGACCTTGGCGATGCAGCCGAAGTCATCGATGCAAAAGGCATGGTTGTCAGCCCGGGCATGGTGGATGCGCATGTGCATATCACCGATCCAGGCGGCAGCTACCGCGACGACTGGGAAGGCTATCTGACAGGTACAAAAGCTTGTGCCAAAGGCGGCGTAACTTCCTTCATGGAAATGCCTTTAAACCAAGTGCCAGCGACAGTCGATGCCAAAACGTTGCAGATCAAAGTGGATGCCGGCCAAAACAAACTGACCGCGGACGTAGCTTCTTTCGGCGGATTGGTTCCTTTCAACATCGAAGGCGGAATCCAGGAGTTGGATGAAGGCGGCGTTGCAGCCTACAAATGCTTCATGGCTACGTGTGGCGATCGTTCGATCGAAGGCGACTTCATGAATGCGGATGATTACACATTGTATGAAGGAATGAGACAAATCGCTAAAACCGGCAAAGTATTGGCGATCCATGCTGAAAATGCGACAATCACAGACAGATTGGGAGAAATTGCTTACAAGAACGGCGAAACGACGCTGAAAGCTTATGTGGAAAGCCGTCCAGTCTTCACGGAAGTCGAGCCGATCAGACGCGCGATCCTTTTCGCTAAAGAAACTGGCTGCCGTATCCATATTTGCCATGTAGCTTGTCCGGAAGGCGTTGAAGAAGTGACCAGAGCCCGCAATGAAGGCGTTGATGTGACTTGTGAAACGTGCACGCACTATCTGTACTTCGATACTTCCGAATTGGATGCAATCGGACCAGTTGTTAAGTGCTCGCCTCCAATCCGTGATAAAGAAAACCAAAACGGTATGTGGGAAAAATTATTGGCTGGCGAAATCGCCTTCGTCACTTCCGATCACTCTCCATGTACGCCTGATTTGAAAGACAAAGAGAATGCCTTTGAAGCTTGGGGCGGGATTGCAGGCGTTCAGAACAACGTTGATGTATTGTTCGATGAAGGCGTTCAGAAGCGCGGCATGTCCTTAAGATTATTTGCCGATATCATCGCTGCAAACCCGGCAGAACGCTTCAACTTGAGTTCAAAAGGCCACATTGCGATCGGCAAGGATGCTGACATCGTTCTGATCAAACCGAACGCACCTTATACATTAAAAGCAGAAGATTTAGAATACAAGAACAAAATCAGCCCATATATCGGACGCGAAATCGGAGCGCAAGTAGCAAGAACGATTCTGCGCGGCGAAACAGTCTACAGTATTGAAGATGGCGTTTCGGATACTCGTTCGGGAGAATTCGTCTTCGTCAAATAAGACAACGCAAAAAGAGGATCCAGGTTTGCGCCCGGATTCTCTTTTTGCGTTGTCAATGAGGTCCTGTTGCGCCATCTGCTTGGTCACTCTAGACAAAATAGCGCATATTATTGTATGGAATGTACAGGGTTAGTCCGGTCGGAAATGCTTATAATGAAAGCAGTCAAAAGGAAAATGGAAGGGCTTACTGATCTGTTTTGGAGAGCATCTTAGAAGCCGTGCCCATAATCAAGAGATACAATAAGAAGTGATGGAGGAGAATCATATGAGTGAGACCGAAGCAACAAAAACAGTGGAAGTAGTACCAGAAAAAAGAGTGGAATACTGGAAACAAATCATTTATGTTATGACGGCGGGCTGGATAGCCATCTGGGTCTATCGCACAGCGTTAGCGCCGATATATCCTGAAATCAGTACTTATTTCGGAGGAGCGACGGATTCCCAACTCGGATCCATCTCCAGTTTTTATTTCCTGGGTTACGTTTTGATGCAAATCCCTTCAGGTCTATTGGTGGATCGATTCGGTAAGAAGACCATCCTGATTCCAGGTTTCTTGCTGTTCGGACTAGGGACAATGGTTGTTGGTTTGGCACAAACATTACCTGTGGTGTATATCGGAAGTGTGTTGGCAGGAGTCGGGTGCGGTACTTACTATGGTGTGGCGTACTCTCTGACTGCAGAGCATGTACCAAGTTCAAGAAAAAGCTTGGCAACAGCGATCGTGAACAGCGGTACGGCTGTCGGCAGCGGAATCGGCATGATCTCCTCCAGTTACTTCGTCGCCCAATTGGGTTTGCCTTGGCAATACATGCTGTTCTTCACGTTCTTCCTGATCATCGCGATGGTTTTCATCTTCTGGAAATTCATCAAAGGCAATAAAGAGAGTGCAGCAATCGTTTCGCAAACCAAAATGATCACGGAAATTCCGGAAGCAAAACCTTCATTGAAGACATTGATGCGTCCGCAGATGTTGGGGGCCTACTCTCTTTACTTCGCGACTTGCTACGCTTATTACCTTACGGATACATGGTTGCCAAACTTCTTGTCGACTGAAAGAGGTTTTGAAGGAGCGACAATCGGATTGGCTTCATCGATGGTGTTTTTCGCGGCCATCCCGGGTGCTTTGTTCTTCAGTCGGATTGCGGATAAATTCAGTCATAAAAAAGTCAGTTTGATCATCTTTTTGGAAATAGTCGCAGCCATCATGCTGTTCTTGGCAGTACAGGCCCCTAACCAAGTGTTGTTGATGGTTGGCCTGATTTCCTATGGATTTTTCGGTAAGCTGGCGGTTGAGCCGATCATCATTTCGTGGTTGGGCGAGCACGCACCAAAACGGGGTATCGCTACAACGCTAGGGTTCTTTAATTTCTTTGGGATGAGTTCCTCCGTAATCGTTCCGTCTCTTACCGGTGCCATCTCCGATGCGACCGGATCAAAAGTGTATGCTTTTTACTTATCTGTAATCATCATCCTCGTAGGGACGACAATCTTCTACTTGGTGAACGGAAGGACAAAGAAAGCCTAAGATCATAAAAGAAGAGGCTGTATCAAACCAGGGCTACTAATCTGGTTCTGATACAGCCTTTTCTATTTGAAAATTGAATTAATGCCCGGAAATAACCCGCGAAAACCTTGTTGGCGGGGAAAATCAGTTCAGATTACGGTCAGAAAACCCGCCAAATGGATTTGAAGGGGAATCTCGTGCTGCCCTTGGACATTTTGCCCCGCCAAATGAATTTTGACGGGGAATCTCCGAATACAAAGGTAATACAAACATACAAAAAGCTGTATCAAAGCCAGAAAATTCTGTTCTGGTTTTGATACAGCCTCTGATCAAACCTTATTCTTCATGTGAAATGAAATCCATCGGCATAGGTCCTGCAATACCTATGAAAACAAACCGCTCATTGCCGGTGTTGACCATTCCGTGTTGTTGGCCAGGTTCGGAGTAAATGATGTCCCCTTTTGTGATTTCCACGGCTTCGCCGTAACCTGGATAAAATGTTCCCGTCCCTTCCGTGCAGATCCAGATGTCGTCGGCATTGGAGTGCGAGTGATTTACAACTTTCTGACCAGGTTCCAGGCACCATACCGCAAGAGCCATTTTTTCAGTTTCGTAAAAAATCGTCTTTTTGCCGGCCTCAGCATCGAACTGAACGACCTCATCCAGTTTGAACAACCGCTCATTGATTTTTGAATGATTTGTGTGTTCCACCTCAATCGCTTCCATTTCAGAAATGCTTCCTCTTGTTTCCATATCAACCGCTCCTTGTCTGTATTGTATATTGGGATAACCGATTCAATTCCGTTGTGTTCAGATAATCACAAATGAAATATGACATTAGTATAACAAGGAGATAAAGCGCTAACAATGCAGCGTTTTCCTAAAAATAAAAATAACTTAGTCATTATGCACAAAAGAATCAGGAAAGCATTGTGAGTTGTTCATGATGAGCGTCGGGATTCGACAAATATGGACAAAAAAACCCATTTTTACGGTTGCTCAAGCTGGATTGACCCATTGTTATTTCTAATATTTTTTATCTGCAGATTGAAATATCGGTCAATTTAGTGTAAGATATCTTTATGGTAACCGCTTACAGAATTGGGCGATGCTGCAGAACTTCCTGATGAAAGAGGAGGGGGTTCAAATTCAAAGATAGATAAAAAAATCACAAATGTTTTTGCCGCGTTGGCAATAATGAAAAGAATGGATGTGATCGGATTGGAAAAAGGAAAGAAAGTGCTTTTTACTGAGACCGTTCTGCGTGATGCGCATCAAAGCTTGATGGCGACACGCATGTCTACGGACGACATGCTCCCGATTGTGGAGAAAATGGATGAAGCCGGATATTACGCGCTCGAGTGCTGGGGCGGGGCAACCTATGATGCGGCTATCCGTTTTCTGCATGAAGATCCATGGGAAAGGCTCCGTCAAATCCGAAAGCGCGCTCCCCATGCGAAGCTGCAGATGCTGCTTCGGGGACAGAACCTGATCGGATACCGCCACTATGCGGATGATATCGTGGATCGTTTTGTCGGCAAAGCCGTCGAAAACGGCATTGATATTTTTCGGATTTTTGATGCCCTGAATGACACGAGGAACTTGAAAGCCTCACTGGAAGCCGTAAAAAAATACGGCGCCCATGCACAACTGACGATCTGTTACACTATCAGCGATGTCCACACCATTCCATTTTACACCGATTTGGCCAAGGAATTGACCGAAATGGGGGCGGACTCGATCTGCATCAAGGATATGGCCGGCATCTTGACGCCGAAAGTAGCCAAAGAGCTGATTCCAGCCATAAAAGCTGTGATCGATGTACCGTTGAATATCCACACGCATGCCACCAGCGGCGTTTCACAGATGACCTATATGGCTGCCATCGAAGCGGGTGCGGACATCATCGACTGTGCCATTTCCCCTTTTGCGGAAGGAACAAGTCAACCTCCAACCGAATCGATGGCGCTTGTGTTGGAAGAACTGGGGTACAGTACGGGATTGGACATCGCCACATTGGAAGAAATTGCTGATTATTTCAAACCGATCCGCGACAAGTACATCGCTTCGGGTGTGCTCGATCCGAAAATGCTGTCGGTCGATCCCAAAGCACTTATCTATCAAGTGCCGGGTGGGATGCTGTCGAACTTGAACTCGCAACTCAAGCAGGCAAAAGCCAGTGATAAGTACGAGGAAGTGCTGCGGGAAGTACCCCGCGTCAGAGCGGACTTAGGCTTTCCGCCACTAGTCACCCCAATGAGCCAAATGGTCGGGACGCAGGCCGTTTTTAATGTCCTGACGGGGGAACGCTACAAGATGGTCCCGAATGAAGTGAAGGATTACCTGCACGGAAAATACGGAAAGACACCGGTCCCGGTGAACGACAATTTCCGGCGCAGCATCATCGGGGATGATGCCGTCATCACGGATCGCCCGGCGGATCATCTGGAGCCGGAGTTCGCAAGATTGAAGGCGGAGTTGGGCGACCTGGCGCGCACTGACGAAGACGTGTTGACTTATGCATTGTTCCCTCAGGTCGGAAAAGCTTATCTGCAAGAAGTCTACTATCCAACCATTCCAGAAGAACAAGCAGAAACAAAAACGCCATCTCCAGCCGAGACGACGGATACAGTGGTTCGGATCCAAGCCCGCTATCGTAGCTAAGAGGAAGAGGTGAAGGGAAATGGAAACATTCAATTTAGGCGATGGTCTGATTGTCACGGTCGTTGCGATGATCGTTGTATTTTCCGTATTGGCAAGTCTTTGGTTCTTGGTTGAGCTGGTCCATAAACTGGTAGGTGAGCCTGCCGAGTTGGTTTCAGCACCAGTTCACCATGAGGATCAGTTTCAGCCCGGTCTGCTGGATCCAGGTGTGGATGAACAACGGGCCAAAGCGGCAGCGATTACGGCATTGATCGCCGCCTATGAGGCGCATCCGGCCAAGAAGTTTGAAATCATTGATGTAACGCGTATTAAATAAATTCCATCTGCTGATTGTAAAGGGAGGATTTTTTATGAAAAAGTACGAAATCGAAATTGACGGACAAGTTTATCATGTCAAGGTGAGGGAGTTGCCGGATGATGCAGTCATGACGGAGCACCCTAAAGCCGACAGCGTCAGAAGCACTGCAGATACTGCATCCGAAACGGAAGGGAAAGCGATGTTGGCGCCGATGGCCGGAACCGTATTGCGCATCCTCGTCAAAGAGGGGCAACGGGTCAAAAAAGGTGAAAACCTTATCGTCCTCGAAGCCATGAAGATGGAGAATGAAATCGTTGCGGATGAGGATGGCATCATCAGACGTATTTTGGTGAAAGCGAATGATAGTGTCGAATCCGATCAAGCGTTGCTGATTCTCTAGGAGGGGAGGGATTCGTATGGTACAAGCTTTGACTGATTTGATCCGGACATCCGGATTGGTTAACCTTACGTATAAAGAAATCATTATGATCATCATTGCCTGCATTTTCCTTTATCTGGCCATCAAGAAGGGCTATGAACCGTATTTGCTGATACCGATTGCATTCGGTATTCTTTTGGTGAATCTGCCGCTTGCGGGATTAATGACGCACCCATCCGATGGGGGGCCAGGTGGATTGCTTTATTACCTCTATCAAGGGACTGATTTGGGCATCTATCCACCGTTGATTTTTCTTTGCCTGGGTGCGTCCACCGATTTTGGGCCGCTCATCGCCAACCCGAAAACGCTGTTGTTGGGCGGGGCAGCGCAGTTCGGCATCTTTGCGGCATTCTTTGGGGCGTTGGCATTGGGGATGACGCCTGAAGAAGCGGCCTCCATCGGCATCATCGGTGGTGCCGATGGTCCGACGGCTATCTATTTGACGACGAAATTAGCCAGTCATCTCTTATCGGTCATCGCCTTGGCGGCCTATTCCTATATGGCATTGGTTCCGATCATCCAGCCGCCGATCATGCGCTTGTTGACTACCCAGAAAGAGCGGCAGACCGTCATGAAGCAGATGCGCGTAGTGTCCAAAAACGAGCGTATCCTGTTTCCGATCGTCACCACGATCTTCGTCAGTCTGGTTGTCCCATCGGCGACGGCGCTTGTGGGGATGCTGATGTTGGGCAATCTGATCCGCGAGAGCGGACAGGTTCCGAAACTGACGGAAACGTTGCAGAATGCGATGATGTACATCATCACCATCCTTTTGGGCGTGACCGTTGGAGCAAAGGCGAACGGAGAGTTATTTTTATCGATGACAACCATAAAAATCATCGTTCTTGGCCTTTTTGCTTTCTCGATCGGGACAGCTGCCGGCTTGCTGATGGGCAAATTGATGTACAAACTGACGAACGGAAAAGTGAATCCTTTGATCGGTGCCGCCGGTGTATCGGCCGTTCCGATGGCTGCACGGGTCGTGCAGAAGGAAGGCATCAAGTACAATCCTTCCAATTACTTGCTGATGCATGCGATGGGCCCGAATGTGGCAGGGGTCATCGGCTCGGCTGTGGCTGCCGGTGTCCTGTTGGCGTTCTTCGGCTGAGTGCGGACTATTTTAATCATCTCCTTCTGATTTTTCATGTCAGAAGGGGATTTTTTATTGAATCCAGGCTGTCCGATTGCTAAATCCATCAGTTCTACACATGGAGGATGTATAATGAAGGCGACAAAAGAGTCAGAAATGGAGGGCGAATTATAATGAACAGAAGAACATCACTGATTGTCGCTTTGGTTGCTTCGTTCGCACTGTTGCTGTTTGTTTCAGCCAATCTTTTTTCGACGTTTTTCAATAGCGGGGTTAGCCGGACGTCTGTGACAACTATTGATCCAGATTCGAACAGCAGAGGGGATTTTATCGGGATGGGACATATGACGGGGACAGACCGGGCTATCGTTCTGGATGAAAGCGGACAGGAAATGACAGCACTGCGGTTGCCGGAACTGGCGGTGCCGGATTCCGAATCGGACAGTGAAATCACCTATACGGTCACCGCGCAAGCGGGGGAGACTTCATTCTTGGAAGGGCAAACGACGAAGACGCTCGGCTACAACGGTTCCTATCTTGGACCGGTTTTGGTCGTGCATGAAGGCCAAGAGGTGCACATCAAAACCGAAAACCAATTGTCAGAAGCAACTTCTTTCCATTGGCACGGATTGAAGGTCCCTTCTGATATCGATGGCGGGCCGCATCATCCGGTCGGACCGAACGAAGCGATGCAAATTGATTTCACGGTCAATCAGCAGGCGGCGACATTGTGGTTCCACCCGCATGCTTTGGGGACGACTGCTGAACAAGTGTATGCCGGTTTGGCAGGATTGATCTTTGTCGAGGACGACAATTCCGATCAGCTTGACTTACCGAAGGACTATGGGGTAAATGACTTTCCTTTGATCGTCCAGGATCGGACCTTCGATGCGGAAAACCAATTCGATTACGAAGGAACTTACAATCCTGATGGCACCTACGGCGACACGTTGTTGGTGAACGGGACCATCAATCCCTATGCGGAAGTCAAAAATGAGCAAATCAGGCTGCGTTTGGTGAATGGATCGAATGCCCGCAATTACACGTTCGGATTGGAAAATGCGGCGGTGTTCCAGCAAATCGCCAGCGACGGCGGTTTCCTGGAGCAGCCGGTTGCGTTGACAGCCGTCACATTGACACCGGGTGAACGGGCAGAAATCATCGTGGACCTGAGCGGATACGCTGAGGGGGACACAGTGAAATTGATGGACGGAAACGTAACGGTCCTTTCCCTGAATGTCACGGAGGAGGCGGACGCACAGTCGGCACTTCCGCAAACTCTGAACGCTATTTCTGAAATGATGACGGATGGTGCGGCTGTTCAACGGTTCACGCTGAGCGGTATGTCCTTCATGGTCAATATCAACGGCAACCAGTTCGACATGGATCGGATCGACGTCGAACAGCGCTTGAATGAAACAGTCATCTGGGAAGTCTACAATGCGCAGGATATGATGGGCAGCATGATCCATCCTTTCCATATCCATGGCGTCCAATTCCAGGTGCTGTCGCGCGATGGAGCGGAGCCGCCGCAGAACGAGCAAGGCTGGAAGGATACCATCGCCGTTTATCCCGGCGAGACGGTCCGTTTGGCGGTGACTTTCCCTGAGAAGGGGGTCTTCATGTACCATTGCCACATTTTGGAGCATGAGGACAATGGCATGATGGGTCAGGTCCGTGTACAATAAAAACCAGGAAAACAATATGGAGGTGGGTGCCCGTGAAGATTTTGATCGTCGATGATGAACCAAATATTTTGGATATCGTGGAGGCCTATCTGGCCGCCAAAAAATATCAGGTATACCGTGCCGAGTCCGGGGCGGAGGCATTGGAAAAATTTCATGCTTTCCATCCGGATCTGATTGTGTTGGATCTGATGCTGCCGGATATGGCAGGCGGGGACATCTGCGCCAAAATCCGCGAAGAATCAAACGTTCCCGTCATCATGCTGACGGCAAGGTCATCCGAAAAGGATATCTTGAGCGGCCTGCAGATCGGGGCGGATGATTACATGGTCAAACCATTCAGCCCCAAGGAACTGGTGGCGCGGGTCGAGACGGTGCTGAGGCGCGCTGCCCCAGCCGATGCTGAAGAAAAATGGAGCTTCGATGGCGGCGAACTAGTCATTCATCCCAAAACGAAGCAAGTTTTCGCGCGGCAGCAGGAAGTCGCCTTGACGGCTACCGAATATGAACTGCTGACGCTGTTGGCCAAGAATCCGAGCCGACTTTTCACGAGGGAAGAATTGCTTGAGAGCGTAAAAGGGATGGATTTTGAAGGTTTGGACAGGGTCATCGATACGCATATCAAGAACATCAGACAAAAGATAGAGCCGGAACCGAAACAGCCCATCTATATTTTGACGGTCCGGGGAAGCGGATACCGGTTTGGAGGGAAGCGATGAGGCGGACGATCAGTTGGCACCTACTCCTTTCCTTCTTGCTTTTTTCGAGCGTCATCATCGGGTTGTTCGGCTGGTTCAGCATGCAGTTGGTGAACAGCCACTTCTCGGAATACGTCAGCGAACGGCGTACGGAAGAAATAACCGGCTACACGGAAGAAGTTGAGGCAGTTTTTGCTCAAACAGGGAGCTGGGACGAGGATGCGCTAGCGGTCATCGGCAGGCAGGCATTGCAGGACGACATCATCCTGAAAGTCTACGATAGCCAAGGGCAGCTGATCTGGAGTCCAAGCTTGATGGAGGAGCAAGAAAACCGCCAGATGATGTCCAGCCACATGTCGCAGATGAGCGAGATGATGAGCGGAACAGAAAGCGAATATTCGGTGACCACTGTGGATCTTAATGATGGCTCCCGGACAATCGGCAGCCTGGCAATCGGAACGATGGGTACGTATTTCTATATGGAACACGATGTCGCATTCGTGAGCGATATCCGCAACAATCTGCTGATTGTTGCGCTGTTGGCTTTCGCCTTATCGCTTTTTTTCGCGGTCTGGATAGCCAGAAAATTGAGTGTGCCGGTCTTTGCGGTGAGCCGCTTCACCGGGGAAATCGCCAAAGGCAACTACACGGAGCCGGCGCCGAAGGAAACGAACATCGTCGAGATAGATGCGCTGATCCGTTCGGTGGACAGCCTTTCCCGTCAATTGGACAGCCAACAGGAAATCCGGAACCGCCTTTCTTCCGATATTGCGCACGAAATCCGGACACCGCTGACGACATTGAAGGGCAATCTGGAAGCGATGTTGGACGGCATCTGGGAGCCGAGCGACGAGCGGTTGAAGATCTGTTATGATGAAGTGAACCGGATTTCCCGCCTGATCGGGAATATCGACAAAATCAACGAAATGGAAAGCAATCACGAAAAATTGGAATTCAGCCGTTTTGACCTGCAGGCTTTGAGCAAGAAGGTCGCGACGAACTTTACGGCTGCAGCCGCCAAAAAGAATATCAGCTTGACGGTAACCGGGGAGACGCTGATGATAACGGCGGATCAGGACAAAATCAGCCAAGTACTGACGAACCTTTTGGCGAATGCGATCAAATTCACTCCGAAGCAAGGGAGCATCCATATCGAAATCCATCAGAAGGGTGACCAAGCGGTGCTGAGAGTTTCCGATAACGGCATCGGCATCGACCCGGAAGACCAAAAAAAGATTTTTGAACGCTTCTATATGACGGAGCCGTCGCGCAACAGCCGATCCGGAGGGCAAGGGCTCGGTCTGGCCATCGTCAAAAGCATCATCAAGAAGCATAACGGGACTGTGCAGGTTGTCAGCGATATCGGCAAGGGGGCCACGTTCACGGTTGCCATTCCGTTGGATCAGCACAGATCATGAACGAAAGAGATTTGAACTTTAACTATCAGATCACTGCTAAACAAAGCGAGGGACAGCCACAATGTGACTGTCCCTCGTTTTGTATTCATGTTGGATTACAAAAGTTTCTTCTTGCGATCGAACTCTTCTTCGGTGATGTTCCCCTTAGCCAATTCCTTCTTCAGGATATCCAAAGCGGATTCGTCCGTTGAAACTTTTCCTGATCTATCGTTCAAAAGCCTGGTTGCCAAGTAAATGACGAGTATGATCAAAGCAATCCAGAAAATCCACATAAACATCATGCCGCCCATACCAAAACCTCCAAAATATTGTAAGCATCTGCCAAACATGCAAATCCTCCCCTTTTATTCTCTTATGCAATCATTGTAACGCTGGATTGTGTAGATTGGATGTAGTTTTGCTGGCTGTTGCGCTGATTATTTGAAAGGCATGCTCAGTCTATCTTCAAGAGCCGTGCGTTGACCGCGCAGATGATGGTGCTGATCGACATGACGGCTGCCCCGATGGCGGGGGTGATAAGGAAGCCCTGATTGGCCAATATGCCTGCAGCCAGCGGGATGGCGATCACGTTATAGCCGACAGCCCAAATCAGATTCTCGACCATCTTGCGGTAAGTGGCTTTCGAAAGGGTAATGATGGTCAATACGTCTTTTGGATTGCTGTCCACAAGAATGACGTCGGCTGTTTCGATTGCGACATCCGTTCCGGCTCCGATGGCAATGCCGAGGTCAGCTTCCGCTAAAGCGGGCGCATCATTGACCCCGTCCCCGACCATCGCGACTTTCTTGTTTCCGGCTTTCAGCCCGGCGATGTGCTTCGATTTCTCGGCAGGCAGCACCTCCGCAAATACTTGAGCCAGCCCTAACTGATCGCCCACGTATTGCGCTGCGCGGCTATTGTCGCCAGTCAGCATGATGGCTTCGATGCCTTGCTCTTTCAAGGCAGCCACGACTTCGTGCGATGACGAACGGATGATATCAGCGTTGGCGATCATCCCCTGCAGGCTGCCTTCCTTGAGGACGAAGACAACGGTTTTGCCTTGCTGGGCCAAGCTGGCGAATGTCTCCTTGTCGTATGCAATGCCGCGCTCGTCCATGGTGCCGGGGCTGACGACAGCGACCTGCATGCCGTCCACAGTGACCTGCAGACCTTGGCCGGTAAGGTTTTGATAATCAGTTGCCGGCAAAAGGGTGACGCCTTCTGCTTCTCCTTTGCGGACGATTCCTTTTGCGATCGGGTGTTCAGATTGGCTTTCGGCAGAATAGGCCAACGTCAGTAATTCCTTCTCGGAGACCCCGGCAGCGGGAAGGATGTCGGTTACGCCGAAGTTGCCTTCCGTCAGGGTCCCGGTCTTGTCGAAGACGATCCGATCCACTTTGCGCGCCTCCTCGAATTGCGTGCGGTTGCGGATCAGCAAGCCGTTTCGGGCTGCGATTGAAGTGGACACAGCGTTCACCAGAGGGACAGCCAGCCCGAGTGCATGGGGGCAAGCGATGACGAGGACCGTCACCATCCGCTCCAGTGCGAAGGCTAGGTCGGCCGCGAAGATCCAATAAAGGAAAGTCAGAAGGCCGGCTGTGACCGCGATATAGAATAGCCAACCTGCCGCTTTGTCTGCCAAGCTCTGTGACTTGGATTTTTGTTTCTGGGCCTCCTGGACCATGTTGATCACTTGGGCCAAGTAGGTTTCATTCCCGACCTTTTCCACGGTCAGCTTCAGGACACCTGATCCATTGATGGAGCCGCCGATGGCCTGCATGCCCGGTTGTTTTTCGACGGGTACAGATTCGCCCGTCAGCATCGATTCGTCGACCGTTGAGAGGCCCTCGTAGATTTTTCCGTCCAAAGGGATCTTTTCGCCGGGCTTGACGAGGATGCGCTCACCCGGAACGAGGGCTTCGATCGACACTTCTTCGACATTGCCGGCCGCATCCAAACGGTGGGCTTCCTTTGGCATCAGTTTGATGAGTTCTTCAAGGGCCTTGGATGCCCCCATCTGGGATTTCATCTCGATCCAGTGGCCGAGCAGCATGACCAGGATCAAGGTCGCCAGTTCGAAATAGAAATCCGAGCCCTCTATGAAAAAGGCGGTGAAGGTGCTGTAGATATAGGCAGAAACGATCGCCAAGGAAATCAGCATCATCATGCCGAGAGACTTATTTTTCCATTCCTCCCATGCTCCCTCAAGAAATGGTTTGCCGCCGTAGAAGAAAATGACGCTGGATAAGCCAAATACGATGAAAGTCGCTCCCGGAAAGTCGAAATGGTAACCGAAGAGCATCATGATCATTGGCGACAGCACGGTTACTGGAATCGTCAGCAGCAGGACGATCCAAAAGCGTTTCCGGTATTCGGCCACCATCTGTTCGTGGTGGCCGGCATGTCCTGTTGCGGCATGTCCAGCTTCACCATGGTCCATGTGCTGCTCGTGACTCTGGGAAGCGGCCTGTTTCTGTTCGTGTTCCTGTGCATCGTCGTGATCATGTGCTGTGTGTTTTTCTGATTTGGGTTCGGCAGCAAACGGCTGTGGCGGGGCCATATGATGACCGGAATGGTCGTGCCCGGCATGCGGATCGCTTGTCTTTGGGGCCTCCGGAGTGTGGTCTGTGTGCGTGTGCTGCGTATGTTTGTGTTCATCCATCTTGCGATTCCTCCTTGCTTCAAAACGTCCAAACAATAAGGTATATAAAAATGACTGCAGCTTCTCATGCTTATCATAACAGAATTCAGCGCTAGGATGGTAATGGTAACGATTTCCATTCTGCGGACGTTCAGGTAAAATAAAAACTATAAACCGCTATCATGAAAGGGATGAAGGACTTTGACAGAATTGGAATTTCCAGAAAACTTCCTTCGGCGAAAGCTTGCAGGCGTAACGGGAATCAAAGATTGACTTGACACAGGTATCATCAATTGCAAGACCGGAATGCACTGAAAAGCGCAACTGGTCTTGTATTTTTTTCTCCTTTGGGTAAAATGGTAGGGATAGGAAAACCATTCAAAGACACTTGGAATTTGGAAGTTTGGTGAAAATCCAACGCGGTCCCGCCACTGTGATGACGTCCCGGAACGTCTAAGTCAGGTCTTCATTCCAAGCTGCTATTTTTTGCAAGCGTGCCGTTTCGAGGTAAAACGGTCCCGTTACTTGTCTATGCGATGGCGCATGGGCTTTTTTGCATTATCCCGGCCGTTGGCGATGCAACCCCTGTCGAATATAGATTAGGAGTGGTAAAATGAAAAAATTGTTGTTGGTCTTATCGTTGAGTTTGGTATTATTCGGGTGCGCCCCGACGGAAGAAGCGGAAACAAGTTCCGTCCTGCAGGAGTCGACTGTTGCGGTCAGTTCCGAAGCAGCAGAGACAGTCAGCGTAACGATTTCTTTGACGGATGGCAGTACGGTCATCGCAGGCTCTGAAAAAACGGTGGAGGTTGAAGCGGGCACGAGCTTATTTGATGTCATGAAAGAAAACTATACTATCGAAGACGAGGGCGGCTTCATCACAGCCATCGACGGGTTGGCACAAGTCGAAGAGTCAGCCGAAACAAAAGCCAAATATTGGTTGTTTGATGTAAACGGCGAGCCTTCGATGGTCGGAGCCGCTGATGTGGCGCTCCAAGAAGGAGACGTAATCGTGTGGAACCTGACAGAAATGTAAGGAAAACAGTGGGGTTCGGGGTAAGACGGCTGGCGCTGCTGTCGATTTTGACGGCTCTGAGCTATGTCGGGAGAATGGTGTTCCAGTTCATCCCGAATGTCCAGCCGGTGACCGCCGTGCTGATCATCCTGACGCTGACGCTGGGCATGACGGACGGCTTCATTGTGGCCATCCTGTCCATTGTTTTGACCAATTTCCTGCTGGGGATGGGGCCATGGACGATCGCGCAGATCGCCAGTTTCGGTGTTCTGATCGTGGTAACGGGCCTGGTCATGAAGCCGTTCTACAGCACAAGCCAAAAAAGGAGCCGCAGAATCTTTTTCGCGCTGTTTGCCTTTTTCGGGGGACTGCTTTACGGGTTCGTAATCTCCATCATTTCCGTAAAATTGATGGGCATCAACAGTTTTTGGGCCTATTACATCGCCGGGATCCCTTTCGATCTCCTGCACGGCCTGGGGAATGCCGGGTTCTATCTGATTCTGGAGCCGATTTTGGCGCCCTTGTTGCTGGCGCAACAGAAAAAAACATAAAAATTGAGAAGACTGTAGCGGATTCCTTGCACGGGAGTCCGCTATAGTTTTTTCTGTTTTTGCGCTATCTGTGATATAGTAGGACACGAGAATCGAGAGATAAGGGAGCAAATATAAATTATGGGAAAGAGTCTAGTATTAGCTGAAAAACCATCGGTGGCGCGCGATATCGCCCGCGTGCTGCAGTGCGAGAAACAGGGTCAAGGATACCTGGAGGGGAAAGACTACATCGTCACTTGGGCCTTGGGGCATCTTGTGACGCTTGCCGATCCGGAAGCCTATGATGTGAAATACAAAAATTGGAATTTGGCTGATCTGCCGATGCTTCCGCAAGACCTGAAGCTGACTGTCATCAAGCAGTCCGGCAAGCAGTTCAATGCCGTCAAGTCTCAACTGGTGCGGAATGACGTTTCCGACATCATCATCGCAACGGATGCCGGCCGCGAGGGCGAACTGGTCGCCCGCTGGATCATCGAAAAAGCGAAAGTCACCAAGCCCGTCAAGCGCCTGTGGATATCGTCCGTGACGGACAAGGCCATCAAAGACGGCTTCCAGAACCTGAAGCCGGGCAAGGACTATGAAAACCTGTACCAGTCGGCCGTGGCCCGTTCGGAAGCGGATTGGTACATCGGCCTGAATGCGACCCGCGCGCTGACGACGAAATTCAATGCCCAGTTGAACTGCGGCCGCGTCCAGACGCCGGTCGTCGCCATCATCGCCAGACGCGAAGCAGAAATCAAAAAATTCCAACCGAAGACGTATTACGGCATCGAGGCGCAGACCGATACGAAGCTGAAGCTGATTTGGCAGGACGAGAAAACGAACGACACGAAGAGTTTCGAGCGCGACAAGGTCACAGCCATCATCAAAAAGTTGGATAAGCAGCAAGCGACTGTTGTGGCGGTCGACCGCAAACCGAAAAAAGCCTATGCACCAGGCCTGTATGACCTGACCGAACTGCAACGCGACGCCAATAAGCTTTTTGGCTATTCCGCCAAAGAAACATTGAACATCATGCAGAAACTCTATGAGCAGCACAAATTATTGACTTATCCGCGTACGGATTCCCGCTACCTGTCGAACGACATCGTTGCCACTCTGCCGGACAGGCTGAAGGCATGCGCCATCAAGGAATACCGTCCGCTTGTGAACAAGGTGTTGGCGAAACCGATCAAGGCGAACAAATCTTTCGTCGACGACAGCAAAGTGTCCGATCACCATGCCATCATCCCGACGGAGCAGGTCGTCCTGATCGGGAAACTGTCGGCGCAGGAACTCAAAATCTATGACTTGGTCGTGAAGCGCTTCTTGGCTGTGCTTTTCCCGGCTTACGAATATGAGCAACTGACTTTGCGCGCGGACATCGGGGGCGAACGCTTCGTGGCCCGCGGCAAAACGGTCACCGCAGCCGGTTGGAAGGAAGTCTACAGCAATCGCACGGAGGATGAGGAGTCGGAAGACGGTCTCCAGGAGCAACTGTTGCCGAAAATCGAAGCAGGCGATGTGTTGGCTGTCCGTTACGTGAGTGAGACATCAGGACAAACGAAACCACCTGCCTACTTCAATGAAGCGACGCTCTTGACGGCGATGGAAAATCCGGCTAAATATATGGAGACGGCCGACAAAGCTTTGGCGCAGACGCTGAAGGAAACAGGCGGACTGGGAACCGTCGCTACGCGTGCCGACATCATCGAGAAACTGTTCAATTCCTTCCTGATCGAAAGACGCGGACAGGAAATCCATGTCACTTCCAAAGGCAAGCAATTGCTGGAGCTGGTTCCGGAAGAGCTGAAATCCCCGGCCCTGACAGCCGAGTGGGAGCGGAAGCTCGAGCAGATCGCTGCCGGCAAGCTGAAGAAGGACGTATTCATAAACGAAATGAAGGCCTATACGAAAGAGATCGTTTCGGAAATCAAGACGAGCGAAGGCAAGTTCAAGCACGAGAACATCTCCACCAAGACCTGCCCGGAATGCGGCAAACCGATGCTGGAAGTGAACGGCAAAAAAGGCAAGATGCTTGTGTGCCAGGACCGCGATTGCGGTTACCGCAAGAATGTGGCGCGTGTCACCAACGCGCGCTGTCCGCAGTGCATGAAAAAAATGGAGCTGCACGGCGAAGGCGACGGCCAGATTTTCACCTGCAAGTGCGGTTACCGCGAAAAGCTTTCGGCCTTCAACGAACGACGCAAAAAAGGCTCCGGCGGAAAAGCCGCGAAGCAGGACGTCCAAAAATATCTGAAGAAACAGAATAAAGATGAAGAGCCGGTCAACAACGCCTTGTTCGAGGCGCTGAAGAAACTCAAACTGGACGATTAAGGATAATCAGGCCGAAAAGGACTGCGATGGCGCTTTTTATTGCCCTTCGCAGTCCTTTTTCAATCGTATTTCGGGAATGCGCGTATGTTATAATTGTAGGGTATCGATTGCCTTATAAGTCTCAGACGGCAATCCTGTCAGGGGGAGAAACTAGCATGAAAACAGTCATTTTAGCCGAAAAAGCCTCGCAGGCGGCCGCCTACGCGAGCTCTTTCCAAAAGAAGGCGACGGTTGCCGGGAACTACGTGATCCAGGACAGCCTGTTCGATGGCGAGACGGTCATCGTGCATGCCTCGGGGCACCTTTTGGGGCTGCTGCAGCCGGAAGAATATGATCCGAAATGGAAAAAATGGAGCCTGGACCACTTGCCTATTTTCCCGGAAAACTATAAATACAAGATCCAATACGGAAAAGGCAAGCAGATGGCGAACATCAAACAGCAGCTCAAGGAAGCCGACCGCATCATCATCGCCACCGACTCGGACCGCGAAGGGGAAAATATCGCCCGCTCGATCATCCGGCATGCCGGCGCGGAAAAGAAGGAGATGAAGCGTCTCTGGATCAACAGTCTGGAATCCAATGAGATCCGTCGTGGATTCACCGAATTGCTGGATGGGAAAGACACGTATCCATCCTACATCGAAGCCCAAAGCCGGGAAATCGCCGACTGGCTGGTGGGGATGAACCTGAGCCGGCTGTACACCATTGCGCTCCAGAAAGCCGGGATCAAAGAAGGTGCCTTTTCGGTCGGCCGCGTGCAGACGCCGACACTCTTCATGATCTACAAGCGCATGAAGGAGATCGCCGCCTTCAAGGAAGAGACGCATTATGAATGTTTGGCCCGCATCACGGTCACGAATGGGACGTTCGAAGCGAAGTACCAGCATGAATTTGAGTCCAAACAGGAAATGAAAACCTTCATCTCGACGCACAAATTGGCGGCTGAGATGCCTGCCGTCATCAAGCGCTTCGAAGCCAATGAGAACAAGCGGGAGTTGGCGCCGCGCCTGTATTCGCTCAGCGATCTGCAGCGGGCAGCCAACGCCAAATTCAAGATGGGTGCGAAAGACACATTGGCAACCGTCCAGTCGTTGTACGAAGCGAAGCTGCTTTCCTATCCACGGACGGACGCGACGGTCATCACCAAAAATGAATTCGCCTACCTGAAGGCCAATCTTTCCGGCTATTTGGGGATATTGGGCCACACCATCGACAAGCCGAATCTGACTCCGCGCAAAAAGCACGTCGACGATGCCAAAGTGCAGGAGCATTATGCCATCATCCCGACGAAAAAAGTGCCGGATCAGGCCCGGATCGCGAAACTGAATGCGAACCAGCAGAAAATCTATGATCTCGTCCTGCGCCGGACAATGGCGATGTTCGAAGCGGACTTCATCTACGATGAACCGACCATCATTACCGATATAGGCGGACTGGATTTCGTGGCATCCGGCAAGATCATCAAAAATCTCGGATGGAAGAAGCTGGAAGGCAACACAAGGGAAAAAGGCGAACCTGAGGACAAAATCCTACCGATGGTTACGGTAGGGGAAACCGGAACAGCCGTTTTGGCCACGAAGGAGAAGAAGACCACCCCTCCGAAACCTTACACAGAAGGCACTCTGATCGCAGCCATGAAGAACGCCGGCAAAGAGGTGGATGATGCCGAGGACAAGGCGATCCTGAAGGAAACGCACGGCATCGGAACGGAAGCGACCCGCGCCGGCGTCATCGAAAACCTGAAGGACAGAGGCTACATAACGGCCTCGAAGAATCAGTTGGCGATCACCGAAAAGGGCACGTTGCTTTGTGAGGCCGTGGCCGGCAACAAGATGAGCGATGTCGCCTTCACGGCCGAATGGGAAAAATATTTGGCGAAAATCCATAAAGGCGAGGGCGACCAGGACTATTTCCTGGAGAACATCAAACGTTTCGTTATGGAAATCCTCGGCACGAAGAACGAGATGCTGCAGTCCGAAGGGATAGCGGAGCGCATCGATGCTGCAGGCGACGGTGCGGTCGTGGGCGTTTGCCCGGTCTGCGGGAAAGAAGCGATCATCAAGGGCAGTTATCTTCAATGCCAGGACTACGGCGAGTCCTGTTCATTCCGGATTTCCCGCTATATCGCCCGCCGCTACCTGTCACCCGAGGAAGCCAAAGAACTGTTGGCCCGAAAAGAAACGAAGCGCCTTTCCGGTTTCAAGAAAAAAGACGGCAAGAGTTTTTCGACGGCCTTGCTGCTGGGGAAGGACGAAGCGGGCAATTATGCCGTTTCCTTCAAACCGTTCGCACCGAGCAAGAAAAAGCCGTTGCGCAAAAAAACACAATGAACCTAAAAAGGTATCCGGGATTTCCCCTGGATACCTTTTGGTTTTTCAGTCGTGGTGCTTAACCCAAATAATCTGATTCATCTGTCAGTCTCACAGCGGTTCCGCTGCAAGTGACCATCAGCATGCCGTTATCGGCTCCCAGCACTTCATAGTCCATTTTCATGCCGATGATGGCATTTGCACCTTTTGCTGATGCCCGGCTTTCCATTTCCGCCAAGGCGTTTTCGCGCGCTATGGTCAATTCATCTTCGTAGCTCTTTGAGCGTCCGCCGACGATATTGCGGATGCCGGCTCCGAAATCCTTGAAAACGTTGATGCCCGTGATGACTTCTCCGAAAACGATGCCTTCATAGGAAGTGACTTTTTTGTCCTCGACATGGGTGGTTGTTGTGATAATCATAGGGTAAACCTTCCTTTCTTCATGAAGCTGAAAAATCAGTGCAACAAATCGATTATAAATTTCTGATGATAAACTCATTATATCAAAAGTCCGACTGGAAAAGAAACAGAAACTTGGCATCTTGGTGGCCGCCGGGCAGAAAAAGGTTACGGGGAAAAAGTGTGCAGCTTGTTCCTTAATGGTAAAATGGAGGGGATCCGAAACAGAAGGGACTTGTTACCATGAAATTTGAAAAAATTCACCATGTGGCGATCATCGCCTCCGACTATGAGGCTTCCAAAGTCTTCTACACAGAAGTGCTGGAATTGCCGATCATCCGAGAAAACTACCGGGCGGACAGGGACTCCTACAAACTTGATCTCAAGCTGGGGGAGAGCGAAATCGAGCTGTTCTCATTTCCGAATCCGCCTGAGCGCCTGAGCGGTCCGGAATCAGTCGGGCTCCGCCATCTTTGCTTCTATGTGGAGGATGTCGAGGCGACTGTGGCGGAATTGAACCGCAAGGGCGTGGAGACTGAGCCGATCCGGCTGGATGACTACACGAACAAAAAATTCACTTTTTTCAAGGATCCGGACGGCTTGCCGCTGGAACTGCATGAATAAAGCATAGCTGGAACGGGGAGCGTCTCATTTGAGGCGCTCCCCGTTTTTTCGGCCGTCCCAACCAGTATTTCTGGTCGGCGTTTCCAGCTATTCTTCATCCATCTCCATCCAGTTTTATCCAGCTCCGGTAAGGGCCCCCTCGCCGGAGCACGGTGGTTACCTATCGTTGTCAACTCCGGCAAGGCCAATCTCATCGGAGAACGCATGAAAAATGACGGTCGGAACTCCGGCGAAGCCTGCGTTCACCGGAGTTCGGATTGAAAAGTCGGAAGAACGAAGTTACACAGCAACTTTCGTTGTCCGTAATTGCTAGGAATAAAGTATTCAGAATTCAAAACTGCATCACCGTAGGTGCCTCAAGGGATTACAAAATATTCTCTGCATCCAAGAAAGTTGTCTAGTGTAGTGTAGCGTTGATATTTAGAGAAAAGATCGACATACTCACTTCGTATCAAATATTTGATTTTTCAATTTTGGGATACAACGAAGCCATCTTTTCTCGGGCATGATTATTTGTAAAATGCCAACGGATTTTTGATGATCGGGTATTCCGTTCCCGCTCCCATGCAGTCAACTCCGAACGGAGTTTTTCGAGGTCATCAATTCTGCGGTGTAAACATTGCCTGGTCATAACGTTTAATTCTATTTCGGCAATATTCAACCAACTGCCATGTAATGGCGTGAAATGAATCTCTAGGCGGCGGACGATCCTGCGTGCCTCTTCGGGCGGAAATGCTCTGTAGAGTGAAGCGAGTGTATGTGTATTGAGATTATCCATAACCAAAGTGATTTTTTCAACCTCGGGATAACCAATATCTACAAGGTATTGAATCTCCTCGGCCCAATCTACTGAGGTTCGCTGCTTGCGGACGTTCACATGTCGGACTCCACCAAGTGGTTCAGTGAAGATAAAAATGCTACAAGTGCCTTCTCGCACATATTCAGAATCAATTTTTTGGTCACTGCCTTTTCGCATAGGAAGAGGTTCCCTTGATTCACCCAAAAGTTGATAGGGTTTTTCGTCCATACAAACGACCGGGTGTTGAGGATCGTAAGGTAACTCATATACGTCGAGGACATCTTCCATGCACGCTACGAATGCTGCGTTTTCTTTTGACGGGATGCACCAGTATTGTTTTTTGTGAGGTCGTAATTCGTTTTTTTTAAGGTCCTTCCGATGGCATCCTTGCCAACCGGAATTTCAAGTTCAACTTTTGCTTTCTCTTCCAGAAGGCGAAGGGTCCATCTGGAACGACCTTCTGGAGCTGGGCCGCAGGCCATTTCAATGAGTTTTGCTTCCGCGCGTCCATCGATTTTCCGACGGGCATTATCCGAATTGACACTTCTACCGACGGATAGAACTTTTTCAACACCACCGTCAATGTAGTACTTGATTACATTGTGCACAGTCGCGAAACAAACACCGATAGATTTGACGCATTGTTGATGGGTAGATGGTTTTCCATGCGCTTCATCGAGGTCTAATAAAATTTGGCATCTGCATTTTATGGTCCGAGTAGTCGTTTTCTTACGCAGAATGCTTTTTAATCTGCGTACTTCATCATCTGTTAATGAGATAACGTACTTCTTGTTTCTGCCCATTTTAAGCCACCGCCGTTTATTTTTATTATACTGCACAACGAAAGCAACTCTAACAGATTCAAACTCAACAGCTTACTTATTTGTCAACGCTACACTACACTAGCTTCACGGGTTAGCCCTTCGGAAATTAGATAAATCTGACCCATTGCGCTCTACGATGCTCATTCAGGGCCAGATTTCCTAAATTTCTTTCAGGGCTGAACGAACCCGTTCAGCTTTTCGCGTAAAAGCTTTGCGCCGCAATTATGAAAACGCTATAATGGGTATATTAACTTGTTGAGGTGATGACATGTATCAACCGGCACAAAACAGATACGACAAAATGATCTATAACCGCGTAGGCAACAGCGGTCTGAAACTGCCTGCCATTTCCCTAGGGCTTTGGCATAACTTCGGCGAGGTGGATCTGTTCGACAACTCGCGCAAAATGGTCCAACGCGCCTTCGATCTGGGGATCACCCATTTCGATTTGGCGAACAACTACGGTCCGCCTCCAGGCAGTGCGGAAGAAACTTTCGGCAAGATTTTGAAAAAGGACTTCCTGCCTTACCGGGATGAGCTGATCATTTCCAGCAAGGCCGGCTACGATATGTGGCCCGGTCCTTATGGCGAATGGGGCTCCAAAAAGTATTTGACGGCGAGCATTGATCAAAGCCTGAAACGGATGGGGCTTGATTATGTGGATATCTTTTATTCGCACCGCCCGGATCCGGAAACACCTTTCGAAGAGACTGCCCAAGCCTTGGATCTGATGGTCCGTCAAGGGAAAGCCCTGTATATCGGCATCTCCAACTATTCTGCGGAGCAGACAGCGGAAATAGCCGCCATCTTCAAAGATTTGAAGACGCCGTTCATCATCCACCAACCGGCCTACAACATGTACAACCGTTGGATCGAGGATGGTCTGCAGGATGTGTTATCGGCCAATAAATTGGGTACCATCGCCTTCAGCCCGTTGGCGCAAGGCATGCTGACCGATCGCTATCTGCATGGCATTCCGGAAGATTCACGCGCGGGCAGACCGTCTTCACCGTTCCTGAACGCGGAGCGAGTGCAGGAAACCATCGAGAAATCACGCGCTCTGAACGAAATCGCCCAGAGACGCGGCCAAACATTGGCTGAGATGGCCGTTGCTTGGATTCTCCGTGACGGGAAAGTCACAAGCGTGCTGATCGGCGCCAGCAGAGTGAGCCAAATCGATGACAACGTGAAAGCATTGGAAAACCTTGAATTCACCAATGAAGAATTGGATGAAATCGAAGCAGTATTGGCAAAATAATGAAATAGGAACAGCTCCCCGAATGATGCAAGGCATCGTTCTGGGAGCTGTTTTTTGTTGATTGGTTGATGCAGCTGCATCAGTGCACAGGCTCCTTGGACAGAAAATAGTATTACTATTTTGCAGAAATCTGCTTGCAGACAATCAGAATGTTGGGTAAAGTGAATAAGTACGCCCGGATTGTTCATTGGCTTTAATAAAATCGGGCCAGTATCGTTATCAATAGAAAGGGAAAGTGATATGACAGACAGAAGAAAGGGACAGATCGGACTTATTTTTGTGACGATGATATGGGGTTCAGGATTCGTCGTGAGCGCAATATCGTTGGAGTATTTCTCCCCATACCAAATATTGACCATGCGTTTTTTATTGGCATTTATACTGATGGGTGCAATTTTTTTCGGCCAGCTGAAGCATGCGACCAAAAAGACCTATCTGAAAGGGATCGGCCTCGGAAGCATCCTTTACTTGGCTTTTTTGTTCCAGACGGTAGGGCTGGTCTATACGACACCTTCAAAGAATGCCTTCCTTACCGCATTCAATGTCGTGTTGGTGCCGTTCATAGGCGCATTGTTCTTCAAAAGGAAAGTGACGGCCCCGGCCATTGTGGGCGCGCTGTTATCGATCGGCGGCATCGCCGTCATTTCCCTGACCGACTTCCACAGCGTAAACTTCGGGGATATGTTGACGCTGCTCTGCGCTTTGTTCTTTGCCTTGCAGATCATCTTCACAAACCGGTTTGTGCTGGGTGAAAACATATACGCATTGACCACCATCCAGATGGGGACAGCCGCTGTGTTGGGAGTGATCGTATCCCTCGCTAGGGGAGAATTCGTGTTCGCTGCAGCCGGAGAAGGCTACTTTTCCATCTTTTACTTGGGAACGGTCAGCACGATGCTGGGCTTTCTGATCCAAACGGCCTCGCAGCAGTTCACCAAAGAGACGGAAACGGCAATCATCCTGTCGATGGAGGCAGTATTCGGGATGGTCGCTTCCGCGCTTTTTCTGAGGGAAGCGATCACGCTGCGGATGCTTGTCGGAGCAGCGTTGATATTGGCTGGCGTGCTGGTGGTGGAACTGAAACCGAAAATAGCCCTGACAGACCGAAAATCGATTACGGATGTCCAAGACTAGAAAGGTACCGGACACGGCACAGGTCATGCGAAAGGCTAAAATTTCCCGGTGAGGGGATTCTCGCCGGGAAATCGGACTCCAAGCGTCTGCGATTTCCCGATGAGGCAATCTTCACCGGGAAATCGGATCCCTTCAGGCTAAAATTTACCGGTGAACCAGCCCTCGCCGGGTTTTATGCGGCTATCAACATGCAATAAAAGAAGGTGGACCGTAAATCCGGATGATTTACGGTCCACCTTCTTTTGTTAACAATCAGTCCTGCACTTCAAATTTGTAGATTGTTTCAGCCGAATAGACTTCATCCGGTCGGAGCGTGATGTCGCCGAAGCCTTCCTGGTTGATGGCGTCAGGTAAAGCCTGCGTCTCCAGAGTGATACCTGCATACTGGATGACCGGGTTGCCGGCGATCGTGTATTTATCCACCTCGCCGTTATGCATAAAAATCACGACGCAATCCTGATCTGTGTACATTTTGACGCTTCGGCCGGATTCAGCATCGCTAAGGATCGCATCTGGTTCTCCATCCTCGTGCTGCAGCAGGAACGGATGGTCGAAGCCGGCGACTTTTTGGGTCTGCGGATGGTTCTGCTCAGCAGCAACCGCAAGCTTACCTGCGCTGCGGAAATCAAACGGGGTCCCTTCCGCAGGCAACAAGGCGCCAGAAGGAAGGTTTTCGTCGCTCAATTCGGCAAAAGCCGTGCTGTTCAGTTGCAGCTCGTGCTGCAGGATCGGTTTGTTGATGTCGCCGCTCAGGTTGAAATAGACATGGTTCGTCGGGTTGAACAAGGTCGCTTGATCGGTTGTGGCCCGATAAGTGACTTTCCATTCACTATCGGAAGTGAGCGTGTAGCTGACCGTTACCGAAAGTGTTCCAGGATAGCCATTGGCGCCGTCTGCATCGATTGTTGTGAAGTGGATGCTGGCCTCGTCAGCGGATGCCTGTACCTCCGCATCCCAGACAAGCGTATCCAATCCGGCCGGGCCGCCGTGGAGTTGATTGCCTCCTTCATTCACGACCACTTGATGCGCTGTTCCGTCCAAATCAAAAGCCCCTTTGGTGATGCGTCCGGCAACCCGGCCGATAGTGGCTCCGTAATACGGTCGATGCGTCACGTAATCATCCAATGAATCCATCGCCAAAATAACGTTCTCCGTCTTTCCGTTTTTATCCGGCATCAAAAGTTCCGTGATGGTGGCGCCGTAGGTCATTGCTGTAAGGGAGATGCCGTTCGGATTCATCAAGGTATAAGCCACGACATCCTTTCCGTGAGCTTGCCCGATTATTTCTTCAGATACTTTCATTTTGTTTCCACTCTCCTGATTGTTTAGTGTAAGGCGAAGTAATCAATCCGCTATATTTTACTTGGAATTCTATTTAAGTTCCCTCTCTATTGTAAGCGTTTGATTTACCCGAAGCAATAAAAATAGTAAAATATTTGATAAATTAAGTGAAAATTTACTGATGCCTATAAATTCATCAAAAAAAGTGCCGAATTAAAGCAGAAAATGTCTGAAAAACATGATTCAGGCAACTGAAAGCGGTATAATAGGATGAGGTGCGAGTATGCTGTTCCATGACAAATCGGACAGGTGTCGAAAGGGATCCGGTGGTGGCAACGCACGCGAAAACTAACCAATTGGAGTGATAAATTTATGCTAGTAGGTGGAATTGAAGCAGGCGGAACAAAATTTGTGTGCGCTGTCGGGAATGAAAAAAATGAGTTGTTGGAACGGGTTGCTTTCCCGACCACTACGCCGGAAGAAACACTGGAGCAGGTGTTTGCTTTCTTTGATCGTTTTGATTTAGCTGCAATCGGAATCGGTTCCTTTGGTCCGATCGATGTCAATAAAGACTCGGAAACATATGGCCATATTCTTTCTACACCAAAGTTGGCTTGGAAAGATTTTGATTTCCTGGGTGCCATGAAAGCAAGATATGCTGTTCCGATGGGGTGGACTACGGATGTGAACGGTGCTGCTTTAGGGGAATCCGCTTTGGGCGCTGCAAAAGGGATGAAGAACATCATGTACATCACAATCGGCACAGGTGTTGGAGCCGGTGCGATCGTCGATGGAAAAATACTGGAAGGCATCGGGCATCCGGAAATGGGGCATATACTGGTGCGGCCGCACGAACATGACCACTATGAAGGTTTCTGCCCTTACCACGGCAACTGCCTCGAAGGCATGGCAGCCGGTCCTTCAATCGACGGACGTCTGGGGAAAGCCGGTAAAGACGTTGAACCTACTGATGCGGTCTGGGATTACATCGCTTATTATATCGCGCAAGCTTTGGAAGCCTACACGGTCATTCTGCGTCCGGAGCGGATTGTATTGGGCGGTGGCGTCATGAAGGTCCCTGGTATGCTTGATAATATCAAAGGGAAATTTACGAAGCTGCTTGCCGACTATGTGCCGGTCCCTGCTGTCGATGATTACCTCGTGACACCAGGCTTGGGCGACGATGCCGGCATAACCGGTGCGATCATATTAGCGAATGAAGTGAAAGCTTAAAAAATATCGGATAGACAACAGAAAAAGCGGCCCCTTCCCGACGAAGCTATCGTCAGGAAGGGGTCGCTTCTCTTTTGCGCTTTTCTTAGCTGTTTTTCGGGCCGGGAGTGGAGGCGATCAGTCCTATCTTGCCGGATAAGGACCAAGCCGAAACGGTCGCAGGCAGGATAAAGTGATCGCCTTTTTGCAATGGATAGGTTTTTCCGTCGACAGTCAGGCTGCCGCTGCCTTCGATGACGCTTCCCAAGGTGTAGGGATCCGTCTTTTTGAAGGCCATTTCCGAAAGGATGTCCCACTTGTAGACAGTGAAATAGTCGCTTTCGATGAAAGTAGTCACGGTATTGCCGTCCACTGTGGTTGTTTCGAAATGGTTCGCAGGATCTTTATGCGGGATCATCGACACATCGATGGATTGTTGGATGTGCAGGTCGCGGGTGTTGCCCTGATCGTCCTTGCGGTCGAAGTCATAGACACGGTAAGTCGTGTTGCTGCTCTGTTGCGTCTCCAGAATCATGATGCCGCCGCCGATGGCATGGATGGTGCCGCTCGGAACGAAGAAGAAGTCGCCTTTCTTCACTTTGACGTGGCGCAGCAGTCCATCCCAGTTGCCTGCAGCAACCATTTCGGAGAACTGTTCTTTTGTTTGGGCATTGTGTCCGTAGATGATTTCGGCATCCTTATCGGCATCGATGATGTACCAGCATTCCGTTTTTCCGAGCTCGCCTTCATGCTCCAGTCCGTAGGCATCATCCGGATGCACTTGAACGGATAGGGCTTCCGCCGCATCGATGATTTTGGTCAGCAATGGAAAGACGGGTGAAGTCGGATTTTCGAACAGTTCAGGATGCTCCGAGTAGAGGACGTCCAGTTTGGTGCCGGCGTAGGGACCGTTCTCCACGGCTCCGGTACCATCGGGATGGGCGCTGATGGCCCAGCATTCCCCGGTATGGTCGCTGGGGATGTCATACCCGTAGATGTCGCGCAGCTTGGTGCCGCCCCAAATTTTTTCTTGCAGGACAGGTTGGATAAACAATGGCTCTTGCATATTTTTCCTCCTAATATTTTGCTATTGTTTAATAATGTCGGTGATGGTGTAGGAACGTGTATCGAAGCGGCTGCGGGAAGTCGAGTATTCGAAAGGTGTCCCGTTGGTAAGGTAAACGACTTGTTCCACTTCAAGGATTGGAGTATGTGCATCACAAACCAATTCTTGGCAATCCAGTTCATTTGATCGATCAGCGTGGATTTTCCGGTAGGCCCCGCCAATTCTCAGTCCCAACGTATCGCGGATATGATCGTAAATGGAACGGTGGATGATGTCCTCAGTAAGGTCCTTTACCAAGCTGGCCACAAAATAGGTGTTTTCCAGTATGTAGGGTTTGTCGTCAATGATTCTCAGACGCTGTAGATGGTAGACAGGTTGATTATCCTCCAGCATCAACAAGGTTTGGATATTTTTTGGAGGGAACAGGATATCAAAAAGGATGATTTTACTCTTTACAGTTTTATTCGGAAACTGTTTGGACAAGCCGGCGTATTCATCGGCTTTGGAATCTCCGCTGTTCCAAAGAGCGCTTTTGATGACAAAAGTACCGACACCCCGTTTACGGAAAATCAGTCCCTCCATTGCGATCATGTCGATGGCTTTCTTTAAAGTCATCCGGCTGACGCCAAATTCTTCCGCCAAAGCGATCTGATCAGGGAGCATTTCATCTTCCGCATATTCGCCATCAGCGATGCGACGCCGCAGTTCATCTGCGATTTCTTCATATTTTTTCATAAGGGTAAGTCCTCCCAGAAATTAAACGATCTCAACCACCATTATACCGTAACGGTTGCGCCTGAAACAAGGCGTCCTTGCTTTTGGGAAAAGTTGAATTGGAACGATAGTTGTCAAAAAAGCCCGAAGCGTTTTGCTTCGGGCCTTCATTTCGGGAAAAGCGATTACACAGCTTCCTCGACAGTGAGAGCCAAATTCGCTTTATCGACAACTTTCAGGAATGGATACCACATCACTCCGACGATTGCGAAGTCAATCAATTGCAGCACGCCGCCCATGATGGAGTTTGTGGCCATCATACCGCTGAAGAACAATGGAACAGTCCATGGAACCGTTACGCCTGTTGGAGTAGGGAACAGACCGGATGCCATTGATAAGTAGTTTACGGTCGTTACGATCAGTGGTGTCAAAATCCAAGGGATAGCGATGGATGCGTTCAATACAATCGGTAAACCGAAGATGACGGGTTCGTTTACGTTGAACAAGCCAGGTCCGATCGCCAGACGACCGATGTCCTTCATTTGTCTGCTCTTCATGACGAACGCCATCAAGATGACTACCATCAACGTCATACCGGAACCACCCAGACCGACTGTGAATGTTTCCATGAATGGTTTTGTGATGATGTGCGGCAGTGCTTCGCCAGCTTTAAAAGCATCCAAGTTTTCCAAAGCCAAGGTATTCCAGATCGGATCCATGACGGAGTTGACGATGATTTGGCCATGTAAGCCGAAGAACCAAAGGATCTGGATAAAGAACAAGGAAACCAAGGTTGCAGGTAAGCTGCTTCCCAATCCGACAAGTGGTTTTTGGATGACGGTATAGACAACGTCATGCAAGTTTGTTGTAAAGACGCCAGAAACCAATGCACTAAGCATCAGGAAAATAGTAAGTGTAGAAATTGCCGGAATCAGGGCAGCAAATGAGCGGGAAACGGCATCGGGAACACCTTCAGGCATTTTGATGACAATCCCTTTTTTGGTGATACGAACATAGATTTCAGCCGCAAGGAAAGCAGCCAACATTCCGATGAACATGCCTTTTGCGCCTAAACGATCCAAGGACAGCGCACCGTTTATTTCAACACCGTCTGCAGTCGTAAAGCTGAAAGGAGTCAAAATCAGGTAGGATGCCAGTGAAACAGCGCCACCGAAGACACCGTCCTCATCATAGGAACGGGTCAGGTAATAACCGATTCCGAAAGTGATGAAAATGGTCATGATGGACATGGTCGCGTTTTGTCCGTTTCCGAATAGGCCGCCGAGCGTTCCTTTCATGTCGTCGCTCCAGAAGGGCAAGTTATTAAGCACCACTACGATGGAACCGAACATCGTCAGCGGGAAAGAAAGCATAAAAGCGTCACGCAATACTGCCAAGTATCTGTTTGAGCCGAGTTTGCCGGCAATCGGAGTCAATTTTTCGGCTAAATTATCAATAAAATTATTCATTAGTCATTTTCCTCTCTTAGAAAACTTATGCGTCAAAACCGTTGTTGTCTGAAACATCTTTGAACCAGTAGCCACTCTTTTTGATTGTGCGTTTTCCTTCTTCCGCCAGATCAACCGCAATGAATCCGTAACGGTTTTTGTAGGCGTTGGTCCAGGACCAGTTATCCATGCACGTCCACATGTGATAGCCGTTCACATTGCAGCCTTCCTGCAACGCTTGATGGACATATTTAAGATGATCTTGGACAAATTCGATACGGTAATCATCTTCAATCATGCCGTCCGCGTTGATGAAGCGCTCTTCGCCTTCCACGCCCATCCCGTTTTCGGAAATGAAACATGGAAGGTTGCCGTAGTTGTCACGAACATTGATCAGGCAATCGTAAATGCCTTTTTCGTAGATTTCCCAACCGCGGTACGGATTCATTTTCCGTTCCGGCCAGATGTAGTTGTCGAAGTAATCATCCGGCATCGGCTTATCCGATAAGCGTTCTGTGCTTTCTTTTTTCATGATGCGTCTTGGCTGATAGTAATTGATCCCCAGAATGTCGATGGTATTATTTTTGATGAGTTCTAATTCCGATTGCGTATATTCCGGAAGATAATCCAATTCCTTCAACAGTGAAACCAAATCCTCAGGGAAGGTGCCTTTGATGGCAGGATCCAAGAAGGAGCGGTTGAAGAAGGCATCAGCGAGACGGGCTGCCTTGACGTCTTCAGGATCGTTCTCATTGCGCGGATAACTAGGCGTCAGGTTGAGGATGATGCCGATTTGCCCGTCAAGATTCAGTTCATGATAAATTTTGATTGCCTTCGCGCTTGCCAGTGTTTCGTGATAAGCGACTTGAGCGGCTTTTTTCATGTCCACAATACTAGGGTAGTGGAATTGATAGAGATAGCCGCCTTCGACCGGAACGATCGGTTCATTGTTGGTGAACCATTTCTTTACGCGGTCGCCGAACAGTTCGAAGCAGATGCGTGCGTAATCCGCATAGGCATCCACAACTTCTTTGCTTTCCCAGCCTCCTTTCTGTTGTAATGACAACGGCATATCAAAGTGATAAAGATTCATGAAAGGTTCGATGCCGTTGGCCAGCAACTCGTCGATGTAGCTGTTGTAGAACACCACCGCTTCCGAATTGATTGCGCCGGTTCCGTCCGGAATCAAACGGCTCCATTGTATGGAAGTACGGTAGGTAGTGTGTCCCGTCTTTTTCATGAGTGCTATATCTTCTTTGTAGCGATTGTACACGTAGGATGTGTCTTCAGGACCGACCTGGTTGAAGAAAAGCTCAGGGTTCTGCTTGTACCAATGATCCCAGATGTTTTCACCTTTGCCGTCTCCGGGTATCGTGCCCTCTGTCTGTGGTCCGCTTGCTGCCGATCCCCACCAAAAACCTGCAGGAAATTCGTATTTCATCTAAACAACTCCATTTCTATGTCTATACATAACTTCGAAGAGAATTATACAAAACAATAAAAGGAAATGCAATCGATTTCAATGGAAAATATATATTTTAATTATTTCTCAATTATTTCCGCCTTTTAGCGAGAATTAGTACCAAGATTATGGTATAAAAAGAACAAACAGGTTTGGAGGCGATAGGTGATGAAAATTGGAGTCATCGGGTTAGGGAACATTGCGCAAAAGGCGTATTTGCCGGTTATGGTCGAGATGCAGGATGAGGTGGAATGGCATCTGTGCTCGCGTAACAGGGAGACGCTGGAAAGTGTAGGGAAAAAATTCGGCTTCCGACATTTGTACACTTCGATTGAGGAATGGTTGGACAGCGGAATCGAGGCTGCCTTTGTGCACGTAGCTACCGTTGCCCATGCGGAAATCATCCGCAAGCTGCTGGAGCGAGGCGTTTCGGTCTATGTGGACAAGCCCATCAGTGATGATCTGGAAGAGACAAAGGAACTGATCGAGTTGGCGGACGCCAAGAGCTTGATGCTTACTGCTGGCTTCAATCGTCGGTTTGCTCCGATGGTGGAACGGCTGAAGGAGATTCCTGATAAAAAGATGATCCTGATTCAGAAGGATCGTGTAAAGAACGTTGAACCGGTCCGCTTCGCTGTCTATGATCTGTTCATTCATATCGCGGATGCCGCTCTGTATTTGTTGGATGATGAAGTTGTTTCGGTGCAATCGCATCTGGTCGAAGACGAAGGGGAATTGAAACGGCTATGGCTGATGCTCGAAACGAAAAGCACGACTTGTTTCGTCTCGATGAACTATGAGGCGGGTGCCAATCAGGAAGTCATGGAAGTCCAAAGCCCGGCTGGGATTGTGCGCGTCCTGAATTTGGCCGATATGACCATCGAACAAAAAAATAGCAAGCAGCAAATTGCTTTCGGCGATTGGGAATGGACGCTCCGTAAGCGAGGGTTCGCGCCGCTGATCGGTTCGTTTGTCGCAGGAGTCAAAGAACGTATAAACCCCGTATCCACGGAATCAAGCTATCTGAGCCATTCACTGTGCGAGAAAATACTCACCGACAATGGATTCGGAAGCAAGCCGAACGACTAGACCGGAAACTTTGTAGGTACAATTTTTATGTTTGTGTTAATTTGTTCGTACATATCTGGTATGATGTAATCAGCAAGGCCTAGGATCATCAAATGGAGGTGTTGGAAGAGAACCGAAGCAAGGAAGCCGCGGATGAGCGACTGGTGGAACTGTCGGATTGATAACCCATTATTGGTGCATATCAAAGTTAATAAAATGATATAAACCGAATCGGAATATGTTATAATAAGATTAAATCATGATTATAAAAGTTGGTTGAGGAGTTCAATACTAGATTCACTATCTTGAGGAGGAAAAAAATGTTTGATCAAATTGATGAGTTAGCAGTTAATGCAGTACGTACACTTAGCATCGACGCCGTACAGAAGGCCAATTCAGGGCATCCTGGTTTGCCGATGGGAGCCGCTCCGATGGCCTACGCGCTTTGGACAAAACATTTGAAAGTCAACCCTAAGAACAGTTTGTGGGCAGACCGTGACCGTTTCGTATTATCGGCTGGACATGGGTCATCCATGTTGTACAGCTTGCTGCACCTGTCTGGGTTCAACGTAAGCCTGGATGATGTGAAAAACTTCCGTCAATTCGGCAGCAAAACACCTGGACACCCGGAAGTGCATGACACGGACGGCGTGGAAGCGACGACTGGTCCTTTGGGACAAGGGATCGCCAATGCAGTCGGTTTCGCGATGGCGGAAGCGCACTTGGCGGCTACCTACAACAAAGAAAACTTCCCGGTTGTGGATCACTATACGTATTTCCTGAACGGCGATGGCGATTTGATGGAAGGCATCTCCCATGAAGCAGCCAGTTTGGCCGGCCACCTGAAATTGGGTAAACTGATCGGTTTGTATGACTCCAACGACATCTCCTTGGATGGACCGACTTCGAAATCATTCACGGAAGACGTTGCTGCCCGTTTCGAAGCCTACGGTTGGCAACATATCCTGGTCAAGGACGGCAATGATTTGGAAGCCATCTCCAAAGCCATCGAAGAAGCGAAAGCTGAAACGGAAAAACCGACACTGATCGAAATCAAAACCATCATCGGCTTTGGTGCTCCTGATGCAGGAACGCATAAAGTCCATGGCGCTCCATTGGGAGCGGAAGGCGTTTCTTTCGCTAAAGCGGCATACGGCTGTCCGGATGAAGCTTTCTGTGTTCCGGCTGAAGTCACAACCCGTTTCAATGAAAAAATGGTTGAAGAAGGCCAGCAGGCTGAAGCAGCCTGGACAGCACTGTTCAACGACTACAAAGCGGCTTATCCGGAATTGGCGCAACAATTCGAAGATGCCATGGCTAACAAATTGCCTGAAGGCTGGCAAGACAAACTGCCGACTTATGAAGTGGGCAGCGCAGCGAAAGCAAGCCGTGTGACCAGTGCTGAAGCGATCCAAGCATTGGGTGAAGCTGTACCTTATTTCTGGGGCGGTTCTGCGGACTTATCGTCTTCAAACAACACAATGATCAAATCGGCAAGTGACTTTGAGCCGGGCAACTATGCCGGCCGCAACATCTGGTACGGCGTGCGCGAATTCGCGATGGCCGCCATCATGAACGGCATCGTTCTGCACGGCGGAACCAGAACGTATGTAGGGACGTTCTTCGTCTTCACGGATTACTTGCGTCCAGCGATGCGATTGGCTGCCATTTCGCACTTGCCTGGCACTTATGTGATGACGCATGATTCGATCGCGGTCGGCGAAGACGGCCCGACACACGAACCAGTGGAGCACTTGTCCAGCTACCGCGGCATGCCGAACTTGACGGTTCTGCGTCCGGCCGACGGCAACGAAGTCAGCGCGGCTTGGGAAATCGCCGTGTCTTCAGCGGACAAACCAACGATGTTGGTGCTGACGCGCCAAAATCTGCCTGTTTTGGAAGGCACAAAAGAAATGGCCCGCGAAGGCGTGAAGAAAGGTGCTTATGTGCTTTCGCCGCAACAAGGCGAAACGCCTGCCGGCATCCTGATCGCAACTGGTTCGGAAGTGAACTTGGCTGTGGAAGCGCAGCAACAATTGCGTGAAGCGGGAGTGGACGTATCGGTTGTCTCCATGCCGAGTTTCGATCTGTTCGAAGCCCAGGATGCAGCCTACAAAGAAACAGTCCTGCCTGGCGCAGTCCGCAACCGCATGTCCATCGAAATGGGCGCGACCTTCGGTTGGGAACGTTATGTCGGCCTGGATGGCCTGGCATACGGCATCGACACTTACGGTGCAAGCGGCAACGGCAACGTGGTAATGGCGGAATATGGCTTCACTACTGAAAAAGTGGTTGCAGCTTATCAAGCAAAATTCGCAAAATAGATTTCATTTAAATGAAGCAAAAAGCTGCGATCCGCTCCGAGAGGAGAGGGTCACAGCTTTTTGTGTTCTGAGGTGCCCGGTATGTTTCAAAATAGAAATAGATTGAAATAATGGACAAATCTAAAAGTTCCTTAAAGTGTCCCTATGCTTTTGGCGCGATAAACGATAAAATGGAAAGTATCATATACTCGTAAGTTCATCTTCCTTTGACCGGAAAGGTTCAAGGTAAGGGGACCGGAATGCGCCATGGAGGGGATACACCAGTGAAAACCGTTCAAGTGAAAGATGTCGTCTTCAACGAAGGCAGGCCGAAAATCTGCGTGCCGTTGATAGGGAAAACAAAACAGGAAATCATTGCCGAGGTAAAAATGCTGGAAAACGTTGCTTTCGATCTGGCGGAGTTGCGTATCGATTTTTTCGAAGGGGTAGAGCACCCGGAGCAGGTCGAAGCATTATTGGCCGAAATCAACAACCTTTACAAAAAGCCATTGCTGTTCACGTTCCGCACCAAAAAAGAGGGTGGAGAGCGCGAACTGAGCTTGGATCGCTATTTTGAATTGAACCGTTTCGCGATCCGGAGCGGGCTGGTGGACTTGGTCGATCTCGAACTGTTCAGTTCTGAAGCAGAGGTGATTGAATTGATCGCCGAAGCGAATGAAAAAAACGTGAAGGTCGTCCTGTCGAGCCACGATTTTTTCCGGACGCCCCCTAAAAAGGAAATCGTCGGAAGGTTAGTGAAGATGCAGCAACTCGGGGCGGATATCACGAAGATTGCGGTCATGCCGCAAAGCGAGGAAGATGTGCTGACGCTGCTGGCGGCGACATTGGAAATGAAAAAAACGAAAGCTGACCGGCCATGCATCACGATGTCGATGGGCAAATACGGCGTCATTTCGCGCTTGGCCGGAGAGCTGTTCGGGTCCTGCCTGACTTTTGCGGCGGCTAAAGAGGTCTCCGCGCCCGGTCAGGTGTCTGTCCGTGACGTCCGGGCCATCCTGGAGATTTTGGCGTTGGATTGAGAGCTGACGGGCGGAGCTGAGTGGTCCGGAACTTTCGGATTTCCGCTCAGCTCCGGTGAAGCTTCGCTTGCCGGAGCACACCGGCCGTCATCAGCCGCAACTACGGCGAGAGCTTCCTCATCGGAGTTCGGCCCACATTTTTACTTGCCTTCTCCGATGAAGCCTCCGTTCACCGGAGGTCACATGTTTTTCCTTCGATTGGATAACAAATGCATAAAAAACACCAAAAAGGCCACCCTCATCAATTCAAGGTGGCCTTTTTGGTGTCCGGTTTTCCGGATTGATTCATACGGCGCTCAGCTTCTTGGTTTGAAGCTGCTCACTTTCAATAAAATTTGGTTGATGCCAAGCAACAGTTCATCCGTCAATTCGACATCCACCGCTTTGATGTTATCTTCAATCTGCTCCGGACGGCTGGCGCCGATGATGGCAGAACTGACGCCAGGTTGGCGCAGAATCCAAGCCAAAGCCAGTTGCGACATGGTTATTTCCAATTCATGCGCTAGGGCTTCGATTTCCCCGACTGCTTCCAACAGCAACTCGTTTTCCAGATATTTCTGCATTGTGCTGTTCAGCTTGCTGTTGGCGGCACGGCTGTCTTCCGGAACCTGGTGGCCGGCTTTGTACTTGCCCGTCAGGATGCCTTGTCCCAATGGGGAAAAGACGACTTGCCCCATGCCGTTGGCGACGGAAACGGGCAGTACATCGACCTCGATGTAGCGCTCGATCATATTGTAGATCGGTTGGTTGGAAACGAGCGGCCGGAAGTTATGCTGTCTTGCGATCTTGTGGGCTTCCTGGATTTTGTCGGCCGGCCATTCGCTGACGCCGGCATAAAGGATCTTGCCTTGACGCTGCAGATCATCGAGTGCCCAGAGCGTTTCCTCCATCGGTACGCTCGGATCATAGCGGTGGCATTGGTAGAGGTCCAGATAATCCATATCCAGGCGTCTCAGGCTGGCGTCGCATGATTCGATGATGTGCTTGCGTGACAAGCCACGGTCATTCGGGCTGTCCCCCATAGGGAAATAGACTTTGCTGGCGACAACCAAACTTGAGCGCCGATAGTCCTTCAGCACTTTTCCGAGTACGGTCTCGGCAGCGCCTTTTTCATAAACGTTGGCTGTGTCGAAAAAGTTGATGCCTGCTTCGTACGCAGTCCGGATGCATTGTTCCGCCGTTTGGTCCGCTACTGATTTTCCGTATGTCAACCAACTGCCCAGTGCAATTTCGCTGACGCGTAAACCACTTTTCCCTAGATTCCGGTATTTCATATGCTTTTCCTCCTTGATTCTGACTCCACCGCTCGAATTCGGTGATTGGGATTTCTTGATGAATAGAATAGCTGTATATCCTTATCATAAGCCACAAAATCAAAATCGCCAAAAGAAAAGGCCAAAAAGCCAATAAACATGTAAGCGCTGTGATTCTTTTTGTTTTCCCGATAAAAAAAGGTATACTTGATGTAAGGAACTGTGTCAAAGAACTGAAAGGATGGTGTCTGTAAATGCTGAACATAGACGAACACATCATGGAATCCCTCAAAAAAGAGAATGCCGATCGATTGGTGGCGTTGCCGGACGGAAGCATCATGCCACAGGTAGGCCAAGGAACGTGGTATTTGGGGGAAGATCCCGCCAAGAGGCAAGAGGAGATCGAAGCTTTGCGTTTAGGCGTGCAACTCGGCATGACCCTCATCGATACAGCCGAAATGTACGGGGACGGGAAGGCGGAACGTTTGGTGGGGGAAGCGATCCAGGGTATCCGCGACCAAGTCTATCTTGTCTCCAAAGTTTACCCTCATCGGGCAAGCCGGAATGAAATTTTGGCTGCCTGTGCCGAAAGCTTGCGTCGATTGGATACGGATCACTTGGATCTCTATCTGCTGCATTGGCGCGGCGATGTGCCGCTTTCGCAAACGATAGCCGGGATGGAGCAGTTGAAGGCCGAAGGGAAAATCGGCAGATGGGGTGTTTCCAACTTCGATGTCCATGATATGCAGGATCTTTTGTCGATGGAACATGGGAATCAGTGCCAAGTGAATCAAGTTTTGTATCATTTGGGCTCCCGCGGGATAGAGTACGACCTGCTGAAATGGCAACGGGAGCACAACATTCCGATCATGGCCTACTCGCCATTAGCCCAGGGAGGCAGGTTGCGCGGGCAACTGTTGGAGAGCGAAGAAGTTCAGAGCATCGCCAAAAAACATGGAGTCAAAGCGATCCAGATCATTTTGGCATGGTGCCTCATCCATCCGGACGTTGTAGCGATACCGCGCTCTTCGAATCCCGATCACACATATCTCAATGCCCAAGCTTCCAGAATCCGTCTGGATGATGAAGATCTGAAACGGTTGGATGCACGATTCCCGGCACCCACTTTCAAAACTGCGTTGGATATTCTTTGAGGATGAAACAAATCGTTTCATTTCTGAAACAAAAATCATTAGGGTAAATCTACAATCAAAATGTAAGGGGATTCCACTGATGCTTCAGGGTTGTGCTATCATGAACTTATGAAAGCGAAAAGCCCTTTCACGGACGGATGGAATGAAAGCCTTTCCGGTCTGGATGTTCGGGAATTTATCAGCTTTTGTCTGGGAATGCATTGTCACGACAGAATTTTTGAGCCGGCCGAGCCGGAAAGCAAAAAGAAACCAAAAATAGGAGGAAGCATGCATGTCGAAAGAAGCTTTGAAGATTGTTACGATTGGTGGAGGTTCCAGTTATACACCGGAATTGATTGAAGGATATATCTTAAGAAAAGATGAATTACCGATAAAAGAAATTTGGTTGGTGGATATCGAAGCCGGTAAGGAAAAATTGGAAATCGTCGGCGCAATGGCGAAACGCCAAGTCGAGGCGGCTGGATTGGACTGGGAAGTCCACTTAACATTGGATCGTTTCAATGCTTTGAAAGATGCGGATTTCGTAACGACGCAATTCCGTGTAGGTTTACTGAACGCTCGTATCAAAGATGAGCGCATTCCATTGTCCCATGGTGTTTTGGGGCAAGAAACCAATGGTGCAGGCGGGATGTTCAAAGCTTTCCGCACGATTCCGATCATCGGTCAAATCATTGCGGATATGAAAGTGCAATGTCCGGATGCATGGTTGATCAACTTTACGAACCCTGCAGGTATGGTGACTGAAGCAGCCATCAAACATTTTGGTTGGAAAAAAACAATCGGATTGTGCAATGTTCCAATCGGACATCGCAAAGTCGCAGCAGAAAAATTAGCGATTCCTGAAGAGGACTTACTGTTCAAATTTGCCGGAATCAACCACTTCCACTGGCACCGTGTCTGGGATGACAAGGGCGCTGAACGTACAGATGAAGTGATCGATATGGTCTATGGACCACAAAAAACCGAAGATGAAAACCATCTGAAAAACATCCACAGTGCGCAATTCCACTATGAGCAATTGAAGGACTTAGGATTGCTTCCTTGCGGATACCACCGTTATTACTATATTGAAGATGAAATGTTGAAGCATTCCATCGAAGAATTCGAAAAAGGTGAAACACGTGCGCAAGTCGTCAAGGCAACTGAAACGCGTTTGTTCGAACTTTACAAAGATCCTGCTTTGAACTACAAGCCGGAAGAATTATCGCAACGCGGCGGTACGCACTACAGCGATGCAGCCTGCGAAGTGATTGCGTCGATCCAAAACGACAAACGCACGGACATGGTCGTATCGACAGCGAACAACGGCACGATCCAAGATATGCCATACGACTGTGTCGTTGAGGTTTCCGCCTTGATCACAGCCCATGGCGCAGAGCCGTACAACTGGGGCGAAATGCCTTCCGCAGCCCGTGGCTTATTGCAAGGCATGAAAGCGATGGAAGAAACAGTCATCCGCGCAGCCATCACAGGCAGCTACGGTGCGGCATTGCAAGCCTTCACAATCAACCCGCTTGTGCCGGGTGGTACAACAGCCAAGACTTTGTTGGATGAATTATTGTATGCACACAAAGAGCACTTGCCGCAATTCGCAGAGAAAATCGCTGAAATTGAAGCAAACCAGCCGGAAACAGTCGCTTACGTCGATGAATTGATGAAATCTAACTAAAAAATATAGCACAAACATATGCGTAAAAAAAGAGTGGCTGCCCGAAAAAGGCAGCCACTCTTTTTTGATGTTAAACTCCGGTGAACGGAGGCTTCGCTGGAGTTCGCTCTGCATTTTGGTTGCGTTCTCCGATGAGGGAGGCTTCATCGGAGTTGCGGCGGATCATTACCGGTGTCCTCCGGGGACAGAGGCCTGGCCGGAGGTGCGTCCGCATTTCGCCGCTGTCCTCCGACCAGCAGTTTCATCCCACTCTTTTAGTCTGCCAACACCATGATGCCGACTCCCAGCAATCCGGGACCGGTGTGGACACCCAATACTGGCGAAATTTGGCCTTCCGCGTAGATTTTGGCCCCTGCAACCAGGTCCTTCAGCTGTTCTTTCATGACCAGCATCTCTTCGTAGGCATCCCCATGGCAGATCGATAAGTAGTAATTTTGGTGCTGACCTAGTTTTTCGCGGGTCATATCGATGATTTTCTGGATGCTCTGTTTGCGGCCGCGTACTTTTGCGACCGTGTCATAGATGCCGTCTGCGTTGCAGGAGATGATCGGCTTGATGTTCAGGGCGCTTCCCAGGATCCCGGAAACTTTGCCGATGCGGCCGCCTTTAATCAGGTACTCCAAGGTGCCGACACCGAAAAGGATGGTGGACTTTTTCACGGCTGCTTGTGTTTTCGAAACGACTTCATCGAAAGGCAGTCCCGCTTCGATCTGCTCGGCCGCGAACAGTGCCACAAATCCGGAGGCGATGGCGATATTCAGCGTATCGATGACGACGATCTGCATATCCGTGATATCTTCCGCCAACAATTTGATGGCTTGGCAGGTGCCGCTCAAGCCGCTGGAAATGGCGGATACGATCACTTGATCGAAGCCGTCCGCTTTGATTTCGGCAAATTTTTCAGCGATTGATTCCGGTGACGGCAGGCTTGTCTTCGGGATTTCTTCCTGGAATCTTTCGTAGACCTGCTCCGGTGTGATGTCGACCCGATCGCGATAGCTCGCGTCTTTATAATTGATCATCAACGGTAAGGTGTAGATATGGTATTTGTCGAGCAGCTCCTGCGGAATATCGTTGCAGGAATCGGCCAAGACGGCAATGGAATTAGATTTCATCATTAGTTTTTTCTCCTTTTTGGGATGCACGGCTGACGCCGTCCACCAAAATGATTTTTTGTGTCAATAGTTTTGAAGCCAACGATAGCGTGATCATCTTCAGTGCGATATTTTCACTGTGTATGTCCTCCAGGGTATACGTGAAAGACTCCTTCTTGTCGAGGTCACGGAAAAGCACTCGGAACGCATATTCCAACTCTTGACAAAATGTATCGTAAGCGACTTGGAAGCCACGGATGGATACCTGGAGTTTCATCCCTTTATTGACTTCAGAAAGGGGCAGGACTTGTTTGAGCAATGTCAGAACAATCAATTGGGCGATATGGGTCTTGAAGTATTTCTTTTTCACGGGCTTATCGATCAGCTGCAGTTTTACGTAATTATTGATCATGGCCGGTGTGATGATGCGTTCTTCTTGGGTGGCGTTCAGGAAATTCAATTGTTTTTCGATGATGGCGATCACTTGGTCGCTGTAGACACCAAAATCTGGCAGCTCATCAAAACGAATGAATGTCAAACCAAGCAACTGCTTCTGATATTCTTCCAATTCTGGTTTAAGCTTCACGGGAAAACCTGCTTTCTGAACTAAAGAAAATTCAATCTAGTTTTCGATACTAGATGTAATGCTTTTGGTTACTAGATAAATGTACCAGTATTCGACGTGAAATTCAATCCGTAAGGTGCATCGATCAAGGTGGGAACATAAAAAAAGAAGCCGTTTCAGGCTTCTTTCCAGTCGTCGTATTCGGTTTCCGTTGTTCTATCGAAATAACGGGCGACTTCATGGGAGGCGTGGGCATCGGAACCCTTCTCGTAGGAGAGGCCGATTTTCATCGCGTAGGCCATCATTTCCGGATCCGGGTATGTTTTGCCGTAGTCCGGTTTGTCGATTCCGGCAAAATTGTAATCAAGGGTGTACCCGCTCTCCTTCACCTTATCCAACAGCAGCTTCCAGTCGATGGGGTCACTGACGCTGTAGGCTTTTTGGAACTTATGGATCAGATTGATGTGCCCGATTTTTTTCGGGGTCAGTTCTCCATACGGAAGCGCCAAGGCTTTTTTTACAGCCGCCTCATATAATCTGTAGAGCGTTTCGTAGCCGATTTCCGCGCCTTTTTGCATGAAGGATTCGCGGTCCAGGTCGATACAGAAGTATTCTTCCGGAGCGAGTTGCACGAAATGGACGCTCAGAATCGAGTGGGGAACCGTCTCGGGGTATTTTTCCAGAAAGGCCCGCGTTTCCGTCTCCTTTCCTTCCAGATAATCCAACTCAAAACCGGCATGGATTTCGATGATGCCTTGATACTTTTTGGCAAGTGAGCGGACATCAGCCAGGTAGGCCGCGACGTCTTCAGGACGCATCGAGCTGTCCTTATCCGGAAGCGGATCTTCCATCGGTAAAGGGGCGTGTTCCGTGAATGTGAGGGACTCGAGGCCAGCCTCGATAGCAATCTTCACATAATTTTCTAAAGCATCGGATGAACCGTGCAGGCAATAGGGGGTATGGACGTGTCTGTCGCTGTGCATCTTCCATCTTCCTTCCTTCTTAAAGTGTCATCATTTTAGGATACAATCCAGCAGCTTTCTATGGTATGATAACACCAACGTCTAATGGTATTCTAACGATATTCTAAGGATAACAGATGACTTATCAAAAAGAAATGGGAGTGAGACAGTTTGGACGAAATGATGACGAATGAATCGTTACTGGCGAAGAAACAAAGAGAGATGGGGTTTCTCCATCATTTCCACCACTTAGGGTACGATCTGATCGACCTGGGAGTCGTAGAGAAATTTGAGTGGACACAACTGTCTCATGATGACTTGCACCTGATGCTGAACAGGCATAAATGGCAAAGCGGCGATAAGCTTTTCGCCCTGCGCAGTGACTGGACGAATGCCATCGTGAGATACCGCAAGCAGTACCATTTACGCGCCGATAAAATAGCCTACTCCGGCCCGGTCTATTCGCTTCAGAATGAGCGTCACCAATTGGGTGTGGAAACATTTACCGACTCGATTCCGAAACAGATCGAGGTTCTGGGTGATATGATCACATTCATGGAGAAGGAATTGGACATTTACTTATCGGTTGCGGTAGTCAGCCACAATAAATTACTGAAAAAAATTCTGAGCCCGCGGGAGTTGGAAGACCCTTCCGTCCGCAGGTTCATCTGCGAAAGAAACCAGGATGCTTTGAAGCATCGTTTGGGTGCGGATCATCCGCTGATCGGTCTGATGGACCAAGCACCTACTGAGCAAGCAAACTACCTGAAGGAAAACTATCCGGAACTGACCGGACATTTGAATGAACTGGCGGAATGGGAAGCGACGCTGAAAAGCAAGAACGTCGATTACGTCTACGCGGATATGCTGGCGTTGCCGAACCAATCCTATTACAAGGGAATCTTTATTCAGCTTTACGGAGAAAACCAAACGGAACCCGTCGCATCGGGCGGTCAGTACACAAGCTCTTCCAAAGCATTCGGAATGGCCATCAACAATTAACGGAGGGAAAAAATGATTACTATCGCGCTATCAAAAGGCAGACAGCTTAAGGATTTTATCCAATACTTGGATAAAATCAACCTGACGGAATGGTCGACAGCATTGAAGTCCGTTTCTCGGGAATTGGTCATTCAGACAAAGGACACCCGCTTCATTTTGGTCAAAGGAGAAGATGTGCCTGTATATGTGGAGGAAGGGATCGCGGATCTGGGCATCACCGGAAGCGATATTCTGATCGAGCAGAATTGCAATATCAACAATCTGATGGATCTGCCTTTCGGCTATTGCCATTTCGCCATCGCCAGCAAAGAGAAGAAAGACGTTTACCCAGTGGTTGCGACAAAGTACGTGAACTACACCAGACAATATTTTGATTCCATCAAGCAACCCGTGAAAATCATCGCGCTTAAGGGGTCCGTCGAATTGGCCGCGACCATCGATATGGCAGATGCCATCATGGATATCGTCCAATCCGGCAAAACGCTGCATGATAACGGTTTGAGTGAACAAGTCCGGCTTGATGACATAAACGCACGCCTGATTTCGAACAAGCATGCTTATTTCTCCAAATATGATGAGATCCAGACTATAATCAATCAATTGAAGGTGAAGGATAATGTACACAACTAAAACGTTCAAAGAAGCTTACAAAACAAAAAATACAATCGACTTTTCGAAAACGCAAGCCGTCATGGAAATCATCCAGACGGTCCAGGAAAAGGGCGATGCTGCGCTGTTCGAATACGCAAAACGATTCGATGGGGCCGACATCACGGAATTGGAAGTGCCGCAGAGCGTCATCAAGGAAGCCTACGACAGCTTGGACTTGGACTTGCGCGCTGCCTTGGAGGAAGCTCGCGACAACATCACGGTCTATCAGGAAAGCATCAAGTGGCAACAGTCTCCGGTAGGGGAACTGTACCAGAAAATCCATCCGCTGAACAAGGTCGGCATCTATGTGCCGGGCGGCAAAGCGAGCTACCCTTCCACGGTGCTCATGACGGCAGTATTGGCCAATGTAGCCGGCGTAAAGGAAACGATCGTCGTGACCCCGCCGCAAAAGACCGCCATCAACCAAGCGACTTTGGCCGCTTGCTATATCTGCGGCGTGACCCACGTTTATCAAGTGGGCGGAGCCCAAGCAGTTGCTGCCCTGGCTTACGGGACGGAAACCATTCCGCGCGTCGACAAAATCGTCGGACCCGGGAACCAATACGTCGCTTTGGCCAAAAAATTGGTGTACGGAGATGTCGGCATCGATTCGATCGCCGGACCATCCGAAATCGTCGTAGTCGTCGACGAAACGGCGAACAACGAATGGGTTGCCATCGACCTGCTGGCGCAAGCCGAGCATGATGAGTTGGCCCGCACTTTCCTTGTCTGCGACAACGAAGAGAAATTGGCCGCCATCGAAGCCGAACTACTGGTCCAGAAAGCGAAACAAAGCCGCATCCAAGTCATCGAGGAGAGCCTGAAGCACAACCACTTCCCGATTCTGACGAGCGGAAAAGAAGAGAACATCGAAGTCGTGAACCTGATTGCGGGAGAGCACGTCTCGATCCAGACAAAAGACGCTGAAGATTACATAGATGCCATCGAAACTGCAGGAGCGATCTTCATCGGCGAATATTCGCCTGAAGCGATCGGGGATTATGTTGCCGGACCTAGCCACGTGCTGCCGACCGGAGGCAATGCCCGCTTTGCGAACGGTTTGTCCGTAAACGACTTCCTGCGCCCGAACTCTGTCCTGAACCTGAAGAAAGAAACGTTCCGCAAAATGGCTCCGGCCGGGATGCTGATCGCGACCGAAGAGTCGCTACAAGCCCACCACGATTCCTTGGCTGTCAGAATGGGGGGCGACAAATGATCCGCATCAACAAAAATGAGAGTCCCATCCGTGCGCTGACAAATGAAGAAATTGCCGAAATAGCCGTCTCGACGCGCTTCCAGGAGTATACGGACGATGCCATCGACCGCCTGACGGAAGCGTACGCCGCTTTCCAGGGCGAGGATCCAGCCCTGATCGCTTTTGCCAACGGATCGGATGAATGGATCCAGAAGTGCACAATCCTTTTGGGGGACGGGCCGATCCTGATGCTGGAGCCGGATTTCGTGATGTACGAAGAGTACGCTACACAGTTCCAACGCGAAATCATCAAAGTGCCGTGCCGAGCGGATTATTCCTTTGACTATGAACAAGTGTATGCCGTCATCGAGAAGGAAAAGCCTGCTTATTTCATCGTTTCGCAACCGAACAATCCGCTGGGCGGGCTGCATCCTGCAGCTTTCATCCAAAAGACGGCGGATTTGCTGGCTGCATCCGGCGGCTATCTGATTTTGGACGAGGCTTACATGGATTTCGTGGACAACCCACCGGCTCGTCCGGTCGGTGACCACGTCATCCTTTTGCGGACCTTGTCAAAAATATACGGCTTGGCCGGTCTGCGCATCGGCATCGCCAGTTCGACGGAAAAGACGATGCAGTTGTTGAACTCCATCGCGCATCCGTATCCGCTCAATACCTTATCTTTGAGCATAGCAGCCTTCTTGTTGGAGCATCCGGAACGGCTACGGGCCTTCATGGCTGAACAGCGCCGGCTTTCCGCCAAATTGAAGAAAATCTTCAATGAAGGCGTAGGGGACGTTCTTTCCGTCCTGCCGAGCGAGACGAATTTCGTCTTCACTTACGGTGAATTGGCGCCTGCGTTGGGCCAATGGATCATCGATCACGGCTATCAGCCGCGTACCTATGAAAAATCAGGCATCCCGTGCATCGAAACGGCTGTCCGTTACTCGATCGCCACCGATGAACAGTTGGATGCCTTAGCCGAAATCATCAAAGAATGGAGAGAACAGCTGTGAGCGTATCAAAAGAGCGCATTACCAAAGAAACGAAAATCGCCATCACCTTGGAACGAGGTTTGGAACCTTCCGTCATCAATACGGGTGTGGGCTTCTTGAACCATATGTTGGATCTGTTCGCTTTCCATGGCCACTTCGTTTTGGATGTCCAGGTGGACGGCGACACGGATGTGGATGATCACCACACAACCGAAGATGTCGGCATCGTCTTGGGACAGCTGTTGGCTGAATTGGGTCAGGATAAAGGGGCAATCAATCGCTATGGGAGTGCCTACGTGCCGATGGATGAAACCTTGGCCCGTTCCGTGATCGACATCAGCGGCCGTCCTTATTTGAGTTTCAATGCCGCGTTTTCGAAAGAAAAAGTGGGCAGCTTCGATGTGGAACTGGTTGAAGAATTTTTCCATGGATTGGTCATCAATGCCCGTTACACGGCACATATCGACTTGATCCGCGGCGGCAACACGCACCACGAAATCGAAGCCATCTTCAAAGCCTTTGCGCAAAGCCTGCGCATCGCGATGGCCGATTCGGATGTGCAGCGCCTGCCTTCCTCAAAAGGAGTGATCGAATGATAGCAATCGTTGATTATGGTTTGGGGAACATCGCGAACCTGACGAACGCCATCCGTTTTCTTGGCTACGAAACTACCCTGACGCATGACGAAGAAGAATTGCGCAAGGCGGATGTCATCGTCCTGCCGGGTGTGGGGCATTTCAAGGATGCCATCGAGCGGATCGATGCGATCGGGTTGCGGGAACTATTGACTGAACTGGAGCGGACGAAACCGTTCATCGGCATCTGCCTCGGGATGCAACTACTGTTCCAGCACAGCGAAGAGGGAGATGTCGATGGATTGGGCTTTTTGCCGGGCGAAGTGAAGTACATCGTCAGCGACTTGCCGGTTCCGCATCTGGGCTGGAACAATCTGCATTCCGACTATCCAGGCTTGGACAAGGATGTCTATTTCATCCATTCCTACAAAGTAGTGACCGACGAAAATGTTGTGGCAACGGCGGACTACGGCCAGGAAATCGTGGCGATCGTCCAGAAGGATAACGTCATCGGCATCCAGTTCCACCCGGAAAAAAGCGGGGATTACGGTCTGGAGATTTTGAACCAAGCTTTGCAAGGGGGATGGAAATAAATGATAGAGATTTGGCCGGCGATCGACTTGATCGACAACAAGAGTGTCCGTCTGACCGAAGGGGACTACGGCACGAAAGAAGAAATGCAGCGCACGCCTCAGGAAGCCATCGCTTTTTATGCGCAATTTGAAAAAGTGAAACGCATCCATATCGTGGATCTGATGGGCGCTTTGAACCAAAAACCGGAAGAGACACCGTTCATCGAGCAACTTTTGCAACAGAGCGCATTGCCTGTCGAAATCGGCGGGGGCATCCGTTCCGAAGAAACCATCAAGCACTATTTCGAAAAAGGCGCCAGCTATGTGATCGTCGGGACGAAAGGGCTGCAGGATCTACCATGGCTAGCTGAGATGACGGCGAAATACCCCGGCAAGATCTACTTGGGGCTGGATGCAAAAGGCGAATTGGTCGCCGTGAACGGCTGGACCGAAACGGGCCGCCAGACCATCTATGATGTCGTGGAAGCGACAAATCCGATGGCCTTGGGCGGCATCATCTATACGGATATCTCGAAAGACGGCAAGATGGCCGGACCGAACTTTGAGTTGACGGGCAAACTTGTCGAACTCTCGACCCATCCCATCACCGCATCCGGCGGCGTCCGCAATATCGAAGACATCAAAAAATTGGAAGCTTTGGGAGTGGCGGCAGCGATCGTCGGCAAAGCGGCCAATACGGATGCCTTCTGGGAGGGCTTGGCATGATAAAGAAACGGATCATTCCCTGCCTGGATGTGAAGGACGGCACGGTCGTAAAAGGGATCCAATTCAAGGGATTGCGCGAAATCGGCGATCCGGTCGAACTGGCGAAGCGCTACAATGCTTTGGGGGCGGATGAGCTGGTCTTTCTGGACATCTCCGCAACCGAGACCGGGCACAACCTGATGATCGATGTCATCCGCAAAACGGCGCAACAGCTGTTCATTCCGATGACCATCGGCGGAGGCATCAAGTCGACGGATGACATTTCCCGGTTGCTCAATGCCGGAGCGGATAAAGTCAGCCTGAATTCATCGGCATTGGCGAATCCGCAGCTGATCAAGGAAGCAAGCGACAAGTTCGGCAGCCAATGCATCTGCATCGCTGTCGATGCGAAATGGGAAGCCGATAAAGGGGAATGGTATTGCTATACCCACGGCGGCAAAAAACGGACCGACATCAAGGCGTTGGACTGGGTGCAGCAAGTGGAAGCGCTGGGGGCCGGCGAATTGTTGGTCACCAGCATGGACTATGATGGCATGAAGCAGGGCTTCGATCACCGCTTGCTGAATAAAATCCAAGCCTTGGTTTCGATTCCGGTCATCGCTTCCGGAGGCGGCGGCAATGCCCAACATTTCGCCGACTTGTTCAAGGAAACGGATGTATCGGCCGGATTGGCGGCTTCCATCTTCCATGATGAAGAAGTGTCGATCGCTGAAGTGAAACAATGCTGTACTGAGAATGGAGTGGATATGCGCAATGTCTAAATATGATGCACTGGTGCCTGATTTTTCGAAAGGGTTATTGACTGTCGTTCTTCAGCACTTTACGAACAAAAACGTTTTGATGGTCGGCTTCATGAATGAAGAGGCCTTCGAATTGACGAAACGCGATGAGGTTGTCTGGTTCTTTTCCCGAAGCAAGGACCGACTCTGGAAAAAAGGCGAGTCCAGCGAGCATTATCAGTTCGTGAAGGACATGTACCTGGACTGCGATCAGGATGCTTTGCTGATCATGGTCGATCCGGTTGGACCGACTTGCCACCGCAACACGGAAAGCTGTTTTGATGTCCCGGTGGCCTTCGGTTTGGATGACATGGAAGAGACCATCCGCCAACGCGCTGTAGGGCACGACGAAAAATCCTACACGAACTATCTGCTGGACAAGGGCACAGATAAAATCGCCAAGAAATTCGGCGAAGAGGCTTTTGAAGTCGTCATCGGCGCCAAAAACCACGACAAAGAAGAAGTCGCCAACGAAACGGCAGACCTGCTATATCACCTCGGCGTACTCCTGTACGACCAAGGCGTCGACGTAGCCGATGTAACCAAAGTCCTGATTGAACGCCACCAAAAGAAAAACAATTTCAAAGGCGAACGAAAAGATGTAGAAAATTATTAGGAGAGTGTGATGATTCGCGTTTAGACACCCGTACGTTGGAGCAACCACCTTCCGTTCACCTCTTTTGTGGACGAAAGGTGGTTGCGAAACGGTAGTGGTGTCTGCGAATCAGAACCGTTCTAGGATACGATGAATTGCGGTTAGGGGATGAGCACTAAGAGGACAAACACAAAGCGGACGTTTTTTGTCCGCGTGTGGTTGTCAACTTAGGCGGAGAGTTCTGCGATTCAGAGTTCAACTGTTAGGATACGATGAATCCTGTCCTCGCGTTATCCGATAACCGGAGCTATCCCTTGACATAAGGGGCAGTTTCGGTTATTTTTTGTCTTGAAGAGATAATATTTCCATATCAAACACAAATGGGGCGATGACGATGAACGTGTTAGCTGTTGAACTGTCTATGCGGCTTTTCGATTCCAATTCGTTGAAGGATAAGCGCAGCGTCGTGAAAAGTATCCTTGCCAAGATGCATCAACGCTACAATGTCAGCATTGCGGAAGTATCGGCACAAGATATGTTGAACCAGGCCGTCATCGGATTGGCGGTTGTCAACAGTTCGCGGGTCCTCTGCCAACAAATTGTGGATAAAATCATTGAGGAAATCGAATCGAATTACCCTGTGGAAATCTACCAAATCAACGAAATCGAATGAAAAAAGCAAATAGGGGCTGTATCAGAACCAGAATAGAATTCTCTGGATCTGATACAGCCTTTTTTATTGCTGTTAGCATCCTGGTTGTCCGATTCAGTCGGATTATCGGACAACGTACGCAACGGACGAGCACTGGTTGTCCGATTCAATCGGCTTATCGGACAACGTATGAAGCGAGCGAACCCTGGTTGTCCGATTCATTCGGATTATCGGACAACCAACGGAGCAGCCGAGCACTGGTTGTCCGATTCAATCGGATTATCGGACAATGAACGCAACGGACGAGCACTGGTTGTCCGATTCAATCGGATTATCGGACAACGTATGAAGCGAGCGAACCCTGGTTGTCCGATTCAATCGGATTATCGGACAATGAACGTAGCGGACGAACTCTGGTTGTCCGATTCCTTCGGTTTATCGGACAACGTACGTAACGGACAACCAGTGCTCCAGTTATGGCATGCTGCACGCAGAATGGGCTGTCTACGCAGGAGACAGCCCATTGATCCGTTATTTGAATATTTTCAGGAGCTCGTAGCGGAAAGAAACGTACGTGTAATTTTGCCGATTGTACATCTCGCGCGCCGTATCCGCTGCATCAGCCACCAAAAGGACGGTCTTCCCGTCGGCATGCTCCATGACGAATTGTTGCAGCGCCGTTCCGATCCCTTTGCCCCGGGAATCTGCGGCAACGTGAAAGTTATCGATTTCAATACTGTCCTCTTTCAGATAAAGGTCGATGGAACCGACCGCTTCATTGGAGCACAGGGCCACGATGGGGCAGAATGCCGGATTGTCGAATTTGGCTTGGGTATAGGGCTGTTTCTGTTTCGCGAACTCCGCGCTGACCTCCTGGTCGGCCTTTGCGGACAAAGCCAGATAGGCGCTGCGGTTGTCGGCATCCACCCATTCCACTTTGATGTCGGAAGGCGTTTCGGTCCGCGTCGGCACAAAGGTTCCGGGAGGGGCCGCGTAGAGTTCCAATACATCGAGGCTGAAGTCGTTCGATCCCAGATAGGAAATGATCGGCTGCGGAATTTCGCAATCTTCGGGCCAAATGAATTTAATGAAATCCTGACTATCTTTTTGATGCGCTGATTTCAAATAGGCTTCCGCCTCGATGAATTCAGCGAAGGTCGGTACGCGATGGAAAATCACATAATTTTCGATATACATAAAAAGGGCCGTTTCATTGTGATGGTGCGTGTACAGAGAGGTTTCTTTGACTACGGACTTGCTGTGTTCGATATCCTTGAAAGAAAAGGTCATTTTTGGACTCCTTAAAAAAGAAAAATTGATGCACGCTTCAAGATATGATAGCATAGGAAAGGAATTTGTTACAATAAGCCGAAACAGGATAAGCGGCGGAAAGCATTGGGGACAGGTGCCAAAGAAGCGGCATCTTCTCCGTGTTCCATCCTTATCAAGGTTTTGGGTTTATGCTTTGTAAATAGATAGGAGATATAAATGAGAGATTATCAAAAATTGTACGAGAACATAAAGGCTTTCCATAAATTGAAGCCTTGGGATAAAATGAAAGACACGGACGTTGTCGGGATCAAATATTCCGATCGCAAGGAGCCGGTATTCTTTGCTTTGGATGGGCTGGATGAGGACAGCATCGGGCTGAGTGTGTTCAGGGATGTTTCTGAATACATCCTCTATTTGGATCTGTTGGAGTCGGAGTTCACGGAAGCGGATGGCATCGGCGAATACACCGAAAAGCTGAAGAACATCAGACTTGAATTCGTCGACCGAAGCAAACTGGAAGAAATCGATTATAACCGCATCCGCACAACGGATGTCAAATTCCGCGGAAAGCAAGCTTGGCCGGAACTACTTGATTTTACGCCAGGCTTTGTTCCTTGGTCGGCGTCTGAAGAGGACATCGCTCTTTTTGAGCGGGTACTGGAGAGCTTTTTGGAAATGTTCCCTGTCTACAGCAAACTGGACTTTGACAAGTCTTTTGCGGCGGATGACGTTCCGACGCGCTACTATTACCAAGCCGGAACGAAGGACAGTGTCTGGAAATTGAAGGAAGAACATATCCTCGCCTTCCTGACTGGCGGCGAATTGACGAAAGGTCCGTACGATCTGATGCTTTCCCAGTTTGAAATCCGCCGTCTGATGATGGAGAAGAAAACCTTTTTAAGAAACACCTTCGAAATAGACTTGTTCTATTTGCCGCAACCGATCACCTTCAAAGAAGGGGAACGGCCGCGCTTTGTGAAGATGATGGCCATCGCGGATAAAAAATCAGGGGAAGTGCTGCTGGCCACTGTGCTGACTTCCGACAAATCACGCGATATCCAATTCGAACTGTACAAATATCTGTTTGAAGCAAAAGTCTTCCCTGCAAAAATCGAAATGCGCGGCGACAGCGTGTTGGAAACCTACGAAATGTTGGTTCCTTTGCTGGATGAGCTGGACATCGCCCACAGCGAAAAGAGCAGATTACGGAAAATCGAGGCATTCCGCGCAAGCATTTCAGAGGACATCTTCTGAGAAAAAAGCCTGTTTTTCTGAAATAAGCAACATAAAAAAACAAAACAATTTTGCGTTCCGTAAAATTGTTTTGTTTTTTGTTTTTTTCAAAATAAATGGTAAAATGGTTAAGAAGAAAAGACAACGAACTAATGCACGCCTCAGAGCTTATTTTGTTCCGGATAAAGGGGTTTTTACGTGTTCAATCAAGAGAATGTGAAGTTACTGACGAATACAGAGTTAAAGGTATACGAGTACATCGTACAGCATACCCAAAAAGTCATCCGCATGAGCGTTCGCGAGATAGCTTCCGAGACCCATGTGTCGCCGGCAACGGTTACGCGGACCATCAGCAAGCTGGGGTTCGAAAACATCTGGGAGTGCAAGCTGCATCTGAAAGAAATGGACAACCGCAAACACAATAAGAAGGTATTTGAAACTTCCGAAATCGTCGAAGAGTTTTTCAGCCGTTCCATGCAGTCGGAATATGAAGAAAAAATACAAGCTGCAGTCGAAATGATAGCCAATTCCGACGTTGCCCTCTTTTTCGGCATCGGCACTTCTGGCCTGATCGCTGCCTATGCATCCCGACAGTTTTCGAACCTGGGTCAAAGCACTTTCCATATCCAAGATCCCTACTATCCATTCCACTTGATCAGCCGGCAATATACAAATACCGTGGCAATCGTTTGTTCCGTTTCCGGAGAAACGGAAATCATGTTAAGGAAAGCGGGCGATCTGAAGAGTCTGGGGAGCAAAATCATCAGCATCACGAATTCCTCCACCAATTCATTGGCAAGGCAATCAGATATCAACCTCGCCTATCACCTGACTCCTGAATACGTCGACGAAGAGGTCAACGTTACTTCCCAATTGCCGGCCGTGTTTTTGATTGAAACACTGGCGAGACGCAATTATAACTACATGCAACAAATGCGCAACCATAAGCCTCAATGAAAGATTGAGCTGAAACAAAACGTTTCTTTTCTGAAACATCATTCCAAAAGCTGATTATTGTTCCTTTACGGCATGAAACTGTTTACATTTCGTTCACAAACTCTATAATAAGCTTATATTGAAAAACAGAAAGCGCATCCGCGATTGCAAAGCCGCTCTTTTTAATGAAAGAGCATTTGTTTTTGGAATGGATGTAACCGCTTAAAGACAGGCGGCTTACTGATTGGAAGCCGATTGGAAGGAATGAGAGTATGTATCATAAGAAATTGAAACCGTTTAAAGAAGATTTTTTATGGGGGTCCGCAACCAGCGCATATCAAGTTGAAGGCGCTTGGGACGAAGACGGTAAAGGCCCATCTGTTCAGGACGTGAAGGAAATCGTTCCCGACACCTCCGATTTTACAGTAGCTACTGACCATTACCACCACATGAAGGAAGATATCGCGTTGTTGGCTGAGATGGGATTCAAAACCTATCGCTTCTCGATTTCATGGTCGCGGGTCATTCCGGACGGTGACGGAGAAGTCAATCCGAAAGGTCTTCAGTTCTACAGCGACTTGGTGGATGAATGCCTGAAATACGGTATCGAACCATTAGTGACGGTCTACCACTTTGACTTACCGCAAGGGCTTGCTGGAAAGGGTGGTTGGGAAAACCGCGCCACAATCGATGCTTTTGTCCGCTACTGCGATGTGCTCTTCGATAACCTGGGGGACCGCGTCAAATTATGGCTGACGATCAATGAACAGAACATGATGATTCTTCACGGAGCTGCAGTCGGTACGGGTGAAAGCACATTGAAATCCTTGTACCAACAAAACCACCACATGCTTGTTGCGCAAGCGATGGTGATGAACAACTGCCACGAAAAATTACCGCATGTGAAAATCGGACCGGCACCGAACATCTCGGCCGTCTATCCGAAATCGAATAACCCAGCGGATATCCAAGCAGCCGACCTGTATACTGCAATCCGTAACTGGCTGTATCTTGATATCGCCGTTTATGGTGTATACAATCACCAAGTATGGGCTTACCTGGAAGAAAATGATGCCTTGCCTGATATGGAACCGGGTGACTTGGAGATACTGAAATCCGCAGAATGCGATTTCATCGCCTTCAATTACTACAACAGCTCGACTGTTCAAGCCTATCCGGTCGGAACGGAACGCAAAGCAGGCAAAAAAGACCAGCAATTATCAGATAGCCAAGAAGGATTCTTCGCAGGATCCGACAATGAGCATCTTCCTTATACAGAATTCGGCTGGCAGATCGACCCCACCGGATTCCGCACGACGATTAACCAAATTTACTCTCGTTATCGCAAACCCCTGATCGTTACTGAAAACGGTTTAGGTGGTATTGATAAACTGGAAGATGGGAAGGTCCATGATACTTATCGGATCGACTATCTCCGCAACCATATCGAACAGATGAACCTGGCTGTTACGGATGGGGCAGATGTGTTCGGCTATTGCACTTGGAGTGCGATCGACCTTATCAGCACCCACCAAGGGTTCCGCAAGCGTTATGGCTTTGTTTACGTCAACCGGGAAGACTTCGATCTGAAAGATCTGAAGAGATACCGGAAAGATAGTTTCTATTGGTACAAAGGAGTGATCGCGTCAAACGGGGAGAACCTGGAAGGTTAGAGGTAGAAAGCAAGAAAAGTTTTTCGCGCCATCCGTTGTTGATAAAGAACAGCGGTAAATGAAGGCGAAAGACGAATGCCCATTGTTCTGATACTGACTGGCAGAATCCGGACAAGCAATCATATCAATTTATATTACTGTTTTCGAAGACGGCACGCTGTCTTCACAAGTGTTCCTAACAGAGGAGGATTTTATTATGGATAAATTCTTAGATACATTACAAGAAAAATTAGGACCAATTGCTTACAAATTAAACGAAAACCGTTACCTTTCAGCAATCAAGAGCGGGTTCTTCGGAGCAATGTCCCTACTGATCATCGGATCGATTTTCCTATTGTTCGCAAACTTACCGATTCCGGGTTATGCAGACTTCATGGCAGGCATCTTCGGTGCCAACTGGACGCAATTCTTCATGGTTCCTTACAACATGACAATGAACATCATGACATTATTCGTTATGATCGGGATTTCCCAAGACTTGTCAAAACACTACGGCTTGGATGATCTGGCAGGAATCATCTACGGTATAGTTGGCTTCCTTATCTTGACTCCAACGCTATTGAGTGCTGAAAATGCATCAGGGATCCCAATGGGAAACTTGAGTGCCAGCGGTTTGTTCCTAGGTATGATGAGTGCTGTCTTTGCAGTCGAAATCATCCGTTGGGTATTGGCTCGCGGCTGGAAATTAAGCATGCCTGATTCCGTACCATCAAACGTTGCAAAATCATTTGACGCATTGATCCCTGGATTGTTCGTCATCCTGATCTTCAACATCTTGCGCATGGTATTCGCTTTGACACCATACGAAACAGCTCAATCATTCATCTTTGAAATCATCCAAGCACCACTGACTAGCTTAGGTGCAACATTGCCTGCAACTGTCTTGGTACTGATTTTGGAAACACTTTTGTTCTCGTTCGGTCTTCACGGTCCAAATATCTTGGGTGCTGTAATGCAACCAATCTGGTTGACGCTGACTGCAGAAAATGCGGAGGCTTATGCTGCCGGTTTGGAATTGCCGAATATCGTCAACTACCAATTCTATTCAAACTTCATCAAACTCGGTGGTGCTGGTTCAACATTAGGTTTAGCATTATTGTGCTTATTCGCAGCCAGATCAACTCAATTCAGAACACTCGGAAAATTAGCGATCGGCCCTGGAATATTCAACATCAATGAGCCCTTGATCTTCGGTATGCCAATCGTATTGAACCCAATCTTGATGATCCCATTCATCTTGACTCCGGTAATCTTGGCTATCCTGACTTACTTCGTGATGAGCATCGGTCTGGTTCCTCTTACAAACGGGGTAAACATCCCTTGGACAACTCCTCCAGTATTCTCTGGTTTCTTGATCAGCGGATGGAGAGGTGCTGTATGGCAAATCATTTCAACATTCATCAGTGCTGCAGTCTTCTATCCATTCTTCAAAATCGAAGACAACAAAGCATACAGTATTGAAATCGGTGAAGTTGAATCTGATGCTTCAGGCAACGTAGTGGCATAATGACACAGCATCACAATGAGCCCCTTTCTTAGGGGCTCAAATTAGATATAAGGATGGGGAAATCTTATGGCAGACAAAACAATCATGTTAGTATGTGCGGCTGGAATGAGCACCAGCTTACTTGTATCAAAAATGCAAAAAGCGGCGGCAGCGCAAGGATTGGACGCTGATATTTTCGCAGTGTCCGCTTCCGAAGCAGACGCACACTTGGCTAAGAAAAAAATCGATGTCCTGATGTTGGGACCTCAAGTTAAATACATGAAGAAACAATTCGAAGACAAAGTTGCCGGAACGGACACAAAAATGGATGTCATCAACATGCAGGACTACGGCATGATGAACGGCGAAAAAGTATTGAAAACAGCCCTTACTTTAATGGGCGAATAATAAAAAAGACTAAGGAGTTTATAACATGGCAGAACCAAAAAACCTGGATGTCATCATGCAATTGATCATGCATGGGGGCGATGCAAAAGGAAATGCGATTGAAGCGATTGAAGCCGCAAAAGCAGGAGACTTTGCATTAGCGAACGAAAAAATCGGCGAATCGGAAAAAGCATTGGTGGAAGCCCACCATGCGCAGACCGGTCTGTTGACACAAGAAGCATCAGGAGATGCAGTGGAACTGTCCTTATTGATGGTCCATGGCCAAGATCATTTGATGACTTCGATCGCATTCAAAGACTTGGCGAAAGAAATCGTCGAAATCTATGAGAAAATCGCAAAATAATCACTAGACACCAAACATAGATGGACCATAAATCGCTCATATGATTTATGGTCCGTTTTGTGTTTCGGGAAGCAGAAACAAACTAAACAGAAAGTGGGTCATACTATGCAACACAAAAAACTGAAGGATTTTCCGGAAGGGTTCTTATGGGGTTCTGCCTCAGCAGCCTACCAAGTCGAAGGTGCTTGGGATGAAGACGGGAAAGGCGCATCTGTCTGGGATACATTTGTCAGGATTCCCGGCAAGACTTTTAAAGGAACGAACGGGGATGTAGCGGTTGATCACTACCACCGGTTCAAAGAGGATGTCGCGCTGATGGCTGAACAGGGGCTGAAGGCTTATCGTTTCTCGATCGCTTGGAGCCGCATCTTCCCGCACAACATGCAGGAAGTGAACGAAAAAGGCCTGCAGTTCTATGATGATCTGATCGATGAATTGCTGGCGAACCATATCGAACCGGTTGTCACGTTGTATCATTGGGATATCCCGCAATATCTGCAGGACGATTATCTGGGGTGGGAATCGCGCCAGATTATCGAAGACTTTACCACCTACGCAGAAGCTGTGTTCCGGAGATACGGCGACCGGGTAAAATATTGGGTATCCTTGAACGAACAAAATGTCTTCATTTCCCATGGCTACATGATGGCGACGCATCCGCCGGCAGTGAAGGATCCGAAACGGATGTACCAGGCTAATCATCATGCGAACGTAGCGAATGCGGCAGCCATCAACAAATACCGCTCGCTTGGTTTGGATGGGCAGATCGGTCCGAGTTTTGCTTATTCGCCGGGCTACCCGATTGATGCCCGGCCCGAGAATGTTTTGGCGGCCGAGAATTTTGATGAATTGAACGCTTATTTTTGGATGGACGTCTATGCAAAAGGTGAATATCCTTCAGTCATCTGGAATTGGTTGGAAGAAAATGATTTGTTGCCTGAAACGTTGCCGGAAGATTTTGAGGCATTGAAGGCAGGGAAACCGGATTTCATGGGCGTGAATTACTATCAGACATCAACGGTTGCCGCGAATCCATTGGATGGCGTCGGCATCGGCACGCCGAATTATTCCGGAGAAAAGGGAAGTACGGAAAGAGGCGGGGTTCCAGGCGTTTTCAAAGAAGTGCTGAATCCATTCGTCGAAAAGACCAATTGGGATTGGGATATCGATCCAGTGGGCCTTCGGATTGCCTTGCGTCGGATAAACAGCCGATACGGATTGCCGATACTGATAACCGAAAACGGATTGGGTGAATACGACAAGCTTGAAGAGGGACAGATCCATGACCAGTATCGGATCGATTATCTGAACGACCATGCCAAAGCGGTGCAGGAAGCCATCACAGATGGGGTGAAAGTGCTAGGATACTGCACTTGGAGCTATACCGATCTTTTGAGTTGGCTGAATGGTTATCAAAAGCGGTATGGATTTGTATATGTAGATCGTGATGAAGACAGTCCGAAAGAATTGAAACGGTACAAAAAGGCCAGTTATTACTGGTACAAAGAGGTCATAGAACAAAACGGCAAAAATCTGAAGTAGTGTCCTCACTCGGCGAAATCTGAAAGAAAACGGTTTTCTGAAAACGTTTGAATTTTATGAAAGTGTTTTCGACAAACGCTATCATGTGTGTTATAATAATCGCATATCAAATTAATTTTATGGATGGAGAGAATGAATATGGCAGATAAAACAATCATGTTAGTATGTGCAGCTGGAATGAGCACCAGCTTACTTGTATCAAAAATGCAAAAAGCGGCGGCAGCGCAAGGATTGGACGCTGAAATTTTCGCAGTATCCGCTTCAGAAGCAGATGCACACTTGGCTAAGAAAAAAATTGATGTCCTGATGTTGGGACCTCAAGTCAAATACATGAAGAAACAATTCGAAGACAAAGTTGCCGGCACGGACACAAAAATGGATGTCATCAACATGCAGGACTACGGCATGATGAACGGCGAAAAAGTATTGAAAACAGCTTTAACTTTAATGGGCGAATAAATAAACAACACTGAAGGAGTTACAAACATGGCAGAACCAAAAAACCTGGATGTCATCATGCAGTTGATTATGCATGGGGGCGATGCAAAAGGAAATGCGATTGAAGCGATTGAAGCCGCAAAAGCAGGAGACTTTGCATTAGCGAACGAAAAAATGACAGAATCGGAAAAAGCATTGGTGGAAGCCCACCATGCGCAGACCGGCCTGTTGACACAAGAAGCATCTGGAGATGCAGTGGAACTGTCGTTATTGATGGTGCACGGACAAGATCATTTGATGACGTCCATCGCATTCAAAGATTTGGCGAAAGAAATCGTCGAAATCTACGAAAAAATCAGTAAATAATAAATCTAAAGCAAGCGGATATTCGGTGCAAGCCGTCTATCCGTTTTTTTATTCGCGCTTTTTTGGTTCGCACTCTAATGAAGGAATAGATGAATCTGATCATTTATTCAATGCTGCGTACTTTTACCTGCTGAAAAGTGTTGACAAGGGGAGGTGCCGGGTGTTAGTATTTAGAAGTTGTCCACGAGAGCGAATAAAACAATTGAAAATAATTGTTGACATGCAATCGTGTTGGTGATAAGATATAAAAGTTGCTGCTTCGAGCGGTCGTCAGTAAATGTTTTTGAAAAATATTTCAAAAACAGCTTGACGGATAAATGAAGTTGTGCTAATATGAATAAGCAATCACGTAATGCGTGATAAGCGATTGACCTTTGAAAACTGAACAAAGAATGAACGAACCAAATGTGCAGGGAGCTTCGATTTCGGTCGAGGCAAACGAAGGCGATACGTAGTATCGCAAACATAAAGTCAGCAAGAAATTAAGAGCTATCAGCTTAACATGTAGGATTTCTGTACAAGAGTCCACATTTACATGAGAGTTTGATCCTGGCTCAGGACGAACGCTGGCGGCGTGCCTAATACATGCAAGTCGAACGGTCTTTTCTATGGAAGCTTGCTTCCACTGAGAAGATAGTGGCGGACGGGTGAGTAACACGTGGGTAACCTGCCCATAAGAGGGGGATAACATCCGGAAACGGGTGCTAATACCGCATAGTTTTTTTGATCGCATGATTGAGAAAGGAAAGACGGCCTTTGTGCTGTCGCTTATGGATGGACCCGCGGCGTATTAGTTAGTTGGTGAGGTAATGGCTCACCAAGACGATGATACGTAGCCGACCTGAGAGGGTGATCGGCCACATTGGGACTGAGACACGGCCCAAACTCCTACGGGAGGCAGCAGTAGGGAATCTTCCGCAATGGACGAAAGTCTGACGGAGCAACGCCGCGTGAGTGAAGAAGGTTTTCGGATCGTAAAACTCTGTTGTCAGAGAAGAACAAGTCGGAGAGTAACTGCTCCGGCCTTGACGGTATCTGACCAGAAAGCCACGGCTAACTACGTGCCAGCAGCCGCGGTAATACGTAGGTGGCAAGCGTTGTCCGGATTTATTGGGCGTAAAGCGAGCGCAGGCGGTTCCTTAAGTCTGATGTGAAAGCCCACGGCTCAACCGTGGAAGGTCATTGGAAACTGGGGAACTTGAGTGCAGAAGAGGAGAGTGGAATTCCATGTGTAGCGGTGAAATGCGTAGATATATGGAGGAACACCAGTGGCGAAGGCGACTCTCTGGTCTGTAACTGACGCTGAGGCTCGAAAGCGTGGGGAGCAAACAGGATTAGATACCCTGGTAGTCCACGCCGTAAACGATGAGTGCTAAGTGTTGGAGGGTTTCCACCCTTCAGTGCTGCAGCTAACGCATTAAGCACTCCGCCTGGGGAGTACGGCCGCAAGGCTGAAACTCAAAGGAATTGACGGGGACCCGCACAAGCGGTGGAGCATGTGGTTTAATTCGAAGCAACGCGAAGAACCTTACCAGGTCTTGACATCCTTTGACAATCCTAGAGATAGGACTTTCCCTTCGGGGACAAAGTGACAGGTGGTGCATGGTTGTCGTCAGCTCGTGTCGTGAGATGTTGGGTTAAGTCCCGCAACGAGCGCAACCCCTATTGTTAGTTGCCAGCATTCAGTTGGGCACTCTAATGAGACTGCCGGTGACAAACCGGAGGAAGGTGGGGATGACGTCAAATCATCATGCCCCTTATGACCTGGGCTACACACGTGCTACAATGGATGGTACAACGAGCAGCAAGACCGCGAGGTCAAGCGAATCTCTTAAAGCCATTCTCAGTTCGGATTGCAGGCTGCAACTCGCCTGCATGAAGCCGGAATCGCTAGTAATCGCGGATCAGCACGCCGCGGTGAATACGTTCCCGGGTCTTGTACACACCGCCCGTCACACCACGAGAGTTTGTAACACCCGAAGTCGGTGAGGTAACCTTTTTGGAGCCAGCCGCCTAAGGTGGGACAGATGATTGGGGTGAAGTCGTAACAAGGTAGCCGTATCGGAAGGTGCGGCTGGATCACCTCCTTTCTAAGGAATATAATGGAATCCTTGCTTGGTTCAAACATTCTTTGTTCAGTTTTGAGAGATCAATCTCTCAAGCAAGAAAAATTTGTTCTTTGAAAACTGAATACTACAAAAAATAAAGTAAGAAACCTAAACATTTTACCGCGTTTTAAGTTGACTTAAATGAGTTTTTAACGAAATAAGTTAGCAAGCCAGCAATGGCGAGCTTAACCATAGGTTAAGTGAATAAGGGCGCACGGTGGATGCCTAGGCACTAGGAGCCGATGAAGGACGGGACTAACACCGATATGCTCCGGGGAGCTGTAAGTAAGCTTTGATCCGGAGATTTCCGAATGGGGCAACCCAATATCTTTGATAGGATATTACGTTACACTGAATACATAGGTGTATCGAGGAACACGCAGGGAACTGAAACATCTCATTACCTGCAGGAAGAGAAAGAAAATTCGATTCCCTTAGTAGCGGCGAGCGAAACGGGAAAAGCCCAAACCAAAGAGCTTGCTCTTTGGGGTTGTAGGACTGGGACATGAGACTGCAATGGATAGCAGAAGCCAACTGGAAAGTTGCGCAAGATAGGGTAATAGCCCCGTATGCGAAATCCAAAACAGCTCTACCAGTATCCTGAGTACGGCGGAACACGAGAAATTCCGTCGGAATCCGGGAGGACCATCTCCCAAGGCTAAATACTCCCTAGTGACCGATAGTGAACCAGTACCGTGAGGGAAAGGTGAAAAGCACCCCGGAAGGGGAGTGAAACAGTACCTGAAACCGTGTGCCTACAAGTAGTCAAAGCCCGTTAATGGGTGATGGCGTACCTTTTGTAGAATGGACCGGCGAGTTACGATTTCATGCGAGGTTAAGTTGCAAAGACGGAGCCGCAGCGAAAGCGAGTCTGAATAGGGCGAATAAGTATGAGGTCGTAGACCCGAAACCAAGTGACCTACCCATGTCCAGGTTGAAGGTGCGGTAATACGCACTGGAGGACCGAACCCACGCACGTTGAAAAGTGCGGGGATGAGGTGTGGGTAGCGGAGAAATTCCAATCGAACTTGGAGATAGCTGGTTCTCTCCGAAATAGCTTTAGGGCTAGCCTCGGATATGCGAATCATGGAGGTAGAGCACTGTTTGGACTAGGGGCCCTTCTCGGGTTACCGAATTCAGATAAACTCCGAATGCCATTGATTTAGATCCGGGAGTCAGACTGCGAGTGATAAGATCCGTAGTCAAAAGGGAAACAGCCCAGACCACCAGCTAAGGTCCCAAAGTATCTGTTAAGTGGAAAAGGATGTGGGGTTGCACAGACAACTAGGATGTTGGCTCAGAAGCAGCCATCATTTAAAGAGTGCGTAATAGCTCACTAGTCGAGTGACCCTGCGCCGAAAATTTACCGGGGCTAAACAGATCACCGAAGCTGTGGATGGAACCTTCGGGTTCCGTGGTAGGAGAGCGTTCTAAGGGCATCGAAGCCAGATCGTGAGGACTGGTGGAGCGCTTAGAAGTGAGAATGCCGGTATGAGTAGCGCAAGACGGGTGAGAATCCCGTCCACCGAATAACTAAGGTTTCCTGGGGAAGGCTCGTCCTCCCAGGGTTAGTCGGGACCTAAGCTGAGGCCGATAGGCGTAGGCGATGGACAACAGGTTGATATTCCTGTACCAGTTGCTTTTGTTTGAGCGATGGAGGGACGCAGGAGGCTAAGGAATGCACACGATCGGAAATGTGTGTCCAAGCAGCAAGTCTGAGAACGAGTGAAATGCTTTTTCTCTCAAGGACAAGCTGTGATGGGGAGCGAAATTTAGTAGCGAAGTTCCTGATGTCACACTGCCAAGAAAAGCTTCTAGTGAGAAAGTAACTGCCCGTACCGCAAACCGACACAGGTAGTTGAGGAGAGAATCCTAAGGTGTGCGAGAGAACTCTCGTTAAGGAACTCGGCAAAATGACCCCGTAACTTCGGGAGAAGGGGTGCTGACCGCAAGGTCAGCCGCAGTGAATAGGCCCAAGCGACTGTTTATCAAAAACACAGGTCTCTGCAAAATCGAAAGATGACGTATAGGGGCTGACGCCTGCCCGGTGCTGGAAGGTTAAGAGGAGAGGTTAGCGCAAGCGAAGCTTTGAATTGAAGCCCCAGTAAACGGCGGCCGTAACTATAACGGTCCTAAGGTAGCGAAATTCCTTGTCGGGTAAGTTCCGACCCGCACGAAAGGCGTAACGATTTGGGCACTGTCTCAACGAGAGACTCGGTGAAATTATAGTACCAGTGAAGATGCTGGTTACCCGCGACAGGACGGAAAGACCCCATGGAGCTTTACTGCAGTTTGATATTGCGTGTTTGTATCACATGTACAGGATAGGTAGGAGCCGAAGATACCGGGACGCCAGTCTCGGAGGAGGCAACGGTGGGATACTACCCTTGTGATATGACCACTCTAACCCGCTGCTCTTAGCGAGCAGGGAGACAGTGTCAGACGGGCAGTTTGACTGGGGCGGTCGCCTCCAAAAATGTAACGGAGGCGCCCAAAGGTTCCCTCAGAATGGTTGGAAATCATTCGTAGAGTGTAAAGGCAGAAGGGAGCTTGACTGCGAGACCTACAAGTCGAGCAGGGACGAAAGTCGGGCTTAGTGATCCGGTGGTTCCGCATGGAAGGGCCATCGCTCAACGGATAAAAGCTACCCTGGGGATAACAGGCTTATCTCCCCCAAGAGTTCACATCGACGGGGAGGTTTGGCACCTCGATGTCGGCTCATCGCATCCTGGGGCTGTAGTCGGTCCCAAGGGTTGGGCTGTTCGCCCATTAAAGCGGTACGCGAGCTGGGTTCAGAACGTCGTGAGACAGTTCGGTCCCTATCCGTCGCGGGCGTTGGAAATTTGAGAGGAGCTGTCCTTAGTACGAGAGGACCGGGATGGACACACCGCTGGTGTACCAGTTGTTCTGCCAAGAGCATCGCTGGGTAGCTATGTGTGGACGGGATAAACGCTGAAAGCATCTAAGCGTGAAGCCCCCCTCAAGATGAGATTTCCCATCACTTTAAGTGAGTAAGACCCCTGAGAGATGATCAGGTAGATAGGTTGGGAGTGGAAGTACAGCGATGTATGGAGCGGACCAATACTAATCGGTCGAGGACTTAACCAATTTTTAAAAAGAAGAAAACTCAAGCGGTGTTTTCGGGTTCCCTTTAATTTTGTAGATTCAGTTTTGAGAGAACAAGGTTCTCTTGAAAAATGTGCGGTGACGATGGCAAGAAGGTCACACCTGTTCCCATCTCGAACACAGAAGTTAAGCTTCTTAGCGCCGATTGTAGTGAAGGGTTTCCCTTTGTGAGACTAGGACGTTGCCGCGCAAACGAAAAGCAAGCATGCAGGATATTACTGCTGCTTGCTTTTTTTTGCGCTTTTTTGCATTGATCCCGATTATTGATTTTGCTTCCCAAACAGTTGTACGGCATACAGAAATTCTCCGTCATAATGGACGCCGATGCCTACTTCGAGGAAATCGGGATGAACCATATTGGCGTAATGGCCTTCGCTTTCCACCCACCCATTGAACAAAAATTCGGCCATACCTTCCTCGTCCTTGAAATACGTAGCCATTGCCAGATTTTCTCCGACAGTTTGATAGGGATACCAGTAAGCATCGGTCAGGATGATCGTGTAGAAATCGGTTCCGTCTGGCCTGGTGTGCGAAAACGATGTCTGGGTTTCGATGGCCCGGTAATCGGCGGCTGCTTTAAGCGTTTCGTTCTTTGTGAGGGGAAGAAAGCCTTTCTTCAGGCGAAGGTCATTCAGCAAAAACATGATTTTATCTTCCACCAAAGTATAATCAATTTCTTCAGGTCTGGTGAAGGGTGCTACGAGCAGGTCGATGCCTTCAGGGCTTGTCAGCACTTGGATTTTTTCGGACATGTCCGATTGAACGGCCTGCTCAAGAAAAGGGAACCTTTCGTTAAAGGCGTTGCGGTTCATTTCGTATCCGACCAATAGTGCAGCTATGCCAGTGAATAGTAATCCTTTAGTCATGAACCGCATCCATACCGCTCCCTTCTGATTTTCTAATGGCTTATCCGTGATGAATTTCTTCCAGAATTAAGCATGTTTCCATTATAGTCAATTCTCCTTGCAATGTCCTGAAGAAAGTCCGGAATTCGTTTTTTGTTGATGAATTTGCTAAAATGGGGGTGAGGATCATAAGCTGGAAACCTGTTGTGCTGTTTGTTGAAGGGGGAATTCCCATGAATAAAAAGTCAGGATTGTTGCTCGTTTTCTGTGCCTGTGTCTTTGCGGCATGCCAAAATGAAACTGAAAGTTCAACCTTGGATTCTGTGGTGAGCGAAAAGTCATCTTCTGTTGCTGTCGAGGCTGAAGAAAGCGCGGCTAAAACAATCACCTTTTCAAGCGGCGTAAAGGACGGGATCACTCGAGGGGATAAGTATAACTATTTTGCGTTAGAAGGTGCGGCCGAAGGTTATGATCAAGTGACGGCCATCATTGAAGGCACGGCTGTCGACTACCGCGAAACGAACAACCTCTGGGAATTCGACTACCCTTATCAAGGCCCCAGTGTCAAAACGGAAATTACTTTCACGACGGATACATCCGTCATCTATGGCGATACCGGAATCGATTTGGCTGATCTTGCTCCTGAAAGCTATAGCACAATAACTTTTCTGCCGAATGAGAACCCAACGATAACACCGCCGGCTTTTACAGTCAATGAGGGCGAAGCGCAAAACTTTTTGAGCGAAGGTTCCGGGATAAATGAACTGGTGACGGTAATGGATATCAGGGAAATAGATGCCTTGGAGGGACTCGATCCGCTTGGGGAAAAACTGTTGGAGGTGGAAATACAGTATGTCAATAATGGCAGCGTCACTACCTATATCGCACCCAACTATTTTTCGGCGCTGGATGGTGAGGGGAAAAACTTGCCATTGCGTTACACCTATTTCTGGCTGCATACTGTCGCACCGGGAGAGTCGTTTGCAGACCAAATTTATTTTGACGTTACCAGCGGCGGGCCGTACGCCATCCAATTTTTTGATGGAGCCTGGATCGACAGCGAAGAAGCGGGCGGTACGGTCAACGATATCTAGCCGAATGCGGGATATCGAACACGCGCAAGAATATGCTCCCAACTGCATAGTGCCTAAAAGGAAACAGCCTTGTGCAGCGAAAGCTGTACAGGGCTGTTCTTACGTTTTCTGAGGTACGGCTGCAAAAATTGTGCGCTACTTTTAGGTACGGACAACCAAAACATCACACGGTGCATGACGGACCACATAGTTAGAGACCGATCCAACAAAAGCCCTGGTGATCGCACCTTTGCCGGTCGCTCCGATGACAATAAGATCAATGTTGTATTCTTTTGGAAATGCTTCAGCGATCAGTGTCATTGGGTTGCCGTTGGTTACAGACTTCTTGATTTCAATCCCTTCATTTGTAGCGAATGTCATCATTTCATCCAAGAATTCATATTCCATATCCTTGTATGCTTCCGTCAATCTGGATTCATATTCAGGGCTAAGGGGAACATTACGTGTGTCCTTGACGTAGATAAGATGTAACGCGGCGTTATTGCGTTTGGCAATGGCAACAGCTTTTTTGAACGAATCTTCTGACTGACCTGAACCGTCAACGGGAACCAAAATATTTTTGTATTCTGCTAACATTTCTACCCGCTCCTTTTTGATTTTTGTTCAGAAAACGCTTCCTATATTCATTCTACAACAATAAGGTTTGAAAAGAAAGCCGGGAAGAGGTGACAAAAATGAGAATTATTTGCCGAAACTATTAAAAATAAATGAAGCATGCTAAAATGAGTTTACGAAAAAGAAAGGGATGAAGACGGATATGACGGAAGCGAACCAAGAACGGGAGATCAGATATTGCAGGCAGACGAAGGTGATACAGACGCACCATGTCTTTCCGTTCGATTCAAATTACCACGGTACTTTGTTCGGCGGGAAGCTGATGAGCATGATCGATGATTGTGCGGCAATTTCTGGGGAGCGTTTCGGACGTACGACCAATGTGACCGCATCGGTGGACACATTGAACTTCATCAAGCCGCTTCCGACCGGGCATTCGGTCTGCATCGATACGTTTGTGTCCGGAGCAGGGAAGACTTCCATGGAAATCTTCACAAAAGTGACCGGGGAGAATCTTCGGACGGGTGAACGTTACTTGGCGGCGACCTGCTTTTTGACCTTTGTGGCGCTCCCTGATGAAAATGGGCATAAAGTCTGTCTTCCGAAAATCGTACCGGAAACGATCGAGGAAAAATTCATCAACAGTGGATATGAAGAAAGACGGCAAAAGCGGAGAGCCGATCTTGACTACCAAAAAAAGCTGCATGAGCATCTCACGATAGAAATACCTTGGGCAGATTAGCGTTTGCAGGCAGAAACAGCAAGGCAAGCCTTGATCTGAACAGCATGGAAAGAAATACATACAAATGATGGAGCAGGAGTGTGTCAACGTGTCGAAAACTAACGGAAAAGATTTATTGGGTCACCCATTTTTGAATAAAGGGACCGCATTCACTTTGGAAGAACGGGCAACATTAGGACTGGAAGGTTTATTGCCGACCGCTGTCCGTACGTTGGAAGAACAGGGGGAGATTGTCTATGCGCAACTAGGCCAATTGACCGATGCCTATTCCAAACAGAAGCATCTGATGAATATCTACGCCCAGAATCGCGTACTTTTTTACCATGTCATCGGGAAACATGTGACGGAGTTGTTGCCGGTCATCTATACGCCGACCATCGCCGACACAGTCATGAATTATTCGCGGGATTACCAGCTTCCTCAGGATGCGGTCTACTTGGATGTGAATCGTCCGGAAGCTATCCGCAACGCTTTACTGAACGGCAGCAAAGGTATGGATGAAGAAATCAAAATGATGGTCATCACTGATGGTGAAGGGGTGCTTGGCATCGGCGATTGGGGCATCCAAGGCATCGCGATTTCAATCGGAAAACTGGCCGTCTACACCGTCGCTTCGGGATTGAATCCGCAAGAGGTGTTGCCGATCGTGATCGATGCGGGCACAAACAACCAAGAACTGTTGGAAGATCCGTTCTATCTCGGCAACAAGCACAAGCGCGTGACTGGGGAGGCGTATTACCCGTTCATCGAAACGTTCGTTGAAGAGGCGTCTGCGCTGTTCCCGGGTGTCCTGTTCCACTGGGAGGATTTTGGCCGCGATAACGCCGCCAATATACTGGAGCAGTACCGCGATAAAATCTGTACGTTCAATGATGATATCCAAGGGACCGGCGTGATGATGTCGGCTGCAATGGATTCAGTGGTCCGAATCACCGATAAGCCGATCACGGAACACAAAATCCTTGTTTTCGGTGGCGGGACTGCCGGTGTCGGCGTTTCCGACCAAATCCTCATGGAGATGCTGCTGCAAGGGGCCGACAGTGAGGAAGCCCGCAAACAGTTTTACATGGTCGATCGCTATGGCCTGGTCACTGATGACATGGCGGATCTTACGCTTGGTCAGCAAAAATATGCGCGTTCTGCGGTTGAATTTCCTGCACCACTGACCGATTTGGCTGAAATCATCGATGCGGTCAAACCAACTGTATTGATCGGTACATCAGGCCAAGCCGGTGCCTTTACGCAAGCGGTCGTCGAAAAGATGGCAGCATACAATGAAAGGCCGGCCATCATGCCGATCTCGAATCCGACCAGATTATGTGAAGCGAAGGCATCGGACGTCATTGCCTGGTCCGAGGGGAGAGCGTTGGTCGTTACCGGCAGCCCATCCGATCCGATCGCATACAATGGCGTGGACTATAAAATCGGCCAAGCGAACAACGCCTTGTTGTATCCGGGCTTGGGCTTCGGAATCGTCATCGCAAAAGCGAAGACAGTGACGGACAGAATGCTGTCCGCTGCCGCGCACGGCATCACTTCCCTCCAAAACTTGGAGGAAGCGGGAGCAGCGATCTTGCCTCCGGTTTCCCAGTTGCGCGAAGCCTCGAAATTGGTTGCTGCGGCCGTCATCCAAGCGGCCATCGAAGACGGCGTAAATGGCGTTGAAATAACGAACCCGATGGAAGCTGTCGAAGCTGCCATCTGGAAAGCGGAATATTAGGACAAAAAGCACGTCCGCAAACGGAAGAAACGACAGGAAGGAACGGGATGAATGGAATATCGGATTGAACATGACTCATTAGGGGAAGTAAAAGTAGCAGCGGATAAATTATGGGGTGCACAGACGCAGCGCAGCCTGGAAAACTTCAAGATCGGAATCGAAAAGATTCCGATGGAAGTCATCTATGCATTGGTCGAAATCAAGCGGGCTGCTGCGGCATCAAACCATGAAGTCGGTTTGTTGGACGAGACCGTGGCAAAGGGCATCCTTTTGGCGGCTGATGAAGTGCTTGAAGGGAAATGGGACGATCAGTTTCCTTTGTCCGTATGGCAGACCGGAAGCGGCACGCAATCCAATATGAACGTGAACGAAGTGCTGGCGAACCGGGGCAACCAGCTTGTTGACGGCGGCATCCATCCCAACGACCATGTGAACAAGGGCCAGAGCTCCAATGATACATTCCCGGCTGCCATGCACATTGCCGGCGTACTGTACATAAAAAACAAACTGTATCCGGCGATTGAGCAGCTGATCGGCACACTGACCCGCTTGGAGCAGGAAAATGCGGCGATCGTCAAATTGGGCCGTACCCATCTGCAGGATGCGACGCCATTGACGTTAGGCCAGGAGATCAGTGCTTGGCGCGTTATGCTTGAGGAAACCAAGTCCATGATCGAGGACTCCTTGAAATACATGCGGCAAGTCGCCTTAGGCGGAACGGCTGTCGGAACGGGACTGAACGCCGATCCGGTCTTCATCCAAAAAACGATCGAGAAGGTTGCGGAACGCACGGGCGAGGCCTTCGTCGGAGCAGAGAATAAATTCCATGCGCTGACCAGCAAGGATGCTTTCGTGCACACGCACGGGGCAGTCAAAGCGTTGGCGGCCAATTTCTACAAGATCGCCAATGATGTCCGTTGGCTGGCGAGCGGTCCGAGAAGCGGCATCGGCGAAATCAGCATCCCGATGAATGAGCCGGGAAGTTCGATCATGCCCGGAAAAGTCAATCCGACGCAATCCGAAGCCGTAACGATGGCCTGCATCCAAGTGATGGGCAACGACAGCGCCATCGGGTTTGCGGCTTCGCAAGGCTCTTTCCAGCTGAACACCTATATGCCGCTCATCGTGAACAGCTTCATGCAGTCTGTCCGCCTACTTGCGGACGCGCTGATCAGCTTTGATGAAAACTGCGCGAGCGGAATCAAGGCGGAACAAGACAAAATCAACCATAACCTGACCAACTCCTTGATGCTGGTGACTGCGTTGAACCCGTACATCGGCTATGAAAAAGCAGCCAAGATCGCCCAGAAGGCTTTCGTGGACGGCACTTCCCTGAAAGAGGCGGCTGTTGCGATGGGACATGTCACGGCTGAAGAGTTCGATCGGTACGTCGATCCGATGAAGATGGTATAATATTTTCCGATGAAGTGCGGATCGACAGGCAAATCCGGTCGCTCCGCCTTTTTGTTATCTATTGTTGAAGAGCGAATCAAATGCAGGAGGTTCAGTTATGGACATTATGTTGGAATTGATGAAGCACAGCATTTTGGAAGGCGAGCGTATCCTGCTGCGTCCGGTCGATCTGGCGGATGCTCCGGATATGTTCGCGTATGCTTCCGATGAGGAAACGACTCATTTTGTCTTCGAAACGCATCGCGATCGGGTGATGACGGAAGAAGCCATTGCGAATTACTTCATGGCGGCGCCGGCGGGAAAGTATGCGATTGTAGTGAAGGACACCAAAAAAATGATCGGAACGATCGATATCCGTCCGAACCTGACCGACCGCATTGCGGAAATAGGCTATACGTTGAACAAGAATTACCGCGGCAACGGCTATATGACGGAAGCCGGCAAGCTCATCACGGCTATGGCTTTTGAAGTTTTGGAACTGGAAAAAGTCTTTGCGATGCATGATATCCTGAACCCGGCTTCGGGCGAAGTGATGAAACGCATCGGGATGCAGCCGGAAGGGATATTGCGCAGACACAAAGTCTTCAAAGGGCGCAGCTGCGACATGGCTTATTACGGGATTTTGAAGGAAGAATACTTCCGACAAGCAAGAGAAGGCTGAATGGTAAAAAAGCATTGCTATTTCGGAGCTTTTCTCATACAATAATTAGTGATTGAGCGTAAGGAACAGTAAATGGATGATGGGCAAAGAGAGTCTTTCCTAGGCTGGAAGAGGGACCCCCACTGATCCGTTGAACCTACCTGACAGTATGCCATAGAAATATGGCCGGCATTCTGCCGTTACCAGATGTTGAGTTGGGCTTTCGCCAATAATGAAAGCCAATGAAGGTGGTACCGCGGAAATACATCAGGAAAGTATATTTCGTCCTTGTTAAGGATGGATTATGCTTATTTTTTTGCAATCAAATAAGGAAAATATTTTAAAAATCAGGAGGAAAAACATGAGTAACTTACAAAAAGAAGATTTTTCAGCATGGTATATCCAAACCATCAAACAAGCTGATCTGATGGATTATTCACCTGTACGCGGCTGCATCATTTTTAAGCCGGACAGCTATGAAATCTGGGAACATATCCAGGAAGAATTCAACACCCGTTTCAAAGAGGAAGGCATCCGCAACGCCTACTTCCCGATGCTGATCCCGGAATCATTCTTCACGAAAGAAAAAGACCACATCGAAGGCTTCAGTCCGGAACTGCCTTGGGTAACGGAAGCTGCCGGCGAAAAATTGGAAGAACGTTTGGCATTGCGCCCAACATCGGAAACGATGATCGGTACGGCTTTCAGTGACTGGATCAACTCTTACCGCGATCTGCCGATGGAAATCAACCAATGGGCAAACGTGTTCCGTTGGGAAAAGAAAACATTGCCGTTCCTGCGTACTTCCGAGTTCCTTTGGCAAGAAGGCCACACAGCCCATTCCGATGAAGAAGATGCGCGCAGTCGCACCATGCGTATGCTGCAAGTCTACAAAGAAGTCATCGAAGGATTGTTGGCAGTCCCAGTCTACGAAGGGCAAAAAACACCTTCAGAACGTTTCGCGGGTGCGGTCGATACTTACTCCGTAGAAGCGATGATGAAAGACGGAAAAGCTGTCCAAGCCGGCACTTCCCACTATATGGGCACGAAATTCGCGGAAGCATTCGACATCAAATACTTGAACCGCGATAACGAGCACGTTTATGCGCATACTACTTCTTGGGGCGTCTCGACACGTTTGATCGGTGCGCTGATCATGGTCCACGGTGATGAACAAGGATTGGTCTTGCCGCCTAAAGTCGCAGCGAAACAAGTCGTCCTGATGCCGGTTGGCCCATGGAAGAAGAAACCTGAAATCGTGGAACGTCTGGAAGTATTGCAATCAGAATTGAAGGCGGCCGGTATCCGTGTTCTCTTGGACGACAGCGACAACTCGCCTGGATTCAAATTCAATGAGTGGGAACTGAAGGGCGTACCGATGCGCATCGAATTCGGACCGCGCGATATGGAAAACAACCAAGTCATGGTGAAAATGCGTGACCTTTCCGACAAAGTGGCTGTATCCTTGGATGAGATCATGGACTTCGTGCCGAAAGCATTGGACGAAATGCAAGTCCGTCTGTTGGAAACGGCCCGCGAAAACCGCAAAGCCAATGAATACACCAACATCGATACGTTGGACGAACTGAAAGCACATATCGAAGCGAAGAAAGCAGCAGGCGAAGTGCCTGGATTCGTATTGGCAGGATGGGACGGTGAACTTGAAACGGAAGCGAAGATCAAGGAAGAGACTGGCTTCACGACCCGCAACATGCCTTTCAACCCGCCAGTCGAAAAAACAACCTGCATCGTATCCGGCAAACCAGCCAAACACACAGTCTGGTTAGCAAGAGCCTATTAAAGGATACGATGAATTGCGTTTAGAACGGAATCACTGGAGCACCCAAGGATAAAATCTGTGTTTTTCAGATTTAATACTTGGGTGTGAAGTGGACGTCCGTTCTGCAATTCAGAGTTCAACTTAGAGCGTGATGATTCGCGTTTAGAAGAGGATACTCTTAATCCAGCGCAAAAAAACAGGACCCACTCCAGTATCAATACGGAGTGGGTCCTGTTTGTCTTTTCGGCATTACTTTTTGTCGGCATCCTCTGGGTGCAGGTGCACGATGTTCTTATCGCCCAAAATGTTTTTCACATCAGTACGGCGTTTGTCTTTTTGAGCTTCGACCAGTTTCTTAGGCGTAATGTCATTACCCTCGGGATCATAAACTTTTGAATTCAAAAGGATTTCATCAAAAGAACTGCGGAACGATTTGATGTAGGTTTGACGCAGTTGCTGCTGCTCGATTTTTTCGGTTTCGGTCAGACCATCCGACGTTTTGGCTTTGCGGGCCAATTCATTGATTCTGTTTAACAGTTTTTCCATATATGTTTCTCCTCTCATGTGGAAGGAGATATCAGAAGTGTTTGTTGTACCAAGCTTTCGCTGCAACAACCTCTTCATTCGTCAGTGAGTGTCCAGCATTTCCCCAATAAATGGATACCTCACTGCCGGCTCCTTCTAGTGTCGCCAACAATTCCGTGCTTTCTTCCGGTGGGCAAAGCGGATCATTTGTGCCCGCACCGATAAAGACAGGAAGGGAATGCAGATCAGGCAATTGACGACTGCGGAACGGGACCATCGGATGATGAAGGATGGCTCCTTTGACCGCATCTTTGAAAGAGTATATCATACTCCCGGCTATATTTGCACCATTTGAGTATCCGATCGCTACGATGTTATTCCGGTCAAAGCCGTATTCCTTTGATGCGTCATCCAGGAACGCAAGCAATTCATTCGTGCGGTAATCCAAGTCATTTTCGTCGAATACGCCTTCTGCCAAACGGCGGAAATAACGGTTCATGCCGGATTCGGTCACGTTTCCGCGCACACCCAGCAGAGAAGCTTCCGGATCGATCGCCTCTCCGAGGAAAAACAGGTCGTGTTCGGTTCCGCCTGTGCCATGCAATAACAGCAGCAAAGGCCTTTCCGGATTCCCTTGGTTGAAAGTATGTTGATGATTCATCTAAATCAATCCTCTCTGTTTATACTTTGCGGACTTCGAATGGGATGAGTCTTGCCATCAAGGCCTCACGTCTGCTTTCGTACTGCGGCGGCAGCATCAATTTCTGGCCCATCGTTTCGCGGGGCTCATCTATGGCGAATCCAGGCGAATCCGAGGCGATTTCGAAAAGGATGCCGCCTTTTTCCCTGAAGTAAAGGGCTTTGAAATAATTGCGGTCCCGGACAGGAGTGGCATGCTGTCCTAGGGCGGTGACATGCTTCAGCCAATCCAGATGATCCGCTTCATCTTTTGCCCGCCATGCGATATGATGGACGGTTCCGACGCCCATGACACCAGCACCGACGGAGGTCATTTTGATGTCGACGGTATTGCCGAGAGCAGCTTCGGAACGGAAACGCATCAGATCATCTTCCTGAGCGATGCGTTCCAAGCCCATCACTTTTTCGACGACAGCTGCAGTTTCCTCGGGCGCTCCCGTCAACAGGACAGCTCCCGCAAAACCTTTGATGGCGTGTTCTGAGGGGACGCCGTTGAAGGAGTAAGGGTTATTTTTTCCGTCTTCCCGTTCCACCAATTCCAGATGCAAGCCATGCGGATCATCAAAGTCCAGATACGTTTCCCCGAAACGGGTCGATTTATCGAACGGAACGTTGTAATCGGACAGGCGTTTTTCCCAGAATGACAGGGAGCCAGCGGGAACTGCATAAACGGTGATGCCGACCTGGCCATCGCCGATGCTGCCCTGGCGGGATTTGGCCCACGGGAAGAATGTGATCACGGTCCCTGGTTCGCCGTCCGCATTGCCGAAGTAAAGATGATAGGTTTCCGGATCGTCGAAGTTGACGGTCTGTTTGATCATACGCATCCCGAGCACGCCGGCATAAAAGTCGACGTTTTCCTGCGGATGACCCACGATGGCTGTGATATGATGGATTCCTGCGGTTTTCTTCATTATTAAAGACACTCCTTTTGACTGATTTTGGGTTCATCAAACTAATTATCTCGAATTCGAAATAATGATAACACGAGAAAATCACGCTGTCAAATAGTAAGTTTAAAGCAGTCGGTAAATAAAAAGTTAAGATAGCAGTAAAATTTACCGGAGCGCATATGCTATAATTAAACCTACAACAACAGAGGAATGAGGGGTAAATTTGCAGGATAGCAGCATCGATCAAGTCATACGGGATTTTGTCAGTAAAGGCATTGCGGCCCATCGCATCCATAGCCTGGATGAGCGATACGCCATCAACCATCTATTGGGGTTGTTAGGGATAGACGTTTATGATGTTCAAAAAATACCTTCCATTCCTTTGCCAAATTTGCTTGACTCACTGGATCGGATGATCGGCTACGCGATTGAAAATCGTCTGATTGCTGATGTTCCCGAAGAAATCGAAATCATGGAAGCGCAAATCATGGAACTGATCACGCCGTTGCCTTCGGAAGTGAATAAGCGTTTCTGGATGCATTATGAAGAAGCGCCGATGCGGGCAACCGATGAGTTCTATCGTTTGAGCCAGGATAATGACTACATCAAGACTAGGAAAATCGCAAAAAATAAACATTTTTCGATCGATTCCAAGTACGGCAAGCTGGAGATTACGATAAACCTTTCCAAACCCGAGAAAACGCGCCAACAGATGGAGGCTGCGCGTCAATCGGAAGGCGGCAACTATCCTGTTTGTGCGCTTTGTATGGAAAACGAAGGGTATAAAGGGAGAGCCGGTGCGGCAGCGAGAAGCAACCATCGGATTGTGCGGCTGCCTTTGTTCGGGGAAAACTGGGGCTTTCAGTATTCGCCTTATTCCTATTATAACGAGCACTGCATCATCCTTTCCGAAGAACATATGCCCATGAATGTCTCGGAAGATACGATTGCGAACCTGTTGGAGATCGTGACGGTCTTCCCGCACTATTTCATCGGTTCCAACGCGGGATTGCCGATAGTCGGAGGCTCCATCCTCAGCCATGAACATTACCAAGGCGGGCGCCACCATTTTCCCATGGAAGCTGCCAGAGTTCTCCGGAACCTGGCGCTGGACGGTTTCCCGGAAGTCGAAGCCGAAGTGCTCTTTTGGCCGCTTTCGGTCATTCGTCTCCGTTCAGAGGATAGGGATGCGGTCGCTGCCGCCGCGTGCACCATTATGGAAGAATGGCAGAGCTACAGCGATCCCCAAGCGGATATCTTGGCGGAAACGGCTGGCATGCGCCATAATGCGGTGACGCTCATTGCGCGCCGTGTCGGAGAAGCCTACGAGTTGGATGTGGTATTGCGGAATAACCGGACAACCGTGGAATTCCCTGATGGCATCTTCCATCCGCATCCGGATGTCCAGCACATCAAAAAAGAAAACATCGGCTTGATCGAAGTGCTTGGCCTGGCGATCCTGCCGCCGCGATTGGATACGGAGCTCAATGAAATTGCCGACTATCTGCTGGGAAAAACCACTGATGTCGCCTCCTGTCATCGGGACTGGGCCGAAGAACTGAAGCAGCAAGGGCCTTTCGAAACAGAGTCCGTCATGGAAATGATCCATGAGGCAGTAGGCGGAAAATTCCTGCGCGTGATCGAGGATGCGGGCGTGTACAAGCAGACACCGGAAGGGCAAGCGGGCTTTGATCGCTTTTTGCACACACTTGAAAAGCGGAAATGAAATTGCACAGAAGAACGACGGAGGTGAAGTAGGATGGCGACCATGAAGGACATCGCCGAAAGGGCAGGGGTCTCGACTGCGACAGTTTCGCGCGTGCTGAACCACGATGAGACGCTTTCTGTCGGGAAGGAAACGAAGGATCGGATTTTCGCAGCCGCAAAAGAGCTGAATTACACCAAAACGAAAAAAAAGAAAAGCAGGGAAAAAATCCTGCTGCTGCAATGGTACACCCAGGAGGAAGAGTTGGATGACCTCTATTATCAAGGCATCCGTTTAGGGGCCGAGGAACGCGCCGAAGCCGAAGGGTACGATGTCTTGCGCGTTTTCCATGATGTGAACTTTGAAATCGAAAAGGACGTCATCGGCATCGTGGCAATCGGCAAGTTTGGGGAGCGTCAAGTCCAACGGCTGATGGATTTCGGGAAACCATTGTGCTTCATCGACTCGGATCAGTTCAAATGGAAACAGGATTGCGTCATTGTCGATTTTGCATCGGCAATGGAACAAGTCATTGCCGAAATGGACAGAGGTGAACATACCAAAATCGGCTTTTTGGAAGGCAAGGAGCTGACGAACGACAAAGAGATGCTGGTCCGCGATCTGCGGTCGGAACTGTTTCTGGCCGAACTGCGCAAGCGGGGGTGGTACCGGGACAAGTATCACCGCAGTGGGAGTTTCAGCACTTCTTCGGGATACGAGATGATGAATCAGTTGCTCAGAGATAATCCGGAACAATTGCCGACATTCCTGTTTGCCGAAAACGATGCGATCGCCATAGGGGCTTTGCGGGCGCTGCAGGAAGCGGATATTGCGGTACCGGATCAAATATCGGTAGTCGGATTCAACGACAGCAATGTCGCCAAATACGTCTATCCCCCGTTATCGACCATCCGTGTCGACACGCGCGAGATGGGCAACACAGGCGTATCCTTGTTGCTGGACCGCATCGCCTATCCGCGGAAAATAGCCAAGAAAATCAGCTTATCCACTGAATGGGTCAAGCGCGCATCGACAAAGTGATTTTGTCAAAGCCCCATTCTGAAAAAAAGAAGCCGTCTCAACAAAACCGTTACAGGTTGTTGAGGCGGCTTCTTTTCATGTCAGATCATACATGAGTCTTATTTTTTCCACTCATCGATTTTATCATTTGCTTTGTCTGCTAACTCATCAACTTTGTCGCTGATGTCTTCTTTGATTTCGCCCGCTTTTTCGACTGCTTCACCGCGTGCCTGTTGGAGTTTTCCTTCGAGTTCTTTTTCGGGGTCGTCCACTAGGTCGCCGTATTCCTCTTTGATTTTGCCGACAACTTTGTCCTTCATGCCTTTTAATTTATCGCCCATACCTGAATCCATGATGTCTCCTCCTTTTGATGTCACCCTGATTGGCAGCGCTTGCTATAACCTATTTTAACGTATCTAGTATCAGAATCAAGCAATAGCCCTTGAGGATGGAAGCGTCATTCGTCTAAGTGAATGCGTAGGTGGGGGTAGTTCAACGCTCTGATTAAATGCTATAATGGATGAGCAGAATAATTAGTGAAAGGAGGCTATCTAGATGAAAACATTAGCCATTGAATCCTCAAACCAGACCATGAGCGCGGCAGTGTGCGAAAACGGCCGTTTGCTCGCAGAAGTAACCACCAACGGAAATCTTCAGCACAGCACCCAATTGATGCCAGCAGTGAACCATGTCATGCAGCTTGCCGGATGGAAGCCTGCCGATTTGGAACGCATCGCAGTCGCAAAGGGGCCGGGATCGTACACAGGGGTCAGGATCGGAGCGACCATCGCCAAGACCTTGGCGTGGACATTGGCGATTCCGCTAGTGCCGATTTCCAGCCTGAAGGTTATCGCCGGCAATTGTGAAGGTGCTGCGCACAAGCTTGTCCCTATGATTGACGCACGCCGGGGCAACTGTTACACAGCGGTTTATCAATTCGAGGAAAATTTGTTGATGGAACGGATTGCCGACACACATATAGCCAGTGAAGAGTGGTTCCAGCGTTTGTTGGCGGAAGAAGGCACCTATCTGTTCGTTGGAGAGGATGTAAGCAAATACCGCGCGCGCATCAGTGAATTGTTCAAGGAGCGCGCGCTGTTTGCGGGCGAGTCACAGGCTTTGCCGCGGGCGAGCGTTCTGGCGACACTTTCGGAATCTGGAACAGCGGAGGATCCACACACATTTGTGCCAGCTTATTTGAAAAACCCGGAAGCTGAAGAAAAATGGGAAGAACAGCATCACAGTAATCGGAGGGAAGACTACGTTGAAAGAGTGGATTCATCGATTTAAATCCGTGTACAAGGAAATTCAAACCGATGTCCGGTCATACATCCTGTCCAATTTTGTTTACAAGCGCGTTCCCTCCGATGAGGAAACCTATTTGCTGCGCAATCAGCTGCCCGTCAGATTGATGGTCGGCAGAAAACAGCATATTCCGGATATTCTCTATATCGAGCGGATGAGCTATGATGGCGCGACCCCTTGGGGAAGGACGGCATTGGAGAATGACATGCTGCAGAATCCCAAATCGCTGTATTACGTTCTCTATGAAGGGTATTCGCCCATCGCTTTTTTGGGTGCCAGATTGGATGGGAAAGACATCCATATCACGAATTTGGCGGTTGTGCCCGAATTTCAGCAGATCGGTGCGGCTACGTTGTTGTTGCGTGTGCTGAAAAGCTTTGCGGACGAAAAAAGAGCCGCCAGCATCAGTCTGGAAGTGCGGATGTCAAATCATCGGGCGAAGGCTTTGTACGCGAAAATGGGTTTTCTGCCGGAACGGGTCAAGCAGCATTATTATCACGGTGATGGCGAAGACGCTTTGGAGATGGTATGGCCGTTAGCGGGAAAACAATCGGAAGAAAAGGAAGATGTTCATGCAACGCACGTTTGAAATCTGCGACCTGAAGGCGGACGCAGGCAAGTTGGAGCAATATGCACAGGCTTTGTATGAACTTACATTGCTGGCCAACGAGGGGCATTCCAGTTGGAAAGCATCCTCATTCCTGTCTGAACTGAAGGATAATCATTCCCTTTATACAGGCTGCATGGAAGAAAACAAGTTAATTGGCTTTATTTGTTGCATGGCGGTTGTCGATGAGGCGTCGATCAACAATTTTGCGGTAGCGCCTGATCATCAGGCAAAAGGAATCGGAACAAAATTGTTGCAAGAAATGATTGCCTTGCTGAAAGCAAAGGGGATGGAACGGCTCTGGCTTGAAGTCCGTGTCTCTAATGAAGCTGCCTATAACCTGTACAAAAAAATAGGTTTTACAGAAATATTCAAAAGGAAAAATTATTATCAGAATCCGATAGAGGATGCCTACATCATGGAATTGGCGCTGACATCGGAAAATGAAGAGGAGGCGGAAGGCTGATGACGGAAACAGATGTGACCATACTCGCGATAGAGAGCAGTTGCGATGAAACAAGTGTAGCTGTGGTGAAAAACGGAAATACGGTCCTTTCGAATGTTGTCGCTTCCCAGATCAAAAGCCATATGCGCTTTGGCGGGGTCGTGCCGGAAGTGGCGAGCCGCCATCATGTCGAGCAGATCACCCAAATCGTTGAAGCGGCATTGAGTGAGGCACAGGTCACTTTCGATGGCATCGATGCTGTTGCGGTGACGCATGGCCCAGGCTTGGTAGGGTCGTTGCTGATCGGCGTCAGTGCGGCGAAAGCGTTGGCTTTTGCGCATCAGAAACCGCTCATTCCGGTCAATCATATGGCCGGCCATATCTATGCGAACCAGTTGGTGACGCCGATGCGCTACCCGTTGCTGTCCCTGGTTGTCAGCGGAGGGCATACGGAATTGGTGTATATGGAAGCGGACGGCTCTTTTGACATCATCGGCGAAACGCGGGATGATGCCGCGGGGGAAGCTTACGACAAAATCGGCCGCATTTTGGGCTTGCCATATCCTGGCGGGAAAAAAATGGATGAAATGGCTCATGAAGGCAAAGAGACGATGCATTTCCCGCGCGCTATGATCAAGGAAGACAATTACGATTTCAGTTTCAGCGGATTGAAAAGTTCCGTCATCAATACCGTCCACAATGCGCGCCAAAAAGGGGATGACATCAATCCGTACGATTTGGCCGCCAGTTTTCAGGCGAGCGTCGTGGAGGTTCTGGTGCATAAGACATTGCGCGCGGCCAAAGAAAAGAACATCAAGCAGCTGCTGCTGGCCGGCGGAGTCGCTGCCAACAGAGGGCTGCGCGAGGCGTTGTCCGCAAAAATGGCACAAGAGCTTCCGGAAGTCGAATTTGTCATCCCTCCGTTTTCGCTTTGCGGGGACAATGCGGCGATGATCGGGGCTGCGGCCTACACCGAATACCGACAAAAACATTTTGCCGGATACGATCTGAATGCACATCCCGGATTGGTGCTCGGAGAATAAGAAAAGAAGAGAACGCTGGCCGATTATGTCGACCAGCGTTCTCTTTATTTGTACTGCTTAATCGATCAGAGCTTTGCAGTAAGCGGCATCGAGATCCGAGAAATCGGAGACGATGACGGTTGCCAAAGACAGATCCTGCGGCGGGAACTCCAGATTGCGGAAACCGATGCATTTGCAGCCGGCTGCATGTGCAGAGGCAACCCCGTTTCTGGAATCCTCTATGACGACGCAGTTTTCCGGTTTGGCTTTCAGGTTTTCGGCAGCATCAAGGAAGATATCCGGCGCGGGTTTCGAATGCGCAACGCTCTCTCCCGAAACGAAATAGCTGAAATGTTTTTCGATGTCCAATGCTTTTACAGCCTTATGGATATCCGTCAACGGAGAGGAAGAGGCGATCGCCAATGGAACACCCGCTTCATGCAGGCGTGCAATGAATGGGATCACACCCGGAATCGGTTGCAGGCCATCTTCTTCCATCAGGCGATTCCGGATGACGTTCGCCCGCTCCACCAATTCGCCGACCGGAGCATCCAGATTGAATTCATTTTTCATTGTTTCCCACATATACTCATGCGTTGTTCCTTGGTAGCGGAAATGGTACTCCAACTCGGTGTCCACTCCAAATTCCTTCAATAACATACTCTCTGATCGCAAAAAGAATGGTTCCGTATCGATGATGACACCATCCATATCAAATAAAACGGCTTCCAACATATTCTTACCTCCATATTATGCGTACTTGTTCCAGTGCATCTTAACAAAAGCTCCGGCATCGCTCAACTGAAACAGGAAACGTGTGAGCCGAAACGGTTACCCGCTTGACTATTCGCTCAGTTCCTCAAGCGCGGTTGTCTGATCTTCCCAATCCTGCATCAGTTCATCCTGCCGCGCCTGGAGAGCGAGCAATTGCTGATTGAACTGTTGGACTTTTTCATGATCCCCATAGACTTCAGGCTCGGTCAATTGCAGTTCGATCGCAGCGATGGCCTCCTCTACGGTCGCCAATTCGTCCTCCAAAGCCTCAACTTGGCGTGCCAGTTTTCTTTCCAATTTCAGCTTTTCCTTGGAAGAAACGTAATCCCCTTTGGCTTTCGAAAGAGGCTCGACAGCGGCAGTTGCTTCGGCAGCATTTTCGGCCTGGTGCAGAGCTGCCAACGCCGCTTCTTGCTGTTTCTTTTCGATGTAGTAATCGTAGTCCCCGAGGTACAATTTGCTGCCCTCAGCGGAGAGTTCGATAATGCTGGTCGCAATCCGGTTGATGAAATAACGGTCGTGGGAAACGAAAAGCAGGGTCCCGTCATAATCGATCAAGGCATTTTCGAGCACTTCCTTGCTGTCGATATCCAAGTGGTTCGTGGGTTCATCGAGGACTAGGAAGTTCTTTTGGTCCAAGGCCAATTTGCAGAGCGAAAGACGCGCCTTTTCGCCGCCGCTCAATGCCGGGATCGTTTTTTCGACATCGGCGCCGGAGAACAGGAAGCTCCCCAGGATGCTGCGCACATCTTTTTCGTTCAATGTAGGGTGAAGATCCCAAATTTCGGCGAGTACGCTCTTGTTTTTGGAAAGGTTGCCTAACTCTTGGTCGTAATAACCGAGATCGACATTGGCGCCGAGCTGGACTCTGCCTTTCAAAAGCGGAATCTCGGAAATGATCGACTTCAGCAAAGTGGACTTACCGATCCCGTTCGGCCCGACAATCGCGATTGCCTGCTGTTTGCGGATGTCAAGATTGATCGGTTCAGCCAAGACCGTATCGGCATAGCCGACAGCACCGTTTTCAAGAGTCAAGACGACGTTTCCGCTCTCTTTTGCGATCTCGAAGGAGAAGCGGGCGGACCGTTCATCGCCTTTCGGCTTGTCCATCCGCTCCATCTTCTCAAGCCGTTTGCGGCGGCTTTGCGCCATCTTGGTCGTGGAGGCACGCGCCAAGTTACGGGCGACATAATCCTCCAATTTGGAGATTTCATCCTGTTGCTTCTCGTAAGCTTTCAATTCCTGTTCCAGGCGGGCTGCTTTCTCGGTCAGATAATAGGAATAGTTCCCTTTGTAATGCTGGATTTTGTGGCGGCTGATTTCATAGACTTCAGTGGCGACTTTGTCCAGGAAGTAGCGGTCATGGGAAACGATCAAAAGCGAGCCGTTGTAACCGATCAGGTAATTTTCGAGCCAAGCCAACGTATCGATGTCCAGATGGTTGGTGGGTTCATCCAAAATGAGCAGGTCGTTCTTCTCGAGCAGGATTTTGGCCAAGGCGAGCCTTGTTTTCTGGCCGCCGGACAATTGGGAAATGGGGCGATCGTAATCCTCTTCGTAGAACTGGAACCCGTGCAGCACCGAACGGATCTCGGATTCATAGCCGTACGCATTCTTTTCATGCAAAGTATGCTGAAGATGGTCGTAGCGCTCCAAAGCTTTTTGATACGCTTCTTCATCCTCGAGCAGGTCCGGATCCCCCAAAGCGAAAGCGGCTTGCTCAGCTTCTTTGCTTAATTGGATGAGCGGGGCAAAAATGGTCAACATTTCCTGCCAAATCGTATTGGAGGAATCGACCGCGCTATGCTGATCCAAGTAGCCGATCGTAACGTCCTTGCTCTTGGAAACAGAACCGGCATCCGTTGTTTCGATGCCTGCTAAAATTTTCAGAAGGGTTGATTTCCCTGCTCCGTTTCGGCCGACGAGCGCAATGCGCGAATGGTCCTGTACAGTAATTTGAATATTGTCGAATAAGACGCTTGCCCCAAAAAGGCGCGCCAAATTTTGTCCTTGCAGTAAAATCATATGCAGTGTCCTCTTTCTGAATAAATACTGGCAGTTATCCTTTCCATTTTATCACAGCAAGCACTGATTCGATAGGGACAAGCAGAGTTATTGCTATATTCACGTATTTGTGCATGTGAAAACTATCGGTGACTCCGCTTACAATTAGTATTGTATTTCACATATTGTTCAAAAAAGGCTTCACAATCAAGTCCGGTTTCGAACAAATTAGTAGATTTTTCACAATCAGATGATATAATAACTAATATGAAATGAAAGTTTAAGTATGTGAACATACTTTTTAAAGTTTGCGCCATTCGGGCAAACAATATGAGGTACGAATTGAACGAGGAAAGAAGAGGAGAAAAAATGTCGACGAATGATATTCCAAAAGCCACGGCAAGGAGGTTGCCGATTTACCACCGCTATTTGCGCTTTTTGCATAATGCTGGTAAAAAACGTGTTTCATCCACTGAATTGAGCGAAGCAGTAAAAGTGGACAGTGCTACTATCCGTAGGGATTTTTCATATTTTGGCGCACTAGGTAAAAGAGGATACGGCTATGATGTCGAGTATTTGTTGGATTTCTTCAGCAAAACCTTGAACCAGGACCGTCTGACGAACGTGGCTTTGATCGGTGTGGGTAATTTGGGTCATGCCTTGTTGAACTACAACTTCCATGTGAGCAATAATGTGCGCATCAGTGCGGCATTTGATGTCAATGAAGGCATCGTCGGCAAAATCCTTAGCGGTGTGCCCGTTTATCCGATGACGGATATGGTGGAGCAATTGCGCATCCAACAGATTGATGTAGCCATTTTGACCGTTCCCCAAGAAGTGGCGCAGGATGCCGCTAACCGATTGACTGAAGCGGGCGTTCGCGGCATCATGAACTTTACCCCGATTCGTCTTTCCGTTCCGGAAAATGTCCGCGTTCAGAATGTGGACTTGACGAACGAATTGCAGACATTGATCTATTTCTTGGACAATGATATCGGCTGAGCAAAGCCGGCAGCTGATCATTAGAAAACGCAAAAAGAAGGATGAGGCCGCCTCATCCTTCTTTTTTCCTAGTTTTTGCCGATGCTGTCTTTGATCTTCAGGTAGGCATTGAACATGCGTACGCCTTTCACGACGTCACCTGTTGCGAACAGCACGCTGATGATGGCCATGAATCCCCAGCCTGCAGTATTCACGGCATCGACTGCCAACCAGATGAAGAGGATTGCGAAAACGAATCGGATGATCACTTGAGTTAATAGATTTTTTAAAGTCATGTTATTCCTTTCTTTTTCCTAAATAGCGGGCTTCACGTGTCTTACGAAATGAATTGGGACAGAATCGGCAAAGCGGACATGGCATTCATCAACGCATGCGCAATCATCGGAGTCGCTATGTTTCTTGTCCTGAAATAAAGGAAAGAAAACCATAACCCCAGAGAGCCATAAACCAAATAGTGCCCATCATTATGCGCAAACGCAAAAATCAAAGCGCTGATAGTGGCTGCACCGACTATCCCGATCGCGTCAACCAAATGCGTGACAATCGCTTTGCGGAATACAAATTCCTCCATTACAGGTGCAAAGATGATAATGTTAAAAATAAAGAATGGGTAGCGGTTTGTCAAGTCCAGCAACACTTCCGTATTTTCGGAAACGACTGGCATCCTGAACACAAGATACTCCACATTCATCGCGACGATCTGAATCAGGATCGCTCCCGCGAATCCGAAGACTCCGGTCGTGAACGTTTTTCCGATTGAGGCAGGCGGTTGATCCGTGAGACTGTTTTGAGGTGTCCATTTTTTTCTGCTATTCCATGCTACCATAAGGGCAGTTCCGAGGAAAGCAAAGAATAGCGAGAGATTCATGGCGGCTGCGATGCGATCTGCCTCCGGAATGAAAAAAAGCATGAAGACCGGCAGAAGTTGAGAAGCGAGATAGATGAGGATGATCTGTATGGCTAACGTTAACCTGGAATGGGTTTTTTTATTCATATTATAGTACCTTTCTGAGAAAGCTGACATTTTACGCTGTGATAAACAGTATAGCATAATAGCGCAAAAAAATAGAATTGGAAAAAATCGGCTTCCCTCTTGCAAATTAATTGGAGATTGATTAATATAGAAATGTAACTTAGCACTCTGAGTTGTTGAGTGCTAAAATGAACTTATTTTTGGAGGGATCATCTTGTTAAAACCATTAGGAAACCGTGTTATTGTAGAAGTTGCCAAGGAAGAAGAAAAATCTATAGGCGGCATCGTATTACCGTCATCCGCTAAAGAAAAATCCCAAACCGGCACCGTTATTGCTGTGGGCGCAGGGCGCGTGACAGATAACGGCGTAACCATCGAAATGACCGTTAAGGCGGGAGATACTGTCCTTTTCGAAAAATATGCAGGCACAGAAGTAAAATATGCGGGAACAGAATACTTAGTGATCAAAGAAAGCGACATCGTAGCAATCCTGGACTAAAAATATAATTCATGAGGTGAATCGATAAATGGCAAAAGACATTAAATTTTCAGAAGACGCAAGAGCAGCAATGCTTCGTGGTGTGGACATCTTAGCAGATACCGTAAAAGTGACTTTAGGACCTAAAGGCCGCAACGTTGTTTTAGAAAAAGCGTACGGTTCCCCACTGATCACGAACGATGGCGTGACAATCGCCAAAGAAATCGAATTGGAAGACCGCTTCGAAAATATGGGAGCGAAACTGGTTTCCGAAGTTGCTTCCAAAACAAACGACATTGCCGGTGACGGTACTACGACTGCCACTGTTTTGACACAAGCGATCGTTCGCGAAGGTTTGAAAAACGTAACAGCAGGCGCAAATCCGGTAGGCATCCGTCGCGGCATTGAGTTGGCTACCCAAGCAGCTGTTAAAGGTTTGGCGGAAATTTCCCAAACCGTAAATTCAAGAGAATCGATCGCGCAGGTTGCTGCCGTATCATCCGGATCGAAAGAAATCGGCGAATTGATTGCGGAAGCGATGGAGAAAGTCGGCAACGACGGGGTCATCACTATCGAAGAATCAAAAGGGATCGAAACCGAGTTGGATGTTGTTGAAGGGATGCAATTCGACCGCGGTTACCTATCGCAATACATGGTCACCAACAACGACAAGATGGAAGCTGAATTGGAAGCACCTTATATCCTGATCACGGATCGCAAATTGTCCAATATCCAAGACATCCTGCCTTTATTGGAACAAATTCTGCAACAAGGACGCCCATTGTTGATCGTCGCTGATGATGTTGACGGAGAAGCACTTCCTACATTAGTTTTGAACAAATTACGCGGAACATTCAATGTGGCGGCAGTCAAAGCACCTGGTTTCGGTGACCGTCGTAAAGAAATGCTGCAGGACATCGCAATTTTGACAGGCGGTACCGTCATCGCGGAAGACCTGGGCTTGGAATTGAAGGATACTACCGTCGAACATTTAGGTCGCGCAGGCAAAGTTGTCGTAACCAAAGATTCCACAACAATCGTTGAAGGAGCCGGCGAAAAAGAAGCCATCGAACAGCGTGTAGCGGTCATCCGTGCGCAATCAGCAGAAACAACATCAGAGTTTGACCGTGAAAAATTGCAGGAACGCCTTGCGAAATTATCCGGCGGCGTCGGCGTCATCAAAGTCGGAGCAGCTACCGAAACTGAATTGAGAGAACGCAAACTGCGTATCGAAGATGCTTTGAACGCAACGCGTGCCGCTGTTGAAGAAGGTATCGTATCCGGTGGTGGTACAGCCTTGATCAATGTTCAAAAACGCGTTGAAGCATTGGAACTTACCGGCGATGAAGCAACAGGTGCACGCATCGTGGCACGTTCATTAGAAGAGCCGGTGAGACAGATTGCTGAAAATGCTGGTAAAGAAGGCTCGGTTGTAGCCGATAAGATCAAAGGGCTTGAAGTTGGCATGGGTTATAACGCCGCAACCGACGAATGGGTAAACATGATCGAAGCGGGAATTGTAGATCCTACGAAAGTGACACGTTCCGCTTTACAAAATGCAGCCAGCGTAGCTGCTTTGATCCTATCGACAGAAGCTATCGTAGCTGACCACCCAGCACCAGCCGCAGCCCCAGCAATGGACCCAGGCATGGGCATGATGTAATCAGGATGCGATGAATCCCAATCTAGAAATCGAGCACTAACGAGAAAAAAGGACCAACCAGCCAAAATCAGGCGGATGGTCCTTTTTTTGATATCCGGAAATTGTCCGAACTCCGGTGAACGGAGGTTTCGCGGGAGTTCGGACAACATTTTACTTGTGTTCTCCGACTAGGTCGTCTTCGCCGGAGTTGCATGCGGTAGTTGCGAGTTTGCTCCGGCGAGCAGCTGACTGGCCGGAGTTGGGGCCGCTTCAACTTTTCTCCTCCGGCTAGCCTAAACGGGGTAGGCCGCGCTCTCCTTTTTTGCCTTCTTTTCTGGGAAAACACCAATATGTGCTCTGAAAATAAAAAAATCACCCTTATTAAAAGCTGTTCCATCAAGGTTTTTGGATGTTTGTGGATGAAATTTAACGTTTTTGGAGGAAAATGATTGCTTTATTTACGTGTAGGTGGTATATTTTTGTTCGAGAGGTGATAGAAAGTGCTTACAGAAGAACGGCATAAAATCATTCTAGACACTTTAGACAAAGACAATATCGTAAAACTGCAGGACCTTGTCGATCAAACGGGCAGTTCTGAATCAACGATACGGCGGGATTTGAGCACTCTTGAAGAGGCCGGCTTCCTGATTCGCGTCCATGGCGGAGCGAAGAGAAGCTATAATGTTTCCGCTGAAGACAGGATGGAGGATAAAACGTCCAAAAACGTTCAGGATAAGCAACGGATCGCCGAAAAAGCCGCTCAACTGGTGAGCGATCAAGATATCATCTTTTTGGATGCCGGATCGACCACCTATGAGATGATTCCTTTTTTGAAAGGCAAAAGCATCCTGGTCGTCACAAACGGCGTCCCGCATGCCAGCTTATTATCGGATATGCAAATCGAGACGATCCTTATCGGCGGCAAAATCAAAATGGAGACAAAAGCAGTCATCGGACCAGTCAGCCAAATGCAAATGAAAAATTACCGTTTCAGCAAAGCATTTCTTGGCATCAACGGCATCGATAAGCAGTACGGCTTCACGACACCGGACACCGAAGAAGCGGCCATCAAACGCATAGCCATCGAAAATGCAGCACAAAGCTATGTCGTAGCGGATGCTTCGAAATTCAAACAAGTAAGCTTCGTGAAAGTCTGTGATATTGAGGATTGCGGCATCATCAGTCACAATGTCCCGTCGGAAATCAAACGTAACCTGAAAGACAGTACAACTATTTGGGAGGCTGAATAATGATATATACAGTAACATTAAATCCATCCATCGATTACATCGTCCATTTACCCGCTATCGAGTTGGGTGAAGTGAACCGTATCCAACAGGATTTCAAACTGCCGGGTGGCAAAGGCATCAACGTTTCCCGCATCCTGAATGAACTGGAAGTGGAAAATACCGCTTTAGGTTTCCTTGGCGGTTTCACCGGAAAATACATCGAAGACTGGCTGGAAGCGGAAAACAGCAAAACGCACTTTACGCATGTGGATGAAGCAACCCGCATCAATGTCAAAATCAAGTCAGGGATGGAGACGGAAATGAACGGCCCGGGCCCGAATATCGAGCCTGCAGTCGCCGAAGAATTCCTGAAACAATTCGATGCGCTTGATCCGGAAAACGACATCGTAGTCTTGGCGGGAAGCAAACCTACAAGCTTGCCGGATGATTATTATCAGACCATCATCCGCAGACTGACGGACAAAGGCGTACCGTTCCTGATCGATACGACTGGGGAAGAATTAAAAAATGCGTTGCCGTTCCATCCGTTGCTGGTAAAACCGAACCACCACGAGTTGGCTGAATTGTTCGATACTACTTTTGAAACGGATGAGGACATCTTGCCATACGGGAAGAAGCTGCTTGAAGCTGGAGCGCAATACGCGATCATCTCGATGGCCGCTAAAGGAGCGATCCTTTTCACTCCGGAAGGTGTTTACCATGGAACAGTACCGAAAGGTGTACTTAAAAATTCAGTCGGTTCCGGAGATTCAATGATCGCCGGATTTGTCGGGACATACATGAAGACGCACGACCCGTTGGAAGCATTCAAAGTCAGTATCGCCTGCGGAAGCGCAACCGCCTTTGCCGACGATTTAGCCAAACGCGAAGAAATTGATGCTCTAGTCAAACAAGTCACTATCAGTCAGCTATAGGAAGGAGAACTTATTAATATGAAAATCAATGATATCTTACTAAAAGAATTGATGATTATGGATTTGCAAGCAACAACCAAAGAGGGCGTCATCGATGAAATGATCGCAGGTCTTTCCACTAATGGCATCATCAATGATGCTGCGGTTTACAAAGAGGGCATCATGAAGCGCGAATCACAAACGTCCACTGGTTTGGGCGATGGCATCGCAATGCCGCATGCCAAAAACAAAGCGGTCATCAAACCCGCTGTCGTTTTTGCAAAAAGTGCTGCCGGTGTGGACTATGCATCATTGGATGGTCAACCAGCACATCTGTTCTTCATGATCGCGGCTCCGGAAGGCGCAAATAATGTTCATTTGGAAGTTTTGGCGTCATTATCCCGTTTACTCATCAATCCTGATTTCACTGCATCATTGAAAAAAGCTCAGACTCCAGAAGAAGTTCAAGGGTTATTTGCGGCAGCAGAAGCTGCACGCGAAGCCAAAGAGCAAGCCGAAGCAGCAGCGAAGGCAGCTCCAGTAGCAGCAACCGAAACGAAGAGACCTTTCGTCATTGCAGTAACGGCTTGTCCTACAGGGATCGCACACACGTATATGGCTGAAGATTCATTGAAATTGATGGCTGAAAAAATGGGCGTCGATATCCGCGTTGAAACAAACGGCTCGGATGGCGTCAAGAACGCCTTGACAGCCGACGAAATCCGCCGTGCTGATGGTGTCATCATAGCAGCTGACAAAAAAGTTGAAATGGCGCGCTTCAACGGCAAACACGTTCTGCAAAGACCGGTAAGCGACGGCATCAACAAAGCTGAAGAATTGATCACAAAAGCAATGCGTCAAGAAGCGCCGATCCTGAACGTAGAAGGCGATATATTCGCAACCAGCGACAGCGACGAAAAACAATCTATCATCGGAAGAGTCTACAAAGACCTGATGAACGGCATTTCACACATGTTGCCGTTTGTTGTCGGTGGTGGTATCCTGATTGCGATTTCCTTCCTGTTCGAAACGTCATTCGGTGCTGACAGCGAGTTGTTCCTCTCCTTCATGGCCATCGGTGGAGCGGCATTCAGCTTCCTGATTCCGATTTTGGCCGGTTACATCGCAATGAGTATCGCGGATCGTCCAGGATTGCTTCCAGGTATGGCAGGTGGTTACTTGGCTGTGCAAGCAAATGCCGGATTCTTGGGCGGGTTGATTGCTGGTTTCTTGGCAGGTTACATCATGGTTTATCTGAAGAAAGCCTTTAAAGGATTGCCTCGTACCTTGGATGGCATGAAGACAATTCTCTTGTATCCAGTGTTCGGTCTATTGATAACTGGCTTGTTGATGTACTTCTTGGTAGGTCCTGTCTTTTCCACAATCAATACAGCTATGATCACCTTCCTGGAAAACTTGGGTACTGGTAATGCAGTACTGTTGGGTGCTGTTCTTGGCGGCATGATGGCAATCGATATGGGTGGTCCATTCAACAAAGCGGCTTACGCCTTCTCAATCGGTATCTTCACGGATACTGGCGATGGCAGCTTGATGGCCGCTGTAATGGCTGGTGGTATGATTCCTCCATTGGCAATCGGTATCGCAACATTGATTTTCAAAAACAAATTTACGGATATCGAACAAAAATCCGGACTTTCCAACATCCTGTTGGGCCTATCCTTCATCACTGAAGGTGCGATTCCATTCGCTGCGGCAGATCCGATGCGCGTAATCGGTTCATCCATCGTTGGTTCAGCGATTGCTGGTGGGTTGACGCAGCTATGGGCAGTTTCAATCCCTGCACCACATGGTGGGTTGTTCGTAATCACATTGGCTAACCGTCCGTTGATGTTCTTGCTGGCTTTGTTGATCGGTACAGCCGTTTCAGCATTGATGTTAGGTTTTTGGAAACAAGATAAGACACAAGCAGTCGCAAAATAAATTGAAACATTCATCAGGAGAACAGACTGGGAACCCCTTTCTGTTCTCTTTTTTTGCTGTTCCGGACACAAGACGTGTATAATGAAAAGAGTATGACAGGTAAATGAGAATAATGTAAAAAAATGGGATGATTTTCATGGCAGATATGCTATAATGCATATTGTTAAATAAACGAAAATGTAGATATCAGTTCATGCATAAAAGCAACGGATATTGAAATCTGTACAAGGAGGTAAAAGCATGGCAGCAAAGGAATCAATCAAAAAAGTGGTTTTGGCTTACTCAGGTGGATTGGATACGTCCGTCATCATCCCTTGGTTAAAGGAAAATTACAACAACTGTGAAGTAATCGCCGTAGTAGGAGACGTAGGACAAGGTGACGACTACAGCCGATTGGAAGAAAAAGCGATCAACTGTGGCGCATCGAAGTTGTATGTTGCAGACTTGAAGAAGGAATTCGTCGAAGAATTCATTTGGCCGACATTGCAAGCAGGCGCTAAGTACGAAGGACAATATTTATTGGGGACTTCTTTCGCCCGCCCGATCATTGCCAAAAGAATGGTAGAGATTGCACACTTGGAAAATGCAGATGCGATTGTTCATGGAGCAACAGGGAAAGGGAACGACCAAGTCCGTTTTGAAGTCGGCATCAGAGAATTCGATCCGAACATCACGATCATCGCCCCTTGGAGAGAATGGGAACTGACTTCCAGAGAAGATGAATTTGCGTATGCTGCTGCACATAACGTGCCGCTTCCGATTACGTTGGAAACCAACTACTCAAAAGATAAAAACTTGTGGCATCTATCGCATGAAGGCCTTGACCTGGAAATGACAGCCAACGAGCCGGATTACGATAAAATTCTGGAGATGTGCGTGACGCCTGAGAAAGCTCCGGACGAAGCGACCTATGTTACGCTTGAGTTCAAACAAGGCATACCGGTCAGCCTGAACGGTGAAGCAATGGATGGCATCACTCTGATCGGAAAATTGAACGTGATCGCAGGCGCGAACGGCGTCGGCATCATCGATATCGTGGAGAACCGCTTAGTCGGCATGAAATCAAGAGGCGTTTATGAAACGCCAGCCGGAACTGTGCTGTATCATGCCCATGACAAATTGGAACAGCTTTGCCTGGATAAGGATACTTTCCAATACAAACAATTGCTGGCCAACAAATATGCGGAGCTTGTATACAACGGATTGTGGTATACACCATTGCGCAAAGCGTTGGGCGCGTTTGTGGACGAAACACAACAGAAGGTCGAAGGCTTCGTAAAAATGAAGCTTTACAAAGGCAACATCATCGATGCTGGCGTAGTCAGCGCGAAATCTTTGTACAGCGAAAGCTTTGCCACTTTCGAGAGCGACGATGTATACAACCATACCGATGCAGCCGGCTTTATCCGTCTCTTCGGATTGCCTACATCGATCCGTGTCATGAAAGAGCAAGCTGAAGGTCAAGCGACACATGAAGAATTGAAGGACCTATTAAAATAAACAACCGGTATTAGTGTTTGTCGACAGCTAGTCCGCTCCGGAACGCCCTCATCAGGCAATAAGTCCTGATGAGGGCGTTCTTTTTCAGTTGTTGGATACACCCCCGTAAGCATACGCTCGTAAGCGAATGGAGGGGGATTGCCTAGCCAATCTTTCATATCGCAAAAGAATAAACTATGATAAAATGAATGCATTCATATTATGCTAGTTCAAGGAGGATGAGATTAAGCGTGAATCAAACAGGTGAATGGAATAAAGCCCGTAAAATTATCATAGGCATCATCGATGTGCTGTTGTTCATAGGATCATTGCTGTTATCTTTTTATTTGAAATTCGGGAGAAATATCCCGTTGATAAACTTCGATGCCTTTCAGGGAAGCATTGCCTACGTATCGGTGATCTTCATCATCGTCAACATCCTGTTCGGTACGTATATCTTTTATAACAAATCGATCAGTGACTTCTTGTTCATCACGGTCATCGGACAATTCGTCCTTTCGCTGATCATCATGGCGCTGACTTTTGCCGGGCGTTGGTTGGCATTCCCGCGGTCGGTCATTCTGATCAACTTTTTTGTGGGAACGATCCTCTTGTTCCTTTTCCGCGTAATGGTGTTCAAAATGTACCAACGCATGAGCGGAAGCAAGCGGGTCATGATTGTCGGGATGGAAAAGGAAGTATTTGCGGCAGTCGACAACTTCACGAATACGAAAAGCATCCGTCATATGGTGACGCATGTCGTTCTGTCGGATTATTACGAAAATATCCTGCGGCATCTGGAAGAGATCGACATCGTCTACTTAGCGAGTCAGATCGAAGAATCCGAAAAACTGAAGATATACGATATGTTGACGAGCAAAGAGAAAAAAATGTTCCTGAATACCAGTTTCGAGAACCTGATCATGGTCAATCCGAATATGATGAATATCGAGGATGAAAGCATCATCGAAGTTTCACCATTCCGTATCTCCGCAGAAGATGGCCTGATGAAACGGATCATCGATATCGCTGTTGCGCTCATCGGCATCGTCATCACCTCGCCGATCATGGCCGTTACGGCTATCTTGGTGAAGAGAAGCTCGGAAGGTCCCGTGTTCTACAAGCAGACGCGCATTACCAAAGACGGCAAGGAATTCGAAATTCTGAAGTTCCGCAGTATGGGTGTGACCGCCGAGAAAGAGTCGGGCCCGGTTTTGGCAACAAGCAACGACGTGCGCGTAACGAAAGTCGGCAAATATCTGCGCTCCCTGCGCATCGATGAATTGCCTCAGTTGTTCAACGTATTGCTGGGCGATATGTCTTTGGTCGGTCCCCGTCCGGAACGCCCCTTCTTCGTTGATCAATTCAAGGAATTGAACCCGCATTATTATCTGCGCCACAACGTTCGCGCCGGGATTACCGGATATGCGCAAGTGTACGGGAAGTACGCTTCCGACTTCAACAGCAAGCTGAACTTCGATCTGATCTACATCAAGAAGTATTCCTTGATACTGGATCTGAAAATCATGCTGCAGACCGTCAAGATCTTGTTCGATAAAGTATCATCCCGTGGAGTCGACGAAAGCGAACGGGCAATCCTGACCGAACAAGAAATCGAAGCACGAGGCATCAGAGTCATTTATTAAACAGCAAAACGGTTCAAGCCCGATTTTCCACAAATAAACAAAAGTAAACCATCCTGGCGGGCGTTTTTTCGCCCACTGGGATGGTTTTTTTGTTTACACAGAAATGCCGGTTGTATTTGCGGGAACGCCGGCCGATCACTATAATCAATCTGATGGATTTTGGACAAAAAAGCGGAAATGTATAGGGAATTGCGTTACAATAGGTAAATAGAGCACTTCCTTCTGCGGTACCGTGACAGAATGCGGAGGCGTACGATCAAAGATGAAATGAGTGAGTTGGATGAGTTTTGATTATAACGATGAGAGTTTAGCTTTGCATACTGATTTGTACCAAATTAACATGATGAAAACTTATTGGGATGAAGGCATTACCGAAAAACATGCAATTTTTGAACTGTACTTCCGGAAGTATCCTTTCAATAATGGCTATGCAGTCTATGCGGGGCTTGAACGCTTCGTATCCTACATTCAGAATTTGCGCTTTACGGATACGGACATCGCTTATTTGCGTGAGCATGTCGGCTACGAGGAAGGTTTTTTGGAGTACCTGAAAAATTTCCGTTTCTCGGGCACGATCCGTTCCGCTTTGGAGGGGGATCTCGTCTTCGCCAATGAACCGATTGTCCAGGTGGAAGGTCCTTTGGCGGAATGCCAATTGATCGAGACAGCCCTGTTGAATATCGTGAATTTCCAGACGCTGATAGCTACGAAAGCTGCACGTCTTCGTTATGTCTGCGACGGCGAACCGCTGCTTGAGTTCGGCTCCAGAAGGGCACAGGAAATGGATGCCGCCATTTGGGGCACACGCGCAGCCTATATCGCAGGATTCGATGCGACAAGCAACGTCCGGGCAGCCAAATTGTTCGGCATTCCGGCCTCCGGTACGCATTCGCATTCGATGGTGCAAGTCTATCGCAATGATTATGATGCCTTCATGGCATATGCGCGTTCCCACAAGGATTGTGTATTCCTGGTGGATACCTATGATACTTTGAAATCAGGTGTGCCGAATGCCATCAAAGTGGCGAGGGAAATGGGCGATAAAATCAACTTCCTCGGTGTACGCATAGACAGTGGGGACATGGCCTACATCTCCAAAAAAGTCCGTCAGCAATTGGACGAAGCTGGTTTTGCCGATGCAAAAATCTACGCTTCGAATGATTTGGATGAATTGACCATCCTGAACTTGAAGATGCAAGGAGCAAAAATAGATGTTTGGGGTGTCGGCACGAAGCTGATCACCGCCTACGATCAACCGGCGCTTGGTGCGGTCTATAAACTGGTTTCGATTGCGGATGATAACGGCAAAATGGTCGATACAATGAAAATATCCAGTAATGCCGAAAAAGTCTCGACACCAGGCAAGAAACAAGTATGGCGGATCACGCGCAAGCGCGACGGCAAGTCGGAAGGGGACTACATTGCGCTTTGGGAAGAAAATCCCGATCAAGAGGCGGAACTGTACATGTTCCATCCGGTCTTTACCTACATCAACAAGACCATCACTGACTTTGAGGCGCGTCCCGTCCTGCAGGACATCATCATGAATGGCGAACTGGTCTATGAATTGCCGATGCTCCAGGAAGTAAAAGCCTTCTCGGAAGCGCAGATGAGCGGTTTGTGGGATGAATACAAGCGTATCCTGAATCCGGAAGATTATCCGGTCGATTTATCGCAAAAGACCTACGACCATAAGATGTCCACCATCAAGGCCATCAAGAAACAAATCAAAGAAGAAGCCGCTTCGTTGGAAAGCAGTAAATAACCGATTAGATCAATCAAGGGGGAACAGCAATGCGTCCATTACAAAAAGAAATTATCGCTGCATTAAGGGTGAAGCCGGAAATCGATCCAAAAGAGGAAATCCGCATCAGCATCGATTTCATGAAAGATTATTTGGCGGCACACCCATTTTTGAAGTCATTCGTATTAGGGATCAGCGGAGGCCAAGACTCCACTTTGACGGGGAAGTTAGCTCAGTTGGCGATTCAGGAAATGCGCGACGAGACTGGGGACGACAGTTACCAGTTCATTGCTGTGCGCCTTCCGTACGGTATTCAATTTGATGAGCACGATGCCCAAGCTGCACTTGCCTTCATCTCGCCTGACCAAAAATTGGTCGTAAACATCAAGGAAATGGCTGACGCTGCACTCGATGCACTTGAAGAAGCCGGCCTTACCATCACCGACTTCAACAAAGGCAACATCAAAGCACGTCAACGCATGATCGTTCAGTTCGCGATAGCGGGTGACAGCAGCGGAGCTGTTTTGGGGACTGACCATGCGGCGGAATCCGTGACCGGTTTCTTCACAAAATTCGGCGATGGCGCCGCCGACTTGTTGCCGATTTGGCGCCTGAACAAACGCCAAGGCCGTCAGTTACTGAAGGAATTGGGCGCACCGGCAGAGCTCTATGAAAAAGTGCCGACAGCGGACTTGGAAGAAAATCGTCCCGCTTTGCCTGATGAGGTCGCTCTGGGAGTGACTTACGAGATGATCGATGCGTATCTGGAAGGCAAGGAAATGCCGGACAAGGACGCTGAAGTCATCGAAAGTTGGTACACGAAGACAGAGCATAAACGTCACTTGCCGATAACGGTCTATGACAGTTTTTGGAAAGAAGCCTAATCTGCTCGGATAGTGGGGTTTTGCAGTGAAAATCAGCAAACAATTTAAAATGATGCAAGAAAAGCTGCAGTGCAAGAGCAAGGGGCATATCCTGCACTGCTTCAGCTTGTTGGCGACCGTGTTCGTGGTCCATCTCTTTCTTCAATGGACTCAAAATGATCTGGATGCCGGACTGGTCGTGAATTTTGTGTTTGCTTGGCATACGGAGAAGTTTCTGATCAGCACGGGCGTATTACTGACACTGGGGCTATGGCTTTGGGCGTTGATAGGGAATATCCGCTGGGCGAACGCACTGCTGCTGCTGTCGGGCGGAATCCTCGGGATGGCGACCTATGAAAAGATGCTGCAGCGGAACGAACCCGTTTACCCGAGCGACTTGAAGATGCTGAGGGAGGTAACCTTCCTTTTGGAGATGCTGAACGGACGGACACTGGCTGCGTTAAGCTTGGTGTTCCTGCTGTTTCTGGCATTTGTGCTTTTTTCCCTTCGTCATGCAAAGTCCAAGAAAACCGTGAAAATGGGATGGAAGTCACGCGTCCTGGTGCTCGTTTCGACAAGCATAGCACTCGGTTATGCGGGCCAGTTCCAACAGGAAGGCAACCTGCTGAAGAAAGCCTATGACCGGACGGCTTATTGGATCCCATACAGCCAACAAATGAATTACTACAATACCGGCTTTGTGGCCGGGTTCCTTTACAACCTTTCGGCTGCGCCGATGGCGATGCCGACGGACTATTCGCAGGAAAGAATAGATGAGTTGAAGGAAACTTATCAGCAGCTTGCTGACGAAATCAATGCTGAGAAAACGGCAGCGTTGCCCGAAACGAATGTCATCTACATCATGAACGAAAGTTTTGCGGACCCGCTTGAATTGGAAGGGTTGAATCTGCAAACTGATCCGATACCGTTCACGCGAACCTTGATGGATACGAGCTACAGCGGCGAGCTATTATCCCAAGGATATGGCGGCGGAACCGCCAATATCGAATTTGAGGCTTTGACGGGTTTTTCGATGGAGCCGTTCGCCGCGAACATCACGACGCCGTATACGCAATTCCTGTCCTCCCAGGACGATTTCCCTTCCGTCGTTTCGCGTTTGGAAGAAGCCGGTTTCCGGACGACAGCCATCCATCCCTACAATACGACCATGTACAAGCGGCTGGAGAACTATGAGACTTTGGGGTTCGACTCTTTCCTCTACGAGGACACGATGACGAATACGGACAAGCTGGAAACCAATCCGTACATTTCGGATGCAGCCGCGTACGCTGAAATAACGGCTATCCTGAAAGCCAGCGAGGAAAAAGATTTTATCCACTTGGTGACGATGCAGAACCATACGCCTTATCAAAACAAATACACGGTTACCCCTTCCGCAGCGGAAACCGGCATAGCCAGCCAGACGATCCGGAACTATCTGCAGGATCTGCAGTACAGCGATCAAGCCTTGGCAGAGCTGTTGGCTGCTCTCCAGCAGTGGGACGAGCCGACCGTCGTCGTATTTTGGGGGGATCATTGGCCCAGCGTTTTCGGCGAGGATATTTATGCGCTGAACACGATCCAAAATATGCATGAAACACCTATGTTCATCTACAGCAATACGGAAGAAGTCCAAAAGGATCTAGGGGTCACCAGTCCCATCTATTTCTTCCCGGAAGTGCTGGAATTGAGCGGCAGCCGCATCACCGCGTTTGAAGCCCTGTTGATGGCGTTGCAGGAACAGGTGCCGGCTTTCGAAAAGACGCTGTATGTTGATGGCGTTACCGGTGAATATGTCTCGAGCCGAGAAGGACTGTCCGAGCAGGCAAGAAGTCTGCTGGCGGATTATGATCTGATCCAGTACGATACGACCACCGGAAACCGATACGCAGAATCAAACGGTTTTTTCCGAATGCGCGACTGAAACAGGATGCCGCAGGCTGGACCCTGTTGCGGGAATTGATTTGCAAGTAGGGCCGGAATCGCCTATGATTAAGGAAACAAAGGGTGAAAGGAGGGGGCCGGTGAGTTTCTTTATACGTTTTATGCTTCTTTTCGGTGCAACGATCCTGGCGAGTATGCTGTTCACCTATCTTTTCCGTGCAGCAGCGAGACGGTTCCGCTGGACGGATCAGCCCTCCGAAGCGAAAGTGCATGTCAAGGAGACGCCGACGATGGGAGGCGTGGCCATATTCGTGGCTTATTGGGGCGCCTTTTTCCTTGGGGTTCCTCTGAGTAATCGTTCAGGTTTTGCGGGCATCATGTTTTTGAGCTCGCTGATCATACTCGTGACGGGTATCATCGATGATACCTATGATCTGAGGCCCTGGCAGAAAATGATCGGTATTCTTACCGCGGCGAATGTCCTCTATTTCTTTACGGGCATCAAAATAGACAGCCTGACGCTGGATTATTTCGGAACGATCGAATTCCATGAAGCGGGTTACTTTGTGATGATGCTGTGGATTGTGGTCATCACGAATGCGGTGAATCTGATGGATGGGCTGGATGGTTTGGCGGCGGGCACTTCGATCATTTCCCTCTCGACGATGGGCTTCGTCAGCTATTTCTTCACCGATTATATGGATGTGGCCACTGTCGTCATGATATTCCTTTTGGTCGCGAGCTTGCTGGGTTTTTTGCCTTTCAACTTCTACCCGGCCTCCATTTTCTTGGGGGATACGGGATCGTTGTTTGTAGGCTTTATGATTGCGGTGCTGTCCTTGTATGGCCTGAAACATGCCACCTTCGTATCGCTGCTGATACCGGTGGCCATTCTCGGGGTACCCTTGACGGACACGATTGCCGCTGTCCTTCGCCGGACATTGCACAAGCGGTCCATCAGCGCGAAGGATAAAAGCCACCTGCACCACCGGTTGCTGCGGTTAGGTTTTACGCACCGCCAGACCGTCTTGGTCATTTATGCTTTGGCGATCATCTTTTCTTTGACTGCCATCCTGTTCCCGATTTCATCTTTCTGGGGAACGGTCGTTTTGGGAGTCGGCCTGGTTTTCGGCGTGGTGCTCTTCATCGTCTCCTTCAATTTGTTGGACAGCAATCGTTCCAAGTTGCGCAAAATATTGTATCGCCTTTTGAGGGAAAAGGGCAACAAAAACAAATGAACAAGCCATGAAAGCCAATCCGGCTATCATGCGCTTGTTCATTTGTTTTTGTTCAGGATCTATTCGATTTCCCCTTCATCAGCTTCATCATGAGCGATGGAAACCGGACGTTCCACGTAATCCTCTTCGCCGATTTCAAAGACGACACGGCCGTTCATGACATCCGTAACGGTGCTCTGGAAATGGCTGATGTCTTCCGTAGGGACGCCGCACAAGAAACCAACCTGATCGGTGTATTGGACCTCGATCAGCGTGTAAGGCGATTGTGCCAAGTAATTCTCCAATTTTCCGGATGCGGAATAGGAAACGATGCAGCCGACTTTTTTCTGGAGGCTGCGGACAACGATGCCGACGTCCTTCAGTCCTGTCGATACCGACCGGCTGTAGGCGCGGATCAATCCGCCGGCACCCAACTTTGTCCCGCCGAAATAACGGGTGACGACGGCAGCGACGTAACGCAGGTCGTTTTTCTTGAGCACTTCCAGCATCGGGACGCCGGCTGTTCCGGAAGGCTCGCCGTCGTCATGGGCGCGCTGGATTTCGTTCTGGTCGCCGATCAGGTAAGCGGAACAGTTGTGCGTCGCTTTCCAATGCTCTTTTTTGACCGCTTGGATGAATGCTTTGGCCTCGTCCTCGGATTGGACACGTTTGAGGCTGCAGATGAAGCGGGAACCCTTGATGATGATCTCGGAAACGCCGCTCTCTGCGATAGTGTGATAGGTTGTCAGCATAGCCTTTATCCTCCAATATGTTATTCTTTCCCATTTTACCACAGCAGCGGTCGGATGACAGGCCACGAACTAGGAAAGGGACTTTCCGAACATTTCCATTTGTGGTATTGTTAGATGGAATAGACCAAACGGCCACAAGGGTCGATGGAAAGGTGATCTGCGTGAAAGCTACAGATTTAATCGATGTACTCAAAATGAAAAAAGTTGTCGGGAGCCTGGATCCCGATTTGAATATCGGAAAAATAAGTCAGGATTCCCGCGATATCCAATCGGGGGATCTGTTTATCTGCATCGACGGAACGCAAGTGGATGGCCACAACTACGTAGAGAAGGCGGTCGCCAATGGTGCGGGCTTGATCGTTGCCCATAAGGATGTCCAAAAAGTGGCGGCGACTGTCCCGGTGGTGTATGTTCCCGATACGGGAAAAGCGATGAGTCTGCTGGCGAATCACTTTTATGGCTATCCGAGTGAGGCGATGAAAGTCATCGGCGTCACCGGGACAAACGGAAAGACGACGGTGACCTACTTGGTGGAAGCCATCCTTAAGGCGATGGACAAAAAGACCGGATTGATGGGCACCATCGAAATGCATATCGGCGACGAAGTGCACAAAACGAAAAACACGACGCCCGACAGCATCACGATGCAAAAAGCCCTGCACCTTATGGTTGAGAAGGAAACGGAATACTTCACTCTGGAGCTGTCCTCGATCGCTTTGGAGATGGGCAGGGCATGGGGGCTTGATCTGGATGTCGCCATCATGACGAATCTGACGCATGAGCATATGGAATTCCATCACACGATGGAAGCCTATGCTGAAGCGAAAAAGCTGCTGTTCTCCCAACTGGGGAACGGCCGCAAAAATGGACGGACGAAAGCAGCGGTACTGAATGCGGATGATGAAACGATCCACAGCTACCGCATCGCTACGGCGGCGGAAGTCATTTCTTACAGCGTGAAGGATGAAACGGCAGATTTCTTCGCAGCGGACATCACATACAGCCGCACGCAGACCCGCTTCGATCTGGTCGTAAACGGGGAACGCTATCCGGTCGTGACGAATCTGGTGGGACTTTATAATGTCTCCAATACGTTGGCTGCGCTGGCGGCTGTCTATGCTGTCGGCATTCCATTGGATGAGGCGACAAAAGCGGTGACGTCACTGGCTGGCGTTACCGGCAGGCTGGAGATCGTTCCCGGCGCGAGCGACATCGGCGTCTATGTCGATTTTGCCCATTCGCCCGACGCGATGGAAAAAGTATTGAGTGTGGTGCGCGAGTTCACCCAAGGAAAAGTCATTTCCGTTTTCGGCGGGGCTGGGGAACGGGAGCATGAAAAACGTCCGATCATGGCCCGCATCGGTACGGAACTTTCCGATCATGTGGTCCTGACGACGGACGACACCGGGAAAGAACCGCAGGAACAGATCATCGCGATGATGCTTGCCGGCATCGAAAAGGACAACTATGAATACATCGAAAACCGCAAAGAAGCCATCATGCATGCCATCGCCATTGCAGAACCGGGAGATACGGTCATCCTGCTGGGGCGCGGACATGAGGCTGACTACAACGACAGAGGCAGAATGATCCGCCTGCTGGACAGTGAAGTAGCGGCTGAAGCGATTGCATTGCGCAACAAACGGCCTTTGGACAAAGCCTAAAAGCGGAAAATTATCGTATAATATAGAGTGGCTAAGCTAAATAACGAGCAGAAAGTTAGAGGATTTCCATGAAAATTGCAGTAGTTACGGACAGTACCGCTTATCTGACGGCTGAAATACGCCAGCGGCATCATATTCATATGCTGCCGTTAGTCGTGAATATCGGAGCAAAATCGTATCAGGAAGAAATAGATTTGGTTGCGGAGGACTTCTATGCCTTGATGAAATCATCTGAGGATTTCCCGAAAAGCTCCCAACCAGCAGTGGGTGCCATGCATCAGCTGTATGAAGAATTGGCGAAGGAACATGATGCGATCATCAGCATCCATCTCTCAAGCGGCATCAGCGGCACATACCAGAATGCTGCCGCTTTAAGCAGGGAATATCCTGAGTTCAACATCCATGCCTTCGATTCTGAAATCAGCTGCTATGTGCAGGCCCGCTTCGTTTTGGAGGCTGCAAGGTTGGCTGCTGCCGGCATCGAACCGGAGCAGATCATTGCGCGATTGGACCATATGAAAAAACGTTCCTGCGCCTACTTCATGGTGGACGATCTCATGAACCTGCAGCGCGGCGGCAGATTATCGGGCGGGGCGGCTGTCATCGGCTCCATCATGAAGATCAAACCGGTGCTGCATTTTTCGGACAAAAAGATAGTCGTTTTCGAAAAAATCAGGACCAATGCAAGAGCATTGCGACGGATCGAAGAGCTGTTGGGCCAGGCGGCTGCAGAGGCGGATTATCCGATCGTCGCAACCGTCATCCATGGCAACATTCCCGAAAAAGGGCAGGCTTGGCTGGAACACCTCCAAAAAGAGTTTCCGGACATCCGGTTTGAATTGAGCTATTTCGGCCCTGTCATCGGGACGCATCTGGGTGAGGGTGCACTGGGGCTGACTTGGACGGAAGACACCGAATTGAGCTATCCGGTATAGGCAACAAATATTTGCGGCAATCATACATCATTTGGAAGGTAGGACCATCGGGGGTCTGGCCTTCCTGTTTTTTTCTTGGAGGGATTTTTGGGGCTGTTTTTATGCAAAACGGATTGAGGGGGGCGCGGTCATGAGAGTATTTATCGGCGTCAGAATACCTGAAGCCATCAAAGAACAGCTGGTTGCCGTTCAGGAAGAAGTGAAGCGTGCCAGCGTCAAAGGATCATTCACAGATCCGGAAAACTTCCATTTGACGGTGCGTTTTGTCGGGGAAGTGGAACCGGATCAGAAGCGTGCGATCGAGACTGCGCTGGCCGGCTGCACCGAAAAACAGTTGCCATTCCTGATCGAAACGGCTGGATTGGGTTATTTTTCAAAAAAAAACAAGTGGATCATCTGGATGGGCATCAAAGAAAATATACAGCTCCAACGTCTCTATGATCAACTCAATGCTTCCTTGCGGGGGCAAGAGACGCTGTTGGCTGCTGAGGTGGATTTTATCCCGCACCTCACGCTCGGTAGGGGTATCGTGCTGTCGCGGGAGTGGGAAGTTCTAAGCGAAGTGCCGTTGCCGCCGTATCAAAAGATTCCGGTCACTGCGCTTACTTTGTTCGAAAGTGTGCGGGTAGACGGGAAACTGGTTTATCGCCCGATCGCTGATTTCCCGTTCAACGGTCAGGCAATCCAGCCGGCATCCAGCCAACCGACAAATCCCTGATCGGGAACAGAAAGCCGCCACTCTTCGCATAGTCAGCGGAAGAGTAGCGGTTTTTTTTGCGTATGCTATGGATGGAGGGAAAGGGAGGATGGCATGGACGGGAAGGAACTGTACGGCAGGGAGTTGACGAGGAGCGAGTGCCGCAACGCAGACGATACACTGTTGGCTCTGGCTGAGAAACGACCCGGTTTGGTCAGCGTGAATGGGAAGCTGGCATGTTCCCGCTGCGGGAATCAGGACCGGAAAAAAATGCAGGCAGCGCCTTGCGCTTGCGGAACCGCTTGTTTTTATTGCTTGAGTTGCCTGAACATGGGGAAAATCAAACGCTGCACGGTGCTCCATCATCTGCCGGAAACCAATGCTTTCGCACGGCCCCATGAGCCGATCCTGCAGTGGAAGGGCCAATTATCATCGGAACAGCAACGTGCGTCTGAAGAAATCGTGGAAACGGTCCATGCTGAAGGGACACGCCTGATCTGGGCCGTTGCCGGTGCCGGGAAGACCGAGATGATTTTTGAAGGGATTGCAGCCTGCCTGCGCAAAGGCGGGAGAGTCTGCCTGGCCTCCCCGCGCGTGGACGTATGCCTGGAACTGGCCCCCCGGATCAAGCAGGCATTCCCGGATGTCCCGCTGGCCCTGCTGTACGGAGGCGATGAAGAGGGCTACAGCTATACGCCGCTCATCATCGCTACGACCCATCAATTGCTGCGTTTCCGGGAAGCGTTCGATCTCCTCATCATCGATGAAATCGACTCTTTCCCGTACCACAACGATCTGAGCCTGCAGTTCGGGGCACAAAAATCCAGGAAAAAAGCGAGTGCGCTCATTTATTTGACGGCAACGCCCTCAAGGATGATGCAAAATGATATCAAGCGCGGCAGATTGACAGCAACAGTCTTGCCGGCCCGGTATCACGGCTTTGCATTGCCCGAACCAGAGTGTTTGTGGATCGGGAATTGGCGCAAGGCCATCAACAAAAAGAAGACGACCCGATTCCTTACGCTGATCCGAAGGCAGCTCCAACAGCAACGGCGCTTTCTGCTCTTTTTGCCGCATATCCAGCTGATGGAAGAGTTGGACCGATGGTTGAGGGAACTTTTTCCGGACAAGCAGTTCACCTGCGTTTCGGCGAGCGAGCCTGAACGCGAGGAGAAGGTGAAAAGGATGCGGGCGGAGGCGTATGATTTTTTGATGACGACGACCATACTGGAGCGCGGCGTAACATTCAGGGACATCGATGTCATTGTGCTTGGCGCGGAGGATCCAGTCTTCACGGAAGCTTCGCTTGTGCAGATAGCCGGCAGGGCAGGCAGGCACAAAGACTTTCCGACAGGTAGAGTCTGTTTTGCCCATTATGGTGAAACCAAAGCCATCCAAGGGGCGGTCCGGCAGATCCGCTCGATGAACCGGGAGGCGGGAAGAAGGGGGCTGCTGAATGAGCCAGTGTCTGTTTTGCCAAAATGAGATCCGCGAAGTTTTGACCCTCCAGCAACTTTTCGGTTTCGGGAAAAAGGATTGCGGAACGGTCTGCCGATCCTGCCAGGAAAAGTTGCCGCGCATAACCGGCCAAACCTGCTGCCCGGGATGCATGCGGCCACAAGCATCCGCTGAGTGGTGCGAAGACTGCCGAGGGTGGAGCGAGCGCTATCCGGAGCTGCCGATCGCGCATCATGCTTGCTATGCCTATGCGGGCATCGTGAAGGACTGGCTGCAACGCTATAAATTCCAAGGCGATTACCGCCTTGCCTCCGCCTTCACGGACGATCTGCGTGCTTTCCAAAGAGCGCATCCTAAAGCCTTGTTCCTCCCGCTGCCGATCGCAATCGCCAGTTACGAGGAAAGGGGCTTCAGCCAATGCGAGGAAATGCTGAAGCAAGCAGGGATCCGCTACGTGCAATTCCTGGAAAACCAACATGCCGGAGAAAAACAATCCGAGAAAAAGAGGCAGCAACGATTGCTGACGGCGCAACCGTTTTCGTTGCTGGACGGGCACGAAAAATATCTTCAGCACGAAATTATTCTTTTTGATGACGTCTATACTACCGGAAGAACGCTCTACCACGCGAAAACCCTCCTGTACAAGCAAGGATTCAGGTCGATTCGGTCCGTAACTATCGCAAGATAATCAATCATAAACATTGAAATGTTAAGGCGCTTACATTATAATGAGGTTAAAGAAACCCCCTATGAGTGGTCCATAGGTGAGGGTTGTCTTTATCTGACGATGCGTCAGACGAAAGGAGAGAGTGCTATGTTTAAGTATAATGTCCGAGGAGAAAATATTGAGGTTACAGAACCGATCCGCAGCTACGCCGAGAAAAAATTAGGCAGACTGGAAAAATACTTTGGCAACGTGCCTGAAACAACTGCGCATGTCAACTTGAAAGTATATCCATTCCCAGCCGAAAAATCTGCTAAGGTGGAAGTTACGGTTCCGCTACCTTTCCTGGTTTTAAGAGCCGAAGAGACTTCCAGCGATCTATACGGAAGCATCGATTTGGTCGTGGACAAACTTGAACGCCAAGTCCGTAAGTACAAGACGAAGATTCACCGCAAATCCAGAGAGAGAGGATTTGATATCGGTAACGAGCCGAATCTGATCGAAGAAAAAATGGAAGACGATGAGAATCCGCTTGAAATCGTCCGCACTAAGCGTCTTTCCCTCAAACCGATGGACAGTGAAGAAGCTGTATTACAGATGAATATGCTTGGACACAACTTCTTTATCTTCGAAGATGCTGAAACGAACGGCACAAGTATCGTGTACCGCCGAAAAGACGGCAAATTCGGTCTGATCGAAACTGACTAAATCCGAAAACAACGTCCCCCGCCAATGAACGGCGGGGGGCTTTTTGATTTTTTAAGGTCGGCAGGATAATACAGCTTATCCATCGTGCTCCTGCCGCAAATCCATCAATCGGCATCCTGTGCAAGGTTTTGTTGGCGGTGAGTAGTTCACATTAATTAAAAGTAATGATAGAATAGAAGAGATATAAGAATTATTTTCGCAGCAGCAACAAACGACATATACACGAAAACATACCCAGTGAAAATGATTGCTGGAATGAAATCAGACAGCAAGAGGAGATATAGAATGGCCAACTTTTTAAAGAAACTCATTGAGAATGACAAGAAAGAGCTGCGTTCCTTGGAGGGAGTAGCGGATAAGGTCATCTCCTACGCGGATCGAATGGCCGCTTTGGATGATGAAGAATTGCGCGAACTGACTGAATCCTACAAAGAACGCTATAAAAAAGGGGAGTCTTTGGACGACCTGCTTCCGGAAGCATTTGCGGTAGTCCGCGAAGGCGCAAAACGCGTCTTGGGGTTGTATCCTTATAAAGTGCAGATCATGGGTGGGGTCACCTTGCATAAAGGCAATATTGCAGAAATGAAAACCGGTGAAGGTAAAACCTTGACAGCGACGATGCCGGTCTACCTGAATGCCTTATCGGGTGAAGGTGTCCATGTTGTCACCGTCAACGAATATCTGGCAAGCCGTGATGCGGTCGAGATGGGCGAACTGTACCGTTTCCTGGGGCTGACGGTAGGCTTGAACACAAACGGCAAGTCTTCGGAAGAAAAAAGAGAAGCCTATAACTGCGACATCACTTACAGCACCAACAATGAATTAGGCTTTGATTATTTGCGTGACAATATGGTCGTCTACAAAAACCAAATGGTGCAACGTCCGTTGAACTTTGCGGTCGTCGATGAGGTCGACTCGATCTTGATCGATGAAGCCCGCACACCTTTGATCATTTCCGGGCAAGCCGAAAAATCGACAGCCCTCTATAACCGAGCTGATTTCTTCATCAAAGGCTTGAAAGAGAATGAAGACTATACGATCGATTTGACATCCAAATCGATCGCTTTGACGGATGAAGGCATCGAGAAAGCCGAAAAAACATTCCATCTGCCGAATTTATACGATGTGGATAACACGCGTTTGGTGCACCATTTGGATCAAGCTTTGCGCGCGAACTACATCATGCTTGTCGATATCGATTACGTAGTGGAAGACGGAAAAGTAAAAATCGTTGACCAATTTACGGGCCGGATCATGGAAGGCCGCCGTTACTCGGACGGACTTCACCAAGCCATCGAAGCGAAAGAGAATGTCGAAATCGAAAATGAATCGAAAACGATGGCCACCATCACTTTCCAGAACTATTTCCGCATGTACAAGAAACTGTCCGGTATGACCGGTACGGCGAAAACGGAAGAAGAAGAGTTCCGGGAAATCTATAACATGAACGTCATCGCGATTCCTACAAACAGACCGATCGTCCGTCATGACTATCCGGATCTGTTGTACCCATCCTTGAAGAGCAAATTCAGGGCAGTCGTCGGAGATATCAAAGAGCGTCATGCCAAAGGGCAGCCGATCCTGGTCGGTACCGTAGCCGTGGAAACATCCGAACTGCTTTCGAACATGCTGCGTCAAGAAAACATTCCGCACCAAGTATTGAATGCCAAAAACCATTTCCGGGAAGCTGAAATCATCATCGGGGCCGGTCAACCCGGAGCCGTCACGATTGCCACCAACATGGCCGGTCGTGGTACCGACATCAAGCTGGGTAAAGGCGTCAAGGAATTAGGCGGTCTCTGCGTCATCGGGACCGAACGCCACGAATCGCGCCGGATCGACAACCAATTGCGTGGACGTTCCGGACGTCAAGGGGATCCCGGCGAAACGCAATTTTACCTGTCGCTGGAAGACGACTTGATGAGACGCTTCGGATCGGAACGCATCCAGCAAGTCTGGAGCAAATTGAATTTGGATGATGAAGCAGAAGATGTGGTCATCCAAAGCAAAATGCTTTCCAAACAAGTGGAATCCGCCCAGAAACGAGTGGAAGGCAATAACTACGATACCCGTAAAAATGTGTTGGAATATGATGAAGTCATGCGCGAACAGCGTGAAATCATTTATGGCCAGCGTCTGGAAGTCATCAATGAAACCGAATCGTTGAAATATGTCGTGACAGCGATGATCAAACGTGCGATTGCGCGTGTGGTCGAAACGCATACCATCGGTGAAAAGGCGACTTGGAACCTGCAAGGGATCCGCGACTTTGCCGGTGCTGCCCTCGTGCATCCCGACAGCATCAGTTTGGCCGATCTGGAAGGCAAAACTGCTCATGAAATCGAGGAACACTTGGTGGAACGCGCAATGGAAGTTTACAAGACAAAAGAGTCGCAACTGAGTCCGGAACAAATATTGGAGTTCGAAAAAGTCGTCATTCTGCGTGTTGTGGACAACAAGTGGACCGATCACATCGACAATATGGATGAGTTGCGCCAAGGGATCGGCTTGCGTTCTTACGCACAGAACAATCCGTTGACCGAATACCAAACCGAGGGCTATGATCGTTTCCAGGAAATGATCGCCACCATCGATTATGAGGTTACCCGTATCGTGATGAAATCGGAAATCCGCCAAAATCTGCAACGACAGTCCGTAGGCCAAGGTTCGAACATCATGCCGACGCGTGAGACCGTCGCTTCGCAAACGGAGCAGCAGGAACAAGCGCGCAGAGCACAGATTGCCGCAATGAGGATGCAAAAACTGATGGAAATCCAAAAAGCCAAACAAGCGGCTGACGCAGCAGCAAAACAAGAGTCGCCCACCGAAGAATAACCGGGAGCGTGTCAGCGTTTCGCAGTTCAAACAGCAGAACTGAGTCAAATACAGACTAATCGGATACAGCGCCAATCGAGGAGGGTCGGGATAAAAAACAGTAGCTTGTTTTTATCCCGACCCATCCTTCTTTTGTCGAATCTAGGAGGAAATCAAATGGAATTAAGCGAAATCAAAGCAATATTGGAAAATTCAGAAACAAAAATCTCAAGCTTCAGGAGGTCTCTTTGACTTAGATGGCCTGGAAACGGATATCGCGGAATTCGACGATCGCATGCTGGATCCTGAGTTCTGGAACAATGCCGAAGCGGCGCAGGAAGTCATCAACCAGTCGAACCAATTAAAAACAGTCTACAATACGTTCAAGAGTCTGGAAGCGCAGTATGAAGACCTTGAAGTTTTGTACGAGATGGTGAAAGAGGAAGAAGATCCGGATTACCTGGAAGAGCTGAACGAAAAAACGACGGAATTTACCGAAGCGTTGGAAAAATATGAATTGACGATGCTGTTGAACGGACCGCACGACAAATCGAACGCCATTTTGGAAATCCATCCAGGTGCGGGCGGAACGGAATCCCAGGATTGGGGAAGCATGCTTTTCCGCATGTACACGCGTTGGGCCGATAAAAAAGGCTTTGAAGTGGAGACGTTGGATTATCAAAGCGGGGATGAAGCCGGCATAAAGAGCGTAACGATCCTGATCAAAGGGATGAATGCCTATGGTTATCTGCGTTCGGAAAGGGGCGTGCACCGTTTGGTCCGTATCTCGCCGTTCGACTCTGCCGGAAGAAGACATACCTCTTTTTGCTCGATCGACGTGATGCCGGAAATCGCTGCGGATGATACGGAGATAGAAGTGAATCCGGATGACATCCGTGTGGACACCTACCGCGCCAGTGGAGCCGGCGGACAACACATCAACAAAACATCCTCGGCTATCCGGATTACCCATATTCCGACCGGCGTTGTTGTGGCGAGCCAGGCGCAACGTTCCCAATTTCAGAACAGGGATACCGCTATGGGGATGCTGAAGGCAAAATTGTATCAACTGCAGGAGGAAGAGCGCGAAAAAGAGTTGGCAGCCATCCGCGGGGAGCAAAAAGAAATCGGTTGGGGTTCCCAGATCCGTTCCTATGTGTTCCATCCTTACTCGATGGTCAAAGACCACAGAAGCAACTATGAAACGGGTAACGTACAGGCCGTCATGGACGGGGATCTGGATGCCTTCATCGACGCTTATCTGAAAATGACGATGGATCAGGAAGAACTCTAAGATCCGCAATGAAATGAAAAATGGCCAGGCGTGAACAGAAATACTGAGGATTCAACTGAACTTCTGAGAAACTATTGACACATACTTGTAAAGAAACTAAAACAGACATATTTGCGCAACGTGCTATAATAGGGAAGCATTCTTGCAGCCTCTGAAGCTTTCAGGGCGAAAGCAAGGAAAAAAAGAAAAGACAGGTGATAAAATGATTGAAATGCTGAATGTCTCTAAGAAGTACAACAACGGCATTACGGCGGTCAATAATCTGAGCGTGAAGATCGAGCAAGGCGAATTTGTGTATATTGTAGGCCCAAGTGGAGCCGGCAAATCAACCTTCATCAAAATGATGTATCGCGAAGTAAAACCAACCTCAGGAACTGTTCAAGTAGGCAAATATAATTTAACGACCATGAAGGAAAAAGAAGTTCCGTTGTTGCGTCGTTTTGTGGGTGTGGTCTTCCAGGATTTCAAATTATTACCTAAACTGACCGTATACGAAAACATCGCCTACGCGATGGAAGTAGTCGAAAAAAGTCCGAAAGTCATCCAGAAGCGTGTGTTGGAAGTGCTTGATTTGGTCGGACTGAAGCATAAAGTGCGGATGTTCCCGAATGAACTTTCCGGCGGGGAACAGCAACGGATTGCGATTGCGCGTGCGATTGCGAACATGCCAGGCGTCCTGATCGCGGATGAGCCGACAGGTAACTTGGATCCGGATACGTCCATGGAAATCATGCGCATTCTGGAAGAAATCAACAACCAAGGGACAACAATCCTGATGGCAACCCATAACAGCCAAATCGTTAATGACATCAAACACCGTGTATTGGCAGTGGAAAATGGCCGTATTGTCCGAGATCAACAAGAAGGAGAATATGGATATGAAATTTAGAACATTTGTCAGGCACATAAGAGATGCATTCAAAAGTCTGTTCCGGAATGGCTGGATGTCGATAGCTTCGATCAGTGCAGTGGCGCTGACTTTGCTTCTTGTGGGTTCCTTTACCGGGATTCTCCTGAACGTGAACAAGTTGGCTTCCGACGTCGAAAATGACGTGAGCGTAAAAGTCTACATCGATTTGGCGGCTGATCAGGCTGCGCAGGAAGCGTTGAAGACGGAACTGGAGAACATCGCCAATGTGGAATCCATCAGTTTCTCAAGCCGGGACGAAGAACTGGATAAAATCATCGGCAGCTACGGCGATGAGTTCGATCTTTTCGGTGGGGATGCCAATCCGTTGTATGACGCTTATGTCCTGAATACGACGGCTCCGGAGCAGACGAAAGCTGTAGCTGAAGCAGCATCCGCCATGCAGTATGTCGCCCAAGTCGAGTACGGCGGTGCCACAGCGGATAAATTGTTCGAAACGATAGCGACGATCCGTACAATCGGGCTTGTCATCATCATCGGCTTGCTGCTGGTTGCCGTATTCCTGATTTCCAACACGATCCGCATCACCATCTTTTCCCGCAGCACGGAGATCGAAATCATGCGTTTGGTGGGCGCGAAAAACAGCTTCATCAGATGGCCATTCCTGATTGAAGGAGCCATTATCGGATTGATAGGGGCATTGGTTCCCATGACTTTCCTCGTGTTCCTTTACCGCTTCATCTTTGATGTGAGCGGAGATTATTTGGCCGGCACAAACTTCGGCCTCTTGACTCCGAATCCGTTCCTCATCTACATCAGTCTTTTGATGGTGGGCATCGGTATCTTTATCGGGGCGTTCGGTTCCGTATTCTCGATGCGTCGCTTCCTGAAAGTTTAACAGAACAGATGCTGGTCAAAAAGGTTTCAGTCATACAACTGTATGGCTGGAACCTTTTTTCTATCGTACGCAGCAGCGTGCGCATACTGAAAACAGACACGCGCCAATTATTATTTTTGCTCTGGAATATATTTCTTAAAGCCTACGAAATCTCATGTACAGCACACTTTTTGGAGCCTTGTGATTTGAAAAACAAAAAGCAGCCACTGAAATCAGAATTGCCGTTTTTCAACAAATTTAGTATGCTAAAAAAGAAAGCGAGTCAACCAGGGAACTGGGGCTCTCAAAATACGGATATTCTTAAATTACATGGGCTGGAGCGATCCATCCCGGACCCCAATCGGTCAGAGGAGGAAACATGAAAAAGGTTTTGCTAGTGGATGATGAACCATCCATCGTTACATTGTTGGCTTTCAACTTGGAAAAAGACGGCTACGAGGTGACAACTGCCACCGACGGAGCGGAAGGCTACCGTTTGGCCATCTCTAATCCTTTTGACTTCATCATTTTGGACCTGATGCTGCCGTCGATGGACGGAATGGACATCTGTAAACGTCTGAGACAGGAAAAATTTGATACACCGATCATGATTCTGACAGCGAAGGATGATGAGTTGGAAAAGATCATCGGCCTTGAGCTGGGGGCGGATGACTATATGACGAAGCCATTCAGTCCACGCGAAGTATTGGCCAGGATGAAAGCTATCCTAAGAAGGACAAACAAAGCCGTTCCGGCTGAACCGGTTGCGGCAGCCCAACAGGAACCGGCGGAAGATGAAACGGAAAAAATTGAAGTGGGCGACATCACCATTTTCCCGCAACTGTATGAGGTTCATGTTGAGGGAGAATTGATTGAAGTGACCCCGAAAGAATTTGAATTGCTGCTTTACATGGCGAAGCGTGCCAATCGCATCCTGAGCCGAGAGCAGTTGCTGAATGCGATCTGGAATTTTGATTACGCGGGAGAAACGCGGATCGTCGATGTGCACATCAGCCATCTCCGCGAAAAAATCGAAAAAGATACCAAGAATCCGCAATACATCCGCACAGTCCGAGGTTTCGGGTATAAATTCGAGGTAGCGAAAACATGAAGCAACTGCAATTGCGGATGCTTGCCACTTTTGTGCTGATTTTCGCGCTGTTCAGTGTGGCGTTCGGGATATTCCTGGAAACAGTATTAGGGAATTACACACGGAGCCTGCACAGTGAGATGCTTGTTGAACAAACCCAAATAGTGGGCACACTGCTCCAAAACAGTGCTGATGGCATTGAGTGGACGCCGATTGAAGAAGAGTTGGATAAAATTGACGCTTACACGGAAGACAGGATCACTCTGATCGATACCGATGGGGTCGTCCTTTATGATTCGCAGATCACGACGGTCAATCTGGAAAATCATCTGCGCCGGGAAGAAATTCAGGAAGTCCTTTCCGGGGAACCGTACGGAACAGGGCAACGGAAGAGCGAAAGCACCAATCAGGAGCTTTATTATGTAGCTGTGCCCATCTACGATGAGGAAGGCGCCATCGTTGCCGTTATCCGATTGTCCAGACCACTGAGCGCCTTGACGGTCAGCCAACGCATCGAACAGTCCCTTTACGTTTTTATCCTATTAGCTTTAGTTGTAGCGTTCATACTCACCTATGCTTTGACGAAGCGCATCGGCAGACCGATTGATGCTGTTATGGATGTCGCCAAAAAGCTTTCCGATCATCAGTATGATGCACGGTATAAAGGGAAAGGCTTTGGCGATTTCCAGAAATTGGGCGAAACCATCAATGAACTTGCCGAGAGTCTGGATAACCAAATGAACGAAATCAAGCAAAATGATGAACGACTTACTGGGTTGATCAACCATCTGGTCATTGGCGTGATGCTCTTGGATGAAAACAAGGAAATCACAATGGTCAATGCCGCTATGCAGGAAATCATGAGCGAAAGTGAAGAATCATTGATCGGCAAATCCTATGTTGAGGCAGTCAGCAGTTATGGACTCAGCCATATGATTGAACAAGCATACACTTACGGAGAGCCGCAGAATGACGAAATCTATTTTTACTATCCAAAAGACAGGGTCGTCGATGCCAATATCGTACCGATCACAAGCAAGAAACCGGGAGAGATGAATCTGATCGTGCTCCTCTATGACATAAGCGAAATCCAGCGACTGGAGAAGGTCCGGACCGATTTTGTCGCGAATGCATCCCACGAACTGCGGACGCCCGTCACAGCCTTAAAAGGATTCGCTGAAACGTTGTTGGACGGTGCGATGGAAGACCCCATCATCCTGAAACAATTTCTGGAAATCATCTTAGCCGAAAGTACCCGTTTGAATCTTCTTGTGAATGATATATTGGAACTGTCGAAATTGGAGCAGCGGCAAGTTCCGCTCGCTCTGCAGGAAGTGAATGTTTCCGAAGCGGTATTGGCGACATTCCAGTTGGTCGATCAGAAAGTGAAAGAAAAAAACATGACGCTGGAATTAGTGGAAAAGGATTTCGTCACCTTGCAAGCGGATCCGAACCGCTTGAAGCAAATATTGGCGAACCTGATCAACAATGCCGTCGTCTATACGCAAGCCGGAGGGCATATTACGGTCACTGTCGAGAAGACGGCAGAGCAAGTCCGTCTGCACGTTGCCGATAACGGCATCGGGATACCGGAAACCGATCTGGGAAGGGTTTTCGAGCGCTTCTATCGCGTCGACAGAGCGCGGAGCCGAAACTCCGGAGGCACCGGATTGGGCCTGTCGATCGTGAAGTACTTGGTTGAAAACATGAACGGGACGGTGACTGTGGCAAGCCAACAGGGGAAAGGGACGACCTTTACGGTGACGTTGCCCCTATGAAAATGCATGCAAAGAAAAAAGCTTTACAGGCGAAAAACGCGTCTGTAGAGCTTTTTTCCTTGCATTCGGAAGGCTTGTTTACAAAACTTTTACAAAAAAAGGGACAACTCAACAAAAACTTTACATGAAACCACAAGGAAATTAACAATTGACCGTTAATATAAGGGATGTGAACAGGCAATGACGTTCAAATAACCTCAACATAAAGGATGGTAAAAAATGAACTTTGGCAAATTATCTAAATTCGCAATGGCTTTAACTATCGGCGCTACATTGGCGGCTTGCGGCAATGGAGACGGCGGAGACGCAGCTACAGAAAGCGGTGCTGCAACTGGAAGCAACGATATCTTAGTCGATGGATCTTCCACAGTATTCCCGATCATGGAAGCAGTAGCAGAAGAATTTTCAATCGCAAATCCGGATATCAGAGCAACTATCGGTGTATCCGGTACAGGTGGCGGATTTGAAAAATTCATTGCAGGCGAAACAGACATCAGCAATGCTTCACGTCCGATCAAAGACGAAGAAATCGCATTGTTGGAAGAAGCAGGCATTGAATATACAGAGTTCCAAATTGCCTTGGATGGTTTGACAGTCGTTGTGAACAGCGATAACGACTGGGTAGATCAGTTGACGATCGAAGAATTAGCAATGATCTGGACAGAAGGAACTGGCGTAGAAACATGGGCGGATGTCCGTGAAGGCTGGCCGGAAGAATCAATCGAGTTGTTCAGCCCAGGTACTGACTCAGGAACGTACGATTACTTTGATGAAGTGATCTTGGATGGCGAACAAATCAACAAAGCGGCTTCTTTATCCGAAGATGACAACGTCTTGGTACAAGGTGTTTCCGGTTCCGCAAATGCTATCGGGTACTTCGGTTATGCATACTTCCTGGAAAACAGCGACATCGTCAAAGCTGTTCCGATCGTAAACAGTGCAGGCGAAGCAGTCACACCTAACGACACAACCGTTCAAGATGGATCATATGAGCCGCTATCTCGCCCATTGTTCATCTACGTGAAGAACGAGTCATTACAAAACGAAAATGTCTACGAGTTCACAAAATACACATTGGAAATGGCAGCCGAAATGGCAGCTGAAGTTGGTTATGTAGCACTACCAGCTGAAACGTACGAAGAAGCTTTGACTACACTAGAAGGCTTGAAATAAACAAAACTGAATAAATGACTAAGGGATGTAAGGAAAGAGGGCTTTTGCTTTCCTTGCATCTCATCTTTATTAGAGGAGAATCAATATGTCCAAATCTGTCAAAGACTTGATGAACGAAAAAAGTTCACGACAAAAATCTTTGCACTTTACAGAAAAAGCAATGCCTCTTTTTTTTCTGGTCTGTGCAATCATTTCGATCCTGACCACCTTCGGAATTGTGTTCACGCTGGCAAAAGAAACGTTCACGTTTTTCGGTGCTGTTCCGATTCTGGAATTCCTGACAGGAAAAGAGTGGTATCCTTTCTTCAAAAATGATCCCAGTTTTGGGATTTTGCCGCTATTGAGTGGAACATTCTTAATAGCCGGCGTTGCGATGCTCGTTGCCGTACCGCTCGGCCTAGGCTCAGCCATCTATTTGAGCGAATATGCATCTGAGCGGACGAGGAAAATCGTCAAGCCGATTCTGGAGGTTTTGGCCGGTGTTCCTACGGTAGTGTACGGGCTGTTCGCTTTGACGTTTGTCACCCCTTTGCTGCAGACTTTTATCCCGAATTTGCCGATATTCAACGCGCTTAGCCCTGGTATTGTCGTGGGGATCATGATCATCCCGCAGATCACGTCCTTATCGGAAGAAGCGATGGGTGCCGTACCGAACGCGATGCGTGAGGGAGCCTTAGCTTTAGGCTCTACCCGCTTGGAGGTGGCATTGAAAGTCATTCTGCCGGGGTCCTTGTCGGGGATCATCTCATCCATAGTATTGGGAATCTCACGCGCGGTTGGCGAAACGATGATCGTTTCCACCGCGGCTGGGTCCACCCCTAAATTTACGCTTGATGTAACAGAATCCATCCAGACGATGACATCCTACATCGTTCAGGTCAGCATGGGGGATGCCACCTATGGTTCAACTATTTACTACAGCATCTATGCGGTAGGGATGACCTTGTTCCTCTTTACCCTGTTGATGAACCTGTTGGCGAATTATGTGTCGCGTCGTTTTAGGGAGGAATACTGATGAAATTAGTAGAGAAGAACAATAGCCGGATCAATAATCGGCTGATGCTGAATAACCTATTCAAGGGACTTTTTTTTCTGGCGACCTTTTTTGGTATCGTTACATTGGCTATCCTGGTCATGCGGATCGTCTCGCAAGGAGCCGGTTATCTTGATTGGGATTTCTTGACCAATTTTGCTTCGAGAAGACCGGAAGACGCCGGCATCAAGGCTGCCATCTATGGGACCATGTGGATCATGGCGATCATCGCTCCGTTATCGCTGCTTTTGGGTGTCGGAACGGCGATTTATCTTGAGGAGTATGCTCCTGACAACAAATTTACGCACTTCATCGAGTTGAACATTTCGAATCTTTCTGGCGTCCCATCGATCGTCTTTGGGCTCTTGGGACTGACTGTCTTCGTCCGTTTATTGGAAATGGGCCGGAGTGTCCTGGCGGGAGGGTTTACCATGAGTTTGATGATTTTGCCTGTAATCGTCGTTTCCAGTCAAGAGGCCATTCGTGCTATCCCAAAGGAACAATACGAAGCGTCTTATGCGATGGGCGCCACGAAATGGCAGACAATCCGGACGGTCGTTCTGCCGGCTGCAGTGCCCGGCATCCTTACTGGATCGATATTGTCCCTTTCAAGGGCGGTTGGGGAAACTGCACCGCTGTTGATGATCGGAGCGATGACCTTTATCGCTTATGTTCCGGAAAGCGTCTGGTCCGGATTCACGGCAATGCCAATCCAAATCTTCAACTGGGCCGGACGTCCCCAGGAAGAATTCCAGGCAGTTGCTGCAGCAGGCAGTATTGTCCTGATGCTTATGTTGGTCATCATGAACTCGTTGGCGATCTATATCCGCAATAAGTTCTCGAAGCGTTATTAAATTAGGAGGTTACTCATTTGAATCCAGAAGTGAGCTTACAAAATAAAAAAATGATTTACAGTGTGAAGGATTTCAATCTATGGTACGGAAATACACACGCCCTAAAGAACATCCAACTTGAAATTCCTACGAAGGAAATCACGGCAATCATCGGACCATCAGGGTGCGGTAAGTCAACGTTCATCAAAACTTTGAACCGGATGGTCGAGTTGGTTCCGAGCGTAAAAATGACGGGATCGATCAATTACAACGGACAGAATATTTTTGATCCGAAATACAAAGTTGAACAGCTGCGAACCGATGTGGGGATGGTCTTCCAAAAACCGAATCCTTTCCCAAAATCGATCTATGAAAATATCGCTTACGGACCTAAAATCCATGGGATAAAAGACAAAACCGTATTGGACGAAATTGTTGAAAAAAGCTTGAAGGGCGCAGCACTTTGGGATGAAGTAAAAGACCGTCTGAAAGAAAATGCCTTCGGGTTATCCGGTGGACAACAACAACGCTTGTGCATCGCCAGAAGTCTTGCGGTTGAACCGGAAGTGCTCTTGATGGATGAACCGACTTCGGCATTGGACCCTATTTCGACATCCAAAGTGGAAGAACTTGTCCAAACTTTGAAAAAAGATTACAGCATCATCATCGTTACCCATAATATGCAACAGGCAGCCAGAATTTCGGACCAAACGGCCTTCTTTTTAAATGGAGAAGTGGTAGAATATGATAAGACGGAAATCATTTACTCCAATCCGAATGACAAACGCACAGATGATTATATATCTGGCAAATTCGGTTAAGACTGGGCTATAATGGGATAAAGGATGCACTGTGATGCATAATGACATGTAACAGGGGGCGAAAAGATGAGAAAAATTTTTGAAGAAGAATTGCAGGATTTGCACGTACTTTTCTCTGAAATGGGAAAAATGGTGAATGAAGCAATCTACATATCTGTTAAAGGTTTTGTGAATCATGATAAAGAACTTGCTGCAGAAGTGATTGCGCATGATGTAATCATCAACCAAAGAGAAGCGGAAATCGAGAAAAGATGCTTTGAATTGATTGCGTTGCATCAACCGGTCACCGGCAACCTCCGCAGAATCGTTACCATCATGAAGGCATGCGCGGATTTGGAGCGTATGGCAGACCACGCCGTCAGTATTGCGAAGTCGACCATCCGTGTTAAGGGGAACAAGCGCAATTCCGATATCGAAGCAGCGATAGCTGGGCAATCGGAAAAAGTGAAAGTCATGGTGGAGGAAGTCCTTACCGCCTACATCAAAACGGACATCGAAAAAGCCAAAGAAGTTGCCCTGAGCGATAAATTGGTCGATAAGGATGCCGAATTTATCTATGAACGTGCCATCGAAGAGATGAAGCTAGATCCTGAACTCGTTCTGGGAGCGACCGACTACATCATGGTCGCCGGCTATCTCGAGCGGATCGGTGATTACGTGACAAATATTTGTGAGTGGATCATTTATTTGGGCACAGGGAAAATCATCGAATTGAACACAAACAACAAATTCGAAGACTGACAGACTTATGTATGTAGGATGAGAAAAAATAAAGCCAGGAAGGCCTTGCGATCGGATCCGATCGCAAAGCACCTTCCCGGCTTTTTTGTACTTTTCAGTAACAACAGCCAAAAGCGGATGATTGAAAACACTCATGAAAATGTAATATATATTTCTGCACTATATGTAAGACAAGCGTTCCGCCAATTTGTTATAATATGGATAATCATAGCGTAAATTTACAGAAAAATAACGTAAAATCAACGTTACAATGTTCCATCAGTAAAATATATGGTGGATTTACATAAAATTTACAAAAGAGATACGAAACATTTACAATCATTCGTTACGATGGATAAGTATGTGTTCAAGGTAAATACATGGGAGGTAAACAAAACAATGAAACTAAGATATGTTTCAGCCATAGTCAGTCTCGCCGCTGTTTTTGCGCTATCTGCCTGCGGACCTGTAGTCGATGAGGAATCGATCACAGCAGTCGGATCTTCGGCGCTGCAACCGTTAGTCGAGGCTGCAGGGGAACAATTCAGTGCGGAAAATGTCGGGAAATTCATCAATGTCCAAGGCGGCGGTACCGGAACAGGTTTGAGCCAGATTGCCGCGGGTGCGGTCGACATCGGCAATTCGGATATTTTTGCCGAAGAGCGGGAAGGGATCGATGCCAGCAAACTGGTGGACCATCGTGTAGCCATCGTCGGGATTACGCCTATCGTGACGCCGGGCGTCGGTGTAAGCGACCTTTCCATGGAAGAGTTGCGCGGCATCTTTACCGGCAAATACAGTAATTGGTCCGAATTGGGCGGCAAGGATCTGCCGATCGTCGTATTGAACCGTGCGAAGGGCAGCGGAACCCGGGCAACCTTCGATAAATGGGTTCTGGCCGGAGAAGAAAGCATCATCACCCAAGAGCAGGAATCCAACGGAACCGTCCGTCAGATCGTTGCTTCAACACCGGGAACCATCAGCTATGTATCGTTTTCTTACATCAATGAAGATGTCGAGGCGCTTTCCATCGATGGCGTGAAGCCGACTCCGGAAAACGTTGCGACGAATGCATGGGTCATCTGGGCCTATGAACATATGTACACGAATGGCGAACCGACGGGATTGACGAAAGAATTCCTGGATTATATGCTGTCGGAAGATGTGCAAGGCAATCTGATCGAAGCGCTGGGATACATTCCTTCCACAGATATGAAGGTCGATAGGGACCTGGAAGGAAACGTGACACCGATCGAGTAGCAGACAAATGAAAGATTATTGTGATGAATGGCGACCGCCTTTTCGGAGGCCGGCGTCTTTCGTTGCGGCTCAAAGTTTAAGAGGAGGGTTTCTCTTGGAAATGACACCAGGAAACTTAATGAAAAAATCAAGTAAACGCAGATTGGAATCATTTGGACGCACCATCAGTCTGATCAGCACGACAGTCATCGTCTTCATCGTGCTGTCCATACTATATTTTGTCACCAGCAAAGGGATTTCCACCTTTGTTACGGATGGCGTATCACTAGGGGATTTTTTGACGAAGAGCATCTGGAACCCCGGTACCGTAGCGGATGACGGCACACCATTGGTCGGCGCCTTGCCGATGATTGCAGGCTCATTTTTGGTCACTTTGATTTCCGCAGCCTTGGCGACTCCGTTTGCCGTGGCGGCAGCCTTGTTCATGACGGAAATTTCACCGAAGTCCGGGAAAAAAATCCTGCAGCCGGTCATCGAACTGCTTGTCGGCATCCCATCTGTCGTATACGGATTCATCGGCTTGACTGTCGTCGTGCCGGTTGTCCGTTCCCTGTTCGGCGGTACCGGCTTCGGTATTCTTTCTTCCACCTTGGTCCTGTTCGTCATGATTTTGCCGACCGTGACCAGCATGTCGGTGGATGCTTTGAACGCTGTTCCACGTCATTACCGTGAAGCTTCACTCGCTATGGGCGGGACGCGCTGGCAGACCATCTATAAAGTGGTTTTGCGGGCAGCGACCCCGGGACTGCTGACGGCAGTCGTCTTCGGGATGGCGCGTGCATTCGGGGAAGCCTTGGCGGTTCAGATGGTCATCGGAAATGCGACTTTGATGCCGAACAGTCTGGTAACGCCGGCTTCGACATTGACAAGTATTTTGACGATGAGCATGGGGAACACCGTGATGGGAACCTTGGAAAACAATGTCCTCTGGTCATTGGCGACCATCCTCCTATTGATGGCGCTATTCTTCAATATTTTGACACGTTACATCGGTAAGAAAGGAGCCGTTAAAAAATGAACATGAATCCCAAAAAAGTAGACAAATTTATGGTCGGCCTGATCTATTTGTTTTCCGGAACGATCATCCTTATTTTGGCAAGTCTGCTGCTCTTTATCTTATGGCGCGGACTGCCCCAGTTTTCATGGGAATTTTTGACGGCACCGGCAAAATCCTTCCAGGTTGGCGGCGGAATCGGAGTGCAGTTGTTCAACTCCTTCTACCTGTTGGTCCTGACGTTGCTGATCAGCACGCCGCTTGCGCTGGGTGCGGCGATTTACCTTTCGGAATATGCACCTCAAAATTGGTTTACCGACATCATCCGTACTGCTATCGAAGTTTTGAGTTCTTTGCCATCCGTTGTGGTCGGTCTCTTCGGATTCCTGATCTTCGTCATCCAGTATGGTTTTGGCTTCTCGATCCTTTCGGGAGCCTTGTCTCTGACCATCTTCAATCTGCCGCTTTTGACGCGCACAATCGAAGATTCCTTGCGGGCGATCCCGTCTTCCCAGCGTGAAGCAGGATTGGCGTTGGGGCTTTCCCGCTGGGAGACAGTGACGTTGATCATTCTGCCGGCTGCCTTGCCGGGTATTCTGACCGGGATGATTTTGGCTGCGGGCCGTATTTTTGGTGAAGCTGCCGCATTGATCTATACAGCCGGGCAGAGCGCGCCGGCTTTGGATTTCACAAACTGGAATCCGCAATCCATCACAAGTCCTTTAAATATTTTCCGACCTGCCGAAACATTGGCTGTGCACATCTGGAAGATCAACAGTGAAGGCGTGAAACCGGATGGAGCGGAAGTGTCCGCTGGTGCCTCAGCAGTACTGGTGTTGGCTGTCCTCTTCTTCAATCTGGCTGCAAGAAGTTTGGGCAGAAGATTGCAGAAAAAGGCTACTTCAGCATAGAACCGTAAAATTGACTTGAAGGAGGGACCCTTGATGGGAAATGAAAAGACACTGGAAACGAATATCATCCAAATGCGTCCAGAGGCTGAAGTTGCCCTGAAGACAAATGATCTGCATGTTCATTATGGCGATTTTGAAGCAATCAAAGGCGTAACCATGGAATTTGAAAAGAATAAAATCACCTCGCTGATCGGACCAAGCGGGTGCGGGAAATCCACTTATCTTCGTTCCCTGAACCGGATGAACGACACTGTTCCCGGAGCAAAGGTGACGGGGGAAATCATTTACCAAGGCATCGATGTGAATGTACCCGAAATCGATGTGTTCGAGATGCGAAAAAATATCGGCATGGTATTCCAAAGACCGAATCCTTTCAGCAAATCGATTTATGAGAACATCGCTTTTGCGCTGAAAAGGCATGGCCTGAAGGACAAAGCGACATTGGACGAAATCGTCGAAACCAGCCTGAAACAAGCTGCCCTTTGGGACCAAGTGAAGGATCAGCTGAACAAGAGCGCTTTGGCGCTTTCCGGTGGTCAACAGCAACGCCTCTGCATCGCAAGGGCGATCGCATTGAAGCCGGATATCCTGCTTCTGGATGAACCGGCCAGCGCGTTGGATCCAATCTCGACTTCCCAAGTCGAAGAAACACTGCTGGAGTTGAAGGAAAAGTATACGATCATCATTGTTACACACAATATGCAACAAGCATCGCGGATCAGTGACTATACGGCGTTCTTCTATTTGGGCAATGTCATTGAATATGATGAGACCAGAAAAATCTTTACCCGTCCGAAGATCCAACAGACGGAAGATTATGTTTCTGGGCATTTCGGCTAGGAGGAAAGCAACGTGAACAGCACAAAACCCATTATTGAAACGCGTGATGTACATTTATACTACGGAAAGAACGAAGCGTTGAAGGGCATTTCGCTTGATTTCCATAAAAAGGAAATAACGGCTTTGATCGGTCCGAGCGGATGCGGGAAATCCACCTACTTAAGGACCCTGAATCGCATGAACGACTTGATTCCGGATGTGACGATCACCGGGAAAATCAATTTCAATGGCCAGGATATCTACAGCCCGCAGATGGATACCGTAGAGTTGAGGAAAAAGGTCGGCATGGTTTTCCAACAGCCGAATCCTTTCCCTTTTTCGGTATTCGACAACGTGGCGTATGGTTTGCGCATCGCCGGAATGAAGGATAAGGAAAAAATCGCCCGGATCGTGGAAGAGAGCCTGAAGAAAGCAGCCGTATGGGATGATGTCAAAGATAAATTGGGTCAGAGCGCCTTATCTTTATCGGGTGGCCAACAGCAGCGTGTCTGCATCGCCCGGGTCTTGGCGATCGAACCGGAAGTCATTTTGTTGGATGAGCCGACGAGCGCGTTGGATCCGATTTCCAGTGCTCAGATCGAACGGATGCTCATGGAATTGAAAGACGAGTACACGATGATCATTGTTACGCATAATATGCAACAAGCATCGCGGATTTCTGACAATACTGCCTTTTTCTTGAACGGGGAATTGATCGAGTTCGGCGAAACCAGCCAAATATTCACCAATCCAAAAGAAAAACAAACGGAAGATTATATCTCTGGACGTTTTGGCTGATCCGCAGCATAATGAAAAATATTTACAAAGGGGTTGGTTTGTGATGAGACGAGTATTTGAAGAGGAATTAAAGAGTTTGCACGCTCACTTTTTGAAGATGGGTGTGTTGGTCAATGAAGCGATCCAGAAATCAGTGGATGCTTTTGTCACGCATGACAAAGAATTAGCGCAGCAAGTCATAGATGAAGATGCAGCCATCAATAAGCTCGAGAACGATCTGGAAATCGAATGCTTCGAGCTGATTGCTCTGCAGCAGCCTGTGACAACGGACTTGCGCAAAATCGTCACTGTGATGAAAGCAAGCGCGGATTTGGAACGGATCGGCGATCATGCAGTCAGTATCGCAAAATCGACGATTAAAGTGAAGGGCAAAAAGCATGATGCCGATATCGAAACGGCCATCGCGGAGACAGCTTTGAAGGTCATGGCGATGGTCAAGGAAGTTCTGGATGCCTATGTCGTCCTCGATGTCGAACGCGCGCGGGAAATTGCGGCGCGGGATACGGAAATCGATGCTGCTGCCAAAAACATCTATGAAAACTGCATCGAACAAATGAAGCAAGATCCAGAGATCGTTTTGGGCGGAACAAACTATATGCGTATTTCTACTTATTTGGAAAGAATAGGCGATTATGTAACGAATATTTCCGAATGGATCATTTACCTGGATTCCGGTAAAGTCGTGGAATTGAATGTCCATCATAAAATTTAATGAGAGCAACGTTGCGATGCCCAAAAGGTGCCGCAACGTTTTTTTTGTTTCTTTGCATCATTTCAGTGCCAAAGTCAAGACAAGTTCCTCTGCAGTTGCTTGCCTTTGACAGTAAGGGCAATAGCTTTCATAGAACGGATGAATTTGCTAAAATAAGGATTGAAGTAAGGAACAGGAGATTAATTGAGATGATGCCAGACTTGAATACAGAAACGATACAAGCAGTTACGAAAATATTCAAATTGATCGGCGATCCGACCCGTTTTTTGATTCTCCATGTATTGGAAAACCGGGAACTGAACGTAAATGCCATCGCAGAGGAACTGGAATTGGAGCAATCCGCGGTGTCGCATCAGCTGAAGAAGCTGCGCGAGGCGAAGTTGGTGAAGAGCAGAAGGAACGGAAAAAATATCCTGTACAGTCAAGCCGACCAGCATGTCTACGCGATTCTGCATTTGGCTGTTGAACATGCGGAACATGGCAGGGTAGAGGAGCATACTGAGGCTGAGGCACGCTCCGCCGACAAGAAACAGCCTTGAACATCGGTGCGAACTAGCGTTCTTTTTGGATCTGGGTATGGTATACTACAGACAAATAGGAAGCAGACGAAAACCAAAGAATAAGTCAAAGAAGGATCTGAAATTATGGCAAAAGACCAAATCATCGTACGGGGAGCCCGTTCGCACAATTTGAAGAATATAGATGTTACCATCCCAAGGGATAAGCTTGTCGTCATGACCGGTCTATCCGGATCGGGCAAGAGCTCGTTGGCTTTCGATACGCTTTATGCGGAAGGTCAAAGACGCTATGTGGAAAGCCTCTCCGCCTATGCACGCCAGTTTTTGGGCCAGATGGACAAACCGGATGTGGACAGTATCGATGGCTTGAGCCCGGCGATTGCGATCGATCAAAAGACGACGAACCGCAATCCCCGTTCGACTGTCGGCACGGTTACAGAAGTCAATGATTTCCTGCGCCTCCTTTTTGCGCGTGTGGGGCATCCGATTTGTCCGAATGATGGCACACCGATCAGCAGCCAATCGCCCGAGCAGATGGTGAATCAAGTTCTTGAGCTGCCGGAACGCACGAAACTGCAGATACTGGCACCGATCGTCAAAGGAAAAAAAGGGCAGCACAAAAAAGTATTCGAGGACATCAAAAAGCAAGGCTATGTCCGCGTCCGCGTCGATGGGGAATTGTTTGATGTTTCTGAAGACATCGAACTGGAAAAGAACAAAAAACATGACATCGCGATCGTTGTGGATCGGGTGGTCATCAAGGAGGGCATCCGTTCGCGCATCTTCGATTCGATCGAAGCGGCATTGCATCTGGCCGATGGCTACGCCATCGTTGATGTCATCGGCAGTGAAGAGCTTTTGTTCAGCGAACACCATGCCTGCCCCTACTGCGGATTTACGATCGGTGAGATCGAACCGCGCCTGTTTTCTTTCAACGCGCCCTATGGAGCCTGTTCCGAATGTGACGGATTGGGTATGAAGTTGGAAGTCGATCCCGACTTGATCGTTCCGGATAAGCAGCTTTCCTTGAATGAAGGGGCTTTGGTGCCGTGGAACCCGATCAGTTCAAACTACTATCCGGAAATGCTGCGCCAGTTTTGTGGACAGAACGGGATCGATATGGACCTCCCGTTTGCCGAATTGAGCACCGATACCCAGCAGAAACTGCTCTATGGTGCTGGAGGCGCCCTGTTCCATTTCCATTACCAGAATGAATTCGGCGGTGTCCGTGATGTCGATATCCCTTTTGAAGGGGTCATCACCAACGTCAATCGGCGCTACAAAGAGACATCGAGCGATTTTACGCGCGAAGCGATGCGCCAGTACATGACCGAGCTGCCTTGCCACACTTGCCACGGCTATCGACTCAATGAGCAAGCCCTGTCCGTGAAAGTGGCAGAACACGACATCGGTCAAGTAACGGAATTTTCCATCGAGAATGCTGTCGTATTCTTCGAGAATATCGTTCTTTCGGAACAGGAGCAGCAGATTGCGGCGCCTATCCTGAAGGAAATACTGTCACGATTGACTTTCCTGAAGAATGTCGGTCTCGACTACTTGACGTTGAGCCGGACAGCGGGTACGCTCTCCGGTGGCGAAGCACAGCGGATCCGCTTGGCGACGCAAATAGGCTCCAACCTGTCCGGCGTTCTCTACATCTTGGATGAGCCGTCCATCGGTTTGCACCAACGCGACAACAACCGCCTGATCGAATCGATGAAAAACATGCGCGACCTCGGCAACACGCTGATCGTTGTGGAGCATGATGAAGACACGATGATGCAGGCGGATTATCTGATCGATATCGGACCGGGTGCGGGTGAACTCGGCGGTGAAATTGTGGCTGCCGGTACGCCCGAACAGGTCATGAAAAACAGGAAATCGCTGACCGGAAAATATCTGTCCGGGAAATTGTTCATCCCGGTCCCGGAGAAGCGGAGAACAGAAAACAGAGGTGCCGTCAAAGTGACCGGTGCCACTGAAAATAACCTCAAGAATGTGGATGCTGCTTTTCCTTTAGGGAAAATCGTGGCAGTCACAGGCGTGTCCGGTTCGGGAAAAAGTTCCTTGGTCAACAATGTCCTGAAGACGGCCCTTGCCAGGGAATTGACCCGAACAAAAGAAAAGCCGGGCAAGTTCAAGACAATCAGCGGTTTCGAAGGTCTGGAGAAAGTCATCGATATCGATCAAAGCCCGATCGGACGGACGCCACGGAGCAATCCGGCAACGTACACCAGTGTCTTCGATGATATGCGCGACCTTTTTGCCAGCACCAATGAAGCCAAAATTCGCGGCTACAAAAAAGGCCGTTTCAGCTTCAACGTCAAGGGTGGACGTTGCGAAGCCTGCCGCGGCGACGGCATTCTGAAGATCGAGATGCATTTCCTGCCGGATGTCTACGTGCCTTGCGAAGTCTGCCATGGCACGCGCTACAATTCCGAAACGTTGGAAGTGCAATACAAAGGCAAGAACATCGCCCAAGTGCTGGATATGACGATTGAGGAAGCTTTGGCGTATTTTGAAGCCATCCCCAAAATCAGGCGCAAGCTGCAGACCATCGTCGATGTCGGCCTTGGCTATGTGAGATTGGGACAACCAGCCACTACTTTATCCGGCGGTGAAGCCCAGCGGATGAAACTTGCCAGTGAACTGCAGCGGGTATCAAGCGGGAAGACATTCTATATACTGGATGAACCTACCACAGGCTTGCACACGCACGATATCGCCAGATTATTGCAGGTTTTGGATCGCCTGGTGGAAGCCGGCAACACGATTGTGGTTATCGAACACAATCTGGATGTGATCAAAACTGCCGATTACATCATCGATATGGGTCCTGAAGGTGGAGCCGGCGGGGGGACCGTTCTCGCAACCGGCACCCCGGAAGAAATCGCCGAAGTGAAGGGAAGCTACACCGGCCAATTCCTGAAACCTATCCTCGAACGGGATAAAGCAAGGGTGAAAAAATAATGATAGTCCATAAAGGCCAGCCGATTCCGGAAATGTCATTAACTTAAGCAACTTTACAACTGTAAAAAAGCGAGGATGCATGATGCATTCTCGCTTTTTTTTTGACTGCAGGGCCAAATTGTTGAATGTTCCACAGATATTCGACAATTTCGGTCCGACATGATGTCAAATTGTCGAAAGTTTCTCGGCATTCGACAATCTCGGTCCAATCCGGTGTCAAATTGTCGAATCTACCTCACTTATTCGACAATTTTGGCCACCGCGCTGAGCATTCCTCCTGCCTCGTATTTGTCAATAGCCTTAAGTGAATGACATTGCCGATTCCGGTTGGCCTTTTTTTATAATCCTCTAGTCATTTCTGCTGAAGGGAAAATCAATCTTTAGACCTATGACAAGCGAAAGGAAATTGGGCATAATAAGGACATAAGCAACAGCGAATCAGAAAAGGCAAACTGTCCCCTGTCAGTGAATAGATAAATGGATAACCCCAAGGAGGAACCACCATGAATGAAAGAGACCGTATTTTGGCATTGGTAAGAGAAGGCATCATCACCACAGAAGAAGCCTTGGTACTTTTGGAGAACTTAGCCAAGCGCGAAGGAAAAGATGCAGTGAAATTGAATCAACAACAGGATTTCACCGACGCAAAGGATAACGCAACAGAATCTACCGAGCAAACGGATCAAATCTCGGATCAAGAACGGCAAGACCGCAAAAATTTGGAAAAGATTTTGGATGAATTGGCCAGCGAAATTTCCTATTTTTCTTCTCAGATTGATGCGAAAGGTGAAGCACTCCAAACGCTGAAGAAACAGATAAACGACAAAGCCGAAAAAAGGCAAGAATTGGCGACAGCCGATGAACTGGGCGATTTGACGGGCGAACAGGAAATCACCCTGATGCGCTTGGATGAAGAGCTGGAGGGCCTCCGCGGACAGGCTGCCGCACTGGAAGCCGAAAAAGTCGAGATGGAACAAAAAATGCGCAGCCTCAAGAAAGAGCATGTGGAAAACAGCGTGAAGTCCTTTGGCGAGAAACTGGGCAATAAAGAGGAATGGAAAGACACAGCCACCAATTTCACGGAACGCCTCACCAAAGCGGGGGCACAATTAAGCAAGTTTTTGACCGATACGGTCCAAACGGTCGTAGAGAATGTCGATTGGAAAGAAACTGATTTCAACATCAAGATCCCTGGATTGATCACAAGCAAATTTCAGCATGAATTCACATTCGATCAAAATACAGCGACAATCCTTGATTTTCAATTGGCAAACGGTAATGTAACGTTGCAGAGCTGGGATAACGAAACCATTTCGGTTGCCGCGGATGTGAAGATTTACGGGAAAACCGAAGAGGCGACAGCGAAGGAAGCTTTCGATGCGCGCAGCACGGTGGTGATGGATGAGGATAAATTTACCTTCCGTGTTCCGAACAAACGGGTGAAATGCGATATTGTCGTCTCCCTACCAAAACGCGAATACGATTACGTCGCAATCAAGATGTTGAATGGGAATGCTGCCTTGAAAGGCATTGAAGGCAAAGATTTCTACATCAAATCCACAAACGGTAATATGCTTATTTCAGGTCTCAAGGCCATCATGTTGGAGACGGATGGCGTCAACGGGAACCTGGATGTCTCGGAAAGCACAATCGTTGACGTTCTGGCGAAGACCATAAACGGCAGCCTGACGATCAAAAGCGATGTCATCAGCGCGACTGTTTCCGTTGTGAACGGCGATGTGAAACTGTCCTACCCGGGAACCAACGCCAAACAGATCCAAGCCAGTTCCGTCAACGGGTCCGTAAAGCTGTCCTTGCCGGCTGCCAAAAGCGCAGAAGTGAAGGCCAGCAGTTCCCTGGGGAAAATCATGAACCGGATGGAAAACATCGAAATCATCCGCCAAAAAAATGAACACACCAACAAGTACCTGGAATTCAGACGAATGGACGAGGAATCACCGGTTATGGTAGAATTAAAGACAACAACAGGAAACATATTCTTAAAAAATAACTAAAAATAGCGACAATAAATGGCACATATAAGGAGAGAATGAACATGAAAAAATTAACTAAATCTGCTACAGACAGACAAGTCAGCGGTGTTCTGGGAGGCATTGCCGAATACTTCGGCATCGACTCGACGATTGTGCGTGTGATCTTTCTGATCGCCGTATTTGCTGGAGTCGGATCGCCCGTACTGCTGTACATCCTGATGGCGATCCTGATGCCTGAACCGGGCCAAAGCGGCAGCGGACAATCATTCGGCGGAACGTATGATTCTTCAGCTTCCCGCCGCAGTTCCGACGCTTCGAGATCTGTAAAAGAAGCAAAACCAGTGGACAAAAAAGAAGAGGACGACTGGAGTGATTTCTGATGGGATTCTGGAAGAAAGCGGCCGTCAATTCGCTAGTGTTCATCGCTTTGGCTTATTTTATGGCACCTTCATTCTATGTGCATAGCCTTTGGACGGCATTTTGGGCCAGCATTGTCTTGGGCATTGTGAACTTTCTGATCAAACCGGTGCTTTCGATTCTCTCGTTCCCGATTACGATCCTTACGTTTGGCTTGTTCAGCTTGGTCATCAATGGTTTCATGCTGTATCTGACGTCTTGGTTGGTTGGTCCCGGATTCCACTTCACGAGCTACGGTACGGCATTCCTCGTGGCTCTGATCATGTCGGTCGTGCATATGTTCCTGAACAGGGATGACGCGCATTAACCGGTCGGAATCAGCAATAGCACTCAGCACCAAATAACATAAAGTAAGGCAGTTGAAACGATTGTTTCAGCTGCCTTTTTGTTCTTTCGTATGCTTGCATAAAATGTTATGATGGACAGGTGTATACAATAAACCACAAGCGATTTAATCATTGTTTGCGGTGAGATGAAAATGTAAAAAAATCCTGCCTCATCGGGGTCAGGAAATTATACGATAGAGCGAGGGATAAGAATGGCGAATACAGTCACTGTACAGGAATTAGTTGATTCTTCAGGTTATGTTGTACTGAGCGGAGAAGAATTTTTGGGCAACAAGATCACGACCAGCGAAATCTCCAGACCCGGCGTCGAGTTGACAGGTTTCTTTAATTTTTACCCGTCGGCCCGTATCCAATTGTTGGGGAAAACGGAACTGACATTTATCGAGCGGATGACCGCAGAAGAGCGTCTGATCGTCATGAGACGCCTTTGCAGTAAAGAAACGCCGTGCTTCGTTATCGGACGCAGGCTGTCGGCGCCCGCAGAATTGATGAAAGCCGCTCAGGAAGCCGGTATACCGATTCTTTCGGCGCAATCCAGAACGACAAGAGTTTCCAGCAACATCACCAATTTCCTTGAGGGCAAGTTGGCGGAACGGGTTTCGATGCACGGGGTGTTCGTGGATGTATTTGGAATGGGCGTCATGATTACAGGGGACAGCGGCGTCGGGAAGTCGGAAACGGCTTTGGAATTGATCCAAAAAGGACACCGTCTGGTTGCTGACGATCGCGTGGATCTGTATCAACACGATGAAAATACGCTGATAGGTGAGGCACCGGGCATCCTTCGCCATCTGATCGAAATCCGCGGAATCGGCATCATCGACGTGATGACGCTGTTCGGGGCCGGCGCAGTCAAGCAGACCAATGAAGTCAATCTGATCGTTAACCTGGAGCTTTGGAGCAAAGACAAAAAGTTTGAACGTCTGGGCAGCACAGAAGAAATCGTGAACATCCTGGATGTCGGCATCCCTAAAATCACGATTCCGGTCAAGACTGGGCGAAATCTTGCCATCATCATCGAAGTGGCAGCCATGAATTTCCGTGCGAAAACGATGGGCTACAATGCCGCTGAGACTTTCGAAAGAAATCTGGAGACATTGATAAAAGAAAATGCTCAAAAAGATGAATAGGCACAAATGAAGGAGTAGATAAATGAATAATTTGATAGCCGCATTGAACCCCGTCGCATTTTCGTTCGGTGGGTTGGAAATCCGTTGGTACGGTGTCATCATCGCGGCAGGCATCCTTATTGCCATGACATTGGCGACGAAAGAGGCCGACAAAAAAGGACTGGATCCGGATTTCATTGTCGATATGATGTTCTGGACGATACCGATCGGGATCGTCGGTGCCCGTATTTACTACGTGTTGTTTGAATTGGATTATTATTTGCAGAATCCAGGCGAAATCATTCAGGTCTGGAACGGTGGCATCGCGATTTATGGGGCGTTGATCGCCGGTATTTTGACGATTTATTGGTACACGAAACGAAAAGGGATTTCTTTTGCATTGACGATGGATATTTTGGCACCCGCCGTCCTGCTTGCGCAATCCATCGGCAGATGGGGGAATTTCATGAACCAGGAAGCGCATGGTGAGGAAGTCAGCCGCGCCTTTTTGGAGAATTTGTTTCTGCCGGAATTCATCATTGAACAGATGAACATCAATGGGATTTATTACCACCCGACCTTCTTGTACGAATCACTTTGGTCGTTGGCCGGATTTTTGCTGATCCTGTTTCTGCGCAGAAAAGAACAGCTGTTGCGTGTCGGTGAAGTGATGTTTACTTACGTCATGTGGTACTCGTTCGGCCGCTTCTTCATCGAAGGCATGCGCACGGACAGCCTGTATCTTTTCGGTCCGATCAGGGTGTCGCAGGCGCTGTCCATCCTGCTGTTCCTCGGCGCGATGGGAATCTGGGCTTACAGACGCAGAAATAATTATCCGCCTGATCCCTTTTACACGAACATCACCAGAAAGGAAGCATAAAAAAGGAATGAATTTCAAAACGGTTTTATTTGATTTTGACGGCACTATCGCCGACACGAACCGGCTCATCAGTGAAAGCCACTTTGTCGTCATGGAGGAAAATTTTCCGGGCCGGTTCAAAAAAGAGGAAATGGCCCAATTCAACGGTCCCAGTTTAGAGGAAATATACGGGAATCTTGATCCAGTTCGACAGGATGAGCTGGTTGCCCGCTACAGGGAGGTCATGTTGGAGAAGCATGATGATATGATCGGCCTGTTCCCGGGCATCAAAGAAGTGCTGGGGAACCTCAAGCAAGAGGGGCTCAGTTTGGGTGTCGTTTCGACGAAGCGCAGCGATGTGCTGAAACGCGGGGTAGCGATCCTGGGCATCACGGATTATTTTGATACGATTCTCGGCTCAGGCGATTTTTCGCATCCGAAACCCGATCCGGAATCACTTTTCTTGGCTATGGAGCATCTGGACGCCGAACGGGAAACCAGCGCAATGGTGGGGGACAATCACCACGATATAGTTGCAGGCAATAATGCGGGTGTCACAAGCATTTTTGTGGGCTGGTCCGAAAAAACGACTGCCTTCATCCAACCATATCGGCCAACAAAAATAGTCAAGGATCCACAGGAGTTGGAAGAGTACATTCTTTCCGGCGTGAGAGTTTAATGGAGGGGAAGCGAGCAAAATGAGACAAAAAGTCGCCGTATTGGGGGCAGGATCTTGGGGAACAGCCTTATCCATGGTATTGGATGAAAATGGCCATGAAATCCGCCTTTGGGGAAATGACCCGCAACAAATCAAAGAAATCAATGAACAGCATACGAATGAGCATTACTTGCCTGGTGCCAAGCTGAGTGAATCGATTGTGGCGTACACCGATCTGAAAGCCGCGATCAATGAAGCAGATGCGCTCTTGTTCGTGCTGCCGACAAAAGCAATCCGCGTGGTCGCGAAAGAAGTCGCATCGCTATTGGACGGCCAGACAAAGCCGCATCTGATCCATGCCAGCAAAGGATTAGAGCAGGATACCCATAAACGGATTTCCATCATCATCCAGGAAGAGATTCCGGCAGAAAAATACGATAGCTTAGTCGTCCTTTCCGGACCAAGCCATGCGGAGGAAGTCGCGAAAAAGGACATCACAACGATCACTGCCGCATCCGAGAACGAAGAGGATGCAGGTTATGTGCAAAAACTGTTCATGAATCCCTATTTCCGGGTCTACCGGAACACGGATGTCATCGGGGTTGAGTTGGGTGCTGCTTTGAAGAACATCATCGCGGTGGGTGCAGGAGCGCTCCACGGCCTAGGCTACGGGGATAATGCGAAAGCTGCTTTGATGACGCGCGGCTTGGCGGAAATAAGCCGACTCGGCACCGCCTTTGGAGCCGATCCGATGACCTTCTTCGGTTTGAGCGGAGTAGGCGATCTGATTGTTACCGGCACAAGCCGCCATTCGCGGAACTGGCGAGCGGGGGATCTGATCGGTAAAGGCCATGACCTGGATGAAGTGCTGAACAATATGGGCATGGTCGTTGAAGGCGTGGCAACTACAAAAGCCGCTTATGAATTGGCACAGGAAAAAGGCATCGAAATGCCGATCACGGAAGCCATCTACAAAGTGTTGTACGAGAAAGTAGATGTCAAAAAAGCAATCGAGGAGTTGATGCTACGCGAAGGCAAAGCGGAGCAATCTTCTCAAAATGTGGAAAAGGGGAGCCAGTCAATATGAAGAAAGTCAGAAAAGCAGTGATTCCTGCTGCGGGATTCGGAACACGTTTTTTACCGGCAACGAAAGCAATGGCAAAAGAAATGTTGCCGATCGTCGATAAACCTACCATTCAATTCATCGTTGAAGAAGCGATCGCATCAGGAATCGAAGATATCCTGATCGTAACCGGAAAAAGCAAACGTCCGATCGAAGACCATTTTGATTCGAACATTGAGTTGGAAGCGAATCTGCGCGAAAAAGGCAAAAATGAACTGCTTGAATTGGTGCAGGAAACGACTGGTTTGCGCATCCATTTCGTCCGCCAATCTTATCCATTGGGATTGGGCCATGCGGTTCTGCAGGCAAAAGCCTTTGTCGGCGATGAACCATTCGTGGTCATGCTTGGGGACGATCTGATGGTAGATGAAGTGCCATTGACCAAACAGTTGATGGATGCTTACGAGCGCACGCATGCTTCGAACATCGCCGTGATGGAAGTGCCGCATGAAGAAACATCCAAATACGGCATCATCGATCCGGATCAGGAACTGGAACCTGGCCTTTTCAACGTCCGCAGATTCGTCGAAAAACCGAAGCCGGAAGATGCACCGAGCAATTTGGCGATCATCGGCCGCTACTTGCTGACACCGGAAATTTTCGAAATTCTGGAAAATCAGAACCCGGGTGCCGGCGGAGAAATCCAATTGACCGACGCCATCGATACCTTGAACCAAACGCAACGCGTCTTCGCGAAACGCTTCGACGGCAAGCGCTTTGACGTCGGAGACAAATTCGGTTTCCTGACGACAAGCATTTCCTACGGTCTGACCCATCCCGAAATCAAGGATAAATTGAAAAATTACCTCGTGGAGCTGGGCGAAAAATTGGCTGCCGAGGACGAAGGCAAGTAACCATTTTGGCAATCCAAGCCAATCGATTGTTGCCTGAAAAATAACAGAGGCCGAGCCATCAATCGTTCTGCGATTCATGGCTCGGCTTCTTCTACATGAATTCGGCATCCTGAGCAGAATTGTGGCACAAAAAATAAAGTCAGAGTAAACTGTATAAGAACTAGATTCCGGCACCAGTCCGGAACAGACTTAACACCAGAAGGAGATACACTAAACATGGAACAAACTGAAAAAATTTATGACGTCATCGTAATCGGAGCCGGACCAGGCGGAATGACCGCGGCACTGTATGCATCCCGTTCCAATTTGAGCACCTTGATGCTGGAACGAGGCGTTCCCGGCGGCGAAATGATCAACACAGCCGAAATTGAAAATTATCCTGGCTTCAAATCGATATTGGGCCCTGAATTGGCTGAAAGGATGTACGAAAGCTCCATGCAATTCGGAGCCCAACATGCCTACGGAGATGTGAAACGCATTGTTGTGGATGGTGATTACCGCATCGTCGAAGCAGGCAAAAAATCCTATAAAACGCGTGCCGTCATCATCGCTACAGGTTCCCACCACCGCAAATTGGGCATTCCCGGAGAGGACCAGTACAACGGCCGCGGCGTTTCCTATTGTGCCGTCTGTGATGGGGCCTTCTTCAAAGGCAAACAATTGGTTGTAGTCGGTGGCGGAGATTCGGCGGTAGAGGAAGGAATCTACTTGACGCAGTTCGCGGATGTCAATATCGTCCACAGACGTGATGAATTCCGTGCCCAAAAAATCATCCAAGAGCGTGCCTTCAAGAACGAAAAAATCAGCATCACGTGGGATTCCGTTGTGGAAGAAATCAAAGGCGACGGACAAAAAGTCACGGGCGTCATGATCCGGAACAAGAACACCAATGAGATCAAGGAAAAAGTTGTGGATGGGGTCTTCATCTATGTAGGCATCTTGCCGCAATCGGATGCTTTCCTTGATTTGGGGATCACGGATGAAGAAGGCTGGATCATCACGAATGAGCACATGGAAACGGCCATCCCGGGCATCTTTGCCATCGGGGATGTCCGCCAGAAGCTTCTTCGCCAAATCACGACTGCAGTCGGTGATGGCGGGGAAGCCGGGAACCGTGCTTTTGCTTACATCGAAGACCTGCATGATCGCTTGGCAGCCGCCGAAGCGGCTGCCGAGACAGTGGACTGAGAAAGTTTCACCCAGACAGTCAATTTGTTGTCAGATCGATACATATCACCAAAGTTCATGCTCTGAATCCAGAGCATGAACTTTTTTTGTAGACTCCATTTTTTTGCTCAATTGGCATGCAAATAATGTTATAATATGGTTAAACTAATACGGGAAGGATGATGAAAATGTCTTATCAAGAAACCATCGAACAATGGAATAATTTTGCCTTATTAGAACCTACATTAAAAGAAGAATTAAAATCTTTGGAGGGAAATGAAGAAGCACTGAAAGATGCATTTTTTGCTCCGCTGGAATTCGGGACTGCCGGCATGCGCGGCATCCTGGGAGTCGGCATCAACCGGATGAACATCTACACAGTCCGCCAAGCGACCGAAGGATTGGCTCGTTTGATGGAAGCGAAAGGTGAAGAAGAGAAAAAACGCGGAGTCGCGATCGCCTACGATTCCAGACACCAATCCCCGGAGTTCGCCATGGAGGCAGCCAAGACATTGGGTGCGCACGGCATTCCGGCTTTCGTTTTTGAAAGCTTGCGTCCAACACCCGAGTTGTCCTTTGCGGTGAGACATTTTAATGCGCTAACGGGCATCATGATTACAGCCAGCCATAACCCGGCTGATTACAACGGCTACAAAGTCTACGGGGATGATGGCGGCCAGATGCCTCCTGCCGATGCGGACGCTTTGACCGATTATGTAAGAGCGATCGAAAATCCGCTGACTATCCAAGTGGGCGATGAAGCAGAGTTGAAAGCAGCCGGCTTGATCAAAATGCTTGGTGAAGAAGTCGATGCGGCTTACCTTGAACTCGTCAAAACAGTGACTGTCGATCCCGCCCTTGTCCATGAAATGAGCAAAGAGATGAAATTGGTCTTCACGCCGCTGCATGGGACTGGCCAGATGCTGGGTGAGCGTGCCTTGAAGAATGCCGGGTTTGAAGGCATCCATCTGGTGCCGGAACAGGCTGTAGCCGATCCGAACTTCTCCACCGTGAAATCACCGAATCCGGAAGAGGCAGGCGCATTCGAATACGCCATCAAACTGGGTACGGAACTGGATGCCGATATTCTGGTCGCGACCGATCCGGATGCTGACCGCTTGGGTGCAGCTGTCCGCAAAGCAAAAGGCGAATACGTTGTCCTGACCGGTAACCAGATCGCTTCATTGATGCTGGATTACTTGCTGCGCGCGAAAAAAGCGGCCGGCACATTGCCGGCCAACGGAACTGCCCTGAAATCGATCGTATCCAGCGAGTTGCCGACAGCGATCGCCAAATCTTACGGTACGGATATGGTGGATGTTCTGACCGGATTCAAATTCATCGCAGAAAAAATCAAGCAGTACGAAGAAGACCACAGCAAGGAATTCTTGTTCGGTTTCGAGGAAAGCTACGGCTATCTGGCAAAACCGTTCGTCCGCGATAAAGACGCTATCCAGGCCCTTGTCCTGATTGCCGAAGTAGCAGCTTACTATAAGAAAAAAGGCCAAACGCTGTACGACGGCTTGGTAGAAATCTTCGAAACGCATGGCTATTATAAAGAACAGACGATTTCCGTCACAATGTCCGGCATCACCGGAGCAGAAAAAATCAAAGCACTGATGGCCAAATTCCGTGCGGAAGCACCGACGGACTTCGCGGGTATTGCCGTATCGATCACGGAAGACTTCGGAAACTCTACGAAGACATTCCCTGATGGTTCCACTGAAATCATCGATATGCCGAGCTCGAATGTACTGAAATACTTCCTGGAAGACGGCAGCTGGATCGCCATCCGTCCAAGCGGGACAGAGCCAAAAATCAAATTTTACATCGGTGCGAAGGCTGAAAGCCAAAGTGCAGTCGATGAAAAAGTCGCTGCTTTCGAGGCAAGCATCCGCAGCCTGACTGCAGAATAATCCGAAAAAATCACAAAAAAAGGAAGTCCGAAGATTACGGGCTTCCTTTTTGCTTTGGATTGTTCATCAGAACGTCTTGGCCAATTGTTTGGCTTTTTCGATCGCATCGGCAACGATTTCATCGGCACGGTCCGGGTAAGTGTCCATGCCTTCCACGAACAGTTGCGAAATTTCTTCAACTCCCAGGAAGCGGAAAATGCTCTTGATGTACTGGCTGGCAGGGTCGCGGCCATCGAAGATTCCGCCGTTCGCTTGGATATGCAGCAATTTCTTATCCGGGGCCAATCCGACTGCTCCGGATTCCGTGTAACGGAACGTCTGTCCGGCTACCGTGATGGTATCGATCCAAGTCTTCAGACGAGCCGGCACATGCATATTCCACAAAGGATTAGCGATGATGATCTTATCCATCGCCAAAAAATCATCGGTGTAGTGGTTGAAGAGTGTCACTTTTTCCTGCTGACGGGAAGTCAACTGATCAAAAAGCACGCCTTTCGACAATTCCTTCCAGGCAGTCAAAAGATCCCGATCGATTTCAGGGATGGCGACTTCATAAAGATTCATGTCCTTGATGCGATCATAAGGATTCGCAGCTTTGTATTCCTCCAGAAAAGCATCCAAAACTTTCATGGAACGGGAGACGCTGCTGTCGAACGGATGCGCGCGCACAACTAAAACTCTGGCCATAGAATAACCTTCTTTCCAATATTTTATAATTACATGATACCATTTACACCCAAGGATGAGAAAGCATAACCACTGCCTGCACAGGATAGGAACAGCTCCTTCTATTTGGGAATTGAATTTATGCTCAGAAAAAAACCGTCAAAAACCATTTTGGCGGGGAATCTCGCTCACAATCATGACACCGAGCCAGACAATCATACCAGCAAACCAAAAAAGGAGCTGCCTCATTTTCGAGACAGCCCCTTTTGCATTTTGAATCAGCACTCTTAAGCGACAAAGGCTTCCGCGGATACCGGCGTTTCATCGATGAAGAAACGTTTGTACCAGACGAGGAAGATGTAGGCAGTCCAGATCTGGCGGCCGTAATCCAATTTCTTCGTATAGTTGTCATCGAGGATCTGCACGAGCTTGTCGGTGTCGAAAAATTCTGCCGCATAGTCTGAAGCGAAAGCTTTTCTGACTTCGTTGTAGAATTCTTCTTCACGCAGCCAGTGACGGATAGGAGTAGGGAAGCCCAACTTCGGACGTTTCGCCCATTCTTCCGGCAGGACATCGGCAGCCGCTCTGCGCAGCACGTATTTCGTATCGATTTCGTTGACGCGGTAATCGGAAGGGATGCGTTTCGCCAATTCCATGACTTCTTTGTCCAGGAAAGGTACGCGCAACTCCAACGAGTGGGCCATGCTCATCTTGTCGGCTTTCAACAGGATATCCCCAGGCATCCAAAGGTTCAGATCGAGATACTGCATCTTCGTCACATCATCCTGGCCTTTGACTTCGTCATAGATCGGTTTGGTGATCGAACGGATATCCGGGCCGTTTTTGTAGGCTGGCTTCAGGATATCCACAGCTTCTTCTTCGTCCCAGACGATGGCCTGGCCGATGAAGCGTTCTTCCAATTTTTGGCCGCCTTTGACCAGGAAGGTCGTCAGGGTATTCTTCGGCAGTTTGTGGGCCAATTTGCCGATGCCTTTTCGCAGGCTGTAAGGGACCTTTTCATAGGTCTCCATTTTCTTGGATGGTTCATACCAAGAATAGCCGCCGAAAATTTCATCTGCGCCTTCACCCGAAAGTACGACCGTCACATCTTTCTTCGCCAATTCAGCCAAGAAATACAACGGAACGGAAGATGGATTCGATTGCGGTTCATCCATATGGTATTGGATGGTAGGCAGGGCATGGAAAGCTTCCTCAGGCGAGATGTACTTGCGGACATTCTCGATGCCGAGGATGTCGGAAAGATCAGCAGCCTGGTTGGTTTCGTTGAACATTTTTTCATACTCGGAGAAGCCGACCGAGAAGGATTTTTCCGGTTTCATCAAGGCTGTGATCAAGCTGGAATCGACACCGCCGGAAAGGAAAGCGCCTGTCTTCACGTCACTGATTTTGTGGGCGCGGACGGAATCGGCCATCGTTGCTTTGATTTCTTCCACATAGCTTTCCAAAGTGCCGTTTTCGGCATGGAATTTCTTGTCCCAATATTCGACCGTATGGATATCGTTGCCTTTCAGCACCATATAATGCGCCGGTTTCAATTTGTGGACGCCCTTGAAGAAGGTTTCGCCCATCGAAGAGTATTGCAGCGTCAAGTAAGGGCGCAAAGCATCCTTGTTCACTTCTTTGATGAAAGCAGGGTGAGCCAAAAATGACTTGATTTCAGAACCGAAAAGCAAGCTGCCGTCGGTTGTGTTTGTCGTATAGTACAACGGTTTGATGCCGAAGCCGTCACGGGCGATGAACATCGTATCGTTCACTTTGTCCCAGATCGCGAACGCGAACATGCCGCGCAGTTGTTTCACGAAGTCATAACCGTATTCTTTGTAGCCGTAGATCAAAACTTCACTGTCCGTTTTGGAATGGAAGACGTGTCCTTTTTGCTTCAAATCTTCGCGCAACTCCTGGAAGTTGAAGATTTCGCCGTTGAACACCAATACCAAATTTCCGTCGGCACTGTACATCGGTTGTTTCCCGTTATCGGAAAGATCGATGATGCTCAAGCGGCGGAAGCCTAACGTTACCTTGTCATCAGAATACATGCCGCCGCTGTCTGGTCCGCGGTGGACGATCCTGTTCATCATACCTTCAATCACAGTCTGATGGTTCCATGCAGTCGATCCATGGATATATCCAACAAAACCACACATTTATACCACTCCTTAAGTATCTCTTGCTAGATCAGAATGTCTGTCCGTCTAGAGTCCAATCTATTCTATCACAAATGGAAAACCATTAAAAGAAATTATCCGATGGCAAAGCTTGACGGAATCCCCCAAAAAAGAAAAAAACAAGACAATCCACAGGGGGTGGGAGTGCCTTGTCCTTTCGCCTTTACGGCATATTTTGTTCACTCAATGTTTACGGTTCGCTTTGCTGGATGGATCCAATCTTTTTTCCAAAAGACCCAGCAACCAATCGGCCAGAACTGCCATTAAGGCAGTCGGAATAGCGCCGGCCAGGATGATGGCTGTCCCGTTCGTCGCATTCACACCGCGGGAAATGATATCCCCCAAACCGCCGGCACCGATGAAGGTACCGATGGCGGTGATGCCGATCGCAACGACCAAAGCATTACGCAATCCGGCCATAATGACGGAAAGCGACAGTGGCAATTCGACCATATAGGTCAATTGCATCCGCGTCATCCCCATGCCTTTACCGGTATCCAACAACGCGGCATCGACATTCCGTACACCTGTATAGGTGTTTTTGATGATCGGCAGCAGGGAATACAGGAAGACTGTCGCAATGACAGTATCCGATCCTAGCCCTAGTCCCAGCATCAAAATGGACAGCAGCGCCAGCGAAGGAATCGTTTGGATGACATTGGCGGCGCCGATGATCCAATCCGCCAACTTTTTATGGCGTGCGATCCAAAACCCGAGTGGGATCGCCACAATCGCTGCGAACAGCACACCGTAAATGGAGATCAGAAAATGGCGGGTGAATTGTTCGAATACATAGCCGGCGTTTTCTCTATAATAGTAGAGCAATTGCTGAAGTGTGTTCATTTCACTTAAGTTCATCATTTTCGCTCCTTTAGGGGTGTGACTTCTTTATCTTCGAAATAGTTGTTCTCTTCCAAGAAATTTTGCGCGACCGTTTGGGCTTCCACCAAATCGTTGTCGACTTCATAGTTCATTGCCTGCATCATCTCATCCGTCACGGTACCCTCCAATTTCAGGAGGATGGTCTCCAGTTCCGGGTAAGCCTCAAGAATCTCTTTAGTGGCAACCGGACTGGCATCGTAGGGCGGGAACAGTTGCAGATCGTCTTCGAGAACGACCAGGCCGTAGCTTGCGATCCGGCCGTCAGTGGAGTAGCCCAAAACGATATCCATTTCGTCCGCCTGCAGGGCATCATAGACGAGGCCGACCTGCATCGGATAGACACGCTGGAAGTCAAAACCGTATGTTTCTTTGAAGGCTTCATAACCGTCGCCTTCCCGCTCCATCCAGGAGTTGTCCACGCCGGCTCTCATACTTGATGCCAAAGCCGCAAGGTCGCTGACAGTCTCCAAATTGTTTTCTTCGGCGAATTCACGTGTCACCAAAAAGGCGTAGGTGTTGGCAAAACCGTAGGATGGGAACCAAACCTGATCGAATCTTTCATCGAAGCCCTTTACGACCGTCTCGAAAGCCAATACGGGATCGGTGATGGGATCCATGCCCAACTCGCCGGTCAGGGATGTCCCTGTATAGCGTGCAGCCGATACATTTGCATCGCCACCCATCATCGCTTGATGATTCAGTGTCGATGAGCCGAGATTATTGACCATATCCACGGAAGCATCCGGCAGATAGTGTTCGACCATCCCTCTGACCATATAGCTCAATATTTGCATTTCGGTCGTTGTCCCACCGGTGATTACGATGCCGTCATTGTTCACGGAGGCTCCAAGACCAGGCAAGGAACAAGCCGCCAATAACATGACCGTCAGCGGAAACAGCAACCATTTCTTCATGCGTTTCTTCATGATCAGTTCCCTCCTTTTGTGGATGTTGTCTGTGGAGAAACGAATCGCTCAAGCTTTCCAAGGAGGAAGTCAGCCAATAAAGCCAATATGGTTACCGGTATAGTTCCCCAAATGATCATTTCCTGATCGTATACATTCAATCCGTTGAATATATAATCCCCTAAACCGCCGGCTCCGATATACGAAGCAAGCGTGGCCCATGCGATGACATAGACACCGGCCAACCGGATTCCGGACATGATGACTGGAGCAGCCAAAGGCAGTTTCACTTGCAGGATGATCTGATTTTCGGTCATTCCCATTCCTTTTGCGGAATCAACAATATTGCTGTCCACATTTAAGATGCCGATGAACGTATTCCGCAGAATCGGCAACAAGGAATAGATGAACAAAGCTACGATTGCGGGAACTTTTCCGATCCCGAAAAGAGGGATCATCAATGCCAGCAAAGCCAAGGAAGGGACAGTCTGGAGAATCGAAACAAAACTGATGATGAAACCGGAATAGCGCTTGAAGCGCGTCAAGACGATGCCCAGAGGAACTGCAGCCACAACGCCAAGCAGCAGAGCCAAGGCTGAAATGTAAAAATGCTCACCTGTTTTAAAGAGCAGCTCGGAACCGTTCGTTGTCAAAAAATCCATTGTCCATCACCCCTTAACCGTTTCAATATCTGCAGTCGTCTCGATGACCTCTTCAGCCGGCATCTCGGGTTCCATGTCTCCCCAGATTGTATCGTAGACCATGTCCACAATGGAGGTGCGCGTGATCAAACCGATCAGATGGTTCTTTTCATCAACGACAGGGATATTCTTGTAACCCAATTTCAGGATACGCTGCAAAGCATCCCGGACGAGCGTGCCTTCGCGGACAAAGGAAACTTCACTCATGACCTCGCCGACAGTGACCGGCCTGCGCCGGTTGTGGTCGATCGCTTCGACACTCAGCATGCCCAAAAGCACATCATTGGCATCAGTGACGAATAAGCTGTCGACCCGACGCGTGCGCATCAGTTTGATCGCTTCGGACAGATTTTGATCAGCCGAAACGGATACAGGACCGCGGATCATGATCTGCTCAACTGTGCGGAAGTTCGTGCGCGCTTGGCTGAGGCGATCTTCTCCGAGAAAGTTTTCGACGAATTCGTTCGCCGGATTCATCAGGATATTGTCAGGTGTGTCGAATTGGACGACTTTTCCGTCCTGCATGATGACGATCCGGTCTGCAAGTTTCAAAGCTTCATCCATATCATGCGTGACGAAGATAACCGTTTTGCCTAATTCGCGTTGCAATTCTTTGAGTGTTTCCTGCAGGGAATCGCGGGTGATCGGATCCAAAGCTCCGAAAGGTTCATCCATCAAAATGATGTCCTGATCGGCTGCCAAGGCCCGGATGACACCGATACGCTGTTGCTGGCCGCCAGACAGTTCGGATGGGTAGCGTTCCAGAAAATCCAACGGAAGATCGACTTTCTGGATCAGCTCTTCTGCGATTTTCCTTTGCTTTTCGACAGGCCACTTCAATAATTTTGGAACCATAACGATGTTTTCGAAGATAGTCATGTGGGGCATCAGACCGATTTGCTGGATGACGTAGCCGATTTGGCGTCTCAGTTCCACTGCATTCATGTCCTTGATGTTTTTTCCGTCGATCAGAATCTCACCGGAGGAAGGTTCGATCATGCGGTTGATCATCCGCATGGAGGTTGTTTTGCCGCTGCCGCTCGTCCCGATGAAGACAATAAATTCGCCGTCGTTGAATGTCAGATTAAGGGAGTCCACAGCGATTTTCCCGCCTGGGAACTTTTTGGTTAAATTTTTGAATTCTATCATGGGTTTCACCTCATATTTAATTTTTATTTCACAAATCTCTAACACTACCTTACCGCGAAAGGAAGCGTTTTTGCAAATGATAAGGCTGAAAATTTGTGAAAACCGCCTGTTTTTGGTAGGGGTTTCATCTTTGGGGTTGCGGTATATTTTTGACAAATTTTTATATTTTTAAATTCGTTATTTTAAATATGATAAAGTTGGTAAATATATTGTTCAATATAAGTGGTGTAGGACCCCTAAATCAGATTTGGAACAAATATAAATAATTGGGATTCATCATAAAAGAATGCTAGGATAATGGCAGAGGCAAATAGGCACATATGCGGATAAATGAGAGCGTTTTTTAGTTTGTGGCCATTAACAAACTTCAAGACAGGGAAGAGGAGTGCAAGTGGAAAAACAATACATCATGTCGATAGACCAAGGGACAACCAGCACGCGCGCAATCATCTGGGACAAGAAAGGCTCAATCATCGCTTCTTCGCAAAGGGAATTGATGCAATATTATCCTGAACCCGGTTGGGTGGAGCATGACGCGAATGAAATCTGGATCAGTGTCCAGTCGGTCATAGCGGATGCTTTGATAAGGGGTGCCATCCGGCCGGAGGAAATCGCGGCCATCGGGGTCACCAATCAGCGTGAAACGACGGTCATATGGGACCGTATGACGGGCATGCCGATCCACCCTGCGATTGTTTGGCAATCCCGCCAGACCTCGGAAATCGCCGACAAACTGAAAGAGGAAGGTCATAGCGACTTCATCCATGATAGGACCGGCCTGATCATCGATTCCTATTTTTCAGCCACGAAGATAAAATGGCTGTTGGATCATATACCGACTGCGCGTGAGCGGGCCGAAAAGGGGGAACTGCTTTTCGGCACCGTCGATACGTGGATTGTCTGGAAACTGACGGGGAAAAAGGTTCACGTAACGGATGTTTCCAATGCCAGCCGGACGATGCTGTTCAATATTTACGATTTGAAATGGGATGAGGGGATCCTTGATTTGTTGGACATTCCGCGCATGCTGCTGCCTGAAGTCCGCTCCTCATCGGAAATATACGGATATACGGAAGAAAATGATTTTTACGGTTCGCGCATCCCGATCGCCGGGATCGCCGGCGATCAACAAGCCGCACTTTTCGGGCAGACCGGGTTTGAACAGGGGATGGTGAAGAATACCTACGGCACTGGTGCGTTCATTGTCATGAATACCGGTACATCCCCCGTGAAATCACAAAACGGACTGCTGACCACCATTGCCTACGGCCTGAATGGCGAAGTGAATTATGCCCTTGAAGGGAGCATTTTTGTGGCCGGATCCGCTCTGCAATGGCTGCGGGATGAAGCCCAATTGATCCGGACAACCGCGGAATCGGAGGAATATGCCGAATTGGTCGAATCAAACGAAAACGTCTACATGGTTCCTGCTTTTGTCGGCCTGGGAGCACCTTATTGGGATCAGGACGTGCGCGGCGCGTTCTTCGGATTGACGAGAGGGACCTCAAAAGCGCATCTGATCCGTGCGACGCTCGAATCGTTGGCCTACCAGACGAAGGACGTCGTGGATACGATGCTGAAGGACTCCGGACTGGCCATCACGAATATGCGCGTCGATGGAGGAGCGGCACACAACAACTTCCTGATGCAATTCCAAAGCGATATTCTGAACACAACCTTGACCAGATCCAAAGTGATGGAGACAACCGCATTGGGAGCCGCATATTTGGCAGGCTTGGCTGTGGGATTTTGGAAGGACACTGATGACATCATCAAAAACTGGGAACCCGACTGCGAATTTCATCCGCAAATGTCGTCAGAAAAACGCGAAGACCTCTACGCTGGCTGGCAAAATGCAGTAGCCGCCGCCCGCCACTTCAAACACAAACCAAAAAGAGCGTGATGATTTGCGGTAGGGGATGAGCACTAAGCCGGCTAGCCGTAATGGGTTTGTTTTCGCCCATGAAGGCTAGCCAGATTAGGCGGAATCCCCTGCAAATCAGAACGCGTTTAAAGAGCGTGATGATTCGCGTTCAGATACCCGAACAAAACTTAAGAAACACTAAAGTGTTCAGAAACAGACAAATGATACACCCGGTATGTTATAATGAATGTAAACATTTTTTACTGGAGGAATTAATATGGCAGACACTCTCGAATTGGTAGTCATAACGGGGATGAGCGGCGCCGGAAAAACGGTAGCTTTGCAGACATTTGAAGATTTAGGCTATTTTTGTATAGATAATATGCCCCCAAGTTTATTACCGAAATTTTGGGAGCTTGTAAAGGAATCGGGTAAAATAAGCAGAATCTGCTTAGTGATCGATCTGCGCTCCCGTGCATTCTTTGATGAGATTATGTCGGCTGTGGACAGTTTGGACAATACTTCCTTCATCACGACCAAAGTCATCTTCCTTGATTCGAAGGACGATGTGCTTGTTTCCCGATACAAAGAGACAAGAAGAAGCCATCCCCTGACCCAATCGGGCGGAACCGTACTGGAAGGAATCCGCAAAGAAAGGGAATTGCTTGAGGACATCCGCAACCGCTCGCAGTTGGTCATCGACACGAGCGAAACAACACCGCGCCAATTAAGGGAACGGCTGCTGGATACATTCAAAGTCGACGATAAGGATGTTTTCCATGTTGAAGTCGTATCTTTCGGTTTCAAGTACGGCTTGCCGATCGATGCCGACATCGTGATGGACGTGCGCTTTTTGCCCAATCCGCATTACGTAGATGAACTGCGTCCGCTGACGGGGCTGGATAAGCCAGTCTATGATTATGTCATGAAGCAACCAGAGACAGAAATTTTTTACAAAAAATTCATCGACCTGTTGGAATACATCATTCCCGGCTACAAAAAAGAAGGCAAGACTAGCGTTAATATCGCTATCGGCTGCACAGGCGGACAACACCGCTCGGTCGCTTTGTCGGAACGCACCAGCCTGCAATTGAAGAGCGCGGGCTATCAAGTGAATACGACCCACCGTGATCGGAACAAACGCAAAGAGACGGTGAATCGGTCATGAGTCAAAATCCGAGCAGAACGAAGAAAATCGTCGTTATCGGCGGCGGAACGGGCTTGCCGGTCATTCTGGAAGAACTGAAGAACCACAACACGGATATCACCGCCATCGTCACAGTGGCTGATGATGGTGGCAGCAGCGGCATCATCCGCGACCATGTCAACATTGTGCCCCCCGGGGATATCCGCAACTGTCTGATTGCGCTCTCCGATATGCCGAAACTGGAAAAGGACATTTTCCAATACCGTTTCAATTCAAAGGACTCCTTCATTTCCGGGCATGCCATCGGAAACCTCATCATCGTGGCCCTGACTGAAATGGAAGGGAGTATTTTCGATGCCATTCGGCTTTTGTCCGTCATGATGGGCGTCAAAGGAAAAATCTATGCCGCAGCTGACGAGCCGCTCTCACTCTACGCAGAGTTCAAGGATGGCACGGTCATCAAGGGCGAATCGAAAATCGCAAAAGGCCGCAAAAAAATCGAACGCGTGTATGTCAAACCATTGGATGAAACGAGGGAGGCCGTCGCTTCCCGTCATGTCATCAACAGCATCCTCGAGGCGGATATGGTCGTCATCGGACCGGGGAGCCTGTATACCAGTATTCTGCCTAACCTGATGATCAGTGATCTGGGGAAAGCGGTCATCGAGACCAAAGCCGAGAAAGTATATATTTGCAACATCATGACGCAATTGGGCGAAACAGAGGGCTTCACCGATGCCGAGCACATCAAGGTATTGCATGACCATCTGAAAGTGAAATTCATCGACACCGTATTGGTGAATACGGAAAGAGTGCCGGAGGAGTACCTCAATCAGCAAGCCGACGAAGAGTATTTGCTGCAGGTACGCCACGATTTCAAGGGGCTGCGCGAAGAAAAATGCCGGGTCATTTCTGCGGACTTCCTGGATATGAAGAACGGCGGCGTTTACCACGACGGCAAAAAAGTCGTTTCAGAACTGATCAATCTGATCTCCAATATCAAAACTATCTGTTGACCTTTTTTCTGATCGAAAGAAGCTGTCGGAAAGGGGGCATTTATGTCTTTTGCATCTGAAGTAAAAAAAGAATTGACAACATTGGAAGTGCACCGGGAACATGCGAAAGCCGAATTGACCGCGTTGATCCGGATGAGCGGATCGGTCAGCATCTATAATCAGGCATTTGTCCTGAATGTCCAGACAGAAAATGCTGCAATCGCCAGACGGATGTACGTCCTCCTGAAGGATCACTACTCATTCGAAAGCGAATTGCTGGTGCGCCGGAAAATGAAGCTGAAGAAAAACAATGTCTACATTGTGCGCCTGAAGCAAGGCGTCCGGGAACTGTTGAGCGATCTGAATATTTTCGACGGGCTGTCATTCAAGACGCAAGTTTCCGAGGATATCATGAACAATAACCAGAAGGAACGCTCCTATTTGCGCGGTGCCTTCATGGCCGGGGGATCGGTGAACAGCCCGGAAACGAGCCGTTACCATCTGGAAATCTATTCCAATTATGAGGACCACAACCAGGACATCTGCGATATGATGAATCACTTTGACCTGAATGCGCGGACGATCGAGCGCCGTAACGGCTTCATCACGTATCTGAAGGAAGCCGAAAAGATTGCCGACTTTTTGGCGTTGATCGGTGCCCACAATGCGATGATGAAATTCGAGGACGTGCGGATCATCCGCGATATGCGCAATTCCGTCAATCGCTTGGTGAATTGCGAAAACGCCAATATGAACAAGACGATCGATGCGGCGGCAAAGCAGATCGCCAACATCGAATTCATCGAAGCTACTGTAGGGTTGGGGAGATTGCCGGACAAACTGAAGGAAATCGCCGTGATCCGCTTGGAGAACCCCGACATCAGCCTGAAAGAGCTCGGCGAAATGATCCCTAGCGGAGTCATCTCCAAATCCGGCATCAATCACCGTTTGCGAAAAATCAATGACTTTGCGGATTCATTGCGGATGGGAAAAGCCGCCCGCTGATACACGCGAATAAACCTGAAGACAGGAAAAAGTCTCCAGGTTTATTTTTTACGGTAAAAAATCAGGCCTCCTTTTCTGCGGATATTATAGACAGTAAGTCAAGCAGAAGGAGGAATGAAAAGATGAATCAAGTATCATTGATCGGGCGGCTGGTGCGGCCCATCCAGGTGCAACAGGTGAATGGGGAAAGGCAAGTCTGCAACAATACGCTGGCGGTGCAACGGCTAAGGAAAGCGGATGAAGGCCAACCGCAGGCGGATTTCATACCTGTCGTATTTTGGGGGGCAACCGCAAATCTGGTCGAACAGTACTGCGCCAAAGGGAACCAGATCGGCGTCAATGGCCATTTGGTTTCGCGTTCCTACGTCAATAAGCAGGAGCAGCACGTCTATGTCGTCGAATTGGTCGTGGAAGAATTGTATTTTGTCGAAGCGAAAAGGGAACAGGAAGCAGTCTGATATGTTCACTCAAAAGCCCCGGGTTCCGGGGCTTTTCTGTCGGAAGCGGCGATTTCCCCGTTTATTCATAGAAAATTCAAAGGTATGTGGTATCGTAGACTGGAAATGATGCCGCTTATCGGAAAAAAAGATATAATGTAGGAAATGAAAAGGAGAGTCGCTATGGAAATTTTGATGATAGAAGACAATGAAGCCGTATGCGAAATGATGGCGATGTTTTTCGAGAATGAGGGCTGGCAAGCTGCGTTCAAGCATGACGGTAAAGAGGGCCTGGAGGCGTTCGCGGCAGCAGACAGGAAATGGGATATGATCATCCTCGATCTGAACCTGCCGAGCATGGATGGGATGCAGGTCTGCCGCGAAATAAGGAAGATCTCCCAGTTTGTGCCGATCATCATGCTGACGGCGCGCGATTCGGAGAGCGACCAGGTCATCGGTCTGGAAATCGGCGCGGATGAATACGTCACGAAACCGTTCAGCCCATTGACGCTGATCGCCCGCATCAAAGCGATGCACCGTCGCGCTAAGGTCGATCATTCGCAGGTGCAGGCCGCGGATGATTTCGACGTGCTCACCGATCATGTCAAAATCAGCACAATCACGCGCGAAGCCTATCTTGACGGGAATCAGATCGAAAGTCTGACGCCGAAGGAATTCGAACTTTTTGCTTTGCTGGCCGAACACCCGAAACAAGTATTTTCGAGGGAACACCTTTTGACCCGGATCTGGGAAGACCCTTATTACGGGGATGAGCGCACAATCGATGCCCACATCAAGAAATTGCGGCAAAAAATAGAAGCGGTCGGACCGCAAGTGATCCAAACGGTTTGGGGAGTCGGCTACAAATTCGACGACAGCGGAGTAGAGGATAAATGAAGTACGTCTATCAACAAATCCTGGCTTTTTTCGCCTTGATTCTAATAACCGTCAGTACGACAGGCATCCTGATCATCCAATACGTCACCAGTAATGTCTACGACGAGAAAGAGGCGCAGCTGTACGGCTATGCCGAATCGATCATCGATCAGAACATGACGATCCAGCAACTGGAAAGCGGCTCGACATTGGTGTCCAACCAGGATGTCTCGTTCGCCATCTTCGATGCCGAAGACCATATGGTTTATCCGCAAGCGACGGATCTGTACACGAGCGGAATCAGCACCGAGGATTTTGAGAGGCTCTCAGAAGGGGAACGGATTTCGTTGACGGAACGGGATCGCGGCTTCCTGAACGAAAAGAAGCGCTTCTTGACGGTCTATCTCCCGCTGTTTAATGCTACTACAGCCGAGTTCACGGGCTTCATAGCTGTAGGGTCGCCGGTAAAAGGGATCGAGGATGAAATCAATGAAATTGAGCACAACCTGCTTGTGGCTGTGCTGACTTCGGGCGGCATCGCGATCGTCTTAAGCCTCGGGATCGCCAATTATCTGACAAGGCGTATCAAACGCATGCGGAGGGCCACCCACGAGATTGCTTCTGGCAATTTTGACATCTCGCTGGAGAATCATCACAAAGATGAATTTGATGAGCTTTCGGAGGATTTCAACCAAATGGCAAGGTCTTTGAAAGCCTCCAATGAGGAAGTCGAACGCCAAGAGAACTTGCGGCGTCAGTTCATGATGGATGTTGCCCATGAGATGCGCACGCCGCTCACGACGATCAACGGCATCCTGGAAGGGATCCAGCACCATATGATCCCTGCAGGAAGCCGGGACCGGAGCATGCAGCTGATGCAGAAAGAAACCAAAAGGCTGATCCGACTGGTGAACGAAAACCTGGATTATGAAAAGATCCGCTCCAACCAGATCGTTTTAGTAAAGCAGGAGTTTTCTGCCAAGGAAGCGCTGGAGAATGTGGCGGAACAGATGCGGGCAAAAGCGCAGGAGAAGGATGACTTGATCATCGTCCAGGTGGATGCAGCGGACCGGATCTACGCGGACTATGACCGTTTTATCCAGATCATGGTGAACCTTACGCAGAACGCTATCCAGTTCACGAAAAATGGCACCATCACCTTGTCGTCGTTCCGGGATGGCGAGCAGCAAATCATCCAGGTCAAGGACACGGGCATCGGAATCGAGAAGAAGGATATCACGAGCATCTGGGAGAGATTCTACAAGGTGGATGTTTCCAGAAAGAACACGAAATTCGGCGAATCGGGAATCGGGCTGGCTGTGGTCCAATCCTTAGTGATGAACCATCAAGGGACTGTCGACGTGGAGAGCAATCCAGGCGAGGGAACGACCTTCACGATTGCATTGCCAACGAAAACGGCACTCGAAAAAAATGAGAAATGCTGAACGGGTTCGCTCAGCCCTGATTAAGGAAACACTGTGACCTAATCGGTCAAGTACTCTGATGTCACAGTGCGACATCAGAGGGCCTTACTGCAAGACCATTTGGATGGCCTGATGACAGGATCAAGCGATTGAAATCGCAAGAGTCATGACAATTTAGGAAATCGTGCCATGCAACGTTCCCTGCGGTCACCTTGTACTGGGACTCTAAGGGGTGAATCCCTAAAAGTCCCATGCAACTGAGCATCGTAGAGCGCAATTGCTGAGAGACTTCCTGCGTCAGCAGGTTAGTCGAACAGTATGTCTTGGCTCGCAGAGACAAGAGGTTCCTTTATCCTTTTTCCGAAGGGCTAACCCGTGAAGCTGGACAACTTTTTGGATGCAGGTAACATTGGGAGGTGTGTTAAACACCAACGGTGATGCGATTTTGGATTTGAAATATTTTATACTGTTCGATTCTATAAAAAAGAGCTGTCGGAATTTCAAAAAATTCCGACAGCTCTTTTGGTCATTCGACTGTTTCTGTCTGTTCTTCTGTTGGGGCTGCTTCTGTAGCGGGTTGTTCTTCCGTTACAGTGCTTTCAGCAGCAGCGGCTTGGTTGGCCGGGAACTCCGGAGCATCCGTCTGATAAAGAGGAACGCTAGAGACACCGTTGTTCGTGTAGTACAAGGAAGTGTTCAGATCGCCCAATTCCGCGATATCCCCTTCCAGTTCGGCTGGAGAATCCACATAGCTGTGCAGGCTCTTATCCACAGGCACGAATCCATCCGGTGTGTAGAAGCGAAGCAAGTCGCCATTGATGATCTGATCGGAGATGGCAAGCTGCAGTTCAGCTTGCGCCCGGATTGCGGCAACAGCCTGGACAACTTCTTCGGTCTGATAGGCAAGCGTGCCTGTTTGGGTACGGTAGACATTGTTGCCTAAAATGGTGTATTCGCTCGTTACGATGCTGCCGTTGCGGAAAACAACGATTCCCTCATTTTGCGCCGACAACAGATCCTGTCCAAGTTGGATGTAGGATGAAGTATCGACACCCAGAAGATGCATCACAGTAGGCAAGATATCGATCTGGCCGCCATATACATCACTGATCTGTCCGGTACCGGAACCGGGATTATGGATGATGAAAGGAACACGCTGCATCATGGCATCGTCATAGGCACCCCACAAATCTGCATCCGCTCCGATGAGCGGCGCCAAAGTATCGTTGCGTGAGCTGGAAATGCCGAAATGGTCGCCGTACAGTACAAAAATCGTATTATCATAAAGTCCTGCATCCTTCATGTATTGGAAGAATTCAGCCAAGGCCTCGTCGGCATAGTGGACGGTGTTGAAGTAACCGTCAATCGTTTCATCACCGGTGTCCAAAGCAAAGGTGCTGTTCATCTCATCCTCAGGGAACGGGAAGTGGTTCGAAACGGTTATGAACTTCGCGTAGAAGGGCTGCGGCAATTGTTCAAGATATTGAGCCGATTCCTGGAAGAACAATTTATCCTTCAGACCGTACTCGACAGAGTTTTCATCCGTCAGTGTGTAGCTACTGTCGGCATCAAAGAAATAGTCATAGTCAAAAGATTTATAAACATTGTCGCGATCCCAGAAAGAGCCGACATTGCCGTGAAAAACGGCTGATGTGTAACCATAGGTTTCGCTCAAAATGGCCGGTGCCGATTGGAACGTGTTGTCGGCGCCGATCTGCGTGAAGGCTGAACCTTGAGACAGTCCAAACAAAGAATTATCCAGCATCAATTCGGCATCACTGGTTTTTCCTTGCCCAGTCTGATGGAAAATGTTGCTGAAACTGTAGGAATCACTGCTGTGGTACAAGCTGTTCAGGAATGGCGTCACTTCTGCCGTCGTACCTGACTCATCGGTAAGCGAGAAATCCATCAGGAACTGCTGCATGCTTTCCAGATGGATGTAGACGACGTTTTTGCCTTCCGCTTGCCCGAAGTATGTCTCGTTGGGTTCGGCGTAATGTGTACTCAGGTAATCAAGGACAGTAGCCATATCGGAGCTGTCCGCGCTTGCCCGCACTTGGTTGGCCTGGGCAGTCTTGATTCCGTCATAGAGCGTGTAGACATTGATGCCCAAGTATTTGACGATATAGTTGCGGTCAAAAGTTCTCGTCAGCAACTGCGGGCGGCTGATTTCGGCCAGGCCTAGGTTAGCGGCGAAGAGGGCAATCGAGGCGGCAACTGTCGCAAATGCCCATCGTTTCTTGAAGACGCGTTCGTCGCGGTTTTTGCTGATGAATTTCTTATAGACATAGATGAGCACGAAAGCATCAATCCAATAGAACAGGTCGATTGGCTGCATCATGGCGATGACGCCGGAACCCAAGTTTTTGGTTGCATTGGCTGAACCGAAAATGGTCTTGATCGTCAAGAAATCCGTAAATTCACGGTAATAGACGATGTTTGCGAACAACAGGACCGAATTCAGCATATACAAGGCAATCAGGCTTCTGTAACCTTTTTTGGGATTCTTAACAAAAAGGGAAATCCCCAGAATCAATAAGGTCGTAGCAATCGGATTGATGAAAAGAATCAGCTGCTGAAACCAGCCGTCTACGCCTAAAGAGAACGCTGTGTGGTAAGCGAAATAGGTCTTCAGCCAGAAAAGGACGACGGCGAACAGGAAAAATCCGAATCGCGTTTGCAACTGTTCAGTTAATTTTTGTTTCAAAAAAGAGACCTCCTATGTTATCTTTGGAACACATGTAAATTTCATGTGGATTTTTAAAGGTAATGTGTGATATTTGTGAATTTTGTGTAAAATGTGCTAGTGTCATTATATTCTGAATGCTTTTGATAGTCAATCGAGGCACCGTAAAGATTTTCCTAAGTTTTTCTCAAGAACGGTTGCTTTTTTCAGGATTTTTCGAGAAAATGGGTCTTTCAATGTATCTGATCAAAGGAACAAAACTGACAAAGGTGAGCATAAATTATGATATTTTTACAAGGGCCGTATGAGTGGGTGGCTGTTTCATTGGAATCATCCGTCAATCATTTTCCGCTCATACAATTAGTTTTCAACAGCGTGGACAAGACCATTCTGTATTATTTGATTTGGTTGGTCTTGCGGGCAACCTATCTGCTGCATAGGCACCGCAAGACGGGCAAAAAAATCCCCTTATATAAGGAAGGATTGCTGCATGCTCTGTTCATCTACATCGTTCTGCTGCTTCAACTGACGGTTTTCCGCAACGAAGAGACTTTTTGGACCGTTGAGTATCATAAGATCGATTGGTCGGCGATCCATTGGCTGCCGTTGGTGGATACGATCAAACTCTTTTATGGGGACTCGGGATTTTCGGCCTGGTATAATTCATGGGGGAATGTTGTCTGGTTTATGCCGCTTGGCTACATGGGGCCGTATCTGTTCAGGAAAAAATGCAGTTTCCTCAAAGTGACGGCAATCGGCTTTCTTTTTTCCAGCATGATCGAGTTCCTCCAGCTCATCTTTCAGACGGGCGTGACGCATATCGATGATGTCTTCTTCAATACGCTGGGTGCCGCAATCGGCTACGGCATCTGGGTGTCATCAAAAAACACAGCAGTGCAGAACGGATAATTGACTATAAAGGAAGTAAAAAATGAAAAAAATTACGATTACACAAATAAGCGAAAAAAAGATTAAGGCAGGGAACCCCTTGCTGCAGGCGGAAGATTTTCCAAACGAACTCAGCTTCACTGAGGGCGAAATCGTCGAGCTGTTCGATTCCCGCCAAGCGTTTGTCGCAAAAGCCTATTTGGCCAAACAGAACAAAGGCGTCGGCTGGGTGTTTTCGTTGGATAGCGCGGATAGTTTCAATGAGGCTTTCTTCAGGAACAAATTCGAAAAAGCGAAACGCAAGCGAACGGATCTGCAAACGGATCCGGAAACGACTACCTATCGGCTTTTCAATGCGGAGGGGGACGGCATCCCCGGTGTCACCATCGACCATTATGACGGTTTTGCGGTAGTATCCTGGTACAGTGAAGGGATCTTCCGCTACCAAGCCGCCATCATTGCTGCCTTTCAAGCGGTCTTTACGGAAACGAAGGGGATCTATGAAAAATTCCGCTACCAACGGAAGGACGGCCTGATCAGCCGCTTCGTCACGGGTGAAGAAGCCCCAACTCCTCTGATCGTGAAGGAGAACGGAATCAACTATGCAACGTATCTGGACGATGGACTGATGACGGGCATATTCCTGGATCAGCGCGAGGTACGCGGCGCTCTGACGGAGCGGTATGCGGCAGGCAAGCGAGTCCTGAACACGTTCAGCTATACTGGCGCTTTCTCGGTGGCCGCAGCCATGGGAGGGGCGATCGAAACGACGAGTGTCGATGTTGCGAACCGCTCGTTGGAACGGACCAAAGAACAATTCGCCGTCAACAACCTGGATGACGAGAAGCAGAAAATCTATGTCATGGATGTCTTCGATTTCATCCGCTACGCAATCCGCAAGGAATTGCAGTATGACGTGACCATCATCGATCCGCCGAGCTTTGCCCGCACCAAAAAACGGACCTTCTCGGTCACGAAGGATTACACCCAATTGTTGGAGGAATTGATCCAGATCACCGCGCCGGATGGAACGCTGATCGTGTCTTCCAACGCCGCCAACTACAAGGAAAAGAACTTCAAACAGGATATCGCCCAAGCCTTCAAGAACAGCCACTGCGATTACCGCATCCTGGAGACGTTCCATCTGCCCAACGATTTCGCCGTTCCGGCAGGCAGCCAAACCAGCGATTACCTGAAAGTCTTCATCATCAAGAAACTGGCTAAATAAGAAAAGCTGAACGGGTTCGTTCAGGGCTTACCCGTGAAGCTAGCCAACGCTTTGGCTTGCATGGAACATTTTGCAATTCTTTGAAGCACCAACGGTGACGCACTTTTGAGTACAGAGAAATTTATATTTTTTCCTACAAATATGAAAAAAGAGAACGGAGCTGCCTCATTTAGGAGGTGGCCCCGTTCTCTTTGCGTATGGATATTTTTATTCGTGCAGATCCGCAGCGGCATGCTGGCCGGCAGTGTGCCCTGTAACAAAGGCGCCTGTGATGTTGTAGCCGCCTGTGTAGCCGTTGTAGTCGATCAGTTCGCCGCAGAAATAAAGCCCCCGCGTCAACTTGCTTTCCATCGTCTTCGGATTGATTTCCTTCGTGGAGACGCCCCCGCCGGTGACGAAGGCTTTGTCCAAAGGATGCGTGCCGTTCACTGCGAAGGAGAAATTTTTGCAGAAGTCGGCGAAAGCTTTGATTTCTTTCGGAGTCAATTCCTTCAATGACTTCTGCGGATCGATAGCGGACTGGCTGCAGCCGAACAGCAGATAGCGTTCCGGCATCAGATCTTTCCAGCCGTTTTTGACGCTCTTTTCCGGTTGCTCCTTGATGAGCTTCTGCAACTGCTGCTCGACGGCACCCAATGAAAGCTCCGGCAGGACATCCAAAGACATCGTGACGGTTTCGGTTTTATCGCGCTTCATTGTCTGGTGGACAAACATCGAACAACGCAAAGCGGCGGGTCCGGACACGCCGAAGTGGGTGAAGATCATGTCCATCTGATGGGACACGACCGTTTTGCCTTTCTTGTTTTTAATGCTGAGGGCAACGTTGCGCAAGGAAAGTCCCTTCAGTTCGTTTGACCGGATGAAGTCCGCATTGGACGTGATCGGCGCCTCGGTAGGGTAAAGTTCCGTGATGGTGTGCCCAGCAGCCTTAGCGAACTTATAGCCATCGCCTTTGGATCCTGTGCGCGGCAGGGCTTTCCCTCCGGTCGCCAGGATGACCCGGTCGGCCGGGAGTATTTCGCCATCCTCCAAAAGGACGCCGGTCACCTGTCCGTTTTCGATCAGGATGCGCTCCACCTTGATGTTGGTCCGGATCTGGACCTTCAGCCGCTTCAGTTCCTCGATGAATGCTTCCAGGATAGTCCTGGCTTTGTCCGTGACCGGGAACATCCGGCCATGGTCCTCTTCTTTCAATGCGACCCCGCGTTCGATAAAGAAGGTCATGATGTCGTATTGACTGAATTGGGTGAAGCTGCTGTGCAGGAATTTTCCGTTTCCGGGAATATGCCGGATGATTTCCTCTTCGGGACGGTTGTTGGTGACGTTGCAGCGTCCGCCGCCTGTCAAAAGCAATTTTTTCCCTAGGCTTGGGTTTTGTTCGAGGAGCGTCACTTCAGCCCCCGCTTCGGCAGCGGTGCAAGCCGCCATCAGACCGCTCGAACCTCCACCGACAATAATGATGCGTGTTTTCATAGTATTTCTTTTCTCCGTTCTTTTGCTGCACTTACTTTATCACAGATATGTCCATCTGAAAACGGCTTTCTTCCCGGAATGATCACGAAAAAGGATGCTTTCCTTCATTAAATATTCAAAAATCGCGGCTATACTGTGTCCATACCCAAAGATAATCGTTTCTTTTTCCTCTTCTGTACCCGCAGAAGAACACCTCCCTCTTGGACGGAAGCAGGGCATTGATTGCTGAACAGCTAAGCAGCGATCATGCAGAATGATTTTTTCTGCAGGCCTGGATTTCCGTTCTATTTTTGTGCCTAAAAGGGTATAATAGACATAGAGTACAGTTATTTAGTGAGAAGTGAGGGAATTGAAATGGATTTTATGAAAGTAATGCATACAAGACAAACAACACGCAGCTTCCAGACGTTCGGTCTATCCCGAGGACAAATCGAAATTATGCTGCAAGCTGGCCAGAATGCACCGATCAGCCGCGGCCGCTTTGAGGATTACCATATCACGGTCATAAAAAATTCGGAAATATTGGCAGCGATTACATCAGCTGCGAAGGAAGTGACGGGCAATCCGGACAAAGATCCCTTGTACGGAGCACCTGCCTTTTTCGTTGTTTCCGTTAAGGAACCGGCTAAGCCAGGCAGCATCGCAAGCGCAGCCGCAATCGTCGAAAATATGCACCTGCAGGCAACCGCAGAACTTTTGGGCAGTTGCTTCCTGATGGGAATCATGGCGAACGGCACGTTGGACGCTGAAGGCATCCGCGAAAAAATGCAGATTCCCGACGGTTTTACGCCTGTAGCCGGGATGGTGGCGGGCTATCCGCACGGCTATCTGCATGACAGACAGCGTACACTGGAAAAAATTGCCAGCAACATCGTTGAATAAGACGGTTTAGGCACGGAAAACGACCTCAGGAGAAACGTTCAGGTTTCCCGGGTCGTTTTTTGCATACCCGTCCGGGTCGGTCTTATCCAGAGGTGGAGGTGCCGATTGCATATCCGCGCTCTTTTGTATACCATAGTACTATTACGATAGGTAGTTCACTGCGGATAATTTTTTCGGAAAGCTTCAAAATAAAAATCAATCAAGAAATGAAGGGATATATAATGGCGTACATTTCCTTAAAGAATGTCAGCAAATTCTATCAGATGGGCGAGACTCGGATCACAGCCAACGACAAGATCAGCTTCGACATCAACGAAGGGGAGTTTGTAGTGATATTGGGACCCAGTGGAGCCGGCAAATCCACCGTTCTGAACATCCTCGGAGGGATGGATGATGCCGATGAAGGCCATATCAGCATCGATGGGGTGGACATCTCCCAGTTCACTTCAAAAGCGTTGACGACCTACAGAAGGCGGGATGTCGGTTTCGTCTTCCAATTCTATAATCTTGTGCCTAACCTGACCGCGAAGGAGAACGTGGAGCTTGCCTCGCAAATATCCCCGCATGCCCGCGACGCTGCTGAGGTGATGCGGGAAGTGGGCTTGGGCGAGCGCATGGACAACTTCCCGGCGCAGCTCTCCGGAGGCGAACAGCAACGTGTCGCCATCGCCCGCGCCTTGGCAAAGCAGCCCAAGCTGCTGCTTTGCGATGAGCCGACAGGGGCACTGGATTACGAAACGGGCAAACAAGTGCTGAAACTGCTGCAGGATACGTGCCTCGATACCGGAACGACTGTCATCGTCATCACGCATAACCAAGCCATCGCAGCCATGGCGAACCGGATCATCGAAATCAACAATGCCAAAGTTAGGGCTATCCATGAAAATCCCAATCCTAAACCAGTATCAGAAATCGAATGGTAGGAGGGGGAGACGATGAAGAAGAAGGCGCTATGGAAAGATATCTGGATAGAGATAGGCAAAAGTAAGGCGCGTTTCCTCGCGTTATTGGCAATCATTACGTTGGGCGTGGCCTTCTTTGCCGGCATCAAAGCGGCGGGTCCGGATATGCTGGATACCGCCAACCAATATTATGAAGAAAATAATCTGTATGACCTGAAAGTGTTGTCCACTTACGGTTTGGAAGAAGCGGATATCGCCATTCTGGCGGAAACTGCCGATCTGGTTGCCCATCCGATGCGGACGGTGGATATCGAAATGGAGGGCAGTGACTTTCTTGTAAAGGTATTCCCGTTGCAGGAAGGTCCTGATCCGGTCAACGCATATGCGCTAGTCGACGGCAGACTGCCGGAAAAAAGCGGCGAAATCGCCTTGGATGCGAAACAGAATCTGATCGATACTTATCAGATCGGGGATACGATCGCCTTCCGCCATGAGTCCGATGAAGACCTTACTAATGAAGAAAAAGAAAACCGCATTTCCTTGAAAGAGCAGGCATACACGGTCGTCGGTTTCGTCGACTCGCCGATGTACATCGAAACGATGATGCGCGGCTCTACGAACGTCGGGAAAGGCAGCCTGGATGCTTTCGTTGTCGTGCCTGAGTCGGACATACTCGGCAGCATCTACACGGAGGCTTATCTGACGATCGCTCCCGATGTGGCGGAAACAGGCTATACGGACAGCTATGACGATCAGGTGGACAATCTGGCGGATGAAGTGGAACTCGCCTTGAACGGGAGGCCGTTGGAGCGCATCAACGAAATCCGTGCGGAAGGGCAACGGAAGATCAAAGACGCGGAAGATGAACTGCAGGAGGGGAAAGACAAACTTGCGGAAGCCGAGCAGGAACTGCAGGATGCCCGGCAACAATTGGATGACGGCATAGCTGCCTATGAAGAAAATCGCCAGTTGTTTCTGGATGAAATCGCAGCAGCCGAGAACACTTTAGCCGCCAGTCAAGCTGAAATCGATGCTGGCATGGCCGAATACCGCGCAGGCCTGGCGACCTATCTCGAAAACAAAGCGCTCTATGACGAGGCAAAAGTTGCCTGGGAGGCGCAGAAAGACTCCCTGCAAGGGCAGGCCGGTTCGGACGCTTCATTGGACGTGCTGCTGGCGAGCCTTCCGGATACGCCGGAAGGCCGCGAAATCGCTGATCTGGCGAAAAGTTTGCTCGATGGGCAAGCCGAAATTGAAGCGGCCCAAGCCTCGCTGGAGGCCAAGGGTGTGGAGCTGCAGGAACGGGCAACAGCCTTAGCGGCAAAAGGCGAACTGCTTTTGGCCGAGCAGACAAGTCTGGAGACGGACGCGGCAGCTTACCAGAGCGAACTGGCCGTCTTCACCGCTGACATGATAGCCTTCCAAACGGAAAAAGCAACCAAACAAGCGGAGTTCTCGGCACGACAGGCCGCCATCGATGCAGAAAGGGCAGCCTTGGCAGCTTTGGATCCGGAGACGGACCCGAGCGTGGCCGAACGCTTGGCGGCAGTGGCTGATCAGCAGGCAACTTTGGATGCGGAACAGACTGCTCTGGCGCAAGCTGAAGCGGATTTGGCGAGCCGCCAAATTGAGTTGGAGCAACAAGGCGCCGACTTATCGATCCGGCAAGAAGCCTTGACCGCTGATGCCGCCGCTTTCCAGACGGAACGGGCCAGTGAAGAGGCCGCTCTCCTGGAAGAACAGCGCCTCTTGGAGGAAGCCGGCACCGAGCTGGTTGCCAAAGGAGAAGAATTGCTGGAGCAACAACAACTGCTGGAAGAAAAAATTGCGGCATTCATGGCTGATGCCGAAGCCCAGATTGCAGCCGCTGATGCCCAATTCGCCGAACAAGGGGCAGCGTTGGAAAACGGCCGATTGGAATTGGCATCGGCCTTTGCCCAACTGGAGGACGGACAGGCACAGATCAACGCCGGCTGGTCCGAGTTGGAAAACCAACGCGCGAGCGGTGAACAAGCCCTGGCGGAAGCTTGGCAACAAATCCAGCAGGGCGAAGAGGAGTATCAGGAAGGCTTGGCCACCTTCTCGGCCGAGCGGGCCGATGCAGAAATCGAGATAGCCGATGGGGAACGGCAAGTCGAAGAAGCGAAGCAAGCCTTGGCCGATCTGATTGAACCGGTCTACTACGTGACGGATCGGTCCGGGAACCCTGGTTATCAGGAATACCGCGACAATGCCGACCGCATCTCGGCAATCGCAGAGATTTTCCCGGTGTTTTTCTTCCTGATTGCGGCTTTGGTGAGCTTCACGACGATGGCCCGGATGGTGGATGAGCAACGCCAACAGATGGGGACGTTGAAAGGACTCGGTTACAGCGATTTCGACATCGCCAAAAAATATTTGATCTATGCGGCGATCGCCTGCATCGTGGGGACATCCCTCGGTCTGGTGGCCGGATACAATATTTTCCCTGAGGTCATCTTTGATGCCTATGGGTCCATGTACAGCCTGCCTTCCGTAAAAATCACCTATTACTTGTCCTACGCTCTGATTTCCATAGCTATCGCAATGCTTTGCACCATCGGACCGGCAGCTTGGGCTGCCCACACGTCGCTCCGGGAAAATCCGGCAGCGATGATGCGCCCGAAAGCGCCGAAAAACGGCAAGCGTGTGCTTCTGGAACGGGTGACGTTCATTTGGGATCGCCTAAGCTTCAATTCAAAGATAACGGTACGCAACTTGCTGCGCTACAAAGCGCGCAATATGATGACGATACTGGGTGTCGCCGGCTGTACCGCCCTGATCTTGACCGGATACGGCATCAAAAATTCGATCTCCGGATTGGCGGATACACAGTTCAATGATGTGATGCGCTACAACGCAATCACGGCGATGCGTCCGGAAGCGAGCAAGGAAGAAATCGCCTCCTATGATGAACTGATCGCGGCAACCTCTGAAATAACAGGCCATCTCAAAGTGGTCCAGGAGAGCTACAAACTGGATAAAAAAGGTGTGAACCTGCAGAACGTCACGGTTTTTGCTCCGCTGGAAACCGAAAATCTCCCGGATTTTGTCAGCCTGCGTGACCGTTCAACTCAGGAACCGATCGCATTGACGGATGAGGGAGCCGTCATCTCGGAAAAATTGGCGAATTTGGCAGGCATCGGACCGGGGGACAGCATCGAAATCCGGAATGACGAAATGCAGACCTATCAGATTCCGATCCAGGCTGTCACCGAGAACTACGTCAACCATTACATTTACTTGACGCCAGCCCTTTATGAAGATATCTTCATCCAAAGTGCGGAACCGACAACGGATCTTTTGCTGTTTGATGAACCGGAAAGTTGGGAGCGGAGCTTCGGATCCGAAGCGATGGGAGAAAAGGCGGTCGCGTTGGTGACGTTCATCAATTCCGTCGACCGCAGCTTCGCCGAAACCTTAGGGAGTCTGGACATCGTCACCTTGGTATTGATCGTGTCGGCGGCGGCATTGGCTTTCGTAGTCCTGTACAGTCTGACGAACATCAACGTATCGGAGCGGATCAGGGAACTGTCGACCATCAAAGTTTTGGGGTTCTATGATGTGGAAGTGAGCATGTACATCTACAGGGAGTCCTTGATCTTAACCTTGTTGGGCATTTTTTCCGGGTTTGTGCTCGGGAAAATTCTGAGCACAGTCGTTCTTAAAATGGTGGAAATCGACTTCATGATGTTTCCGCCGACCATCATGCCGATCAGTTACCTTTACTCAGGCCTGCTGTCGTTGCTGTTCTCAAGCGTCGTCATGCTGATCATGCACCGCAAACTCAAACAAGTGGACATGATCGAAGCGCTCAAGTCAGTCGAGTAAGAATAAGATAAGAATAGAAAAAACGCGCAAGAGCCATCTATTGGCCGCTTGCGCGTTTTTCTTCTGAAGATACTCAGTTTTCGGATGGTGGTTGAGGCGCGCCAGGCAGCAGGTAGTTGACCCCGATTGCGATGGACGCGCCGATTACTGTATCCAACACCCTTTGGATGGCATAAACGGTCTTTTCGTTATTATCTATATTGTAGAAAACAACGAGAAAGGTAGCCGTAGCCCCCACGATTGCCGTTGACATGTCCAGGATGTTGCAGACCGTGATCAGGATGATGATGGCGATGATTGTGCCGAAGAAATCAACAGAAAAATCCAAGCCCAGAAAACCTTTGACAGCAACCAAGCTAACACCCAAAATGCCGGCGACAGCATTGCCTCCGACTCGGCGGATGCCATGATGGAGCGATTGCGTGCAATCTTCACGCAAAGCGAAGACTGCCGCCAATCCGGCCAGCATAGGAGAACCTCGGTCCAACAATTTGAACAGCAGGACACACAGCCCGACGGCAACGCCGGATTTGGTTGTACGCATGCCTACGCGGAACTTCTCCTTATCCAAATGCAACATAGTAAGTAGGGCACTTCCTCTCGAAATCAAATAATATCTCAATCATAAGCATTTTTGAATTTTTATCAAGTCATTTTCGCATTATTGTGCAAATAATACATGCGCATTTGCGGTGTTGTTCAGAGTGGTCTTCCGTAAAATGAGAAAAAAAGAGGGCCATTTTTGGACGAAAAATGTACGTTGTCATGTAAGCCGTTTAATATGATTTGTTGCAACGGCGCCTTTTTGAGAGGGGGTAAAAAAAGAACATTCGCTTTTTGCCAAAAAAGGCCAAAATTTGGTTGCTTAAATTGTCAGAATATTCTATACTAATGACATTAAATTTTAAGGAGAAGGATGAGGGCCTTTTCTTTGGATTTGCAACAAATTATTAACATATAGTGAGATGGGGAGGATTATTTAGATGAAAAAGAAATTATTGATGGGCTTGGCATCTGTATTCGTACTTGCAGCATGCGGCAATGGCGCGACAGAAGAGAGCGATACGATCAAATTGGGTGGTAACTTCGAATTATCAGGCGGTGCGAGCGCATACGGCACGCTGATGGACCAAGGGATCAAAATGGCTGTTGCAGAGCAGAACGCTGCAGATGGCTTATTGGGCAAAGAGATTGAATACATATCTTACGATAATAAATCCGAGCCTTCAGAATCCACATCGGTTGCGACTCGTTTAGCTACCGAAGATAATGTTGTCGCAATCTTGGGACCTGCTACAACGGGTGCAGCAAATGCACAATCTCCAGCAGTCACAAGAGCAAAAGTACCAGCGATCCTTCCTGCTGCTACAGGCGATGGCGTAACAATGGATGGCGATTCCGTTCTGGAATACGTATTCCGCGTATGTTTCCAGGATTCTTTCCAAGGTAAAGCCTTGGCTGAATTCGCCCAAACAGACTTGCAAGCCACAAAAGCTGTCATCTTAGTGGATAATTCGACTGACTACGCGATCGGCTTGGCTGATGCGTTCAAAGAAACGTTCACTGGAGAAATCGTAGCGGAAGAAAACTTCACAGATGGCGACACAGACTTCAAAGCAATCCTTACCAATGTTTCTCGTTTGGACTATGATGTTATTTTCTTGCCTGGTTATTATGAAGAAGCAGGACTGATCATCAAGCAAGCCCGCGAAATGGGGATTGTACAACCTATTTTAGGACCGGATGGTTTCGCTAACTCAACCTTGGTTGAATTGGCAGGTGCCGATAACATGGATAATGTATTCTACGCCAGCCACTTCACTCCGAACAGTGAAGAGCCCAAAGTACAGGAATTCTTGGCTGCTTTTGAAGCAGAGTACGGCAAACCGGCAGATTCATTCGCAGCCTTGGCTTACGATGCAGCGCAATTGGTATTCGATGCAATCGCGAATGCTGACAGCACAGATCCTCAAGCAATCACAGATGCTTTAGCTGCAACTGAAGATTTCGAAGGCGTAACGGGTACCTTCTCATTTGATGAGAACCACAACCCTATCAAATCCGCTTTCGTCATCGAATTACAAGATGGTGTAGAAGTCGGCAACTCTGTTGTTGAACCAGCTAAATAGAAGACGCTGGTGCACACAATTGCGGCATTGAAACCTGAATAGACCGTTTGATTCCAAAGTAACACAATGAGGTGCTGGCAGAATTTGCTTAGCACCTTTCTTTATGTTTTTCCTCATCAAAAGTTAATCCCTCATCGTGCGTGAATAATAGTGAACTATAGCCGAACAATACAGTATAATGAAAGAAAGACTTCTGCACAGCAGAAGAAAAGAGAGGTGTAAAATGGAAAATTTAGTTCAACAACTGATAAACGGTATATCGTTGGGAAGTATCTACGCTTTGATTGCGCTAGGGTACACCATGGTATACGGTGTCATCAAATTGATTAACTTTGCCCACGGGGACATTTATATGGTGGGCGCGTACCTTGGATATGCTTTGATCCAAAACGTCGGCCTCGGTCTTTTCCCATCCATTCTGATTTCAATGATTTTTTGTGCCATTTTAGGGGTGGTCATCGAGAAGATCGCCTACAAACCATTGCGGGGCGCGACCAGGGTAGCAACGCTGATTACAGCCATCGGGGTTTCTTATTTATTGCAAAATGTGATGATCTATATAATGGGACCTGAAGTAAAGGCCTTCCCGACCGCTTTGGTCATCCGGAATTGGACATTCGGCGGGGTGACCATCAACTCGCAGCAGATTCTGATTTTCCTGACGACGGTAATTCTGATGGTCGCTTTGCAGGTCATCGTAAAGTACACAAAAATGGGGAAAGCGATGCGGGCGGTGAGTACCGATCCTGAAGCGGCGCAATTGATGGGTATCAACGTCGATAACATTATTTCCTTCACGTTCGTCCTGGGTTCTTCCTTAGCCGGAGCGGCAGGCGTATTGGTCGGAATCTACTATAATTCGATTTCGCCATTGATGGGTGTGACGCCGGGTCTGAAAGCCTTCGTTGCGGCAGTGTTCGGCGGCATCGGCATCATCCCCGGAGCAATGGTCGGAGGCTACGTGATCGGCATCATCGAGACTCTGGTCAGCGCTTATGGCGGATCGATGTTCAAAGACGCGGTTGTGTACCTGATTCTGATCATCATTCTGATCGTTAAACCTTCCGGAATCTTCGGAAAAAATACAAAAGAGAAAGTGTAGGTGATAATGATGAAACAATTGAACAAAACAAATCTAGGTTGGCTCATTCTTATCGCTTTGATGGTTGTCGTTCTGTTTGTCGGCGTCAGCTCAAATGTCATTTCTCCCTTCTATCAAATTACGTTAGTGACAATTCTGATCAATGTCATCCTTGCGATCGGATTGAATCTGGTCATCGGATTCTCTGGTCAGTTCTCTCTGGGACATGCCGGTTTTATGGCAATCGGAGCCTATAGCGGCGCCATCATCGGTGATAAGATCGAAGGCTTGCCAGGTTTTTTTACCGGGTTATTCGTGGGGATGTTCATTTCCATCGTTGTGGCGCTGATCGTCGGCATTCCGACACTCCGTCTGAAAGGTGATTATTTAGCTATCGCGACTCTGGGAGTGGCGGAAATCATCCGTATCCTGATTCTGAACATGGGCGATCTTACGAACGGCGCACGCGGAATCAGCGGCATCTCTTTCCCGTTTGAATCAAATATGAGTTTTATTATGGTCCTGTTCCTTATTGTGGTCGTAACGAGCATCATCACCATCAACTACATCCACAGCAGTCCAGGACGTGCGACCATTGCCATCCGTGAAGATGAGATTGCGGCTGAATCGATGGGTGTCAACGCAACGACTTACAAAGTCATCGCCTTTATGATCGGTGCGGCAACTGCCAGCATCGCAGGTTCTTTGTACGGCACATACTTCAGCGTAATCACGCCTGGCGATTTCACTTTCCAGAAATCAATCGATGTGCTGATCATCGTCGTGTTCGGCGGTATCGGCAGCGTAACAGGCACAGTCGTCGCTGCTGTTGCACTGGGTGTCCTGAATACGTATCTGCAATCGTTCGGTGAACTGCGCATGATTTTCTATGCGCTGGCCATCATCGGCATCATGGTATTCCGTCCAGGCGGATTGTTGGGCAACCGTGAATTCACGATGTCCGCTTTGTTGAAACGCTTTGCCAAAAAAGATTCTGCTAAGAAGGAGGTCCAATAATGAGCCTATTAGAAGTAAAAGAATTGACCAAAAACTTCGGCGGTTTGGCCGCGGTATCCAATGTCGATTTTGCGATCGAAGAAAATGAATTGGTCGGCTTGATCGGTCCCAATGGTGCTGGTAAAACGACCTTCTTCAACTTGCTGACGGGCGTTTACGTTCCGACAGAAGGCACAATCGAATTGGAGATCGACAACAAGAAAGTCTTGTTGAACGGAAAGGCGCCTTACAAAATTACGGATCTCGGCTTGGCGCGTACGTTCCAGAACATCCGCCTTTTCAAGGAACTGACGGTGCTCGACAATGTACTGATTGCGATGCACAGCACGCAAGGCGAGAGCACTTTCCACAGCTTGCTGCGCACGCCGACTTATTACCGCAAGGAAGCCGAAATGCGTGAGAAAGCCTTGGAACTGTTGGCCATTTTCGAATTGGAAAAGAAATATGACGTTTTGGCGAAAAATCTGCCTTACGGGGAGCAACGCCGTCTGGAAATCGTCCGTGCTTTGGCGACAAATCCGAAGATCCTCTTCCTTGATGAGCCTGCAGCCGGTATGAATCCACAAGAGACTGCCGAATTGACAGCTTTGATCCGTAAAATTCAGAAAGATTTCAAAATCACCGTCGTTCTGATCGAGCATGATATGTCCTTGGTCATGAATGTGTGCGAAAGAATCTATGTGTTGGAATACGGCCGTCTGCTTGCCAAAGGAACGCCGGAAGAAATCCAAAAAAATCCAGCCGTAATCAAGGCTTATCTAGGAGGCGACTAACGTGCTGAAAGTAAAAAATCTATCTGTACATTATGGCATGATCCAAGCCATCAAAGATATCAGCTTTGAAGTGAATGAAGGCGAAATCGTGACGTTGATCGGAGCCAACGGAGCAGGGAAGTCCACCATTTTGCGGACGATTTCCGGGCTGGTGAAGCCATCTTCAGGCGAAATTGAATATTTGGGGAAACCGATCCATAATGTGGCGACCCGAAAAATCGTTGAACAAGGGATCGCCCAAGTTCCGGAAGGCCGCCATGTCTTCAAAGGCTTGACGGTTCAGGAAAATCTAGATTTGGGTAGCTTCACCCGAAAAGATAAGCAGAACCTTGCAGGTGATCTGGAAGCGGTATTCGAACGTTTCCCGATTCTGCGCGAAAGAAAAAATCAGGATGCAGCCACGTTGTCCGGCGGGGAACAACAGATGCTGGCGATGGGCCGCGCTTTGATGACGAAGCCGAAGCTGCTGCTTTTGGATGAGCCTTCAATGGGATTGGCGCCTATTTTCATCAAGGAAATCTTCCATATCATCCAGGATATCCAGAAACAAGGCACGACGATTCTCTTGATCGAGCAGAACGCAAACGTTGCGCTGAAGATCGCGAATCGCGGGTATGTATTGGAGACGGGAAATATCGTATTGACCGGAACCGGGGAAGAATTATTGGCAAGTGACGAAGTTCAGAAAGCTTACTTAGGAGGCTAAACAATGGATGTACAAAGCTATATGTCAACGGATTTAGTAACGATTCAACCTTCAACAAAGATCATCGAAGCTTTGGATCTGATGAAAGAGCACAAGATCCACCGTCTGCCGGTCGTACAAGGCGAGACCATCGTAGGACTGATCACGGAGGGCATCATCGAACGCAATACGCCTTCCAGCATGACCAGTCTGGATATGCATGAAGTCAACTATCTGTTGAACAAAACGACAGTGGCCGACATCATGGAAAAACGCGTTGTGACCATCAATAAGGAAGCACTTTTGGAAGAAGCGGCCGTAATGATGCGCGAGAATGGCATCAGCGTATTGCCGGTAGTCGAGACAGGCAACCGCCTGATCGGAATCATCACCGAAAAAGATATCTTCTCGGCCTTCATCGATGTGTTGGGCTACTACACACCGGGCGTCCGCGTTGTCGTCAATATCCATGAAGACAAAAAAGGCGTCCTCGAAGACCTGACCGATATCTTCTCCGATGAGAACATCAACATCCAACAGATTGCGACGTACCGCAAAATGGGCTATGTTCAAGTCGTCGTCCAACTGGAAAGCAAAGACATCGACGGCATCCGTGCCAGACTCGAAGAACACGGCTACGAAATCGGGTCAATCATCTACAAACCAGAAAGAGTGTAGGATATATCAGGATGTGATGAATCCCACTCTAGGAATCTTTGGCCATATAAGTGCTGAACCTATTGAGGCACTTTCTGCTTGGGATTCAGAACTCGACTAATAGAGTGTGATAAATCCCGTTCAGCAAGCAAAAACATACAAATAAGCAAGCCGCTCACTCCAACCAAAACGGAGTGGGCGGTTTTTTTTATGGCAAATGATTTCTTTTATCACGTATTAAGTGTATAATAAGAGCATGATAGATTGGAGGTTACATAAATGAATAATGCACTTATAACAATTGTCTTGTATACGATCAAAGAGCAATATGTCAGTGAAAAAGCTTTTTATGCCAATCAACTAGGGATCTCGCCGCAGAGCTGGGATCGCTGGAAAAAAGGAGAGCATGGTTTAAAACCCGAGAACATGCAGATCATTTCCAAATTGTTCACCGATTATGAATGGATGCTTGTCCAGAAAGTTTGCCGCAATGCCGAAATTCTTCCCGAAGTGGCAGAGAACCCTGTAAGGGAATATCAATTCCTGAAATATCAAGTCGCCAAAAAATGGATAGCGACGGATTTGGCCGATTTCAAATGGTACACCACCGATGAGACCGTCCATGATTCAGAAATCCATAAACCGGCAATCACGACACTCCGGCTCGAGTGCAACTATGATTTCTGGAGCTACAAAGATATCATCGATCTGCGCTTGCCAAGCATCATCCGTCATCAAATCGATTCGAAAAAAATCAATCTGCTTGAATGGTTCAATGAAAATACACCTGATACCATCACAAAAATTACTGAATAAATAGAATATAAACCGGAAAGCCAAGATGATACTATCTTGGCTTTCCGGTTTATATTCGAGTTTAGGCTTACTTTTTGGGTGTGGATTGATGGGCAGGTGTGCTAAAATAGGCATAGAAATTACATACCAGAAGAGGTCAGAAGATGGATACGAAAAATAAATACTCCAATAAACCTGAGAAGTACGCACCAAGACTGCGTTTCCTTATGGGACTCTTGATGGCGATGCTCTTTTTCACAGGATGCACAACTGATGACGATGAACCATCAAACAGTCAGCAGGGTTCGGCAACAAGCAACCAATCCGAAGAATCGCAATCCTCTTCCGAAGAAACAGATGAGGCAGCCGAGTCCAATGTGATCGTGACACCTCCGGCTTCATCAACTGATTGGAATCTGGTTTTGGTGAACCGAAAAAATCCGCTTGCCGCAGAAATCGCAACGGAATTCTACCTGACCGAGAGCGGCTATCAGATCGACAGCAGAATAAGGGAACCCTATTTGGCGTTGATGGAGGCGGGTAAAGCTGCCGGAATGGATTTCACGATGATTTCAGGTTACCGATCCATCGAGCAACAGCAAGCCAACTATGACGTCAACTATCAAAATTATCTGGCCTCAGGGTTGTCTGAAGAAGAGGCGCACGCAAAGACAGAAGAATTTATCGCTTTGCCAAATGCCAGCGAACACACAACCGGACTTGCAGTGGACATCACGTCGACTGCTTTAGCCAATCAAGAAGGCGGCTCCGGCTTGCTCCAGGATCTGGAGAATTATCCTGAGGGGCTTTGGCTGAAAGAAAATGCACCTAAATTCGGTTTCGTCCTGCGTTATCCAAAAGCGAAAGAAGCCATCACCGGCATCAATTTTGAACCGTGGCATTTTCGGTATGTAGGCGTCGAGAACGCCATTTACATGACCGAAAACAATCTGACGTTGGAAGAATACATAGCGATCCTGAAACAAAATGAAGCGCTCGGGAACAGCAAAAAATAACAGGTAAAGCAGCTCAACAAAACAGACGGAGGAACATATGGCACGAAAAAGAAAGCGGACCGGAAAACAACCGCAATCTGCCCCCGCTAAAGCCGTCAAGATATTATTTTTCTTGCTGATCAGTTTCATGGCCAGTCTGTCGCTGATCGGCGATTTTTCTCCGGTCGTGGCGGATATCCCGGATTACGGCAATAATCAGGGGACCGGCTTTATCGGCAATATCGCGCCTGCCGCACAGCAGATGCAAGCAACTTACGGTATCCATGCCAGCATCAGCATCGCTCAAGCAATCCTTGAGTCGGATTGGGGAGAGAGTGAACTGTCCGCCGTCTACAACAACCTGTACGGCATGAAGGGCGATAACCCGGAAAATACGATCCTCTTGACGACCAGCGAATACTACAATGGGGAGTGGGTCACCATTCAAGCGAATTTCAGGGTATACGGCAGTTGGGCAGAATCGGTCCAGGACCATGCGTTGCTGTTCGTCAACGGTACCACTTGGGATCCGGATCAATACGCTCCTGTCCTGCAGGCGAACACTTATCAGGAAGCGGCCCAAGCACTTCAGGATTGCGGCTATGCGACAGACCCGGATTATGCCGCCAAATTGATTGCGGTCATCGAACAGCATGCACTTTATGAATACGATATTTGAAGCATATAAACAGAAACGCGCGGACAGGCTTTGTCCGTGCGTTTTTCTGCCTTACCGCCCTGATTTCCCCCGAAAATTCGACAAACGGACAGTTTTTGCATGGCGACATTCGTCGAATATAGTGATAAAATGATTTGGTAAAGACTTTTTTAACGAATTCTAATGAAAAATCCAAGAGAGTAGTGTGATCGCATGCCGAATCAAATTTTACCCGGGAAAACAATCGGTATTATAGGCGGAGGACATGTCGCCCGTATGATTGCTTTGGAAGCCAAAAAAATGGGTTACCAAATAGGCATCTTGGACGCCGATGCTGCCTGTCCGGCTGGGCAAATAGCTGATTGGCAGATAACCAAGAAGTATACGGACTTCGATGCGCTGACGGACCTCGCGGCAAAATCGGACGTCCTGACTTTTGAATCAGAAGCCGTGGATACGATGTTGCTGATGCAAATCAATCCTTATATCGCTATACCGCAGGATCCGGATAGCCTTTCGATTACGCAAGACCGATTGATCGAAAAGGCGTTTTTGGAATCTTTGAATATAAACGTGACGCCTTACGCGACGATAACTGCCATCGAAGACATGGAAGAGGCGGTCAAAAGCATCGGCTTCCCGTGTGTCCTGAAGCCGATCCGTGTCGAAGCGGCCACGCCGGTGCAGCATCTTTTGTACAGTGAAGAGGACTTTGGGAGGGCATCAGCCTTGCTGAAAAAAGGAACGTGCATTTTGGAGGCCTGGATTCCGTTTGAGATGGAGTTGGCCATTACAGTCGCGCAGGATGCGAATAATGTGTTCACGTCATTTCCCGTCACGGAAACGATCTACCAGGAGCAAAGACTTGTGAAGACCATCACGCCTGCACGCGTAGGCGGAAATATCCAGAAAGAGATGGAGCATATCGGCAAGCTGGCTGCGAAGGCCATGAATCTGACCGGAATTTTGACGATCGAGACATTCATGACTTCATCGGGTTCCCTCTATGTGAACCGTTTGGTCGTCCGACCGCACCACTCGTGCAATTATTCGCTGGATGGCTGCAGCATCTCTCAATATGAAGTCCTGGTCCGCTGCATCTGTGGGTTGCCCATTCCCGAAATCCAACTGTACGATACAAGCGTGACGTTCAATATCATGGAAGAAAAACTTGATGAAGCGCTGATCCTCTTGCTGACCAAACCGGATTGGCATTTCCATTTTTACGGAAAAAAAGAACACCGCGCGAAACGGAAAATGGGACACGTCACATTATTGGGTGACAGCCCGGATATCCTCATCAACGAACTGGAAGAACATGGCTTGTTAGAATCGACAGAGTAACGGAAAAAGGTGTCCGCTCTCTGATATGGAGGAAGTGTTTAACGATGGAGGATAGACTATTCAATAAAGCATATGACTACATAAAAGACAAAATCGACAGCAATTGCTGGCCGCCGGGAACCAAAATAACCGAACAACTCATTTCGGAAGCCTTGTTCATGAGCCGGACTCCGATTCGTACCGCGCTGCTTTTGTTGGAGGAAGAAGGACTGGTGAAATCCATCCCCTACAAGGGATATATCGTGGCCGAAAAGAAAATCTCAAATGAGGGCTTGTTGGAACGCCTGGAACTGATTGCGGGCCTTATCATGAACTACCTGCAATATCTGAAGGATAACGACATCGCCTTGGACCACCAGGCTTTTGATGAGATACTCGAAAAGCAGGTGGCGTACTTGAATTACCGTGATACGACGGGCTATTTTAAAAATGAGTACAGGCTATTCGAGACATTTATCGCCCAAAGCGAGAACCAATTCTTGAAAAAAGTGATTTTGACGACAGCCCGCGACATCCACGGCACTTATTCCGATAACAGTGACCTGATGGATGAAGATCGCTATCAGAACGAAGCCAAGTTGCTCGCCCTCTATCAAGAAGTGAGCATCTGCATACGCGACAAGGATTACGACAAGATGGGCGAATACCTCAGCTTCTTCTTCGAAATGTTGAAAGACTCAAACGACATACTGGCACAACAGTAGAAGAAAAGCGGAACGGGTTTGTTCAGCTTTTCCGAAGGGCTAACCCATGAAGCTAGCCATCATTATTGTATAAAGGAAGTCCTGCCGTTGAATCTAGCAAATGATTCAGCGGCAGGATTTTTATTTTGGATGGCATAATGGGGTGAAAAGAACCTGAACCGCACAGAGGGGAACAAGGGGTAAAAACTATTTAAAATATCAGGGGATTCATTGATAGCCACGCTCTAAAATGATAGACTAAACCATGATGCAAATCAGAATCGATAAGGCTGCACCATCGCCTTGAACCTAACAAAAAAGAACCTACCCATACACACTCCGAAACAATGGCAACAACAGAAAGGATGGCAATTGTGCAACAAAAACACGACCTTATAAAAGGAATGAACCCAAGGCAAGCAGAAGCCGTTTTGGCGACGGAAGGCCCACTATTGATCATGGCGGGGGCAGGCAGCGGCAAGACGCGGGTGCTGACCCACCGCATGGCCTATCTACTGGAAGAAAAATCAGTCAACCCTTGGAACATCTTAGCCATAACCTTTACGAATAAAGCGGCAAAAGAAATGAAAGAGCGGGTCATCCGTCTGGTCGGGACGGTCGGCAACGACATGTGGGTATCCACTTTCCACTCCATGTGCGTACGGATCCTCAGAAGGGAGAGCGAACAGCTCGGCTATGCGCGCTCCTTCACCATCTGCGACCAGAGCGAAACGGAAACATTGATGAAGCGCATCATCCGCGAAAAGAATCTGGACTCCAAGAAATTCGATCACCGCATGATTCTGGGGCGGATCAGCCAAGCGAAAAACGAGCTGCAGACACCGAAGGAATTCGGCGATCTGGCCGGCGGATACATCGACAATATTGTCTATGAATGCTACAAAGATTACCAAAAAGCGCTCGAAAACAGCCAATCGATGGATTTCGACGACCTGATCATGCTGACGGTCAAACTGTTCCAGGAATACCCAGAAACATTGACCTACTACCAAAATAAATTCCATTACATCCATGTGGACGAGTACCAGGATACCAACTACGCCCAATACCAATTGGTGCAGCTGTTGGCCAACAAATTCAAAAACATCTGCGTCGTCGGCGATGCGGACCAAAGCATCTACGGATGGCGCGGTGCCGACATGGAGAATATCCTCAACTTCGAAAAGGACTACCCGGACGCAAAAGTGGTCTTGCTGGAGCAGAACTACCGCTCCACCAAAAAAATACTGCGCGCAGCCAATGATGTGATCCAAAACAACGTCAACCGGAAAGAAAAAGAGTTATGGACAGACAATCCGGAAGGCGACAATATCGTCTACTTCCGGGGCCAATCCGAACACGACGAAGCGCGCTATGTCATCTCGAAGATGCTCCAGGAAGTCCGCGAAAACAAGCGCCAGTACGGGGATTTCGCAGTGCTCTACCGGACGAATGCCCAGTCGCGTGTCATCGAGGAAAACCTCCTGAAATCGAATATCCCTTACAAGATGGTCGGCGGGCGCAAGTTCTACGACCGCAAAGAAATCAAAGACATCTTGGCTTATCTGCGCCTGATCGTGAACCCGTCCGATGACTTGAGCTTCGGCCGCATCGTGAACGTGCCGAAACGCGGAATCGGCGATACAAGCATCGAAAAACTGCGCGAATTCGCCAATATGCATGACCTGACCTTACTGCAGGCGGCCCATGACGTGGCGCTGTCCAGTGTATCCGGAAAAGCCGCGAAGGAATTAAAAAAATTCGCTACCATCATGGATAATCTGCACAAAATGCAGGAATTCCTGCCGATCACGGAATTGGTCCAGGAGTTGCTTTCCCAGACGACTTATCTGGAAGCCCTCGAAATGGAGAAGACGCTGGAGTCGGAAGCCCGGATCGAAAACATCAACGAATTCCTGTCAGTAACCCAGGAGTTCGATAAAATGAATCAGGAAGACTTTGACCTGACCGCATTCCTGACCGATTTGGCATTGGTTTCCGATCTGGATCAGATCGAGGAGGAACCTCAGAGCGAAGTGACGCTGATGACGATGCACGCAGCCAAAGGATTGGAATTCCCGATCGTGTTCATCATCGGGATGGAAGACGGCATTTTCCCGTCGTCCCGCTCCTTCATGGATGAGGACCAGATGGAGGAAGAACGGCGCTTGGCATATGTCGGCATCACGCGGGCGGAACAGAAACTGTTCCTGACGAATGCCTATTCCCGCATGCTTTATGGACGCACGATGTCCAACCCGGCTTCGCGCTTCCTCGATGAATTGGACGGTTCCGTTCTGGACCGCGAGGACAGTTCCGGTACCACGACAAACACGTATGCTTCAAAACCGGCAAGCTCGGTCAACCGTTGGAAGACCGCTAGCGATACCCGTCAGGAAAAAGCCTTCAGCCAGCCGTTTTCGGCTGCTCCGCGTGAAAAAACGACACAGTCAGTCCAACAAACCGGAAACAGCGGTGCGGACAGACTTGGTTGGGCTGTTGGGGACAAAGCCAGCCACAAGAAATGGGGCACAGGCGTTGTCGTTCAGACAAGCGGAGAAGGCGACGGTTTGACGCTGGATATCGCCTTCAAGAACATCGGTATCAAACGCTTGCTGGCATCCTTTGCACCGATCGAAAAAGAATAATCAAGGAGGGGATCATTCATGGCGAAAGAAAGTCTGACCGAAGCCCAAGAGCGCATCGAGACGTTGAAGACGCTCCTCAACCGCTATAGTTACGAGTATTATGTACTGGACAAACCCAGTATTTCAGATAAAGACTACGACCAGTATTATCATGAACTGGAAAAATTGGAAAAAGCCCATCCTGAACTGATCACTATGGATTCACCGACGCAACGCATCGGCGGCACCATCCTGCCGGGCTTCAAAAAGGTCCAGCACGATTCGCCTATGTTGAGCTTGGGGAATGCCTTCAATCAGGAAGACTTGCTGCAGTTTCATCAACGGATCAGCAAACTGACCGACCAGCCTTTGCAGTACATGTGCGAGCTGAAAATCGACGGCTTGGCTGTGTCATTGAAATACGAAAACGGCCTGTTCATCCAAGGCGCGACGCGGGGTGACGGAAGCACCGGCGAAGACATCACGCAGAACCTGCGGACGGTCAAAGCCATTCCGTTGCGGCTGAACGAACCGCTGACTTTCGAAGTCCGCGGGGAATGCTATATGCCGAAAGCCTCTTTTGTCCAATTGAATGCGGACCGCGATGAGAAAGGCCTGGAGATCTTTGCGAATCCTCGCAACGCCGCAGCCGGCAGTCTGCGCCAACTGGACTCCAGCATTGCGGCCAGCCGCAACCTGAGCATCTATCTTTACAGCGCCACTAATTTTGAGCAATTGGCTGTGGAAACGCAGGATGCGCTGCTGAACAGATTGGCACAAGTTGGTTTGCGGACCAATCCGGAACGAAGACTCTTTGATTCGATCGAAGAAGTCTGGGCATTCACGGAAGAAATCGCAGCGAAAAGGAAGGACCTGCCTTACGAAATCGACGGCATCGTCATCAAAGTTAATGCCTTCGCTGCCCAAGAAGAAATCGGCTATACGGTAAAAGCGCCGCGGTGGGCAATCGCCTATAAATTCAAGGCGGAAGAAGCCGAGACGATTGTGCGCGATATCGAGTGGACAGTCGGCCGTACCGGTGTCGTGACGCCGACTGCTGTGATGGATCCGGTCTTCTTGGCCGGGTCCACCGTGCAGCGCGCCAGCCTGCATAACGTCGATCTCGTCCGCGAGAAGGATGTGCGCATCGGCGACACGGTCGTGATCCACAAAGCGGGCGATATCATTCCGGAAATCCAGCATGTCCTCATCGACCGCAGAGACCCGGACAGTGAACCTTATGTCATCCCGGAGATGTGCCCTGCCTGCGCCAGCCACTTGGTGCATCTGGAGGATGAGGTGGCTTTGCGCTGCATCAATCCGAAATGCCCGGCCCAGATCAAAGAAGGCTTATCCCACTTCGTGTCGCGCAATGCGATGAACATCAGTGGTCTGGGTGTTCGTGTCGTCAGTCAGATGTTCGAAAAAGGGCTCGTCAAGGACGTAGCCGATCTGTATAAACTGACGGAAGAAGATCTTTACCAGTTGGATAAAATCAAAGAAAAGTCCGCCAACAATATTGTGGCGGCCATCGATCAGAGCCGAGGGAACTCCTGCGAACGCCTGTTGTTCGGCTTGGGTATCCGTCATGTCGGAGCGAAGGCGGCAGCCAGCCTGGCAGCGGAATTCGAAACCATCGATCGGCTGATGCAGGCGACCAAAGAAGAAATCATGGCCGTCGAAGGCATGGGTGATATCATCGCGGACAGCGTCGTGGCCTATTTCCAACTGCCGGAAGTGAAGGATCTAATCGAGGAATTCCGGGCGAATGGCGTGAATCTGACCTACCTCGGCAAGAAAAAGGCTGAGGTGGCTGCTGTCGATTCCATCTGGAACGGCAAAACGGTTGTGTTGACGGGCAAGCTGACGCACTATAACCGGACCGAAGCGACGGAAATGATCGAGGCACTCGGCGGAAAAGTGACCGGCAGTGTCTCCAAAAAGACCGACTGGATCGTCGCCGGGGAAGATGCCGGCAGCAAATTGGCAAAAGCCCAATCTTTGGGCATCCCTGTCTGGACAGAAGAAGATATGGTGAAAAACTTGGAAAGAAGTGACAGCAGTGAATAGAGCGAAAAGCGTCATCTTTATGACTGTCTCTGGAGCGGCGATGTTCCTGTTGGCCAGTTGCGGACAGCTAGCAGAGACGCAAACGACGGAGAACACAACCAAAAACGGTCCTGAGAAAGTGACTGTCCAAACGACACAGAACCAGTTGTCGACCGATTATTATCCTGCCTTGATCGTGGACGGCAAGTACCAATTCAGCCAGAATCGCGGCGTCAGCCTCTCGTTGAACTCGACAGCCAATATCAAAGATTTTGAGGCGGATCTGTTGGATGTAGCGAAAAATGTTTTTCCGACTGACCAATATTTTTTTCAGGAAGGCCAAGTCATCGATTATGATACGACCAGGTTGTGGTTGGGGCGTTACAGCGACTCCAATCCGGACGGCTTGAATCCGGCCGACAACGGCAGTACCGATGCGGCAACCAGGGAGCCGATCTATCTGGAGCAGATTTTGGAGCAGGACTATATGATCCAAAATGAAAATGGCTTCGAATTGGCCGGGATGGCCATCGGTCTGGCGATGAATTCGGTCGACTATTACAAAGTGAACGATGTGCCGATGGAACAAGCCATTTCCCGCGATAAGCTGGAAGAACAGGCAAAAGCCTATGCAGATACGATCATTTCCCGTCTGCGCCAGACCGATGGATTGGAAAGCATTCCGATCGTCATCGGTATTTATGAACAAACGGCGCAGGACAGCCCGATCGGAGGCGTCTATCTGTTCGAAGGCGTCTCTACGGAAGGGACTGCAATCGGCGAATGGATTACCCGCAATGAAAGCAAAGTTGTGTTCCCGTTGCAGAGCGGAACGCAGACGGAAGAATCCTCCAACTTTGATAACTTCAAAAATGAAGTGCAGGATTTCTTCCCGAATCTGAACGGAATCGTCGGCGAAGGCAAATACATCGATGGACAATTGATGTCGCTCGAAATCGACATCATGACGCAGTTCTACGGGGAAACGGAAATCATCGCCTTCACACAGCACGTAACGGATGCGGCAGGGCGTTTCCTTCCCCAAAATATTCCCGTTGAGATCACGATTGAATCCATCAACGGCATCGAATCGTTCCTCACAAGGGAAAACGATAGCCAAGGCTTCAGTTACCATATCTTTGATTAGCGGGCAGGTGTCCTTGGACAAGGGCTGAACGAATCCGTTCAGCTTTCATTTGTTTTCAGAAAATGACTGAAACGTGAGAAAACTCCCACAAACCGATGATTTTTATGCTAAAATGAACAAGTATGTAAAAAAACGATGACTACACAAAACGACAGAAAGAAGGGTATTACATGGCAATCACTGAAGAGCAAGTGCGTCACGTAGCAAAACTGGCCAAGCTGGAATTCGCTCCTAATGAAATTAAACATTTTACAGAACAATTGGGCGACATCATAGACATGGTGGAGCAATTGGAAGCCGTCGATACAACCGATGTACCCGTTACTTCCCATGGCTATGCATTGAAGAATGTCATGCGCGAAGATGTAGCGGAACCAGGAACGGATCGCGACCTCTTATTCAAAAATGTCAAAACAGCCGAAGACGGCATGATCCAAGTGCCGGCAATTTTAGATAACGAGGTGGAAGGCGCATGAGTATTTTCAATGAAACGCTAACGAGCCTGCATGAAGGTTTAGTCAATAAAGAATTCTCTTCCGTGGAGCTGACCCAAGCAGCCTTCAAACGCATCGCTGAAACAGACGGAAAAGTCGAAGCTTTCCTCGCTTTGAACGAAGAAGGAGCCTTGAAACAAGCGCAAGCAGCTGACGAAAAAGGCTACGCGGACGGCAACGTCCTGAACGGTATTCCTTTAGGGATCAAAGACAACATCGTCACTGAAGGCGTGACAACGACAGCGGCGAGCCGCATGTTGGGCGACTTTATGCCGATCTATGACGCAACCGTCGTCACAAAATTGAAGGAAGCCGGCGCCGTCAACGTCGGAAAACTGAACATGGACGAATTTGCCATGGGCGGAAGCACGGAAAACTCCTACTACAAAAAAACTAAAAATGCTTGGGACCTGACAAAAGTTCCCGGCGGTTCATCCGGTGGCTCCGCTGCTGCGGTTGCCAGCGGTGAAGTTGTCGCTTCCTTGGGTTCCGACACAGGCGGAAGTATCCGCCAACCGGCTGCCTTCAACGGCATCGTCGGCATGAAACCGACATACGGACGCGTATCCCGTTACGGCTTGATCGCTTTTGCATCCAGCCTTGACCAAATCGGCCCGATGACGCGCAACGTAACCGACAATGCTTTGTTGCTGGAAGCAATCAGTGGCTACGATAAGAGAGATTCCACCAGCATGAATCTCGAAGTGCCGAAATTCAGCGCGAATCTGAACGGAAAAGTTGCGGGCATGAAGATTGCCTTGCCGAAGGAATATTTCCAAGAGGGCGTATCCGCCGAAATCCAAGAGGCTGTCAGAAAAGCAGCTGCCCAATTCGAAGAAATGGGCGCCATCGTGGAAGAAGTCAGCATGCCGACTTTGGCCTACGGAATTCCGGCTTACTACATCATCGCTTCTTCGGAAGCTTCATCCAACCTGCAGCGTTTTGATGGGGTGCGTTACGGCTACCGAGCAGACAATGTGAACTCATTGGATGAATTGTACATCAAGAGCCGTTCCGAAGGTTTCGGGATGGAAGTGAAACGCCGCATCATGTTGGGAACCTTCTCATTGAGTGCCGGTTTCTACGATGCCTACTTCAAAAAGGCGGGTCAGGTCCGCACACTGATCAAACGCGATTTCGCGAACATCTTTGCAGGCTACGATCTGATTCTGGGACCTACCACTACAACGACTGCCTTCGGAATCGGTGAAAAGAACGACGATCCATTGGCTATGTACATGGACGACTTGTTGACCGTAACAATCAACTTGGCGGGTGTTCCGGCAATTTCCGTTCCTGGCGGCTTCTCGGCTGATGGTATGCCGATCGGGATCCAATTGATCGGTAACTACTTCGAAGAAGCGAAAATCTATCAAGCCGCTTTTGCATTGGAACAAGCGAACGATTATCTTGACCAACACCCAAACCTGTAGGAGGAAAACATTATGAATTATGAAACAGTCATCGGACTGGAAGTCCATGTGGAATTGAAAACTGAATCAAAAATGTTCTCCCCATCTCCAGCACACTTTGGGGCAGAACCGAACACAAACACAAATGTCATCGACTGGGGTTACCCAGGTGTCTTGCCTGTCATCAACAAAGGCGCAGTTGAATTCTGCATGAAGGCCGCTTTGGCTCTGAACTGCGAAATTTCAACGGAAACGCACTTTGACCGCAAAAACTACTTCTATCCGGACAATCCGAAAGCTTACCAAATTTCGCAATTGGATAACCCGATCGGACATGACGGTTGGGTCGAAATCGAAGTGGAAGGCGTCAAGAAAAAGATCCGCATCGAGCGCGTCCATCTTGAAGAAGATGCCGGCAAAAACATGCACGGATCGGACGGCTATTCTTATGTCGACTTGAACCGTCAAGGAACGCCGTTGATCGAAATCGTATCGGAAGCGGATATGCGCTCTCCGGAAGAGGCTTATGCCTACCTGGATGCGGTACGCCAAATCATCATGTACACAGATGTATCCGATGTGAAGATGGAAGAAGGCTCCATGCGTTGCGATGCCAACATTTCTATCCGCCCATTCGGCCAAGAAAAATTCGGAACGAAGACAGAATTGAAGAACCTGAACTCCTTCAACTTCGTCCGCAGAGGTTTGGCTCATGAAGAAAAACGCCAGGCGCAAGTATTGAACGCTGGCGGCGTAATCCAACAAGAAACACGCCGCTTCGATGAAACAAACGGCGAAACAATCCTGATGCGCGTCAAGGAAGGCGAAAGTGATTACCGTTATTTCCCGGAACCGGATCTGCCAGGTTTGACCATTTCCCAAGAATGGATCGACCGCGTAAAAGCCTCCATTCCGGAAATGCCTGCAAAACGCCGCGAAAGATACATTTCGGAATACGATCTGCCTGAGTACGATGCGATGGTACTGACCCTTTCGAAAGAAATGTCCGACTTCTTTGAAGGCACCATCGTTGCCGGCGCCGATGCCAAATTGGCTTCCAACTGGTTGATGGGCGAAGTATCCGCCTACCTGAACAGCGAAAAAGTGGAATTGGCCGACACGAAACTGACGCCAGCGAACCTTGCCGGCATGATCACGTTGATCGAAGACGGCACCATCAGCACGAAGATCGCCAAGAAAGTCTTCCGCCTGTTGGCAACAAAAGGCGGCGACGCTAAATCCGTTGTCGAAGCAGAAGGCCTGATCCAAATGAGCGATCCAGCCCAATTGTTGCCGATCATCAACGCCGTTTTGGACAACAGCCAACAATCCGTTGACGACTTCAAAGCCGGAAAAGACCGCGCCAAAGGCTTCCTCGTAGGCCAAATCATGAAACAAACAAAAGGCCAAGCCAACCCAGGCATGGTCAACCAACTACTGGCGCAAGAGTTAGAAAAAAGATAGGATACGATGAATTGCGGGTAGGGGGCGAGCACTAACGAAATTTAGGAACAACCAGCCCGGTTTTGGCTGGATGGGCCTAAATAGCGTTAGGCGGAACCCCCTGCAATTCAGAGTTCGACTACATAGCGTGATTAAACCGCATTCCAGCCAACTTCCTTCCGGAGGTTGGCTTTTTTTCACCTCCAATCAAAATGGAGCTCGCCGGGAAATCGGCAAGAAATATGCTTCGAATTCCCGGCGAGGCGGTGTTCACCGGGAAATCGAGAGGCAAAATACCTGCAATTCCCGGCGAGGCGGTGTTCACCGGGAAATCGAGAGGCAAAATACCTGCAATTCCCGATGAGGCTAGCCACACCGGGAAATCGATCGTTTGCATATGCTTAATCTTCTGCGAAAAGTTCCCGGTTCAGCGCAAAACACAATATAGGCTTTTTTTCTGAATAAATTAACTCTCAAAAAAACCGCAACAAAGTTATCTTTTTCCAGTTCAACAATTAGTATTATTATGATTTAGGTGATATAATCAGTAATTGAGTGGTTTGACAAGAAAAGATGAATTGTGACCTACATAACAGATGAGCCTAGAAAGATGAGGAAAAGAATGAGAGCAAGAGTAATTTACAATCCTACTTCCGGAAGAGAAATGCTGAAAAAAAGCATGATTGACATCCTTCAAATATTGGAAGAAGCAGGCTATGAGGCCAGTGCTTATGCCACGACACCAGAACCCCTTTCCGCTACAAAAGAAGCAGAGCGTGCCGCTTTAGCCGGTTTTGATCTGATCGTTGCAGCAGGCGGTGACGGCACCGTAAACGAAGTCGTCAATGGCATCGCCGGATTGGACCACAGACCTACAATCGGCATCATACCTGCGGGGACCACAAATGACTATGCCCGTGCTTTGAAGATTCCGCGCTCAAACATGTTGGATGCAGCACGCGTGATTGCAGCCGGCAATGCTATCCCGATGGATATCGGTCAATCGAATGATACTTATTTCATAAACATAGCAGCAGGCGGCTATCTGACGGATCTGACCTACGACGTTCCGGCAAAACTGAAGACCATTTTCGGCTACCTTGCCTATCTGGTGAAAGGCGCCGAAAAAATCCCGCAGCTCAAACCGATGCATATGCGCATCGAATATGAAGGCGGCGTTTACGACGGCATGGCTTCCATGTTCTTCGTGGCCTTGACCAATTCGGTCGGCGGTTTTGAAACGATCGATCCGAACATCGTTTTGGGAGACGGCAAGTTCACGCTGTTTATCGTGAAGACAGCGAATATCTTCGAAATCCTGCAACTGTTGGCCCAAGTGTTGAACGGAGGCAGACATCTGGAAAATACGAACGTCCTCTATACACATACCAGCTTTGTAAAAGCAGAATCCATGGACGGGTCCCGCTTGATGATCAACTTGGATGGGGAGTACGGCGGTGATGCACCGACTTTGTTCACGAACCACCAGCAACACATCAAAATCATCGGCAATACTTCCGATTACGCTGATCCGATCGAAGAAGCCGATGGAAACATTCTTGAAGGGGCCGGCACAGGCTTCATGAAGGAAGTTGAAACCTTGCACCCGGATGAAGTGAACGACAAACGTTTGCCTTACGACGGCAAGAACTAAAAATTGAAAACAGAAAGAATGCCCGGCCTCTCGGTATTACGACGAGAGTTGCCGGGCATTTTTTTGCTGTACTGGGAAAAAGAGACTATATTGCAAAAGGGGACCTGCCTTGTGCCGAGAAAACAGCAGGCGAGAGCGCCCGAACTTGTCCGATAACCGCAAAGAATCGGACATCCGGCAAGCGAGACCGCCCGAACTTGTCCGATAACGGCAAAGAATCGGACATCCGGCAAGCGACTCCGTCCGAACTTGTCCGATAACGGCAAACAATCGGACATCCGTCAGGCGAATCCGTCCGAACTTGTCCGATAACCGCAAACAATCGGACATCCGGCAAGCGAGAGCGCCCGAGTTTGTCCGATAACCGCAAAGAATCGGACATCCAGCAAGCGACTCCGTCCGAGCTTGTCCGATAACCGCAAAGAATCGGACATCCGGCAGGCGAGAGCGCCCGAACTTGTCCGATAACCGCAAAGAATCGGACATCCAGCAAGCGAGAGCGCCCGAACTTGTCCGATAACGGAAAACAATCGGACATCCGGCAAGCGAGAGCGCCCGAGCTTGTCCGATAACGGAAAACAATCGGACACCCGTCAGGCGAGAGCGCCCGAGCTTGTCCGATAACCGCAAAGAATCGGACATCCAGCGAGCGACTCCGCCCGAGCTTGTCCGATAACCAAAAAGAATGGGCTGCCCCCAAACAGGAACAGCCCATTCACATTATTTCCACACTAATTGCCAGGTAACATCGAATTGATCGGTCACCCATGCTACCGCACGCAATTCGCCGACCGCTTCAGGGCCCATCATCACAACGCCATCCGCGGATAAGGAATCAAAGTAATTGTCGAAGCTGGCTTCATCTTCGCAGGCCACGTAAAGGGAAACGGCCCAAGTCATATCCGGCATAAAATCCTCTTCCATGTCCATCGCCATGAAATCCTGTCCGTTCAGCACAAACTGCTCATTGACCACACGGCCGCCTTCACCACGCTCATCTTCATCGATTTTGGTGAGGGAGGTCACGCTGGAATTCGGAAAAATGGAAATATAAAAGTTCATCGCTTTTTCTGCAGTCCCCGGAAACGTCAAAAAGGGAACAATCCGTTGTCCGCTCATTTTGTCATCCTCGCTTTCTTCCTGTACCCGTCAGTAACTGGTCTATACACTTCTATTATACTGAACGAGGGCGAAACTTCCTATCGATAAGACGCGCTGCAGCCAGCGATATTATGAGAATGTACTTATTTTTTCCAAACAAATGGGCTTGCTGTATCGGGTAGCCTTCTTTTTTGGTATAATGAACCGAATGAAAAATTATGAACTGAGGAGTACACATGAAAAAACAATATACGGTAGCACCGGTAGTAAAAAATGAGAAGATGACTGTAACATTTGAGGACTTAACGTCAGAAGGTATGGGTGTCGCAAAAGTTGAGGGTTATCCATTATTTGTAGCGGATGGACTACCGGGCGAACGGGCCAACATCAAAGTGACCAAAGTCGGCAAATCTTTTGGATTCGCCCGCATTGAGGAAAGACTGAGCAGTTCTCCTGACCGCATCCCGACACGCGATGTTAAAGGAACACGCGTTGGTACGATGCCATTGCAGAATCTGCGATACTCTGCCCAATTGGCTTTCAAACAGAACAACGTTGAACAAGTGATGAAACGCATTGCCAAAATGCCGGAAGTCGAAGTCAAACCGACAATCGGAATGGAAAATCCATGGGGATACCGCAACAAAGCGCAGATCCCGGTACGTCAAAAAGACGGCAAATTGGTTACCGGATTCTTCCGCACCAACACACATGAATTGATCCCGATGGAAAACTTCCAGATCCAGGATCCAAAAATCGATGAAGCCATCGTAAAAGTCCGTGACATTCTGCAAGAATTCAACGTGAAAGCATACGACGAGAAGAAACACACCGGAAATATCCGTCACATCATGATCCGCCGTGGTTATTACACAGGTGAAATGATGGTTGTCCTGGTGACGCGTACGGCGAAACTGTTCCCGCAAAGCAAAATCATTCCGGCTATTTTGGAAGCTTTGCCGGAAGTAGTCAGCATCGTCCAAAACGTGAATCCGAAACAGAACAATGTCATCCTGGGTGACGAAACGATTGTATTGCACGGTGAAGATGTCTACCACGACAAATTGATGGGCCACACATTCGCCATCTCTTCGCGCTCATTCTATCAAGTGAATCCGGTCCAGACCGAAAAACTTTATAAATTGGCGATCGAAGCTGCACAATTGACTGGCGAAGAAACCGTCATCGATGCTTATTGCGGAATCGGAACGATCTCCCTGTCATTGGCTGAAAAAGCGAAACGCGTTTATGCGATGGAAGTTGTGCCGGATGCCGTGAAGATGGCTGAAATGAATGCCGAAGCAAACAACATCGATAACATTACCTTCGAAATCGGCGCTGCCGAAGAAGTGATGCCGAAATGGGCTGCTGAAGGCGTCAAAGCGGATATCTTGGTTGTCGATCCGCCACGCAAAGGCTTGGAACCGGCCTTCATCGAAGCTGCCTTGGAAATCGCTCCTGAACGCATCGTCTACGTCAGCTGCAACCCAGCTACAATGGCACGCGATCTGAAATTGTTCCACGAAGGCGGCTACAGCGTAGGCAGCATCCAACCAGTGGATTTGTTCCCGCAGACACTGCATGTCGAATCTGTTGTGGCGTTGACACGCAACAAATAAATAGAATGAATCAGAAGGCTTTTAAATAATAGTTTATCGCATTGCCTCAACTCAAAAGTATTTGAAGTATAGACACAGCTCCTCGTTACCGATACATCCTTCGGTAGCGAGGAGCTGTTTTGATTTGCAAACTCAATTTTACAACGTTTTTGAATTCCACCTTAAAGTGGTCTTCAAAGACGTTGATTTTCCGCATCAGGCCAACAGAGAATTTTTGAGCTAGCGGGAAGGAAACATGGGCTTTCAAACCCGTGATGAATTCCCGCGGTCTTTTTATTGTACATGGTCATGATTGAAGTTGTATAATTAAGCTATGGATAACAAAAATAGATTTACACATGGTAGGACTTCTGTCTACAATTTGAATTATCATATCATTTGGGGCACGAAGTACCGAAACAAAGTTCTCTCGGACGATATCGAAGATTCGTTGAAACGAATGCTACTGCATATTGCGGAAGAGTACGGATTTTCGATCGCGCACATGGAAATTGGACTGGATAACCATATCCACCTGTTGGTGAGCGCACCGCCAAAACTGTCGGTAACCAATATTGTTCGCTGGCTGAAAGGAATCAGCGCACGGTTACTTCTCCAGGAATACCCTGAACTAAAAAAGGCGTACTGGAAAACGTCAGATAGGCACTTGTGGTCTTCGAGTTACTTTGTTGAAAGCATCGGCACGACCAATCAAGACGCTATCGCAAAATACATTGACGACCAGCGCAGGAAGGAGATTGATTTCGATGAAACTCAAAGGCGTTAAAGTTCGGCTCTATCCTACCCCCGAACAACAAGTGGCCATCGAAAACAACTTCCGGCTGAACCGATTCCTTTGGAATCAACTGCTCGGAATGCAGCTTGCGCGCCATGAAAATGGCGGTTCTTTCGTCACCAAATTCGGCATGAATTATCTGATCAAAGTGATGAAGATCGAATTCCCGTTCCTGAAGCAAGCCGAAAGCACCAGTTTGCTTTACACATCCGCGGATCTTGCGGACAGTTATGACCGTTTCTTCAAGAAACAGAACGGTTTCCCGAAATTCAAGTCGCGCCGGCGGCCCAAAAACAGCTACAAGTCGAATTGTGTGAACGGCAACATCCAGGTCGTGGACAATCATTATCTGAAATTGCCGAAAGTGGGCTTGGTGAAAGCCAACGGCCTGCATCGCGTCAAAGACAAAATCAAGAGTGTGGTCGTACGCAAAAAAGCGGACGGCACCTTTGAAGCGACACTGCAGGTTGCCTTCGAGGCAACAATCTTTGAATCAACAGGCAAATCCGTTGGGATCGATCTCGGCCTTGCCGATCTTGCCATCCAATCAGATGGTTACAAATTGCCGAATAAACAGTTTGAACGTTCTTTGGCGAAACAAAAACGGCAATGGGAACGGAAATTGGCCCGGCGCCGTCAACAGGCGCTTGTCAAAATCGAACAAGCGAAAGCGCAAGAAATCGAACTGGAGCTTTCTGATTTCAAAAATGTCCAAAAAGCCAAGGAACAAGTGGCGCGTATCAACAAAAAGATTGCCAATCAACGCAACAACTATCTGCAACAATACACAACCAGCCTGGTCAAAAAATACGACCTGATCGCCCTGGAAGATTTGAAAACCAAGAATCTTCTGCAGAACCGTCAGCTGGCGCGTTCCATCGCCGATGCCGCCTGGGCGAAAATCAAGTCCATGCTGGCGTACAAATGCGAGTGGTACGGCAAGGAACTGGTATTGGTGAACCCCGCTTATACGAGCCAAAGGTGTTCGCATTGCGGGGAAAACACCGGCAAGAAACCGCTGCGGATCCGCACATTCGCTTGCCCGCATTGTCATACCACAGGTATTGACCGCGATGTGAATGCGGCCATCAATATCCTCAACAAAGCGCTTGCCCAGCGTTAAAGGCACAGGTCAGGAACTGGCCTCGGTTAATAGGAGAAACCGCTGTTGCGTTGGATTTTCAACGCGGCAAGTCTGCTCTGTTCCCAGAAGCTCGGTCATTCATGGCCGAGTAGTTCACGATATGTACCTTCAGGGAATCGGGTCATTCAAAATAGCTGCAAAGCTGAATGTGGAAGAAATCCAGACTATAACAGGAAAAAACTGGCAGGGTACCACAATCAGAAGGAGAATGTAATCCCCATGACAACACGTCCAAGAAGAACCTATACCGATGACTTCAGAAGTTATTACGGACTTGAAGGCTACACATTGAAAGATATCGATCGGTATTTATGGCAATTAGGGAAAGAGAAGCTTCCATTGACCATGTTTACAAGGAGATAAGAGGAATAAAAGCATCAGTTGGTGGTTGCTTTGGGATATAGACTTTGAAAGCAAGAAGCTCAAATGGAGCCATTTAGGTGCCGGTGCAGAAGATTATTATGAAAAGACAATCAGACAGAATACTCTTGATAAGTTTATTGATGAGTTGAAAATACTGGATCTGCTAAACTGGAAGTCTAAGTATATTGAACCTGACATCTATGATGGGACTCAGTGGAGTATAGAAATCATTAAAAGTGGTCGAAATATAAAGAAGTATGGTGATAACAAGTTTCCAGATGAATAGGATCAATTTTGCAGATTAATTGGTAGGACAGCAAGAAAAGTATTTAATTAAACGATTTTACAAGAATCAAAAAGTATTGAGAGGTGTAGTGTATTGAAAAGCAGAAATACCATTGAGGAATACTATGAATATCGAGGAAAGATAGGTAATAGAACAGCACTCTACAGAATAGTTGCTAAGAGGTATGGCGTAGCAAGTGCTCTGTATCCAGGAAGCTATATTGATATTGCACCATCTTTGGTTATACCTAAGGTAATTTATGTTGATAACTTCAAAGGGGCGATTAATTTCTTTAAGAACATGGAAATGATAAAAAAATATATCGCTGAGAATAAAGAGTATGAGAAGCCTTGTGACATAGCTTTCATGGGTCAAGACTATACAAGAGAATTAGATGTTGAACCTGTTGATTTGATCATTTCTCAATATGCAGGCTTTGTTGGGCAAGCAACGAAAAAGTATTTAAATAAGGGTGGCATTTTGTTGTGCAATGATAGTCATGGAGATGCCACTTTATCTAGATTTGATGATGATTTTGAATTCATTGGCGTCATCGGTAAGAATAATAGAATCATCGATACCAAGCTGGATGATTATTTTGTATTACCAAGAAGTAAAAATGTTGATCTAGTAAAAGTTAAAGAGAAGATGAAAGGACCGAAGTATAAGCTAATGGCTGAAAACTATTTATTCCGCAAAGTCAAATAACTCATTATAGGCTAACATACTTGACTTCTAAAGATTTCTATCACATTACTAGATACCAATCAAAGGATTGGAGGTAATGCAAATGACCAATGAGCAAAAAGCGAAAATCATTGAACTAAGAAAACTTGGAATAGGCTATCGCAGCATAGCCACTGCCATGAATCTAAGCAGAGATAGTGTCAGGAATTTTTGTAAGAGTAGGGGCTGGATGGATTTGGGCAGGATTATAGTAAGCCGAAGCCTGAAAAGGTAATTAGAGAACACTGTAAAAACTGTGGGATCGAGTTTGAGAACAAATCAAAGAGTGGGAATTACTGTTGCCGCAGATGTTACATTCGAGATAGATTCTGGCGAGATGAAGATGTGGAAGAAGTGATCAAGCACCTTAAAGAGAGAAGGCCACTTCAAAATGTACCAATATGGATTAAGGACTTGATGGCCGGGAAAGAAGCCCAAGAACCAGATGAAGATTCGAAGGAATATTACTGAATTCAGCACCCACATTGAGACTTTCAGAAGTAAAAATGGTGGGATAGGAAGTGAGTATTTATCCCGGTTACAGTGCGATTTGCTATTTTATCGTTTTCCGCCAGAAGACTCCCGCCTCAAGGAATGAAAAGGGCGTAGCCCAATGAGTAGGCGGGAGATGAATGGCGGTAGGCGTCAGCCTAAATTGTTGAACGACCCGAACATACGTACTATAATATGCGTGTTGGTTGTTCTTTGAAAACTGAAGATAGGGGGTTCTGGCAGGAAATTCGTCTACCAGGTAAAATCTTCAACGTTCAGACATCCCGCACGTTTCCATCTAGCGAAAACCAAGCACATGGGAACGTGCGGCGAGTCCAACGTACAAACCAGCAAAACTTTCACCGTCGGGACGATGGGCAGAGCCTGCTCAATAACTGGTGGATACACCGGTGTTCGCAGGAATCTCACACTTCAAATTTCGATAGAAATTAAGTGGTGAGTAGTTCAATCCTTTAACAGTAGGTATCCTGTAAATCATAGTAGGATATGCAAAAGCAAGACAATAGCAATTCTGCGTGAGTCGTTCATGATGATAATGCTCAGGGCACCATCAAAAGAATCAGCGGTAAGTATTTGGTATAGGATAGAGCGGCCGCAGGAATCCAGAATATGAAATACCCGCAGTGCATTGACAATCAGTCTCCGAAAAATTATAATCAAGCGATGTGAATCAAATAAATAACCCTCTTTTTGCCACCGGGCAGAGAGTTCAAGGTGTTCAGAAACATTCCGTAGGTCTTTGAAGGAATGTTTTCCGAGCACCTTTTTTATTTTGGAAGGAGACTGCAACATGGAAAAAACATTAATGAAGGACTTTTCGAAGTACGTAAGCTTGAATATTTTGGGGATGATCGGCGTATCCTTCTATATTTTGGCTGACACATATTTTATTGCGAAAGCGTTGGGGGCCAATGGTATTGCCGCGCTGAATTTTGCCATTCCAGCATTCAGCATCGTCCATGGCATCGGCTTGATGATCGGCATCGGCGGGGCTACCCGTTTCAGCATATTGAAATCCCAGAATCAAAATGAAGAGGCAGAAAGCGTATTTTCCGGATCGCTTAAGCTAGGAAGCATGATAGGACTGATGCTTATCTTGGTCGGTTTGTTTGGATCAAGAACGCTGTCTTCGGTCTTGGGGGCGAATGCGGATACGCTGCCTTTGACACAAGCCTACATGGCCACAATCCTATCCTTTGCGGTGTTTTTCATCCTGAACAACACCATGCTTGCATTCGTCCGCAACGACAACAATCCCCGGCTGGCCATGACGGCGATGCTGGTCGGCAGTTTTTCGAATGTCATTTTGGATTACGTTTTCCTGTTTCCGCTTGGGATGGGTATGTTCGGGGCGGCTTTTGCTACGAGCCTTTCGCCGATCATCAGTTTGGGCGTCCTCTCCACGCACTTCGCAGCGAAGCGGCGGAAACCGGCGTTCCTGAAACACAAAATGACCCGTCCGGCGGTCCTCGATATCCTGACTCTGGGCTCTGCAACGTTCATCACGGAAGTATCCTCTGCGGTCGTGCTGACGACTTTCAATCTGCTGATTTTAGGGCTCGAGGGGAATCGGGGTGTCGCCGCGTACGGCATTGTCGCGAATCTTGCCTTTGTGGCGGTCGCGATCTTCACAGGATTGGGACAAGGTGTGCAGCCGCTTGTCAGCAGATATTATGGGTCAAGGCAATGGGAATTGGTCAAAAAAGTGAAACGCTATGCCGTGCTGACGGCAATTTCCATCGCACTGCTGATCTACGCGGGCACATTTGCGTATGCGGACACGCTGATCAACCTGTTCAACAATGAAAACGATCCTGCAATCGCGCAACTGGCGGATCAAGGGATGAAAATCTACTTCCTGGGATTTTTCTTCGTAGGCATAAACATTGTGACGGCAATGTTCCTGAGCGCCACTGAAAAGGCACGCGCCGCCTTCATCATCTCCATCCTGAGAGGATTGGTTGTCATCGTGCCGCTTGCGATCGTATTCGGCAACATGTGGCAGATGACCGGAATCTGGTCGGCGTTTGTGCTTTCTGAGCTGATTGTTGCCGGTTTTGCTTTCTACATAGCGAATGCCAATGAAAAGGGGAACCTTGCCTATGGAAATCTTGAGTGAACTCTACGAAAAAACGTGAAATGTGTAATTGTTATCGTATTCAAGGGGGATACCAACAAACCAAGTGCGAAGATCTTGAAAATCCGCCAGTTATATAACAACTGGTACAGTTTTGGATCTGGTTATATAACAGGAATAACCCTATTTAACGGCTTTTTTGCCTTTTTTTAATTTTTTAAGTATAACTGTTATCAAATCGTTCGTGATAGTGTATAATGTGAATATAAAAACAAACTTCTAAAAAAATGGAGGAATTCGTTTATGAATAATGCGTGGCGTGGTTTTAAAGGTTCTCAATGGCAAGACGGTATTGACGTCCAAGAATTCATCAAAAATAACTACACAGAATATGTTGGGGATGACAGTTTCCTGGAAGGTCCTACAGAAGCGACAAATGAATTGTGGCAAGAGATTGTAGAACTTAAAAAGCAAGAAATCGCTAATGGTGGGGTTTTGGATGCAGATACTTCTGTTGTCAGCACGTTAACTTCTCATCCGGCTGGTTATATCAACAAAGATTTAGAAAAAATCGTTGGTTTACAGACAGAAAAACCATTGAAACGTGGCTTGAACGTTTATGGTGGTATCCGTATGGCAGAAACAGCATTAAAATCTTATGGTTATGAACTTGATCCTGAATTAGATGAATTTTATACAGAACACCGTAAAACCCATAACCAAGGTGTCTTTGATGCTTACGATGACGACATTCGCATGGCTAGACGCAATAAGATTGTTACGGGATTACCTGATGCTTACGGTCGCGGACGAATCATTCCTGACTTCAGACGTATCGCATTGTATGGTGTTGATTATTTGAAGAAACAAAAACTAAACGATTGGAACGCATTGCAAGCAAAAACGTATACCGAAGAAGACATTCGTTTGCGTGAAGAAGTTTCAACGCAATATCGTGCATTAGGAAAATTGATTGAATTAGGCAAAATTTACGGCTTTGATATCAGCAGACCAGCAGAAAATGCACAAGAAGCAGTACAATGGGTTTACTTAGGATTCTTGGCTATGGTTAAAGAAGACAATGGTGCTGCACAAGGTTTAGGTCGTATTGCAGAATTCCTGGATATTTATATCGAGCGTGATCTCCAAGAAGGCACTTTGACTGAAAAAGAAGCGCAAGAATTGATCGACCACTTGGTAATGAAAGTTCGTATCGTTCGTCAACTAAGAACACCAGAATACGAAGCTTTGTTTGCAGGAGACCCAACCTGGGCAACCTTGACATTTGCAGGTATGCTTGATGACAACAATTCATTGGTAACAAAAAATACATTCAGATTCTTGCAGACACTCTATAATATGGGTAACGCACCAGAACCTAACATGACTTTAATGTGGAATGAGAAACTTCCTAAAGGATTCAAGGATTTCTGTGCAAAAGTAAGTATCGATACAAGTGCTATCCAATATGAGAATGACGATGTTATGCGTCACTATTATGGAAGTAATGACGTTTCGATCGCTTGCTGCGTAAGCCCGACAGCAGGAGATACGGGTAGTTCTATCCAATACTTCGGTGCAAGAGCTTCCCTTCCTAAAATCCTGACTTATGCCGTTACTGGCGGTTACGATGAGAAAAACAGAAGTAAAGTTATCGATGGCCTAGAACCGATCACAGATGAATATCTTGACTATGACACTCTGATGGAAAAAATCGATGCTGTTATGGATTGGGTAGCAACAACTTATGTAAGAGCATTGAACATCATCCACTACATGCACGATAAATATGCATACGAAGCTGTTCAATTTGGCTTGCTGGATACAAAACTTCACAGAATGATGGCTACAGGTATTGCTGGTATCGGATTGGCGACTGACTCAATGAGTGCCGTTAAATATTCCAAGGTCCGTGTGGTTCGTGACGAAGATGGCTTCCCGATCGACTATGTCGTTGAAGGCGATCAGTTCCCGACATTCGGTAACAACGAAAAAGCAGCAGACGAAATTGCTGACATGCTGATCAAGAAATTTGTCGGCAAGTTGAAAGCTCAACCTACTTACCGTAATGCTGAAATTACAACCTCTATTTTGACAATTACTTCAAACATCGTTTACGGAAAAGCAACAGGTGCGCTATTCAGTGGACAAGATGCGAAGTACAAAGGCTACAGAGAGGCGTTCACTCCATTGTCTCCAGGAGCTAACCCAAGTTACAGCAGCCCTTACAAAGGTGCTCTGGCAGCATTGAAATCAGTTAGTACGATTGATTTTGAAGACGTTAAAGATGGTTCTTCCTATACATGGGCGGTTCATCCTAAAGCATTAGGAAAAGAACGTGATGTTCAAATAGAGAACTTAACGATGCTATTGGACGGATACTTTGGAAAAGATGGTGGACATCACTTAAACGTAAACGTATTTTCTAAAGAAGGACTAGAAGAAATGTTGAGAAATCCAGAGAATTATCCACAAGCTACCATTCGTGTATCCGGTTATGCATTGGAATTAGCAAAAGCAACGAAAGCTCAAATTTCAGACTTGCTGGAACGCGTTATCCATGGAGCATTCTAAATAAAATAAGAAACAAAGACTGTCTTTGCGGCAAGTTCATTAACACAAGCAACTTGATAACTGTAAAAAAGCGGGAATGCATTCAATGATGCATTCTCGCTTTTTTTTTTTGACTGCGGGCGGGGCCAAATTGTTGAATGTTCCTCAGATATTCGACAATTTCGGTCCGGCAAGATGTCGAATTGTTGAAAGTCTCACGACATTCGACAATCTCGGCTAAAGCTGGTGTCAAATCGTCGGATCTACCTCACGTATTCGACAATTTTGGGCACCACGCTGAGCAGTTCTTCTGAATTCTGATCACCACTCCCACTGTGGACCGTCAAATGTTGGGAAACTTCGTCACTAGGGATGTTGGCAACAATATGCTAAAATAAAAGTAAATAGAGAATTCAAAATATGCAGAAAGAGATGATGTATATGGAGGAATTTAAATCGGAAAAAGAGCACAGGCTCACGCTGGAACTTGTAAAAGAACTCTGGTCAAAAACCTATAACACCAATGGAAAACCTGATTGGTCCCACATCTTACCTTATTATGACGATAATATTTATTTTAAAGATACAATACAGGAGATCAGAGGCATTGTTGAATTCAAGGAAATGACGGATAGACTGACAGAACGCTCAAAGGATTTGAATATGAAATTGGTTAAAGTTGTGCAACAGGGGGATGATATATTCATCGAATGGGAGATGACGATCAGCTATAAGAAATATCCCAGCTCCATCTTATACGGTCTTTCACGGTTAACCATAAATGAGCAGGGCAAAATTATTGAGCAACGAGATTATTATGATCTGTGGGGAGATATATTTGATAATATCCCGTCATTCGGTAAAAAATACAGAAAATTCATGAAGAAAAAATTTGGGTGACAACATGAAAAATAATGGGATAAAATTCGGGAAATATTTTAAAGAATATCGTTTGTCCAATGTGATGGCAATGATAAAAAATAACTCTAAAAGCCCATCGATTTGTTTGGATGATTGCAAGGGTAAGTTGGTTGTCATAACGGGTGCTACTTCCGGAATTGGCTATGCCGCTGCCAGAAAGTTTGCCTCAAAAGGTGCTGATTTGATTTGTATCAACAGAAACAAAGAGCGCTCAGAGGCTTTGAAGCATGAAATTGAGGGTGCGTACAAAGTAAAGTGTGATTATATTTTGGCTGATTTCAGCAGCATGGCTGATACACATGATGCTGCCCAGAGTTTGCTGGAAATTGAGAGACCAATTGATATCATTATTCATAATGCCGGCATTTATCTTACAAAGCGACAAATCACTTCAACTGGAATCGAGAAAGTCTTTATGGTGAACTACCTTTCGTCTTTCATCATGAACTACATCTTAAAAGATAAACTAAAATCCCAAGGGAAATGTCGCATTATATTGGTAAACTCAGAAGGTCATCGCTTTGCGGCTTGGGGCATGCGTTTTGACGATTTGGGTTGGTCAAAAAGACGTTATTCCGGGTTGAAAAGCTACGGTACAGCCAAACTCGCTGAACTCTTAGCGATGATAAAATTTGACGAGTATTTCCGAGGCTCGGGCGTAACCATTAATGCAATGCACCCTGGGGCTGTGAAAACAGCTACAGGACAGGATAATGGTCCATTATACAAGTGGTTCAAGAAGAATGTATTGGACAAAACGTTAAACCCTGTTTCGGTTGCAGCAGAAGCGATATACTATTTAGGGGTTTCTGAAAATCTGGAATCATTCAGTGGTAAATTTTTCAATCTGACAACGCTTGAAGAACCTGCTCCACCAGCTCTGGATGTTGAAAATGCAAGAGTTCTGTGGGAAATAAGTTTGAAAATGGGGAATTTGAATGAATAATGCGGAACAAAAAAGATATGATGTCCTAATTGTAGGCGGAGGACTTGCCGGGCTTACGTCTGCGGTGTTTCTTTCTCAAGCAGGCAAGAAAATTTTGCTTATAGAAAAAAATGCCGAATTTGGTGGATTGGTAAATTCATTTGAAAGGGATGGTTTTGTTTTTGATGCTGGAGCCAGAGCCATTTTAGGAGTCGTTTTAGCGATGCTGAAAGACTTGAATCTTGATATTGAGGTTGTCTCAAGCAAGGTTTCCCTAGGCGTTGAGGATAAAATCATCGGCATTGAAGGCCCGAATTCTGTTGGCGAATACAGAGATTTGTTGGTGAGCCTCTATCCCGATAGCGTAGAGGATATAGATACATTCATAAAAGTCATGATCAGAATAATGAAGCTGATCGATATCATCTATGGCATCGATAATCCATTATTTAAAGATATCAAGCGGGATAAAGCGTATTTTTTAAAAGAACTTTTGCCATGGTTGCCGAAGTTTATGTTCGCAATGAGCAGGATTGAAAGGCTTTCCAAACCTTGTGAGGAGGATCTCAAAGAGCTTATTAAAGATCCGTCCCTTATCGATATCATTTCACAACATTTTTTCAAAGGCACACCAACATTTTTTGCATTGAGTTACTTCACATTGTACAGCAGCTATGTTTATCCGAAAGGGGGTACAGGCAAGCTTGCCGAAGCATTAGTGGAAAAAATACAAGCGTTCAAAGGTGACATACGCCCCAATACGGTTGTAAAGAAAATCTGTGCCGACCAACAGGTTATTGTCGATGAGAACAACAACGAATACTATTATGAAGACCTTGTTTGGGCTGCAGACCTAAAAACTTTTTACACTATTACTGATCTGGGTAACCTGGCCCCAAAAATAAAGGAAAAGTTTGAAACAACAAAGGCATTGATGGCAAAAGGAAGGCCTAGTGAATCTGTCTTCTCGCTCTACTTGGAAGTTGATTTGCCGGTGTCTTATTTTAAGAAGTCCTTCAATGGACATCTGTTTTACACACCATCCAGAAAAGGGTTGGGCAACATCAATAAAAGTGAGCTCAAGGAAATGCTGGGAAAATGGGGAGAGACGGATAAAGCAGAAGTTCTTTCCTGGCTGGATCGTTTCCTGGAATACAACACTTATGAAATAGCCATCCCGGCTATGAGAGATTCTGACTTGGCCCCGGAAGGTAAAACGGGTTTGATAGTCAGTCTGCTTATGGAGGCAGAATTGTTCTATAAAGTCGAAGAATCCGGCTGGTATGAGGAGTTCAGAAGGGAAATTGAAAATAAAATAATCAGTGTGCTTTCTGAAAGTTTATGCCCTGAGTTAAAAGATAAAGTGGAGAAACAATTTTCCTTTACACCTTTAAGTGTTGAAAACCGAGTCGGGAGCACGGGTGGGGCAATCGTGGGCTGGTCTTTTGAAGCCCCGATCCCGGTTATTTATAAAATGCAGCAAGTCAACAAATCAGTACTTACGCCTATTCCGAACATTTATCAAGTAGGGCAATGGGCATACAATCCAGCCGGAACACCCACCTGTATCATTACAGGGAAATTAGCCGCTGACAGGATAACCAAAAAAACCAAGTAAGCGTCAAATGATTCAACTTTCTGATACTAGTTCTGGGGTAAATAGAAATCTATTTGAAAAAGTAATTGCAAAAATTCCAACAAAATGAATAGAAACTAAACTCCTGGGAAAACTGATGTTTCAGGAGTTTTTTATTTGTAGTATATTCGTGATGGTAAAGATTTTTTTGATGAACTTTATGTAACTAAAGGTTTCGTGATATAATCAGGATGAGGTGATTGTATGGCAATCCAGTACAGTAAATTATTTAAACTCCTTCAGGAGAGAAACATCCTAAGAACAGAACTACAAAAGGGGATCGAAATTTCTTCTGCAACGATGGCAAAGCTGACCAAGAATGAGCCGGTATCCTTAAAAGTCATCGAGGACATCTGCAGATTTCTGCATTGCCAGCCCGGAGATATCATGGAGATGGAACAGCAGTCGGAACGACCATTGCTGAAGCTTTTGAGGGAAGAAAAAGAAATGAAGTTGAAGGGCGGACTGTATCATCAGACCCAAATCAAACTTGCCTATAATTCCAATCGGATAGAAGGAAGCATCCTGTCGGAAGAGCAGACCCGCTACATTTATGAAACCAATACGATAGCGATGCCGAAGGAAGAAGCTACTCCTGTCGATGACATCATCGAAACAATCAATCATTTCCAATGCTTTGATTATATGATTGATGTGGCAGATCAGGGATTGACGGAGGATATGATCAAAGCCTTCCATCGCTTGATCAAATCGAACACTTCCGACAGCAGAAAAGAATGGTTCAAGGTTGGGGATTACAAAGCCAAAACGAATATGGTCGGCGACAACCGAACCGTCTCCCCAGCAAAAGTGAAGGGTGAGATGGCCAAGCTGCTGGCAGATTATGCCTCTCTGGAGACCGTACAATTCGAGGATATTGTCGCATTTCATCATCAGTTCGAATCGATCCATCCGTTTCAGGACGGCAATGGTAGAGTTGGACGGATCATTCTGTTCAAGGAATGTTTGCGCTGGGGAATTGTGCCTTTCGTCATCGATGAACGTCACAAACTGTTTTATTACCGAGGCCTGAAGGAATTCGAAACAGCGAAAGGGTATTTGATGGATACGTGCTACTCCTCGCAGGATGAATACAAAAAGCTGGTTGATTATTTTATGTAAGCCGAATAAGGTAGGCTTGCGCGGAAAGGACAGGAGCTGTTATTGGATGCATAGGCGCGTTCGCTAACAGTTTTTTTCTTTATCGCACCGGAATTCTAATAATTTTTAGTTCTCTATCTTTCCGATATCGGTAGGATGTTGCTTTTCATCACGCGGAAGCATAAAATGGAATTGAGGTGAGTGAATATGGCATACATCAGCACAAAAGAAGCAAGCAACAATTGGGACATAAGCGAACGCAGGATTCGGGGACTTTGCCAAGAAGGTCGGATTGAAGGGGCAGTCAAAATCGGTCGTAACTGGGCGATCCCTGTTGATGCGCACAAACCTGTGGATGCAAGGCAAAGTGAACAAAAAAAGTATCTCGGCTTGGGATACGATTTCAGTCAAATCGATACGGCGATGGATACCATCAATAGACACAGACCGTTTTCGAAGGGATTGGCCGACTCCCTCCATGAAAAACTGATCGTTGAGTGGACGTACAATAGCAATGCGATTGAAGGGAACACACTGACCATGTCAGAAACGAAAGTCGTTCTCGAAGGGATAACGATAGGCGGAAAAAGCCTGGTCGAACATCTGGAAATCATCAATCACCGCGACGCCATTCTTTTCATCGAACAACTTGTTTCTGAAAAAGAACCGCTCTCCGAATGGAACATCAAGAACATCCATGCGCTGGTTCTGAAGCAAATTGATAATCAAAATGCGGGGAAATATCGGAGCGAGAATGTGGTAATCAGTGGTGCAAAGCATATTCCGCCGAAACATTATCAAATAAGCGAACATATGCAAAAATTGATTGCCGAATATCAGAACGAATGGCTTGGGTATCACCCCGTTGTGCGGGCGACTTTACTGCATGGCGAATTCGTGAAAATTCACCCGTTCATTGACGGAAACGTTAGGACATCACGGTTATTGTTGAACTTTGAACTTATGAAATCCGGCTATCCACCAATCATCATCAAAAACGAAAACCGTGCTGACTATTATAAGGTGCTTGATCACGCCCACATGACCATGGATTACGGACCGTTCATAAAATTGGTAGCGGAACTCGTGATTGAGTCAGAAAAATTGTGGTTAATGGTTCTGGAATGATAGAGCGGTTTTATTCGAAAGGAAGGGAATGAAATGCCTGACAAATTAACGAATCTGGGATTCACGACCAGGTTCGCGCAGGAGGCGACCCTTTATCCGGACTTGCATCCGGCAAGAGTCATCGCGCAGTATAAGGAATTGTACCGTGTTGCGACCGCTGAATCGGAGATGTTGGCGGAAATATCCGGGAAAATGCGCCATGCTGCAGTCGATATGTCGGACTATCCGGCAGTCGGCGATTTTGTGATGATCGACCGGAACGAGGGAAGCCAGGGCCATGCCATCATCCACCAGACACTGACGAGGAAAAGCGTCTTTATCCGGAAAGCAGCCGGAAAAGCACATGACGTCCAGGTTGTGGCGGCGAACATCGATATTGTCTTCATTTGTATGTCGCTCAACAATGATTTCAATCTGCGGAGGCTCGAACGCTACCTTGCGATCGCATGGGACAGCGGGGCAACTCCGGTGATTGTGCTGACGAAAGCGGATCTGTGCGCGGATATCCCGGAAAAGTTGCGTGAAATCGAGACGATCGCTTTCGGAGTCGATGTGCTGGTCACGTCGAGCCTGAGCGAGGACGGATACACGGCCGTCCTGAAATACATCACCCTGGGCCAGACCGTTGTCTTCATCGGCTCATCCGGTGTCGGAAAGTCAACCTTGATAAACCGGATCCTTGAGGAAGACCTGAACGAAACGCGGGAAATCAGAAGAGACGACAAAGGCCGGCACGCCACCACAAACCGGGAACTGTTCCTCATTCCGACAGGCGGCTGCATCATCGATACGCCGGGCATGCGCGAACTCGGTTTGGAGAGCGCAAACTTGGCGAGGACGTTTGTCGACATCGATGAATTGGCAGCACAATGCAAATTCAAGGATTGCAAGCACGAAAACGAGCCAGGCTGCATGGTCAGGAAGGCCATAAAGGATGGCACCCTGACCGAAGAACGGCTGCAGAGCTACCTAAAGCTCAAGAAGGAAGCCAAGTATGAGGGCATGAATTCCAAACAGATCGAAAAAGAGAAGATCAGCACCATGTTTTCCGACTTCGGAGGCATCAAGAACGCGAGGAAATTCGCTAAGTCAAAAAATAAGGAAAAATAAAAGTTGGAGGAATTGCAATGAAATTAGGAATCATCATCGAAACAAAGGAATACGAAAAATCTTGGAACGCCATGAGGTTCGCCGTGACCGCGAAGAAGACCGGACATGAAGTGAAAGTATTCCTGATGGGCGAAGCCGTCGAAATCGAAAACATGACCCACGAAACATACGATGTGGCCGCACAAGTGCAGGCTTTCGATGAGCTGGATGGCGAGATATTGGCTTGCGGCACGTGCCTGAAGTCGCGCAACATGGAAGGCTCGGACGTTTGCCCGATCAGCACTATGATCGATTGCGTCCAGATGGTCGAATGGGCGGATAAGGTCGTTACTTTCTGAAAAAATACTGAAATTAAAGAGCTTCTGCACATTTATGGCTACATAATGTGCAGAAGCTCTTTGCCTTCAATACGAATTCAACTCTGTATTCTGCCTATTTCACTTCACTTCTACATAATTTACACGTATAATTATGTAGAAGCGTAAACTTTTAGGTAGAAAGGGAACCACTCATGCGAAAATTTGATTATTCAATAATCCCGGATGAATTGATGAATCATGAAATTATGAATCTGATTTCTGCGATTCACGAGTATAAAGGAAAACAAGAGCTATTTATTGAGGCAAAGTCGGATGTTTTAGAGTCAATGATTGAAATAGCAAAAATCCAAAGCACTGGAGCATCTAATAGGATTGAGGGTATCTATACATCTGATGAACGTTTGGATGCGTTGGTAAAGGAAAAAGCGGAGCCGCGTAACCGATCAGAGAGAGAAATTGCTGGTTATCGTGAAGTACTGGGTCTGATTCATGAAAGCTACGATTACATAGTTCCACGTGCTAATGTTATCTTACAGCTGCATAGAGACCTTTACCATTTCAGTCCACTATCTCACGGTGGTAATTTCAAAGGGTCGGATAATGTCATTACTGAAACAGATGCTAGCGGACAAAAAAAAGTTCGCTTTCAGCCCATGTCAGCGTTTGAAACCCCAGATGGAATAGACCGACTCACTGATACGTTCATCGAAGCGATCAACACTGAAAAATATGATCCCTTACTGCTGATTCCGATGTTCATCTTGGATTTTCTTTGCATTCACCCATTCAGCGATGGCAATGGACGAATGAGCCGCCTATTGACATTGTTGCTCTTATACAGGTCCGGATATATTGTAGGGAAGTATATCAGTATAGAAATGATAATCGAAAAAACAAAGGAAACGTACTATGAGGTTTTAAAAGACAGCTCAACGGATTGGTATGAAGAAAAGAACAATTATTTACCATTTGTTAAGTATTACCTCGGGGTTATTTTAAGTGCCTCTAAAGAATTTTCGGCTCGTGTGGAGTTGATGCAAAATCGCAGCCTTTCCAAACCGGAACGCATCCGTTCGCTGTTTGATAATACACTTGAGAAGCTTTCAAAACGCATGATTTTAGAAAAATGCCCAGACATCAGCAAGGCTACAGTAGAAATAACGTTGGCCACTCTGTTGAAAGAGGGCTACATCATTAAGATAGGTGCGGGTAAAAATACAGCCTATATCCGTAATACGGAATATCAAAATGATAGCAAGGATTGAATCATTTTTTAATCAATAGAGAGAGTGTGAAATATTACAATGACAATAAAAGCTGTATTTGACTATGACAGTGACGAAAATTTTTTCTTTATAGTCGGCTACACTTCCGGCGGAGCTCCTTACGGCATCACGTGGGAACAAGCTGAGGAAGACGGACTTTTGGACTTCGAGGAAATGACTGCATCCAATCAGGACTTTCCTTTTTAAGAGAGGGTATCTACGTGGTATTCGCGTTATAATGAGGTTGGGAAATAGCGGTTACAAAAAGGGGATAGTTGGCTCTATCAATTTGCGGGATACTTAATCAGGGAATGAGGTGGAGTTTTTGGAATCGATAAACGAATGTATCAAGGAATATGCTTCACAGTTAAGCAAAGGGCATATTCAGAAAGCCTACAAAGGGATCCTGACATTCATGTCAGAACTTCGCTCCTATCTAGGAAACAAGTACCCGGATTACACTGTTGGTAGTTTGTATTTTGGCTACATGGATATGACGTACTTTGCTTTCACACCTGCTGATTTAAATAATAAGAAGCTGAAAATCGCCGTAGTTTATTTGCATGAAAAAGGCGTGTTCGAAGTATGGTTGGCTGGGAATAACAGAAAAATTCAGGCTGAGTACATCGCGTTGATGGGCAGTGAAAATATTGGTAAATATAAGTTGTCACAAGTTATTCCGGGAGTCGATTCCATTATAGAATCAACTCTGGTTGAGAAGCCGGATTTTGACCATCCAGACGAACTCAAGAAGCAGATTGAAAAGAAGACGATGGCATTTGTAAAGGATATTCTGTCTATTCTGGATGAAACTCAAGGATAGGAGCTGGATGACATATTTTGGTTGCTGCAACAAGTGCATTTCTGCTTCATAAAATGAAGCAGAAATGGTATCACTACTATGCTATTGCAATTTCCATCATTGCCACATTATTTTATTTGTAACCTATTAGAACTATAATTTTGTTCCGCTTTGTTTAGCCGATTCAACTAAGGTAGGACTAAGGAAATGTAAAATATGATGAAGACTGCGGAGGCTGTTGCGAAGACTTTTCCGCAGTCTAATTGCGTGACGAATCAGTGCAACACTTGCAAAAAAGGATTCCTTGTAATAAAATATATGCATGCGCATGCAATTTGAGGTTCCGAGCACTTTGTTTGGGAATCTCCGGCAGGCCCGATACAATGAAGAAAAGCGAATCAGGAGGAAAAAATATGTCAACAATGAACAGCAAACTGACTTTCAAACGAGGCCTGGAACTGAAGAACCGCATCATGATGGCACCGATGACGACGAAAATGAGTTTCTATGATGGGGTCGTGACATCCGACGAAATCAATTACTACGCGCTGCGTTCCGGTGAAATCGGCGCGGTCATCACAGGCGCGGCGAATGTGCAGAATGACGGCAAAGGCTGGGAAGGCGAATTGAGCGTCGCTTCCGATGTGTTCATTCCGGGTTTGAGCAAATTGGCTGCGGCCATCAAGAAAAACGGAACCAAAGCCATCCTGCAGATTTTCCATGGCGGACGCATGACCGATTCAAGCGTTCTGCGGGGTGTTCAACCAGTGGCTCCGAGTGCGGTTGCTGCCGAAAGACCGAATGCCGAAACGCCGAGAGCATTGGCGGATGACGAAATAATTGATCTGATCGAAAACTTCAAAGCCGCGACCCGCCGCGCGATTGAAGCCGGGTTTGACGGTGTGGAACTGCACGGTGCCAACACTTATTTGTTGCAGCAATTCTTCTCGCCGCACTCCAACCGCCGAGACGATGAATGGGGCGGCACCCTGGAAAAACGGTTCCGTTTCATCGACAAGTTGGTTGATGAAGTGACGGCAACGGTGGATGAATCGGGTGCCGAGAACTTTATCGTCGGTTACCGCTTTTCACCAGAGGAGTACGAAAACCCTGGCATCCGTTTTTCGGATACACTCTTCCTTGTGGACCAGCTGGCCGATAAAGGCTTGGATTATCTGCATATTTCCTTGAGGGACCGTCAACTGGTTTCCGTTTCTGAGAATCATAAAGAAAAAAGCATGCTGGCGTACATCCATGAGCAAATCAACGGACGTGTGCCGTTGGTCGGTGTCGGCGATGTCCGCACGAGCGAAGATGCGGAGAACGTATTGGAAAATGCGGAGCTCGTTGCCGTCGGACGTGCGTTGCTGATCGATCCGCATTGGGGTGCAAAAGCCCTCGACAAAAAGGATGAGCTGATCCGCCAAGAAATATCCAAGTACGACCGCGAAGAACTGTTCCTTGCGAACGGCGTCTGGGGCTTCATGGAGTTCATGATGCCGGACCGCTTGGGGAAATAATACCAAACATATCATGGCAATTTTGTTGTCATGTTCATAGTTATGGTTTGAACTGACAATACACAGCAAAAGAGACCGCATACACTTTTTACCTTGAAAAAGGTGAGTTTGTATGGGGTCTTTTTAAAGCGCTAATTTAGCCTACTGTTACAATCTATCCGGTGATAGTGAACCATTCGATAGTTGCAGACATTTAGTGAAAATTTAAGAATTGTCTGAGCGGTTAATTTTTGTACAAAAAGTCTGACATAGCAATACACGAGAACAGGAGGAATATCGCCAGCATCAAAGGCCCGCTTACAGATCGATCAAGAAAAAAACAAGCACAGACAGACAAAAAAATTATTGTTCATGCCTATTTGCATCGGGCACCCGAAATGAGGGAATTGACAAGGTATGCGGTTTAATGTAGGTTATAAATATAAGGATGAACAGCGAAAGGGATTGACAAAAGTGGAGGATGAACCTGGGGAAAGGCCGAATAGCATCTTTGTTGGAAGTTTATTTGTGATGCCTAAGTTTAACCATAAAAATATAATACGTCATTTAATTATTTTAGACCATGATGCAGCTTGTTTGCGCTGTTTTTGTAGTCTATTTTTTTTCTGGAAATACCGGACGGATCGTCAAGAAACGAATACTTCAAATGAAAATGTACCTGAATATAATCTGATAGATGGGAGACACCATGGAATCTCAGTATGATAACAAGAAACGCTTCATCGTAAACACAATTTATTTTTTCCTGATTGCTCTCATTGTGTATGTCTTTTTAAACTATGCAATCAATTTGATAAGTCCTTTTATTTTTGCATTTTTGATTGCATACATGCTTCAAAAGCCAACCAAATCATTAGCGGTAATGTTGAAAATTCCGCCTAAAATGGTATCGATTGTCCTTGTCTTGCTTTTTTATAGTACGATCGGACTTCTCTTTTCATTGATCGGTGTAAAGTTAATATCAGTGGTTACAGCGCTCATTTCTGGGCTTCCGCTGGTATACGAAACGCAACTGGAACCATTTCTTCTAAATACGTTTGACGTCGTGGAGCAAGCAGTTTATCGCTTGGATCCCGCCTTGGTTGAAGTTCTGAACGAAGGATTTAATCAGTTTGTAAATTCACTGGGTGAGGATGTCAAAAATGTTTCTTTGTCACTGGTGGGTTCTTTATCAAGCATAGCGTCTTCGTTGCCTGAATTTTTGATAAAAATTGTATTGATGATTATTTCAACTTTCTTCATCGCAATGGATTATGACACATTAGCACAATTTATATCGAGGCAATTCACAAAAAGAAATAATGAGATAATCCAAAAGATCAAACAATATATATCGCATACTCTGTTCGTGGTGGTTCGCTCATATTTATTGATTATGGGTATTACTTTCATTGAACTTTCCGTAGGACTCTCTGTCATTGGGATTCCGAATGCAGTATTGATCGCGTTTATGATCGCGATATTCGACATACTGCCTGTGCTGGGGACGGGCGGAATAATGATTCCCTGGGTACTCATCACGTTACTCCAAGGGAACTATCAGATTTCAATCGGGATACTGATTGTGTATGTTTTCGTCACGATTGTAAGGAATATTCTGGAACCGAAAATTGTTGGCGGACAGTTGGGGCTGCATCCTGTTGTCGCGCTAATGAGTATGTTTATAGGTGCTAACCTAATTGGCGTGATCGGCTTGTTCGGATTTCCTATTACGTTATCCTTGCTGAAGCATCTGAGTGATACTGGAACAATCAAGCTTTTTAAATGAGGGATTATGCTGTTGAACGCACTACGAAAGGGAGTTTGGTAAATTATGGAAGTTGGCGACACGTGGCAGTTAATCGTTCTGGTGGCGCTCTTGGCATTGTCAAGTTTGTTTTCTGCATCAGAAACTGCGCTAATGTCATTGAGCAAAATACGGATACGGAACATGGTGGATGAGAACATTCCAGGTTCCAAAAAAATACAAAAATTGATTGAAGACCCACATAAAATGTTGAGTGCAATTCTTGTGGGCAACAATGTAGTGAATATTGGAGCTTCTTCTTTAGCAACATCGTTGGCCATAAAAAATTTCGGCAGCACGGGAGTAGGTTTGGCAACGGGAATCATGACGCTGTTGGTCCTGATTTTTGCTGAGATTACGCCTAAATCATTGGCGGCGCAGAATTCCGAGAAGATGGCTTTGAAAGTTGCACCTTTCATTGCTGTTGTTGTTATCCTATTAAAGCCGTTTAACATAATCCTGAGTTTCCTGACCAACAGCATCATTAAGGTTCTTGGCGGGGAAGCTGATGCTCGTACGCCCTTTATTACGGAAGCGGAGCTGAAAACCATGATCAATGTGAGCCATGAAGAAGGGATGCTGGAAAGCGAAGAAAAAGAGATGATCCACAATGTGTTTGAATTCAAGGAATCCAGGGTCACAGAGGTAATGACCCCAAGGACCTATATGGTCACAGTCAGCCTGGATTCTTCATATGACAAAATAGTGGAAGTATTCAAAAATCAACAGTTTTCCCGTATTCCTGTATATGAGGATGGAATAGATAATGTGGTGGGTATACTGTATCTTAAGGACCTTGTTTTTTTTGATGCCTCTAAAGAAACCTTTGAAATGACCAAGTATATGAGAGAACCTTACTTCACGTTCGAATTCAAGTTGATTACGGAATTGTTCAGTGAAATGAGAGATAAAAGCATACAGGTGGCCATTGTTATCGATGAGTATGGGGGGACGGCTGGCATGATAACAATGGAGGATTTGGTGGAAGAGATTGTGGGAGATATTCGAGATGAATCCGATGAGCTTTTCAATGAAATAGAAGTCCTGAAGGAAGATGAATATCTTGTGCGTGGAAGTGCAGAAATCGATCTTATAAATGAAATGCTGGGAGTTAAAATTGAATCTGAAGACTTTGATACGATTGGCGGTTTCGTGACGGGACTATTTGGCAGATTACCAGAAGCAGGAGAGCAGATAGAATTTAATAACTCAACTTTCGCACACTAAAAAATACCATATAGACTTGATACATCAACATTTCCAGCTATAATATCCTGCATTCCCGAATTGTGTAACGAGAATGGCTGCAAACCTTGATATCAGTGGGTTTTTCCCTTGTTATAAATGCTGATTATAACGAGGTGGAATTAATCTAAAAAATCTCTTAAAGCCTTGATGTTACTAAGTTTCTATAAAATCCTCGTTATAAATTTCCGGGAATGCAGGATAATATTATGCCGCTAAAGCACTTGGAAGCTGCTTTTCCGGTTGTGGGAATGCTCGTTTCAAGAAAGTTGGTAAATTATCGAAAACTCTATCCAGAAGGGACTCCACCATTTCTTCGGACAGGACAGGTTCTTCCGTCAGGGAAGCCTTCAGACAGTCAAATACCAATAGAATCGCCTCTGCAAAGCGGATGTCCTCCAGTTCATCACAACACAAGAAGAACAGCTGACCGATGGTCCTGGGATCTTGCTCTTCGCGTGTACGAAGGGCGAGCATGATGTAACGGGTGAAGACAATTGTCGTGTGGGCTACCATCGCATCGTAACTGCGACACTGGAACTCTTTTCCTAGCGCCAGATGTGACTTTGCCACCTTGAAGAAACACTCGATATCCCAGCGTTTGCCATAGAGACGCACAATTTCTTCTTCAGGCAGATTGACATCCGTGGACAAGATTGCAAGCCAATTTTTGGAGCGATTTCGGTCACGCACGAAGACAATACGGGCCTGAATTTCTTTTTCATTATCGTCCAGTCCCAAGCTGACGACAACAGATGCGAGGATCTTGGCACGACCACGTTTTTTGCGCACAACTTGATACAACTGGGTCAGTGTATACTTTTGCCCTTCATACGTGTAGTAGACGCGGTGCATACGTTTCAGCATACAGACTACCTCGAGTGGATACTCCGAAACCACGCGCTTGATTACTTTTGGAAATGCGAACCAACTATCGAAAAGTAACGTTCGAGCGCAGAGTTGGAGCGGATTTATATCATCAAGCAAGTCGAACAGCGCTTCCGTCGACTTTTTGACGGCTTCCTTCCGACGCTTGTAACCCACGGTGCGCTTATCTATGGTCGGGTTGATTTCCTGGAAACGGTTCGATTGTTTTTCTGAGCTCAATAAAGAGAACGCAAGCGGCACGAAAGTGTTCCCATCCGACCAACCCAAAGTCAGCATGCGAAAGCCACGGACGAACTTCCCAGTGGTATGATCATGAACTAGCGCAAGCATCTCGACCGATTTACTGCGGGCACGGCTGTATAAGGAATCGTCCAAAATCAGGACGCGTTCGCGGTTTTCTGAGACAAGTGGGAGCAATTTCTGGGTAATGACATTTTGACTCAGCAGCAACAGAAATTTGCGCCAATTATAGGTTGCGTTGTTGAGCAAGCGATAAACCGCATCCTTGGCAGGAGCCTCTGGCTCCCGTCCGGATTCCAATGTCCGATACAAATTTTTCTTTTGAAGGACCAATGAAAAGATGAACTGGACCAGCATTACTGGTGAAATGCCTGCTTCTTTCCGAATATTGGATTGATTCAGTAACGTTCCCAGTTTCTGATTGCGAAAAAATTGATGAACGGAAGAATTAAGTTCCTGATTGATTTGATTTTCTGGTAAAATAGTAGCCATAAGACATCCCTCTTTCGTATGTGTTGTGTGGTAACTACATTTTACCAAAGAGAGGTGTCTTTTTGTGTACATTTTTGGTAGTTAAGTCTTTAAGAACATTGATATATCAAAGGATTAAACAGATTTTTTAACTGCGAAAGTTGAGTTAATAACATGAAGTTTATTGTGGAACACGTTCAGAAATACAGGATTGAAAAACTAAGAATATTTACATATTAATACTTTTGCAAAACAGTAAAAGTACAGAAGGCCATATGGATCATCCTTGAAGCGGGGGTGTTCTCTATGGTCTTTTTTGTGTTGTATCAGGTGAAGCTGCACGAGGTTCCGAGGCGGGTGATGTGTTATAATGAGGTCGAAAAATAGCGGTTACAAAATACGCTGTTTAATCGATTGTCTTCCTTTGTCATCAGTTTTTTTGTCCAAGGAGGGACTTCAGATGATCAAAAATAACAAACACCAATGCACGTTTTTCTTCATCATGACCATTTTTTTATTTATCTTGTCGGGCTGCGGTTCATCGAACGACAACGCTGGCTCATCTTTGGATCCGGAAGCGATTCGGGAAAGCCAAATCAGCGAACTGGAGAGCAGCGATCTGATCGGAAATGTGGATACGTATGCGGCTATCCAAGGCGTGCTTGCGGAAGGTTCGGCCCCTACACCAGCTAAAGTGTTCATCATCGAAAACGATGAATCCGTTGAGGAAGGCGCTGAAGAAAAGTACGTGTATTCACCGCACTATCTCGATTTGCCGGAAGAATTGCAGGCAAAGTCGGACGCCGAAATGAACGTTTTGGTGAAGCTGCGCAGCTATTACATGGAAACCGGAACCTATTCAAATGAAGGGATTGCCTATACGCGCTATGTCCAAATAACTATCCTGGACAGGGTTGCCGGCACCATCCTCCATCAGGAAACTCTGATCGGATCAGCGCCTTTCAGCATCAGTGAAGATCAATCCGCAGGGTATGGTTATGTACCAGATTACCAAGTGCTGGAGAAAATTTTGGCGTATTTTGGCTATTCGGAAGAATGATACTTTTAAGGAATGGATGAGTCAGGGAGTGAAGTTATGTTTACAGACAGCACATTCTATTTCGTTGCGTTATTTGCCCTAAGTGCCATGGTCGTGAACAGCATCGGGATTTGGGTCATCTATAAAAATAAACAGTGGGTCGACCGGAACATCGAGTATTTCATGTGTTTCGCGGCCGGCGTTCTGATCGCCTCCCCGTTGATTATCGCTTTTCCTGAGGCGCTTGAGAAAAATGCGGATGCCGGCCTGGCGGCTTTGGCGGGGTTCATCTTCATGTTCTTCAGCAACAAATATATCAAACACAGGACGCAACAAGCTGAGTTGGCTTTCGGGATTGTTGCCCTCGAAGGCATCGGCATCCACTCCTTTGTGGACGGCATCATCTATGCCGTCGCTTTCAGCATCAGTACAGCTACTGGCGTGATGGCGGGGATCGGTTTGATTGTGCACGAGTTTGCGGAGGGTGCGATCACCTTCTCGGCGTTGGTGAAAGCCGGGGTGAGCGGGAAAAAGGCTATCCTCTATGCGTTTCTGGTTGCTGCCTTGACGACCCCGATCGGAGCTTTTATTGCTTATCCATTCGTGACCGCCCTGAATGACGCCTTTCTCGGACTTGCCCTTGGTTTTGCAGTCGGGGTTTTGATCTATGTTTCCGCAGCGCATCTGTTGCCGGAAGCTGAAGAGCACGACAAGGAGCACTCGTACTTGGCTTTTCTGTGCGGTGTCGCTTTAGCACTGTTCATTATGTTCAGCGAGAAGAGATAGTCTGAAATGAAGGGAGCAGGAATGATGGCAGTCTTCAACAATATCGCAAACCAGTACGACGAATGGTATAGTCAAAAGAAAGGTGCATTTGTAGATCGAGTCGAGACCGATTTGGCATTCGGCATGCTCAAGCTGGAACCGGGAATGAAAGTGCTGGATGTCGGCTGCGGCACCGGGAATTTCAGCATGAAGCTGGCTGAAAAAGGCTGCATTGTCACCGGAATTGATGTTTCGGAAGAGATGCTGAAAGTCGCCCGGAGAAAAGCGGCTGAAAAAAGCTTGTCCATTTCTTACCTTCGGATGGACGCGACGGAGCTGGGATTCGATGATGGCGCATTCGATGTCGTTCTTACGATGGCTGCCGTCGAATTCATCGAAGACACAGATGGAGCAGTGGAAGAAATGTTCCGGGTCGTCAAGAACGGCGGACAGGTCCTGATAGGCACCATCAACGCGGATAGCGATTGGGGCGAGTATTACCAAACAAAAAAATTGCAGGGAAATTCGATCTATCGCTACGCTGCTTTCAAGACCATCGGGGATTTGAAAGAGTGGAATCCGGATAAATTAGTTCGAACAGGAGCATGCCTCTATGTCCCGCCGTTTGCGGATGAGCAAGAGTTTACCATCGAGAGGGAAAGAGAACTTTCCGGAAAAAGAAGGGGTGGCTACGTATGTGCGCTGTGGAGAAAATGACATCGGGTCAGTTCTCATTCCTACCGATCGGAAGTGGGGATTATATGAAAGAAATACGTCAGGTGCTGGAGATTATAGAAAAATCCGGGTTGGAGAATGAGGTGGGATTGCTGTCGACTACTGTCAAAGGGAAACCGGAAAAAGTGCTGAAACTTATCAGTGAAATCTATGAGGCGATGGATGGACGCTGTGATTTTACGTTGGACGTAAAAATTTCCAATTTATGCGGGTGCAAATAAGCAAGTGCAGCGAATAGCAACGAACGGTTGAGGCAAGTTGTGAAGGAGGATGGGAAGGGATGAAACGAAATGTCTGGCTATATCTGCTGGTGTCCTTCAGCTGGACATGGGCTTGTTGGATCGGTGGAGCTTTCCTCATCAAGCTGAACGGTTATGCTTTGGACACAGATGCCACACTATTCGAAGTGATCGGAGCGATCGGCAGTGAGCAATCCGCCTTTCCGCAGCTTTTGTTTGCTTTGGGTGTATTCGGACCGATTTTGGGAAGTGTGGTTGCGGGGAAACCGTTTAAAGACTTTTTTTCTTTAAAGGAGCGTTCTTTCATCCTCTATGCCTGGGTGATTCCGTTAGTGATTGTGATCCCAACGTTGCTCATGAGCTTCTTGTTCAGCAAGGTGCCGGAAGGAAAGGTGACTTTTAGCAGCGCGGCAAGCACAATCGGTCTGTATTTTCTGTCGAACCTGCTGACGAGCGGGACGGAGGAATTTGGCTGGCGTGGCTTTCTTTATCCCTATTTGCGGAAACGGGAAAAAAGTTTCTGGAAGGCTACTTGGAAGGGTGGATTCATCTGGGCAGCTTGGCATTATCCTTTTTTGATTGTTTTATATATGGGACAAGGAATGTTCGTATTGCTACTATATTTGATCGGATTTACTGCGGGTATCATTGCGATGAACTATCTGACCAATTTCGTATTTGAGAAGACCGAGTCGATCCCGACCGTGATGGCCATGCATGCGCTAAATAACACCACCAACTATGCGGTGCTGCTGTTCTTTCCAGGGACCCCATTCATGATACTAGTGCATCTGACAACTTGGGCGGTGGTCGGTTATATGGAAAAGAAGCACCACTTGGATTGAGTAGAGATCCAGTGTGTTCACATTTTGTACGCAATACTGTTGAATTATGGACAAAATGTAGGCGCTTAAAAATGATATAATGGACCGGAAGTATATTTCAAGGAGGTCTGTGTTGATGAAAGATGAAAATTGCGCCTATTGCATGGAAGGCGAAATGGTGTTGGCTTTTGGCTACCCTTGCTGCGAATTGCCATACAGCAAAGTCTACGTTTTTAAAGAACAAAGCCACAAAGGCCGTGTGATTGTTGCCTATAAAGACCACGTGAGCGAATTGGTGGACATCACGGATGAGGAGCGCAACGGCTACTTCGCGGATATCGCTACAGTTGCGAACGCTTTGCACAGAGCCTTCAGCCCTGAAAAGGTCAACTACGGTGCTTATGGCGATACCGGCAAACACCTGCATTTCCACTTGGTGCCTAAATACAAAGATGATGCCTTCGAATGGGGTTCGACTTTCGAAATGAATCCAGGCCGCGTGACCCTGACGGATGATGCTTATGAAGCATTGGCTGAAGAGATCCGCGCAAACATGTAGAGAGCGTGATGAATCCCGGGTAGAAATCGAGCACTAAGAGGCTATTACGAGAACGACCGTTTTTTGGTCGTGACGTAATAGCAACTTAGGCGGAGATTTCTGGGATTCAGAACGCGTTTAAGAGAGCGTGATGAATCCCATCCAAAAAAGCTGGTTCCGAAAAACGGAATCGGCTTTTTTTCGCATATACTCATTGAGGAACGGACATTAAAGTATCTATTCCTTTGACATGCGATCCACAATAATAGGCGGATCGAGTGCGATGTTCTATAATAGTAATGAGAATAACGCGAAGAAATGCGAGGGAATCGGATGATACCGGAAGAAAGAATCAAGCAATTGAATGAAAAGAAAATAGCGTTGGAGCAGCCATATGTCGTCTACTGGATGCAGAGTTCGCAGCGGGCGGAATACAACCATGCCTTGGAATATGCCATCCGCCAGGCGAACCTGCTCGAGAAGCCGTTGGTCGTCTACTTCGGGATCACGGATGGTTTTCCGGAAGCCAATGGGCGCCACTATGCCTTCATGCTGGAAGGGCTGAAGGAAACAAAGGCCGCCTTGGAGCAACGCGGTATCCAAATGCTGATCCGGAAAATATCGCCGGAACAAGGAGCATTGGAAATTTCCGGATTGGCGGCCCTGTTGGTAATGGATCGCGGCTATCTGCGGATCGAGCGGCAATGGCGCGCTGCCTTGGCCGAGGGTGCCGAATGCGCCGTCGTCCAGGTCGAAAGCAACGTTGTTGTCCCAGTCGAATTGGCTTCTCCGAAAGAGGAATATTCCGCTGCGACTTTGCGCTCCAAACTGAAGAAAATCCTGCCGCATTGTTTGGCGCCATTGGAGGAGACCGTCTGCCAACATCCATCACTCGCATTCGAGCTTCCGTTCGAGGCCTATGATGTTTCGGATACCGAAAAGGCCTTGGCCGGTTTGGCTATAGACCGCAGTGTCCCGCCCGTTTCGGACTATATCGGCGGAACTGAGGAAGCCAAACGCTTGCTGGAGGATTTCATCGAAAATAAATTGGCAGGATACAGCGAACGGAAGAACCGTCCCGGCGAGTCCTTCACCTCCAACCTGAGTCCTTATCTCCATTTCGGCCAGATTTCACCGCTCTATATTTACCGCAGACTGATGGGGATGGACAGCGAAAGTCAGCAGAGTTTCCTCGAGGAACTGGTCGTCAGGCGGGAACTGGCCGTCAATTTCGTTTACTACAATGACCAATACGATTCCTATGCAGCCGTGCCGGATTGGGCCAAAAAGACGCTGGACAAGCACTTGGCGGATGAACGGGAATATTTGTATTCTTTGGAGGAATTGGAAGCGGCCAAGACCCATGACGACTATTGGAATGCCGCGCAGCTGGAGATGAACCTGACCGGTAAGATGCACGGGTATATGCGCATGTATTGGGCAAAAAAAATCTTGGAGTGGAGCAGCATGCCGGAGGAAGCCTATCGCAAAGCGATTTATCTGAACAACAAGTATTTGTTGGACGGCCGCGATCCGAACGGGTTTGCCGGAGTGAGCTGGTGCTTCGGAAAACACGACCGGCCGTGGGGAGAACGTGCCATCTTCGGCAATGTCCGTTTCATGAACGACAAAGGCCTGAAGCGCAAGTTTGATATGCAGCTGTATCTGGATCAGGTTGCGGAACGGGCACGCAAACGCAACTAAAAGGGGGCGGAACGGATGGCGAGAAACGGCAAAAAGGCAGAACCTCTGCATATAATCCTTTTGGTGCTTTTCGTTATAGCGTACATTTTTTCGGCCATCCAACCGCTGGACAGGCTGGCTTGGACAGGACAGATGACGCCTGCAATACTGCTCGTAGCGTTGCTGGTAGGGACGTACAGGAAGTTCCGTTTCAGCACCTTCGTCTACGTGATGGCTTTTCTGCATGCCTTATTGTTGCTGTACGGCGCGCACTACACTTACTCCCAGAATCCGTTGTTCAATCAATTGAAGGAACAGTTCGCTTGGGAGCGCAATTACTTCGACAGGGTGGGGCACTTCGCCCAAGGGTTCGTGCCAGCTTTTATGGCCAAGGAATTTTTGTTGCGGGGCGGCTACGTCAAGAAAGGCAAACTGCTGATGCTTATCGTCATTCTGTCCTGCCTCGGCTTCAGCGCAGCTTATGAGCTGAGTGAATTCGCGATCGTCAAAATTATGGATGTGCCTCCCGATGATGTGATGGGGACACAGGGTGACGCCTTCGACAGCCTCTGGGATATGATTTGGGCCTTGATTGGTGCGAGCCTGGCGGTGTTCGTGTTCGGCCACTTTCACAACAACCAAATGGAACAGATGGGGGATGGTTAAAGGCATTCCGATTGAAGAACAGTTTGATTCAACGAATGAGAATGGTCAATTGGCATTATTTTCCAGTCATTTTAGAAAGGAAGGTATATCATCATGAAAGAGATCACGACAGAAAAACTACGGCGCTTCAATCTGATCATGGGTGGACTCCACCTGATCCAAGCAGTCGCAATGCTGTTTTTGGCAACAAATGTCATCCAGAAAATCGGCGAGTTCAGTCCTGAAATCAGCCAATTCTATTTGGCCTTCAATCCCGACACGCGCTCATTGGAGACTGCCTCGCGTGTCCTTTTCGAATTGCCGTTTGGATTCATGGTAGCTTCGTTTCTTTTCATTTCCGCCTTCGCGCATGCCTTGGTTTCTATTCCGAACAAGCTTAATGAAATCTATAATGCTGATTTGGCGAAGGGCATCAATAAATTTCGCTGGTTCGAGTATGCGCTCAGCTCGTCAATCATGATTGTCCTGATTGCGACGCTGTTCGGCATCTACGATATTGCTTCGCTCATTCTGATCTTCATCGTGAACGCCACCATGAATCTCTTCGGGCTTGTGATGGAACAGTTGAATGTGGGACACTCAAAAGACAACATTGAGTGGGGACCGTTCATCTGGGGCTCGATTGCCGGAATCGCGCCTTGGATTGCCATCCTGCTCTACATGTTCGGGACCGGCAATTTCGGAGAGGTGCCTTGGTTTGTCTGGGCAATCGTCGGCACTTATTTTGTAGCTTTCAATACTTTTCCGATCAACATGATTTTGCAGTACAAAAAAGTCGGGAAATGGGCGGACTACCTCTACGGGGAGCGGGTCTATATCGTGCTCAGTCTGGTTGCGAAATCGATTCTTGCCTGGCTTGTGCTTTTCGGGGCGATGCAGCCATAATTCAGGCAGGCTTAAGGCGTTGTCATTTACAAAAATATTACAGTATTTTCCGATTCAGTTTACAATGGAAGTGTATATTAGGTGTGTGGAGGAAATGTGTTTTATTTCTGCTTTTACTTATATTTGAATGATATGCTTCAGCCGGACAGGTTGGGCGTCCACCAGAAAGCTTCTGATGGATGCCCAACCTGTCCGTTTTTTGCGTCGTCAGCCAAGAATATCATTATTGGCAATCGCCGGCGACAAGGACTACAATGGTTTTGAGTAATAATGCAGCGGGATTCAAAATGTCAGAAAGGAAAGGGAATCGCAATGGATATGTATCAAGCCATCGTGGATGGATTTATCTGGTCACTGCTTTGGGCTGCTGTCATCTCATTGACGGTCTGGAAGGCACCTCAGCAACTAGTGCATGACTACCCCAAGGAAATCCAAGCACTAGTGGTACTGCCTCCCATAAACAAGAAGGTATACAGATGGATCATCGTTCCGGCACTCGTCATTTTGGTCGGTTATCTGTTTATCAGCGTCATCGCAACGTACGGTGCTGCCGAAGTTGCGTTCTGGGTACCAATGCTGCATATTTTCATCATGTGCATGGTCTGGAATAGTGTCGATCTGCTTGTCATGGATTGGCTGATTTTTTGCACGATTCAGCCGAAATTTATGATTCTGCCGGGCACCGAGGGGTATCCAGCCTATAAGGACTACTACTTCCATTTCCGGGGTTTTCTGATCGGATGTGCTTACTCGGTGATCGGTGGAGTTGTCTGCGGCGGCATCGTCTACACGCTCCTGAAATTGTTTTTTTGGTAAAGATGTAATTGAATTGAGGGGGAAATCAGATGAAAGAACTGCAGCAAATTCCCGGCATCGGGCCGAAGCTGGCGGCCACTCTTGTCTCATTGGGCATAAATACAATCGCTGATCTGCGGGACAAGGATCCAAAGGAACTCTATGAGCGTTTGAACCGGATAACCGGCCAGCGTCAGGATCCCTGCGTACTGTACACTTTCCGCTGCGCCGTCTATTATGCGACCGAACCGAATCCGGATCCCGAAAAGTTGAAGTGGTGGAACTGGAAAAACGTATAGGTCAGCCAAATTGTCTTCTTTACTATATATACCTATAGGGGTATAATGGTTTTTAACGAATCTGGCGAAGCCCTACATGAGTAAAGGAGAAAAAAATGGCGCAGGAATTCTACAAGAAAATATACTCGGTGCGGGAATTTTATACGATTTTGTATGAAGGGGTCCGCACAATGAAATACATGATCAAGGCCAAAAAGAAAAAAGAATTAAGTCCGGAATTCATCGAAAGGATCATGTTGGGGGTGACGGAAGTCAATGGCTGCGAAGTTTGCTCCTATGCCCACACGAAGATGGCTCTCGAGCAGGGGATGGCTGCGGAAGAAATCCAGCAATTGTTGGCGGGATCCGCCGATGAAATCCCTGTTGACGAAATGCCTGCTTACCTTTTCGCCCAGCATTATGCCGACCGGAGAGGCTATCCCACCGAAGAATCCTGGGATCGGATCGTTTCGCTTTACGGGGAAGACAAAGCCAAAGGGATTTTGGGCGCCATTCGGGCCATCATGGTCGGCAATGCGCATGGGATCGCAATTAGTGCCTTTATGAGCCGCTTGAAGGGCAAAGCTGTCAAAAAGAGCAGTCTGTTGTATGAATTAACGATGATGCTGAGCATCGTTGTCTATCTGCCGCTGACTTTGCTTCAAGCGGTGATTGACGGCCTGTTCAAAAGGCCAATCATCAGTTTCTGAAAATACTACTGGACTAAAATCATTCTGTTTGTGGATAATGAAAAATAATAAGCTGTGGAAAACCATTTCGAATGGCTTTTCCACAGCTTATCTGCGTTTAAATGGGTATAACTTTCCGTCAGATCCGTTCCAGGTTCTTCAGCGACAGATCGAGGATCGCGGAAGAGTGGGTCAGGGCGCCTGATGAAAGGTAATCCACTCCGGTATCGCGCAAGGCGGCGATGTTTTCAGCAGTGAGGTTACCGGAGCACTCCACCAAGGCGCGACCGTCAATCAAACGGACGGCTTCCTTCATATCCGCCGGAGTCATATTGTCCAGCATGATGATTTCGGCCCTCGCCTCGAGTGCTTCTTTTACCATATCCAGGTTTTCCACCTCGACTTCGATCTTATGCACAAAGGAGGCATAAGATCGAGCCGCTGCGACAGCCTGCTTGATACCGCCTGCAGCGGCGATGTGGTTGTCCTTCAGCATGACACCGTCGGACAGACTGAAGCGGTGATTTTGACCGCCGCCGACTTTCACGGCATATTTTTCGAAAATCCGGTTGTTAGGCGTCGTTTTGCGGGTGTCGAGTAGCGTGATGCCGCTGCCCTCCAGCAAATCGACGATTTTTCGGGTATGCGTGGCGATGCCGCTCATGCGCTGGAGATAGTTCAGTGCGGTGCGTTCGCCTGACAGAATGACCCGGATGTCGCCGATCACTTCGGCCAAAAGATCTCCCGATTTGACGGAATCGCCGTCTTGGCAATGAAAAATCACTTCGGTCGTATCGTCGAGTAGGGCGAAGGTCCTGGCAAAGACGTCCAGCCCTGCAATGATGCCTTCCTGTTTGCACAACAGCTGCGCTCGGCCTTTTGTGTATGCCTTGATGATGGCGTTGATTGAGATATCCTCAGTAGGGATATCTTCCTGCAGCGCCGCCAAAATCAGATGATCCATATTACTTTGCATGAGCTTCCTCCTCGATTCCGATTTCTTCCAATAGTTTTCTGTTTGCTTCCGTCAAGCCATCCTTGATGGATCGGGCATCCGGCTCGGGAAAAGGATAAGGAAGCGCGCGTTGGAGTGACGCATCGATGGCTTGGGCGGCGCGCTTGCTGAAGACTAAGCTTTCCAACAGCGAATTGCTCGCCAGGCGGTTCTTCCCGTGAACGCCGTTGCAGCTCGTTTCCCCTGCGGCATACAAGTTAGCCAGCGAAGTTTTGCTTTGCAGATCCACTTCGATGCCGCCCATGAAGTAATGCTGGGCGGGCACGACTGGGATATAATCTTCAACCAAATCATAACCTTCCTGCAGGCAGTGGGCGTGGATGCCCGGGAACCTTTCGGAGATCGATCCCTCCACGTGATCTTTCAGGAACATCCGGACATAGGGCAAGCGGTCCTTCTCCATCTGGGCGTATATCGCTTTCGTCAGCAGGTCGCGCGGCAAAAGTTCATCAGCGAAGCGATTGCCGTCCTTGCCGACAAGGATGGCGCCTTCCCCACGCAGCGATTCCGACATCAGGAAAGCTCTCCCTGGACGTCCGGTATACAACGAAGTGGGGTGAATCTGGACATAATTCATGTCCTTGACGCGGATGCCGTGCTTCAACGCAACGGCGATGGCGTCGCCTGTCAAATGCGCGAAGTTGGTCGTTTTACTGAACAGGCCGCCGATGCCACCGGTGGCGAGCAGAGTGGACTGTGCATAAACGTTGGATAACTTTCCGGACTGGTCGCGGAGCACCGCGCCATGGCAACGGTCGCCGGCAACCAAAAGATCGACAAGCGTGCTGTTTTCCAGGATGCTCACATTTTTCAGCTCTTTCACCCGTGCAATCAGTTTGCTGTTGATTTCCTTGCCGGTCATATCTTTGCAGTGCAGGATCCGGGCTCTGGAGTGGGCGCCTTCCTTGGTATAGGAGAAACCGGCTCCCTTTTTGTCGAAGGCGACGCCCAAACCGATCAGATCCGCGATGATTTCCTGAGAGGACCGGATCATGGCGGTGACGGCCGCTTCGTTGTTTTCGTAATGGCCGGCACGCAACGTGTCCTCCATAAAAGGCTCAAAATCCGTCTCGTCGCGCTGAACGCAGATGCCGCCTTGGGCAAGGAAGGAGTCGTTGTCTTCCAAAGTCCCCTTGGTGACGATCAGGATTTGTTTGTTACTGTCGAGATTGAGGGCCGCAAAAAGTCCGGCAACGCCCGTTCCGATGATAAGGACATCATAGTTGCGCATGGGTCTTCACCTCGGCCAATTTCATCATCCGTTCCAACGGTTGCAGTCCTTTTATGCGCAACGATTCATCCATTTCCACGGCAGGTTCGAACGTTTCCAGAGCATAGATGATCTTCTCCACGGTGTTCAGTTTCATATCGGGACAGACCTGCCCGATTGAAGGGGCATGGAAGCTTTTGCCCGGCGAACGTTTCTCCATGTCATGGATGACGCCGATTTCCGTGCAGATGATGAAATCCTGGGATGGGCTCTTTTCGGCATAAGCGACGAGGTCCGATGTGCTGCCGACGAAGTCCGCCAAATCAAGAATTTCCTCCTTGCATTCCGGATGCGCCAGGATTTCAGCTTGCGGCAAGTCGCGTTTCATCTTCAGGACATCAACAACGCGAATGCTGGTGTGGATCGGGCAGTAACCGTCATTGAAGAGAAACGTCTTCTCGGGAAGCTGATGCGAAATGTATCTGCCTAGGTGCTCATCGGGAATGAAGTAGATATAGCGGTTGGGTAGGGCGGCGATGACGTTTTTCGCATTTGATGAAGTGACGCAGACATCGGCGTGGGCTTTGATTTCAGCGGTGGAATTGATGTAGCAGACGACAGCCACGTCTTCGTAAGTTTCGCGGATTTTCTGGATGTCGCGGATCTTGACCATGTGGGCCATCGGACAATCCGCTTTCAGATCGGGCATCAGGACGACTTTCTCCGGATTCAGCATCTTCGCGCTTTCGCCCATGAAGGCCACGCCGCAGAAAACGATCACTTTTTCCGTGACCTGTGCTGCAATTTTGCTCAAATAATACGAATCCCCGATAAAATCTGCGATATCTTGAACGGATCCAGGAACGTAGTAGTGTGCGAGAATGACGGCATCTTTTTCTGCTTTCAGCTGCAATATTCTTTCCGTAAGTTCATCCATTGTTGCGACCCCTTTTTTATGATAGTTTAATGAAAATGAATATATCACGTAACTTTACAGGTGTCAAGACACCTTTTGAAGGTGGAAAGGTGCCGAACTCCGGTGAGCGAAGGCTTCGCCGGAGTTCGGGGAACATTCCTGTTGCGTACTCCGATGAGTGCAGCTTCGCCGTAGTTGCTGCCGAAGGTTAGCGATGTCCTCCGGTGAGCGTACCCGTCACCGGAGCTGTGCAATGTTTTTCCATTTTCTTCCAGACGGAGGGCACCACGTTCGTATGCACAACGAAGAAGAGGCTGTCTTCGGATGACAATGCCATTAACTTAAGCTATTGACAAACAAGAGGCAGGAGGAATGCTCAGTGCGGTGGCCAAAACTGTCGAATAGGTGAGGTAGATTCGACAATTTGACATCCTATTGGACCGAAATTGTCGAATGCTGAGAAACTTTCGACAATTTGACATCATGTTGGACCGAAATTGTCGAATATCTGAGGAACATTCAACAATTTGGCCCCGCAGTCAAAAAAAAGCGAGAATGCATCATGCATCCTCGCTTTTTTACAGTTGTCAAGTTGCTTAAGTTAATGACATTGCTCTGAATGAGGCAGCCTCTTCTTGGATGAGTATTTCTTATCAATATTTTTCGAGACTCTTTTGGAACGCCTGCAGATGTCCTTCAGAAGCGTTACGCAAAGCCGTAAAGGTTGCGCGTACGTCATCCGGGATTTCCTGTTCGAGGAATTTGTTGTACATTGCGATGTTGTCCACTTCCCCTGTGACACAAGCCTCAAGGGCTTCCTTGATGTCCGCTACCTGATGAAGGTGATCGGCCGATTCGTCAGCCGGAACCGCCAAGCTGTATTTTTCGAACAGAACGGTCATTTCAGCGACGTGCTGTGCTTCAGCGGATACGATGTTGTTGAACGGAGCTTGATCCCCGAAGGTTTCCAGGACGTAGGCGTATTCTCCGTGGGCCAAGTGTTCATCCTGAATGGCATATGTGAACATCTCCTCCATCGTCAGATCATTGTCCGCCAAGGCGCCGACTGCACCATAGATGTATGGTGTTTCAATCGATTCGTCTTCTTCCATGTCGCTTTCTTCGCTGTCTTCCATCATGGATTCCTCTTGTTCGGAACTGCTGGCTGCTTCGGAACTGCTTTCGACCATTTCGGATGAGCCGACTGTTGAAGATTCGCTTGAAGCGGTATCGTCATCCGCCGCACAACCGACCAACAGCAACAGACTCAATAACGTGGCCGAACCGTAGAGTTTCTTCTTACTGTTCATTATTTTTCGTCCTTTCATACAAACGCTGCACGATTGAATGGGCCAGGGGATTGGGGAGGGTGGCTGACGTTTTTGAATGATGAATGGCAAGGATGAATGAAGGTTTTGTCACCTTAAAGGTACGCCTTACTAGAAAAAATGTCAAAAAATTGGACCTAGGCAGAAGAAAAAATATCTTCTCCCACGACATCGCAATATTTGCATAGACACGCGGTTTTGGGTACTATTGACTTAGGCGAATAATTTATTTATAGTGCGAAATTTTGTACATCAGGCTATCCATAGGCACTTATTTTTTATCTGGGATATTGGAAAAGGAGGAAATGAAGATGGAAACAAAAACGGAAACGAAACAACTGGAAATACCCATCAAAATCACTGTTGCCGTGACTTATCTGATCATGATCGCCGTCAACGCATTGGCAAACATCCTGCCGATCAATGGAATCGACACGGGTGCGGTATCGGATTCCTATCCGAACCTGTTTGCGCCCACCGGATTGACGTTTTCGATCTGGGGAGTCATCTATTTGTTGTTGGTGGGTTATACGCTTTATCAATTCGGTTTTTTCCAAGGGGATAAGAGCCAGGTAAAGACGGAATTGTTGCGGAAAGTCGGTATCGTCTTTTCGGCCAGTTCAGTAGTCAATGCCGCTTGGATCTTCAGTTGGCATTACCGCATGATTGGTCTGTCGGTGATCCTGATGCTGGTGCTTCTGCTGAGCCTGATCTACATCAACCAGTTGATCCTGAAGGAAAAACTCGATCAGAAGGAAAAACTGTTCATCCGTCTGCCGTTCAGCGTCTATTTCGGCTGGATCACGGTGGCGACGATCGCGAACATCACAACGCTGCTGGTCGACATCGGCTGGAATGGCTTCGGAATCTCCGAATCAGTCTGGACAATACTTATAATCGTAATCGGGCTTGCGATCGGAGCTGTCACGATGATCCGCAACCACGATATCGCATACGGACTCGTGATCATCTGGGCTTATGCGGGCATTCTGATCAAGCATATGTCCGAGGCTGGATTCAACGGCCAATACACGGGCATCATCACGACCGTCATCGCCTGCATCGTGCTGATGGGCGTGGCGATCGGCTATGTGCTCTTCGCGAAGAAACAAATTCCGCCCATCCTGAAATGAAGGATTCAGAAAGGTTGATGCAAACTGCGTACCACAGAAAGTGAAATCCGCGATTATCTCTTGGACAAAATCATCCACCACGTTTTCCCGGATGACAAAAAATTGCCGAGCGAAAACGAGTTGGCGAATTTTTTCGGGACGACCCGCAACAGTGTCCGAAAAGTCTATGAAACTCTGGAAGCGATGGGCTACATCAGCTCCAAACAAGGGCTGGGGCATTTTCCGCGCGAGAAGCGCCCTGCCATCGAACTTGCGTTGCGAGGGGATGTCAGTTTTTCCGAAAAGATGACCCAGCAAAACATCCCGTACCGCTCACTCAATGTCCATTGCAAATTGATGGACGAGGGGAGTGGGGATGAACGGTTGCGGCAACTGGGCGGCGAAGGCGAACTTTATGAAGTCTGCCGATTGCGGATCGTCCATGACGTGCCGGCTGCCTTGCATTATTCCTACGTTTCGACAACCGTGTTCCCGGACATCAAAGCTGAAGGAGGGGAAATCGGGTCGATGTTCAGCTATTACCTCTCGAAAGGCTACCGCACATTCACAAGCAGCGGCTCGGAGTTGAGCGTCTCCTTCCCGCGTTCGGAGGAACAGGAATTGTTGGAGTGCGGGGAGCTTGTGCCGTTGCTGATCCTGGAAAGCGACTGCCGCGAAAAAGCGAGCGGCAGCTTGCTTGAGCTGACCAAAATCGTCTACCGCAGCGACCGATTCAGCTACAAAATAAATGTTTAAGAGAACCACCGCCGTGCCGGCGCAAAACAACCGGTACGGCGGTGTTTTTGTGATGTCGTTTGGGGTGGGGATCTAAGTACTCGTAATGTGGTGGACGCGGGTTGAGTCGGTACCTCCGGTTAACGGAGGCTTCGCCGGAGTTTGGACTCATTTTCCTGCTGCGTGCACCGATGAGCAGGAGCCTCATCGGAGCAGCAACCTGGTTATTGCCGGTCAACTCCGGAGGGCAGCATCCTGACCGGAGTTGGGATCAGTATGCAGTATGCTAACGCGCTGCTCTAGCTGACGCGACGCAAATATTCTTATCCACAAATACACTCTTACACGTTTACAAAATGCTTACAGTGTTTACATAAGCTTAACCGGAAATTCATGGTTTCGAACTTGGCGACAAGTTACACTGATTTTCGAAAGGGGTGTTCCAGTTGAACAAAAGAAGAAGGACACGGATTTTGATTGATTACGGGAAGGCCGCTGCACTGAGGATGGCCGGGACCATCGAAGGCAGTTATCCTATAGAAATGATTTCCGAACCGAATGAAGCGTTGACGATGATCAAAGTGAGGGAGTCGGCCCAGAATTCGCTGTTCTACCTCGGTGAGGTGCTGATCACGGAAACGAAAGTGCGCGTCGCTGGGAAACTCGGCATCGGCCTCGTCAAAGGCCATGAAGCGGAGCTTTCGCGCGCCTTGGCCGTCATCGATGCGGCCTACAGCGCTGGACTGCCGGAAACGCAAGAATGGCAGGAAACACTCGAGCAATTGGAGCTTGCAGGGGAAGAAGCGATCGACCGCAGGCAAAGAGAGCTAGCGCGCACCAAAGTGAATTTTGAGACGATGAACCAATAGGAGGATAACATGCACAACAAAGTAAAGGACTCGCAACGGGTTTTCCGGAAAATTCTGGACAGTCTGTCCCGCCCGGGGAAAATCGTGGCGATGGACACGACATTCGCATACAGAACGACATTATTGGATGAAACGATGGATATCCTGATGACCCTGTTGGACAGGGAAGTAACGTTCCACCTGGTCGGTGAGGATGCGGCGACCACCGAAGAAATCGAAATCCGCACCTTGGCCCGAGCTGCCCGCTTGGAGGATGCGGATTACATCATTATCCCGAAAGCGGCGGATCAGTCACTTTTAGGCGAAGCTTTCCGCCAAGCCAAGAGAGGCACACTGCTGGACCCGAACCACAATGCGACCGTCATCCTGGAGACGGAAGCCATCTCAACGGATGCAACTTATGTTTTGAGCGGCCCGGGCGTCAAGGAATGCGAATGGTTGGACATCACTGCAGCCAACCACTGGATCCATGCGCGCAATGAAGCAGTCGCTGAATTTCCGCTGGGCGTCGATTGTTTTATCGTCGATCAAGGCGGTTCCTGCATCGGCTTGCCGCGCACGACGGTTCTGGAAGGGGTGCGCTAGATGGGATATGTAGCGGTAAAAGGCGGACAGGAAGCCATCAACCAATCCAATCTGGGGTTGGCCTACACCCGCGTCAGGAGCGGCAGGATTTTGGATGTGGAGAATATCCTTGCGGGTATGCATCCGTTGGTCGATCAGGTGATGTCGGAAAGCAGCCTCTACGATGAAGAGTTGGCTGCTTTGGCCATCAAACAGGCGGGCGGCAGCATGGAGGAAGCGGTCTTTCTTATGCGCGCGCACCGTTCGACGTTGTCGCGCTTGTATTACACGACGGCGACAAGCCCGAAGGAAATGTTTGTGGAACGGCGCATTTCGGCGTCCTTTAAGGATATTCCGGGTGGCCAGTTGCTGGGCATCGCCAACGACTTTACGCAACGGTTCCTCGATTTCGACCTCCTGGCTGAAAGCGAAGAAGATGCAATCCAAAAAGCCGAACAGTATGAAGAACAAATGGAAGGCTACGATGCGCCGATGATGGATCTGCGCCGTTTGCCGAAAGTCGTCGATTATCTGGAGGAGCAGGGACTGTTCGAAACGGCTCCGTTTGACGACAGCGAACCGGATGACATCACCAAGCGCAGCATCCAGTTTCCGACTTCACGAAGCCAACGTCTGCAATCGTTGACGCGCGGTCAGACGGGGGCGGTCACGTCTTTGGGCTATGCGGAAATCCGCGGCTACGGCGTCGCTAGCCACCCGAACATCGGCGAACTGCGGGTCGGCCAGTTGCCGCTCCATGTCTCCGATCCGCGCTGCTTGGAAGATGAAGAAGATGCCTATTACATCGGATCGGTCACAGTGACCGAGGTCGAGTCCTTCATCCCGATCGATGTGGCGGACGAATCCGGCAAAACGAAGATGAGCTTTTCGATCGGTTATGGGCTGACTTTCGGCCAGAACGAAACAAAGACAATCGCGATGAGCATCCTCGATTACTCGTTGGAGCACCCGGCCGAGAACCATCCGACATCCGATGAGGAGTTTGTCCTGTTGCATGTGGATTCCGTCGAATCGACCGGCTTCATTTCGCATCTGAAGTTGCCGCATTACGTGACTTTCCAGTCTTTGTTGGATGGCATCCGCAAGATCAAAGGAGGGACAGAATGAATTACCAAGGAAATTACGCTTTCCTCGACGAAAATTCCAAAATGGAAATCCGCCGCACGATCCTGAAGGCGGTAGCCATCCCTGGCTATCAAGTGCCTTTCGCATCCCGCGAAATGCCGATAGCACGCGGTTGGGGGACGGGCGGACTGCAACTTAGTCTGTCTTTGGTCGGCGAGGACGATGTACTGAAAGTCATCGACCAAGGCTCTGATGAGAGCGTCAACGCAGTCAACATCAAGAAAATGATCGCTGATACGACCGGTGTGGCGACAACGATCCATACCGGAGAAGCGACGCTGATCCAGTCGCGCCACCGGATTCCGGAAGTGCCTCTGACCGAGGAGCAGATACTCGTGCTGCAGGTTCCGCTGCCGGAACCGCTGCGGGCGGTCGAGCCTTCGGAACGCAAGACCAAGGCGATGCATGCCTACGGGGAATACAGCGTCTCGTGGCTGCATCTCTTCGAACAGATCGTCCGTTACGGCAAGACGGCGATGCATTCGGATTATCCCGTCATCGTAAACAAACGCTATCTGATGGCGCCGAGCCCGATTCCGCGTTTCGACAATCCGAAGCTGAATCATAATGAGGGGCTTGTGTTGTTCGGAGCGGGGCGCGAAAAGAAAATTTACGCCGTACCTCCTTTTACCGATGTCGTATCGATCGATTTCGAGGACCACCCTTTCGAAGTGGAGAGCTTCGCTGGCGCAGCCTGCCGATTGACCGGGCTGACGGACGTCTTCCTCGATGAGTTGGTGGATGAAGCGACAGGGGAAACCTACTATCTGACGAATGACCAATCGTACCTGTTGGAAAGGTTGAATGCAAAACAAGAAACGGCAGCAGGAGGCATCAGACATGATTAAGGAATTACCTGTACTATCTTTGCGTGGCATGAACAAGCAATTCGGGGAAGGCTGTGCACGCTGCACGGACAAACCGGAAAATCTCGAAAAGAATTATTGCCCAGCCTGCGGAACGGTTTACGCTTGCCGCGGCATTTCCTTCGACCTTTACAAAGGCGAAATCATCGGTATCGTCGGCGAGAGCGGCTCCGGGAAATCGACCTTGATGAAGGCACTCTATTTTGACAGCGAAGTGACGGACGGCGAATATTTGCTGGCGGACTACAAAGACGGCCAGGAAAATGTCTTCGGCTCGTCCCTTCAGCAACAGAAATGGATCCGCAATATGCTGCTGGGGATGGTCTATCAGAACCCGATGCTGGGGTTGCGGATGGAATTTTCGTCGATCGCCAACATCGCCGAGAAGATGATCGCCGCCAACCACCGCAACGTCGAAGCGATGTTCGACCGAGGCCATGAATTGTTGGACAAGGTGAACATCCCGACGTTCCGCTCGAGCGAAGCGCCGAAAAATTTCTCCGGCGGGATGCAGCAGCGGGTGCAGATCGCCAAGGCGCTCTCGAACAATCCGCCGGTGCTGCTGTTGGACGAAGTGACGACTGGGCTTGATCTGAGTGTGCAGGCTGACGTATTGGATCTGATCAAGACGATCCAACGGGAACTGCAGATCAGCATGATCGTTGTTTCCCACGACCTTGCCGTCATCCGCATGCTCTCCGACCGGACCATCGTGATGTACAACGGCGAAATCATCGAAGAAGGGCTGACCGACCAGGTGCTTGAGGACCCGCAGCACGCCTATACGCAACAGTTGGTCTATTCATTATTATAGGAGGAACGACATGTACATTATCACAAACGGAACCATCGTGCTCGAGGATACCTTATTGGAAAATGCAGCGTTGCTGGTCGAAGGTGACGCCATCACAAAAATCATGTCGCGGCATGAAGTGGAGCAGTACGGACCGGAATACCAGGTGCTGGATGCGGACGGCGGGCTGATTGCGCCGGGCTTTGTGGACATCCATTCCGATTACATCGAGACCGTCGTATCGCCGCGGCCGACTGCGATGATGGATTTCAACATCGGTCTGCGCGAAAGCGAGCGCATCCTGATCACACACGGCGTCACGACGATGTTCCATTCGCTTTCCCTCTACAAGGAACAGGATTTCGGCGTGAAGGCGATCCGCCAGCCCAAGCACGCGAACCGATTGATTGAAGCCATCAACGCTACCCACACCAGCGACCACATGATCCGCCACCGCGTCCATGCTCGTTTCGAAATCGACAATGTCGAGATGGTCGAGCAAGTAAAGGAGCATATCCGCAACGGCAAAATCCATCTGATTTCTTTCATGGACCACACGCCCGGGCAAGGTCAGTACCGCAATCTGGAAATCTACAAAAAGACGATCGCCGGCTATTCGGAACTGACCGACGCGGAGGCCGAAGCCGTCATCGTCAAACGCCAGAGCAAGGAGAAAATCACTTTCGAGCAAATCGTGGAAATGGCGGAGGTCGCTTTGGCCCATGGTTTGGCTGTCGCTTCGCATGACGATGATTCCATCGAGAAACTGGAGCTGGTCAAACGCCTCGGGACGACCATCAGTGAATTTCCGATTACGCTGGAAGTGGCTGATGCGGCCCATGAAGCGGGCCTGTGGACAATCGCCGGAGCGCCGAATATCCTCTTGGGAGGGTCGCATACCGGCAACCTGAGTGCTGCCCAAGGAATCCAGGAAGGCAACATCTCGATCCTCTGCAGCGACTACTATCCCGCTGCCTTGATCCATGCCATCTACATCATGCATCAGACGCATGGCATCAGCTTGGCGCAGATGTTCCGCATGCTGACGATCAATCCGGCCAGAGCCGTGAAGATGGACCACGAAATCGGCTCGATTGAGGAAGGCAAGAAAGCCGACTTGCTGCTGATCAAAACGAAGGATAACTATCCAGCCATCACTTCCGTCATGATCGACGGGAAAATCGTATACAGAACGGAGTACCGCCGATGATCATCAATGAAAAAAGGCTGACGGAAGAGCCGACGATTTCACCGACAGCCAGCGTGACGAACGTCAGCTTCGATAGCTATTGCGAAATCGGTCCGCATAACTTCATCGAAAATAGCCATTTCGGCGACTATTCCTATACCGGTCAATTCTGTTTCGTGCAGAATGCGCTGATCGGGAAGTTCGCCAACATTGCGGCAGCCGTCAGGATCGGCCCGACCGATCACCCGTACGAACGCGCGTCGTTGCACCATTTTACTTACCGTCCGCAGATGTACGGCTTAGCCGATGGGGAGGATGAAGCGTTCTTCGATCATCGCCTCAGCCGCATCACGACGATCGGGCACGACACCTGGATCGGCCATGGAGCCATCATCATGCCCGAAGTGACGGTCGGGAACGGCGCCATCATCGGATCCGGCGCGGTCGTCACGAAGGATATCCCACCTTATGCGATTGCCGTAGGGGTGCCGGCCCGGATTGTTAAGTACCGTTTCGAGCCGGATATCATCGCCGCTTTGGAGGAAATCCAGTGGTGGGATTGGGAACCGGAGCTGCTCAAGGAGCGGTTGGAGGATTTCCGCGAACCGATTGAGATGTTTATCGAGAAATACAAACAAAGTCCGCTCTTGGCGGAAGAAGGAGGAGTATATGGCTAATTTGATTGAGATGCAAGGATTGCAAAAAGCCTTCACGACCCATCATCTGAACAAGACGATGACGGCCGTTGAAGACATTTCCTTCGGTTTGGAGAAAGGCAAGTTCCTCGGCATCGTCGGCAAAAGCGGCAGCGGCAAGTCGACGATCATCAAGTGCATTTATCGGACCTACCTGCCCCAGCACGGACATATCTATTACGATTCGGAAGCTTTTGGCAGAATCGATCTGGTTACGGCACCGGAACGGGACATCATCCATTTGCGCAAGAACGAGATCGGCTACGTATCGCAATTCCTGAGCGTCATGCCGCGCACGACCACGCTGGAGCTTGTCGAACAGAGCCTGCTCGAGACCGGTGCGGACGAAGAAACCGCCACACTGCGCGCGAAAGAGGCGTTGCGCCACTTCGACATCGCGGAAGCTTTATGGGACAGTTATCCGAACACTTTTTCCGGTGGCGAAAAATTGCGCCTGAACATCGCCCGCGCCACCGTCAAAAATCCGCGCCTACTGCTCCTGGATGAACCGACGGCCAGCCTGGATAATGAATCCAAGCAGAAAGTCCGTGAAGTCATCCAGAAGCTGAAGGCAGGCGGCACGACTCTGTTGGGCATTTTCCATGATCTGGAATTCATGGAAGGCCTTTGCGATTATACCTATCAGATGCAGGAAAGACGAATGGAGGCGAACTAGATGAAAGCGGATCTGCATGTCCACAGTGACTATTCGGATGGCTACGACAGCATCGAAACCATTCTCGATCAGGCAAAAAAGAACGGCGTCGAGATGATCAGCTTCGTCGACCATGATACGACGGATGCTTACCCGGCGGCGGAAAAATTTGCCAAGGAGCGCGGAATCATCATTGTTCCGGGTATCGAAATCTCCGCCTATGATTTCAAAAGGAACCGTAAAGTGCATATTCTTGGTTACAACTACAATTATCCTGCCGTCCACATCGGCGAACTGTGCGGGGAATTGCTGAGAAGGCGCGATGACCATTCCTGGATCCAAGTGGAGACGTTGATCGACCACGGCTATACGATCCGGACCAGCAAATTGAAGAAATCAAAAGGGGAGCAGCCGACCCTTTACAAACAGCATATCATGGAGTCTTTGACGGATGCGCCATACGGATCGGCCGAGTACAAGACGCTTTATCGCGCGCTCTTCAAAGGCAACGGCATCTGCGCCAGCGACATCGAATACATTGATGCGAACCTGGCCGTGAAAGCCATCAAAGCGGACGGCGGCCTGCCTGTTCTGGCGCACCCTGGCCAGTTGGACTCCTTTGACATCATCCCAGAATTGGTGAAAAATGGTTTGGCCGGACTGGAAATCAACCATCCGGATCATTCGGAAGAGGACCAACATCGGATCAAATCACTAGCCGAGCAATACGGCCTGTTCCTGACTGGCGGCTCTGACTATCACGGCAACTATTGGATCCCATTGGAAGTAGGCCACAATTTGGCGCCCGAGCATGCCTTGCGCCGGCTGGTTTGAAAACATTAACAGTTTATTAACACAGATTTACATTTGTTTAACCGATAATTTATATCCTTATGTTAATTTTAATCTTGTAGGAAAAACAAAAAAATCGTTCTGGAGGCTATCATGAAAAACGTATTATCAAAAATCGCATTACTTTCAATGAGCGCATTGGCACTGGCGGCATGTGGAAACAGCGGATCGGCGACGGAAGATTCTGCAACTGAAACGACAGGCGAATACACGGACACGATCACAATCGTTTGGTACCCGAATGAATCAGGAAGCGATATGGAAACTTCCCGTGAAGCAATCGGCAGCTACATCGAAGAAGCCACCGGCAAGGAAGTCGAGCATCAACTGACGACCGACTACGCCATCGCCATCGAAGCGATTGCCAATGGACAAGCCAATCTGGCCTTCATGGGCGCGCAAGGATATGTGGAAGCCCACGACAAGAACGAAAACGTTGTCCCATTGGTAGTCCCATCCGGAGAATCCGGTACTTTGGATGATGCCATCTACTACAGCTGGATCAACGTCAAAAAAGGCAATGAAGAAGCCTACAGCGACGGCAACGGCGGCTATTCATTGGATAACATCCAAGGCAAACGCTTCTCCTTCGTCTCAAACTCTTCCACTTCCGGCTTTGTCGTACCGACATCCGGCATCATCGCGGCTTTCCCTGATGAAGAACTGACGCAAGAGTTGCTGATGGAGGGCGGCGAAGACAGATTCTTCAGCGAAGTACTGTTCGGCGGCTCCCACCAAGGTTCCGCAGTCAACTTGCTGACTGACCGCGCTGACGTAGCGGCCTTCTGTGATACGTGTGTAGCCAACTATGTGGAACCGGTCGACGGCGAGAAGAACGCAGTCGGAACGACATACGCAGTCAAGGAAGATGCGGCTGATCCATTCACCGGCTTGGCTGGACAAGAGTTTGTTTCTATCGGGGTGACGCCTGTATTGAACGCGCCGATGGTCATCAACAACGATGTCACTTCGCCTGAAGACCAAGAAGCTTTATTGGCTGCTTTCACAAGCGAAGAAATGAACAACGATCCATCGATCTGGAAAGATCCGGAATCGGAAGAATCAGCACTTTTCGAAAAAGATGGCGAATCCCAATTCGTGACGGCAGAAGACGCTTGGTTCGATCCGATCCGCGCATTGTCGGCTAAATAACCCATAAGATAAAGGAAACAAAAAGGAGAGAAACAGAATGCCATTGCTTGAAATGACCCATGTATCGAAAGAATACACAAAGGGAACGAAAGCATTGTCGGACATTCATTTCTCAGTCGAAGAAGGGGAGTTCATTTCAATCATCGGAAAGTCCGGTGCAGGGAAATCAACTCTCCTTCGCTGTATCAATCGCATGATTGATCCGTCTGAAGGAGTGGTAATGTTCGATGGTGTGGATACGGAACTACTGAACACGAAAGAGTTGCGCGAACTGAGAAGGCAGATCGGCATGATCTTCCAGCATTACAATCTGGTCAACCGGCTGAGCGTGCTGGACAATACGTGCCACGGCCGTCTCGGCTACACAAGCACCTTGAGAGGGGTGTTCGGAGCATTCTCAAATGAAGACAAAACCCATGCGGTAACGATCCTTGAGCAACTCGGCCTGAAAGAGCAGATTCATCAGCGTTGCGACCAATTGTCAGGCGGGCAGAAACAGCGTGTCGGAATCGCCCGGGCATTGGTCCAGAACCCAAAATTGATCCTTTGCGATGAACCAATCGCTTCCTTGGATCCGAGCTCCTCGCGCATCATCATGGAATACTTGAAGGACATCAACAAAAAGATGGGCATCACCGTCATCTGCAACCTGCACCAAGTCGATGTCGCCATCGCCTATTCGAAACGCATCATCGGCGTGAATGGCGGCCAGATCGTCTTCGACGGCACGCCTGATGAATTGACGCAGGAAAAAATCCATGAAATCTATGGTTCCGAAGCCGGGGAACTCATCACCGACATTTCAGCCTAAAAGGAGGACAACATGCAAGTTACAACGAATCCGCTGCAGACGCGCGAAATCAGAAGAACACTCGCATTCCTGGCAATGCTGCTGTTGGTGGTCGGAGCCTCCGTGCTGCTCGAGTTTGAATACGGGGAAGCGCTCAGTGCCTTCCCGGATGCGGCCGTTTGGCTCGCGCAAAATTTTTACCCGAATCAAGCCGCTTGGGTAAAGCTCCCGGATATCCTGGAGAAGTTGACGGAAACGGTGCTGATGTCGGTGGCATCGGCCACTGCCGCGAGTGTTTTCGCCTATGTTTTCGCTCTTTTCGGGGCAGAAGCCACCAAAGTCAACAACGGGCTGGCTTGGGCTTCCAAACTTTTCGCCTCGTTTTTCCGGAATGTGCCGGATATCGTCTGGTCGATGATTTTCCTGTTCTCCTTCGGGATGAACATCATGACCGGGTTCCTGGCGTTGTTCTTCGTGACATTCGGGACCTTGAACCGCGCTTTCATCGAAACCATCGATGAAACGTCGAAGGATTCGGTCGAAGCTTTGACCGCCACCGGTGCAACCCGTTGGCAGATCATCGGCCAGGCGATTTTCCCGAACAGCATCTCGGGCATTATTTCCTGGATCCTGTACAGCATCGAGAACAACGTCCGCAGCGCCACTTTGATCGGCATGCTGACCGGATCGGGGATCGGCCACATCTTCAATCTCTATTACAAAAATCTGGATTACCATTCCTGCAGTCTGATTGTGCTTTGCATCATGACTGTCGTACTCGCACTGGAATCCATCTCAAACCAAGTAAGGAGGTCCATCTTATGAGCGACAACGGTTTGCCATTGGAAGTGGTCCTGAACGAGAAAAAACGCAGAATCGAATCCAACGGTCCGCAGGTATCGAAAGAAATCGGACCGAAAAGCAGTCTTCGCAATGTCTGGTTGGTTCTGGCCGGGTTGGCGCTCGTCAGTTTTTATGCTTTCATCAGTTTCGACTACGGGAACATCGATTGGGGGCTTGCGATCAGCGGGACTTTCGCCAATCTGAAGACGATCTTTCTGGAAGCGGAATTGAGCAGCATCAGCCTGAATGAAGCTTTTCTGCAAGTGGTCATCACCTTTGCGATCGCCTTTTTGACGACCGTATTCTCTGCCATTCTTTCGGTCATTTTGGGTTTGTTGGCCGCACGGAATCTGGGTGGCAAACGATCATCTGCTTTGATCAAGGGCTTTGTCGCGCTTATCCGTGCGATCCCGACTGTCATGTGGGTGCTGATCTTTGCCATCGTATCCGGCTTGGGAAGTGTTGCAGCTGTCATCGGTATTTCCTTCCACTCCTTGGGCTACTTGACGAAGATGTTTTCGGAAAGCTTCGAGGAAATGGATGGCGGCGTCATCGAGGCACTGAAGGCCACAGGAGCCAGCTGGTGGGAGATTGTCTTTCAAGGCGTATTGCCGACCACAATCCGCTCGCTGGTGGCTTGGACCTTCATGCGTTTTGAAATCAACTACATTGTGGCTTTGGGGATGGGGGCGGCTGCGGGTGCCGGTGGCATCGGCTTCAACCTGTTCATGGCCGGGAATTTTTACTATAACATGCGGGAAGTCGGAGCCGTCACTTTCCTGATCCTCTTGACATGCTTCTTGCTTGAGGCAGTCTCCGTAAGGATCAAGCAAAGTCTGGCGACGAAATAAGATTTGGAATGAGGAAATTATCGATGAAGAAATACTTGAAATGGTTGTTGCCGCTGGCGGCTGTACTGGTGCTGTTCGTTCTGACGACGGCATCAGGCGCCCGCTATCAGGCTGTCGACGGGCCGGGTGAATACGCTGACGTGATGGATGAGGAAATCGCCTACCTTTACTTCGGACGGGACACATGCAAGTACTGCCGCGCTTTCGAACCACTGCTGGAGGAATCCATCTCTGAAACGGATGCTGTCGTCTATCATTACGATACGGATGAACACAGTGGGGATGAAAACTTTCAGGACATCTTGGATGCGCACGAAGTCGTGACCGTTCCAAAATTAGTCAAGCTCGAAAAAGGCGAAGTTGTCGACTATGTGGACCATACGGATTCGCAGGATGCGATAACCGCACTTTTGGCTGAAGGGAATTAAGGGCGGATTTCATTTGGATCCGTTCTTGACAGCGAGGAAGACGCTCTTGACGGGCGTCTTTTTTGTTTCCCTGTGAAAGACAACGGATGTTTCAGGAACATCGGGAACAGCTCCGTATTTGTTCAGTTTCCGGCACTTTCCGGCGGCCATCGTATTGATGGTCCTGTGGTTGCGGAAGTGATAAAATAAGCATGAGACAATAGGCTTCAGCAAAGGAGACGAGGAAGATGGGTTATATAATTGAAATGGTGGAAACGCAGGAACAACCGACGTTGATTATGAAAGCGGTTACTTCTGTGGGTGAGTTGCCGAAAATATTGGGGAAGGCTTTCATGGAAATCGTCACGCATATTATGGAATTGGGCGAACAGCCGGTTGGACCGGCATTCGTCGGTTATTTCAACATGGATATGGAAAGGCTCGAACTGGAGATCGGTTTTCCGGTGTCCAAAGAACTGTCTGGAAAAGGCGACATCGAGGCTAGCCACATCCCAGCCGGAAAGCAGGTCACTTGCATGTACAAAGGGCCTTATATGGAGATGCCGCCTGTTTATGAGGAGATCCAGAAATGGATCAAGGATAATGGCTACAAGCCGCTTGGACCGGTTTATGAGCACTACTACAATTCACCGGAAGAGGTTCCCGAAAGCGAACTGCTGACGAAAATCGTCTTCCTCGTCGAGTGATGAAGAGCACCTGCCCTAAGAAGACAAAAATGAGGCGATATCATGACGGATGTAAGGATCAACAAAGAAGTAGAAGCATTTTTTGCCGGAAAACCGGAAGCCAAGGCGCTGTTCATGGCTGTGGAAAGGAAAATCCGGGCAATCGGACCCGCGATCATCAAGGTGAGCAAGACCCAGATTTCTTTCGCTACGCGGACACAATTCGCCTGGGTCTGGATGCCGCAGCCGATGGACCGGAAGCGGCCGCTGCACAGCCTGGTACTGAGCTTCGGCTGCAGGCGCCAGATTGTGCATGATCAAATTGTCGAAGCCATCGAACCGTACCCCGGCCGATGGACGCACCATGTCATCATTGCGGAGGAAGCGGATTTGACATCTGCCGTCGATGCTTGGCTGCGGGAAGCATACCGGTTCTCGGAAACGCGGGGAAATCAGCCTGCTTCAAACATGTAGGCAACCGAAAAGCAAGCGCAAGGGGGAAACATCATGAGTGAAACGCATCTGCACAGAGGGCGCCAGACCGTCAAATTGGGTTTGATCAAAGTCGTTCATGACCTTTTTCCGGAAGAGACGCTGAAGACATCCTATTCCATCCTGGAAGGGGTCTTCTGCAATCTGTACGGTTCGATCCTGTCGACAAGGGAAGTGAAGCGGATCGAACTGAAACTGAGGGAGTGGGTCGAAAAGGACAGCAGCATTGTGTTGCTCGGGAAAGAAGGCGGCTATTACCATTACCAGGTGGGGGACATCATTGTGAAGGCCGTCTATCCGGCTTTGACGGAGCCCCACCTTGTCGAACCGTTCACGATTCTGCCGTTTTCCTACGGGTTCATCGTAGATTTCGGGGATATCGACAAAGGCAGCGACCGGCCGCTGATTCCGCCGGTGCAGTTATCCGCTGCTTTCGAAAAGAACCAGATTTGGATGGACAACATCGATATCGAGCTCGTTGATGACGTCAATGACTATATCCAATCCGGGCGCACGATGAAATTGGTCAGCATCGCAGAAGCCTTGCATGAAAAGGAAATTTCCATCATCGCGGATGCCATCCTGCAGCATCGGCGTGCTTTGCGTCTGCTGCTTGTATCGGGGCCTTCCTCGTCAGGCAAGACATCCTTTGCCCAACGGCTGTCGACGCAGCTGGAAGTGAACGGGCTGAAGCCGATTGCGCTGTCGTTGGACCATTATTTCGTCGACAGGGAGCACACGCCTAGGGATGATGAAGGGAAGTACGATTTCGACAGCATGGAAGCATTGGATCTGCCCTTGCTGAAGCAACAGATTGAGCAACTTATCGACGGCGAGCGCGTATCCGTGCCCCAATTCGATTTCGTCACCGGCAAGCGGCTGGCCGAATACAAGCCGATGCAGATCGGACCTTCAGAAATACTAATCATTGAAGGTATCCATGCTCTGAATCCGGAACTGGTCACCAACATCAACCGCAACCTTATCTACAAAATCTACATCAGTGCACTAGGCGGCCTCAATATCGACCTGATGAGCCGGGTTCCGACTTCGGAAATCCGTCTGCTCAGGCGTTTGGTGAGGGATGACAAATACCGGGGCGTCACGCCGGAAAATACGATCCATCAATGGGATAGCGTGCGCCGCGGCGAGTACCAGAACATCTTCAAATTCCAGGAAGAGGCTGATGTCATGTTCAATTCCAGCATGATCTATGAGATGAACGCCTTGCGTCCCTTCGCGGAAAAGGCGCTGCAGAAGATTCCAGTCGACAGCCCGTATTACGATACCCGTGAACGGCTCCTGAATCTGCTGAGCTTCTTCGAACCGCTGGACGTATCAAAGGTGCCGTTCAATTCCATTTTGAGGGAATTCATCGGCGGCAGCATTTATTACGATTGATTAGAAAAAGGAAGGGCCGATGGAAATGAATAGGGAGGAAATCATCGCGTGGCTTCTGGAAGGCGATCCAGCCATCCAATATCAGACAAGGCGCGACCTGTTGCATGAAGACCCGGCGGCATTGGCCGACCTACGGAACAGGATAGGCGAGGAAGGTTGGGGCCGCGCGTTTCTGCAACGGCAGCAGCCGGATGGCCATTGGGGCCGCGCGTTTTACCAACCGAAATGGACGAGCAGCCATTACACGCTGTTGGACCTGCGGAACCTCTGCATCCCGGCGACACTGGAAATAACAAAAGCCTTGGAGCTTATCCTGGCTACCTCGATCGGTCCGGACGGCGGCATCAACCCGTCTAAGGACATCAAACAGAGTGATGTCTGCATCAATGGGATGTTCCTGAACTATGCCTGCTACTTCGGGACGGAAGGGGAAAAGCTTAGGTCCGTTGTTGATTTCATCATCAGCCAACAGTTGGCCGATGGCGGCTTCAATTGCCGTTTGAACCGTTCCGGCGCCCGCCACAGTTCGGTACATTCCACGCTCAGCGTCCTGGAGGGAATCCGGGAATATCCTGCAGCCGGTTATGCCTACCGTTTGGATGAGTTGAAGCGGATTGAAAGCGAAGCACAGGAATTCCTTCTGCAGCACCGGCTGTACAAATCCGACCACACCGGCGCAACCATCCATCCGAGCTTTTTGAAACTGGTCTATCCGCCACGTTGGCGCTACGATATTTTGCGTGCGCTCGATTATTTTCAAAGTGTCCGCCATCCCTATGATGAGCGGCTGCAGGATGCCTTGGACGTCCTGAAGGAGAAACGCCAGGATGACGGACGCTGGAAAACGCAGGCCCATCATCCTGGCGAGGTGCATTTCCAGATGGAACAAGCCGGAAAAGCGAGCCGCTGGAATACGCTCAGATGCCTGCGGGTGTTGGAATATTATGAAAGGGACGCATGATGCTTTTAAAGAGCATCATGCATTCCCCGAAACGGAAGGAGAGCTGGTTATGACTGAATCCGGATTTCCCCAGGAGTGGCTCAGTTTACAAGGGCCTCAGGAATGGCATGACTGGCTGGCGAAAAACCATAATCAAGAAGAACAGATTTGGCTGAAAATCAAGAAAGCCCATGCTGCAGGCGAGGGCATTCTGCTCGCGGAAGCAGTCGAAGAGGCGCTCTGTTTCGGATGGATCGACGGCAAGATGTACAGTCTGGATGAAGAAAGCTTCATCGTCCGCATGACCCCTAGAAGGGCCGGGAGCGTGTGGTCTCTGGTCAACCGGAGTCGTGCCGAGGCTTTGGTGAAGGCAGGTAGGATGACCGAAGCCGGTTTGGCGGCCATCCAAGCGGCGAAGGCCAGCGGGAAATGGCAAGTGGCCTATTCCTCGAAGGAAGTACCGGAGCTTCCCGAAGAATTGGAGCAGGCCTTCAGGGATGACTTGGCTGCCCGCGAGCGTTTCGAAGGCTGCCGACTGGCGAAAAGGCCCACTATCTTTTCTGGATCGCCCAAGCCAAACGCCAAGATACCCGGCAAAAAAGGATTGCCAAAACATTGGAACGGGCAAAAGCAAAAAGACCATCCCCGTGAAGAGGCTGGCCGAGTTTGATGCGTAAATCTGTTTAAAGCAATTCCTGCGCCAACAAGGAATAGGTTTTGAGCCGCGCTTGTTGGGAATGCGGCATGCTGATGATCATCGCTTCGTCGAAACCGTATTGTTCCTTGCGATTCAGCAATGTTTCGGCTGCCTCTGTTGCGGTTCCGAGAATATGCGTCTTGCGGATGTCGTTGATGAGTTGCTTTTCGATTTCCGTCAGCGGGTAAGCGGCGGCTTGTTCCGGTGTCATCAGATGGTTGCGCATCATTCCGCGGTAGAGCTGCATCTTGAAAATCGCATACGGCAATTCTTCGTAGAGTGCTTCTTCGCGCGTGTCCGCCACGATGGCATGGAAAGCGACACTGATCTGTTTTTCGGGCATGGCGGCGGACGGAACAAAATGCTGCTTGTAGAGATCGAAAATACTTTTATCAAGCGTCCCGGTGAAGAACTGCGCGAAGGAATAGCCGACACCCATTCTGCCGGCCTGGATTGCGCTGTTGCCGCTCGACCCCAGCAACCAGGGCTGTGGCATCGTCACAGCGACAGGCGCCGCGGGAGTGTCTCGGTAAAGCGGATCCTGGGGTTTCCGGTCTTCCAAAAGATCCAATATCGTCTGCAGTTTTTCGTAGTGGTTATCCAATTGCGGCGGGTTGCCTTGCGCCAATGCGAGCATTGATTGGCGATCGCCTCCAGGGGCCCGGCCCACACCCAGGTCAATCCGTCCGGGCGCAAAGCCGGATAACGTTTTGAACACTTCCGCGATTTTCAAAGGGGAGTAGTGCATCATCATGACGCCGCCGGTCCCGACACGGATCCGTTCCGTCGCGGCCGTGATGAAGGCGGCGATGATTTCGGGTGCGGCGCTTGCCATCAGTTTGCTGCCGTGGTGTTCGGCGAACCAGATTCGTTCGTAACCGAGCCTGTCGCCTAAACGCGCGAGTTCTTTGGCGTTCTGCAGGGACTGTTCAGCGTTGCCTCCTGCTGTGATGTGGACTTGGTCCAATATGCTGAGTTTCATAATTTCCTCCAATTTTTCATTCTGAATAAATTTATGATGGCGTTGTGCGAAATGCTGATAGCTTGACTATAACAAACCCAGTCGCATCGGACAAAGAATCAGCTTCTGAATTGTAAGCGGATCGGGTGCGGAATCGAAAGTTGAGAAAGAAAGACCGAAAACGAAAGCAATCATTAAAGATGTATTTTCGGCTCGTATGGTTTTTATCTGTTGTTGCTTGGGGTCTTCATCGGGCCGATCCTGTATGCCAAATTCAAGCGATTATCTTAACGGAAAAGGAAGTGGGTAAATGAGTCTCATTCATCATATCGAAATCAATGTCAGCGATCTGACGGCCAGCCAGCAATTTTGGTCGTGGCTGTTGGAAAAGTTGGGCTTCAGCAAATACCAGGAATGGGAGCAAGGCTTCAGCTATAAGGAAGACGATACATACATCATCTTTGTTCAGACAGCCGAACGCTTCCTGGATGGATCCTATCACCGCGGCCGGACCGGGTTGAACCATCTCGCCTTCACTGTCGACACAAAACATCAGGTGGACGAACTGTACAGGGAACTGCAACGCCGCGGCTTCCCGTTGTTGTATCCCGAAAGGCATCCTTTCGCAGGCGGAAAAGAACACTACGCCGTCTTTTTCGAAGACCCCGATCGGATCAAGGTCGAGGTTGCGGCAAGGTCCCCATTCGGACAGACGAAACACATCCATTAATGGCGAAAATTTAAATAACAGAAAGCGGGAAAGTCTATGGAAATCGGGATCATCGTCCACTCCTTGACGGGAAATACCCTGTCGGTTGCGGAGCGGCTGCAGGAAAGGTTGACGGCTGACGGGCACGACGTGGAAATCGAACAGCTCAAGACCATCGGCGAGGAAAACCTTAGTGAAACAAAGATTGACAATATTAAACTGAAAGGCTACCCTGATCCGCAGGCGTACGATCTCCTGATCATTGCCGGACCGGTCAGAGGGGCTTCGGCTTCTCCTGTACTGAAGCATTATTTTTCGCGGATCGGACAACTGGAAAAAAAGCCAACCTTACTGTTTGTGACTCAATTCTTCCCCTTCCCATGGATGGGCGGCAAAAACGCTTTGAAACAGATGACGGCGCTCTGCGAGGCACTCGGCGCCGAAGTCATCGGCAGTGCCGTCATCAACTGGAAGAATCCACGCCGCGAAAGGCAGATAGCAGAACTGTTGCAGCAATTCAGCGAGTTGGCTGCGCGGAAGGATCAAAAAGTCAAATAACTACGCTGCGCAATACATCCGGAAAGGAGCGTCATCAGATGATTACCATCTTCAATCCCGAGGAACAGAAGTGGCCGATAAAAGTCTGGCTGGAGAATGAGGAACAGATCGGTGAGGACTGTCTGCAACAAGCGAAGAACCTGTCTAATCTGCCGTTTCTGCATCAATGGGTCGTGCTGATGCCGGATACACATTCCGGCTACGGCATGCCGATCGGCGGCGTCATCGCTGCCGAGAAGGTCATCATTCCGAATGCCGTCGGGGTGGATATCGGCTGTGGTGCGAAACGTTTCTAATTGAAAAGATTAGACATAACAAGGGATTAGCCCTTGTTGGAGAACTGGTAGTTCGAGAGATGGAATGATAGGGTAACGCCTTGAAACATCTCCTCTAATACCCCGACTGGCTATGTAGGGAAACCACATATTCAGAAGCTCGGAGAGGTCGACTGAAAGTTACCGTAGTAGTTTTGAAACTTAAACTACCGAAAATCATAAGTAAAATGATGATGTAGCCCATAGGTCGGGAGTCTATAAAATAGGCATGGTTAGAATGGGTTATTAACCCTGACGAAGAAGCGAATGAAAGAGTCTAAACGATGACTTGCTAGAAATGGTAAGTTACCTGGAAAAAGGTAGTTAGTGAGGATGAGTAAAACCCGCAACTATGAAAATCCTTAATATGTTAAAGGCGTATTCAAGCTAACAGGCTCACAGCAACGACCTAAACCTATATGCACAGATAGAACTATCGGAACGTTGGAAGGTATGGGGCATTTGCAAAAATGTAAACTGACGAAGAATAATAAGCAGTTGAACCTATGCTGAAAGTAGTGCCAGAGTATCTATGAAACAGTGATAATAAACTGTGGAGAGAAAGGCACAAGTCGGTTCAAAGATTAAAAAGAAATATGGTTGAATCAACAGGATTTACGGGTATGACAAATGAAACACAACCCCCACCAAAGGAGGTTGATGCTGATGAATGTTAGTGAGAAACAGAGTAAACCTTTGAAAGATAAAAAACTTCGATACATCGAGTATTACGATTTGCAATCTGAATTCGATAACCTCTATGAGCGAAGCATGAACAATGAAATTTTTGATAATCTAATGGACTTAATTCTTAGTTCAGAAAACATCTTACTTGCATACCGAAATGTAAAGTCAAATACTGGCAGCAACACTGCCGGTACAGACAAACTTACTATTAAAAGTATTGCAAAGATGGAACAAGAAGAATTCGTAGAAAGAGTCAGGAAAATTCTGTTCAACTATCGTCCAAAGGCAGTACGGAGAAAAGAAATCCTTAAACAAAATGGTGCTATCAGACCTTTGGGAATCCCGTGTATCTGGGACAGAATTATCCAGCAATGCATATTGCAGGTCATGGAACCCATTTGTGAAGCGAAATTTAGTGATAATAGCTATGGTTTTAGACCGAATCGAAGTTGCGAAAACGCTATTGCCGCAACATATAAGCATATTAACCGAACCGGTTTGACTTATATTGTGGAAGTAAATATAAAGAGTTTCTTCGACGAAGTAAATCACCGAAAACTTTTGAAACAAATTTATGCTTTAAACATTAGGGATAAAAAATTGTTGTATATCATTCAACAAATTCTTAAAGCTCCAATTTTGTTACCCAATGGGAAAATGGTCATTCCTGACGGAGGAACGCCACAAGGTGGTATCCTATCTCCATTGTTAGCCAACATTGTATTGAACGAACTTGACCACTGGGTTGAAAGCCAATGGTCAAATAATCCTATCGTGGATAAATATTCACACAGGACTTACAAAACAGGAACAAAGGATAAAAGTCATGGTTATAGGGCAATGAAAACCACAAAACTAAAAGAAATGCATATTATCAGATATGCAGATGATTTTAGAATATTTTGCAGAAGCAAATGCCAAGCAAAAAGGGTAGAAATTGCCATTACAAAATGGTTGAAAGACAGGTTGAAACTTGATGTTTCTCCTGAAAAAACCAGAGTAGTTAACCTTAAAAGACAACATTCAGAATTTCTGGGCATAACAATGAAAGTAGAAAAAAAGTCAGGAAAGAACATCATACAATCTCACGTTTGTGAAAAAGCACTTAAAAAAATTAAAACCGAATCGAGAAAATCTGTAAAAGAAATCCAACACGCTAGTGACAATACCACTAGAAAACAAGCGATTGTCAAATACAATACGCAAATCATGGGTTGGCACAACTATTACGAGATGGCTACTATGGTAGCTAGTGATTTTGGACGAATAGGTTTTACATTCAAGAAATATACGAGGAATCGACTTAATCAATCACTAAAAAAACAAACTGACCAAACAAGTCAGGCGGCGATTGTTAAAAAGTATGGAAAATCAAGACAGGCAAGATATGTTGGTGGACTTCTACTTGTCCCTTTGGCTTATGTAAAAACAAAACCGCCAATGAACAAGAAGAAAGAAATTAATAAATATACTGTCGAGGGTAGAAAAGCAATTCACAAAAACATGCAATTTGATACTTCGTTAATGCTCCAAATGATGAAACAACGTCAGTATGGAAGAAGTATCGAGTACATGGACAATAGAATTTCCCTTCTCTCTGCCCAATGTGGCAAATGTGCTATCACTGGTAGAAAGTTTGAGGATGTTTTAGATATCCATTGTCACCACATTGTTCCTCGGAAAAATGGTGGTAAAGACAATTATGAAAACCTCACACTAATGACCAGAGATGCCCATGTTCTTGTCCATGCTACGAATGGAAATACAATTAACTCTTATATTTCGAAATTAAAATTAAGTGATTTAATGAAGCAAAAAGTGAATAAGTTAAGAACATTGGCAGGAAACGAAATAATCTAACAATCTGATAAAAATCACTGATATAAACCATAATAAAACACTTTTTAATGTTGAACCGAGGGAACGCCGTATGCGGTGAAAATCGCACGTACGGTGTGGAACGGGGGAAAAGACGGAGATTAAATCAAAGTCTTACCTATCGTTATGGATGAGCTTTGTTCAGACGAACATCCCGGTCGAACGGCTGATCGAAATCGAAACGCCGAACGGGAAACTGGCCCAGGCGATCGCGGGCGACATCCTGCGGAATATCCCGACCGGTTTCGAACACCATAAGAAAAAACAGCAATGCGAATCGGTCGCCCGGTTCCTTGAGGGTATGACTCCCGAGGAAAAGGAAACGATGCCACAGGAATTGATGAAGGAACTGGATGACGCCGCCTATCAAGTCGGCACGCTCGGCAGCGGTAACCATTTCATCGAACTGCAGACGGACGACCAGGGAAAGCTTGGCATCATGCTGCATTCCGGTTCGCGCAATCTCGGCTTCAAGATTTGCCACTATTTCAACGATCTGGCCAAGGAAGTGAACAAAAAAGACCATTCTCCGGTCCCTCTCGAGTGGGATCTGGCCTATTTTTCAACGGAAAGTGAACTCGGGAAGCTGTACCTGCGCTGGATGAAATTGGCGATGGATTTCGCCGAAGAAAACCGCAACCAGATGATGGAGAGAGTGTTGGGAATCGTCCGACTCTGGGTGAAAAAATATGCAGGCATCAACCACGTCAATTTGTCGGATGCCGTCCACTGCCATCACAATTATGCCGCATTGGAAGAACATTACGGCAAACAAGTCTGGGTCCACCGCAAAGGAGCCATCCGCGCTGGTGTGGGCGAACTGGGCATCATCCCGGGCGCGATGGGGACCTATTCCTATCTGGTCAAAGGCAAAGGCAATCCGGAAAGTTTCCAGTCCTGTTCACATGGGGCTGGCAGGCGCATGAGCCGATTGGATGCCAGAGAGCAGTTCAGTGTCCAGGACACCATCCTGGATTTGAGGGAATTGGGCGTCTTTCTCGCGAAAGCCAAACGGACAGATGTAGGAACGGAATCCCGTTTCGCCTACAAAGCCATCGATTTTGTGCTCTCCCAGGAACTGGATCTCGTCGAACCGGTCCGCCGCCTCAAGACCGTCGCTGTAGTCAAAGGCTGAAAAGTAAAGAAAAGAGGGATAAAGATGGAACTACAGGAAAGGTACATCGCGGCCGGCCTGAAACATATCCCACCGACCGAAAAAGCTGGAGTGGAAAAAGCCATGCGCCGTATCATCGCGGAGCGGCTGCAGGAACGTGGAGATGCTTCCGAAGAGACGGAACGCGAAGTGTTGAGGGGCCTGGGGAATCCGCGGATACTGGCTGAAAAGCAATTGAGGGAAGCGCCCCATCTGATCGGGCCAGAGCTTTACGGCACCTACCTTTTGATCGTGAAAATCGTCATGACGGTCGCGGTCATCGGCACGCTGATCGGGAATACAGTCGATTTCATCGTCAATGATGTGGAATTGCTGCGTTATTTCGCTCAAAGTTTAGCGACGGCCATCAGTGCGGCAATCGGTGCTTTCGGGTGGGTGACGCTTGTGTTCGCCATCATGGAAAGGACCGCAAAACAGAAGCTTCTGACGGAAATCCAAGAGGACTGGAGCCTGACTGATCTGCCCGAGAAGGAAGTTCCACAAAAACCGTTCAGCAGAGTCGGGGTCATCGTCGGCATCATCTTTACGGTGCTGTTCATCATCCTCGTCAACCAATACAGCCAGCTGCTGGGATTCTACTATACGCTGGACGGCAGCAGGGAAATGATTCCGATCTTGAATCAGCAAGTGTTCCGCAGTTACCTGCCGTACATCAACGGCATGCTGGTGCTGCAATTGCTGTTCTCCGCCAGCAAGCTCGTTTTCAGGAAGTGGACCTATCCGGTTGCGACCGCCAATCTGATTTTGAATATGCTTTCGTTTGTGTTGTTGTGGTTCATCCTTCAAGATGCGGCGATTCTGAATCCGGAGCTCGTCACGGAAATCGCCGAAGCCACGGATGGACAACGGGTACTCAATACTGCATTCAACGCGATCAAGGCTTTCTTCCTGTTCATCTTCCTGTTGGACTCATTCGAAGGGTTCCATGATGCCTACAAAAACAGCAAAAAGCCGGCTTGAACCGGCAAACAATTGCCGCCGGTATGTGAAAAGCGGAGCGGATGGTCTATAATGGGAATGCAAACAGAACAGGTTTCCGCTGAGCGGCAGACCGGTATTTTTGGAGGGAACAACCTAATCATGGAACAGACAACAGCAAAAGAATACATCCTGTACAACGATGTCACGAATGAATACCTGACGCGCGTCACCTTCATGGGCAGCACCGTCTACAAGACGACGACGCTCGATTTGGCGATGCGTTTCTCAGAGCAGGACAAGGAGAGCCTGGAAGCGATGGGAGCCGGCAATCCGGAAAAGGTGCTGAACAACATCGAAGCGACGGCCTTCGGAAATGACAGCGATGTGAAGGAAACATACAGATTGTCCAACTTGAGCTTCCTGTCGATCAACAACTTGACGCCGGAGGAAAGGGCAGCTTTCGATCAGGAAATCGAAGAAGGCAAAAAGAAAGCCGCCCGGATCCATTGTTGCCGGATCGTCAACAGATAAACCGCCAAGACGGAAGAATCAGCAATCAATCAAATCAGGCATTATTCAGGACAGAGCAGTAGGCAAATTTTCAGGTCAGGTTGCACAAGCCAGCCCCGTAAAAAGATTGCTGCTGACTTCGAATGACACTCCTCGGCGGCTGGTCGAGGAACGCCACCGAAAAAGCAAAAAAACGGGGCTGTATCAAACCAGAATAGTACTTTCTGGTCTGATACAGCCCCTTCTATTTGGGAAATGAATGAATACTCAAAAATAACCCGCCAAAAGCGGTTTAGGCGGGGAAAATCAACTCAAATCCCAGTCAGATAACCCGCCAAAACCACCTTGGCGGGGAAAAATGTCCACGGACAACGCGATATTCCCCGTCAAAACCATTTTGGCGGGGAATATCGGTCACAATCATAGACTCGAACCAAGACCAGACAATCATACCAGCGAACCAGAAAGAAGAAGCTGACTCATTTTCGAGACAGCCCCTTTTAATTTGATTCAGTCGTTTATTTGCTTGTAGCTACTTCGACTTTTGCCGCTTTCTTGGCAGTCGTCACATTGCCCAACGGCAAGACTTCTTCACCGTAGACTTCGTTCAGAACTTGTGCCAAAGCGCCATAGATTGCTGAGAAGCCGCAGAAGATGCCTTCGTAACCCGCGATAGTCGCAATCATTTCATTGCCCGTGAAGTCTCCCAAAGCAAGCAGGAAGAAAAGCAATGTCAAAGAACCGAAGACGATCTGAAGGTTTTTGCTGATGCGCAATGTTCCGACGAACATGCCCAACGTGAACAGTCCCCACATGAACAGGTAAGCTGCCATCGCTTGAGCCGAAGCCGCTTCGCCCATGCCCAGACCAGGCATAACGATCGTTCCGACAAGGGAAAGCCAGAAGAAACCGTAAGAAGTGAAGGCAGTTGCGCCGAAAGTGTTGTTTTTCTTGAATTCCATGATGCCGGCAATGACTTGCGCCATGCCGCCGAAGAAAATGCCCATAGCCAAAATCATCGTGTTCATCGGGAAATAACCTGCATTGTGGATGTTCAACAGGACTGTCGTCATTCCGAAGCCCAATAAGCCAAGCGGCGCTGGATTAGCAGTGAATTCCTTCAAGCTGACGATCGTGTTGTTCTGTGTGTTTGATGCGTTTTTCATTAGTAGTTCGTTCTCCTTTGATTTCAAATCTGAAAATAATGTCAGGGTGATTATATCCATATTGCTTGCTGTCGTCAATCTGTTTCGTTGAAAGTACACCAAAAGTTCATTTTTGATGCGACGGCCAGTGCACCTGAATGAAAGCGTTCTTTCCGTTTGGGGGCTGTGAAGAAGTGATTTTGCAGAGAAAATAATAAAACGATTTTGAGGATTGCGAAAGGGTGGAAGAGAAAATGGTAGCGATAAAGAAAATCATTACGGTTGGTGGGGTCCTGCTCGGGACTGCCGGAGTTGTGCATGCCTATCTGCGCGCGGCGCCTTCGAAGGCCGCCAGGGAATTTACCGATTTGGCGGAGGATTTGTTGAAGGAAACGGAGCCGGCAAAGGGTCGCTTCACGGAAGCGGACATTGCGACGCTGCCTGGCCCTGTCCGGCGGCACCTGCGCCGTTGCGGTCATCTCGGGAAACCGAAAATGGCCTATATGAAGGCAGTCTTTCCGGATGTCGCCTTTTCGCTCGGAAAGGGGAAAAAGGCCATCAAGATTGCCTATACGCAATATAATTTTGTGGAAGGGCCCGATCGGATCGCCTACATCGACAGTTCACTCTATGGCGTACCATTCGAAGGGGTGGATGCCTATGTCGACGGCAAGGGTTCGATGAAAGGGATTGTGGCGAAAAATATCACTCTGTTCGATATTGACGGGGAAGCGATGGACAAGGCCAGTTTGGTGACGTTCCTCTCTGAGTGCCTCTTCGTTCCGAATGCGGCTCTTCAGGACTACATCCGCTGGGAGGCAATCGACGCGCACCACGCCAAAGCGGTGATCACGGCGTACGGAACGAGTGCGGAAGGAGTCTTCACGTTCAATGAAGATGATGAGATGGTAGCTTTCACGACCGATGACAGGGAAGCCACGACGATGGATGGGAAAAGCGAAAAAATCAGATGGTCGGCGATCTGCGGAGGGTACAAGGAAATCAACGGCATCCGCCAGCCGACTGAGCTGAAGGCGGTCTGGCATTATGCCGAAGGGGACTTCACCTACTTTGATGCGAAAGCTGCGATGATGAGTTATGACAAACAAAAATGAATGGAAGGAATGGAAAGGATTGTCGGAAGCGGAAGCTGCTTCAATAGGCCAGTCGTGGCGACTAAGTTGGGCTATCTCAGAAAGAATGGGCGCGCTTACGAACTGACTGATAAGGCCGCTTATCTCTATCATGGTGTCGAGCAGGCGTATACCACAGCCTACATCGATAAGATGTGGCATACTTCAAGGCTCCAGCCTTTCCCGGAAAAGATCATTTTGAAATAAAAAATGCCAAATCAAAAAGGAGCTGTATCAAAATCAGAATAGTACTTTCTGGTTTGATATAGCCCCTTCTATTTGGGAAATGGATGTATGTTCAGAAATAACCTGCCAAAAGCGGTTAGGCGGGGAAAATCAACTCAAATAACGGTCAGAAAACCCGCCAAAACCACTTTGGCGGGGAAAAGCGTCCGCGACAACACGAGATTCACCGTCAAAACCATTTTGGCGGGGAATCTCGCTCACAATCATGAATTCAGACCCAAGACCAGACAAACATCCCAGCAAACCACTAAGAAGAAGCTTACTCATTTTCGAGACAGCCACTTTTCGGGTATGGATCAGAAAAAACACCGAATCAATTGTCCTCTGTGCGCAGCATCAGCACGCCTCCGATGATGAAGAGGAGGGAAATGCTGGCGAGCCCGTTGCGCGAGTCGCCGGTCAATTGGCTCGTGAGCGCATAGAGAGCCGGACCCATGATGGCAGCGAATTTGCCGAGGATATTGTAGAAACCGAAATATTCATTGGCGTTCTCCTTCGGCACAAGCTTGGCGAAATAGGAACGCGATAGTGCCTGGATACCACCTTGAGAAGTTGCGACCAGCGTAGCCAGGATCCAAAATTCCACGGCGGTGGTCATCCTGAAAGCCAGCAGGCAGGCAAGCAGATAAACGACGATGCCCACCAAAATCATCTTTTTGCTGCCGAAGTGCCTGGCCAGTATTCCGTAGAGGATCGTGAAAGGGAAGGACAGGATCGGAATCACCAACACGGCGATCATCAGCATGTCGGACACAATCCCGATGCTGTCGCCGAAGACGGCCGCCATGTGGATGATCGTATTCAGCCCATCGATGTAAAAGAAGTAGGCGACCAGGAACAGGAACATTTTCCTGTGGCTGCGTATCTGACGCAGTGTTTTTGAAAGCCTGGCGAAACTGTCATGGATGATGTGCTCGCTGGCCGGGACAAAATACCGCTGTTTCACATTGCGCAGCATCGGAATCGTGAAGGCGATCCACCAAAAAGCGGTGAACAGGAAGGATGCTTTGGTGGCGGTCGTCCGGGGAATGCCGATATTCTCCCCGAACATGATCAGCAGGATCGAAAGCACGAACGGGATGGTGCTGCCGCCGATGTAGCCCATCGCAAAGCCGTAAGTGGATACCCGGTCCATCCGCTCCTCCGTCGCGACATCCACCAAAAAGGCGTCATAGAAGATGTTCGCGCCCGAAAAGCCGATTGTTGTGAGCATGTAGAAGGCGAGCAGCAGACGCCAATCGTCCGTGAAGCTGAGCGCGGCGGTTGCGACAACGCCGATCAGGAAGAAACTTTTGAACAGCCGCATTTTCCATTTCGGATAATCACCGATCGTCCCGAGGAGCGGGGCGCTGATCGCAATCACCAAAGTAGCCGCGGAGGTCGCGTAGCCCCAATAAGAATCCGCCAGGTTCGGTGCAATCCCTTCCCCGGTCGTGATCGATTTATAAAAAAGCGGCAGAATGACTGAGGAGATGATGACGGAGTAGGCGGAATTGGCCCAATCGTACATGATCCAACTTTTTTCCTGCAACGAAAAACTTTTCAGCATGGTTGGCTCCTCCAATCATCCGATTTGATAACGTTCTCATTTACTTGTAATTTATTTATAACAGTTGTTAAAGGATAGCACAAGCCCCAAACCAGTCAAGCATCCTATCTTTTCGGAAAAAAAGAAAATCATGGTAAAATTCAGCTATAGAGAACAGAATGGGGGAAGGAAAATCATGGCTAAATATGAACGCCCGGAATATACCGTGCTGCTGTCGGAGGAACCATTCGAATTGCGGGAATACCGCGACTTCTATATCGTGGAATACGACAATGCCGCTGACCCGGATGTGGACAGCGGGTTCGGCACCTTGTTCCGTTATATTTCGAAAGACAATCAGGCCGACCGAAAAATCAGCATGACCGTACCGGTAATCCAGGAACTGTCGGACGAGCGCACGAAGATGGCGTTCGTTGTCCCGAAGTCGGAATGGGAGGATATTCCGCAGCCCAACAGCCCCTCGTTGACCGTCAAAAAATTCGACAGCGGCCTTTTTGCGGTCATCCAGTACGGCGGTTATTCGAATGACCGGAAAGAGCGTGACATGCTGGAGAAGCTGGCGCAGTGGGTGCAGGAGAAAAAGTACCAGCCTACTTCGAATTATATGCTGGCGTCCTTCAATGCTCCGTTCGTGCCGCCGATGTTCCGGCATAACGAAATCATGGTGCGGGTCGGAACGGATCAACATGATTCCGATTAAATGCTGGACAATTCGGCGTTCCTTTTGTATCGTATCGGGGAACACACTCAACAAAAAGGGGACTAGTGCATGAAAAACTTAAAAAGCGGCCTGAAAGGCTTGTTCGCTTTATTGGCGATCATTCTGGCCGTATGGGTCAATGGCGTAGACTCGCTTTTCGAAGATCAGACACCGGACTCTTCGATCAGCATCGCCGCCAGCAGCTCTCAAAGTGCTCAGGAAGATGAGAATGCAACAAGAGCGCAGGAATCGGCCGAACTAATAATCAGCAGCGGAGTCATGGAAGGGCAAGCCTATTCCACGAAAGACGAAGTTGCGGCCTATATTCACCAGTTCAACGAGCTGCCGCCCAACTATCTGACGAAGCGGGATGCAGAAGCATTGGGCTGGGACAACGCTGAAGGCAACTTGTGGGAAGTGACGGATTGGATGTCCATCGGCGGTGATTTCTTCGGCAATCGCGAAGGCCTGCTTCCGAATAAATCAGGCAGGACCTATTACGAGGCAGACATCGATTATGATGGCGGCTACCGCGGGGCGGAGCGCATCGTATACTCAAATGACGGACTGATCTTTTACACCGATGATCATTACGAATCGTTTGAACAACTGTACGGGGAGGGGGAGTGATTGAAGATGGAAATCATCCGTTTGGACGGCAGCAAGATGACCGACCGGAAAGCGACACATGCCTATCTGAAAAGGAAATTGCATCTCCCCGAATATTACGGCAATAACCTGGATGCCTTGTGGGATTGTCTGACGACCGATTATTCCGGCAAAATGATCATCCTGAAGAATCCGCAAACCGTGAAAAACCAACTCGGCGATTATGGGGATTCATTGGTCCGCTTGTTCAAGGAAGTTGCTGCAGCCAATTCCGCCATCCGTTTGATCCTGGCTTATCCGCTGTGAAGTTCAAGCAAGTAAACGAAGTGGGGAATGTCTGATTGTCAACCTAAAAATAAATCTGCAAGCAAAAAAGACGATTCGCTCAGAATCGTCTTTTTTGCGGTTTTGTCAATTTCCGAATGAAAAATTCTTTCTTTGATTGTCAACCAAGCGTATAGTTGACTGTATGGAGTAGACAAATCAGAGGGGTGATCAGTATGGAAAAAAGAAAGGTCAAAGTGTATATCGCAGCCAGTCTGGATGGCTACATCGCGCATTCGGACGGAAACATCGATTGGCTCGACAGTGTTGCCAGACCTGATGAAGATTATGGCTATGCCACTTTTATTGAAACAATCGACACAGTCATCATGGGGCGGAAGACATATGAAAAAGTGCTGTCTTTCGGCGGGGAGTTCCCGCATGCAAGCAGGGACTGTTACGTTCTGACCCGGACGGAGCGAGCTCCTGATGGCCAGGTCCGTTTTTACAGCGGACCAGCAGAAGAGCTGTTGGATCAGATCCGGCGCAAGCCCGGCAAGGACATCTTTATCGATGGCGGATCCGAAGCGATCGACCTGTTCCGTAAAAAGGGGCTGATCGACAGCTACACCGTATCCATCATCCCGATGCTGCTAGGCGAAGGCATTCCGTTGTTCAAAGAGAGCGAGAAGGAGCTGCCTTTGAAATTGGTTGAAGCAACTACTTTTGATTCCGGTCTGGTGCAGCTCAGCTACGAGCCAATCGACGAATAAAAGATTCCTTGTTCAGACATACTTGCTGCCTTCACGGATGCTCAGGTTGGAGAGGTCATCCTTGTGCGCGGAAATGAACGCGCGCACCCAATCGGGATTCGTTTTACTGAAATCGCGCAGACTCCAACCGATGGCTTTGTTGATGAAGAATTCCTTTTGGTTCAGATTGTTCTGGATGATTTCCTCCAGTAAAGAGGTATCCGTCTTGTCTTTGAAGCCAAGTTGATGATCGATGGCGACGCGACGCAACCAGATGTCATCCGCAACGCTCCATTCCAACAGGATTGGCTTGCATTCCGGATAGCGTTGGACAATTGATCCGACAACTCCATCCAGGCCATCGACGGTATCCCACCAAGATTTTGTCTGGATGTATTGTTTCAATTTCGGCAAGTCTTCCGGACCGAGGCAATTCTGGATCGCCAGAAGATAATCGACGCCAGCATAATGGAATTCCCTTTCATCATGTTCGAAGCACTGGTCTACGAAATCGAAGTCGATGATTTTTTCTTTTTTTGCGGCTGCAAGAAATTTTTTATAGGCAGCTTTGCGCGGACCCGTTGCGATTCCCAGGAACGGGAATTGATTCCGCATATAGGCCGACATCTGGGGAGCGCGTTCTTCATCGCGCAAAGCCAGCAAAGATTCAAAAATGCCATCATACCACATGGTGTTAACCTGCCTTTCTGAGTTGGATGCGACTCGTAAGTCACTCATCATGATTACTTTAGAATAGTTTCCAGAAAAGTGCAATCATGATGCCAAGGAGGATATTATGGAACAAAACCGGAAATACAGTTGGGTCCGAAAAGTGCTGATCGGCTTGGCTGTGCTGACAGTGATCACTGCAGGGGCGTTTTTTTTGTATGTGAATGACTATTACCAAGCGACGGCGGAAGCTGTCGCGGCGCTGCAGTCGGATGGAGCGGTCACCATCACCGAGACGGATGATGCGATCACGTTTGCGCCGAACGGGGAAGATCCGGAGGACGGCCTCATCTTTTATCCAGGTGGAAAGGTTGAAGCGGAAGCCTATGCGCCTTTGCTGCGCAGCTTGGCCGAAGCGGATTTGTTGGTGGTCGTCGCCAAAATGCCTTTCCATTTGGCGGTCTTTGATGCGGACGCGGCAGAAGCGATCATGGCACAGGACAACGATGTTGAGGAGTGGTATCTCGCCGGACATTCCTTGGGCGGCGTCATGGCCGCCAGTTTTGTGGCTAGTCAAGCTGATGAAGTCGCCGGCCTGATTTTCCTGGCATCCTATCCGTCCGGAGATTTGAACGACGCGCCGTTTCCGGTCCTTTCCATCTATGGATCGGAGGATGGAGTCCTGAACCGCGAAAGCTACGACGAAGCGCGAAGAATGCTGCCGGAAGACTATACGGAAATCGTGCTGGATGGCGGAAATCATGGCCAGTTCGGCGATTACGGCCCGCAGGAGGGCGACGGCACGGCATCCATCAGCACCGAGCAGCAGCAACAGCAGACGGTCGAAGCCATCACAGCATTCATCGGAAACAACCGCCAGCAATGACACCGCGGATCAAATAATACGTGAGATTTGCATGAAGGGAAGAAAAACATGACAGAAATAACGATGGCGAAAATGAGCCAATTATCGGAATTACAAAAAGAGGAAGTCAGAAAAATTTTTGTCACCAGCTACTATAAGGATATGAAGACGCTGCATCGCGATGCCGAACGCTTGCTGGGCGGATTCCGTAGGCTGCTGCAGGAGGATCTGATCCGGGTCGCGATGGACGGGGAGCGCCCAGTCGCGATGGTGGGCTGTTCGACCAACAAGCGCCGTGCGATGGAAGTGAACAAAGAGGATTTCCTGGCTAATTTCGGATTTATCTGGGGACATGTCGGTTATTTCAGTTTTCGCAAAGAATACGGCGAGCCACTGGCCATCGACGATGATACGCTCTATTTTGAGTGCGTGGCGACCAACGAAGCGGACAGGCGCCGAGGCGTTGCCGGACAGATGCTGCTCAATCTGATCGAAACGGAACCTTACAAAACCTTCGCCTTGGATGTCGTCGACAGCAACGGGCGGGCACAAAACGTTTATGAACGGATCGGCTTCCGCGAAATGCATCGGAAAAAATCTTGGATCGGAAAAATTTTCATGGATTACTCGGAAAGCATTTGGATGAGCCGTCCAAAGCATTTACCAAATCCATCGGAACGATAGGGAAGTAAAAATCAATTAGACAAACAGGGCCGGCTTTGATATAGTATTACAGATAGTAAACACATTCAGTGATGAAGAAAGTACTTCGAGCAATGTTCACAGCGAGCGGGGAAGGTGGAAGCCCGCAACGGAGTGAAGAAGGAAACGCACTTCAGAGAAAATGACTCAAAAACAAGCGCAATCCTCCTGTTCATCGGACAGATCGGAAAGGACGTTTGTGAGTAGCATCATTCGGTTTAGCCCCGTTAGCGGTTCAAAAGGATAAACTAATCAGAGCCCATCTGTGTTGCTTTATCGAATTAGAGTGGTACCACGGATGTTCGTCTCTATTTTGCCAGGGCAGAATAGGGGCTTTTTTTATCGTTATCGTGCATTTACGGCACCTACGAGAAGACAAGAGAGCCATGCAACATGTGGATAGGCAGAGGCGTATAATAAAGGAGCAGAAAAATATGGATTATAAAAAGATTGTTGCTGAAGAGATTCAAAAGCTGGTACCGGAGCATTTAAGCTACGACCAAGTGTACCAATTGCTGGAAGTACCCAAATACACTGAGCACGGGGATGTCGCATTTCCGGCATTCGCACTGGCGAAAGCACTGCGCAAAGCACCGCAAGCCATCGCTGGAGATTTGGCGGCACAACTGAAGCATCCTTACATTGAAAAGGTGGAAGCGGTAGGCCCGTACGTCAACCTTTTCCTTGAAAAAGCAGCCGTAACGAATGCGGTCCTGCATGAAATTGCTGCCGAAGGTCATGCTTTCGGAACAGCCGATATCGGGAAAGGCGGCAACGTGCCGATCGATATGTCCTCGCCGAATATCGCGAAACCGATCTCGATGGGTCATTTGCGTTCTACGGTAATCGGAAATTCTTTGGCCAACATCATGAAGAAAGTCGGCTTCAACCCGATCAAAATCAACCACTTGGGCGACTGGGGCACGCAATTCGGCAAGTTGATCGTCGCCTACAAATTGTGGGGCAACGAAGAGAAAGTCAAAGCTGAGCCGATCAATGAATTGTTGACTCTGTATGTCCGTTTCCATACAGAAGCAGAATCTGACGATACGTTGAACGACGAAGCCCGTGCTTGGTTCAAGAAATTGGAAGATGGCGATGAGGAAGCTTTGCATCTTTGGGAATGGTTCCGTTCCGAATCGCTGCAGGAATTCATGAAAATCTATGATATGTTGGGGATCACGTTCGATTCCTTCAACGGCGAAGCTTTCTACAATGACAAGATGGATGAAGTCGTTGAACTGCTGGACAAAGCCGGCATCCTGACCCAGGACCGCGGCGCAACCATCGTCGATCTGGAGAAATACAATCTGAATCCGGCCTTGATCAAGAAATCGGACGGCGCAACGCTGTACATCACCCGCGACTTGGCTGCGGCGATCTACCGCAAACGCAATTATGATTTTGCGATGTCCTTGTATGCAGTCGGCAACGAACAAAGCAACCATTTCAAACAATTGAAAGCCGTATTGAAAGAGTTGGGCTACGACTGGGCAGAAAACATGCACCATATCCCGTTCGGCCTGATTACGCAAGGCGGCAAAAAACTGTCGACGCGTCAAGGCAAAGTCATCCTGCTTGAGGAAGTCCTGAATGAAGCGACCGAGCTTTCCTTGAAACAGATCAATGAAAAGAATCCGACACTGGAAAATAAGGAAGAAGTCGCCAAAGCAGTCGGTGTCGGTGCAGTCGTTTTCCACGACCTGAAAAATGACCGCTTGAACAATTTCGACTTCGATCTGGAGGAAGTCGTGCAATTCGAAGGCGAAACAGGCCCATACGTACAATACACAAACGCACGCGGATTGAGCATTTTGCGCAAAGCGGCAGTCGAACTGGACACGACCGAAGCGGCTGACCTTGGTTTGGATGACGCTTATGCATGGGAAGTAGTGAAACTGTTGAACAGCTTCCCCGAAATCATCCAGCAAGCCTACGAAAAATTCGAGCCATCCGTGATTGCTAAATACACGCTTCATTTAGCCCAAGCGTTCAATAAATACTACGGCAACACAAAGGTGCTGGTCGAAGACGACAAACGCAACGCGCGTCTGGCGCTTGTCCAGTCCGTAGCTACAGTCCTGCAAGAAGGCCTAAGACTCCTAGGAGTCCAATCCCCAGAAAAAATGTAGGATACGATGAATCCCGGGTAGAAATCGAGCACTAAGGGGACAAACACAAAGCGGACGTTTTTTGTCCGCGTGGGGTTGTCAACTTAGGCGGAGATTTCTGGGATTCAGAGTTCGACTAAGTAGAGCGAGATGAAAAGCGTTTAGATACCCGGACGTTGGAGCAAATAACGAAGTGAACCTCTTTTGTTCACTACGTAAGGAGGCACTGTGACCGTACCGGTCAAGTGTATCATGTCTCTAAGCGATTAAAAATCGCAAGAGCCATGACAAAACGGGAGTGGTATCTGCTTTTCAGAACGCGTTTGCGCAGGATGAGATGATTCGCGGGTAGAGTTCGAGCACTAAGGGGACAAACACAAAGCGGACGTTTTTTGTCCGCGTGGGGTTGTCAACTTAGGCGGAGAACTCTGCGAATCAGAACTCGGCTAAGTAGATACGATAAAAATCAAAACCGCCTAAAATTATGGACATAGTTTTAGGTTTTTTGATTTACATGGATCAAAAACAACAGAAAGAAGGGATAATCTTTGGATATTTATAGGAAGCTCATGGCTGATGAACGCGTCGTTTACCTTGCGAAAGGAACGCTTGTGGGTTTATCAGCCGGCTTTATTGTCAGTCTGTTCAGATTAGGAATTGAATTCATATTGGAGACAGTGATCGAAAGCTATCATTACATGCAAGCACGGCCAATCTGGCTCATCCCTTGGGTGATTTTTTCAGTGGTAGCCGCGCTTATCGTCGGAAAACTTGTCAAAAGCGAACCCAACATCAAGGGCAGCGGCATTCCGCAAGTGGAAGGGCAAGTACAAGGAGTCATCAGCCTTAACTGGTGGCCCGTGCTCTGGAAAAAATTCGTCGGCGGTCTGCTGGCAATCGGATCCGGCCTCTTCTTAGGGAGGGAGGGTCCTTCCATCCAATTGGGATCCGCAGTGGGACAAGGCATCAGCAGTCTCACAAAAGGGGATGACGTTGAAGAAAAAATCCTTCTTTCGAGCGGTGCCGGCGCCGGTTTGGCGGCAGCTTTCAATGCGCCCTTGGCAGGCTTGATGTTTGTCCTCGAGGAAGTCCATCACAACTTTTCCCCCTTGTTGGGCATCACGACCTTCTCTTCGGCGCTTGTGGCAAATTTCGTGTCCTTGAACATCTTCGGTTTGACTCCGGCGCTGGACATCGGCATGATGAACACAATCCCGATCGCCTACTACGGCTTGGTTATTGGCTTGGGCGTCTTTCTGGGATTGAATGGCTGGCTCTACAACAAAGTAGTCTTGTCATTGCCTAAACTGTATGGCAGGTTGCCATTCATCCCGGCTCGGTATAACGCAATCTTGCCATTCATTCTAGTCATCCCGATCGGCTATTTTCTTCCCAAGGCCATCGGAGGAGGCAGCGAGCTGATCCTGCATTTGAGCAATTGGCAACTCTCTTTGGGGATGCTGATTGGCCTATGGGTTCTGCGCTTTGTATTTTCGATGATCTCTTACGGCGCGAATGTTCCCGGCGGCATTTTTCTGCCGATCTTATCATTGGGGGCAATATTGGGCGCCATCTACGGAAAAGCCGCTTTGGCTCTGCTTTCGTTCGATCCGCAATATTTGCCGCATTTCATCATTTTTGCGATGGCGGGCTATTTCACTGCCATCGGAAAAGCACCTTTGACCGCCATCATTTTGGTGACGGAGATGGTCGGCGGGATGAATCAGTTGATGCCGCTTGCCATCTGTTCATTCAGCGCCTTTGTCACCGCCGATCTGTTGGGCGTGGATCCCATCTATGAAAGCCTTTTGGAAAGGCTCATCGCTTCGCATGACAGCAAGCGCAACGGGAAAAAATATTTGTTTGATCTGCCGATCAGAGCCGAAAGTCATTTCTCCGGTAAGAAAATCCGTGATGTCCGGTGGCCCGAGGATGTGTTGGTGACATCGATCCGAAGAGGCCAACAGAATGTTGTGGCAACCGGCAAAACAGTTATGCAAACGGGGGATGTGCTGCATGTTTTGACAGATCTGGGCTTGGCCAAAACCGTTCAGGAAGAACTGAAGCAATTGGAAAAAAGGCGACTTTTCGACACTTGATGCATCAAGTGGGTTTTTTTCTGAAAAATATGCTATCCTTATATTGAAGTTTTCAAAGTCGGTGCATCGCAAGCCTTGATAGAGGGGGTTCTGTAAAATGGGAAGAATTTCAGACATCACATTGACCAATCAGCCGGAGCAGCGCATCATTTCCATCAAAACGGAAACAACGCTGAAAAATATGCAGACGAAGATAGGGGACTGCCGCGAAAAGATCCTGACCTACCTGAATCTGTTGGAAGAACTGCCTGCAGGGCCCTGTTTCACGATCTATTACTCATTCACGAAGCAAAACGTCGAAATCGAAGTCGGCTATCCGATCGCAAAAATGTTGTCTCCGCAGGATGATATCCGCATGTCCAGCATTCCGGCGGGGAAACGGGTATCCTGCCTGAACATCGGCCCTTATAATGAAATTCCCAAGATTTACCAGGAAATGGACCAGTGGTTGGCCGTCCATGATTTCGAAACGAACGGCATCTCCTACGAAACCTACTACAACGGCGAAGGTTATACGCCGCAGGAATACTTGACCAAAATCGAATTGCCTATCCAAGAGGCAGATGAAAACTAAAAATTATAGTTACAAAAGAGCGAGCCGTCGAATAGACGGCTCCACTTTTTTGGAAAGGAAAAAATATGCAACAAAACAAACAGCCAGCGATGGCAGAAAACAAGATGGGTGTCATGCCCGTCAACAAGCTACTGATTTCGATGTCCGTGCCGATGATGATCTCGATGCTTGTGCAGGCCTTATATAATGTCGTCGACAGCATCTTTGTGGCCCAAATCGGAGAAAAAGCTTTGACGGCCGTATCCTTGGCGTTCCCGGTGCAGAACTTGATGATCGCTTTGGCGGTCGGGACCGGGGTCGGGATCAATGCCTTGGTTTCCAGACGACTAGGCGAAAAAAATTACGAGGCTGCAAACAGTACGGCCGATAACGGCATCTTTCTGAATGCCATGCATTTCCTGTTGTTTTTGGCATTGGGATTGTTTTTCATCCCGCTTTATTTCTCCTTCCAGACGAAGGATGCAGAAATCATCGCCTACGGAATCGATTACCTGCAAGTCATCAGTATTTTCTCGTTCGGGATCTTTATGCAGGTCAGCATGGAACGCTTGCTGCAATCGACGGGCAGAACCTTGTACACGATGACGACCCAAGCGACCGGCGCGATCCTGAACATCATTTTGGATCCGATCTTCATCTTCGGCTGGTTCGGGGTTCCGGCAATGGGCACAAGGGGCGCTGCGATTGCAACTGTGATCGGACAGATAGCCGCTGCTTCATTGGCCTTCTTTTTCAACGTTCGGTTCAACAAGGAAATCACTTTATCGTTTAAAGGGTTCCGCCCGGATATGCAAACGATCAAAAAAATCTATTCCATCGGCGGCCCGTCGATTCTGATGCAAGCTGTCGGCTCCTTCCTGAATTTGAGCCTGAACAATATTCTGATCCGTTTCACACCGACAGCGACTGCTGTTTTCGGCGTCTACTTTAAGCTTCAAAGCTTCATCTTCATGCCGGTTTTCGGCCTGAACAATGGGATGGTTCCGATCATCGCCTATAACTACGGTGCAGACCAAAAAGAACGGATCAAGCAGACCATCAGCTTGTCGAAAAAATATGCGATGGCGATCATGTTCATTGGCACGGCCGTTTTCTTGCTGATTCCCGGAACGCTACTGCAGTTATTCAATGCATCCGATGAAATGCTGGAAATCGGGATACCGGCTTTACGGATCATCAGCCTCTGCTATATTTCTGCAGGCTACAACATCGTTTCCGGTTCCGTGTTCCAAGCTTTCGGCAAAGGCGGGCTGAGTCTGTGGGTTTCCATGATCCGCCAAGTCGTGGTGCTGCTGCCGGCAGCCTTTCTGCTATCCTTGATGGGGGATGTTTCATTTGTCTGGTGGGCATTTCCGATTGCGGAAGTTTTTGCACTTGTGATGAGTATCTATTTCAACAAGAAAATTGACAGAGAAGTCATCGCGAACATCTACCCGCATACAATCGGAGACGCTGTTCCGGAATAATCAGAAAAGTGAAAGCCTTGCAGAGCCGTATAGTGGTTCTGCAAGGCTTTTTTTATGGATTCATTTCAGGGCGTGCTTTTGTTTCCCGACAAGTGTCCGGCTTTACTTTTATTCTTGAGAATCCTAAAATGAAAGAGACAGAAGGACGTTTGACACTAGAACGGAGGGGTTTCAGTGAAAATCGGAATCATCGGAGCGACAGGCAGACAAGGCAGGCTGATTTTGGAAGAAGCGCATGCCCGGGGACATGAGGTGACGGCCATCATCCGGAATCCCGCCAAGCTTGCAGACAAAAAAGTAGCCATCATCGAGCGGGATATTTTCGATGTGCAGTTGGAGGATCTGAAAGGGTTCGATGTGATTGTGGATGCGTTCAATGCGCCTGCGGGAATGGAAGAGGAGCATGTGACCTCGCTGCAGTCTTTGATCGATGAACTGGAGCACTTGCCGGAAACGCGCCTGATTGTTGTGGGCGGAGCCGGCAGCCTTTACGCGGATCCCGGAAAAACGATCCGGGTGATGGAAACGGCCAATTTCCCTGAGGCTTTCAAATCGACTGCGACGAACATGGCCAAGGCCCTCAGCATACTGAAGGAAAGCAAAGTCAACTGGACTTATCTTTCGCCATCCGCTTATTTTGATCCCAATGGCAACCGGACCGGAAAATACGCGGAAGGGGCAGAAACGCTGCTGCTGAACAGCGAGGGTGAAAGTTACATCAGTTATGCCGATTATGCGATCGCGCTGGTGGACGAGATCGAAAGACAACGGCATCTGAGACAACGCTACACAGTCGTCGGCGAGCGGCAGTAAGTTCTTGCGCTGACAGGCATGACGACGCAGATCAGGAGGGGAAATCATGGAAACATTGGATTTGATCATAGATTTTCACAAAAACAACCCGCGCCAAGGTCCCGGCAGCCAACAGAGCACCATCAAAGCGCTGCAGTTTCTGCCGCAATTGACCCCGCAAACACAACTGTTGGATATAGGCTGCGGAACCGGCGCGCAGACCATGGTGCTGAGCGAACAGACGCCTGCCCACATAACCGCGGTCGACAGCAGCAAAGAATTTTTGAGCATATTGAAGCACAAAGCCCTGCAGCAGGGCATCACGAACCGCTTGACGGTCAAGGAAATGGATATGGAGCGGCTGGCTTTTGCACCGGATTCTTTGGACGTCATCTGGGCGGAAGGCGCCATCTACAACATCGGTTTTTCCAGAGGCATCCGGGAATGGCGTCCGCTGCTTAAAAAAGACGGTTACTTGGTCGTTTCCGAAATTTCCTGGCTGACGCCGCAACGTCCGCAGATTGTGGACAAATATTGGACCGAAGTCTATCCGGAAATGGGGACGATTGCGGAAAAGATTGCCCAAGTGGAGGATGCCGGCTACATCCCGGTGGCTCATTTTGTCCTGCCCGAATCGGACTGGACGAGCCATTACTATCATTACTACGAGACCAACGAAGCGGCATTCCTGGAAAGGCACGGCCACAGCGAGGATGCGAAAGCTTTGGTGGAGGAGAACCGCCAGGAAATGAAACATTTCGAAAAATACAGTGCCTACTACAACTACGTTTTCTACATCATGCAGAAACGTTGAAATGACTGAAAAATGGGGCTATCTCGAAATGAGACAGCCCCGTTTGTGGTTTGGTGATATTATTATTTGGTCTGAGATTCGAACTCGCGGCGAGATTCCCCGCCAAATTGGGTTTGGCGGGGAATCTCGTGTTGCCCGCGGATGTTTTTCCCCGCCAAGACGGTTTTGAAGGGTTTTCTGACTGTGATTTGAACTGTTTTTCCCCGCCAAAGTACTTTTGGCGGGTTATTTCTGAGCATAAATTAAATTCCTAAAGAAAGAGGCTGTATCAAACTAGAACATATAATTCTAGTTTGATACAGCCCTGGTTTCTTAATAGGATACATTCATTCTATTTTACAATCAACGCGCCTTTGTCAGGAACGTCTTGTAAGTGCGGTCGATGAAGGTGGCTCCGATCGGCGCGGTCAGGATGATCGCCAAGACAGCGACGCTCAAAATGATGCTGCCCGCTTCGACTCCTGCAGCCAAAGGAATCGATCCGATGGCCGCTTGGACTGTGGCTTTCGGCGTATAGGCCATTGCCGAGAAGATGCGTTCCTTCGTATTCAGATTTGTGCCTGAAACCGCCAGGAAGACCGCCACCATCCGGAAAAACAAAGCCCCGAAGATCAAAGCGACAGCCGCGAAACCGGCGCCGCCCAAGGCCGAAATGTCGACGGCCGACCCAACCAACACAAACAGGAAGATTTCGGCTGCGGACCAGATTTTGGATAATTTATCGTTGAGGCGTTTGGCCAATTCCGGGCGTCTTTTCAACAGGGTTGCTCCGACAGCCATGACGCCGAGCAATCCTGAGAAGGGAATGAACTTGGCAAAGGAATCCTCCGCCGTCACCAACAGGAAACTGGCGCTCAGCAGGAGCATGACTTTCATCGTGTCGCGGATATGGAACGTCCTGAAGAGAAAAACCAGACCCAAGCCCACCAATAACCCACCAAGCATACCCAAGGCGATTGAAACCGGAACGGAAAGCAGCGTGATGGCCTGGAACCCGCTGCCGGTGTACATGCCCAGAAAAGAAGTGAAAAGTACGATGACATAGACATCATCGACGGAAGCGCCCGCCAGGATCATCTGCGGAATCCCTTTGGCTTTGCCGTAGCCGCTCTCAATCAGCATGATCATGCGCGGAACGACAACAGCCGGCGAAACAGCACCCAGGACAGCGCCGAGGATGGCCGCCTCCAATAAAGTGATGCCCAACAATTTCGGCGCCAACAAGGTGACTGCCAAAATCTCGAAAGTCGCCGGCAAAAAGGTCATCAGCACGGCGGGACGGCCGATTTTCTTGAGATCGCCCAGCTCCATGGTCAGGCCTGCACGCACGAGAATTACGATCAAGGCGATTTTTCGGATATCCGCGGAAATGGCCAGCAATTCCGGCGCCATCAGGTCCATTCCGTAGGGTCCCAAGAGGATGCCGGTCAAAATCAAGCCCAACAAGCCGGGCAGTTGGAACCGGGTAAAGAGCGAACTGAGAAGAAAACCGATGATGAGAATTAGAGCGATACTGTAAATCAAAAGGTGCACCTCCAAATTATTGCCACTAAAAAAGCTGACGACGGACTGCGCCTATTGCGCAGAAGTCATCAGCTTGTATAAGCGGTTTAAGCGATTTGCTAAGGGAGACATTCATTCCCTTGTTATAGATAGAATGATAGCATGTTTTCAGAAGGCGGACAAGGGGAATCGGGATCGACATCCGTGTTTTGGCTCTATTTCCACAATTTATTAACCTGAAGAAGCGGACATTGTCAAAATTGCGATAATTGCCAAAAAATGATAGGATAAAAGTAATCAAATTGCACGATTAAGGACCGTGAACTGGTGATTTTGAGCCTGGGCAATTTCCCAACCGGCCGTTCCGATAAGGTTTTCCAAATCAGAAAAATGTGAGGTGGTATGCGTGAACCAAGTGAACAGAGAGAAGATTGTGAGTGAACTGAAAAGCATTCCCGGATTAAAAGGCATCGTGGCTTGCGGAGATGGTTATAGCAGTAAGGCATCGGCGGTTTTGCTGTATTATGTCCCCGAAGAACGTTTCTTTCAGGAGCTGGATCAGGCGATCAGCCGGATGGATGCTGCCGGTTTGCTGATTGAATACAGTTTAAGGGAGATCGGACTTGTGGATCTTGCCATCTCTGATTGCCTTGATGGGAAGATTATGGTCAAGCACAAGAGCGGTCACCCTTTCGGAGTCGTGAACAGCAGCTGTGTGGCTGAAATCCATTTTGGCCGAATTCTCTGGGAAGGCTCGGACCAACTGGTTACGGCGTTGAAGAAACAGGTTTCAGCGCAGGGAGCATACCCGGAAAAGCTGCGCCAAGCGACGATTGTTTATTTCATGAAGGAGGCGACACTGGCGCTCGGAAATGGCCATAGTGCAGCTCTGCAGGGGGACATCCATTACGCCAGCGGCAGCTTCTTCCATGCTGCCTGTTCCTGGGTTCAGGTTATCCATGCATTGAACCGCCAATTCCTCTTGAACGAGAAGGGCGGCGTGAAGCGCGCGAACCAGTTGCCGATCAGCCCGAAACAATTCAACTTGCGAGTGAACCAAATCTACCGCTATTTCGCTGCGAACAATCCGAAACTTGCCTATTGCGAAATCGATATGCTGGAAAATGAAATGAATGTGTTGGTAAAATCTTTTGCAGAAGCTAAGGAGGGTTCGCTTTGAAATTTTACGATGAGACCCAAAAGAAAATTCGCTACAAATTCGGCTTTTATAGTTTGTTGTTGATGATCACGTTGCTTCTTGTTTACATCTCTACGCCGGGTGATAGCGTTGGCGGGATTTCTTACCGAAATGCAATTATGGTCATCATCATGATCACGGCCTTATTCTTTTTGGTGAATGTTGTCTATCGTCATGCTTTCTTTGACCTATATACGCGCCGACCCTTCTGGAGCAACGCTTTCTTCTTGGCGATGGCCGGGCTGCAGGCGCAACGAGCCTATCAGCTGTACCAGCTGGGCATGGACCTTCCTGTTCCGATCAATACGGTTGAATTTTTGATACTCCACGGTCTGCAGGTAGCTTTGCACCTTTCGATCCCTTTGACGTATGGTGTGCGCATGCTTGTCGATCGGATTTTGGAAAAGGAACAGAATGCGCAAGAAACTCGACGGTCGTCTTGAACGGCTGTCTTTTCTTTTTTTCCGGTAGTCAGTACTTGATTTTTGCGAAACCGCTTTCCGCGTGATAGGCTTAAGGAAAATGAAGCAGATCGACTCAAAAGGGGACAACCAATATGGAAATTTCAAGAATGACTGTCAAAGGCAAAGGTTTCGCCAGCGCTCCACCGGATGCGATCGCGATTTCGCTGCAGCTGGAGGACATCAAGGACACCTACGAATTGGCGATGCAACATGCCGCTTTGGCGCTGGAGCAAGTTCGGGAAACATTGCTGCCGCTCGGATTCCCGAAAAAGGAGATCCGTTCCACGCACTTTTCGATCGACAGCGCTTATGAGCACAGGAACGACTTCCGCGGTGAAAACAAGCGCTACTTCCTCGGGTACCGCTATCGGAATGACCTGAAGATCACCTTCGGAAACGACAGCAAGCGTCTGGGCGAAATTCTGTTGGCTCTGTCGGTCTGCGAAGCGGATCCGGAATTCTCGGTCTACTTTTTCCTGAAGGATCGGCAGGCGGTCGAACAGGCCTTGCTGGAGGATGCTGTGCGTGACGCCAAGGCGAAGGCGCAGATACTGGCTGCTGCGGGCGGTGTCATACTAGGGAAAATCTTGGCGATTGATTACGATTGGGGCGAAATCGAAGTGCGCTCCCGCGTCTATGCGGCTTCATCGAAGATGGCCTACGACAGCGCTCCGATGATCGATCTTGAGCCGGAAGACATCAGCAACAGCGATACCGTAACGGTCGTGTGGGAAATCCTGAATGCGCAAAAAGCCTGATAGGCAATTCTTTCGGGAGCGTTAAGGTATACTTGGAAGCCGGAATATTATCAAAATATTTCCATACGCCGCTAAAAAACTCTGCAACATAGCAGTACTGAAAAACGACGTGATGGTATATCCTATATAGGCAACGCGTGTTTCTTACAAAAATTCATAAAAACTTCGCATTTCCAAAGTATACTGAAACCCGCCAGAAACATCACTAAAGGAGCAAATCATGAAACTGAAAGAAATGCTGTCTGATTATCAGCTGGGAGAGCAGCCGAAGTGGGATGGAGAACAAATAATCACCGGCATTACCGATAGTTCCAGGGACATCACGGACGGAATGGTATTTGTCGCCATCACGGGCTTCGAGCAGGATGGCCATGATTATATCCCGCATGCAATCAAACAAGGCGCCGCGTTGATCGTCGGCGAACACGATTGCCCTGAGGCATTGCCTGTTCCTTACCTAAAAGTCGCCAACAGTCGCCAGGCGTTGGGACAGTTGGCGGATAAATTTTATGAGCATCCTTCCGGCAGAAAACGCGTCATCGGCATAACCGGAACGAACGGGAAGACGACGACCGCTTTTTTCCTCAAGCATCTGCTGGAGCAGCAAGGTTTTGCCGTTTCGATGATCGGAACCATCCACAATGAAATCAACGGTATCCAGTATCCGACGCCGAACACGACACCGAATGCCGAAAAGGTGCATGAGTTGATTGCGGCATCAAATGATGACTTTATCGTCATCGAAGTCTCTTCGCACGGTCTGGCACAATACCGTCTGGAGGGCGTCGCATTCGACTATGCCCTGTTCATGAACCTGCAGCATGACCATTTGGATTACCACAAAACAATGGCGGCTTATTTCGAAGCCAAGGCGTTGCTGTTCGACAAGCTGAAGCCGGATGGGAAAGCGGTCGTCAATACCGATGACGCCTGGGGTTTAAAATTGGCACAGCGGCTGGTCGCCAAGGGGATGCCGGTCATCACCGTGGGCCATCAGGAAGATGCCAATTTGTCCATCAAAAAGATGACGAACCAGGAGGTCACGTTGGCTGTTTCGGATGAGACGTCAGCGCTGGATCCGCATATGCCGGGTGAACACAATCTCTATGATATTGCGATGGCAAGTGCGGTGATTCAGGATCTCGGCTATCCTTTGGCGGATGTCACGGAACAGATGAAGTCCTTCGCGGGCGTGCCGGGTCGGTATGAAATCGTCCATCTGAAGAATGGGGTCCACTGTGTCGTCGATTACGCGCATACGCCGGAAGCGGTCAGTTCGATTTTGACGTCGATGCATCGGGATGGGGCGGAAAGGATCACGCACATCTTCGGCTTCCGGGGCAACCGGGATGTGTCGAAGCGGGATGAAATGATCGCGGCTTCGGTTGCGCAGAGTGAGCGTGTGATCTTGACTACGGACGATCTGAACAGCATTCCGGAAGAAACGATGAGGCAAGAATATGCCGATTATCAGCAAAAATTTGCCGGGATGCATAAAATTGACGTCATGATGGACAGGACCTTGGCGATCCAACGGGCAGTAACTGAAGCCCGGGAAGGCGATTGGATCCTGCTGACCGGCAAAGGCCATGAGAAGTACAGGAGCGCCTATGCTTTACCGACCGTCTCCGACAAGGAAACGGTGTTGCACCTGAAAAGTTCAGAAAAAGAGAATAGATAATACCGAACAAAGACCGGAAAACACTGTATGAGGGGTGTTTTTCGGTCATTTTTTGTGAGGACCCGGGGCTGAATTCCCGGCGAAGGTCGCCACACCGGGAAACAGACCCGGATCTGTGGCCGAATTCCCGGTGAGGACCGCCACACCGAGAAACAGATGCGGATCTGTGGCCGAATTCCCGGCGAAGGCCACCACACCGGGAAACAGATACGGATCTGTGGCCGAATTCCCGATGAGTTGACCGTACTGGACGGAATCGATATAGTAGTGGAAAAAGGGCAAGTCTCCGGAGACGTTTTCCGGTGGGCAGCTGCAACAGGACAGCGCTGAAAAAAGGGAGAATGATAGCATGACTGAAACGCAAACGGACACACAAACCAAAACGAAGCTCTACCAAAAATTGGTCGCTTACCGGCGTGAACTGCATGCGCATCCGGAACTGTCGGCAAAGGAATTTGCGACGACGGAGCGCATACGCCACTGGCTGTCGGAGGAAGGGGTCACTATTCTCGATTTCCCGCTGGAAACCGGTCTGATTGCGGAGGTCGTGGGTGCGCTGCCGGGACCGACCATCGCGCTGCGTGCGGATATCGACGCTTTACCGGTCACGGAAGCGACAGGGCTGCCGTTCGCTTCCGAAACAGAAGGAATCATGCATGCCTGCGGTCATGATTATCATACAGCTTCCATGATCGGGGCGGCGATCCTGCTTCAGGGCAAAAAAGCTTCATTGAAAGGCACGGTCCGATTCATTTTCCAACCAGCCGAAGAGATCGCGCAAGGGGCGAAGTGGGTCGAGGAAGCCGGCGCTTTGGAGGGCGTTTCCGCCATTTTCGGGATGCACAACAAGCCGGATCTTCCGGTCGGCACGATCGGCATCCGTGAAGGCGGATTGATGGCCAGCGCGGATCGTTTTGAATTGGAAATCCATGGCGTCGGCGGACATGCCGGCATTCCGGACTCGACCATCGATCCGATCGTCATCGCAAGCCAGATCATCACTGGTCTGCAGACGATCATCAGCCGCAATACGAGCCCATTCCATAATGCCGTCATCAGCGTCACCCAGATCCACGGCGGCAACTCCTGGAACGTCATCCCCGAGAAAGTCTACATGGAAGGGACCGTCCGCGCTTTCCAAAAGGAAGACCGCGAGAAGATCCCGGCCTTGATGCGCCGGGCAGCGGAAGGGATTGCGTCGGGTTTCGGCGCAATAGCGGATTTCCGTTGGCACCCTTATGTTTCGATTGTTGACAATGATGTCCGCTTCAAGGGAATCATGGAGGAAACGGCTGCCGAACAGACCTATCGTATCGTGGATCCGAAGCCGGTGGCCGGCGGGGAGGATTTCGCGCATTACCAGACGCTCATCCCCGGCTTCTTCGTGTTCATGGGCGTCGAAGGAACGCGCGAATGGCACCATCCTGAATTCAACATCAAAGAAGAGGCCTTGGCGGTCGCCGCTGATTACTTCTCGGCTTTGGCGATCAAAGTGCTGGATCGATGGGAAGCCTGACAGCATTCACTGAAATGATGGCGGCTGATTTGAACTGATTTTCCCCGTCAACACGGTTTTGACGGGTTCATTTCAAAAGCCCGCGGATATTTTAAATGACCACCAATTTGGGTTATAATAAAGAGGCAAGCTGCCGATCTGAAAGGCATCCCGGCAGCAAACCTTAAACTCAAAAAAAGAAAGGATCCTCCCTATGGCAGACATCACCTTTGAAATCGTCGAGGAACTCGGCGTCCTGTCCACATCCGCAAAAGGTTGGACGAAAGAATTGAACCTGGTCAGCTGGAACGGCAGACCGCCAAAATACGACATCCGCGAATGGAGTCCGGACCACGAAAAGATGGGCAAAGGACTGACCTTCAGCGAAGAAGAAATGGCCGCACTCGCCAAGCTGTTGAAATAACCAGAAAGGCTGCATCAAATCAGAAGTGTACTTTCTGGTTTGATGCAGCCTCTTCGGTTTTGAGGTTGAACGTACGTTATACTCAAAAATAACCCGCCAAAACCTTATTGGCGGGCAAAATCAATTCGAATCCTATTCAGTCTCCCCGCCAAAATCGGCTTGGCGGGGAAATACAGCCACACGCGACAAAAGATTCCCCGTCAAAACCACTTTGACGGGGAATTCCGCTGCTAACGCCAATCCTACACCTTTGCATGCTGTCTTAAATTAAGCGTGGGTTGTGCCAGTGCGTTTCCCGCGTTGATAGAAGAGGAACATCAAAAAAGCGGCAAGCAGAGCGGTGGCGGAACCGAAGTAGAAAGGCACTTGGTTGTTGAACGTGTCATACAGCCAGCCGCCGATCAGGCTGGCCGGAAGCAGCGTCATCCCCAAGAGCGCATTGTATAGCCCCAACCCGGTGCCTTTTTTCTCCTTTCCGATGATGTCGGATACCAACGCCTTCTGGATGCCGTCCGTCGCAGCGCTGTATAGGCCGTAAAAGGCGAAGAGGCCGACGATGGCGAAAGGAGTAGCCGCCTTGCCGAAACCAAAATAAATCAGCGCGAACATCAGATAGCCGCCGATGATGATGCGCTTGCGACCGATCTTGTCAGACAGCTTCCCGAGCGGAACGGCGAAGGCGACCGAAACCGCATTGAAAACCAGATACATGATCGGGATGAAGGCATCGCTTACGCCGACGTCGCTTGCTTTGATCAGGAGCAGGGCATCAGTGGAATTCCCCAGCGTAAAAAGGAAAACGATGAACAGAAAAAGGTAGAAGTCCTTAGGGAAATCACGCAAGGCCAATTTTCCGAGACGTTCGGATTTGGCGCGTTTGGCTTCCTTCACAAAAAAGATGATCGATAACAGACCCAACATTCCCGGAATGGCTGCAAACAGGAAAACGCGCCGATAGTCGCCTGGGAAGGCGGCCAGCACGGCAAAGGCGATCAGCGGCCCGACGATGGCTCCGCTGTTGTCCATGGCCTTATGGAAGCCGAAATTCAAGCCGGCGTTTTTGTTCTCTTCCGAAGAGCCGGCCACAAGACTGTCCCGGGGTGCGGTGCGGATGCCTTTTCCGACGCGTTCGACAAAGCGGATCGCCAGAACCTGCAGCGGCGTTGTCACGAATGCGAACAGCGGTGAAAGGATGGCGGTGATGCCGTAACCGATGACCATGAATGGTTTGTTGCGGCCGATTTTGTCACTCCACCAACCGGAGAGGGACTTCAAGACGGAAGCAGTGCTTTCGGCAATCCCCTCAATCAAGGAGATTTCCGTTTTCGAAGCGCCCAATGTCGTCAGGAACAGAGGCAGGATGCTGTAGACCATTTTTGTCGTCGTATCCGTCAGGAAACTGGTTAAGCCGACAAAAAAAATATTGCTTTCGACGCCGAGGATTCGCTTTTTCTTTTTTTGATTATCTGCCATCTCGAAAACCTTCTTTCCGATTATTTCTTCATCTCCATTTAATTCCTTTTTCGGTAGAAAGTCTAGCAGAGCGACCGCGCCGACACGACCATTCCGCGCAATTCGGACAAATGGATAATCAACCGGAATTTTGGTAAAGTGTACCTATTGAAAGGTATAGGCTAACCAAATCTTAGGGAGGAATCGGAATGAACAGATTGCAGTTCAATCAAACAACAGTGTCCTTTATAAAGGGCGACATCACCCGGTGCGAAATCGATGCCATCGTCAATGCCGCAAATGAAAGCCTGCTCGGCGGAGGCGGAGTGGACGGCGCCATCCACCGTGCCGCCGGGGCGGAATTGTTGGCAGCTTGCCGCCTTTTGAACGGGTGCCGGACAGGCGAGGCGAAGCTCACGCCCGGCTTCCGGCTCAAAGCGGCTCATGTCATCCATACGGTCGGTCCGATTTGGCGGGGCGGAATGCACGGCGAAGCGGAATTATTGGCTTCCTGCTACCGAAAATCATTGGAGCTGGCGGAGGCCAACGGAATCCGTACGCTTGCCTTTCCGGCAATCAGCACCGGCATTTACGGTTATCCGTTGGAACAGGCGACCTCAATCGCTATCGGAACCATCAAAGCCTACCTGATCGATTATCCGCAAACGAGCATCAAAGAAATTACCTTTGTCTGCTTTGACGATGCGACATTGCGCGCATACGAGCAGGCATTCAAAGAACTGGAAAGGGGAACTGACTGATGTTTCTATTTTTTGACGTAATGCCGTTCCGCAAACAACTTGAATACAACCAGACGATCACCTGCAGTCGCTGCGGCCATTTTGGGCGCTATGAGGTCTATCTTGTGGGCAATCGTTTCCGCCTGTTTTTCATCCCGGTCATCACCTTCGGGAAAAAGTATCTCGTCCGCACAACCTGTTGCGACACGTGGTATCTCCTTGATCCGCAAATAGGCAAAGCAATCGAACGGAAAGAAACAATCACAATCCGGAACAGCGATCTGCAAATGTATCAGACCGGCGAACCACTTGAAAGCAGATGCCCCAACTGCGGGGCTTCCTATCCTCAAGGCGCGCATTTTTGCCCGAATTGCGGAACGAAAGTGGATGGAATGGAGCACTGAGGGATCAGCAATGAAATAAATGAAAGACGCTTGTTTGAAAGCGTTGCAAATTGTCCGATTATGGTATACTACAATTATCGTAAATTGTAAGGGGTGGTCATAATTATATGTTAACAAACAAAGAAATCAGATCAACAGCTAGAGAATATTTACGCGGCAATTATAAAATGGCGGTCATCAACCTGATCCTTATCACGATCGCGAACAGTACCATGCAATCGGTAGTCAGAACGCTGACGGGCGAAAGTGCCTTGAACATGCGGTTGCCAGCGGGGACTTTGCCTAATTGGGATTCTATCTTTTCGATGCAATACTCGCCTTTCCAAACGACACTGAATGTGGTCCTTTCGATCATCGTGGCGCTGATCATCGGCTCCATGCAGATGGGGAATGAATGGGGCTATTTGGATATGTTGGACGGTACGCCGCTTTCATCCGGCCATCTGCTCAAACCATTTGAAAATCAGTTGTCCAAGACGCTCGGCGTTCTGGCGCTGCAGGCCGTCTATGTCAGTCTATGGTCTGTATTGCTGATCATACCGGGAATCATGAAGCTTTATTCCTTGGCATTATCGAACTTCATTTACTTCGATAATCCGGATATGAAAACGACGGACATCCTGAGACAAAGCGAAGCCTTCATGAAAGGCAAGAAGATGAGACTTTTCCAATTGGATTTGACTTATTTTGTTGTTTACCTGATTCCGGTGGCGCTGTTTATGGGTGTCGGAATAGCTGCGTTTAACATGTATGCCGGAGCGGCAAGGGCTGATTCCGATGCGTTATTGTATCAAGCGTTATTGCTGGTAGGATTGATGTTGGCTACATTCGCTGTCTTTGGAATCTTGACTTTCATCGTTGAGCCGAGAAGGAAAGCCGCGCGTGCGGTTTTCTATTCGGAAGTCCTGAAGGAAGAAGACCTCAGCATCGGCTGATTTTTCCATACATCATAGTTAAATTTCAGTGAAAGGAAGCGAAATAATGGAGCCTAGAATCAAAAGAGAAGCGCCAAGCATCACAACCGATTTGCGCAGTGACACAGTCCAAGTCCCTAGCGTGATCCGGAACTGTTCAGGGATCCGGATTTTTGGAAAGCGAATCAAATCCCTGATCTTTACGACGGATATTGCGATAATCCTGAATAACGATGCGGATGCCGTCATCGCGGTTTATCCATTTACCCCGCATCCGGCGGTTATCCAAAGCATTGCCAATGTCTCAACCATTCCGATCCTTTCCGGTGTCGGTGGGGGGACGACCCAAGGCAAACGCAGCGCCAACATCTCCTTGTTTTCTGAAGCACAGGGTTCCTTGGCTGTCGTCGTCAATGCGCCGACACCGATTGATACCATCAAACAAATCGAAGAAACTGTGGATATTCCGATCGTCTGTACCATCGTAACGGAATATATGGATATTCAGGAACGGTTGGATGCCGGCGTCGATATCCTGAACGTCAGCGGCGGAAAGGATACGCCGTATATCGTTAGCCGTATCCGTGAAAATTTCCCGGATGTTCCGATCATCGCGACAGGCGGACCGACTGATAAAACGATTCTGGATGTGATCAATGCCGGCGCCAATGCCATCAGCTGGACGCCGCCTTCCAATGGGGAACTGTTCAGGCGCAAGATGGATAAGTACCGCAACAAAGAACGTGAAAAGTTTATGCAGGAGCACCAAGGTATGACGATCGAAGAAGTTGAAGATCTGGAAGAACTGGAAAATCTGGAAGATCAGAGAGATTAATCCATTGAAAAAAACGCGCAAGCAGCTGCCGGAACTGTCCCGGCAGCTGCTTGCGCGCTTTTTTTTTTTTTCGGTATCAGAAAATATTTTTGCCAAATAGAATACTACAGGTCGGAAATCATGCCGCCGTCGACGACGAATTGCGAGCCGGTCGAGTAGCTTGAATCATCGGATGCCAGGTAGATGACCAGGTTGGAGACTTCTTCCGGTTTTGCGGTCCTCCTCAGAGGAATGTCCTTTTCCAATTGCTTGATGTATTCGTAGACGTCACCCTGTTCGGCCATCGGCGTTTCGATGATGCCCGGGTGGACGGAATTCACGCGGATATTGAATTGGCCAAGCTCAGTAGCTGCTCCCTTTGTCATCCCGGTTACGGCGTGCTTCGAAGCGCTGTAGGCGATGGCGGTAGGTGCACTCACAAGGCCGTCGACTGATGAAATGTTGACGATCGATCCGACACCGGCTTTTTTCATGGAAGGCACGACAGCTTTCATACCCAGGAACACGCCCAGTTCATCGATTTCAAAAGTCAAACGGAAATCAGCTTCCGTCAGTTGGTCCAATGTCTTGAAGATGCCGACACCGGCATTGTTGACGAGTACGGTAACCGGTCCGAATTTTTCCTCGGTCTGCGCAATGACTTCTTCCCAATTTTCTGATTTTGACACATCGAGCTTCATGAAGACGGCATTTTCGCCGATTTCTTCAGCCAAAGTTTTTCCGGCTGCTTCATTGATGTCGGTCACCACCACTTTGGCGCCTTCCTCCGCGAATTTGCGGGCGTGCATGGCACCCATTCCTTGCGCTGCGCCTGTGATAATCGCTACCTTGTTCTGTAATTTTCCCATTCCGTATCGCTCCTTTGGATTCGATTATTGCCGCTCCCTAATTGTTTGGGATAACTTGTATAGGTTTACGATTATGGTATTCCTATAACGGGCCGGAATCAATATTATTGCAGCATATTTATCTATTCACAAATGAAGTGATTCCATAAAAGTCTTGAACAGGTGTAAAGTTTGCACTATTAACGCGCGTTTTGGCTGGTTCAAATATTTGAACAGAAAATGAACAAGCGTTTCAAAGGCTTGGAATAGAATTTTTTTATCAATATGCTCGTAATTGGGGAGGGTGATGCGGAACTTGTCTGGATTCAGATGCTTCAGTCAATCAATGGGGACGAACGAAGACGGTCTTCTCTCAGGTGTATTTTTTTTAAATCATCGGGCAATACTATATAATAAGTGTAAGAAAGAAAGCGGTTTTCGGATTGCGGCAGATTTCTGGACGGTTGGCATCGCCGGAGCTGTCAATGCGAAAAATAGAATATTGGAGGAATTCCTATGAAATGGAAGGGTGGAAGGAGAAGCTCAAACGTTGAGGACCGACGCGGCAGTGGCGGCTTTTCGACGGGTGGCGGCGGCCTGGGCGTGAGCGGCATGGCAGGCGGCGGGATTTTTGGGATCATCATCATGATCATCATTGCCCTGTTCGGAGGCGGTGACCTGTTCGGTGGCGGCGGAAGCAGCACGCCGACAGAAACGCCACAGACCGGCATCACCGAAACGAGCAACAAGACCGAGGACGAGATGGCTGAATTTGTATCCGTCGTATTGGCCTACACAGAAGATGTCTGGACCCAGGAATTTGCGAACAACAACATGGAATATGTAGAGCCGACGCTTGTGCTGTTCAGCGGACAGGTGCAGTCAGCCTGTGGTGTGGCCGGTTCCCAAGTCGGGCCTTTCTACTGTCCTGCTGACCAAAAGGTATACATTGATCTGAGTTTCTATGATACGCTTTCGCAAGAATACGGAGCATCCGGCGATTTTGCGATGGCCTACGTCATCGCTCATGAAGTCGGGCATCACGTCCAGAATTTGTTGGGCATCATGGATCAGGTGCAAAGCGCCCGTAATCAGTTGAGCGAAACGGAATACAACGAGCTGAATGTGCGCCTGGAACTGCAGGCCGACTACCTGGCCGGCGTCTGGGCTAACTATGTCCAAGAGCAGGGTTTGCTGGAGGAGGGCGATTTCGAGGAAGCCTTGCAGGCAGCTTTCGCTGTAGGGGATGATACCCTGCAGAAAGAGTACCAAGGCTATATTGTACCGGACAGCTTTACGCACGGTACCTCCGAGCAACGCATGCGCTGGTTCACGAAAGGCTTTGAAAAAGGTGATCTGAGCGGCGGGGATACGTTTAATATCCCATATGATGAACTGTGATGAATTTGGTTGAGCCTGCCGCGCTGCGGCGGGCTTTTTTTGGAGATCTGGGTACCTTGGCTTTTTTTCTGCATGCATCCGGGTAAAAATAACCGGTCCCTGATCCGATTGACACAAGCATACGTAAGGAATATAATATAACTAACACATGAACGTGTATTCATATGTAATGCGGAATCATTCCGTTTTCGGATAAATTATAGGAATGCTTGAGTCTAAGGAGGAATTCAGATGTCTGAGAAAGTAAAGCGGATCGAATGGTATTTGGACGAATTGGATTGCGCCAATTGTGCCAACAAAGTTGAAGCCGGCATCGCGAAAATAGAAGGGATTCTTGAAAGCAATGTGAACTTCATGACGAAGACATTGCGGATCGAAATCGAAGAGGATCAAGAGAACGATATTTTGCCGAAAGTGAAACAAAAACTCAGTGTACTGGAACCGGATATCCATCCGACTCTAAAAAAAAGCGGTGCACCGATCGGAACAAACGGATTGCCGATAGTTGCGGCCCGATCGGCTGAAGCGAAATCCGCCGAAAAGCTCCACGACCATCATGACCATCACGGCTCTGATTCCGAGGATGCTGAAGGGCACCCCCACGAACATAGCCATGGTCATAGTCATGCGCACGGCGAAGGGGACAAGGACGAAATCCGGAAAGCCGTCATCCGTCTGGTCGTCGGCTTTGGAATCTTGCTGGCGGCGATTTTCGCCCCGGTCAGCGCAACGGTTTCGCTGGCATTGTATGTGACCGCGTACCTGGTTGCGGGCTATGACATCGTTTGGAGCGCGCTTCTTAACATCAAGAACGGACAGCTGTTTGATGAAAATTTCCTGATGACGATCGCCACTCTGAGCGCTTTTTATATCCAGGAGTATCCGGAAGCAGTGGCCGTTATGCTGTTCTATCAGCTGGGTGAACTGTTCCAGGACATCGCGGTCGACAAATCCCGCCGCTCCATCGCCGAATTGATGGACATCCGCCCCGATTACGCAAACGTGAAAACAGCTGCCGGCATCGAAAAAGTCGCGCCGGAAACCGTCAAAATCGGCGACATCATCCTGATCCGCCCCGGCGAAAAAGTGCCGTTGGACGGGAAAGTCGTGAGCGGAACCTCGGCCGTCGACACCTCGGCACTGACCGGGGAATCGGTACCGCGTGGCGTGAAAGCCGGCGACAGCATCCTGAGCGGGTTCATCAACAAAAACGGCGTCATCGAAGTCGCGGTGGAAAAACCATTTGCTGAGTCCACCGTCGTCAAAATTTTGGATTTGGTGCAGAACGCCAGCGGCCGAAAAGCGCCTACGGAAAATTTCATCACCAAATTCGCCCGCTACTACACACCGGTCGTCGTCATCGCAGCCGTGTTGCTGGCGGTGTTGCCGCCGCTCTTGTTCCCGGGTGAAAGTTTCAATGAATGGCTTTACCGGGCCAGCATTTTTCTGGTCATCTCGTGTCCGTGCGCTTTGGTCGTTTCGATTCCGGTCGGCTTCTTCGGCGGCATCGGCTCGGCCTCGCGCAAAGGTATCCTCGTCAAAGGGAGCAATTTCCTTGAAGGTCTGAATGATGTCAAAACGGTCGTGATGGACAAGACCGGCACCTTGACCGAAGGCAAATTCGCCGTAACCCGGATCGAAAGCGCCGGCGAGCTGACGGAGGAGCTTTTGCTGGAACTGGCAGCCTATGCGGAACTGCATTCCAGCCACCCGATTGCCGATTCCATCAAGGAAGCCTACGGGAACCCGATAGCTGAAGACCGGATCGCCACCACAAACAATATCCCGGGTCAGGGACTGCAGGTCGTTGTCGATGGGCAGGAAATCCTGGCCGGCAACGCCAAATTGATGAAGAAATTCGGCATCATCCATGCGCCGGCTCCCGAAACCGGGACGGTTGTGCATATCGCTGTGGATAAACAATATGCGGGCTACATCCTGATAGCAGATGCCATAAAAGCTGATGCGAAGGCCACGATCGCCGGCCTGAAGGCGAGAGGGATCCGCACCATCATGCTGACCGGGGATTCCCATGCGGTTGGCGAAGCAGTCGCCAAGGAAATCGGCATCGATGAAGTCCATGCCGAATTGCTTCCGCAGGACAAAGTGACGAAGCTGGAGGAAGTGTTGGCAAGCAAACGAAAAGGCGAAAAAGTCATCTTCGTGGGCGATGGCATCAACGATACGCCGGTGTTGGCGCGTTCCGATATCGGGATGGCGATGGGCGGATTGGGATCCGACGCCGCCATCGAAGCGGCGGATATCGTCATCATGGACGATCAGCCATCCAAGATTTTGACCGCAATCACCGTTGCTGAGGAAACACGCAAAATCGTCTGGCAGAACATCATTTTCGCCATGTCAGTCAAAGGGCTGTTCCTGATTCTCGGCGCGTTCGGCGTCGCCACGATGTGGGAAGCCGTCTTCGCCGATGTCGGCGTGACCGTGCTGGCTGTCCTCAACAGCATCCGGATCCTGAAAAAATAATCGTTAGTATATGGGGGCCGCCAGCGGCCCCTGTTTTTGTGCGCTCCGGCCTCGGTCGGAGCACAGTGTTGCAAACGGGCGTCAGCTCCGATGAGCGTTTGTCTCGCCGGAGTCGGATGAAGCCAGAAAGGCTGAACTCCGGGGAAGCTGTCCTCATCGGAGTTGGTGGCTTAACGGCGAGTCTGTCCTCCGGGGAGGGCCTTGTTCACCGGAGTTCAGGCAAACCGACTCCGCCAGCGTCCGCATCAGCGCCTGCCGAAGCGTCCCAAGCGGTTTATCCACACAGCTGTGCTACAATGAAAAAAGAATAAAAAACGAAAAGTGAGTGATGAGATTGGAAAATGGTATCCGCAATTTTGAGTTTCAAAATCCTACAAAAATAGTTTTCGGTAAAGACCAGATCAAGCGCATCAATGATTTGATTCCACAGGACGCGAAAGTATTGATTTTGTACGGCGGCGGCAGCGTGAAGAAATTCGGCACATTCGACCGCGTCGTCGAAGCATTGGGCAACCGCGAGTGGGCTGAATTCGGCGGAATCGAGGCGAATCCGACCTACGAAACGCTGATTCAGGCAGTCGACAAGATCAAAGCGGAAGGCTATGACTACTTGTTGGCGGTAGGCGGCGGCAGCGTCATCGATGGCGTGAAATTCGTTGCGGCAGGTGCGGTGTTCGATGGCGATCCCGTCGATATGTTCGGCAGCGGCGTTGGCAAAGGCTTGCCGGTCACAAAAGCGCTGCCTTTCGGGACGGTCTTGACGTTGCCGGCCACTGCATCGGAAATGAACAACAACTCGGTCGTGACCTTTGTGGAAAAGCAAGCGAAGATCAGTTTTGCCAGTCCACATACTTATCCACAATTTTCCATCCTGGAACCGGAAGCGACCTACACGTTGCCGAAGCGCCAACTGGCGAATGGTGTCATCGATTCCTTTATCCATGTGATGGAGGCTTATCTGACTTATCCAATCGAGGCAAAAGTGCAGGATCGCTGGGCGGAAGGGCTGCTGCAGACATTGATCGAAATCGGCCCGGACGTAGTCGATGAGGACAACCACGACTATGCGACCCGCGCCAATTTCATGTGGACAGCCACGAATGCGCTGAATCGTTTCATTTCTCCAGGTGTTCCCCAGGACTGGGCGACACACCAACTGGGCCATGAAATGACGTTGGCGTTCGGAATCGACCACGCGCGTACGTTATCGATCGTCCTCCCGGCCATGATGAAAGTCCGCAAGCAGCAGAAGTGGGACAAACTGCTGCAGTATGCGGAACGCGTGTGGGATATCCGCGGCGATTCCGATCTGACTAATGATGAAGAAAAAATCGATCTGGCGATCAAAAAGACCGAAGACTTCTTCGCCAGCCTTGGCGCACCGATCCGCTTCTCCGATGTCGGACTGGATGAAACCGACATTCCCCGTCTTGTGGAAGCGCTAGTCCGCCACAAGAAAGAGAACATTTCCGAGCGCGGCGACTTCACTAGCGAAGACGCAAGAGCCGTCTATACAGCAGCACTTTAAAATCTTGTCTATTTTTCATCACAGTGAACTCCCTTTAACCGGGGAGTTTTTTTGTGCATTTTACTCAGGTTAATTTAATAATTTTTAAAACTAACATAGTGACACTCTATAATCTATGGTAATATTGAAGAAAGAGAGCATCGGAGCGAACAGGAAGGAAGGGTTGCCATTTGGAAAATAACCAGAGCATTTTCGAGACAATCTGCCGGCTGCGGGAAGAACAGCCCGGTCTGCCTTATCGGTTCCAGGATGAACGGACGGCTGGGCAAAAGGATGTCCTTTATGTCCTTGCATCCGAAGGAATCCCGTTTTGGCGGAAAGAGGATTTGGCGAAGGAGTGCTGCAGCATCCTGAAGGACTTCGTCAACAAAGAAGAGACAATCCTGACAGATCCTGTCCTGCGCCATTTTCTGGAGCACTATCCGATCTGCAGTTACTTCATTGAATTTCGCGAACGGGTGCGGATCACTTTGGAAGCGGAATCAGGTTCGCGGGAACGGTTGTACCATCTCGGCATGCGGCTCGCCCGCAGCGGCACCGATCCGGAACAGGTGAAACTGGGCATCATCCTTTTGGGTTTCTTTCCGTACGATACGACCAAACAGATCATGCGCGTCCTGGGTCACCACAGCGAGTACACCTTGTACGTGCTTGAGAGCATCCAGTACGTTTTCCCCCTGCAGAACAATTTCATCTTCGAATTGGCCAAGCACACAGCCGGCTACGGGAAGCTGGCAGCCTTGTTCCTGCTGAAGCCGGTGAGGTGGGAACAGCAACACTGGATGATGCATGAGGGCATCAAGAGCGATTTCCTCGCCAATATCTACGCCAATCTTTGCATCCAGAAAACGGATATGCGCGCCTATTTCAAAAAGACGGAGATCACTGCAGCCAATTTCACGGATTTCGCTTATCTGATCTGTTATGCCGACTACAACAATGACAGCGTGACCATCGATGCCCAGCTGGACTTCCTGTATAAGTTCATCGACAAGCGCGACTTTGCGGCAAGCTTCATCGATCTGGGCGCGCTCGTCAGCATCTGGTATCAGGTGGTCGATTATTGGCAACAGGATTACGACTTCATCAGTCAAAATGAAACGAAATACCGCCGTACCAAAACCATGTGGGATACCCGCATCGCCCGCTACGAAAAGCTGGTGCATAAAGTGGAGAGTTTCCTGCACCAGCCAAAATGGCGCCACATCGTCTATCAGGAAATTTCCGCCCCGAACGAATCGGATAATCTGATCATGAAAGTGCTCGTCTATCTGAACATGCATCCCGATTTCCCGGCTTTCATGGAAGTGCTGGGCCGGCAACCGTTGGGGTTCAATATGCTCGACTTCTTCCTGAAGATCAACCCCGAACTCTATTTCGACGATGTCTGCGACTATCTGGAGGCGATCCTGAATCCGGATCTCTATACGCTTCCTTTGGAGACAGAGGAACCGGAAAATCCGAGCGTCACCGATCTGATGCGCGCCGATGAATGGCTGCTGCGCCTGTTCGAAGTGATGAGCGAGAAACGCAAATACAACGAAGCGTGGTGCATCCGCGGCATCCATTACCGCCATGCCGGCGTGCGCAAAAAAGCGGTCCAGGTGCTGCAGCAGCACCGGAAAAAATGGTCCGACCAGGTGGAACGCGAACTCCAGATTGCGCTTCAGCAGGAGCCGAACATCAAACTGAAGCGGCAAATCGACAGACTGCTGCAGCCGGAAAATCTGAAGAACCAAAAAGAAAGCCGTTATCTGAAGCCAAAGCAGCCGCCGTTGAGCCATGCCCATACGGATAAGGAATTGCTGCATACCTATATCGCCGGCACGCAGTTCCATGAGCTGAGCGGAGTCGCCGATTTTCTGAAACCGGGGGACCTGCTGCAGCTCGTCCGCGAGGCCGATAATGCTTATGACGCGAATGCCATCGCCGTTGCGACGCAAGCCGGCTACATGTTGGGTTATGTGCCGCGCTCGGAGAATCCCGTCCTGGCCAGTCTGCTCGATGCCGAGGAGCGTCTTTATGCCATCCTCGAATCACCGACAGTCGAGATGGAACGGCCGAAAATCACGATCGTCCTGAAACGCACCTTCTTCCAAGCGCAACCGAACGGGCAAGGCCAAGGCATTATCCTGCCGTTCCCGCCGCCCAAGAAAAAGAAATACGAATAAGAAAAAAGAAAAGCGGAACGGGTTCGTTCAGCCCTGAGTAAGGAAACACTGTGACCTAATCGGTCAAGTACTCTGATGTCACAGTGCGACATCAGAGGGCCTTACTGCAAGACCATTTGGATGGCCTGATGACAGGATCAAGCGATTGAAATCGCAAGAGTCATGACAATTTAGGAGATCTGGCCTCGCAACGTTCCCTACGGTCACCTTATACTGGGAGTCTAAGGGATGAATCCCTAAGACTCCCATGCAAATGAGCATCGTAGAGCGCAATTGCTGAGAGACTTCCTGCGTCAGCAGGTTAGTCGAACAGTATGTCTTGGCTCGCAGAGACAAGAGGTTCCTTTATCCTTTTTCCGAAGGGCTAACCCGTGCAGCTAGCCAACGTCTTGGGATGCGTGGGACATTTTGCAATCCTGTGAAACACCTGCGGTGATGCATTCTTGATTTCAGAAAATTATATACTATCTTGCAAAGAATGAAGAGGAACACCGAAAGAACACGGTGTTCCTCTTTTTGCGCAGAAATGAACTTGACTATTTTCGCGGATAGTCGAAAATGGGAAGAGAGAGTCATTCTGACGTAAGGGAGAGCAAGCGTATGAATTTTGGAAAACTATTTGGTACATTGATCGTGGCCTTCATCGGAGGCTGGGCAGGGATCCGTTTCCGCGTGCCGGCTGGGGGGATGATCGGCTCGTTGGTCGCAGTCGCCATCTACAATTATTTTTCGCAGATGGGCTACATGCCGGCCAATCTGAAGATCATTGGCCAGATCATCATCGGCGGGACCATCGGCATGAACTTCACAAAAAGCAGTTTGGCCGAAATGAAACAGGTGTTTTTCCCTGCCGTCACTTCCGTCCTGATTTTGTTGACGGTCGGAGTGATTGCGGGCTATATCCTGCATAAAGTAGCCGGAATCGATCTGATCACTGCCTTGCTGGGGACCTCACCGGGCGGATTGACGGATATGACCATCCTGGCGGCAGCTTTTGAGGCGGACACGATTGTTGTATCCTCCATCCATCTCGTCCGGCTGTTCTCGGTCATCCTGCTGATGCCGATCTTTGTCAGGATCATCAGCACGTACATCAATAAATAAGCAAAAATGATCCGCCGCGAAGAATCGGACAAGCGCAACGCATTGGGAGCGCTGGTTGTCCGATAACCGCGAAGAATCGGACAAGGGCAACGCATTGGGAGCGCTGGTTGTCCGATAACCGCGAAGAATCGGACAAGCGCAACGCATTGGGAGCACTGGTTGTCCGATAACCGCAAAGAATCGGACAAGCGCAATGCATTGGGAGCGCTGCTTGTCCGATAACGGCAAAAAATCGGACAACCGCAATGCGTATGAAGCGCTGGTTGTCCGATAACCGCGAAGAATCGGACAAGCGCAACGCGTATGGAGCGCTGCTTGTCCGATAACGGCAAAAAATCGGACAACCGCACCGCGTTTGGAATATTGCTTGTCCAATAACCGCGAAGAATCGGACAACCGCACCAAAAAAGCGACCATCACTTGCAGATGGCCGCTTTTATTTTACAAATACAGTTATTCGTATTTCTTCAGGAAGAACAATCCCAGTGTCCCTAGCCCGGTATGCGAGCTGATCGTGGAACCAATCGTATTCACATAGACGCGGCGCGGATGGAAATTAGCTTCGATGTATTGGCGCATTTCTTCGACTGCTTCGGCATCGTTGCTGTGGCAAAGGAAGACATTCTGTTCCTGGATCATATCCGCTTCATCGCGCAAGCGTTCGTACATCCGGTTCATGACCTTTTTGCGTCCGCGCAGTTTTTCGACGGGAATCAGTTCGCCATTGATTACCTCCAATAAAGGCTGGATATTCAGCAATCCCCCGAAAAAGGCGCTGGATTTCGAAAGCCGTCCGCCTTCCGCAAGGTAGTTCAGATCCTTGACCGTAAAAAGGGATACGACGTTGGCAGCCGTGAAACGGACACGCGATTCGATCTCATCCAAAGTGAAGCCGGCATCGCGCATTTCGATCGCTTCGACGACCGACAAGCCTTCACCGACGGAAGCACTCATGGAGTCGACGAGCCGCAGATCAAAGTCCGGGAACTCCTCCTTCAGTTGTTGATAAGCCAGATAAGCGGCCTGGTAAGTGCCGGAAAGCTTGGCGGAAAGGGAAATATAGATGCCCGGTTCGCCGGCTTCGGCAGCTTTCCGGAAACCGGAATGAAATTTTTCCAAGGACACTTGGCTCGTTTTCGGGTGACCGCCGCGAGCGATCATTTCATAGACTTTATCGGCTTGGATTTCGATCATATCTTCGTATTCGCCGGTATCCAGCAGCGTGGTCAACGGGAAGACTTCCACATCATTCTCCTGCAGATAGGCATAAGCCAGATCACAAGCACTATCGGTAAATATTTTCATCAGTAACGCCTCCTCTAGCGCAAGTATTATCACGGGATATTCCGTGGACTACTCTACAGTATAGCACGTTTCGGCAGTTTAGAAAATTTCAGCGCTAGGGCTTCATGGAATGGGAGGGAGCGGAAGCCGCAACAAACCGTCAACCGTTCAGTTCGCCCAGTTCGCCCAGTTCGCCCAGTTCCTCCTTGATCAGCAGTGCCGTCTTTTCCGGGATTCCCAACGCCTTGATGTCTTCGTAGCTGGCTTCGCGGATGTTCTTCATCGTCTTGAAATGTTTGAGTATCTTCGTGCGCGTTTTCGGCCCGACGCCTTCGATCTGATCCAACTGCGAAGCGATGCTGTTCTTGGCGCGCACTTGGCGATGGAAAGTGATCGCGAAGCGGTGGACCTCTTCCTGGATCCGCTGCACAAGATGGAAAGCCTGACTGTTCGGATCCAGTTCCACGATTTCATCCTTCTCGCCGAAGATGAGCGAGGACGTCTTGTGCTTCGTGTCCTTGACCATGCCCGCCACCGGGATGTCCAGTCCGAGTTCGTCCTCCAGCACTTCCTTGGCGGCGTGCACCTGGACTTTGCCGCCGTCCATCAGGATCAGGTCCGGCATGGCGCGTCCCTCGCGCAGCAAACGGCTGTAGCGGCGGCGGATGACTTCCTGGGTCGTCGCGAATTCATTGCTGCCTTCGACAGTCTTGACTTTGTATTTCCGGTAGTTTTTGCGTTCCGGTTTGCCGTCCCTGTAGACGACCATCGCCGAGACCGGATTGGTTCCCTGGATGTTCGAATGGTCGAACGATTCGATAATCTCCAGATATTCGATGCCGAGCGCCTCGGAAAGTTCCTGGATGGCGCCGACCGTCTTGTGGGTGTCACGTTCGATCAGCATGAACTTCTCAGTCAGCGCTAATTCGCTGTTCGTGATCGCCAAGTCGAGGATGCTGCGCTTGCTGCCGCGGACAGGGGTGTGCACTTTCGTTCCCAGCGCTTCCTGCAGCAACTCCGTGTCGACGCCTTTCGGTACGAGGATTTCCTGCGGCAGGATGTGATTGGGATCCTGATAGAACTGCATGATGAAGGAAGCCAACTCTTCCTCCGGCGTATCGTAGCAAGGGAAAAGGGCGGCTTCGCGCTTGATGATCGAGGACTGGCGCAGCAGGAAGACCTGGATCGACAGCCAGCCTTTGTCCATATGGAAGGCGAAGACGTCGCGGTTCGTGTAGTCGCGGGACATGACCGTCTGTTTTTCCACGGTCGCCTCGATGTAGCTGATCTGGTCGCGGTAATCGGCAGCCTGTTCGAAATTCAGGCTGTCGGCGGCGCGGTGCATTTTTTCCCGCAGATCCTTTTTGATCTCCCTGACTTCGCCGTTCAGGAAAGCGGCAATCCGCTTGATTTGGGCATCGTATTCCTCTTTTGATACCTCATGGTCGCAGCAGCCGATGCATTGGCCCATATGGTAATAGAGGCAGGCGCGCTTTGAATTCTTGGCGCACTTGCGCAGCGGATAGATCTTCTGGATGAATTCCTGCGTCTCCGTCGCCGCGTAGACGTGCGGATAGGGACCGAAATAGATGCCGCCGTCATCCTCGACAGTCGAAGTGATGATGAGCTGCGGATCCTTTTCGTTCGTGACCTTCAGATAAGGATACATCGTCCCTTGCTTCAGCTTGATGTTGTATTTGGGCTGGTAACGCTTGATCAGGTTGATCTCCAGCAGCAGCGATTCCTTGTTCGTTTTGGTGACGATCGTTTCGAACCGCTCGATGTCCGCGACCAGCAGCTGCGTCTTGCCTTCGTGCTTGCTGTGGAAGTAGGATTTCACGCGGTTCTTCAGATTTTTGGCCTTGCCGATGTAGATGATTTCGTCATCCTTGTCCCGCATGATGTAGCAGCCGGGCAAGTCGGGCAGCAGCGCCAATTTTTGGTTGATTTCTTCTCTGCTCATCCGTTTCAATCCTTTTACTTTTAGTTGAGAATAGTATAACATGAATGGAAACATACGTTCAGCCGTTTGATTCCAAATGAAGGTGAACGCAGTCATTTTTGGGGACACATCACCGTCCGCGCAACAAGGAAGTGCAAACAGTGTGGTAAAAAATATGGAATATGAAAAGTGGCAGCGTCAAACCGCGCTCTTTTTGGGAAGTCAGACGATTTCCCTGTTCGGCTCGTCTCTTGTCCAATACGCGATATTCTGGTACCTGACCTTGGAAACAAAGTCCGGCGTCATCATGACCTTATCGACCATCTTCGGCTTTCTGCCGACATTCTTCATTTCGCCGTTCGCCGGTGTTTGGGCCGACCGCTATAACCGGAAGCGCCTGATCATCCTTTCCGACGGCATCACCGCGCTCTCGACCTTGGTGCTGATCCTGCTGTTCTTGGCGGGACAGCGTTCGATCTGGATCCTGCTGGCGACCTCGGCCATCCGCGCGGTCGGGGCAGGCATCCAGATGCCGGCGGTCGGCGCCATCCTGCCGCAGATCGTGCCGGAAAAGGAATTGACCCGGATCAACGGCCTCAACGGCAGTATCCAGGCCGTCGTCATGCTGGTTTCACCGATGATCAGCGGCGCGCTTTACCAATTTGCACCGATGGAGGGCATTTTCCTGATCGATATCGTGACGGCGGCTTTGGCGATCGCCATCCTTGTGTTCTTCCTGAAGGTCCCGACGCATGAAAAAGCCAGCCATGAACAGGTCAGCAATTACCTGCAGGACATGAAGCTCGGCTTCCGCTACATCCAAAACCATGCCTTCATCAAAAGGCTGTTCCTGTATTTCTCACTTGCCTTCTTCATGGCTGCACCGGTGTCGTTCCTGTCGCCGCTGCAGGTTGCGCGCTCATTCGGCGAGGATGTTTGGCGCTTGACGGCGATCGAAATCGCCTTTTCCATCGGCATGATCGGCGGTGGCCTCTGGATCGCGTCATGGGGCGGCTTCAAAAACCGGATCCATTCCATCGCATTTGCGATCGGGGCGATGGGCCTGTGCACTTTCGGGATGGGCGTGATTCCGAATTTCTGGATCTACCTCTTCCTGATGGGGCTCGTCGGTCTCGTTATCCCGCTCCTGAATGCGCCGAGCATGACGCTGCTGCAGGAAAAGGTCGAGGAAGATTTCCTTGGCCGCGTCTTCGGCGTCCAAAGCATGGTCGCAAGCTCGATGATGCCTTTAGGGATGCTGATCTTCGGACCGCTCGCTGACCGCATGGCGATCGAAATCCTGATGGCCGTATCGGGCGTGTTCCTTATGGTCGTGGCCTTCTTCGCCATCCGCGACCGAGTCCTGCTGGAAGCCGGGAAACCCGAACCTTCGGACACCGGAAAAGAATCAAACTAAAGACTGGAGCTGCCGCATCGGGCAGCTCTTTTTTGCGGTTGTCCGATATTTTGCGTTTATCGGACAAGCAATGCCATGCGTATACTGCGGATGTCCGATACTATGCGTTTATCGGACAAGCAGCATCTCATGTATACGGCGGATGTCCGATATTTTGCGTTTATCGGACAAGCAGCATCTCATGTATACGGCGGATGTACGATATTTTGCGTTTATCGGACAAGCAGCACCTCATGTATACGGCGGATGTCCGATACTTTGCGGTTATCGGACAAGCAGCACCTCATGTATACGGCAGATGTCCGATACTTTGCGTTTATCGGACAAGCAGCATCTCATGTATACGGCGGATGTCCGATACTTTGCGGTTATCGGACAAGCAGCATCCGCAGCACAGGGCGAACAGCAAAGACTGATTGTCGGTAAACCACAAAGAAGAACCCGTCCAAAATTCAGACGGGTTCTTCTTTATTACTATTATCAGTTTACAATCCGCATTTCAGCTGTGCGCCGCAGTTTGTGCAGGTGTTGCAGCCGCCCAGATCTTCGACCGTACCTTGACGGCAGATCGGGCAGGTGTCGCCGATTTCGTTGCCGATCGTGACATCGGTGGCCTCGAGATTGGTTATCGAATCAACCAGGAAAGTCTTGTCTTTGTTGATTTTGACGTGTTCCTTTTCTTCCTCGATTTGGCCTTCCTCATCCCATACGTTCTCTTCAGCTTTCAGTGTCAGCACCTGAGAATCACGGCTGCCGTCTACGTAGACCGTTCCGCCTTTGGCCCCGCCCAGATAAAGGCGCTCGTAGATTTTCTCGACTTGATCGACGGTGTAGCCTTTCGGCGCGTTCACCGTTTTCGAAATGGAGCTGTCGACCCAGCGCTGGATCGTCGTCTGCACATCGACGTGCTCCTCTGGGGCAAGCGTCATGGCCGCCACGAAGTAATCCGGCAACTGGTTCGGATCGGCGTTCGGATGACGATCCAGATATTCTTGGACGATATCCGCCTTCACTTCAATGAATTTGCCGAGACGGCCGCTCCGGTAATAGGTGAACGAGAAGTAGGGCTCCAAACCGGTGGAAACGCCGGCCATCGTACCTGTCGATCCGGTAGGCGCCACCGTCAAGAGGTGCGAGTTGCGGATGCCGTATTTCAGGACGCCATCACGGATGTGTTCCGGCATTTTTTTCATGTAGCCAGTGTTGATGAAACGCTCGCGCAGGATCTGCGTCTCTTTACCGGTCTGTCCGACCAGGAAGGGGAAGCTGCCGCGTGTTTTCGCCAACTCGATACTTTCCTCATAGGCCGCCACAGCGATCGTTTCGAACACTTGATCGATCAACTGCAGGCTTTCCAAGGAACCGTAGCGGACGCCGCAATAGATCAGCATGTCCGCCAAGCCCATGATCCCCAAGCCAATCCGTCGTTCGCCGAGCGCCTGTTTTTTGTTCTCCTCCAGGAAGTAAGGGGTGGAGTCGATGACATTGTCCTGCATATGGATGCCGGTGCGGACGGTCTGTTCCAATTTGGCGAAATCGACCATCTGCAGATCCTTGTTGACCATTTCGGCCAGGTTGACAGCGGCCAAGTTGCAGACAGAGTAGGCTGCCAAGGGTTGTTCGCCGCAAGGATTGGTTGCCACGACTTTTTGGCCATAAGCTGTTGCGTTCGTCATGTTGTTCGCGTTGTCGATGAAGAAGATGCCAGGCTCTGCCGCGTAAGTGGCGCAGACATTGATCAGTCTCCACAATTCACGGGCTTTGACGGTCCGGTAGGTGCGGACGGCATTGCCGGCAGCTTCCCAATCGCGGACATCGCCGCAGTTGGTCCATTCGGCATCATAGTGCGCCATCGCGTCCGCGTCGTAATGTTCGACATCCGGGAAACGCAGCGCATATTCTTCACCCCGCATCACGGCGTCCATGAAGTCGTCAGTGATGCAGACGGAGATGTTGGCGCCGGTCAGGAATTCAGGATTGTTGACGGTGTAGGTACCGCCGTCGCGCAGCTTTTTCTCGGCTTCATGGATGACCGATGCATCAAATCCGCCATGCCCCAGTATGTGTTTGTAGTTGACGATGCCGGTATACATGTTGATTTCTTTTGAAGAAAAAGGCGTGAAATGCAGTTTCTCCTTCGCCAGCATGCGGATCTGTTCATCTTCGAAGTTTTCGATGATGTAGCGGAGGATGCGCGGATTCTGCATCTTCGAAATGATGAATTCGAAGATATCCGGATGCCAGTCGGCCAGCATGATCATCTGGGCGCCACGACGGGAACCGCCTTGTTCGACCAAATGCGTCAATTTGGCGATGTCGTCCATCCAGGAAACGGAGCCTGAAGAGCGACCATTGACGCCTTTTACGATTGTGTGGCGCGGACGCAGCGTCGAACCATTCGAGCCGACACCGCCGCCACGGCTCATGATTTCCATGACTTTCTTGCGGTGATCGGAAATGCCACCGCGCGAGTCGGGCACGAAAGGCATGACGTAACAGTTGAAATAAGTCACATCGGTACCGGAGCCGGCGCCGTAGAGCACGCGCCCGGCCGGGATGAAGTTCAAGGCTTTTTGTTCTTCATAGAATTTCAGGAATGCTTCGTGGCGCAGTTCCGGCGTGATTTCGACCTCGGCCAAGCCATGGGCATTGCGCATCGCAATCTGTTCGTAGAAAAGCTCCAACGGTTTGTCCAACGTCAGAATCCGGCGCGTCACGATGCCGCCTTCCTCGACTTCAAAATCGTCGATATTCTGCTGATATTCCTCGGAAACTTTGATGCGGACAGTCTGATCCTTATGGTTGATGGAGAGGACAGTGCCGGTTCCTCGGGCCGGGTATTTCGGATCCTCCTTGACCGTCAAAATCACCAGATCCCCTTCGGACAAGGTCTCCTTGGTGGCATCCTTGTAGGAGTAGCGATCCAACATGACGAGGCGGGACACGCCTGCATACGTGACGTGCATATCTTCCGTGATCGGAAACACATGCGGAAACCGCTCGATATCCTTGTTCAATTTTTCGAATCCTGCTTTAAATGTGGTCTTTGTTGCATCCACAGTAATCACTCCCTTATTTATGGCGAAAACACTAGATGTTGTGCTGTGTTTTGTTTCTCATACCATATATATTAATTCTGTTCACCGGATAAATCAAGGGGAACAGTCGCGGATTTGACTTGTGGAAACGGATGAAAACGTTGTTTGGATGGGAGGGGATGCATTTGTAAGAATATATCGGCCAATAAGAAGAGGACGTTGTGCGTCGGAAAGGGGATGTCGGCTGTTACGCAAAGAATGAATGCCGAAAAGCCGAGACAGACGGTGGGCGTCGGCTGTTACGGAGGGGACGAATGCCTAACAGCCGAGACAAGGCGCATACGTCGGCTTTCGCGGAAAAAATGAATCTCGAACAGCCGAGAGGGCAAGCCATTATCTGGATCCGCCCCCCCAGCAAACCACAGCAAATCCGTCCACGCAAGTAATGCGAAACAGTACCCGTTCAGCCCTCGCGAAAGCTATAATAAAAGCAGAAAGAACAACAAAAGAAAGGAGTCCGAGCATGAATAACGATAAAGAACGTTTCGCGGACATGATTCGGCATTCGCAACGCATCGTCGCCTTCACTGGCGCGGGCATCAGCACGGAGAGCGGCATCCCGGATTTCCGTTCGGCGGGCGGGATGTTCGACAGGCTGAGCGGCCGCCATTTCACTGGCGAGGAGACGCTCAGCATCGGCTTCCTGGAGACGTATCCCGAGCTTTTCTTCCGCAATTATGCGGAGCATTTCGATTTTTCGCAGGCGCTCCCGAACGCCGCGCACCGCTTCTTTGCGGCGCTCGAACGGACAGGCAAAAATGTCACTGTCGTCACCCAGAACATCGACAATCTGCACCAGATTGCCGGCAGCAGCGCAATCATCGAACTGCACGGAAACGGAACGAGATGGCGGACGTCCGACACTGCGGAGCCCGCCGATGCCACCGAGATCAGGATGGACGCGGAAGGCATCCAGCGCGATCCCCAAGGCCGGATGGTGCGGCCCGATATCGTTCTCTACGGCGAAATGCTCGACGAAGATGCGATGGAGCGCGCTGCCGCAGCGATCGGCGCGGCGGACATGCTTGTCGTCATCGGCACATCGTTGGCCGTCTACCCGGCCGCGAGCTTCGTCCATTATTTCAAAGGCCCTTACGCCGTGCTGCTGAACCGGACGCCCGTGCCGCAGTCGCTGACCTTCCAATTGGCCGTCCAGACAGATGCGGGCGCCTTTTTGGCGGAAGTCTGGGAAGATTTTTTTTGAGAAATGAACAATCAACGCTTTAATTAAAAATGGAAGTCCTGAAAGGGGAAATCGTTATGCCGAAGCTGAGTCAGCTGGCGAGATATCTGGTCTATTCCTACGAAAACCATACGGCAGCCCGGTTCGGCGACAATGAGCTGAAGCTGCAGACGATGCTCTATTTCGCGCAGCGGGAATGTCTGGCATTGGTCGGAGAGCCGTTGTTCGGGGAAAGTTTCGAAGGCTGGGAAGAGGGGCCGGTGCTGCCAGAACTGCATTTCTTTTTTGAGGAAGGCTATGATCCGTTTGAACCGTTGGAGACGAAAAAATTGACGGAACGCGAACAGTTCATCCTCGACCGCATCGTCTTTGCGTACGGGCAGTACGAAGGTTGGTACTTGTTAGAGTTGGCGCGCCGCGAAGCATCCTGGCGCAACAGCAGACTAGGAGTCGCGGCAGAAGCGACCGAACCCAAACTGCTGGAACTCGAGGATATCCGCGAGGATGCAAAAAAAGTGCGGCTGTATGACACGTTGTTTGACGTTTACCTGGATGAACTGGAGGATTTCGAAGGGGAGGTGCTGGAGCCATGAACGAAACGCAAACCTACATCGGAGCCATCGTGAAGACACGCTTTGCCTATCATGATCTCGAAAAGAACACAATCGCCTTCAAGTCGCGCCCATTCCTGATCATCGGTGCGGAATATGATACGCTGCCGTGCGACTTCACGGCTTTTCCGATTTCAAAAGTGTCCGCCAGCCAGAACATCGATCCCGTCCACGACATCAAAGTCGAAAAAGAACGTTATCCCAAACTGAGCCTGAATGCGGAAGTCTCCTACATCCGCGTCCATAAAATCCAGACGATCCACAGCTCGCAGCTTGCAATCGGAATCCTGTCCCCATTGAGCGAAGCCTACCCAAATCTCTATACGGAAATAAAGGCGGCTTACCGGGATTTTTCCGGCGGGCTATTCTGACTGAGCGGAGCTGCGACCCCAGACAGGAATTTACCACGAAAAAAACACCCCAGCATAGCGGCGGCCCATGATGGAGCCTCCGTTCTAAGCGGGGGTGTTCTACAAGCGTTTATGCAAACTCAGCGACGTGTGCTGAAGCTTTCAGTCTATTTCACGCCATTTCCCTTTGTCGGGAAAGCAGCGACAACAGCGCCGTCTGCATCACTGAAAACGACTTGTTTAGAAGTCACAGTGACAGTGATATCCAATACAGCAGCAGTTGCAGTAAGCTCAGCCAGGATGGCTTGTTTATCAGCTTTCGTAAGCTGATTCATGCTTTTCGCTCCACGTGCAGTCACGACAGCTTGTGCATTATTTATGTGGACAATGATTTGATCCGCTTCTTCAGCAGGCACATCATGGGACCGTAAATAATTTTTTGCTTGCTGCACATAATTGGATGGTAGATTGGTGGCTACCAAAGTTTTGATGATATCATTTTCAGTTGCAGCAGCAACATGCGCTTGCGCTCCGAAGAACAAGACGAATGCGAACAAAAGAGATACAATAACTTTTTTCATATTTTTCACCTCCTTTCAATGCATCTGCCCGGATGCTGAATCAGTAATGCTCCATTTCGGCCGTATAGGCACGATTTTGGCGGTAGGCCGCTCGCTTGGCTTTGCTGATCAGATTGTAGCAAACAAGGCAGGCTGTCCCCAAAAAGAAGGCCAGTGCCCCGAAGAGCAGCAAGAATGCAGTGTAATGCATAGCCAGCGTGCGCAGGGCGGTGTTGATATAATCCGCTGAAATGCTGATGCGCTGCGGAATCTTAAGGCTCAACGCCACGATTGTTGGGATGATGACGAAGGCCGATCCTGAAACCATGCTGCTGCCGATCCAAATCAGGGAGCGGTGAGGCAGTTTCCAGTTCAAGCAGACTAACATCCCGGCAATCAATAAGAAGGCCAACGGCACGAGATAGAAATAAGCAAGAACGGTTTGCAGCATTTTCCGGAAGGTCTGGAATTGCGGGTAAGCAATGACGTTATCCAGATTGAGCAACATCGTATGGCTGCCGACAATGGCGGCGGCTTCATCAATAACAGCAGCTGTTTGCGCTTGCAAGCTTTCATCGAACGGCTGGTTATGGTCTGCGGCATAATTCTCAACATAAGCCGTAACGGGTTCCACGAATAGGCTTCGAGAAGTCTTCGTTGCGTACGTTGCATCGGGGTCAATCAGATAGTTGAGCGCTTGTTCATTGTTCGTGCGGGCAAGCTGTCGCAAGCCATATGGGTTTATCGCAGCTTCGACGAAGACTTCCTCAGGTAGGGACGTTTCCAAGCTCAACGTCTTGAATTTAGCGGATAGACTTTCCTCTATTTGAGTGTAGTAGGGGCTGTCTTCCAACTGCTGATTGAGGTCGCTTGCGTTCATCAGGACTTGCTTCATGAAGATGACTCCGATAAATGCAACCACTACAAACATCAGCAGAAAGCTGAGGATGAATCTGCCGATTTTTTTTATGTTTCGCATCACGAGGCTCCTTCAAAAGTGATTTCCGACAGGGACTTGCCTTCGACCAATTTTGCGGTCACGACATATCTGTCAGGGGTGTTACCGATGTAGTCGAAAGGATAATAAGTGTACAAGGTCAAAATCTGCTCTTCGGAAGGTGCCAGAATACTATCATCGGTATTGCTCTTGATTTCGATGTTGCTGATTTCATACACATAAGTTCCGTAGGTCAGTTCCAGGCGGATAGCATCGCCGATTTGTGCTTCGCCCAGCGTCTTGAAGACGGTATTGGTATGACCGGTGATGACTGTGTTTCCGATATCTCCTGGAAAAACGGACCCGTAATAGTGGCCGGCGCCATCCAACAATTGCGTTTCATCGTCGCCGACGAAAACTGGCGAGCTGATGCCCGCCGCATCCACACGCAGCGTGCCGTATTCATCCCCGTATTCCGGAAAAGAGAGTGGGGTCAATGTGGTCGTCTCTTCCGCAATCACACTGCTGTCGCTCAGATTCGTACGGGCGATTGCGACTTCTTGCGGCAAAAACATCCGCGACATGTAAAAAGCGTAAGAAATATCATCGAAAAAAGCCCAAGAAAGCAGCGTGATGCCGGATACGAACAGCATTACCGGGATGCCGATCAGCGCAGCGATTCTCCGCCGCTTTGCCCGATTTTTTTGACTTATTTTATTTTTCATCATTCCACTCCATTCATTTCAGATACGTGTTGAAAATATAGAAGGAAACAGAACGCGCCGTTTCATTTTCAAATCCTGTATTATTATTTCATGGACAACATGCTTCCAGCCGATTATAGTCTTATAGGAATATAGCCGACTTCAACCGTAGTCGCATGAAAGCAAAGACAAAAAAAGCGCGATAAAAATCAGTCCGAATGATTTTCATCGCGCTTTTTTTGGGGTATACCGGATTCAATCCGAACCGTGGGTATATCGTTTTCTGATTACACTGATCTCTATTTTGGCGCTGACGGTGTTGCATTCAGACTAACACCTGATGAGGACTCCAAATCAACGCATAATTGAGGGAAACAAGTTGATTTCGACAAAACAAACTGCCGACACTCCCGAAATGGGGTGCCGGCAGTTTGTTGGACAATATTAAAAGTTTTTAAGGAGAATGGGGGATTCGAACCCCCGCGCGCCTTTCGACACCTAACGCATTTCGAGTGCGTCCTCTTCAGCCGGACTTGAGTAATTCTCCATAAGTGACATTATAGCGCTTTTCAGGCGATCAGAAAAGAGGAATTTAAAAAAAAGTAACGAAAATGCGGAAAACCATTGGGAATCGGCCCAACTCAACTGGAGCGCTATGCGAGAAAAGTGAAAGGTATTCTTCCTAGGGAGATTAAATTATGGTAATATGAAAACCTATGTACTCATTTTATTGTAACTTTTGCATACTTCAGGAGGAATTTGAATTGTATAAATTAATGAATCATTGGTACAAGCTGAGCCTTGTCAAACGCATCATCGCCGGCCTTATCATCGGTATCATCCTTGCCGTAACCGTTCCGGATGCTGCTAAGCCGATCACCATTTTTGGCACTCTGTTTGTCGGTGCTTTAAAAGCGGTCGCGCCGATTTTGGTCTTTTTCTTGGTTGCATCCGCTATTTCGCAGCACCGAAAAGGCCAACAGACGAACATGAAATCCGTCATCGGACTCTACCTATTAGGAACCTTATCGGCGGCGCTCGTAGCCGTGATCATGAGTTTCCTCTTCCCGGTGACTTTGACATTGGGTACAGGTGTCGAGGATATCGCCGCACCAGGTGGGGTGGTGGAAGTCCTCAAGGCGTTGCTTCTGAATGTCGTGGATAATCCGATCAAGGCGCTCTACAACGCCAATTACATCGGTATCCTGACATGGGCCCTCATGCTTGGGTTCACGCTGAAGAATGCCGCAGCTTCAACCAAGCTGATGCTTTCAAATGTTTCTGATGCACTGACGGAAATGGTCAGGATCGTCATTGCCTTCGCACCCTTAGGGATTATGGGGCTCGTATTCGATGCCATCGCGACAAGCGGAATCGGCGCTCTGCTGGGCTACGGCAAACTGCTTGCGGTGCTGATCGGTTGTATGCTGTTCATCGCTTTGATCGTCAACCCGCTCATCGTCTACGTCTATATCCGTTCCAATCCGTATCCGCTCGTCCTCAGATGCTTGAGGGAAAGTGGCATCACCGCTTTCTTCACAAGAAGCTCCGCCGCGAACATTCCTGTGAACATGACGTTGTGTGATGACCTGGGACTGGACAGGGACACTTACTCCGTATCCATTCCGCTGGGCGCGACCATCAATATGGCCGGGGCGGCAGTGACGATTTCCGTCCTTACCTTGGCGGCGGTCAACACGCTTGGAATTCCTGTGGATTTCGGTACAGCCTTGATCCTCAGCATCCTGGCAGCGGTCAGCGCTTGCGGGGCATCTGGTGTTGCCGGGGGTTCCCTGCTTCTGATTCCACTTGCGGCAAGTCTGTTCGGCATTCCGAATGATGTGGCTATGCAAGTAGTCGGTGTCGGTTTCATCATCGGTGTCCTGCAGGATTCATTCGAGACAGCCCTTAACTCATCGACGGATGTCCTCTTCACTGCGACAGCTGAATTCGCGAAGAGACGCAAGGAAGCCAGCAAAGCCTGATCAAAGATAAAATAGCAAAAAAAAGAGGCTGTATCAGAACCAGAACAGAAATTTCTGGCTTTGACACAGCTTTTTTGTATGTTCGTATTCGGAGATTCCCCGCCAAAACTCATTTGGCGGGGCAAAAAGCCCCAGTGCAACACGAGATTCCCCGCAAAAACTCATTTGGCGGGGCAAAAAGTCCCAGTGCAGCACGAGATTCCCCGCCAAAACTCATTTGGCGGGGAAGCCAACCGCCAACCGCCAACCCGCAAATAAGAGCTGCCTCATTTAAGAGACAGCTCTTTGAAATTCAAGAACTATTCGGATCAGTCTTCTGTCCCCAAAATCTGGTTGATTTCTTGTGAAAGCAAGTCTGCTTTGCCTCCGAATACGGCTTGGATGCCGCCTTGAACTTCGAAAACAGCAGTTGCTCCGAGCTTCTTGATGGCATTTTGATCAACAATCGAACCGTCCTTCACGGAAACACGCAGACGGGTTGCGCAAGCAGTTACGGATTCGATATTCGCTTCATTTCCTAATGCTTCAATGATAATATGCGCTTCATCGTTCAAGGTAGAAGCCTTACCGGAAGCCGCAACCGGAATGCTTGCGTCAGATTCTGACTCATCCATACCAGGCACCATCACTTTGAATTTCGTGATCAGGAAGCGGAAGACGAAGTAATAGATCAATGCCCAAACGATTCCGACCGGGATTACCCAGATCCAGTTTGTTTTGGCGTTGCCTTGCAGCGGACCGAAAAGGAAGAAGTCGATGAATCCGCCCGAGAAAGTATTTCCGATACGGATGCTCAACAAGTCAGCAACGAAGAAGGAAACGCCGTCAAGGAAGGCATGCACCACATACAACCAAGGTGCGACGAACAAGAACATATATTCAAGTGGTTCGGTGATACCGGTCAAGAATGAAGTGAGAGCGCTACTGAAATACAGACCGGCATTTTTTTGGCGGTTCTGCTTCGGAATGGAGTGGTACATCGCCAAAGAAGCAGCCGGCAAACCGAACATCATCGTAGCGAAACGACCTGCGAAGAATCGGGTTCCGTAAGTGAAAAGACCTGTATGGTTTGGATCGGCCAATTGCGCGAAGAAGATGTTTTGGGCACCAGCAATGGTTTCGCCCGCTACAACTTCAGCTCCACCCAAAGAGCTATACCAAAACAGCGGATAAATCGTATGGTGCAAACCGACTGCGCCTGTCAAACGAAGCAAAAAACCGTACAAGAACGTTCCGAAACTGCCCATATCTGCGATGGCTGTACCGGCGGATGTCAGTGCGCCTTGGATCGGTGGCCAAATCAGGTAAAAGAATGCCCCAAGAATGATAGCTGCAAATGATGCTACAATCGGGATAAAACGCGAGCCTCCGAAGAAACCCAAAAACTGCGGCAATTCGATTTTACGATAACGATTATGCAGGAAGGCAACAGTGCTCCCGACAGCGATTGAACCAACAACCCCAGTGTCGATTGAAGCGCCTTCTGCGGAAAATAATTGCAGAAAACCACTGATGGTTGCGACGAAAACAACATAACCTACACCGCCGGCCAAACCAGCAGTCCCTTTATCTCCGTTCGCGAGACCGACAGCGACCCCGATTGTGAAGATAAGCGCCAAATTGGCAAAGACGGCACTTCCGGCAAAACTCATGATGCTCAGGATCACTTGCAACCAGCCAATATCAAGGAAAGGATAAGCCGCCAAAGTGCTTGGATTGGTCAATGCGCCACCGAAACCAAGTAAAAGGCCGGCAGCCGGCAGAATGGCGATTGGGAGCATCATGGCTCTTCCGATTTGAGAGAATTTTTTAAACATGTTTTTCACTCCTTATTTTAAGTTGTCAACGAAACGTTTCGCTATTTCTTTTGGCCGTGTGATTGCACCTCCTACGACAATTCCTGCTACACCCAAATCCTGGATTGCTTTAGCTTGTTCAGGCGTATGGATTTTACCTTCGGCGATGACATCCACACCGGCTTCCACCAGTTTTTTCATCAAAGTGATATCCGGCCCATCCTGTTGGTTGCTTTCCTCTGTGTACCCGCTTAGCGTTGTGCCGACAAAATCGATTCCTTCCTGGAAAGCGTTGATGCCTTCCTCGAAGGTGGCGATATCCGCCATGAACAATTGATCGGGATATTTTTCCTTAATTTCTTTGATGAAGGCATTGATCGTTTTGCCGTCATAGCGTTCCCGCAAAGTGCAATCCAATGCGATGACCTCCACACCCGTTTCAACCAATTCATCGACTTCCTTCATGGTAGCCGTGATGAATGGCGCTTGAGGAGGGTAATCACGTTTGATGATCCCGATAATCGGTAAAGCGACTTTTTCCTGAATCTGGCGAATATCCCTTACCGATTCAGCGCGAATGCCGACTGCACCGGCTTGTTCAGCCGCAAGAGCCATCAAAGACATGATGCCGCCTTCTTCTGTGTATAAAGGTTCTCCTGGTTGCGCTTGACAAGAAACAATGATGCCGCCACGGACTTTGTTGATGAAATCTTCCTTCTTCATGGATATTTCCTCCGTTATTTATTTTATTCCGGAGAATATCTCCGTAATTGAAATATAGCATACGCTTTCATAAATGTAAATAGGTAATTTGCATTTTTAAAAGTTGGTGTATAATTAGAGGCATAAACAGGAAAAGGACTGACTTTATGGGACTAGCTCAACTGATCCAAGAAAAATACCACGCGTTGACGAAATCTGAGAAACGGATTGCGGATTACTTACTGAAAAATAAAGAACAAGCCGTGTATCAGACGATGAAGGATGTGACCGAAGCGGTAAAAGTAGGCGATGCCACGCTGATCCGTTTCTCCCAAAAGCTTGGCTTTAATGGCTTTTCTGACTTGAAAATCGCCATCGCTAAAGAGGAATTCACCAGTCAGTATGAAGGGGATAATGACCATCAATTTTACGATCGGATTTTGGAGAACCAAGTCAAAGTTTTGGAATCGACACGGCAGTTGCTCGATCCGGAAATGGTCCTGCAAGCGATCGAGGCCATCACCAAAGCAAAATCGATATACATCATCGGAGTCGGTTCGAGTGGTTTGTCGGCCGCTTCATTGGAAAAGATGCTGCTCCGGGTTGGTGTGCATGCGAACCATATCGTCGATCCGCATTTTCAAGCCCATGCCTTAGCATTGCTGGGACCGGAAGATCTCGTGATCTGTTTCTCTTTGAGCGGCCGCACCAAGGACATCTACGATTCTTTGAAAATAGCCAAAGAAAACCATACGCCGATCATTGCCATCACCAATTTCAAATCCTCGCCTATTGCTGAATTGGGTGATATTGTCCTGCAAACCGCCAATGAGGAATTTTTTGATGGCGGATCGCTGGCCGGGAAAATTTCGCAATTGTACATTTCGGAGACTCTGGTGCGAGGATATGAAATAAAGAATAAAATCAAAACGGTCGAATTACGGGAAAAGGTATTGCGTTCCATTATTGATAAAACACTGGATTAATTTTGCGGTGTTGTTGCGCAAAAATATGCTATGCTTAAAGGGAAACGTGAAATCGGACGAGTAGTGGTCGGCCGTATCGAGCGGAGAATGAGTCCTAGGAGGATGAATATGGGGGAAGAAAAGCAAGCGGACATAAAGCAGCCGAAAAGTCCGATCAACAAGGAAATCATGAACATCGCGTGGCCGGTTCTGATCGAACTGGTCCTGAGTTCGTTGTTCGGGATGATCAACATGATGATGTTGGGGAACATCGCGGACCATGCTTACGCCGCGGCAGCCGTTTCGGCCGTCGGGGTGACGAACCAGCCGCTGTTCCTCGGGCTGGCGGTGGTCCAGGCGCTGAACGTTGGCGGCACAGCCTTGATCGCACGCTATTTCGGAGCCGGTAAACACGATCGGATGGAAAACGTCATGAAGCATGTCATGATCATCAGCATGATCCTTTCCGCACCATTGGCCCTGGCTGCCTTTGTCTATTCCGATCAGATCATGACCTTCATGGGGGCGCAACCGGATACGGTCGAAATCGGCAGGCTGTATTTCCGCCTCATCTGCATCAGCTACCTGTTCCAATCCTTCAATTTCAGCATTTCCGGTTCCTTGCGCGGGATCGGCGAAACGCAGATTCCGATGGGCGTGAACCTGCGCGCGAATTTCCTGAACGTCATCGGCAATGCTCTGCTGATCTATGGACTGTTCGGATTGCCGGCATTCGGCATCACAGGCGCCGCGCTGTCGACCGTCGGAGCCAACAGCGTTGCCAGCTTCCTGCTGATCCGTTACCTGCGTTCCGGCAAGAGCAAGCTGAATTTTTCCTTCGCCCACCGATTCCAATTTTCGATGAAGACGATGAAAAGTCTGACGAAGATCGGACTGCCTTCAGCACTGGAACAGCTGGCGCTGCGAGCGGGGATGATTCTCTTCATCCAGATCGTCTCGGGCTTGGGGACTGTCGTCTTTGCCGCCCACAACATCGGCATGAACATCCTGTCGCTTTCTTTCACCTTGGGGCAGGCTTTTGGGATTGCGGCAGCCTCCCTGGTCGGCAGGGCGCTGGGAGCGGGTGACGCGAACCTCGCTGAAAACTATGCCTCGCGGACCGCTAAAATCGGGAGCTTATGGGGTGCAATCCTCGGAGTGGCCTTCTTCTTCGGAGCGGAATACATCGTAGGCTTCTATTCCAGCGATCCGGAGATCATCCGCAATGCCGCAATCGCCATCCGGGTTGCGGCCATCACGCAGCCTTTCCAGTCGCACCAGTTGATTGTCGCAGGTTCGTTGCGCGGGGCAGGGGATACGATTTTTCCGTTGATTTCGACTTTCCTGGGGATATTGATCATCCGGGTCGCAGCCGCCACGTTCTTTGTGCAGGTGCTCGGATTGGGCATCCTCGGTGCCTGGTTGGCCGTCATGCTGGATCAGATCATCCGTTGGTTCCTGATCGCGATGCGTTTCCGGTCCGGCAAATGGAAAAGGATGAAGTTGGCTTAAGTTCGCTCGCGAAAAACAGTCTCATTTACATACCCAAAAAAATTCAATAAGCTTCTGTTTATCCGTCTCTTTCTGAAAGAGGCGGATTTTTTTCGCCTGAACTCGGTAAAAATGGTATACTGTTCAATGAGAGAACGGTTACAAATCGGGGCGTGAAATCCGTATTTGGGACACCGAAACAAAGGAGGATGACCAGTATGGGAGGACAATTGATACTGATTCGGCACGGAATCGCAGAAGAGCGCACACCAGAGGGGGATGACTTCTACAGAAAACTGACGGAAGCGGGAGTGGAGGAAATGATTGCGTTTCTTCCCGATATCGCACCCTTACTGAACGAGGACGGTAACTTGAAAATATGGACGAGCCCGTTGCTGCGGGCGCGTGAGACTGCCGAATTGGTTGCGGAGGCCGCTGCTGTCGATGAAATCCAACCACAGGAATTTTTGGCTACAGGGGATTCCGTTGCCTTGATTGCAGCGCTGGAACAGGAGGGCGATGGCTTCAACTTGGCGCTTATCGGTCACGAGCCTTATATGAGCAACTGGACGAAAGAATTGATCGGGGCGGCGATCCCGTTCAAAAAAGGGGCGGTAGCCTTCTTTACTGTCGACTTGACCGAGGATCCGATCGGCAATCTGGAATGGCTGTTGGCGCCGGGCGAATCGGCGAAGCGCAAACACGGAGCTGCCGTCGACAAAATGCATGCGGCCGATAAACACGAAGGGACGTCGGATTGCGATCCATGCGACGGCGAAGATACAGTGTATGCCAGCATCATCAAAGAGCAGATGGCAGGCATTCAGCATGCCTATGCCGCTTATCAGCAGGATCCCATCGAGCCGGAATCGGCGCATGCGCTGCGTGTGGCGATCCGCCAACTGCGGGCGTTGTTGAACTTCAACAAGGCAAACGGCGAGGAAAAATATTACCGGGAAGCGGGCGAAGATTGGCGGGAAATCGCCACTACCTTCGGTTATCTGCGCGAACTGGATGTGCTGATGGAAGAGTGCCGCGAGTTACGCGGATTGTACCCAGCTATGCTGGCCAAGGATGGTCAAGTCATGAGCTGGCTGATGGAAGAACGCCAAGGCGAGCAGGACAGCATTCATGAATTGATCACGAGCGGGGCCTTGACCGAACGCATCCTTGATGCCGAAGCCGCTACAATCCATTTCCTGAAAACAATCCAACTCGATGATGCCCAGCAGAAAAAAGCGACGATCAAAAAACTCGAAAAAATGAAGAAACGGTTGATGTGCAAGTGGGAAGAAGTCGATTTCTCGAACCATGAACAGACTCATAGCCTGCGCATCAATGCCAAGAAATTGCGGTATGCCGCGACCTACCTCGCGCCGATCCTGGGCGAGAAGGACAAGGATACCATCAAAGAGATGAAGAAAGTCCAGACCGCACTAGGTACTCTCTGCGACCTGGACATCAACGGGCACTTGCTGTTGGAGATGGCCGATAAGACCGACGATCCCGATCTGCAGCACCACTTCAGAATACTCAGCGAACACCAATTCCAGCGCAGGGAAGCGATATTGAACGACGAAGCGGATTAAAATAATTAGAGGACCCATTCCGATCCATAACTGTAACTGGTTATGGATTATTTTATTGCAACAAAATAATCCTCCCAACTATAAACAAAATCAAAAAGATACCGATTACAAACAATGGGAAATAGAAGTAGCATAGAAACGGGAGTGGGAAATTTGGAAGTAAGAGAAACTTTTATCAGCAATATCATGAGCAACAGCAAGAAAATAAATCTGCCGAAACTATTGAATTTTAAAAGTATCCGCGTAAAGTTGTTGGCTGGGTACTTCACTATCATTGCTTTGATAGCAATCTTAGGAGTAAACAGTTACGTGACGACGAAAGAAATCAACGACAACACCAAGCGCATTATTGAAGAGGATATTATTGTTTTGGAGAGCGGAGAAGAGTTCAAATTTCTGATTTCCCAACGGATTGCGGTAGCGCGGGCGTACTTGATGACCGGAGATGTGGCTTTCAAGGACATGTTTACACAATTTACGGAAGAGAGCGAGGGTGCCAAAGCGGAAATACTGGCCATAGACAATTCAAAAAAAATTACCACATTGTTTGAAGCGAATGACCAATGGGCAGAAGTGATGGAAACAGAGGTTCTTACGGCCTATCAAGCAGGCAATACAGAAGCAGCCGTGCTGACTATGATGAACGTTGCAGATCCTGCCGTTCGAGAGCAGATCGAATCTGTAAGCGCCATGTTGGAAAGTAAAGTCCAGACGATCGATAAAAACGGCAAAGCGATCATCGCGAGAGGTCAAAATTCGCTGAAGCTTGCGGTTGTGCTTTCTGGGGCTGCTGTAATTACGAGTGTTGTCATTGCGATCATCCTTTCGAATGAGATCTCCAGCAAAATCAAGCTGATCAAGGAGCGTATGGGGTTGATCGCTGATGGGATGCTGAATATCGAACCGATCGAAATAGCCGGCCGAGACGAACTGGCTGAGTTGGCGATCGCAACCAATACAATGCATGAACAATTAACCGCAATTGTTGTCAATATCCTGGATTCTTCTGAACAATTGGCAGGTCATAGTGAAGAATTGACGCAGTCTGCAAATGAAGTGAAAATTGGATCGGAGCAGGTTGCTTTAACCATGCAAGAATTGGCAACGGGATCCGAGGCGCAAGCAAGCAATGCCAGCGCCCTTGCAAATGTGATGGAAACCTTTAACGAAGAATTCAAGGCCGTCAACGAAAACTCTTTGATTATTGCGGATGCTTCCCGCCAGGTGATCGAGCAATCAAATGAGAGTGAGCAGTTGATGAATCTGTCCAGTCAACAAATGGATAAAATAGAGACAATCATGAAGCAAGCTGTAAGCAAAATGCAGTCTTTGGAATTCCAAACGCAAGAAATCACAACGCTGGTGAGATTGATCCAAAATATTGCGGATCAAACCAATCTGCTTGCTCTTAATGCAGCAATCGAAGCAGCACGAGCAGGGGAACATGGCCGCGGTTTTGCGGTCGTAGCTGATGAAGTCCGGAAATTATCTGAGCAAGTGGCGGTTTCTGTAAAAGACATCACGGGCTTTGTCGGGAAGATTCAGAGCGAATCCAGAGCTGTGAGTGTATCCTTGGAGCAAGGATATACGGAGGTTCAATCAGGAGCGGAACAAATTCAAAGAACAACAGATGTGTTGAATGAAATGGAAAGCTCATTAAATAATATGATCCAGAATATTTTGCTTGTTTCCGACAAAATGTCCAGTCTGACGGAAAATACGGCCAGTATGAGTGTGGCAATCGAAGAAATAGCTTCCATTTCCCAAGAGTCTGCAGCCGGTGTCGAAGAGACTTCCGCTGCTTCCCAGCAGATCAACAGTTCCATGGAAGAAGTATCCATCAATTCGGAACAAATTTCCGGGCTAGCGGAAATGCTGCATGCGATCGTCAACCATTTCAAATTCCAGTAATAAAAACCGATTCCTATAAAAGAGGGGCAGTCTCGAAATGAGATTGCCTCTTCTTTGTGGTTGGGTGGGATTATTGTCTTGTTTGGGATCCGCATGAATGATTGCGAGCGAGATTCCCTGTCAAAATGGTTTTGACGGGGAATCTCACGTTTTCCGTGGACGTTTTTCCCCGCCAAGGCTGTTTTGGCGGGTTTTCTGACCGTGGATCGAACTGACTTTCCCCGCCTAACCGCTTTTGGCGGGTTTTCTGAGCATAAATTCATTTCCCAAATAAAATCAAGGGGCTCTTTATGGAGAACTGTAATTATGCGGAAGGACTAAACAATTTCAAAAGTCTGCCGATTAAGATAAGAATACTGGAATTTTAAATGTTATTTATCATATACAAAAAATTGATGGGAGTTACATCATGAAAAAATTTATCGTGTTTATCTGCAGTCAGCAACAATTCGCTATCCCGGTAGAAATCGTTGAAAAAATATTGCCGTTAGGGAAGACAACCTTGATTCCGGAAGCTTCGCACTACATCGCTGGTGTCATCCAACACAATGGCGACACCATGCCCATTGTCGATCTGAGCAAGCGGCTGTTTGATAACGAAATGGAGATGACGGAACACTCCAAAATCATTGTGGTGTCGGACAATGATTTGAGATTTGGGATTGCGGTGGACAGCGTCGTTTCAGTCAGTGAATTCGATGAAGAACTTCCGACCGTAAACGGCAATGTCGAAAATAAAGTCCAGTATATCGAGCACCTGTTCAAGACGGATACAGACATCATCATCCATATCGACATCAATGCTTTATTCCATTCTGAAGGCATGGAAGAGCTAGTTGCATTAAATGGATAATGCGTCCAGTCCAAGAAGGGGTTGATAAGATACTTTGGAAAAGGAACTAAAAGTCGGGATTTCGGATTACAAAATCGGAGAAGCGCCACAGTCATTGTTTACGATCGGATTGGGTTCATGCGTAGGCATTGCGATTTATGATCCAACCACCCGCGTAGGCGGATTAAGCCATATTATGCTCCCGGACAGCAGTCTGTTCAGCGGAGAAAAAAAGATCGAGAAATTTGCCGATTTGGCCATTCCGCATATGGTTTCGGAGCTTACCAAGAGAACACCAAAAAGAAGGCTGGTTGCGAAAATAGCTGGCGGCTCAAGCATGTTCAAAAACGCTTTGAATACGCCGCAAGCGAATATCGGGTTGCGCAACGTAGCGGCTGTTGAAACCATTCTCAAACAACAAGGAATCCCTATTCTGGCAAATCATACAGGGGGTTCAATGGGGAGATCCATGTTCTTCGATCTTTACACGCTGCAAGTGAAAGTCAGGATGGGGAATCGGGAAATTTTTGATCTATAACGGTCAACGGGGGGACAGTAATGGAAATCAATATCTTATTAGTGGATGACTCAGCCTTCATGCGGCAAATATTGAAAGAGAAAATTGCGGAAATTGATGGGCTGAATGTTATCGCGACAGCACGGAATAGCCAAGAAGCTTTTCAAAAAATAAAACAGTTCAATCCGGATCTGATCACGTTGGACATCGAAATGCCGGGAATGAATGGCCTGGAGACATTGAAGGTCATCAAAGCGAGTTACGATGTACCCGTGATGATGATGAGCTCCCTGAGCGGCAAAGAAATTACGATTGAAGCGTTGGAAGCCGGAGCGATTGATTTTATAGAAAAGCCCGCAGACATAAGAAATCAAGGGGAGTCTTTTAAAAGACAAATTGAATTTGTCATGAAGCAGTTCTTCAACAGAACCCAAGAGACGACCGCTCTGCGCAGCCATGATGAGGCATCGACCCCAAACAAATCCCGTCCAAATGCAGTGCGGGCTTTAGCGATAGGGGCATCAACCGGCGGGCCAAGGGCGCTTCTGCAAGTGATGAAGGACTTGCCGGAAGGGATCAATGTGCCCATTTTTATTGTGCAGCATATGCCAAAGGGGTTCACTGCGTCATTTGCGCAACGCATGGACGCTGTTTCGCCAGTGAAGGTTGTTGAGGCTCACGACGGCATGCCCGTCGAAGGCGGAAAAGCCTATGTAGCACCGGGAGACTATCATATGACGGTGAAAAATCGCCGCATCCAACTGTCTCAAGCCGATAAAGTCCATGGCGTAAGGCCTTCAGTGGACCATCTTTTCATCTCGGCAGCCGAAAGCTACGGGAGCCGCCTGATCGGGGTTGTGCTTACCGGCATGGGGAAAGACGGTACGGAAGGCCTCAAGAAAATAAAGACTAATGGAGGGTATACCTTCGCCCAGGACAAAGAATCCTCATTGGTTTTTGGCATGCCCGGCAATGCCATCCAGAATAAGCTGATCGATGAAGTAGTCAATCTGGAAGAATTGACAGATGCGCTAAACCAAGTACTAGGCGGGAGGAAATAGATGTTGGACTTTAACTGGTTTTATGCTTGGGCAGAAAAAACGTTGCACCTGAATCTGCTGGCCTACAAAGAAGGGCAACTGCAGAGAAGGATTGAGACGATCATGAAAAAGTCCGGCGCAACCGACTTGAGGCAGTACGCCAAAATGATCGAAACTGATGAAGACATAAAAAAGCGGTTTTTGGATTATATCACGATCAACGTGACCGAATTTTACCGCAACAAGGAAATATTTGAGGAATTTGAAGAAGTATTCATCAACAGACTGTCCTCGAAATTTAAAGCCTTGAAAGTATGGAGCGCAGCCTGTTCGACGGGAGCTGAAGCTTATTCGATCGCTATGATCCTAAAAAAAAACAAGCTCACTGCCAGCAGTAAAATAATCGCCACCGATATAGATGAAACCATTCTGTCAAAAGCCAAGGCTGGAACGTACTCCAAATTGGAAGTACAGAACGTTCCGCCTATGGAAAAGAAACTCTATTTCACCGAGCAAAACAACCGCTATGTGTTGGCGGAGGACATCAAAAAAACGGTTCATTTCAAAAAACATGATCTGATTCTGGACTCCTACGAGAAGGGCTACCATGCCATCATCTGCAGAAACGTCACAATCTATTTCAAGAATGAAGTCAAAGAAATGATATACCGTAACATCGCGGATTCGTTAGTGCCCGGGGGATTGTTCTTTATAGGCGCTACGGAGTCCGTCTACAAACCGGAACAATACGGGCTGAAAAAAGTAGCTGCTTTTCTCTATGAAAAGTTGTAAATAAGCTAATCAGCGGACTACGAGAGGAAGGCTGGGATTCAATGGACGATAACAGTAAATACAGGGAACTCTTCTTTGAAGAAACCGATGAACATCTGCAAAATTTGAATGAGCAAGTGATGGAGCTGGAAAACGATCCGGAAAGAGTCAGCATTTTGGATGAGATTTTCCGTTCCGCGCATACGCTGAAAGGCATGGCCGCAACGATGGGCTATACAACCATGGCGGAATTGACGCACAAAATGGAAAACGTGTTTGAATTGCTCAAAACGGGCGCGCTGGCTGCCGATGAAGGGATCGTTACGGTGATCTTCGATTGTCTGGATATGCTCTCCGCTATTGTGGAGGACCTGAGAGCGGAGACCGAGGAGGAGCAGGATACGACAACGCTCAAAAACAAATTGGACAATCTTTTGGCAAGCACAAAAGCAGAACCGGAGGATGAGACAGTCAGCCAAGCCGCTTTAAACGAGGTGCCGAACACTGAATCAGATTTTACGTTGGAAAAACTTGATTCCTCGGATATTTCGGTCATCCGCGATGCCCACGAGAAAAACTACCATGCCTTCTTCATCAAGGTCAGTCTCGATGAAACCAGCATGATGAAGAATGCCAGAGTCTATGTGGTCATCAATAAACTGGAGAAGGGCGGAGACATCCTTTATTCCGAACCCGATGTTGTGACGATGGAGAATGAAGACTTCGGGAATGAGTTCAGCTTAGTCTACCTGACTAAGACAGAAAAAAAGGCTGTCGAAGAACAGATTCTGGAAACCAGTGAAATCGAAGGCGTAGTCATTCACGAAATAACGGCAGAGGACCTCAACGCAGAGACTGCTGTCGTCGAAGCAGTGCTTCAGCCTGAAGAAGACGAGCACAATACGGAGACCGAAATAAAGCCAACAATTACAGCTAGGCCGAAACAAGCCACGAATCATAATAACGCGATGAATCAGTCGATACGGGTTGATATCGAAAAACTGGATTCCTTTATGAATCTCGTGTCGGAATTGGTCATCTATCGCACGCGTTTGGAAGAAATCAATGAGGATCTGCAAAGGCCTGAACTGCGGGAGCCGTTGGAACAAGTGAGCCGGATCGCGACGGATCTTCAGGACTTGGTTCTCAAGATCCGCATGCAGCCCCTCAGCGTCGTCACGAATCGGTTCGGCAGAATGATCCGTGACCTGAGCAACGAACTCGGAAAAGAAATCGACTTGGTCATCGAAGGTGATGATACGGAACTGGACAAGACCGTCGTATCAGAACTGGGCGAGCCGCTCATCCATCTTCTCAGGAATGCTGTGGACCACGGAGTAGAAACGCCTGAAGCCAGAACGGCAAAAGGAAAGAACCCTAAAGGAACGATCCGGATAACGGCGTACCAAGAAGGCAACCGCGTGTTCCTGACGGTATCCGATGATGGCAAAGGTGTAAATCCGACAGTCATCAAAGAAAGTGCTGGCCGAAAAGGGATCGAAACCGACCATTTATCCGATAAGGAAATCCAACAATTGATTTTCCATCCAGGCTTCTCCACCGCCAAAAACGTGACCAACATTTCCGGACGGGGAGTTGGCATGGACGTTGTGAAGCAAAAAATCAATGAACTCGGCGGTACGATTGAGATCATCAGTGAAGTCGATAAAGGAACCGCATTCCGGATGAGCTTGCCGCTGACATTGTCGATCATCCAAGCCTTGCTTGTTACAGTTGGAACGGAGCAGTTTGCGCTGCCGCTGGGTGTTGTCAGAAAAGTGATTCGCCCTGAACCGGAAGAGATTGTCCGGACGCACACCGGTGAGGTATACTATTTTGAAGATGAGACGATTCCGGTCGTTCGCCTGCAGGATAGTTTGGACATCCATACCGGAGTGGAAGAAAAACCGTATCTGATCATCGTAAAAATTGATGAGCGCCTGTACGCATTGGCAGTGGATAATCTGATCCGTCAACAGGAAATTGTCATCAAAGAATTGGGCAAAGAACTGAAGCCTATCAACAAGTACTTGGGTGCCACCATTATGGGGAACGGGAATATCATTTTGATTTTGGATATCACCGCAATATGCAACGAAAGAAATGTGGGCGTCTATGTATAAAGATTATTCAGAAATGCAATTGGACATCATAACCGAGTTTTTCTCGATAGGCGGAGGCAATGCCGCCACAAGCCTGTCCAAGTTGATCAATCACCCTGTCGTAATGACGGTACCATTGGTGGAAACAATGGACTATTCCGAATTGTTTGAAGGGATCATGTCCGATGAGAGCAGCGTGAATGCTGCCATTACGATGATTCATGGAGAACTGGAAGGCGCATTTTTGTTTGTGATCAGGGAGGATGAAGCCGACAAACTGGTGTCTTTGATGCTTGGTGAGACACAGGGCGATCATGAAATGGCCGCGTCCGCTTTTATCGAACTGGTCAATATTATCGTCAACACCTTTTTGAATGCAATCTCGCAAGTGTTTGATGTGACCGTGACGACAGGCATCCCATTCATGATAGAAGACATGTTTGGCGCGATCATCAGCAGTATCTACATGGAGCAAGGTGTTTATGAAGAAAATCTGTTCATCATAAAGAATGCATTTTCTTATTTGGGAGAACGCCTGGATGCATCCTTGTACTTTATCCCGAAGCAAGGCGTTTTAGATGGATTATTAAATGGAATCACAACTGAAAAGGAGAATTGATTATGGCGAAAAGTGTAATGATTGTTGATGATGCAGCATTTATGAGGATGAAACTGAAGGATATATTGGAAAAGAATGGGTATAGTGTCGTAGCAGAAGCGCAGAATGGCGTCGAAGCGATCGAAAAATACAAAGAAGTGCGTCCGGAAATTGTGACGATGGACATTACGATGCCGGAAATGGACGGAATCGAGGCCTTGAAAGGAATCAAAGGGATCGATGCAGATGCGAAAGTGGTCATGTGCAGCGCCATGGGACAACAAGGCATGGTAATGGATGCCATCCGGGCAGGGGCGGCGGACTTCATCGTGAAACCTTTTGACACAGATCGCGTCATCAAAGCCTTGGATAAAGTCGTTTGATCAGGAGGGCAACATGCAAATAATCGTCTTTACCTTAAAAGAAAAGTATTATGCCATACCTACTGAAGATGTCGAAGAGATAGTCAAGGAAATGCCTTCTACCCATGTACCGAAAGCCCCGTACTGGGTGGAAGGATTGATCAATATCCGAGGAAATGCCATCACCCTGATTAATTTGTATAAATTACTAAGCAACACTAGTGAAACAGAAGAACTGTGTTACAATAGTATCATCATTTTGAAGAACAACGATAAAAAAGTTGCTTTTGCGGTGGACTCTGTTGAATCTGTTTCGGAAATTGATCCGCAAGCTGTACAAATGACTGACTATGCGAATGCAAAGGAAGTTGCAGGCATCATCAGACTAAACAACAAAATGATCAGTCTAATAAGTATGGAAGCATTATTTTCTATAAATGAGGGGTAAGCGTGAATAAAGTTCTATCTCAACAGGAAATAGATTTGTTGATGGAAAGTGTGAAAAGTGGAGAAATTGACACTGAACTAGTAGAGGAAGCCGAACACGTTAAGGTCAAGACCTATGATTTCAGAAGGCCGGCACGGCTTTCTAAAGAGTATATGACGACTTTAACGATGTTGCTCGAGGAATATGCAAAGATTGCAAGTAATTTAATCACAACGCAGGTGCGTTCAAATGTTACGCTGCGGGTTGCTTCGATCGAACAAATCAGTTTTGATGAGTTTTTGCATTCTGTTCCTTACTTTACGTTGATGGGTCTGTTCCGCTCAGAACCACAAGAAGGTATGCAGATTGTCGAAATCAATTCTCAAGTTTGTCTGCAGTTATTGCAGCTGTTATGCGGCAGTCCGGATACAAGGCTGTCAAATACAGGAAACAGCAAAGACAGCTTTACGGATATCGAGATTGCCATTTTGGAAGAAGTGGTCGCTAATTTTGGGCATGCCCTGCAGTTGGCTTTCAGGGATATCGTGGAGCTGAATGTTACGATGGAAGCGATGGAAACGAATGCACAGCTGTTGCAGACGATGTCCCCCAATGAACCCGTCATCATGACTACGTTCATCATCGAATTGTTGGAGGATCAGACATTCATCAATTTGTGCATTCCGTATGTCTTTTTTGAGAGTATGTTGGAAAAGTTGAGTTTTCGTAATTGGTTCCATTCGGGTCGTACGACGGATCCTTCAGACAAAGATAACTTGACCAAAAATCTCCAATCTGTCCCAGTGTCCGTCGAGGTTTTACTTGGGAAGACAATCGTATCGATGGATAGTTTTTTGCAATTGGAGTTGGGTGATATCATCACCTTGGATAACCCTACACACGAGCCATTGGTCATGTCCATCGAGAATCTGCCAAGTTATTTGGTGAAGCCTGGTGTACTGGGAAATAAAATGGCGGTTGAGGTATTACACTATATCGGAGGAGACATGGAGTAAATGAGCACGGAAAAACTAACACAAGAAGAAATCGACCGCATGATGAGTGAACTGACCCAAGCGCCTGTTGCCGCATCCACAACCATCAGCCAAATGGAGAGCGATATCATCGGGGAAGTCGGCAACATCTCAATGTCTCAAGCGGCTACGACATTGTCCGAAATCTTAGGGCATAAAGTACACATCACAACGCCCAAAGTATCCGTCAGAAGTATCCGTGAGGTGATAGATGCTGCGGTTAAGCCTAAAATCGTTACCGCAATCGGTTTCAAAAAAGGGCTGACAGGGAATAATCTCTTGCTGATGGATGCACAGGACTCCGTGATCATCGCCAATCTGATGATGGGCGGAGATGGCCAAGTAACCAGTACGGAATTAACGGAATTAGAGCTGAGTGCGGTCGGTGAAGCCATGAACCAGATGATGGGTTCTTCCGCAACGGCCATGGCAACCATGCTAGGGAAGATGATCGATATTTTCCCTCCGGAAGTGCAGCTGGTTGATGATAAGGACCACTTCAGCGTCGATATCGGTATGGATAATCTGAATGCGGATGTCTGTCTGATCGCATTCCAACTGGAAGTGGAAGGCATTCTGAAGAGTGAAATCATGCAGGTATTCACGATGGACGCGGTCAAAGAAATCTCCGAAATCATGTTGGCGGATCAAGGGGAAGTGCTTGCACCAGTCGAACGGACGCACGAAGCGCGTAGCGGACAGCCTGCTTTGCAGGCTGAGCCAGAGGTGGTTCCGATTCAAAAACCTGCTTTTCAGGAATTGAATAAATCCGATAGACAGCATCTTCCGCAAAACTTGGAACTGATACTGGATGTTCCGTTGGAATTCAGTGTGATGCTGGGAGAAAGCAAGAAAACAATCAAAGACATCCTTTCGTTAGGCACAGGCTCTGTTGTGGAATTGAACAAACTGACGGAAGAACCTTTGAGCATCTATGTGAACGGCAAACGGATCGCGGAAGGCGAAGTTGTAGTGATCAACGAGAATTTCGGTATCCGCATCACAAACATCCTGAGCAAAGAAAAACGCATCGCAACGCTATAGAAAAGAAGGGCCCAGCTTATGATTCAATGAGCCGGGCCCTTCTTTTTTTTGTGGCCTTACCGGTAGCTGGGTGTCGGTTGTTTTGCGGTTTTCGGTATCCGTTCAGCCGACAGATGCGTAATCTCTCGACAGTTCGTGAACCCGTCCTGGGCGAACGCCCGACAGAAGAGCGATCTGTCGGTTGTTCCGCAATTTTCGGTATCCGTTCAGCCGACAGATGCGTGATCCCTCGACAGTTCGGGAAACCGTCCTGGGCGAACGCCCGAGAGAGGAACGATCTGTCGGCTGTTTCGCGGTTTTCGGTATCGGTTCAGTAGCCTTTTTTGATGATTATTTTGTCCATCTTCGGATTTTCATGGATTGTGACTTAACTTTTCAGCAAAGTGGTCGACAATAGTGATGTGGATACAATAAGATAGATACATACTAACCAGTAAAAAAGGAGTGAGTTGCATGAAAATCGGCAACGGCTATAACAGTTACCTTAAAGCGATCCAAAAGGACACAACCCATAAAGAAACAATCAAGGCTGAACCGCTTAAACCAAGAGTGAATGAGGCGGCGGTAAAAGTCGAGATTTCCGAAGAAGCGAAACGCTTGGCTGAAACAACGATAGCTAGCGCCCCTAGCGCCAAAGCCCAAGAAATAAAAGCAGCCATCCAAAATGGTACGTATAAAGTAAGTGCCGATAAAATTGCAGCGGGCATGATGAAAGCGATCGAAGAGCAAGGAGCGGGCTCGGAATGATGGAAACCAGACAAAATGGCTTATCCTTGTTGCTAGCACTCAAAGAAACCTTGCAGCGCGAAAAGCAAGCTTTGATGGCGAATGACAGTGCCGCATTCGAAAACATTGTCACCGAAAAACAGGCATTTTTAAACCTATTGGAAGAAGCTTCTTTTGAAGACTGTAGCCGTGTTGCTATCGAAAAAGAAGCAAACGAAATAAGGGAACTGCAGGAATGCAATGTTCTATTGACAAGACAAGCGATGAGTTATCATGACAGCGTTTTGGATGCTTTAAGCGAAGGGATGGAAAAGAAATCCCGGACGTACTCCAAGAAAGGGCAACTGTCCCCTGTCAAAAATGCAGGTCTGTTCAATCAATCAGTGTAAGGTGGAGGTAGCATGGCAGGATTATTTGGAGTACTAAAAGCAGGAACGAACGGCATGAGCGCAGCGCAGGCGGCGATGCAGACAACAAGCAACAACATTTCAAACGCCAATACGGAAGGCTACTCCCGCCAACGGGTGAATTTGGTAACGAACAATCCTTACACGCTTTCTGGAGTGGGCCAACTCGGAACAGGCGTACGCATGGAATCCGTCACACGTGTCGTCGACGATTATTTGGTGAAGCAAACGTTCACGGAAAATGGTTCTTTGGAAAAATTCACGCAAAAAGCGGATGTATTGGGCCAACTGGAGTCCGTTTTCAACGAACCTTCCGAAACGGGTTTGAACAATAAACTGACCGAGTTTTATGAATCCTGGAAATATCTGGGGAATAATCCGGAACTGACGACATCCAAAACGATGGTCAGTCAGCAGGCGCAGACATTGACGGATACGGTCTCGCATATGGGCGCGCAATTGGACACCCTTCAGGAAGGCACCGTTCAGGCAATTTCAAAGAAAGTCTTGGACTTCAACACGAAAGTCGAGCAACTGGAGGCAATCAACACGCAAATTTTTTCCGTGGTCACAAAAGGCGAAATGCCGAATACCTTATTGGATCAGCGGGATCAATTGGTGGGGGAAATCTCAGGCATCACTTCGGTGGAAGTGAAGACGGATGCTTACCAACGGACATTCATCAGTATTGAGGGTGAAGAAATTCTCGGAGCAAATAAGCGCCAAGAATTAAGTGTAGCAATCGGAGCTGCTTCCGGAGACGGAACACGCATCTCGACCAACGGCAGCACCTCGAAAACGGTCGAATCATCCGAAGCTTTCCCAGCCGGAACGCTGTTGCTTCAGAAAACTGCTGAAGACGGTTCGGTGCAGTTTACGGAGCTCTCCAGCAAGAGCGGCCATATCAGCGGTTCCCAAGAAGCCCTGGTCGAAATCGATCGAGGCATCCAGGAATTGAACCAGCTGGTCTCGACTGTGGCAAAAGCGGTCAATTTGGTTCATAGCGACAATGGAACCGGGATTCCCTTTTTTGATTTGGGGGATGATCCGGATAATATCATTTCCAACTTCAAAGTGAATGCCGCCATCACGGAGGATCCAAGCAAGATTGTTTCAGGCAAATCGTTAACGGGCCAGATAGCCGGTGACGGCACCCGGGCGCGCGCCATTTCCGATATCCACTCAGCCGCGCTCAGCTACGCTTCGGAAGAACCGCTCGCTTTTGATGCGGACACGATGAAGATTATAGCGCAGCCAAATGGCACGACAACCGCGGATGCGTACAATGACATCATCACCCGAGTGGGGATTTCAAAGCAACAGGCCGACTTCATGATGGAGAACCAAAATGAAGTGGTTTCCTTCCTTGAGCAAAGGAAGAGTTCCATTTCAGGCGTTTCCATAAACGAAGAGGTTGTGAACATCATGAAATTCCAAAGTGCATTTCAGGCAAACGCTAAGGTGTTGGCCGTCACCTCCGAGATGCTGGACACTCTAATCAACCGGACGGGGGTATAAACATGCGCATCACGGATAGAATCACCGCAACGAACATGATCCAAAGCATTAATCGAAGCCAAGGCAAGTTGGAAAAATACAACAACCAATTGTCTTCGATGAAGGAAATCAGCAAACCATCCGATGATCCACTAAGGGCATCGCAAATCATGAATTTGAACAACAGCTTGATCCAGAATGAAGAATTTTCCGTAACGATTGCAGACACCGTCGATTGGACCAACATGCAGGATTCCGCGTTGGAAAATGCTACCAATTCGCTCAGACGGATCACGACGCTGATCCAGTCGGCTTCCACCGGAACGATGTCGGATTCGGACCGTCAAGCCGTAAAAGCGGAAATGGAAACCGAAATCAGCACAATGGTCGACTCATTGAACACAAATTTTGGCGGCAAATATGTCTTCTCCGGCATGAACACGACGACCAAGCCATTTGAAATCAGTCGGGATGCTGCAGGCGCAATGACCGGTATTCAGTACCAAGGGACAGTTGACGAAACCGATGCAAACGGCAATGTCATCCCAGTAAAAGCTGATTTATCACGCCCAATCGCGACAGGCGTGGATGTCTCGCTGAAGACGGATGGCAGACAATTGATGAACGAGCAGGGCACGCCAGCAGAAAAAGATGATTTGGGTACCTTCATTGCGGATGCGCTGAAAGCTTTGGATGCGAACGATACCGAAGCCCTCTCCGGGAAACTGTTGGCACGTTCAAACGCGGAGACCGAGAATGTCGTCAATATGCGGACCGAAATTGGAGCAATCTCCAACCGCCTGAAATCCGCCCAAGAACGGAACACTTCCGAAAACATCAACCTCAAGTCGATCCGTTCCAACAAACAGGACGTGGACTTGGCCGAGAAATACATGGAATTCACGATGGAACAGCAGGCTTTCCAAGCATCCTTGGCTATGGGCACCAAGATTCTTCAGACCAATATTTTAGACTATCTATAAGATAGTCTTTTTTTTTATTATTTTTTGAAATTCAGCAAAATAATGCTTAACTATTTCAGACCCGCTCCGATTATATAGATATAGGCAAGGCCTTAACAAAACGAACATACACTAGGAGGAAATACACATGAGAATCGGAACAAACGTAGCAGCAATAAATACTTATTCAAACTTATCAGCAGCCAACTCTTCAAAAGCAGGCTCATTAGCAAAACTATCTTCAGGCTTACGCATCAATAAAGCTGGGGACGACGCAGCCGGGCTTGCAATCTCTGAAAAAATGAAAAACCAGGTGAGCGGATTGACGCAAGCAAGCCGCAACGCCCAGGATGGCATCTCTTTGATCCAAACGGCCGAAGGCGGTTTGAGCGAAACACACAGTATTCTGAATCGTATGCGCGACCTTACCGTCCAAGCAGCGAATGATACCAATTCAACAGAGGATAGAGCAGCAATCCAAACTGAAATTAAATCATTGAACGAAGAAATTGACCGTATTTCCAAAGACACCAAATTCAATGGTAAAGCACTTCTTGACGGAGATGGTGGTTCGGTTAATATCCAAATTGGCGCCAATGCAGATGATCAAGCGCTTGAGCTGGACTTGTCTCATGGGTTCGGGACTAGATCTACCAGTACTCTGGAAACTGATGCAAAAGATGCAGATGATTTGGTCGGTACCACTAAAGACGACTTAGATGCTGCTATAGCTGGTGGTGATCCTACTACGATTTCTGATGCACAAGATGATTATGATGCTGCTGTTGAAGATGCTGCTGCTAAATCTAAAGCTGTTGTTGAAGCTGGCGCTGACGAATCGGGATTAAACATAGCGAGAATAAATGTGTCAACTGCTGAAGATGCTAAGGCAGCAACAACAGCCCTTGATTCAGCCATTCAAAAAGTATCTGATGCTCGTGCAGGGTTAGGCGCAAATCAAAACCGCTTGGATCACACAATCAATAACTTATCGACAACAAAGGAAAATTTAGCTGATGCAAACTCACGTATCGTTGACGTGGATATGGCTGAAGAAATGACTTCATTCACGAAGTCAAACATCTTGGCGCAAGCTGCAACTTCTATGTTGGCGCAAGCGAACCAAATGCCACAATCTGTTCTTTCTTTGTTACAATAATAGCTTCCGATCAAAGGCCGGCCATATGGCTGGCCTTTGGTTGTTTTATGGGATCAAAAATACTATCATGTCGTAAAGCGGCACCAGCCAGCTTCACTAATAAGACCATACTCTCAGTAAAGAACGGAGTGAAAAAATGAGCGTATCCAGCAATATCAATTTTTTGGGATCCTATTCAGGGATCACTTCCGAATCAATCGATTCCTTGATCGCCGCGCAATCCGGCAAATTGACCCAATACAGCAACCAGAAAGAAGCCTTGACCAAAGAAAAAGCTGCCTGGTCTGACATTCAAACACGGTTGACCAATCTCAACACAAAAATGGACACCCTCATGGATCCAAAAAGTTTCTTTTCAAAAAAAACTACGAGTTCCGATGAAACAAAGCTCGCGGTCAGTGCGGGAACCAACGCCGTTCCTGGAAAGTATGAAATCACCGTCGAGAGATTAGCAAGCGCTTCTCGATTGACTTCCGGACAGATTCTGACGACCGGCCAAACAAACACCACTGCGCTAGGTTTCGAAGGCACATTCAAATTGTCTAGTCAGGATACAAACGAAATCGGCTCAAGCGATCCGAAAACACTGAAGCAGGTGGATATCACCATTGCCAATACGGATAGCTTGAAGGATGTCATCACCAAAATAAACGCCCAAACAAAAGACAGCGGCATTTCCGCTACGATCATCGACGGCCGCTTGTCCCTGGCGGATGCGCAGTTGGGTGACCGGACGATCGCTGTGACCAGTGCCACGGATCTGGCTGATAAGCTGGCCTTGGATCCTGCTGCGACCGGGACAGCCAAAGCCACCCTGGCTGCCGGAACTTCAGCCAAGGTGACCGTCAACAATACAATCACCTTGGAGCGCAACAGCAACACGATCACTGATGCGATCGAAGGCATGACGCTCAATCTGAAGGCAACTACAGCGGGCTTCTCCTGTGTCCGTATCTGTTGCGGATGACACAGACAACACCCTGAAGGTCGTAAAGGATTTCGTTGAGCAATACAACTCGACAGTGAGCTTCATCACCGAAAAGCTGTCGGTCGGCAATCCGTCTTCCGAGACCAACGTGTCGGGTGCGCTCAGCGGTGACAGCACTCTGATGCGTCTGCAATCCAGCCTGAGACAAATGCTGACCGGCGGGGTGGCAATCCAGAAAACGGATCCTTCCGACCCGAATGAAGCACAAAAATTTGATTTTATCGGTTCGCTGGGTATTTCTGTCGACCGCTACGGCAAAGCCAGCATCGATGAGACCAAACTGAAGGAAGTCATCACAAAGGAACCTGATCGGGTTGCCGGCTTCTTCAGCAGAAGCATTACGGTTGACGGGACCACCGAAAAGAAAAAAGTTGGTTTGGCAGATAAACTACAGACTGTGGTAAACAGTTTTGTCGATTCCAAAGACGGGATGATCACCGCCAAAAACAAAACGTATGATAAAGCGATGGATGACATCGCCAAGAAAATTGAAGCATTCAATGTACGGATGGAAGCGCAACGAGAGCGCTACGTTAAGACCTTTACGGCGTTGGACACGGCGATGATGCAAGCCGAGTCGCAGATGTCCTATCTGTCTAGCCAGTTGACCAGTTCCAATGACTAATGATCACGGAGGAAAGAAGGTGTCGGGAAAGATGCAGGACGCAGATTTCACTAAGCAAAGATTGGATGTTTTACTGGAGATGAAGCAACTATTTGATTCATGGGACGGCACAGCGACACACGGAATCAAAGTGATCGAACAAAATAAAAAAAATATCGCTTCTCTGCAAAGATTTGATAAGATTGAAGACATGAGTCCCTTTTCCAAATCAGAAAATGAATTACTCATCCAGGTTATTCAAAAACAGAAATTAGTGATGTATACTTTAAGGAACAGTAAGGAAGAACTGCTTCAGAAAGCAAAAAAAGTGAATCAAAAAAGCCGCATCATCGAAAGCTATATAAATATGAAGAAAACGCCGGTTTTTGTTGATAGAGGCATGTGAATGGGAGAGAAAAATGTATAACCGAAATAAGCAGAATGTTTATCTACAGAACCAAGTTATGACGGCAACGCCAAAGAAATTGATTATCCTGCTTTATGATGGCTGCATCAAATTCATGAATTTAGCGGAACGGGCGATCCTGGACAAGAAAATGGAGGATGCGCACATTAATCTGATCAAAGCCCAGAACATCGTCATGGAACTAAAGGCGACATTGAATTTTGAGGACGGGGCAGCAATCGCTGAAGAACTTGATACAATTTATGGCCATCTCAATGCGGCACTGATAAAAGCGAACGTCGACAAAGATGCGGAGCAAGTGAAAAAATGTTGCAGCATCATGCAGGATTTGAGAACATCGTGGGTTGAGGTTTAATTTAAAAAAATACAGAAACAGAGTGTGCCTTGCGCATGCTCTATTTTTTTGGCATGCGCCCGGAAGGGGTGACAACTTTAATGCTGGTTCCACATTCTTGTCTTCATAGTACTATACGACTAATTGGATTGAATTGTATTTTTCTTCTTTATAATTTTAATTAACAAACAATCTCTACTTGAAATCGCTATTTTTGAGTTGAATTTCACACTTTTTTCATGTAGTGCAGCCATAGAGAGAACCTAAATCTGATCTGGTTGTGTTGTGGTGACTTAATCATGTCAGATATGGGTTTTGTTTTTGTATGCCCACTGAACTTTTCGCCGAAAATAGCATTAAATTGTTGGTTACCCTAGAGGCTTACGGACAATAGATTGAAGAAAATTGCAATGTTTAATACTTGTGAAGTGGGGTATAATAAGTAAGATTGACGGAATGAATGTGAAAAAAATGTGAACAAAACAGTACGTAGAGTGGGGATAATGAATGAATGACATAAATTATAGCTTGCTGAGAAATGCATTAAATGCATCCTCTATGCGGCAAGAGATTATTTCGAGTAACATTTCGAATGTTAATACAGACAACTATAAAGTGGGGCAAGTTCAATTTGAATCGCTTTTAAGTCAAGCAAACAATAGTTTGAAAATGAAACAAACGAACGCCTTGCATATCGGCTTCGACGATTTGTCCCAAATTGATCCGGTGGTGACAAAAAGGACGGATACTGCTGTCAAAGAGAACGGAAACAATGTGGACATTGACATGGAGATGGCGAATCAAGCTCAAAACAGTTTGTACTACAACGCATTAGTAACGCAATTGAATGCCAAGTATGGCCTTCTCAATACTGCTATATCCAGTTGATAAATGAAAGGGGTTAAAAGAACGGATGTCTATTTTTGATTCGTTGCATATCAACTCAAGCGGCCTGAGTCTGGAACGCTTGAAGTTGGATGTCATATCCACGAACATAGCGAATGTCAACACGACGCGAACGGAGGAAGGCGGTCCGTATTTGAAGAAGACGGTTTCTTTCGAGGAGAGTATGAAAAGGACAATGACTCCCGGACTTAACGGTTCGACAGAAAAGAGCTTCGGTGTGCGTCCGACTGAGATAGCTTCGGATGAAACGGCAGTCATCAGGGAGTATGACCCGACACATATAGACGCAGATGAAAATGGCTACGTCACCAAACCGAATGTGAATATGGCGGACGAGATGGTGGACATGATGCTGACGATGCGCACTTACGAGGCGAATGCTACTGCGTTGGAAGCAAGTAAAGATATGCTGAAGCGAGCGTTGCAGATTTCAGCTGATTAATCAATAAATAAGCGAATGGAGAGGCACATGGCTATCAGTTTACCCATATATAATTTAGGCAGCAGTCCCATCAGCAGCAACCTTACATCTGAAATCAGCTCATTAAGTGGAAATACTGGCATTCAGAACGATAACGATACAGCTTCGTTTGATAATCTTCTTGGAAAATCCATGACGATGCTGAATGAAACGCAGAATGCCTCCGATGCGGCAACGCAAAGTCTGATCATGGGGGACAGTGAGAATCTGCATGATGTCATGATAAAGGCTACTGAAGCGCAGCTGGCCCTTGATTTGGCAGTGCAGGTCAGAAATAAAAGTCTGGAAGCTTTCAATGAAATCAAAAATATGCAATTTTAATGATAGGCAAGGGGAATAAGCAAAATGAATCAATTAAAGAGCACGATGGGGGCGGTTCGAGAAGGATGGCTTGGTCTCAGCGCCCGAAAGAAGGCAGGGCTGATTACTGCGCTCCTGTCGATATTCATTCTTGTTTCGGGGCTCTCTTATTATTCCCAACGCGTGGAATACACAACTTTATTTTCCGGATTGGAAGAGGCGGACGCAGGCTTGATCGTCAATGATCTGGAAGAAAAGAGAATCTCATACAAGCTTGAGGACAATGGAAGAACACTTCTGATCGATGACTCACAACTGGACAAATATCGGATCCAACTGGCTGTTGATGGGATGATGCCGGAGACCTCGACTGGGTTCGAAATCTTTGATGAGACGAGCATGATGGCGACGGACGAAGACCGCAACATCATGTACCAACGGGCGGTGACAGGGGAATTGGAACGTGCCATCACCTCTCTTCAATCCGTTGAGTCAGCCAAAGTGATTCTTTCCATTCCAGAAGTGAGTGTCTTTGGGACAGAACAACCGGAAGCCAGTGCATCCGTAGTGATCGCAACAAAGGGAAACCAACAACTGTCTTCTGCCACTATTCAAGGGGTAGTCTCGTTAGTGTCCGGTGCGGTTGAAAATTTGCCGTCCAACAACATCAAAATCGTCGATAAAAGTGGAAATGTCCTAGGGAATGCAGTAATGGCGGGTTCGGATGAGTACGCTCCTGAGTTGGTGAGCCGGTACAATGCCATCGTCACTAATTACGAACAACAACTGCAACAGAAACTGATGACAGCGTTGGCTCCGATCTACGGCATGGAGAATCTATCCATTGCTTTGAATGTGGATATGGATTTTGACTCTCTGGAACAAGAAATCATCAATTATGGAGAGGCAGCGATTCGAAGCCAGAATGTTGCGGCTACCGGTGGAACCGTTGATGTAAATGAAGCGGCAGGTGATACCGCAAATGATAACACGATTAACTCTGTCATCTCAGGAGAAGACGGAGGACAGTCATCCTATGAACAGACGATCAATAATGAATTGGATTCGACTACTACTGTTCGGGTGAGCGCTCCAGGGACGATAAAGCGATTAACAGCTACGGTCATTTACAATGGTACATTGAGTAACGAACAACAAGCGCAACTTGATAATATAACGAAAGCAACAATCGGATTTGACGCGGGACGAAATGATCAAGTTGAAATCGAAGGCATACCATTTATTACTGCGGAAGATGCAGCAGAAGTGATCGTCGACAATCAGACGAGCTTTGCCTATTACCTAAAAGAATATGGTTTGTATATTGCGGCGGGCATAGGCGGGCTGTTTATCCTATCTCTGATCGCCTTCTTTTTCCGCAACAGCAAGGAGAAGAAATACCGCGCGTTTGATGAGGAAATGGCTAACGCAACAAGGGCTGCTGAAGAAAGAAATGTGCCTCAACCGTCTTTTGTGAACGATCCGGAACCTGACCTGTTTGATTTCAGTCAAAATCCGAAGTTCCAAAGGGATGCAAAGGTGAAGGTTTACGCGAAAGAGAATCCGCAAATGGTTGCGGATATGATAAAAATATGGATGAAAGATAAGTAGGTGTTATTAAAGTGACTGATGTAGCTGGGATCAAGAAGGCAGCAATTTTACTTATCTCATTGGGAACAGAGACTTCTGCAGAAATTATGCGGCAACTGCCTGAAAGTTACATTCAAAAAATTAGCTATGAGATAGCAAATATTGATTATGTCAATCCAGATGAAGTAGACGAAATCGTTACAGAGTTTTTGGAAATGGCTCAAGCGAGAGAGTACGTTATAGATGGCGGGGTAGAGTATGCCCGCAACTTGTTGAACATGGCTTTGGGCGCGCAACGGGCCAAAGAAGTCATTGACATGCTGAATCAGATCCAATTACGCGAACGACCGTTTGATATAGCCAGAAAAGCTGACCCGCAGCAGTTGACGAATTTGCTCCTGCACGAGCAGCCGCAGACAGTAGCATTGATACTTTGTTACATGCAGCCTGACAAAGCGGCGATGATTCTGTCCCAATTTTCTATAGAAAAACAATCCGAAATTGCGGAAAGAATCGGTACGATTACGCGGACAACGCCTGCAGTGATAGAAAAAATCGAAAAAGTGATCGAGACGAAATTCTCGAACTTTGTGGATAACGAGACAGAATCAGTGGGAGGCGTCCATGCGCTGGTTGAAATCCTTAACTCTGTCGGACGGAGCGCGGAGAAGAACATCATCGCGATGCTTGAGGAAAAACAACCGGAACTGGCTGATGAAATCAAAGCCAATCTGTTCACGTTTGAAGATATCACTAGCCTTGAGCGCGGAGATGTCCAAAAAGTGCTGCGTGAAGTGGATAATGACCAATTGGCCTTGGCTCTCAAAGGCGTATCGGAAGACATCAAGCAATTCGTATTCCAAAACCTGTCCAGTCGTGCCGTCGAAATGTTACAGGAAGAACTGCAATTCATGGGGCCAGCCCGCTTATCCGCTGTGGAAGAAGCGCAACAGAAGGTTGTCTCAGTCATCAGAAGGTTGGATGAAGTCGGCGAGATTTACTTAAGAAGAGGGGAACAAGATGCCATCATCTCATAACATCATTAAGGCCCATCGATGGAAGGCGGATGAAACGACTTCTGACATCGACACAAAATTGTCTGTGACCCAAAAAGCGGCATTGCTGTCCGCCAACAAAAAAGGGATAAATGAAAACCGACAAGCCGATGCCGGCAGCCCATTCGCCGCGCAGACGGAGCAGATCGGACAGTTGTTGCTGGAGGCCCAGGAAGAACGTCAAAGCATCATTGCCCAAGCCGTTGAAGAGGCAGACCGCATCAAGCACAAGGCAAAAGAAGAAGGAATGCTGCAAGGGAAAGAACTGGGCATGCAGGAAGGCTTTCAGGCAGGTTATGAAAAAGGTCGGCAAGAGGGATTAGCGACAGTGTCCAAAATCCGGGTAAGCCTGCTGAATCAATTGAAAGAGGCCGACGTGCTTGTATCGACCTATTACAAAGAAAATAAAAAGGCAATCATTGAGCTGGCTGCGCAGATGGCAGAACAAATCGTGCACCATTCCATCGATAGGACGGATGAAACAATCATGCTGCTGCTCGATCCAATCCTGAAAAAAATGGAAAAAAACGAGCCATTCATTACGATCACGGTGCGTCCGGAAGATGCTGTGCTGGTCAAATCAAAAGTAACCGAACACGAAACGGATGAATTTACAGCGCGATATATCGTGTTGAGCGATGACACACTGGAAAAGAATGGCTGCATCATAGAGTGCAGCCGCTCCATCATCGATTTGCAGATAAAGAAACAACTAGCTGCGATCGTCGCAGATTTGAATGTTCTGGGAGACAATAGCCATGTTTGAAATTCCTTTTGAAACCTACCATAAACAAATCAGAAAGAAAAAATTCTATCTGAAGATGGGCAAGGTGAGTCAAGTAACCGGACTGATCATCAGAGTCGAGGGACTGGATGCCTTTGTTGGAGAAGTTTGCGAGATTCAGATCAGGTCGACCGGAAGCACAGTCCTGAGTGAAGTGGTCGGCTTTGTGGATGCGACCGTGTTGCTGATGCCACTGGATGAAATCGATGGAATCGGACCGGGCTGTTTGGTGCGTCCGACCGGAAAGACACTGCAGATTGAAGTCAGTGATGAATTGCTTGGCACTACGCTCGATGGTCTGGGAAGACCGATGGATCAAACGAAGCAACTGAACGGTGTTCCGTTCAAAGTGAACAGAAGCGCACCCGATCCATTCAGACGCAACAAAATAGAGCAGGTCATACCCACCGGAATCAAAGCGATCGACGGGCTGCTTACAATCGGTGAAGGGCAGCGGGTTGGCATTTTTGCAGGTAGTGGAGTCGGGAAAAGCACCTTGTTAGGGATGATCGCGCGCTACTGCGAAGCGGACGTCATTGTGATCGGCCTCATCGGAGAGCGTGGGCGCGAAGTGTTGGAATTCATCGAAAAAGATTTGGGTGAAGAAGGCTACCGGAAATCGGTGGTCGTCTGCGCTACTTCGGACTCTCCGCCGTTGGTCAGGCTTAAAGGTGCGTATGTTGCCACCGCGATAGCAGAATACTACCGGGATCAAGGGAAAAAAGTGATTTTGATGATGGACTCCGTGACGCGTGTCGCCATGGCACAAAGAGAAATCGGCTTGGCTACAGGGGAGCCGCCGACATCGAAAGGGTATACGCCTTCCGTGTTCACTGTGCTTCCGAAATTATTGGAGCGGAGCGGCATGTCCGAGCATGGTTCGATCACAGCCTTTTACACAGTGTTGGTTGAAGGCGATGATATGAACGAGCCCATCGCAGATGCTGTCCGAGGGATTTTGGACGGACACATCATCCTTTCGAGGAAAATTGCCGCAGAGAATCAATATCCGGCAATCGATGTCCAAAACAGTGTGAGCCGTTTGATGAAAGATATCGTTCCGGAATCCCACAGTCATGCAGCCGGGATGCTGAAAGAAAACATGGCCATTTATGCAGAAGCGAAAGACTTGATAGATGTAGGTGCCTATCGGAAAGGGAGCAGCCCTGAAATTGATCGGGCTATTTCGCTTGCACCCGTAATCAAAAACTTCTTGAGACAGCGCGTGGATGAACCGCATGCTCATGCTGAAATTGTGGCTACCTTGCAAAATTTATTCAAATGATCAGAAAATTAAGGTGATATAGGTGAAAAGACATCAATTCTCAATGGAAAAAATTCTGGAGTGGCGAATCAAGGAAGAAGAGAACGCCAGGAAATCCGTTCTCCGTGCCCAAAATCAAATGCAACAGCAGCAGCAACAACTCGCGCATCTGGTCAATGAAAACACGAAATTGAAACACGAACAAATGAAGCTTACAGAGATAAGCACCTTAAGATATAACCATCATCTCAAAGGTCTGATCGACGAAAAAATCGTCATTCAAAAAAATGCGATCGATCAAGCACAAAGTGATATGGAGCAGTTACAGGAGGTTTTGGTACAAGCACACAAAGACCGCAAAATTATGGAAAAATTAAAAGAACGCGAGAGCGTGCAAGTACTAGAACAAGTGAAAAGCGAAGAACAAAAGCAGCTTGATGAGATTGCCACCCTACAGTATAAAAAAAGCTACTTTTGAGTCGATATAGTATAGGGTGGGCATTTAAAGGAGGTGAAATAGTGATTACAGGATTATCTTCTGGACTATCTTCCGAAATTTCAGAGCAACTTCCCGGTTCGGCTCATTTATCTGCCACAAAAGAAGCCGGTTTAATTTTTGAAAGTGTTCTATCGGGCATGATCAAAGGCAAGGAAGAAGCGCCTGTCATGCAGGAAGAACCATCCGTCTCCTTGGAACCGAAGGATACGGAAGAGAGCGCTGATCAGGGAGCAGCGGAACAGGCCTATATAAATCTCTTCCCCTACAGAATCCTTCAGGATGGAAAATCTTCGGGAGTAGGCAGGAATGTTCCGACAGATGAAAAAGCGGATCAGACGGGAACGTGGCTTGGCAGCGTGGCAGAGAAACAGATGGTGATAACAGCTAAGCTTGATTACTCTGCGCCCGCAATTGCGACACCTGTACAATCTGAAGAGATTGAAGCTAAATCACATATGGAAAGTTTATCTCTTTCGGACACCGCTGCCCTCGTTACCAACTCAAGCGAATCGCAAGCAGGTGAGCGGGGCGCCACTCCAGAGCATGTTGGCGCAAGGGAATCGGGAGAAAGGGAAAGCTATCCGATAGCTGACACCTTACCGAGGCAAACGCCTGACCGGCCTTTTTCCGGATCTGAAATTTTCCCTGAACAGCAATTGGAGAATAGCTTGGAGCCGAGTACTCCCGTACTGGCGGATGATCCGTTGAAAAAAACGGTCACAATTACCCGGCAAGCAATAGCTGATGAATCGGAAAATATCGATCTGCCGGAAGCATCGGCAAAGGCATCGGATGTTGATGAGAACAAAGCACCTTTCAATCAAGTGCCAATTACCAGTGAACCAGCCACAGGGAATGTGTTTGGGCATAAGCCATCAAAAGTCATGGCTTCCCATATCGAGGACATCCAAAGGACAATCGAAATGCAGATAGAAAAAACACCCGTGTCGGGTAATACAGTCGTGAAAATCCGTCTTACTCCCGATAATATCGGTGATATCCATGTGCAGCTGATCAAAACGAAAGACAGCATCACTGCTGTCCTGCACGTCCAGGATGCCGAAACGAAGGGGCTATTGGAGGAGAAACTGACGCTGTTGATGGAGCCTTTCAAACAGAGTATTTCTGAAGGCCCGATAACACTTACAGTAGTTGCTGATCCAAGTTTGGCCTTTTCCTTTTCAGAAGGAGCTGATCCAGGCAACCGAAAAGCGGAACGGCAGGAATCCAGAAAAAGAGCAGCCAAAGAAAAGACAGACGCAAAAGAAGAAACAATGACGAAGCAGCCTTCAAGAGGGCTGAGTTTATTGGCATAAGAAGGAGGGGGAACGGGTAGTGGATATCACACCAAATTTTACGATCGGATCAACGGAACAGTTAGTGAGCAATAAAAGTCAAAGCAATTCTGATCTTTCCATGGACGATTTTTTACAGATTATGGCTGCAGCCATAAAAATGCCTGCCATGTCGGAAGAAGGGGGAAGCAGTGGCGGCTCCACAGATTACATGGCTCAAATGATCCAATTCAGTACGATGGAGCAGTTGAAGGATTTGACTGAATCATTGAATACGACCATGTTGATGACCCAACAACAACAGGCATTAGCAATGATCGGGAAAACCGTTACCGTTACAGGAGCGGAGAGCATCGTCACAGGCGTGGTGGACAAAGTGAAATTTTCAAATGGATTTGCAACGCTGATGATTGGAGGAAAGGACTACTATTTGAATGACATACAGTCGATTGGAGAGTAACCGGATGGACATCAGAGCGAATGCCGACATCAAGAGGGTTGAGCCACTCCGACAGAATAACAAAAAGCATCAGGTACCAAGAGAGTTCCAAACAATCATGCAAGAGGCTCTGAGCCAAAATGCAGATGAGAAAGAACTGAAGATCTCCAACCATGCCCAAAAACGCCTGGACCAAAGAGGCTTCCTGTTGGCGGGTGAAGATATGAGCAACCTGAGCCAAGCGATGGATGAGCTGGATGGCAAAGGTTCAAAAAACTCATTATTGTTTTATAAAGACATGGCCCTGATCGCGAGCATCGACAAGCGCACGATCATTACCGCATTGAATCAGAACGAACTGGATACAGTGATGAACATCGACAGCACCAAGTTCATCAAAGATTAAAAACGGCCGGACCGAAAAGGAAGCCGTGTGATCCTTGAATGACCGATAGGATCAAGATGTTAACCACTAGGAGGAAATCAAATGTTAAAATCACTTTACTCTGGCGTTACAGGCATGAAAAACTTACAAACAAAGATGGATGTCATCTCCAATAATATCGCCAACGTAAACACCACCGGATTCAAAAGCGGAAGGGTACGTTTCGAGGATATGATCAGCCAATCGATCGCGAGTGCCCAAGAAGGCGCAAATGCGAAGCAAGTTGGCCTCGGAGTCCGGACAAGCGCCATCGACACGATCATGAACGGCGGATCTTTGCAGGCGACGGGAAGAGAACTGGATTTTGGGATAGAGAACGGCGATAATTCCTTCTTTGTTGTGAGTGGAGATGGCGGCGTCAATAATTACTTTACCCGTGATGGCGGGTTCTATCTTGATGCCGAGAATAATTTGGTGACGAGTGCGGGGCACAGTGTGATGGGCGTAAACAATACTGAATCCGATGGAAATGAAACGCTGGAAAATTTGAGTGTGCCTGCGTATATCCAAGTCAATGCTGACGGATCGCTTACAGCATCAGACAGTATCCCGGATGGAGCAACCGACGTGTTCGGTTTGAAGAGTTATTCCGTCGACAGCAAAGGCGTCATTACAGGGAATTATGGGAATGGAGAATCCTATGTGATCGGACAAGTCGCTCTGGCAAAGTTCGCTAATGCGGCTGGATTGGAAAAATCCGGCGGCAATCTGTATGTTGAGTCAGGCAACTCGGGTGCTCCAGAACTAGGTTTCCCGGCAGATGATGGCTATGGCGTCATCCGGTCAGGCTTTTTGGAAATGTCAAATGTCGATCTCGCGAATGAATTCACTGAAATGATCATCGCCAACAGAGCCTATCAAGCCAACTCGAGAAGCATAACGACTTCTGATTCAATGTTGGAAGAATTATTGTCATTGAAACGCTAAACTTAAAGAAGAAATGAGGAGAGTCCATGATAGCTTTAACCAGTGTTTCAGGCGAGGCGTTTTTTTTGAACTGTGACCTGATTTACCGTATCGATGAAGCTTACGATACGATAATAACCTTGTCCGATGGCCAACACATTCGTGTGAGCGAACCGGCAAGCCAAATAGTGGAAAAAATTGTGGACTACAAAAGAAAAATCTATCTTGCAATACCGGAGGTTGGAAAATGAAAAAGAATCTGATTCCACCGATAGCGCTGCTGGTCGGCATAGTCTTAATCATTTGGTCCATCAGTGATGGGGGAAGCATCGGCGGGTTTATTAGTGTACCCTCTTTAATCATAACGTTAGTGGGCTCATTCTGTGCCTTGCTGATCAGCTTTCCGTTTTCTGATATAAAAAAAATCCCGACCATGCTCAAGAAAGTGATCAGTGCACCTAGTGAGGACAAAAATGATCTGATCGAAAAATTCACAGACCTCTCTCGCTTATCCCGCAGCAAAGGGATTTTGACTCTAGAGCAAGAAATCAGTCAACTGGACAATCAGATTTTACGGGATGGCCTTCAAATGGCAGTGGATGGTATGGATCCTACCGATATAAAAAATATTCTGGAAATAAAAATTGCAAATATGGAATCAAGGCATGGAGTCGGGCAAACAATTTTCCTGAAGTGGGGGGAACTGGCACCTGCATTCGGCATGATCGGCACATTGATCGGTCTGATCAATATGCTGAGCCAATTGAATGATCCCAGCACAATCGGGAGCGGGATGGCAGTAGCGCTGATAACGACTTTCTATGGGAGTTTTTTTGCTAATCTCTTTTTCATTCCGATAGCGACCAATCTTAAGATGCAGACCGAATCCGAATTGGAAGTCTGCGACATGATCATTGAAGGCGTGCTGTCGATCCAAGCGGGACAAAACCCACGGACGATAGAACAAAAATTGAGCGGTTATTTGGACAATAAGCCTGCAAAAATCAAGAAAAACAGGAATCCGAACGTTGCTGCTGTTCAAAGCGAGGTAAATTAACCGATGAGCAAAAGGCGGAAACGAAGTTCTGAATCAAGTGGCTCTCCGGAATGGATGACGACATTTTCGGATTTGATGACGCTTTTGCTGACCTTCTTCATTTTGCTGTACTCATTCTCCAGTGTCAGCAATGATAAGTTTATGAAAGCTGCAGGTTCCTTACAAGATTCATTTGTGGGCTCTGGCCAAAAAAGCATTTTGGATGGAGGGCAATGGATTCCTGAGGACAAAGAGAACGTTGGGGTGAATGCGACAGCTGGAGATGCCGCCTCCTTATCAGATATGGAGATGGCTGCTATAGAAGCGGCAAAAGCAGAGGCCGCTCAGGCTGAGTTGTTTACCACTGAAGGGCAGACGATGATTGCGGTGGATCCAGAAGTCATCAAAATGTATCAAGAAGCCAAAGATTTCGTCGAAAAGAATGGCTTGTCCGAAGAAATCAGCATGAGCATGGATGCGGATGGCGTCTACATGAACGTGAAGGAAGCCATCTTGTTTGCGCCGGGGAGCGCAGTCGTTACCGAAAGCGGCAGATCGGCTTTACAAAAAGTGGCAGAATTAATCGCTAATTTCGAAAATAAGGTCGTGGTTGAAGGGCATACAGACAACATTCCTCACCATGATCAAAAATTTGAGAGTAACTGGGAATTATCGGCCGGCAGAGCCATTGCCGTTCTCAGACAATTGGCTGAACAGCAAAAGATTGATCCCGCACGTTTGTCGGCTGTCGGCTATGGGGAATACAACCCGCTTGTTCCGAACGACACAGCCGAACAGCGTGCTGAAAACAGAAGGGTCAACATTGTGTTGGTCTATGAACCGGAGGGGGCAGAATAATGGAAAAAGAAGCGCAGTTGCCTAAGAAGCAGAACGTTCCGCGGCTTGTTCTGATTGCTTTGCTTTTAGTGGCTTTGATGATCGGTGGCGGAACAATCGGCTCTTTGATAACGACAGGGAAAGCCAAAGAATGGATCACTAGCTTCAATAAAAAAGAAGTGGAAAGCATACTGGTTCCCCAAGAGGAGTTTCTGGTGAATTTAAAATCGAATGATGGCAGCCCGGATGATTTTTTGAAAATCGAAATGTCCATAGAAACAATTGATGAAGAAAAAGGAGCTATCCTGACTGAAAAAGCGGCGATTGTGCGCGATGCAATCATCAGTGTCCTCAGAAATAAATCTACGGAGACTATTTTTGATGAAGCTGAGGGAGTCTTAGTCATCAAGCAGGAGATCATTTCGAAAATCAACCAAAATTTGGGTTCGGATGTCGCAAGTGAGTTATACATTACAAATATTGTCATGCAATAGCAAAGTGGAAGGTGTGCGTCAAAGAAATGGAAAATGAACTAGTATACATCGGGAAAAGTTTTATCGTGTTGATTTTTGTTGTTTTTGCCATAAATTACCTGTTGAAACTACTGGATCGATTCGTCAATAAGAACGGCAAATACATCACCATGATAGAGCGTATCCCATTGAACCGCACATCTTCTCTTTGTGTCGTTAAAGTCTCGGGTTCCTATTTTTTGATGAGCTGTACAGATACAAAGAACGAGATATTAAAGGAATTGACCATCGAGGAGATAAAGGAAGAAAAAGCAGTTTTGGACCCAAAGAAGCAGAAGAAACTTCGTCCAAACAGCCCGATAGCATTTGAAGATATGGATGAGAGTATCGTGATTTCACGCAGAGGAATGAGGAAATAGGATGTTGAAAAAAGGAATTGTCGCAGGCAGCGTTGGATTGTTTTTTTTGACATTTCCTCAAAAAGTTCATGCAGCAGAAATCGTTGACACGGTACAAAATGCTTTGGGCGGGACATCCGATGCCGTCAAAATGTATGTTTTGATCGGTCTTCTGAGTGTCATACCGGCATTTTTGATACTGACCACGTGTTTTACGCGGATCATCATCGTCTTTTCTTTTTTGAGAAGTTCATTGGGAACACAACAAAATCCTCCCAACACGGTCTTGATCGGCTTGGCGGCCTTTTTGACCTTTTTTATCATGCGGCCTGTTTATACGGAAGTTTACCATGAGGCTGCGGTTCCGTTGATGGAGGACACCATTGGGATCGAAGAGTTTTTTTACATAGCAGAGGATCCAATCAGGGACTTTATGCTGATACAGACGAGGGAGAAGGATCTTAGCCTTTTCTTGGATCTGCAGGGGGATGACATGCCGACTAATACCGGAGATGTCAGCCTGCTCAGTCTTATTCCTGCCTTTGCGATCAGTGAGCTGCGGACAGCCTTTACGATCGGGTTTTTGATTTTCATTCCCTTTCTGGTGATAGACATCGTGGTGGCAAGTATTTTGATGTCCATGGGGATGTTCATGTTGTCGCCGGTCATGATTTCGTTGCCGTTTAAGCTGCTCCTGTTCGTTTTGGTGGATGGATGGTATTTGGTCGTTGAGTCGCTGGTATTAGGTTTTCAATAGGGGTGCATGAATGTCAATAGAAAAAGTTTTAGATGTTTTGAGAGAAGGCTTCATGACCATTCTGATCGTTGCCGGACCGACTCTCGCCATCGCGTTGGTGGTAGGTTTGATCATCAGTATTATTCAGGCAGCCACACAGCTGCAGGAACAAACATTGAGCTTTGTGCCAAAAATCTTGTCCGTAATTGGTGCTTTGATCGTATTCGGCAATTTTATGCTGAATGCATTGATCGCTTATACAGAAAAAATATTCGAGTTGATCGCTGGATTGTGATGGGTAAAGGATGCTGATTACACTACAGAAAGTTATATTGATCTTTATGCGGATAGGTTCCTTCGTATTCATAAGCAAGGGATTTTCATTCAAAGGTGTACCTACCATTATGAAGATTTCCATTTCATTAGGCTTGAGCTTACCGGTTTACGTCATGATACCCGCTATGGAGTCCGAACTGGGCCTGATCCAGCTGGCGCTTTTCGCCCTCAAGGAATCATTGGTCGGATTGGCGCTCGGTTACATTACAAATCTATTCTTTTATGCGGTTGAGATTGCCGGAAATTTTGCTGATTTCCAGGTCGGCTTTTCGATGTCCGCCGTCTTCGATCCCGCTTTAGGATTCCAGGCTTCCTACTTCGGGAAAATATATTACTGGATGGCGCTGTCCATCTTCTTCTTTACAGATATGCACCATCATGTCTTGCGGGCATTGGTATCCGGATTCACTGTTTTTCCGATAGAGGCTTTTTCTGTAGGGGATTTTGGAGTGAAAGGGATTGTCACCTTATTCACGATGATGTTTGAGATTGCGTTGAACCTTGCAGCGCCGATCGTGATTGCAGCCTTGTTGACGGAAGTCGTTTTGGGAGTGCTCTCGCGTACGGTGCCTCAGATAAATGTGTTGATGCTCAGCATGCCTTTAAAAATTCTGGTCAGTATGTCCCTTATGCTGATTCTGTTGCCGAATTTAATGGACAGCATGACGGATATGTTGCCTAAGATGGTGAAATATATGACTGAATTTATCCAGTCGCTAAGCTGATGGAGAGGTGATTGTGTGAGCGAGAAAGACGGAAAGACCGAGAAACCCACCCCCAAAAAGCTGAAGGATGCCCGGAAACGCGGAGAGATAGCCAAGAGCCAGGAATTCAATTCCGCCTTCACTTATATCATGTTCACGCTGTTCGCGATTGCGCTATCCACGCACGCCCTTCAATATGGATATGTTTACCTGAAAAGAGAACTGGCGGCTGACTATGATGTGGGCGGTCTTGGAAATAATCTCAATGATATCGGGATGAAGGCCATACTGGCGATCTTTATCCTAGCGGGGCCTTTCTTAGGGATTGCATTTGTGGGAGCACTGATTGCAAACATCATCCAAACAGGATTATTGTTCTCAACAGAAGCCCTAAAATTTAAAATGAGCAGACTGAACCCAGTGAGTGGTCTTAAAAATATGTTCAGCAAAAAAGCGCTATTCACTTTGGTCAAAAATATTCTCAAGATGATCCTGATTGGTTATGTCTGTTACATATCGTTCGAAAAATCGGGTTACTACATCATCAACGCAGCCGCAGTCGGAACTGAAAAATTGTATTTTTTGATTCTGGAACTCGTCAAGGACATCAGCACGAATCTGGCCATTTTGTTGTTTCTGCTGGGGATGGTGGATTTCATCTACCAAAAATATGACTATAAAAAGAATTTGAATATGACCAAACAAGAAATAAAAGATGAATACAAAGAATCAGAAGGCGACCCTTACATAAAATCATTAAGACGTCAAAAATATAAACAATTCAGCAAACAAATGCTGAAGGATGTGGAGTCCGCGACTGTCATCATCACAAACCCAACGCATCTGGCGATTGCCGTGCGCTATGATAAAGAACGCGATCAAGTGCCCGTAGTCGTCGCCAAAGGGGCGGACTATGTGGCAGAAAAAATCAGGGAAGCAGCTTCAAAAAATAAGATTCCGATTATGGAAAACAAACCAGTGGCACGCGCCATGTACCGATCGGTTGAAGTCGGCCAGCCGATACCTATGGATTTTTATGAAGCGGTAGCTGAGATGATCGCATTGATCTATCAGGTAAATGAAAGCAGCAAGAGAAAAATATGAGCGAGAGAAAGAGTGATGTAATGGCTGCACAACTAACCAAAAAGAACGGGAATGCGTCAGTGTTCATGGATGTAGGGATCGCTACGTTTGTCGTCCTTATTCTGGCAATGATCATCATTCCATTACCGGCACCACTTCTCGATGTGATGCTGATTATGAATCTAGCCTTATCCATGACCATCCTGTTGTTGACGCTATTCACTAAAAACGTCCTGGAATTCTCGACTTTTCCGACGCTCCTTTTGCTGACGACCATGTTCAGGTTGGGGCTGAATATTTCATCCACGCGTTTGGTTCTGACTGAGGGCGATGCGGGTAAGGTTATCGATACATTTGCGAATTTGGTTGCCGGAAATAATATCATCGTCGGTGCCGTCATTTTCATCATCATTTTCATCATCCAAATGATCGTCGTGACGAATGGCGCGGGTCGGGTATCGGAAGTATCCGCACGTTTCACGTTGGATGCGATGCCCGGGAAGCAAATGTCGATCGACTCTGACTTGAATTCCGGCCTGATCAATGAGCAGCAAGCGAAGCAGCGGCGCAACGACTTAGAGCGGGAAACGCAATTTTTCGGGGCGATGGATGGAGCAAGCAAATTTGTCAAGGGTGATGCTACCGCAGGGATAGTGATTACACTCATCAACTTGATCGGCGGGACGCTTATTTATTCCCTTCAGCAAGGCATGCCGATAATGGAAGCGATGAATAAATTCGGGAGATTGACAATCGGAGATGGCTTGGTCAGCCAGATTCCTTCCTTGTTGATTTCGATCGGTTCCGGTATTTTGGTCACAAGATCCGGAAACGCCAAAACATTCGGGACATCGCTGATACCGGAATTGTTGTCCAGTTCAAAAGTACTCTATCTGGTTTCCGCTATTTTACTCGTTTTCGCCATTTTGCCGGGCTTTCCGACATTCACCTTTACGATCATAGCGATACTATTGGGTGGGTCGAGCTACCTCATCCAACAAAACGAAAAGAAAGCATACTTTGAGAAAATAACGGAAGAACAGCGCATTCTGGCAGGAGAGCGCATGCTTCAAAATCAATCCAATGAAGAAACGCTCACTGCCCATCAAGTGGATCCCATAGCCATTGAAATCGGATACGGTCTGATTTCGATAGCCGATGAATCAAAAGACGACAATCTGATGAACCAAATACACAGCATCCGGAAACAGTGCGCTACGGAAATCGGCATCCTTTTGAAGCCCATCCGCATCAAGGATAATCTGCAGCTGGGCATGAATCAATACGTGATCAAAATCAAAGGGAACGTCTACGCACAAGGGGAGTTGTACATGGATCGCTTCCTGATCTTGTCCCCAGGAGATGCGGAGTTTGCTTTCAACGGGATCGCAACCAAAGAGCCGTCGTTTGGACTGGATGCCATGTGGATAACCGGGAATGATCGGGAAATGGCGGATCTGCAAGGGTATACCGTGGTAGATCCGCTCACTGTGTTCATTACCCATCTGAAAGAGACCATTTTTCAGCATAGTCAGGAACTGCTCGGCAGGCAAGAAGTGAAGCAATTATTGGAGACACTGAAAGAAACGCATAACGTTGTCATCGATGAGTTGATACCGGATATCCTTAGATTGGGCGAAGTACAAAAAGTGCTTCAGAACTTGTTGAAGGAAAATATACCGATCACCGATATGGTGACGGTATTGGAAACGTTGGCCGACTATGGCACCACGATAAAGGATATTGAACTATTGACAGAATATGTCCGTCAAACATTGAAGCAAACCATCGTGAAAAATTATTTGGATGAAAATGCCGTGTTGAATGTCGTTACGGTCCATCCAAACACGGAGGAAATGCTCGGTAAAAATATCCAAAAATCTTCATCGGGATCGATTCCACTCATTCAAGGAAATACTGTCACAAAATTATTTGACAGCATCAAGAACATCCATAACCGTCTGGAAGCTGAGGGAAGGCCGCATGTCCTGCTGGTGTCTCCAAAAATAAGACCCTCTCTGAAAAATTTGTTGACATTTAATTTTCCGGAAATAGCCGTATTATCTTTGAATGAAGTGCCGAATGAAATTGCGATCGAATCAGTAGGCATGGTTGAGGATATTGCTGTTTAATTTCACTCGATGGTTGGTATACAAAATGAATTTTCAATCACTTGAAGATGGGAGCGGGATATGCAAAATATAGAGGACAGAGAAGCCACCATATTGAAGTACGTGCCTCTAGTCGAAAAAGTGGTCCGACACATTGGATTGAGTCATTCTGATTACGAGAAGAGCGATTTGGTGAATATCGGTGTCATCGGGCTCATGGATGCCATCGATAAATACGACGAAGACAAGAAAGTCCCTTTTGAAAATTATGCATTCATTCGGATCAAAGGGGCCATAATCGATGAGATTCGCCGTAATGGCCCGGTTTCCCGAACAGGGATGAATAAACTAAAGGATTACCGGCTTGCGGTGGAGTCGCTTCAGCACAGTTTTAAAAGGATACCCACTGAAGAGGAAATATGCCAAAAACTTCAGATTACTGCCAAACAATTGGGCCAAGTATATGATACGGCATCCTATCTGGCTACCCAGTCATTGGAAAAAATGATCTTTAATGATGAGGGCAATGGCGTAGAATTGGGGGATATGCTTGTCGATGCGCATGCCCTTTCCGTTGAGGAAGAGCTGCTGAGGAACGAGCAAATGGAAGCCTTGAAAGGCGCAATCGGTCGCTTGAAGGAACGCGAGCAATTGATTCTGCAACTGTATTATGTGGAAAAACTGCCGCTCAAGGAAATTGCGTTCATACTGGAAGTTTCTGTTCCCCGAGTTTCACAGATCCACGGGAAAATGATATTGAAATTGAAAGAAGAAATGAGGAGGGACGATCTTGATTAGAAGTTTGGATACAGTGGGCCATCAGTTCAATTTATTGCAGAAAAAGCAGGAAAACCTGAGCACAAATATCGCCAATGTGAACACTAGCGGGTACAAATATCAAGAGCTTGTCCAAAGTACGACTGAGACTTTTCAATTCGGGAATAACTTGAACGGTCCGTTGCTGAATCAGCAGAATCCGATCGATGGACTGAATTTCGGAAATCAGATAGATGCAGCTTACCGCAATCTGACCCAAGGCGGTCTTAAGGGCACGAATGCAACCAATGATTTTGCCCTGATGGGGGATGCTTTTTTTACAGTCCGGATGCCCAACGGCGAACAAGCCGTCACAAGAAACGGCAACTTTGCGGTTGATGCAACGGGGAATCTGACTACTCAGGAAGGCTACTTGGTGCTCGGCAGAACGCAAGCTGGACAAATAACCACCATCCCGGCAGGCAGCATTCCATTCACAGTCGACCAGACAGGGAGCGTCAATGCTAGCGGAGTCCGTTTTTTGTTGACGGATAATGTGGAAGCTGAAAACCTTCAATCGATTGGGGATACGTTGTTTGCTTATCAGGCAGGGATGACCACGGACGAGGATACGCTCGTCCTTCAGAAGTATTTGGAAACTTCCAATGTTGACATGACAGATCATATGGTCCAAATGATGCAGTTGACAAGAGAGTTCGAAGCGAATCAAAAAATACTGCATGCTTCAGATGAGACGTTAAGTAAAGCAGTCAATGAAATCGGAAAAGTGTAGGAAGAAGGAGGCAGGCGACGATGAGTCTACCGATGAATATATCCAAAACGGCCATGAAAGCATTCCAGACGGGGATGGATAATATTGCGAATAATATTGCGAATGTTAATACAAATTCCTATAAAGCCAAAAACGTGAATTTCCAGGAACTGCTGGTCAATAATCAGACGGAAAATCAAAAATTGCTGTTTTCTGAAGGCATTGGGGAATTAACGATTTCCGCCGGGGTAGCGGGTAATGTTTCCGGAATGGATCTTTCCCAGGGAGGATTGGTCGAAAGTACTGGCGATTTTCATCTGGCGATTTCCGGAGAGGGCTTCTTCAAAGTCAATGATGAGAATGGAAATGTTTTTTATACGCGGGATGGCGCATTCCAATTGGGAGCTGATGGCGTGGTTACCAACGCAGCAGGGAATACCCTCGCAATCGAGCAAAATCTGTTGCCTACGCTTGATCTATCCGATGCGACCCTATCGATTTCGGACAATGGCGAAATCTGGGTAGGAAGCAAAGGTGCTGCGACATTGGCGGGAAGGATCCCGCTGTTTTATCCTGCATCTGTTGATGCACTAGTCCCGGCCGGAGAAAATCAATATGCAGTGGCGGAGGGGACGCGTATCTATTCCTCTGCAGAAGGTTTTACGTTGGGGGGCATTCAGCAACACTTTTTGGAAACATCGAATGTGGATCTGGCGTCTGCGTTCACTGATATGATCGAGACGCAACGCGCGTATTCAATGAATCTGAAAGCAGCGCAAACCTCCGATGAGATTATGGGTGTCATAAACGGATTCAAGCGATAATACAATAGCGTGAAGGCAGCTCCTGCGGGAGTAAAAGGTGGAGGAAAAGAGAGAAGATGGCAATAATCGAAGTGGCTGGCGTAACAAAAGAATATCCCAGGGGCATCACAAGTCTGAAGGATGTATCGGTTACCATCGAAGCAGGAGAGTTTGTGTATGTATTAGGCGCCAGTGGATCAGGCAAGTCCAGTTTCATTAAGTTACTTTATCGGGATATCAAACCCACAAAAGGAACGGTGACAGTTTGTGGGCACAATGTCGGCAAAATGAAAAATCACGTCATCCACCATCTGCGGCGGGAAATTGGCATTGTGTTTCAGGATTGTAAATTGTTGACTGGTAAAACAGTTTTTGAGAATATCGCTTTTGCGCTGGAGGTCATGGGAGAAGATACTGAGGCTGTTTCGGGTAAGGTCTATCAGTCGCTGGAAACGGTAGGGTTGGCGGATAAAGCAGACAGTTACCCAGACCAGCTTTCCGGCGGTGAAAAGCAGCGGGTCGCGATTGCACGTGCTGTCGTCCATTCCCCGAAAATCATTCTTGCGGATGAGCCTACAGGGAATTTGGACCCGCGGACTTCATTGGAAATTTTCCGGTTGTTTTACAGGATCAACAGAAGCGGCACAACCATATTGATGGCCACGCATGACCAAGACATCATCGAAAATTTCCGTTTCCGTGTTCTGGAAATGAAGAATGGCCATCTGATAAAAGATCAAGAGAAAAAGGAACAGAATACGCTCCAATATGATTTCAAAAAGAAAGAGTATTTCATTGTTTGAACTACCTAAGAAGGAAGGAAGAGAAAAATATGAAAATAATGGAAAATTTAAGGATGTCGCCCAAAATCATTAAAACAGCACTGGCTCTCAGTGCGATAGGGATTCTTGCTGCAACAGGCGGGTTCGTGGTACTCGCTGACCAAGTGGATACCACGATTTCAATAGATGTGAATCCTAGCATCGAAATTACGGCCAACAAAGCAGATGAGGTCATCGAAGTGACGGCGCTAAATAAAGACGCGGAAATCATCATCGGCGATATGGATTTGGATGACGTGGAAGTGGAAGTGGCGATGAATGCCATCATCGGGTCCATGGTCCAAAACGGCTACATTGATGAAATGAAAAATGCGGTTCTGATAACGGTCGCTAACGCAAACGAAAGCAAACAGCAAGAACTGGAGGCCCTCATCACGACCGAAATTACTGACGCCTTGGCCGAAAATGATATCGCGCCTATCGTCTTCACTCAGGGAGTGGACAGCAAAGGCGCCAGTGATACGAACGTAAAAGCCTTTGCGAATAAGCACGGGATTTCCGTGAACAAAGCGGCCTTCATCCAGAAAATATTGAGAGAAAGTGAAGGCTTGTCAGAAAATGAATTAGTTGCAATGGACGTTGAAGCCTTGTCTGAAGTCATCCACTCGAAAAACGTCGACCTCCATGAATCTGTGGGATACTCCGATGAAGCCTTGAAAAAAATGGCTGAAAAAGTGATGAAGAAATCGGAAAATGCGACTGAGAAACAAACTGAAGCAACCGTAAGGGCAAGTGAAACCCAAGCCAAAGCAACCGAAAAACAAGCTGCAGCCGAAACCAAATCAGCAGAGAAACAAGCTGAAGCGGCTGTCAAAGCGGAAAAAAACCGAGTACAAGCTGCCGAAAATCAAGCCGAAGTGGAGGGAAATGCTGCAGAGCAATCAGCTGAAGTCGATGCCAAAGCATATGAAGCGCAAGTGCAAGCAGCCGAACAACAGAGAGAAGCAGAGGTGAAAGCGGCAGAACAACAAGCGCAAGCCGCTGAAAAACAAGCAGAGGCCAATGCCAAAGTAGCGGAAAAACAAGCCAAAGCAACTGCTGAAGCAAATGAAGCCCAAGGTCAAGCAACCGAGAAGCAAGCGCAAATCAACGGGAACGGCAATGCCCCAGGTAAAAAAGGTGGAGCCGCTGCCAACCAATAAGAGCAAGGCCGGGACGTTATCGTTCCGGCTCTTTTTTTATCATTTTGTAATAATCCGCAATTTAAATATAGAGTTTCCAACGAATCCGCTATTAAGTATTCACCGAAAATACCGAATTAATCTTAAGAGCCTGCTTCATTCTTTAGGGATTGAAGCAGGAAAGAAACGGTAAAGGGAAGTGAAAGAAGTGCAAGCATCAAATATAGAAGCCGAAAGCGCACAGTCAAAAACGAAAAGGAATTTTAAGATCCAATTAGTGCAGTTTAAAAGCATCCGGACTAATTTACTCGTTGGATTTTCAATAATCTTAGTCTCCATTTTTTTGTTGGGATACAATAGTTATACAACATCGAATGAAATCAACGGGAACACGGACCAAATTGTAAATGTCAGTATCCCTATCTTGGAACAGGGCGCCGAAATCAACTATTTAGTGGCAAGCCGGATGTCGGTTGTCCGCAGCTATTTATTGTCCGGGGATACAACTTATGTGGAATTATTTGATTTGTACACGCAGCAAAGCGAAGCTATCCAAGCGGAGATTTTGGAGGCCAACGGCAACAAACAGGTGATTGTGGATTTGTTCGCAGGAATCGATGAATGGACCCGGATCACACGCGAAGAAGTCATCAATGCCTATCAAGCAGGCAATCAGCAACAAGCGATAAAGGCACTGTTTGAAAAGTCCGAGCAACTGGGAAATGAAAATATCAGTGCCATGGAACGCTCGCTTGACGCCAGGATCGTTGCCATTCATGAGGAAGGCGATGACGTCATTGCACATGGAGATCAAGCGATGAGAGTGACCTTCATCATATCCATAATTGCAATATTGCTGAGCATCGCTATCGCACTATTGATTTCTTCCGATTTGATGAAACGTATCAAGCTATTGATGGGACGAACGACAGAACTGGCAGAGGGCAAACTGGATGGGACCCCCATTGACATAGCACATTTTGATGAATTAGGTAAACTGGGTGATTCGATCAATCAGATGCAACAACAGTTAAAAGCCATTATTGTCAGCATTTCAGAAACGTCACACACACTGGAGGAGAACAGCCGGGATCTCCATCAAGCTTCAAACGAAGTGAAGTTAGGCACTGAACAAGTGGCTGTCACAATGCAGGAACTGGCGATGGGATCCGAAACCCAAGCAAGCAGCGCCAGCAACCTAGCGACTGTCATCGACGTATTCAATGATGAGTTTCAAGCTGTCAACCAGAACACCATTCAGATTGCAGAAGGCTCAAAGGAAATCCTTGCAAATACAAATCAAGGTGAAGAACTGATGCAAAAATCAAGTCTGCAGATGAATAAAATTCAGGACATCATGCAAGAGGCAGTCGATAAGATGAGCATTCTGGAAAACCAGACGCAAGAAATCAACAAGCTGGTTGGGCTTATTCAGAATGTAGCGGATCAAACGAATTTACTGGCATTGAACGCTGCCATAGAAGCTGCGCGAGCTGGCGAACATGGCCGAGGCTTTGCTGTCGTTGCCGATGAAGTCAGAAAGCTGTCTGAACAAGTCGCCACGTCAGTCATGGATATAACCGGTTTTGTGGACACTATCCAAAAAGAATCCAAAAATGTCAGCTCATCCTTACAATCGGGATATACAGAAGTGAAGTCGGGTGCTGCCCAGATCGATCAGACGAGCAATACCTTCAGTGAGATGAAAACGCAATTGGACAGCATGGTGGCGAATATTTCTGTCGTAACCAATAAATTGGCTCTGTTGGCAGAGAACACGAATAACATGAGCACATCCATCGAAGAGATTGCTTCAGTCTCTGAGGAATCCGCTGCCGGAGTCGAAGAGACCTCGGCTGCCAGCCAGGAAATCAGCAGTTCCATGGAAGAAGTTTCGATGAATTCCGAAAGAATCGCAGGACTCGCTGACCTGCTGAATCTGCTTGTAAAAGAATTCAAATTTTAATGAACGCAACAGAAAAACTCTCCAGTAAGCCTCATCAGCTTACTGGAGAGTTTTTCTGTTTTGGATGATTCGTTTATTCAATGTAGATGGCTTGACTGCCGAATTGCTCCCAGGAGGCAATGAATCTGCTTTTTTCCACAGGCTGATTTTTTTTGCCGTATGGGTCATTCACATAAAAATAGTTGTCATCATAGCCGACTACAACGACACTGTGTTCACTGTAGCTGACGTTAACTTCACCGGTTGGCGTTTGCCATACTTCCATATCATCGACTGGAGCATAGCTTGTGCTGGTGATTGTCCAGACGGGATACCCGTGATTCAATGCATCGAGCACAGCATCAAATGAGCTGCCGGTGATGTCCTTGATGCGATCCGGTGATACGAAATTAGCAGCTAAGGCGGCTATCGGCCCATGGTAAACGCTGAATCCATAATCATTCCCGGTGATGTCTCCGACGAATGCATCGTTTGGATTGCCCCGCAAGCCGTTGTCATAAACGATCGGAACAGAAGGGAGCCAAGCTGCGACATCATTCTTGGATATCGAGACGTTGTTGTACTGCAGGATCATTGTCAGCGAGGTCACCTCGCAACCGTTATATAGAACTGGATAATCCATTTGGTTCAACAGCGGGACATCCAATAACACTTCTTTTGGTGCTTCTGCTACAATTGCCTGTTCATCCAAAACAGATGCGCTTTCTGGGGGCGCAAGCCTGATGGATAATGTACCAACGATAAAAATTATCAGCAAGCCTCTTTTGAGAAGCGTTTTTTTCCTCATAATCAGCCTCCTTAGAGTAGTGATGCATTTCAATAGTCAGCTTCGGTTAACAAGCCACAGTGGAAAATACATATCTATCTCTACTATTCGGCAGGAATCGCATAAAGTTAAACAAAATGCACCAAAAAAATTGCAGGAATAGGATTTACAGAATCAGTGATTTTAGAAGTTGGTCTTGTAAAGACTAGGCTTCTGTAACAGGTGATTCGACAGCAACCGGGATTGATTCGGCAGACTTGGCATCTTTGTATCGGCAATAGCTTGCGAACAAAGAACCGGTCACATTGTGCATGATCGAATAGATGGCGCCAGCCATGGAAGCTTGCGGCGCATTGAACGGCGCATTCAGTGCCATGCTGGAAGCAAGTCCAGAGTTCTGCATGCCGACTTCGATCTGCATGGCGCGTGTCGATGCCGCATCAACTTTCAAGAGTTTGCAGACGCCCCAAGCAAAGGCATAACCGCTTGAATTATGCAGTAAAGTCACGAAAGCGATCAACAGTCCGGAAAACGACCCTCTGTCATAATTTCCCCTCTTTTCTTAAAGTGATAAACATCATGCTTAGAAATAAACGAATGTTTACATAAGCGTGATAGATAAATATTAGAACTTGATGAGCATTATGTCAACGTTTGTTATTTTATTGTTATAATTAATTGCGAAATTTACCAAAAAAGGTGCTTGTCCGATAACCCGGAAGAATCGGACAAGCGGAGCACGCACATGACGGTGGTTGTCCGATAACCCGGAAGAATCGGACAAGCGGAGCACGCACATGACGGTGGTTGTCCGATAACCCGGAAGAATCGGACAAGCGACACACGCACACTGCGGCAGTTGTCCGATAATCATAAAGAATCGGACAAGCGGAGCACGCACACTGCGGCAGTTGTCCGATAACCATAAAAAATCGGACATCCCAGACACAACCCGGACACTTTGCACCTCAACACCAAGAATCAGTGGGGACTGTCTAGAAGATGATAGCCTCCCGTTTTTTTCGAGCATAATATCTGTTCAGCTCAGAAACGAATTAGTCCCAAAGTGCCTCTATACTTATTTTGTTGACTCTGTTATCATGATAATTAGCTTGTAAGTGTATACAGGAAAGGGGGTAATTCAATTGGCAACGATGAAAGATGTAGCTGCTTTAGCCAAAGTTGGTGTCGGTACCGTATCGCGCGTTCTGAACAATTCAGGAGCTGTGAAAGAATCGACCCGCAGAAAAGTCGAGGCGGCGATGAAAGAGTTGAACTATATTCCGAACGCCTATGCGCGCGGATTGAAGATGAACAAGACCAACACGGTTGCGCTGATCATTCCGACAATCTGGCACCCGTTTTTTTCGGAATTCGCCTATCATGTGGAGAGCAACTTGGCTGAACACAAGTACAAAATGCTGTTATGCAACTCGGATGTCAGCAACGACAAGGAGCTGGAGTATATCCAGATGGTTCAAGAAAACAAAGTGGACGGTATCATCGGCATCACCTATTCGGATTTGGATAACTTTGTCTCGTCGCATTTGCCTTTCGTCACCATTGACCGTCATTTCAAGGAAGAAACGGTTTGCGTCACATCGGACAACTTTCATGCAGGTGAGTTAGCAGTAGAAAAGTTGGTTGAGAAGGGTTGTCATAAACTCGGCTATGTCGGAACGCATTCACGCTTTCCTAGCGAGACGACGAAGAGAAGGGATGGCTTTGAAGCGCAAGCTGGACTTATGGGAGTTCCTTATGCCATCTATGATGGGGAAGATCCGGTTATGGAATTCAAGCAGGAAATTCGAACCTTTTTCGAGGGAAATCCGGATGTGGATGGCGTATTCGCCCACACAGATTTCATTGCTTTGGACATTCTGGAAGTTTTGGATGAAATGAACCGCAAAGTGCCGGAGGAAGTGCAGATCATCGGTTGTGATGGCATCAAGATGGAAGCCGGGCGCAAACAGTTCTTGTCGACAATCCGTCAGCCTGTGGATTTGATGGCCAAAGCCGCAGTCGAAAAAATCATCCAGGTGATTGATGGCGAATCCGTCAGAACGAAGATCACTTTGCCTGTCCATTATGTAGAAGGGCCGACAACGAAAAATTAAATGTCAAAATAATCTATTTTTGGTATTGACAGAAAACGGTTACTGAATTATTATAGGTTTAAATCAAAAACATATTTTTTTGAAGCAAAGTGGAAACGTTTCAATTCCCAAACGACCGTTTCCCTATTTTTGAAATCGCGGGCAGGCTGATGGTCCATCAACCGCACCGATTTCAAAAGTAGTGTGCCTATTTATTGGCACTGGCTGGCCCAAGTGATCGGATCAGTCGCTTGAATTCTTCAGAAACTATTTTTTTGAACCGAATTGGAAACGTTTCAATATCTGGACGTTTCCATATTTTTGAAACAAAGTGGAAACGTTTCAATTTCCAAAAGGAGGAGTCAGATCAGTCATGAAAAATAGCCAGAAAAGCAAGCCGAAAAGAAGCACACAGTCCAAATGGGAATTCATCAAACAGCACAGAATGCTCTATTATATGCTGTTGCCGGGACTGATACTCACGCTGGTATTCAAATATTTCCCGATGTACGGCATTCTCTTGGCTTTCAAGGATTACAACCCGTTGCGGGGGATCATGGGGAGTGAATGGGTGGGAGTGGAAAATTTCGTCCAGTTCATCAACTCTCCCAACTTCGGAATTTTGTTGGAGAACACGCTCAAAATCAGCATATACGGACTCATCTTGGGATTCTTCCCGCCGATTCTCTTGGCATTATCTTTGAACCATCTGATCAGCACAAAATGGAAGAAGCGGTTCCAACTGATTCTGTACGCACCGAACTTCATTTCCTTGGTCATCGTTGTGGGTATGTTGTTCATGTTCTTGGCCGCGGATGGTCCGATTAATGGATTTATACAGGGCATCACTGGTTCGCGGATCACGTTCATGACAGATCCGGATTATTTCCGGACGCTCTACATCCTGTCCGGTATTTGGCAAGGGATGGGTTGGGCATCAGTCCTCTACACAGCCACACTGGCTAACGTGAGCCAAGATCTGATCGATGCAGCCCACATGGACGGCGCCAACATCCTGTATCGCATCTGGTACATCGACCTGCCTGCGATCCGACCGATCATGGTCATCCAGTTCATCCTTTCTGTAGGGGGCATCATGAATGTCGGCTACGAGAAAGCTTTCCTGATGCAGACATCGATGAACCTGCCCGTTTCGGAAATCATCTCGACCTACGTCTACAAAGTCGGTCTGCAGATGGGTGATTACGGGTATTCAACGGCAGTCGGACTATTCAATACAGTCATCAATATCATCTTGTTGTTGGCCGTAAATGCGTTAGCGAACAAAGTAAGCAATGATGATGCAGCTTTATAGAGAGGAGAACAAAAATGATAACATTGACAAAATTTGACCGCGGTGTGCTGCTGGTTAATCGCATTCTGATAGGCTTTCTGGTCTTGATAACCCTATCTCCCTTGTTGTACGTACTGATTGCTTCCTTTATGGATCCCTTCATTCTCCGCTCACAAGGGTTGAGTCTGAACCCAGCGAATTGGAGCATGGATGGCTACAAAAGGGTGTTGCAGGATCCGGCTATCATCCGAGGTTTCGTGAATTCGATTTTCTATTCATTCACATACAGCGCGTTGACTGTCGCAGTCTCCATCCTGACCGCCTATCCGTTATCCAAACAGAAACTGGTCGGAAAACGGCCGATAACGATTTTCCTGATGATTACGATGTTCGTCGGAGGCGGCTTGGTTCCAACCTACTTACTGGTGAAAAACTTGGGCATGCTGAATACGGTCTGGGCAATCATCCTTCCCGGCTCGATCAACGTCTGGAACATCATCTTGGCGCGAACCTACTTCAAACAACTGCCTGCCGAGCTGGAAGAGGCAGCGATCATCGATGGCGCCAATGAAATGCAGATATTCTTCAAAATCATGTTGCCGCTGGCGAAACCGATCATTTTCGTATTGTTCCTCTATGCTTTTGTGGGCCAGTGGAATTCTTACTTCGACGCCATGATTTACTTGAACGATGCAGACCTGCAGCCCTTGCAATTGGTGCTGCGGAAAATACTGATCCAAAATCAACCGCAACAAGACATGATCGGATCGGCGACCCAGATGGCAGAAATGGCGCAATTGGCCGAACTGATCAAATACTCGACAATCGTCATCTCCAGCTTGCCGCTTCTGGTCATGTATCCATTCTTCCAGAAGTACTTCGATAAAGGGATGATGGCAGGTTCACTCAAAGGTTAGGCAATACGCAACACAAAATAAATACACCATAAAGGAGAAACACAAAATGAGAGCAAAATACCTTGGCACAGCACTATTATCCACAGCAACAGTCCTGACTTTAGCAGCCTGCGGTTCATCCGGTGGCGCCTCTTCTCCGGACTACGAATTGACGGATGTATCCTTCCCGTTGGAAGAGACCGTTAGCTTGAAAATGTCCACTTCCAGTTCTCCGTTGGCTCCGGCCGATCCGAATGAAAAACTGATCTTCCAGCGTTTGGAAGAACAATCCGGCGTGCATGTAGACTGGAAAAACTATTCTTCTGACTATATCGAAAAACGGAATTTAGACATTTCCAGCGGCGACTTGCCGGATGCCATGTGGAACGCCGGCGCCAGCGACTATGATCTGCTCTCATGGGCAGAAGACGGCATCATCATTCCCTTGGAAGATTTGATCAATGAACATATGCCGAACTTCAAAAAAGTATTGGACGAAAATCCGGAATATTTGGCCATGATCACAGCACCGGACGGCCATATCTACTCTCTGCCATGGATCGAAGAATTGGGCCAGGATAAAGAGTCCATTCACACGGTGAACGATGTCCCGTGGATCAACGTCGACTGGCTGGAAGCTTTAGGCTTGGAAATGCCGCAAACAACGGATGAATTGATGGTTGTATTGGAAGCATTCAAAACCCAAGACCCGAACGGCAACGGCGAAGCCGATGAAATCCCGATTTCCTTCATCAACGATGGCGGGAATGAAGACATGAAGTTCCTCTTCGGCGCATTCGGGATCGGCGATAACGATGATCACTTGGTCGTCAATGATGACGGCACGATCGACTTTACGGCCGACAACGAAGAATTCAAAAACGGCGTCGCTTATTTCAATGAACTGTACAACAAAGACCTGATCGATGTGGAAGCTTTCGAACAGGATTGGAATGCCTACGTGGCGAAAGGGAAAGAGCAACTGTTCGGCGTGTACTTCACATGGGATAAAGCCAATGTCTCCGGAGCGAACGATTCCTACGAGCCACTACCTGCATTGGCTGGTCCAAGCGGAGAAAAACATGTTACACGTACGAACGGCTTCGGCTTCAGCCGTGACCGTTTCGTCATCACAAGCGCCAACAAAAATCTGGAGTTGACTGCCAAATGGGCTGATCAAATGTATGTGCCGATCCAATCTGTACAGAACAATTGGGGCACTTATGGGGATGAGACACAACAGAATATCTTTGAATACGTAGAAGCAACCAATTCGTTGAAACACTTGCCTTTGGAAGGCACTGCACCGGGCGAATTGCGCCAAAAAACCGAAGCCGGCGGACCTTTGGCAATCTTGGATGAATACTACGGAACTGTGACGACGATGCCGGATGATGCGCAATGGCGTTTGGACATCTTCAAAGACACCTATTTGGCTGATGTTCATAATCAATTCAATTATCCACGCGTATTCTTGTCATTGGAACAGGCAGACCGGATCGCTCAGATTGAAGCGGATTTGATGCCGTTCGTCAACAGAAAACGTGCGGAATGGATCGCAAACGGCAAAATCGCCGAAGAATGGGATGCCTACGTAGAGGAATTGAACCGTTTAGGGTTGGAAGAGTGGATGCAGATCAAACAAGACGCTTATGATACATACTTGTCAAACAATAAATAACCATAAAGAAAATAAAACAAATCCAAGAAATGAGGGGTAGCGTGAACACTCAAAGTCAATTGGCTTACTCGACAGATCGTGCCAACCAATATATAGCAGCAAATAAGGGAACAGTGAATCCTCTTTACCGGAATCGCTATCATGCATCACCCCCAGTCGGCTGGATGAACGATCCGAACGGCTTCGTCCATTACCAAGGGGCGTACCACCTGTTTTATCAATTCCACCCGTATGATGCGAAATGGGGCCCGATGCACTGGGGCCACATGAAGTCGACGGACTTGATCCATTGGGAAGACTTGCCTGTTGCCTTGGCACCGGATCAAGCGTATGACCGATTCGGTTGTTTCTCAGGAAGCGCCATCGAACGGGACGGAAAATTGTATCTGCTGTATACCGGCGTGACCGAAGCAGATGAAGAAGGCGTGCATCACCAGGTGCAGTGCCTGGCGGTGTCGGAGGATGGGCTGCACTTCGATAAAGTGCAGCAAAATCCGGTCATCCCGGTTGCGGCTTTGCCGGAGGATGCTTCCCAGATCGATTTCCGGGATCCGAAAGTTTTTGAACACGAAGGCATGTACTATACGGTAGTCGCCTCCAAGGCCGGCGACGAGACAGGGCAGATTTTGCTTTACCAATCTGCTGACTTGGTGGAATGGGAGTTTGCCTCCGTCTTCCTGAAGGGGAACAAGCAACAAGGGATCATGTGGGAGTGCCCGGATTTCTTCCGCTTGGATGGGAAAGATTGCCTGATTTTCTCGCCGATGCAATGGCCGGAAGATGGGGATGACTATCAGAATCTGAATGCGTCGATACTGGCTGTCGGCGAGGTGGATTGGGCGACGAAACAGTTCCACCCGGAAAGTTTCCAGGAGTTGGATCACGGTTTGGATTACTATGCTCCCCAAAGCCTGGAGGATGACAAAGGCAGAAGGATCTGCATCGGCTGGATGCAGATGTGGGGAAGAAATTTTCCGACAGATGAGCTGGGCCATGGTTGGACGGGATCGATGACGATTCCGAGAGAGCTGAAATGGGAAGATGGCCAGCTGAAGCAATATCCGATCGGTATCGTAGCAAAACCTGTTCAGCAGGGAGAAATCAGCCCGGTGATCACAATGGCGGATACCAAAGAATCGATCCCAGGCATCGCAGGGGATTGCGGATTGCTGACGCTGAAAGTGGACACGTCCGGATTGGAAAAACTGTCCATCCATCTCCGTGAGAACGACAACGAAAGAACCATAGTCTACTATGATAAAGCAAAGAATGAATTGGGAATCGACCGTTCCGAAAGCGGCATCGAACTGAAGGGGGAGGAAGCACATCCACTCGTCAGCCGGAAAGTCGCGTTGTCCGGAAAGAGCGATCATCTTGAACTCGCCATTTACCTGGATCGTTCGTCGGTTGAAGTGTTTGAGAAAAACGGTGAAGTAGTCATGACTGCAAACGTATATCCAACCGCGGAAGCGACGGGCATTTCATTTGAATGCAGCGGCAAAGCAGTGTTTGAGGAAGCTACGTTTACACCCTTTATCTGATCGCAGTTGCAGGCAGGTATGCGGAAAAAATATTTTGGAAAGGCAGGAGATGTTATGCGGAGAGTGTATACGATCGGAGAGATACTGATTGATTTTTTTCCGAGCGAAATCGGGGTGCCCTTGAAAGAAGTTCAGGGCTTCACCAAACAACCGGGAGGTGCGCCCGCGAATGTCGCAGTGACGGTCAGCCGTCTGGGCGGGAACGCGAGCTTCATCGGCAAAGTGGGCCAGGATGCCTTCGGGGATTATCTGACCGATGTGCTCAAACAGAATCAGGTTGATACCCGTCACCTGTTCCGGACCGCCGAGGCAAACACGGCGCTGGCATTCGTGTCGCTCCAGGAAAATGGGGAGCGTGAATTCAGTTTCTACCGCAATCCCAGCGCGGATATGCTGCTGGACAAGGAAGAGCTGGAGGAGCTTGTTTTCACCGCTGCGGATATCCTGCATTTTTGCTCGGTCGATCTGATCGAAGCACCCGTGAAGTATGCGCATCTTGCTGCTCTGGAAAAAATGCAGCAGGCCGGCGGGACAATCGTTTTTGACCCGAATGTGCGCTTGAATCTCTGGCCGGATCCGGAAATGCTGAAGCAGACGATCCAGCAATTCCTGCCGTATGCCGACATCCTGAAAATCAGCGACGACGAATTGGCATTCATTACGGGCACGGATTCGGAAGCGGATGGGATTGCGGCGTTGCTGAAGACGGAGCCGAAATTGCTGATCTTCACAAAAGGCAGCAAGGGAGCGGACCTGTACTTCAAAGGCGAGAAAGCCAGTGTCGCAGGGATCAGCGTCAAAGCGGTTGACACGACAGGGGCAGGCGACTCGTTCATCGGGTCCTTCCTCTATCAGATTGCCGCCAAGGATGCTTGGGAAGACTGCACTTTGGATGAGATCCGCGAGATGGGCATGTTCGCCAATCGTGTGGCCGCATTGGTGACGACGCGACCGGGCGGCATGCAATCCATCCCGACCATGCAGGAAGTGTTGAGCTTGGAAGGATAATAAATGCAGTATTGAATTTAGGCTCAGAAATAACCCGTCAAAACCACTTTGGCGGGGGAAATCAGTTCGAATCACAGTCAGAAAACCCGCCAAAACTGACTTGATGGGGAAATTGTCCACAGTAACCTCAATATTCCCCATCAAAACCAATTTAACGGGGAATCTCGACACGAACTCGAACCCAAAAACAACAATCAGACACTCAGATCATCAAACCACAAGAAACCGGGCCGCCATTTAAGGCAGCCCGGTTTCTTGTGGTTGGGGGTCCGTTGAAAACATTATTCCCCTAGTATCTTCATGAACTCCGCACCGGTGATGGTCTCTTCGACCAAAAGGAAGCGGGACAATTCATGCAGCTTCTCGCTGTTTTCGTTCAATATGGCGATGGCTTTCTCATGGGCCTGCTTGATGATGTCCAGCACTTCGCGGTCGACCTGCTCGGCCATCCCAGCGGACACATTCATGGAAGTGTCGCCGCCCAAATATTTATTCGTCTGGGTTTCAATCTGCATCATGTCGAACGTGTCGCTCATGCCGTAGCGCGTAATCATGGCGCGCGCCATCCGGGTCATCTGCTCGATATCGTTCGAGGCACCGGTCGTGATGCTGCCGAAGACGATCTCTTCGGCGGCGCGGCCGCCTGCCAAGGTGACGATTTTGTTGAACAATTCCTGTTTTGACATCAGCGATTTTTCGCCTTCCTCGATCTGCATCGTGTAGCCCAAAGCACCGGAAGTACGCGGAATGATTGTGATCTTGTGGACCGGCGCGGATTCCGTCTGTTTGGCCGCTACCAGCGCATGGCCGATTTCATGGTAAGAAACGATTTCCTTTTCTTTCGGTGAAATGACCGCATTCTTGCGCTGGTACCCAGCAATGACAGTCTCAACAGACTCCTCCAGATCGCTTTGCGTGACGGCGCTGCGGCCTTCACGGACAGCGCGGAGACCGCCTTCGTTGATGATGTTCGCCAGTTCGGCACCGGAAGCACCGGAAGTGGCGCGGGCAATCGTGTTGTAATCGATATTTGGATCCATCTTGTAGTTTGTCGCATGCACTTTCAGGATGGCTTCGCGTCCCGCGAGGTCCGGCAGTTCGACCGGTACGCGACGATCGAATCGGCCCGGACGCAGTAGGGCAGCGTCAAGGGATTCCGGACGGTTGGTGGCGGCCAGAAGGATGATGCCTTTGTTGGCTTCGAAGCCGTCCATTTCCGCCAGCAGTTGGTTCAAGGTCTGCTCACGCTCATCGTTACCCCCACCGAAATTACCGTTATCACGCTTTTTACCGATCGTATCGATCTCATCGATGAAGACGATGCAGGGAGCTTTTTCGTTGGCTTCTTTGAAGAGGTCGCGGACTTTAGCGGCGCCGCGTCCGACGAACATTTCGACGAATTCGGAACCGGATATGCTGAAGAACGGCACATCGGCTTCGCCTGCGACAGCGCGGGCCAACAGGGTTTTACCGGTTCCGGGAGGTCCGACCAGCAGGATGCCTTTCGGATTCTTCGCACCGATGTCCTGGTATTTTTTCGGTTGATGCAGGTAATCGACGACTTCGCTGAGCGCTTCTTTAGCTTCGTCCTGCCCGGCGACATCCTTGAATGTCTTGGCATCGCCTGCTTTCACGTAGACTTTGGCGTTCGATTTGCCGAATGACAATGCACCACCGCCACCGGCAGCGCCGCCCATCCGTTTCGCCAGCTGTTTCCCAAGCATGCTGCCCAATCCCCAGAACAACAGGAGCGGCAAGACCCAGGAAACTAAAATGGAAAGGATCGGGGAGGCTTCGGTCGGGATGTCCTTGCTGAAGGTCACATCGGCTTCCTCAAGACGGTTGACGAGTGTCGGATCATCGATGAGGCCGGTCATGTAGACCTGTTTGTCGCCCGCGTCATCGGTCGCGACGAAGGTGATTTGGTTCTCTTCCAGTTTGACTTCGGATACGTCGCCCGTCGACACTTGGTTCAGGAACGTGCTGTACGTCACTTCCTCCACGCTTCGGTTCATGTAGCTAGGTAACGCGAAATAGTTCATGAACATCAGGATGCTCAACGCCATCAGCAAGTAATAGGCTGTTCTTCTGCGGTTGTCCGGGTTTTCGTTGTTCAGATTCAAATTCCATTTGCGGTTGTTTTTGTTTTTATCATCTGCCATAAATGTTTGGTCAATCCTCTCTTTGTTGTTCGTTCATTTCCTGTATCAAAAGCTGCAATTCTTTGATGCCGGCTGCAATCTTTTCCAGCCTTTCTTCGGATACGCCTTCCATCAGCAAGCAGTATTTGCTTTCGATGTCCTGCTCCATTTTCTGAAGGATTGCTTCGCCTTTTGGGGACAGTTTCAGCGTGATGAAACGCTCGTCGTCCGCGCGCCGTTCCCGCGTCAGATAGCCTTGCTGTTCCAGCTTTTTGCAGATGGTGGAGACGTTACCGTTGTTCATATCCATCAGCTTCGCCAAACGGTTCAGTGACAGATCTTCGCTCAGCTTGATTTCCATCAGAATCCGCAATTGCAGCGGGGTGATGCAATAGTCTTTGGCGACCGGGCACATGACGGTATCCTTGGAAACTTGGATGGTCCGCATCAGATCCCAGATTTCTTTTTTCAAAAAATCAATTTTCATTTTGAAATCCGCTCCTTTGCCGGATAATAGTTGTGATGTAAAACTATTTTAAATCAAAACCATTTCCTGTGCAAGCGGTTCAACTTAGTCTTAAGCAAATCCTAAAGAGTCGTGCCCGCCAAGAATGTTGTGAACCCACTATAGAGCGCGAATGTGAAGAAATCGTGAAGATGCTTGAAAGTATTCCATAAGAAATGTTTGCGGCGTGCGCCGCTCGTTAGGGGACAGCGGCCGTAGTGGGCTTCAGCTCCGGCGAGAGCATGCTCGTCGGAGGAGCGCTCAAAAAATTTGCCCAACCTCCGGGGAAGTCCGTCTCCTCGGAGGTGAGTAGTCAGAAAGTGGGGCGAACTCCGGCGAAGCCTGCGTTCACCGGAGGAAACAACTAAAGCAGCCGCTCCTCGGGGGACAGCTGCCGGTGCAACTACAAAAACGCACGCAAACGTTCAAGGGAGATTCCCCCGCGCGCTTGCGTGCGACAAAACATTCAGTCTTCATAACTCATATAGAAATCCCGGAACTTATCGAGGGCATCCCTGAGGAATCCGCTGTTGGTGGCGCAATTCAAACGGATATGGTTCCCATAATCCGCCACGAAACGGCTTCCCGTCTCCACAAGGACACCCGTCTGCTGCGCCAACTCCACAACAAAGCGATCGACATCGCTGACTTTGTTCAATTTGATCCAGACCAAGAAGCTCGAGTCAGGCCGCATCCATTCCAGATCGAGACCGTCAAAGCATTCCGCTACCAGATCCAGGTTTCCCTTGAGATAGGCGATCAGCTCGTTGTGCCAACCGCGGCCATGTTCGTAGACGGCTGAGATGAAGGTCATGCCGGAGCGGTTGATGGTGATGTGGAAGCGGGCCAGTTCGCGCTGATAGGCCTGCCTCAACTCGGGATTCCGGATGATCACATAGGAGGCCGTCAATCCCGACAAGTTGAAGGTTTTGTTCGGCGAACTGGCCACGATGATGTTTTCGTATTCATCCATGAACGAAATCAGCGAAACGAACGGTTTCTCCGAGAGGTTCAGTTCGCCATGGATCTCGTCGGAAAGGATCGTGACACCGTGCTTTTTGCAGATGCGGACGACTGCCGCCAGCTCCTCGAATGACCAGATCCGGCCGGAAGGATTATGCGGATTGCAGAAAAGCAGTGTCCCGACAGATTGAGCCACGATTTCCTGTTGCATCCTATTGAAGTCTATCGAATAGGCGCCATCCGCCTTAAGCAACGGCACGGTCACCATCCCACCGAAATTCGTCGCGATATCCTTGAAGACGCCGTAGACCGGCGTCAGCATCATGATCGGCTTGCCCTTGCTGACAAGGTCGGCCGCGAAATGCATGGAAGCGATGGTCCCGTTCGCGGGAACGATCCATTCCTTTTCGACCGGGGTCCCCAGCTTATCCTTGTACCAGGACTGGATAGCGTCGTAGAAGCTGCCCTGCACATCGAAATAACCGAAGTCACCGGTCTCGACGAATACACGGAAAGCCTGCAGCACCGCCTCATCCTGACGGAAATCCATATCGGCGATAAAAAGGGGATAAACGTCCTCCCGCGAAGTTTTGAAACGGCGCTGGATATAATCTTTATCCCATTTCTTCGAACCGTTCCCGCGCCGGTCCAAAGGGGTATCAAATGTATGCAATAGAATCCACTCTTTTCTGTATGTTTTGGGATTGCGTGTGTATACGACTCAAGTATACGGGGAACGCGAATGAATGACAATTTGCTGGATAGTGGATCGAACCAAAATAAGTGCTTATTCATTTCTGAAGCGATTCGCGTACCTCAACAGTCCATAAATAATCGTGGCGACTACTATCCCACTGATCAAAGCCAAGAGCGGATGGACTTGCAGGAAAGCAAAATAGAAAAAAATAGTCGTGATAAGAAAAACGCCCAAACTGATGAAAGTAATTTTTTTAGGGGTCATTTTTTCCTTATCCTCCATGGGACCACTGACATTCACAGACAAAAAAATCAGCGTGTATGTACCTATGCTAAAGACTGCCCAGAGCGGATTGCCATATGTAAAGACACCGCTTGTTTCTTGTGACTTGATAACTTGATAACCCAGAAAAATCAGGATCGCTAAGTTTTGAACTATCCAAGCGATGCGTATGTTCATCAAGTTCCTCAGGATAAGCCGTTCATCTTTAATTTTTTTCATCTTCTGTTTCTCCTTCCGAGTGTTCGATCCAAAAAACGTCATCCAATGTTTTATTGAGAGCATAGCAAAGGTTAAGGCAGAGTTTGAGTGAGGGGTTGTACTCGGATTTTTCGATAAGACTTAAGGTTTGCCTTGTAATCCCCGCATAGTCTGCAAGTTCCTTTTGTGAAAGATTTTTCTCTGTTCTGAATTTTTTCACATGATTTTCCACTTAGCGCTCTCCTTTTTGTGTAATATATATATTCCTTATGTGTAAATTATATATTACTTTTCTTGTTTGTAAAGTCATTTCAAAAGACCCTTCATAGACTAGCTACCGTGCGAATGCTTCCTGTTGCCGCCACCACTGTGTATAATGAAACAGAGGGAGTTTGTGATTACGAAAAAAGGACTGATGACCAGTATGAAAGCATATAAATATATCCAAACGCCGCTCGGGAAATACTTGCTGGCTGAAAACGGGAAGGGCATCACGTTTCTGGAGCATGTTGCATCGGAATTGGATCCGCGCATCGAAAAGGAAATCGCGGCCGGAGAAGTGGTTGAGGCGGACACACCATTGCTGCTGGAAGGGGAGCGCCAGCTTCAGGAGTACTTCAATGGTGAACGTCAGGTGTTCGATCTGGCCTTGGATGCAGCCGGTACGCCTTTCCAATTGAAAGTCTGGGAAGCTTTGCGTCAGATTCCTTACGGCGAGACGCGCAGCTACAAGGATATCGCCATCGCAGTCGAAAATCCCAAAGGTGTCCGCGCCATCGGCATGGCCAACAACCGTAACCCGATTTCCATCATCACCCCTTGCCACCGCGTCATCGGCACAAACGGGAAACTGGTGGGGTATGCCGGCGGATTGCATTTGAAGGAATATTTGCTGAATCATGAGACAAAGGTTGCGAACGAGCAATGTCATTAACTGAAGCAACTTGACAACTTTAAAAAGCGGGGATGCCTAATGCAGCCGCGCTTTTTTTGCTGCGGGGCCAAATTGACGAATGTTCCTTACCTATTCGACAATTCCAGTGCGATGCGGAAGCAAATTGTCGCATGTTTTTCGGCATTCGACAATATCGGCCCGACATGGAAGTAAATGATCGGATGTTCCTCAGCTATTCGACAATTTCGGTCCACTGTGCAGAGTAGTTTTCTTTCCTGGGTCTTTCTCGCTTGCCAGAAAAGAAAGAGACAGTGGAAACGAGAGAATTTATCTCCCGTTTCCACTGTCTCTTATTTATCAATGCCCTTAAGTTAATGACATTAAGATACCGAGGCTGCTGCTTTCGGTCTTTCGCGATGCTGTTTGTCATTCCACATACATAGACAATTTCTTCTCGATGCGTGTCTGGAACACAGCGAAGACGCTGCAGACCGCCCAATAGATGAGCGCGACCAGGATGTACATCGTCATGTAGTCGAACTCGCGGCCGCCGACAATCTTGGCGTTCTGGAACATTTCCGGAACGGTGATCATCGCCGCCAAGGACGAGCCTTTGATCAGATCCAACAGCACGTTGCTCATCGGCGGAATGGCGATCCGCAGCGCTTGCGGCACGATCACTTTCCGCATGATGAACGACCACTTCAGCCCCAACGCATAAGCCGCTTCCCATTGTCCGTGATTGACGGAATTCAGCGATGAGCGGATGATCTCCGCGCTGTAGGCGGCCGAACTCATGCTGAAACCGATGATGGCCGCCGTGACGGCAGTGAATTGGATGCCAATGAACGGAAAGCCGAAGTAGAGCAGGAACAAAATGACCAAAGTCGGGGTTCCCCTCATGAAGGAGATGTAGAGCCGCGCCAGCCAGCGCAGTGGTTTCAACTTGGACAGCTGCAGGAGAGCAAGGAAAAAGCCAAGCAGCGTGCCGTTAACCATGCTGGTCAACGCGATTCCAAGTGTATAGCCCATCCCTTTCAGGACGTACGGGAGGCTGTCGAGAGCCAATTCCGGATTAAAGATATACTGCCATTGGATGCCTGACATGTCTTGCCCACCTTTCTGTTCTACGTTTCTATTCTATATGTCTAGTCTACGTCGCTTACGTCGATGACCGGGAAATCATATTCGATCTGTACGGTTACATCCGCGCCGTCGTAGAACTGTTTCGACAATTCCGCTAAAGTACCGTCAGCACGCATTTCATCCAATGCTTCGTTGAATTTCTCGGTCAATTCGTCATTGCCTTTTTTGATGGAGAAATTGGTTTCGGATGGATTGTAGAAAATATCATGCACTTTTACAGGGATATCCGGCAAAGCGGCAGTCGCCAATTTTTGTGCGTAGTAGTCGTTCAGGATAACGTCGGTCCGTCCGTTCGCAACGTCCGAAAGGTACATATCGTTTGTCGCGTTGTCGTAGATTTTTTCTTCCGCGCCGAAGTAACGCGCGACTTTCATGTAAGTTGTCGTTGCCGCACCGGCAGCGATTTTGCCTTCCAAATCTTCCAGCGTTTCGATGCCGGAATTATCGGATTCACGGACAACCATGGCTCCGAATGAATATTTGTAAGGAGTCGTGTAATTGTATTTATCGGCATTTTCGCCATTGCGGTCGATCCCGAATGCTGCAACATCCACTGCGCCGCTGTTGACGGAAGTAAGCATGCCGTCCACGCCCATTTCCGTGAATTCCACTTCTACGCCGATGCGCTCAGCGATTTCACGGAGGATTTCCACCTCGTAACCGGTCAGTTCGTCGGTTTCTTTGTCGTGATAAGAATTAGGGTAGAGCGTTCCGGAAGTGGCTGCCTTCAAAACGCCGGCTTCCTCGATCTTTTCCCATGCTGTTTCTGAATCAGTTAACACTGCTGTATCAGTAGCGCTGCTGTCGACCGTTTCGCCGCTCCCGCAGGCCGCCAAAGTAAAACCTAGTAATGCTGTCAAACCGCCAAATAAAACTCTCTTTTTCTTTACCATCCGTGAAACCTCTCCTTTTTCCTCGAATAAGAACTAGACATAAGATAGCACGTATCCGGGCCGAAAGCAACCGTTTTATCTATAAAAATAATACAGTTAATTATTGCTGTTACAAATAGATTTCATTAAAAAGATTGAACATAATTAGCATGTTTTCTCATAAAAGTCGGTTAGGATGCTGTGGGTGTTGGTACAGTTCGCAAAACAGATTGTGAAGTGGGGTACAGCCCGTGCAATATGCAATGAAAGTTACTGAAAACAGAAAAATGAGTGGGAATCTTATGGAAAGCTTAAACCCCGATCAGGGCGAAATCCGGAGCGGGGCAGAATAGTCGAATACTCGAGGAATATTCGACAATTTGACCTCAGAGTGGGACGAAATTGTCGAATGCCAAGTAACATTCGACAATTTGACCCCAGAACGAAGCGAAACTGTCGAATACTCGAGGAACATTCGACAATTTTGCTCCTCAAGTATGCAAAAGACCCGGATCGGCATCACACGCCGATCTGGGTCAATTGAATCTGATCATCAATCGTATGTTCTTTAACGCACCCCGCGCACATTTTCGGCATCGAAGCTGAACAGGAAGCCGTTTCCCGGCAGATCCAATTGCATCCGCTCGACGATGGCGGTCTCCACCGCGAGAGCGACATCGGAGGTGACAAGGTTCATGATGATGTCTTTGCCGTTTTCGAGTTCGATCCCGAACACTTTCCGGCATTTGTCCGCGAAGGCACCGGTCCCGTGGAAGAGGGTGCCGCCGCGTGCGCCTGCCGCTGCAGCCGCTTCGACGACTTCGTCACCCAAGCCGGCGGCGACGAGCGTGAAGAAGACTTCGTGATCGGTAAGCGTGTGAGCCTGCTTTTCGTCGAGATGCAGGCGTTCGCCGTGCGTTCCCAGCAGGTGCGAAACGGGACTCGTGAAGAGGATGCCGCGATTCGGCAACTCGAAATGGAAGAGCGAGCTGATGTGTTCGACGGCGGGCTGCGTCTTCTCGCGCGCGCACACCATAAAGAGGATTTCTTTTTTTACTTCATAAAAACCGATCGTGCGCAATAAAGCGCTGGAAACCGTTCCGGAGCCATGCATGATGGTCCCCCCGGTGATGCCGCACTTCTTCGCTTCCTCAAGCACCCGGCTGGCTTTGCCGATGTTGACGACGACAAAAATGACGTCGTAGAATCGTGTGTTTTCAACTTGTTTGGTCAATCAGAGCCCCTCCTTTATACTGTTGCGCTGGTAGATGGCGCCCAGCAATTGCAGCGAAATGATCGGCATCATCGCCACCATCGCAATCATCCCGAAACCTTCCAAGAGCACATTGGCATCCGGTGTGATTTCCGCAACACCCTGGATGAACGCCAGGATGAAAGTGGCCGTCATCGGGCCTGAAGCGACGCCGCCCGCATCAAAAGCGATCCCTACGAACAGCTTAGGGACTTTGTAGGAGAGGGCGAGGATGATCAGATAGCCGGGGACGAGATAATGCCACAGCTGCAGCCAAGGGACGAGCACACGCACGACCGATAAGAGGACGGCGAGCCCGACACCGACGGACAAGAAACCCAGGACGATACCGCGCTTTACATACCCTGTTGTAACATCTTCTATTTGATGCGTCAACACATATACCGCAGGTTCCGCCAAAATGACCAATACCCCCAGCACAAAACCGACGATGAGGACCGGAATGGAGCTGTCCATCCCCGCGATCAGCATGCCGAGTTTGCGTCCGACTTCCATGAATCCGGCATTCACACCGGTCAGGAAAAGGACAAGCCCGACAAAGAGATAAGCCATCCCCAAGAAAATACGGCGGAAAGCTCGCTTCGAGAGTTTTTCATCTGCGAATAAGGCATGGTTGAGCACAAAAATAATTAGAATCGGCGAAACGGCCAACAGGATTTCACCCGCTATTTTCGGCAACTCGTGCAGGAATGGCGCTAACCAATTCGCGGCGACCGCGCTTTGGGAGGGAATCGAGCCCGAAAGTTGTTCGTCAGAACGGACGAACAAGCCCAGAATCAGTACGGCCAAAATGGCGCCAGCTGATGCGATCCCGACCAGTCCGAAACTGTCTTCCTCAGCTGATTGCGTCCGCCGATTCAAGGATGCGACCCCGACCGCCAGCGCCAACATGAAGGGCACGGTCAAAGCACCGGTCGTCGATCCCGAGGCATCAAATGCGATGGCGAACAGGTCGTTGGTGCTGAAGTAGGCCAAGCCGAAGATGGCGAGGTAGAGGAAAGTGAACGTCTTGTTCAGCGGATAACGGTAAACGATCCGGAACAGGCCGATCGTCAGCAGCACGGCGATGCCGATAGAAACGACGATCAAGAGCAGGTTTTTCGGATACATGCCGTTTGTGACCTCGGAAACCTGCGTCGCTAAAATATGCAGATCCGGTTCCGCAATCGAGATGAAAAAGCCGAGCACAAGCCCCATTCCCAGCACGTATTTCATGCTACCGCTGCGGGCCAAGCCTTTCCCGAGGAATTTCCCGATCGGTGTGATGCCGATGTCCACGCCGAACAGAAAGATGGACAGGCCGATGATGATCAAAAGCGCCCCGAACAGGAACCGCTGCAGATCGATTGTTTCGAGTGGTGTCAATGTAAAGTGGAGCAGGACGACAAGCAGCGTGATCGGCAGCACAGACTGCATGACTTCCCTTAATTTTTCAGTAAATATACCCATAGATTCAATCCTTTCATAATGGTGTTATAATGTTGAATAATAACATTCGTATATTAAACATAACATGCTAACTGTTATATAGGAAGCAAAACGCACGGTTTTGAAGCGGAACGGACAACTTTTTTATGCTTTCAGGAAATTTTACTGATTCCACCGGCCAAAAGAGCCAACCGTTTTATTTTGACGCAAGCGCTCCAAAGCATTAGAATAAAGGAAACAATAGGGTTTCTTGAAGATAGAGGATGATCAATATGAACATAAAAAACAAAAGCGTGCTGAAAACTGCTGTTTTGGCGGGCGCGGCGGCCTATCTGCATCTCCAAAACACTTGGATCCAGAAGACCGAGTACACGATTCCGGTCAAGAACCTTGCGCCGGAAAACGAAGGGCTGAAGATCGTCCAGATTTCCGATCTGCATCTGCCGAAAGAGAAAGTCGATCTGAACAAGCTGATCGGCATGACCAAAGAAGCGGAACCGGACTTCATTTTCCTGACCGGCGACCAGATCCAGGGGGACGATCTCTTTGACCCATCGGTGGCGGAAAAGCTGTTCCGGAAATTGACGGCGATCGCGCCGACTTATGCCATCACCGGGAACCATGACCGCCATTCGCCGATGTTCGACATTGCGGTGGGGCTGTATAAGAATACTGGTATCCGCTTTCTGGATGATGAAGCGATCAGTGTCCTGGCGAAAGGCCGGAAGCCTGTCGTGATCATGGGTTTGAGCGACAAAAGTTCGGCCATGCAGCGGATCACGAAAGACTTCCTGAAAAAAATTCGGCTCCGCAAAGATTGGCAGGGCCAGACGCGCCTGTTGCTGGCGCACCGGCCAGAACATTTCCTGAAGTACCATGTCGATCCGGAGAAATCAGCTGAGATAACGTTCGCCGGGCATGCGCACGGCGGACAGATCCGCATCCCCAGACTGGGCGGACTCTTCGCACCGGGGCAAGGGCGGATGCCGCAGCATACCGAAGGGGTCTATCTCTTGCCCACGGATCCGGAAAAGAAACTGGTCGTCAGCCGGGGCATCGGCGGGTCATCCTTCCCGTTCCGCATCAACAACCGTCCGGAATTGATCGTAGTGACTTTGACGAACGGCTCCGTTTCCGACAGACAGTAGGCATGTGCTCCAATTATGCTGAGACGGCGAGGGGGAAAATTTCCCTTCGGTTTGTTATGTAAGCGCATTAATAATTTTTGTGTTTCTGACGGAATTGCGTTACACTTAAGGTAATAAGTAGAAGGAGCGTGGATTATCATGGTAAAGAGCGCAATGGACAGAATGCCTTTGAATGACGGTTTTACAATCCCCGGTATTGGATACGGTACATGGAACGTGGGCAATGATGAAGCTGAGGAGTTAGTCTTCATGGCCATCATGCGCGGATTCCGCCTGATTGATACAGGCAGCATGTACGGAAACGAAGTCGGCGTAGGCCGCGGTATCCATAAAGCCATCAACGCAGGAATTTCCAGAGAAGATATTTTTGTCGTGACCAAACTCGGTAAAGACGACATGGGATATGAAAAAGCATCAGACGCTATCCGTGCCAGCTACGACCGTCTCGGACTGAAATACATCGACCTGTTCCTGATCCACTTCCCTAACCCTGACGAAGGCGTAACGGCAGCAACCTGGAAAGCGTTGGAGGAAGCCAAGGATTCCGGAATCGTCCGCAGCATCGGCGTCTCCAACTTCATGCGCGGAGACCTGAAGGACTTGCTGGGGAATTCCCGCATCAAACCAGTCGTGAACCAATTGGAAATCAATCCGTTCAATCTCATGGAGGAAGTGGACGATTTCGGCTACGACAACAACATCATAACGATGGCCTACAGCCCGTTGGCAAAGGGCAGAGTGCTGGATGAAGGCAAAATCCTGAAATTCGCTGAAAAATACAACAAAACGCCGGCGCAGATCGTATTGAAATGGGCTGTCCAGCGCGACCTCATTCCGATTCCGAAAACAAAGGATGCCGACCGCATGAAAGAAAATCTTGATCTGTTCGACTTCACCTTGACGGATGAGGAGTTGGAAAGAATCACCCGCATCAAGAAAGACAGCAACTTCGTGAAGGGGCACCAAGACCACAACCTCGGCAAACGGATCGGGTTCGACACCCACAACATCAAATGATGCCAATCAAATCAAAGTCGGGGGCTTGCGGGTCTCCGGCTTTTTGTGTACGCTGAGGATTGAATCGGTATAATGGGATAAAATATAGAAGAACAAGGATGGGAATAATGAATTTTTATTATGATGAAGAAGCGATCCGCTATCTGAAGGCCAAAGATCCGATTCTGGCGGATATCATCGACCGGATCGGGCCCATCGAAAGGCCGATTGATGCGGATCTGTTTTCGGCGCTCGTCAACAATATCGTCGGCCAGCAAATTTCGATGAAGGCCCAAGAGACTGTCTGGAAAAGAATGCTCGCCGCTTTCGGCGCGATCACCCCGGAGAATCTTTTCCGAGCAAGCGTCGAAGAAATCCAGCAGTGCGGCTTGTCGACCCGCAAAGCGACCTACATCCGTGAGGCAGCCGAAAAAGTCCTTTCCGGCGAATGCGATCTCGAGGCGCTGAAGGACATGAGCGACGAAGCGGTCATCGCCGAGCTGTCGCAACTGCGCGGCATCGGCAAATGGACAGCCGAAATGCTGCTGATCTTTTCGATGGGCCGCCAGGATGTTTTGAGCTGGGACGACCTCGCCATCCATCGCGGCTTGCGGATGGTGTACCATCACCGCAAAATCACGAAGCCATTGTTCCAGAAATACAAGCGGCGTTACGCGCCATACGGTTCGATTGCGAGCCTGTATCTTTGGGAAGTGTCCGTCGGCATTCTGCCGGATCTGAAGGACTATGCGCCGCTGACGGAAGCCGAAAAAAAGAAACGCCTGAAGCAGCGCCAAGAGCTGAGACGGGCGGAAAAGCCAATCCTATAATGAATAATGCCAGCATCCCATATGCACCGGGATGCTTTTTTCACTTCTGTTGCAACGGGGAGGCTTTTAACGGGCGCCAGCCTCAGTCGTGCCCGAGAAAATCGTTCATTTTGCACCCTGAAAAGAGGGTATCAATAAGCAATCCGCCTCCGATTAGTGTAGAATGGGGATAGAATGTTTCAAAGACAACAAAGAGTGAGGGGATAAAGCCATGATCAGATTAGGCATCATCGGAACGAGCAGCATCGCGCATGAATTCGCCAGCGCAGCAAAAGCATCCGGACAATTCGAAATAAAGGCGGTATACAGCCGCACCCAGTTCAACGCCCAAAGTTTCGGGGAGGGCTACGGCGCCGACCTGTTCGTCACGGAGTTGGACAAATTCACAGCCTTGGAGGAAGTGGATGCCATCTACATCGCATCGCCGAACAGCCTCCATTTCGAACAGGCCATGTCGGCCATCGCGAACGGCAAGCATCTCATCGTCGAGAAGCCGATCTTCTCGAACAGCAAAGAGTGGGAGGCCGCCTTCTCCGCTGCGAAAGCCAATAATGTCTTCCTGTTTGAAGCCGCCCGCCACTTGCATGAACCGAACTTCGCGCTAGTCAAGAACGAAATCGCCAAATTGGGCGAAATCGACGGGGCCAGCTTCACCTATGCCAAATACTCCTCCCGCTATGACCAGGTCTTGGCCGGCGAGGAACCGAACATCTTCTCGCTGCAATTTTCAGGCGGGGCGCTCGCCGATTTGGGCGTGTACTTGCTGTACGCCGCCATCGCTTGGTTCGGCGTGCCCGATGAGGTCGATTATGCCGCCAAGAAAATCCAGACGGGCGTGGATGGAGCCGGCACGATGCTGCTGAAATATCCGTATTTCTCCGTAACCCTGCACACGTCGAAAATCTACAACTCCTTCGCCGACTCGGAAATCTACAGCGGCAAAAAGACACTGGTTTTGGATGGCGTCAATCTGATCCAATCGGTCGAACTGGTGGATAGCGAGAGCGAGGAACGTTATCAATTGGCCGAAAAAGCATCCGGACATTTCATGGATGATGAGGTCCGTGCATTCGCGCGCGTCTTGAATGATCCGGAAAATCCTGATACTATAGAAGACTATGAACGTTGGACGCAAATCAGCCGAGACGTCAACCGGACAATGGAGGCTTTGCGCAAAAAGGCGGGCATCGTTTACCCAGCGGATTAAGGTGAAGCGTAACAAGAAGGATGCTTCCGCATGAGGGCGAGCACCGCAGCACAAGAACGGGCTGCATTACAAGAAATGAGGAAATGAATGATGATGATGGAAGAAATGGCAATGCCATTCGAAAAATACTGGCACGAGATGAGTTTTCAGCTGCCGACACCGATCCAGGAGAATGTCTTCAGGCCGTTGCTGGAAGGCAAGGATGTCGTTGGACTATCGCCGACCGGCACCGGCAAAACGTTGGCTTATGCCATCCCGTTGCTGCAGAAAACGGAGGCCAATAAGGAACTGCAATTGTTGGTGCTCGTGCCTTCGCAGGAATTGGCGCACCAAGTCGGGCACGTTCTGGCTGAATGGGGCTCCCTGAAGGACTTGAGCGCGCAAGTGATCATCGGCGGCGCGAACGTGGGCCGTCAGATCGACAAGCTGAAGGAGAAACCGGAAATCGTGATCGGAACACCGGGACGATTGCTGGAATTGGCCAACCAGAAAAAACTGAAGCTGCACAACATCAAGACGGTCATCCTGGATGAGGCGGACTACCTGATGCAGGAAGAGCATCTGAATGCTCTGCGCGAATTGATCAAAAAAATGCCGGGTTCCCGCCAGATGGGTTTCTTTTCGGCTACGCACAGCGAAAACCTGAAGGATATCCAGAAATGGTTCAATACCGAGCCGCTTTGGTTCGACACGACCGCGGAAGGCCAGTTCATGGACCAGACGATTCATGGCTTCATCGAGGCGCCTACGCGGAAACGTGCAGAAATGCTGCGCCGCTTGGGCAATCTTGAAGGGATGCAGGCGCTTGTTTTCGTGAACTCCACGCAGGAACTTGATTATTTGGCGCAGAAACTGCAGTTCGAGGGCATCAACGTCCGCATGCTGCACAGCGACTACGGCAAAGCTCAGCGCAAGAGCGCCATGGACGAGTTCCGCAAGGGCAATGCGACCTTCCTGCTGACGACGGATGTTTCCGCCCGCGGAATCGACATCCAGGACCTGCCTTACGTCATCCATTACGATCTGCCGCTTTCGAAGGAAACCTACCTGCACCGCTCCGGACGTACGGGCCGGATGGGCAAAAAAGGCATCGTGCTTTCCTTGGTGAATGACCGCAACAGCCGCGATATCAAACGCTTCGCGCCGCATCCGGATGAAGTGAAAGAATTCTTCATCTACGGTGGCGAGCTCATCGACGAACTGCCGAGCCGCGAATCACGCGACGCCATCCGCGATGCGCAGAAACCGGCCGCAGCCAAAGCAGCCAAAATCCAGAAAAAAGCTGCCTTGAAAGAGGAAGAGGCTACGACGGAAGCAGTTGCCAAAAAAACGAAAAAGAAAAAAATCCGCACCAAAACGCTGAAAAACAAAGGCGCGCGCCGCAAGCCAACAGAGAAAAAACTATCTGAATAACTGAAAAACTTTCCGCATTCTGCCGGAAGGGCAGCCTGAAACCGCGCTTGCGGCAGCTGTCCGCGGCGGCATGCGGATTTTTGCGTTCGTCGAGATGCGGCCCGCAACTCCGGCCAAGCAGGCGGTCGCCGTAGGACAGCGCGGCAAAATTGCGCCCAGCTCCGTCGAGGCTACCGCCGCCGGAGGAGATCGGTTACAGTAGTGCTCTCCTCCGATGGCGCATGCCCTGGCCGGAGCAGGCACTCAAAATGCGGGCCGGAACCCCGGCGAGCCGCCGACCATCTGGGGTTCCGGCGGCCGAACAGTCAGATTTCATTCCCCGGTCCGTTGCGGCAAACCACTCGCAGCTGTATAATCAAAGTCAGAGAACCAATATGTATACGGATACGGAACAAAGTCCGTTGTGCAGCACAAGAAAGGGGTGGACGCTATCCATGGTCACCATCAATGATATCGCCAAAATGGCCGGTGTGGCGAAGAGCACTGTTTCCCGCTATCTGAACGGCGGAGCGGTCAGCGAAAAAACGAAGGCGAAGCTGGATGCGATCGTCGCCGAGCATGATTATAAACCGAACAAATTTGCCCAAAGCCTGAAAGCGAAACGCACGCATATGATCGGGACGATCATTCCGCGTCTGAATTCCTTTGCGACCAACGAAGCGTTGCGGGGCTTGGAGAACAGTCTGCGCCTTTCCAAGAACCAACTGTTGATCACGAATGCGGATCAGAGCCGCGAGCGCGAAATCGAAGCCATCTCCACCTTGGCGAAGCAGCGCGTCGACGGCATCGTATTCTTCGCGGCTCAAATCACGCCGGCTCATGTGAAGGCGTTCGAAGAGGCGGATGTTCCGGTCGTCATCGTCGGGCAATCGCATCCCGATTTCCATTGCATCATCCATGACGACGAGAAGGCGGGCCATTCGGTCGGGGCCTACGCGGTTGCGAACGGGCACAGGAACATCCTTGTCTTCGGGGTCGACGAATCCGATAAGGCGGTCGGGGTGACCCGGCGCAACGGCATCGAGCAGGCTTTCGAAGGCCACGGCATCGACTACACCTTCGTCAAAACCAGCTTTGCCATGAAGGACGCCTACGAAAAAGCGCTGGAAATCCTGCCCCAGTCAAAAGCGACCTTCGTGATCGGCGCGACCGACAACATCGCGATCGGGATCATGCGCGCGGCCCACGAACTGCAGCTGGAAATACCGGATCAGTTTTCCTTGGCGGGTTTCGGTGGCTATGAAATCACCGAAGCGGTCTATCCGCGCATCACGACGGTCCATTATCCGTTCATGGAATCCGGCGAAATGGCGGCCAAAATCCTGATGGAATTGATCTTGGAAAAAGAGGTCGATCGGATCCAAACGTTGGACAACCAGCTGTTGATCAGGGAATCGACCCAAAGAAAAGCATAGCCCCTTCTATTTTGGAAATGAATGAATGCTCAAAAATAACCCGCAAAAAGCGGTTAGGCGGGGAAAAACAGTTCAAATTACGGTCAGAAAACCCACCAAAACAACCTTGGCGGGGAAAAACGTCCGCGGACAACACGCGATTCCCCGTCAAAACCATTTTGGCGGGGAATCGCGCTCACGCTCACGATCACAATCATAAATGCGAACCCCAGACCAGACAATCATACCAGCAAACCAAAAAGAAGGTTCTGACTCATTTCGAGAACCAGGATGAATGGGACTTTGAATCCGAAGAGATGCAATCCCCGATCAATATCGAAACGAGTGCTGTCGAAGCGATGGTCGCAGACGGTTCGCTGAAACTGGACTAAGCGGAAGAAATCATCGATCTGGTTGATAACGGACGCCTGGCGGTCATCGCGGTCTTCTTCAAGGAAGGAACAGATTGCGGCCTTCAACGAATATTATCAAGGCAACAACCGGGAAGTCCAACCATTGGGCGAGTGTTCCGTTTTGAAATACGCAGAGTAACACACAGCGGTCGAATGCCGGTCTGTCCGACAAGGCCAGTTTTCTGCCATAAGATGCATAATCCCGCCGGACCCAGTTCTCATGGATCAGGCGGGATTGTTTTGCGTTCGGCGATTTCAAGAGAATGCGTACTGCAGGCACAGATGGATTATTTTTGGACAATTGCTGCCTCGAATTTGGTATACTGATAGCAAAAAGTGTGAGCAGGGGGAAAGTAATGGGGGAGATAGCAGCAAAAGCCGGATCGTTGATTATGATCATCGTGATCGGCTATGTCATCAAACAGATCGGTTGGGTAAGTGCGGAGGATTTTCCAAAATTTTCCAAAATCGTGCTGCGGATCACGTTGCCTTGCGCACTGATCACCAGCTTCAACACGTTCGACATCACCTACAATCTCTTGTTTCTGACCGTGCTGGGCGTGGCCGCAAATTTGGTCCAGCAAGTGACAGGCTATCTGGTCAACAAGAGGAAGGGCGGCATAGAGCAGGCGTTCGCCATCGTCAACATCGGCAGCTACAATGTCGGGGCCTTCGCGATGCCTTACATCGCGGGATTGCTGGGTCCGCAATCGATCATTTTTGCTTCCCTTTTCGACGTCGGAAATTCCTTCGGCGCGGCCGGAATCGGCTACGGGTGGTCGCGCTCGGTAGCGGATGATACCCAAAAAACCACATTCGGGAGCTTCCTTAAGCTGATGTTCCGTTCACCTTTATTCGATACCTATTTGGCCTTGTTAGTGATGCGCCTCTTAGGGCTGCAGCTGCCGGATGCGGTCATCACCTTCACTTCCACGGTAGGCGGTGCGAACACGTTCTTGGCGATGCTGATGATCGGCATAGGCCTGGAACTGGGATTGGATGCGCATCGATTCAAGCTGGCTTTCAAATATCTGGCCATCCGCTACGGCTTTGCGCTGATTTTTTCGATCTTGATTGTGCTTTTCTTGCCGGTGTCGATGGTTGTGAAGACGATTTTGTGCATGCTTTTCTTTTCGCCGATTGCGTCGATGGCAACAGGCTTCACCGATGAGGCCGGTGGGGACGTCGAAACATCGGCCTTCATGAATTCCGTCTCGATCCTGATCGGGATTTTCGCGATGCCGCTCGTTTTGGCGGTTATGGGATAAAATGCTAAAACAAGCTGAACCACCCGCGCGCGGGTGGTTTTTTGGCGAGCGGCAGTTAGTTGTTTCCTCCCGTGAACGCAGGCTCTGCCGGAGTTCGCCCGCATTATGAGTCCTGTCCTCCGGCGAAGCCGTGCTCGCCGGAGGAGAGTCCAGAAGTTACCGGTTTCCTCCGGCGGGAGGATTGCTCGCCGGAGGAGAGCATATCCGCAGGCGATTCCCCCGATCAGCCGCACAGTGCCCACCCCAGCGATCTCCGCAGTGCATATAGCATTAACCTATAATAGTTAATATCATTTAAGTGTTACCGTATAACCCGATTCCATGGCATACTGGAACACCCCTCCAAAAAATGTGAGGAACCAGCAAATATTGGGATAGCGTTGCTGCGCCACGCGGGCAGCGTTATCCCTGGAAAATAAACAAGGAAATCGGAAAAGGGGGAACAAGAATGAAGAAAGAAACAAATCGTTGGGTGGTCCTGATCAGCTCGATGGGGATCTTGTTGTGCACCGGTATCGTCTATACCTTCAGCGTTTTTGCGGGTCCGTTGGCTGAGTTGCGGGGATGGCGGTTCCGGACATCATGATGGCGTTCGCGATCAATTCCGCAGTGGGGCCGATCCCGATGATCTTCGGCGGCTATTTTACGGACCGCGGCTGGGCGAAATGGATCGCCCGCATCGGTGTCGTGCTTTTCGGCATCAGTTTCGCTTTCACCGGACAAGCGACGAGCATCTTCCAGCTTTACCTGATCTACGGTATTTTCGGCGGGTTTGCGCAGAACTTTGCTTATTCGGCCTGCCTCAGCAACACGATCCGCTTTTTCCCGGGCTGGTCATGGATAATTTCGGTCCGGCAAACCAGGGCGTAAACTACGGCATCGTCTTCATCGGCTTTTCGAGCGCAGCTTTCGTCGCGCCGAAAGTGACCGCGTCATTGGCGGCAGCCAACAACGGCGACTTCACGAAAGCCTTCTATGTTGCGATCGCTGTTGTCCTGCTCGGACTGGGCTTGAGCCTCATCTATGCGAAAAGAAAAACAGCAGCCCACAAGCTGCGTGCTGAAATTGCTCAGTAGACATTTCATTCAATAGAGCCCGCGTTTTGGAGACTTGCGCTCCTCAACGCGGGCTATTTTTTTGGATGGGGATGGCTGCAGCAAAAAAAATTACCCGTCAGGCGTCTCATCAACAAGCCCGTATAGTTAGCGATCTGAGCAGAGGAGGCTTATAATCAAGATATAAATGAACCTGTCCCCGCGATTATCTGCAGAAAGCAACCAAACCATAATGGACTTCACCGTCAGCCCCAATGTGCTTATTCAGGAGGAGGGAATGTCATGAAAATCAGAACGATGCTGTGGGCCTTCTTTGCCTTGATTTTGTTGATGGGCTGTGCCGACACAACGCAATCGGGTCAGGATGCAGCAAAAAGCAGCCAAGAGAGCACCATCGAAACAGCCAGCAAACCGGAAACCGAATCAGAGGATGCGACTGCGGAAGCGGATGCCGTGCTGACATTTGCGGATGCAGACATGGAACTTTATGTGCGCAAATTGATCGGAAAAGAAGACGGCGACCTGACTGTGGGCGATGCCGATTCGGTCGATGCCCTTTATTTGGGCAATAAAGCTATCAGCAGCCTCAGCGGAATCGAACATTTCCAGAATCTGCGGATACTCCATCTGAATGATACGCAGATCAACGAAATCAGCGCGTTGACCGGATTGACGCAACTGGAGTATCTGGACATCAGCCGCACCAAGGTCGAGGATACAACGGCTTTGCAGCATTTGAAGAAACTCAAAACCCTTTACCTCAACAACAACCATTTGGAGGACATCAAAGGATTGGCCGGTCTGAAGCAGCTTGAGGTGCTCCATTTGAACGATACTGCTGTCAGCGACATTGGACCGTTGACCGATTTGACCAGCCTGCAATCGTTGAAGCTGCGCAATACCGAAGTTGAAAATATCGGCGCCTTGGCTGGCTTGCATCAGTTGCGGTTTCTGAGCCTAGGCAACACCCCGGTCAACGATATTACCGCTCTGTCAGGCTTGACGCAACTGACTATCCTGGAACTGGACAACACCGCCATCCGTGACATTGAAGCTGCAGAAGCTTTGACGCAACTGCTGACGCTGGACTTGAGCGGGACTGCGGTATCCGACATCAGCGCCTTGGCGGGTCCGGAAAACCTGTTGACGCTGGATCTGAGCGGCGCAGAAATAAGCGACATTTCAGCATTGGCAGGGCATACGCAGCTGACGCGTTTGGATCTGAACGACACAAAAGTCGGGGATATCAGCAGTCTGACTGAATTGACCGGTCTGACGCACCTCGAAATCAGCGGAGCGCAAGTGGCTGACATCGCTGCTTTGGCAAAGCTGACGGAATTGGTCTACCTCGATCTGGCCTTGAATCGGATCGCTAGCATCGACAGTTTGGCCAATCTGATCAAAATCAGACACCTGAATCTGGCAGGCAACCAGATTCGCGATGCTGCCCCGTTGGCGAATTTGGCGGAGCTGTGGTACCTCGATGTGAGAAATAACCCAATCAACGATACCGCACCGTTAGCGGGCTTAACCAATTTGGGGAAACTGCATATCAGCAAAGCCGGCCTCAACGCTGAGGAACAATCCATGCTGCAGAGCGCTCTGTCCGGCTGCGACATCAGTTGGTATGAAGAATGAGCCTCCCGGAACAGGACAGCAATGAAAACTGAAGGAACTTCCGACAATTCAGGTGAGTTGCCGGAGGTTCTTTCTTGCTGCAGTGTTATTTCCGGGTAAATCCTGGTCGGGTTCCGAAGGGATGCGAAGCGGCTTTACTAACTGGACTGATTCATCTAAAATATAGTAAACACCAACAATTATTTTATAGTTGGCTTTCAAGGAAGAGGAGAAAAATAATGCGATCAGATAAGCGAAATCAGAAGGGCTTAAAAATAGTTGTCAGTATCCTTGCGATTCTGGTAATCGGTATCCTTGGGTATGTCTATTCGATCTATGCAAATGTAAAAAATACGATGGATACAGCCTACACACCGGTTGAAGTCGAGACTTTCCGGACGACGAATACCGGGACAGTGTATGATTCCTCGGATGCGGAAGGCGAAAGCAGAGCGGATGCCGGGGTGTTGACGCCGTCGGAATTGTTGCAGGCAGGCGAGCCGGTTTCCATCCTATTATTGGGCGTCGACACCGGTGACTTGGGACGCACGGAACAGGGCCGTTCCGATTCGATGGTGGTCGTCACGATCAACCCGCACACTCAAAAGACGACACTTTTGAGCATCCCGCGCGATACCTACACTGAAATCGTCGGCTACGGCACTTCGGACAAAATCAACCATGCTTATGCGTTCGGCGGCACTGCGATGTCGATCAACACTGTGCAGCAGATGCTCGACATCCCTGTCGATTTCTACGTGATGGTCAACATGGCGGGCATCCAGGAAATCGTCGATGCGGTCGGCGGCATCACCGTCGAGAGTCCGCTTGCCTTCAACCAGAACGGCCATGATTTCGTCGTCGGCACCAATCAACTGGATGGCGAAGCCGCGTTGGCGTTCGCCCGCATGCGCTATGAGGATCCGGCCGGCGACACCGGTCGTCAAGGCAGACAACGTCTCGTCATTGAAGGTGTTATCCGCAAACTGGCATCACCGGAAACGCTGTTGAATTACCAGTCGATCCTGGAATCCCTTTCAGCCAATATGCAGACGAGTTTCCAACTGTCCGATTTCTACACGCTCCAAAGCCAAGATTACCTCGGCGCAGTCGCTAACATCGCACAACAGCAACTTGGCGGAACCGGCGGGATGATGAACGAAATCTACTACAATTTTGTGGACGAAACCGAATTGACGCGCGTCCAGAACCTCCTGCAGGCAGAACTCGAACTCGAATAAACGCACAAGGCACCTCTTAAAGGAGGGACCAACATGAATAAGAAGAATCATAGGAGGAGAATGCTGCTGGCCGCGGGATTGATCGGGCTGTGCAGCTATCCTGTGGCGACGCTGAGCGGACGCCTCCTTGCCGAGTCCGGATCGGCCGACCGACCCGTAGCCGCGGCACAAAACAGCAGCTCTCAAACCCAAGCGACGGAAAATCAAGTCAGCATCACCCTTTTCCCCAAAAAAGCGGGCGATCAGGATGATACGGAACGGATCCAACGGGCTGTCGATTACTGCATCGAAAACGGCAAGGACCTCTTTTTCCCGAGCGGCACGACCTATACGATCCGCTCGGTGGATGTCGAGGCCGGTCTGCGGTTGGTCGGATACGGCGCAATGTTCAAGTTGGCCGAGCGCCAACCCAAATTTACGCGCATGTTCACGACCCAGAACCGCCTGTGGGAGTCCGCCGAAGATTCGGACTACCTGATTTTCGAGGGCATTACCTTCGATGGGAACTGCTGGGAACAGGGGGCATTTCTGAATTACGAAAAGGAACAGCAATTCGCGATCCTTTTTTCCGGCTCGACCGAAAAAGCGGGTATGCTGCGCGGAAAAGTGATCGCCTGCAGGTTCCAGAATTGGTGCGGTGACGGCGTGCACGTCTACACGAATGCGGAAGTGGCAGTGAGCGACAGCACATCATACAATTGCTTCCGCGGCGGCGTGGTCGCAAGCGGTAGCCCATCCATAATCAAAATCACTGATTTTACAGCGGAAAAGAGCCAATTCGGGAAGGCAATCGACATCGAAATCGACACTGAACCCCATGACAAAACGGAGCTGACGATCGAGCGGCTGACTGCCTACGAAAGTGTCGACATCGGTACGCAGGAGGGGTCCGTCGTGAGGATGACCGATTCGACAGTCAGCGGCGGTACGACCCAAATCTACGGTTTCAAAAACAAAGTCACAATCGAGCGCTCGACGCTCGGGAATGTGGAAGTGATGAACGCTACCGACTGTACCTTCAACGAGGTTACTTTCGCGGTGACCCCGAGTGCAGCGGAAGATGTGAAGGGTGTCGTTGTGCGTGTCATCGATATTTTCGATGAACTGCCGAAGGACGCTTACCAGACGACTTTCAATGACTGCATTTTCGAGCGCGCTGACGCGGGGAAGCTGCTGGAGACGGATAAGGAAGTCGTCGCAGTCAACGGCTACTACGGCAAACTGACGCTCAACGACTGCGTGTTCCGCGAGGGCTTCACGACCGGCTACTTCAATTTCGGTGTGGCCGAGAGCTACCTGAAGGACGTCCATTTCGACACGGAAACAGCAGTATCGATGCAGCCACTCAATTGGGCCCGGATCGACAAATTCGTGCTGGATAATGTTTCGTACGGCGAGAGTGTGACGACTCCGTTTCGCTTCCTGGACTATATGATCACAAAACCTTATGCGACCGTCATCTTCAAAAATATGGTGCTCGACAGTTCGAAAGCCGGCTATGCCGGCGCCGATCAGATCGGGACGACGAAAATCACCAGCGATCGCCTGATTCTCGTCGACGAAGATCCGACCGTGGCGGATGTGCCGGCGTTCAAGGGTGATACTGCCAAACTTTATACACCGGTTGCGGGATCGCCTTCGGAATGGGTCGCCGTCACCAGCGACCCGATCGCTGCCGATTGGAAAGTGGTTGAGTGATGAATGAAAGAATGCGAAAAGATAACAAATACAGCCTGGCAACATCCGATGCGATGTCGCTAGGCTGTATTTTGTGTTCTTGTCGGCTGTTCCTTATTATCCCTTAACTAATAATTCTTCAGTTTACCGGATTGCGCGCATGCCGAGCAGCTCGACGTCGCAGGCCAAATGATCCGCAGCAACGGTTTGTTCATACATCAGGTCGGTGGACAGGTATTTTTTGTTGTCGTCGGCAAAAACGGTCGCGACGACGGCATCCTTATTGCCGAGCAGATCCTGTGCCTTCAGGACGCCCAGAAAGTTGGCACCCGAGGAGATGCCGACGCCGAGGCCGAGTACGCGCGCGAGTTTGCGTGACATGTTGATGGCGTCGCAGTCATCGATCGATAGGATGTTGTCCAGTTGGTCCAGTTTGACGATGGCGGGCACAAACTCGTCGCCGATGCCGAAAATCCGGTGCGGACCGACGACTTTTCCGCAAGTCGCCATCGTCGGGGAGGAGGCCGGATCGAGCGGGAAGGCCAGGCAGTCCGGGTAGCTTTCCTGCAGAATCTCTTTGACGCCCATCAGCGTTCCGCCGGTACCGACACCGGCGACGAAGCCTTGCGGTCTTTTGCCCAAAGCCGCCAGTTGAGCCAGGATTTCTTTCCCGGTTGTCGCGTAGTGGGCGGCGCAGTTTTCAGGGTTGGAGAATTGGTGCGGCAGGAAGGCGCCTTCAGTTTCGCCCATCCGATCGGCGAGGGCGATCGAACCGGTGAAGCCGCCTTCCGCCTTGGAAACGAGCCGGATCGTTGCGCCGAAACTTTCGATCAGGTTGATCCGCTCCTGGCTCATCCAGTCGGGCATGAAAATCGTGACCGGATTGCCCAGATAGGCACCAATCGCGGAAAAGGCAATGCCGGTGTTGCCGCTGGTCGCCTCGGCAATCGGCATGCCTTCAGCGATAGCGCCAGTTTCGTAGGCCTGGCGGAGGATATGGCAAGCAACGCGGTCCTTGATGCTGCCTGAGTAATTGTAGTATTCCGCCTTCGCGTATACGAGCCGCAGTTCGCCTTTGTAGAGCAAGGAAATTTCCAGCATCGGGGTGTGGCCGATCAACGCCGCCAAGCCATCAAATTTTTCGGACATTTTTTTATTTATCGTCATGGTCAAAAAACCTCCCATATCTTTGTCATGTCGCTCTTTGTCTTCATTTTAACGCTTTTGCCAAGGAAAGGCCAATGCCAGCGGGTTCGTAAATATACAAAATCTTTTTTGTTAAAACGCTTGACTTTATCTTTGAAAGGGTTTACTATTCATATCAAGAGGAACCGGTTTCACCAATACAGAAAACCTGATCCTTATCATTTTGGAACGGAAAGGAACCGGTTCCGGAATGGAACGAAACGAAACACTGTTATTATTGCACTTATTCTCAGTCACAGCACAGATCATCAAAGGAAAGAGGGAGAAAAAATGGATTACAAAAAGATTGCAGAAGAATTGTTGACGGATATCGGCGGAAAAGAGAACGTACAGGCAGCGACGCACTGCGCGACACGACTACGCTTGGTTTTGAGGGATGAAAGCAAGGTCGATCAAGCGGGATTGGACGCACGCGACGAAGTCAAAGGGACTTTCTCAACGGCTGGCCAATACCAAATCATCCTTGGATCCGGAACAGTCAATGAAGTCTACAAAGAATTCATCAAAATGGCTGGCATCGACGCCATGAGCAAAGAGGAAGTCAAAACAGCCGGCACGCAAAAACTGAACCCGATCCAACAAGGCGTCAAGATGCTTTCAGATATCTTCGTACCGATCATCCCGGCCATCGTAGCCTGCGGTTTGATGATGGGTTTGAACAACGTATTCACCGCACCGGATTTGTTTGTTGCCGGAAAATCGCTGATTGAAGCTTATCCTGCCTTCGCAGGTTTTGCAGCGATGATCAATACGTTCTCCAACGCCGCTTATGTCTTCCTGCCTGTCCTGATCGGGTTCAGCGCAACGCAGAAATTCGGCGGCAACCCGTATTTGGGAGCTGTTTTGGGGATGTTGATGGTCCACCCGGATCTTGTCAATGCCTACGCCTATCCGTCAGTCTTGGCTGCAGGCGAAGTGCCTTTCTGGGATATCTTCGGATTCGAAATCGCGAAAGTCGGTTACCAAGGAACAGTCTTGCCGATTCTGTTTGCGGCATTCATCTTGGCTAAAATCGAAACATTCCTGCACAAACGCGTGCATACATCATTGGACAACCTGGTCACACCGCTGTTCGCTTTGATCATCACTGGCTTCCTGACTTTCACATTGGTGGGCCCGCTGACGCGCACGCTCGGCGATGTGATGACAAACAGCCTTGTATGGTTGTATGACACGACAGGTGCAGTCGGCGGAGCCATCATCGGTTTCTTCTACGCTCCACTGGTCGTTACCGGTATGCACCACAGCTTCATCGCTGTTGAAACGCAATTGTTGGCTGATATCGCTAAAACAGGCGGTACGTTCATCTTCCCGATCGCAGCTATGTCAAACGTGGCTCAAGGTGCTGCTGCATTGGCGATGTTCTTCATTATCAAGGAACAAAAAGCGAAAAGTTTGGCTTCCGCTTCCGCCATCTCCGCTTACTTGGGGATCACTGAGCCAGCCATGTTCGGTATCAACTTGAAATATCGCTACCCGTTCTATGCAGCAATGATCGGTTCCGGCGTCAGCAGCGCGTTCATTTCCTTCTTCAAAGTCAAAGCGATCGCATTGGGCGCAGCCGGCCTGCCGGGCGTCATCTCGATCAAACAAGAAGAATTATGGTTCTACATCCTGGGCATGCTGATCGCGACAGTCGTGACGATCACGATGACGTTCTTCTTCAGCAAACGCGACTGGACGAAAAAAGCAGCATAAAGAAAAGCGGAACGGAAAGGAATAAATCATGAAAGAATGGACGCGCGAGGAGCGCTATAAAAAACTCTCGGATTATTCCGACGACTATCTGGAAGAATTGGCGAAAAGGGTGGCGCAGTCGCCCTTCCGCCAAAACTACCACATCCAACCGAACACAGGCCTTTTGAACGATCCGAACGGCTTCACTTATTTCGACGGCAAATGGCATCTCTTCTATCAATGGTTCCCGATGGGCGCGGTCCACGGGCTGAAGCACTGGTACCATCTGACTTCGACGGACCTCGTGCAATGGAAGGAAGAGGGCGTCGCGCTGTTGCCTGACACTGAGTACGACAGCCATGGCGTCTATTCCGGCAGCGGCTTCGTCAAAGACGGCCAGCTGCACATCATGTACACCGGCAATGTCCGCACGGAAGAATGGGAAAGGGTGCCGAACCAGATCGTCGCCCGCATGGAAGCGGACGGCAGCTTCACGAAGTTCCTGCCGCCTGCTATCGCCGGCAAACCGGATGGCTACACCGACCATGTCCGCGATCCCAAAGTGTGGAAGCAGCACGGCCTCTACTATGCCGTCATTGGTGCCCAACGCACCGACGAAACCGGCACAATCCTGCTGTACCGCTCAAAGGATGCCTTGGAATGGGAACTGATGGGCGAAGTCGACGCCGGCTTGCCGGACTTCGGCTACATGTGGGAATGTCCGGACCTGTTCGAGATCGACGGCAAAACAGTGCTGCTGTTTTCGCCGCAAGGAATCGAGCCGGAAGGCGACCATTACCAAAACATTTTTCAGACCGGCTATGTCATCGCCGATGATTTCCGGATGGATGAACTGAAATTGGAGCATGATGGCTTCCAGGAACTGGATGCCGGCTTCGATTTCTACGCCACCCAGACCGCCGAAAGCCCGGACGGCCGCCGCATTCTGACGGCCTGGATGGGATTGCCGGACGTCGCTTACCCGACCGACAGCGAAGACTGGGCGCACTGCCTGACCTTGCCGCGCGAGTTGTCCATTAAGGATGGCAAGCTGATCCAGCAGCCGGTCCGCGAATTGGTGGCTTTACGCAAAGAGCAGACTGTTTCCGACGCCGGTCTATTGTCTGGTGAAAAGCGCATCGATCGCGACGGCGCAAACGGCTACGAACTCCAGCTGGATGTAGCCTTCCCGGCGTCTGCGAACCACGCGCCGGTTACAGTGGATCTTTGCGAAGATGCGGCCAAAGACAAACGTTTCCGCATCACCTTGGATCCGGTCACGAAGAAGATCACGATCGACCGCAGCCGCTGCGGCATCCCGTTCGCCGAAGAATTCGGCACGACCCGCACGCTGGCGCTCGGAAAGATGGATGAAGTGAAGCTGCAGATTTTCGTCGACACCAGTTCGATCGAAATCTTCGTCAACGACGGCGAAGGCACCTTCACCTCCCGTGTCTTCCCGCAAGCGGGAGAAACCGGCCTGTCGCTCGCGGCAGGCAGCACAATCGATTACAGCCTCGAACTTTGGGAATTGGCCTGAAGAAGCGGCGAATGATAGTTGAACGCACCACCCATTAACTCTGTTTGGCAGAGCAAGGGGTGGTGCGTTTTTTTGAGTTGGGCTTGCGGAGGCGCGGATGGAGAGGCGTGGAGACACGGAATAGCCCGCCAAAAGCGGTTTGGCGGGGAAAAAAGCAGCGCGCGCAACCGAGTTTCCCCGCCAAACGTGCGTTGGAAGGTTATTTTCAGGAAATCTGCCCCTAAAAGCCCGCCAAAACCATTTTGGCGGGCTTTCTCGAAACAAGTGCTCGTAAAATAACCTGTCGGTGCGCGCTGCGGAACAACAGCCAACAGAATGGTAGCCACGAGTTCCCGAATTTTTCTGGTATGTTTCGATAAATATTTTAGAATCAATAGGCATAGGCGAGCTAATTTTCGTTATACTGGAGAGGACAAAAACTTTAGGGGTGGATCCATACGTGGTAGATATTGCCAAGTTATTTCAAGGTAAAGAATTAAGCGAATCAGATCAACAACTGTTGACCTACATCATCAGCAACATGGATACAGTCTTGCAGATGGGTGTCCGTCAGATTGCCAAGGAAAATTATACCTCGCCGGCAAGTGTCATCCGGCTGTCAAAAAAGTTGGGATACAAAGGTTTTATCGATCTGTATTATCACTTGTTGCCGCTTGTCAATGTCGAAACAATGCCGGCAGGAACTTCGGAAGATGAATTTTTCCAACTGGATCATGCGCTCGTTCTGCAACATAATTCAATAGAGGATATGGACGAATTCATCGGAAAAGCATTGTGTTTGGAAGGGAAATTTATCTTCATCTATGCTGCAGGTTTTTCGGCGATTGCAGCAGAATATCTCTACAAAAAACTATTGCTCCTCGGGAAACAAGTCATCCTTGCCACAACGCTAGATTCCATTGGTGTGTTGGAGAATAATCTGAAAAATATCGGGGCTTTTGTAGCCATTTCCAAATCAGGGGAGACGCAAAGTGTCATCGAAAAGCTACTGAAAGCGAAAAATGCCGGCATCTTTACGGTTGCCTTCACGAAGGAAACGCCCAATCGGCTTGGTGAATGCAGTGATCTGAATTTTAAGGTTACCGATCAACACAAGCTCGATGACAGGAATCTGTTGCCCAACACATTTTTTCCCTTTACGTTGTTGCTGGTGGAGTACCTGTTGAGCCGTTACCTGAAAGAAATCAATGAAGTTGATGAGCAGACAGAAGAAGGAAAAGCTTAAAAAGCAGCGCAGCAGAAGCAAACAGAAGCTAACAGAATAGTAAGTGAAACGTGTTTCGTCTTTACGGAACACGTTTTTTAACGTTGTGAAAGCCTTTTATTTCCGAACTGTTCCCGCTACACTGTAGTCAGGTTAAAGAAATCATATTGGAGGGAAACAAATGAAAGAGAGAGTCATGGATACGATGCAGAAATTTTCCAAAGCGATGTTTATTCCCGTTTTAATTTTGCCGATAGCCGGTATTTTGATCGCGATAGGAAATCTCTTCACTAACGCGCGATTGTTGGAAGTTTTGCCATTTTTGAATAACCCGGTCACAACCGGATTCGGAACGATCCTTTCCGGATCACTCGTTTCGATTTTAGTGAACTTGGGCCTTGTGTTCTGCGTCGGACTGGCTGTAGGGTTGGCCAACAAGAAAAAGTCAGAGGCTGGATTCATTGCTTTGCTCGGCTACCTTGTTTTCATCAATGCCATGAACCGCTTCATGGGCCTGCAAGGCATGTTGGTGGAAGGTAATTTGCAAGGCACTGGACAGACGATGGTCTTAGGGGTTCAGGTATTGGATATGGGTGTCTTCTTGGGGATATTCCTCGGAATCGTTACCGCAATCGTCCATAACCGCTACGCCGACAAAGAATTCAACAATGCGTTCCAAATTTATGGAGGCACCCGGTTTGTCTTTATCGTATTGATTCCGGTAGTTGTGCTTTTGGGCATCCTGTTCACTTACATCTGGCCATTCTTCCAAGGCGGGATCAGCAGCTTAGGGGCCCTGATCAACCAAAGCGGCAACTTCGGCATCTTCTTGTATGGGACATTGGAACGCTTGCTTATCCCGACCGGACTGCATCACTTAGTGTACACACCGTTCTTGTACACTGAATTGGGCGGAGTTGCTGAGGTCGCAGGCGAAATTTTTGAAGGTGCACGCAACATCTACTTTGCTGAAATCGCCAATGCGGACGGCGGCTTGCTTGCGCCGAGCGTCATCTGGGATGCCCGCGGAATTTCGAAAATGTTTGGACTGATTGGTGCTTGCTTGGCCATGTATCATAAAGCAAGCCCTGAAAACAAAGCAAAGGCCCGCGCCATTCTGATTCCGGCAGCCGTCACTTCCTTCATCGCAGGTGTAACGGAGCCAATCGAGTTCTCGTTTATGTTCGTCGCACCGTTGTTGTTCATCGTTCACGCCGGGTTGAGTGGTTTGAGCATGGTGCTACTGAATATTTTGAATGTTCGAGCAATCGGCCCGAATGGCTTCATCGATTTCCTGTTGTACAATGTGCCGCTTGGAACAGAACGGACCGTGTGGCCGATGTACATTGTGGTCGGCTTATTCTTCTTTGTAGTCTATTATTTCTTGTTCCGCTTCTTGATCACGAAATTTGACTACAAGACAATCGGTCGCGAGGAGTCGGGGCAGGAAACAAAATTGTATTCGAAAAAGGATTATCAAGAGAAAAAAACCAAATCAGGAGAGCCCGCGAACGATTTGGGTCTGGCGCATACGATTGTGGCTGCATTGGGCGGCGAAGAAAATATCGAGACCGTCAACAACTGCTACTCGCGCTTGCGACTCACTTTGACCGATCCGGAAAAAGTGAACGAAGGAATCCTGAAGGACGAGACCGGGGCCAGCGGCATCATCAAGAAAGGCCAAAATGTGCAAGTCGTATATGGTTTGCAGGTCAACGGTATCCGTAAAGCGGTGGATACGGTACTGAACAGAGCAACAGTTGAAGAATAATCTGAATACAAAAGTGAGGATGAATTGTTTATGAAGAAATTTTCTGTAGTCATTGCTGGTGGTGGCAGCACCTTTACGCCAGGAATCGTGATGATGATGTTGGATAATATCGATCGTTTCCCGATGCGCGAATTGGTGCTTTACGACAATGATGGAGACCGTCAAGCAGTATTGGGCGAGGCTCTGGAAATCCTGTTGAAAGAACAGGCGCCCGATTTGAAGTTCTCGTACACAACCGATCCAGAAGAAGCATTCACGGATAAAGACTTCTGCATGGCACATATCCGTGTCGGAAAATACGAAATGCGCGAAAAGGATGAAAAGATTCCATTGCGTCATGGCGTAATCGGCCAGGAAACCTGCGGGCCCGGTGGGATAGCTTATGGCATGCGCAGCATCACGGGAATGCTGGAAATCATCGACCACATGGAAACTTATTCTCCTGATTGCTGGATGCTGAATTATTCCAATCCAGCTGCGATTGTGGCCGAAGCCTGCCGTGTTCTGCGCCCGAATTCTAAAGTGCTGAACATCTGTGATATGCCGGTAGGAACGTTGCGCAGAATGTCCCAAATCATCGGTAAAGATCCGCAAGACCTGGAAGTCCGTTACTTTGGACTGAACCACTTTGGCTGGTGGACTAGTGTGAAAGACAAGGAAGGTCACGAGTATCTTGATCAGATCCGCGACTATGTGGTAGAGAATGGCTACTTGACCCAGGTTGAAGTCGACACGCAACATATGGATCAGAGTTGGCAAGAAACGCATAAGAAAGCGAAGGATTTGCTTGCCGTAAATCCGCGTTATCTGCCGAATACGTATCTGAAGTATTATTTATACCCGGATTATGAAGTGGCGCATTCCGATCGCAACTATACGCGTGCCAATGAAGTGATGAACGGCAGGGAAAAAGAAGTCTTTACTGCCGCACGCAACATCATCGAGAAGGGAACAGCCATTGATGGCGGATTCCATATCGACAGCCATGCCTCCTTTATCGTGGACTTGGCCCGAGCGATTGCGTTCAACACGCATGAAAGAATGCTGATGATTGTGGAAAACAATGGGGCAATCGCCAATTTCCCTGATGATGCGATGGTGGAAGTGCCCTGTATCGTGGGGAATGACGGTCCGGAACCACTGGCCCAAGGGAAAATCCCTGCATTTGAACAGGCCTTGATGTTCCAGCAAGTGACGGTCGAGAAACTAGTGGTGGAAGCCTATGTCGAACAGAGCTACCAAAAACTATGGCAAGCCTTGACGTTATCGAAAACGATCCCGAGCGCAAAAGTCGCCAAGGACATTCTCGATGACTTGATTGAAGCCAACAAAGCTTATTGGCCGGAATTGCGTTAACCGGAAATGAAGTCCGCCCGGTAACAGTATGCAAATATTACCGAAAATAACTGATATAAAAGGATTCCTACTCATCAAGAGCCGGGGATCCTTTTTGCGTGTGCACGTTCAGTTGGGTTCGATGGTATTAGCACAAATCCCTAAAGATTTGGTGAACAAATAAATGATAGTCGGTCCAAGAAACCGAACAGTAAACCGGTATTCGGTAATTCCTACTCCAATCAGGGCCAGAATATCGAATAAGTCCGGACTATCCGGAAACTTGGACACCACTGGTTCCCGGATTTTCGGGAATTGTCGAATGAACCAACGATATCCGACAAACTGCACTCTGAAAACAGCGAAATTGTCGAATGAGCGATGACATTCGACAATTTTGACATTACGAGCTGCTGAATTGTCGAATGCGACGAATACATTCGACAATTTGAGCTCTAACCGTAGCAAAATCATCATTTATACCAGTATGTTGCATGGTATGTATAGCAATATATCGACTCTATAAATAACTTTTTTTAAAAAAATTCAGATAGTTCACGGTTACCTTTAGAAAGCGCGTGTAAGCGCATTCTTTTTCGCGAGAATTTCACAAATTTTTCGTTTTTGATTTGCATATCCGCGATATAACTGGATAATAGTGGTTATAGCTTTGTGATGTAACAAAATTATCATCAATTTATGTTTTCGTAATTAATGAAAATATAACACTATATTTGTACATTGCGGAGGACCATAATCGGATTCGGGATTTGCTTCCTACTATCTAAAAGAATCCACGCATATAGCATCGAAAATTTGAGAGGAGAAATGCACTTGTCGAAAATAATAATCGAAAACGTCACTAAAATTTTTGGGAAAAAAGCAGATAAGGCTCTGGAAATGCTTGAACAGAAGAAAAGTAAGCAAGATATTCTGCGCGCAACTGGAGCGACTGTCGGGGTCAACAATATCAGTCTTTCTATAGAAGAAGGGGAAATCTTCGTTATCATGGGGCTTTCCGGGAGCGGAAAGTCCACGCTGGTTCGGATGTTCAACCGTCTGATCGAACCGACGAAGGGGAATATCCTGATCGACGGAGAGAATCTGTCAGTCATGGACAAGAAAGCATTGCGCCAAGTCCGCCGGGAAAAAATGAGCATGGTTTTCCAGAACTTCGGCTTGTTCCCGCACCGCACCATTTTGGAGAACACCGAGTACGGACTGGAAGTGCAAGGCGTACCAAAAGCGGAGCGTAAGGAAAGAGCGCAACGTGCCTTGGAAAATTCCGGTTTGGGCGATTACAGCGATCAGTATCCGCATCAATTATCAGGTGGGATGCAGCAGCGGGTCGGTTTGGCCCGTGCCTTGGCGAATGACCCGGAAATCCTGCTGATGGACGAGGCCTTCTCGGCTTTGGATCCGCTGATCCGTCGTGAGATGCAGGATGAACTGTTGGATCTGCAGGAAAACGTCAAAAAGACCATCATCTTCATCACCCATGATCTGAACGAAGCTTTGCGCATCGGGGATCGGATCGCGTTGCTGAAGGACGGGGAATTGGTCCAGATCGGTACGCCTGAGGAAATTCTGACCAATCCGGCAACACGCTATGTCGAAAAATTCGTGGAGGACGTTGACCGTTCGAAAGTACTGACGGCCGAACACATCATGAAGCGTCCGATCGTCATGAATATCGAAAAACATGGCCCGCTCTTCGCATTGGAATTATTGCGCCAAGAAGGGATTTCGACAATCCTTGTGGTGGACAATCACCGCAGACTGAAAGGGTACATCACTGCCGAGGACGCTTCGAAAGCGTTGAAAGCCAACGCCACAAAAGTGGATGGCATCCTCAGAGAAGATATCCCGACCGTCTCCAAAGATACTACCTTGAGCGATATTTTCCCGATCATCCATGATTCAAACTCGCCGGTCGCTGTCATCGAAAACGACAGATTGGTGGGTGTCCTTGTCAGAGGCGCCGTCATAGCCGCTTTGGCAGGAGAAAGTGAGGTGTCCGTAAATGGATAATCTATTAAATTTCATTCCTGAATTGCCGGTTGCCGAGTTCACTGAATACATCACGGACAAGACCGCTGACACGTTCAGCTTCCTGTTCGATCCGATCAAAGAGCATTCGCAAGCCGCAATCGATTTGTTGACGTCAACACTGACAGCCATCCCGGCAGTCATCCTGATCGCATTAGTGGCCCTGCTGGCGTTCTTTGCCTCAGGGAAAAAATTCGGCCTGGCCATCTTTTCAGTCGTCGGTCTCTGGTTCATCCATAACCAAGGGCTCTGGGAAGACTTGATGTTCACCTTGACGCTGGTCCTGTTCTCGAGTTTGCTGTCCGTCCTGATCGGTGTGCCTTTCGGTATTCTGATGGCGAAAAGTAAAATCGCGAACAACATCATCAATCCGGTTCTGGATTTCATGCAGACGATGCCGGCTTTCGTTTATCTGATTCCGGCCGTAGCCTTCTTCGGAATCGGGATGGTTCCAGGGGTGCTCGCGTCACTTATTTTCGCGATTCCGCCGACCGTCCGCTTCACGAATCTGGGGATCAGACAAGTTTCCACCGAACTGGTTGAAGCAGCCGAATCTTTCGGCAGCACCGGCGCACAAAGGTTGTTCAAGGTCGAATTACCGCTGGCGAAATCCACGATCATGGCCGGCATCAACCAGACCGTCATGCTGTCCTTGTCGATGGTCGTCATCGCTTCGATGATCGGTGCTCCTGGATTGGGCCGTAATGTCCTTTCCGCCTTGCAACGCGCCAAAATCGGTTCCGGTTTCGTATCCGGATTGGCTTTGGTTGTGCTCGCCATCATCATCGACCGTCTGACCCAGAAATTCAGCAAAAAGAGCGCATCATAAAACTGTTTAATGACTCAACTATTCCTAATTGCCAAACAAAAAGGAGAGAAACATACCTATGAGAAAAACAACAAAACGTAACTGGAAAAACCTTGGACTTAAGGCCGGATTAGGCTTAGGCGTCACACTGATCGCCGCTGGCTGCGGTGCGACCGACACAGAGTCCATGGAAGATACAGTCGGCAAAGGCCAGGAAATCGAATTGGCTTACGTCGAATGGGATGACGCAGTGGCCACAAACCATGTCGTTGCCCAAGTATTGGAAGACCTCGGGTACGATGTGACCTTGACCCCATTGGATAACGCAATCATGTGGGAAGCCGTCTCCACCGGCGAAGCGGATGCCATGCTGAGTGCTTGGCTGCCAGGAACGCACGGTGCGCAACTGGAAGAATACGGCGACAAGATGGTCGACTTGGGCGGAAACCTTGAAGGCGCGAAAATCGGATTGGCTGTTCCTGCGTACATGGATGTCGATTCTATCGCTGATTTGACCGATCAAGCAGGCAAATCCATCACCGGAATCGAGCCAGGTGCCGGTATCGTAGCAGCCACTGAACGCGCGCTGACCGAGTATCCGAACTTGAGCGATTGGGCAATCGAAACGTCCTCATCGGGCGCCATGACCGTCACACTCGGGCAAGCAATCGAAAATGAAGAAGAGATCATCATCACAGCCTGGAATCCGCATTGGAAATTCTCGGCTTATGACCTGAAATACCTGGATGATCCCAACGGCATTTTCGGCGGCGAAGAGACAGTCCACACGATGGTTCGTGAAGGACTCGAAACCGACATGCCGGAAGCTTACCAAGTATTGGATCAATTCCAATGGACTATCGAAGATGTCGAAGCTTTGATGCTCCAAATCTATGAAGGCGAATCAGCTGAAGACGCTGCCGAAGCCTTCGTCGAAGCCAATCCGGATCTGGTCGCAGAATGGACTGCCGGCGTAGCTAAATAACTGAATCTTGAACACTAGCAGGAGCTGCTGCCTCGGAATGAGGCAGCAGCTCCTGCTTTTTTGGTACAAGTAGCCTGGGTTGTCCGATTCTTCGGCGTTATCGGACACCCTTCGAACCGAACGTACTCCGGATGTCCGATTCATCGGTGTTATCGGACAACCTTCGAACCGAACGTACTCCGGATGTCCGATTCATCGGCGTTATCGGACAAGCTACGAACCGAACGAGCTCCGGATGTCCGATTCATCGGTGTTATCGGACAACCTTCGAACCGAAAGTGCAGCGGATGTCCGATTCATCAGCGTTATCGGACAACCTTCGAACCGAACGTGCAGCGGATGTCCGATTCTTCGGTGTTATCGGACAACCTTCGAACCGAACGTACTCCGGATGTCCGATTCATCAGCGTTATCGGACAACCTTCAATCTAAATGTTTCAAGGCACAATGGTGAGACTCGGAAACCAGATAACCACCTGGAATTCGGTTACTTCACGAAAAAAAAGCGAAGGCCACCAGCATCCGCATGCTGATCGTCTTTGCTTTTTTGCGTTCTTTTGAACATTTTGTCTTTTGTTCATTAGGTACACTTCCGAATATTCTCTCAAACCCGCCCCCATCGACGGCAGAATACCTCACATGCTTACACTTCATAACCGTCAGAAAACTTATCCGCAATCGAAGCATGTCAGTAAAGCTGACGCACATTCCTGAAAAATGGCGTCATTTTCTGTAACGGCGCTTAAATATATCGATAGTCCATACAGCTTATCCCACCAGCCACAAACCTGAAAGCCCTCACAATTATTCAACCACGAAAGTCAGTTTGTTTTCAGTAAAACCTTACATAACTGACAAACGGCAAGAAATAAGCCCCGTTGTAAGCGGAATAATTTCCGGATAAGAGCAGAAATGTCATAAAGTCTATCATGAAAATAGAGCTTTTTATTTACGATGTTCCGCAATCCCCGTATTATGGGGACATATTAAAAAACGATTAAAAAAGAATTTCATCGGGAGGGAACAGCATGACAGTGAACGCAACATGGAATACAACAACAGCAACAACTTTAACCGGAGAAGAAGTAACAGCGATGGATCAACAGTACGTGATGCGGGCCTGGTCGAAGCAGGGGCAAGCCGCCATGGCAGTAGAAAAGGCGGAAGGCATTTATTTCTGGGACTATGAAGGCAACCGCCAAGTGGACATGTCCTCCTTGTTGGTGAACGCGAACATCGGCCATCAGCATCCGAAAGTCGTGAAGGCGATCCAGGATCAGGCTGCCAAGATGTGCTTCATGGCACCGAGTTATGCGACCGATGTGAAGTCTTTGTTGGCTAAGAAGTTGGTCGAGTTGGCCGGCGGGGATATGGCGCGCGTGTTCTTCACGAATGCCGGAGCCGACGCGAACGAGAATGCGATCAAGATGGCGCGGATCGCGACGGGGCGCACGAAAGTGTTCAGCGGCTACCACAGCTACCACGGCGCTACGCTTGCCGCTTCCAACGCTTCCGGGGATTCCCGCCGGTTTGCAGCTGAAATCGGCGGCGCGAACGGCTTCGTGAAATTCTCCAATCCGTCCCCTTACCGCGACAATCTTCCATTTGGAACTGAAGAGGAACTGACGGCGTTCTATCTGAAGAAACTGGCTGAACAGATCCAATACGAAGGCCCCTACAACGTGGCGGCTATCCTCTTGGAAACGGTCATCGGCGCGAACGGCATCATCGCTTATCCGAAAGGGTATCTGGAAGGGGTGCGCAACCTCTGCAACAGCTACGGCATCGTGATGATCTGCGATGAAGTCATGGCCGGCTTCTACCGGACCGGAACAGCTTTCGCTTTCCAGCAATACGCGTTCACACCGGACATGATCACCTTCGCAAAAGGAGTGACATCAGGGTATGTGCCGTTGGGTGGCGTGATCGTCTCCGGATGGATCAGCGAATACTTCACCGAAAATCAGCTCCAATGCGGCTTGACCTACAGCGGCCACACGTTGGCTTGCGCGGCCGGCTTGGCGACTTTGGAAGTCTACGAGGACGAAAACATCGCCGCCAACGTCGAAAAGATCGGCGCACTGTTGAAGGACTACCTGGAAGAAATGAAAGCCAAGCATCCTTGCGTGGGCGATGTCCGCTGTTACGGCCTCTTCTGCGGGGTGGAGCTAGTGCTCGACAAGGAAACGCGCGAGCCGCTTGTGCCGTTCAACACGCCGAACCGGATCATGCCGGCGATCTACAAGGAACTGAAGGACCGAGGCTTCTCGACTTTCGGCCGCGAAACGACGATCAGCGTCTGCCCTCCGCTTACGATCACCGAAGCAGAGTTGGCTGAAGTGCTGCCGATCCTGGATGAAGTGCTGACGCTTGTCGATTCGACCTATCTGTAAAATGCGCCGGGTCCCGGCCGCACCACATTTCAAAAAATCTAATATATAAAAGGGGTGGAGCGCATGCTAGTGAAAATTGAGGCCATCGTGAGGCCGGAGAAGACGGAACAGATTTTGGCGAAACTCGCTGAAAAGGGACACACCGCCGTGACGCGGATGGATGTGTACGGACGGGGGAAACAGGCAGGCATCCATATCGGCGACGTCTTCTACGATGAGCTGCCGAAGGAATTGCTGTTCCTGGTGGCCGAAGCAGCCCATGAGAAGGAAATCGTCGACGTGATCACCACCCAGGCGCGCACAAGCAATCTGGGCAACTACGGCGACGGCAGAATATTCGTGCACGCAATCGAAAACGCCTATACGATCAGTAACGGCACAGAAGGACTTTAATATAGAAGGAATTTAACAGAGGGACTGCAAAGGTGGGAATTGTATGAAGGAAGTGACAGCGATCATTCGCCTGAACAAGGTGACGGAAACGAAACAAAAACTGGCTGCGGGCGGCTTTCCTGGGTTCACCTGCCGAAAAGTCTTCGGACGCGGCAAGAACCCTCTCATAGGAAGAGACATGCGCGAGCCAACCGGACACAGCGTGCTGATGCCGAAGCGGATGTTTACGATCGTGACGGAGGATGAAGATGTGGACAACGTGATCGGCATCCTGCTGGCGGTCAACAGCAGCGGCCAGGCGGGGGACGGCAAGATTTTCGTGCAAACGATCGCCCGCGAATACCGGGTGCGCCGCGCATGAAACAGTTTAGGCGAAAAGAGACCAAGGAGGACAATTTTATGAAGAAAGCAGATACGCTCACAAGCGATGCACTGATTCCCGAGCAAAGCACGTCCGCGACCGCGGCAAAGAAAAGACGAAAGAGGATCCAGCCGGAAAAAATGATCACCGTCGGCACCGTCGCAGCGATCATGGTGCTCTGGTATGTCGTTACCGCGCTGGGGCTGGTCAGTCCGATGCTGCTGCCGAGCCCGTTGGCGGTTTGGACGGCCTTCGTGGAGATCCTCTTCAACGGCTATAAAGGCTTCTCCTTGCTGCAGCATATCGGCACCAGCTTATGGCGCCTGCTCAGCGCCTTCGGATTGGCGATCATCGCCGCGATTCCGTTGGGTTTGCTCAGCGGCTACAACACGAAAATCAAAGCGGCCTTGGACCCGATCATCAACTTCTACCGCCCGTTGCCGCCATTGGCTTACTACACGTTGTTGGTGATGGGGCTTGGGATTGCGGATGCTTCGAAAGTCGCCTTGCTGTTCCTGGCGGCCTTCGCACCGATCTACGTCAGCTGCGTCTCGGCCGTTGCGAAAGTCAACACAGACTTCATCAACAGCGCGAAAACGGTCGGCGCCAGCCAGACGCAAGTGTTCTTTCATGTCATTCTGCCGTCCTGCTTGCCGGATATCCTGACGAGCCTGCGCACCGCACTCAGCGTCGCCTATACGACCCTCGTTTCGGCGGAAATGGTCGCAGCCATGACCGGGATCGGTTGGCTCGTCCTCGATGCCAGCAACTACCTGCGCAGCGACATCGTCTTCGTCGGCATCATCATCATGGGCATCACCGGCATTCTTTTGGATAAAATCATCGTCAGCATCCAAAATAAATTTGTCCCTTGGGCAGGAAAATAATCGGAAAATACTAGGAGGCTTTTTATGAAAAAAACCAATATGTTCTCTAAACTACTGTTCTTATCTTGCTCAGCGCTTCTGTTCGCAGCTTGCGGCAGCGCGGACGGCGCGACCGACTCTTCCACCGCTTCGGCGGATGGCGACCTTCCCGAGAAAGTCGTCATTGCGACCCTGGAAATGCCGAACGACGAAGGCATCGCGAAAGCGGAAGGCTATTTCGAGGATGAAATGGGTGTGCCGATCGAAATCGTTCAATTCGAAAGCGGAAAAGCGATCAACCAGGCCATGGTTTCCGGTGCCGTCGACTTCGGCTTGACCGGTTCGGGCTCGGCCGTATTGGGCATCGCTTCAGGCATCCCGATCGAAATGATCTGGATCCATGAGACGCTCGGCTCCGTTGAATCCTTGGTTGCCAAGAATGAACTGAACGCGACCTCCCTGGAAGACCTGAAAGGCAAGAACATCGGCGTTCCTTTCGCCAGCACCGCCCACTACAGCCTGTTGCGCGCCATCACGGCCAGCGGTTTTGAAGAGACTGATTTCGTACTGATCGATCTGCAGCCGTCCGATCTCTTTGCGGCTTGGCAGCGCGGCGACATCGACGCGGCCTACATCTGGGAGCCTACCCTCAGCGAACTTTTGGCGGACGGAAATATCGTTCTGCACAGCGGCGACGTGGCTGAAATGGGCTACATGACCGCCAACGTCGAAATCGTCCGCAGCGAATTCGGGGAGGACTATCCGGAAATCGTCGAGAAATACATCGCTTGCGTCGATAAAGCCGTAACGCTTTACCGGGAAGACCCCGATCAAGCCATCGCAATCATCGCTGAGCAATTGAACATCACCGAAGCGTCCGCCAAGCTGCAGATGGAAGGCCAAAACTGGATTTCCGCCGAGGAACAATTGGATGCAGCCAACCTGGGCACTTCCGAGGCGGTCGGCGCAATGGCCGCCACCATGTATGACATGGGCCAGTTCTACCTGGATCAGGGCAACATCACCGCATCTCCGAGCGAAGCAGATTTCGCTGAAGGCATAAACACAACGTACATCGAAGCTTATCTGGATTCGAAAGAATAGGGGGAACCAATTATGCAGAGGACTTATGAGGGAATCAACGGAAAGACAGTGGTAAAACTGGAGGATGTCGAACTGGTCTACAACAGCGAAATCGGGACCGTGACGGCCTTGGCCCAAGTCAATCTCGACATCCAAGCAGGCGAGTTCATCTGCGTAATGGGACCATCCGGCTGCGGCAAGAGCACGCTCCTGAACATCATCTCGGGCTTCATGCAGCCGACGGACGGGCAAGCGCTGATGGACGGCAAACCGATCGAAGGGCCGGATTGGCACAGGGGGGTCGTCTTCCAGACGCCACCGCTCTATCCGTGGCTGACGATCAAGGAGAACGTCAACTTCGGCCTGCGCATGCGCAACATCCCGGAACAGGAACGCGAGGCGATCACGGAGGAATACCTGGAAATCGTCGGACTCAAGGATTTCGCCGACCGGAAACCGTATGAGCTTTCCGGCGGGATGAAGCAACGCGCTTCGTTGGCCAAAGTGTTGGTCAACGAACCGGGCATGATCCTGATGGATGAACCGTTCGGCGCGCTCGATGCCTTGACCCGCGACAAGATGCAGGCGCTGATCCGCCGCATTTGGATGAAGAACCAGAGCACCGTCTTCTTCATCACCCATGACGTGGACGAGGCGTTATCGCTGGCGACGAAAGTCATCGTCATGTCCAGCCGCCCCGGCCGCATCGTCAAGGTGCTCGACACCGACTTCACCTACGACATGGACGGCGCCAACAGCGAAAGCGCCCGCTACTCAAAGCAATACATGACGATGCGCGAATCGATCCTGAACGTCATCAACCAAAAAGACGAGCTGGCTGTGTAGGTGGGATGGTATAATGAGAGGTGAGGCCGGTGGACGGGCGCGGGAACTGCCGGAAATGGCCTGAAAAGATGAATAAAAATCATGAATCCATCTTTAGCGGGCCCGCCCGCGGAAAAACCATGGATAACAATCATGAATCCATGGTTTCGGTCTTGGGGGGCGGGCAATCCGATGAAGGGCACGCTTCAAAAATACGGGGCCGCCTCGCATGAGGCAGCCCCAAAGCCATTTAAAAAGATAAACCTACTGCAGAAAGGGTGCATGGAATGGATTGGAATTATCAACAACCAGTGAAAATCATCTTCGGAAACGGAAAAATTTCCGCCTTGAAGGAAGTCATCGCAGAGTTAGGGGAGACGGACGGTATCCTGATCTGTTCGCGTTCCTTCCGAAAATCCGGCCTGGCCGACAGGATCATCGAGGAAGCGGATGGTCTGCTGACCGCCGTCTACAGCGACGTTTCGCCAAATCCAGAGGTGAGCGAAGTCGATGCCTGCGCCGAGCTGATGCGCGAGCAGGGCTCCAAATTTGTGGTCGCGCTGGGCGGCGGAAGCGTGATGGATCTCGCCAAAGCTGCCGCGACGATTGCCACGGTGGACGAGTCGATCAGTCTCTACCACGGCACCGGCAAAGCTTTGCCGGAAACATTCCTGCCTTTGATCGCCGTACCGACGACTTCCGGAACCGGCAGCGAAGTCACAAGTGTCGCGGTCCTTTCCGACCACGCAACCGGCAAAAAAGCGCCGATCCTGTCGCCGAACTTTTTCCCGGCCTACGCCGTCGTTGATCCGGAATTGACCTATACTTGTCCGCCGACCGTGACCGCCTGCTCCGGGATCGATGTCCTTTGCCAAGCAATCGAAGGGTATTGGAGCGTGAACCACCAGCCGATCTGCGACGCGCTCGCGATCCATGCCGCGAAATTGGTTTTTGAGCACCTGCCGATCGCCTATGCAAACCCGACCGACGCCACGGCGCGCGAAAAGATGGCCGAAGCTTCCGTCATCGCCGGCCTGGCTTTCGCGCTGCCGAAGACGACTTCCTCGCACGCCGTCTCTTATCCGCTGACCAATCTCTACGGTATCCCGCACGGTGAAGCCTGCGGATTGACGATCGATTACTTCGCCAAAGTGAATGCCCTGCTGGAAACGGATGGCCGCGTGGCCGCCTTCGCCAAAGCTCTAGGTTTCGCCGATGCAGTTGAGATGGCCGACTCCATCACAGCGCTGAAAAAACAGATCGGCTTGCGGACGGATCTTGTGGATTTGAACTTGTCCGATGCCCAGATCGATGAATTAGTGCAGCTTTCCCATCATCCCAATCTCGAGAATAATCCAGTCAAGATCACGGACGACATCCTCTATGATCTGTTCGGGACGTTGAGCAAGAAAGAGATGTATGTGGAGCAGCCGTAACCGGCTGCTTTTTTCTTTCAAAAACAAGGAATAACCCGCCAAAACCGGTTTTGGCGGGTTATTTCTGTTGTGCACAGTTCAAGATTCCCCGCCAAAACTGATTTGGCGGGCTAAATCAACTTCATGCGGCCCGAAATAAACCGCCAAAGACTGTTTGGCGGGGAAACTCCCGCCCCGAGGTTTGAAACATTCTGAATCTTTTTGCCTTTACTCCAAAAAACCAGCCACCCAACCTCAAAACGAGGATGGATGGCTGTTTTTTTAGCTGCCTTAAAACTTAGTCATGACGCAAAGCTTCGATCGGATCGAGCTTGGCGGCTTTGTTGGCAGGGAAGACACCGGCGATGACACTGATGATGACGCTGGCCAGAATGCCCAACAAGGCATAGGTCGGAGTCATGTGCAGGATGGTCGTCCCGAAGATGCGCTCGACCGCCACGTTGCCGATTGTGGAAAGGAGAGCCGCAATGCCGACTCCGAGCAGGCCGCTGAACAAGCCGATCAGGAAGGATTCAGAGACGAAGATGCGGCGGATGTCTTTGTTGCGCCCACCGATCGCTTTGATGACGCCGATTTCCTGCGTCCGCTCAACGACGCTGATGTAAAGGACTGTCAGGATCATGATGGCCGATACGAACAAGGAAATGCCGGCCACACCGGCTAGGATATAGGTGAAGATATCCAGCAATTTCGTGAAGGTTTTTGCCAGCGTGTCTGTGGAAGAGCCCGCATAACCCAATCCGTTGATCGCATCTTTGATGTCTTGGGAATTGCTTGTTTCATCCGCGAAAAGATACGCGACATTCGGTTCCACGGTCAAGCCGTTTTCCGCGTTCATGTCCGCGAAAGTGTCCATCGTCATGAAGACCGAGTCGAAAGCGCCGGCAGGGCCGATCGCGTTTCCAGCTGTGTAGATGCCGCTGACCGTGTAGGTGCCGATCAAAGGATTGCCGTTGACGGAAAGCTTGACTTCGACTTCGTTGCCGATCATATCCTCCGGGGTGCCGGCCATCCCATCGGCCATTTCCTCGGTGATCAGGACTTCATCCTGTTCCGGGAACTCGCCGTACAGAATGTTGGAGTCGGTCATGTTCGCCGAAGTCGTGCCGAAGTTCATGAACGGATAATTTTCGCCTTCATAAACGACCGTATCGCTGCCCATTGAGAAGGAAGCGTAGGATAATTCCAGCTTTTCGACATGCGGAATGGCTTCCAGTTCAGCGATGTTCGCCTCTTCAAACGGGATGTTCTTCGAAAGCTGGGCAGCCGGATTATCGGCGATCAGCGTGCCACCGATTCCGCCACCGCCGCCCATGCCACTCGGTTGCGCCGGTGCTGCTTCTGCGACGGTTTCGACGCTAGCGGAGCTGTCATATTGCGTCTCCTTGGTCATCCGCGCTTCACTGATGATCGGATTGACGTTTTCGTTCATCGTGTCTGTCAGGTAGTCGTTGACGCCTTTGCCGAGTGCCAGCATCAGGATGATGCTCATGATGCCGATGCTCCCGCCCAACGCGATCAGGATGTTGCGGCTCAATTTTTCTTTCATGTTCAGCAGGGCCATGCGGATGGCCGCGAAGAAACTAAGGTTTTTGTTTTCCTGCTTTGCCTTTATTTGGAAGGCGTTGTCGTGGAACTGCAGCGGCGGGCGTTTTTCGTCATTGATGATTTTGCCGTCATCGATCGTCACGATGCGGGTGGAACGGGAAGCGACGCGCTCCGAGTGGGTGACCATGATGACCAGCTTGCCGGTTTTCGCGATGTCCTGGATGATGTCCAGCACTTGATCCGACGTCTGGGAATCGAGCGCCCCGGTAGGTTCGTCGGCGATGATGATGTCGGGATCGTTGACCAAGGCCCGCGCAATCGCAACACGTTGTTTTTGCCCGCCGGATAATTGGTTCGGTTTCTTGTGGTAATGGTCTTTCAGACCCAGTTGCTCGAGCACCTCTTTGGCGCGGGCTTTTCGGGTTTTGCTGTCGATGTTCGAAAGCGTCATCGCCAAGGTGACGTTGTCCAAAATGGAAAGGTGAGGGACGAGATTGAAACTTTGGAAGATGAAGCCGATTTTCTCTTTGTGGAAAGCGACCATTTCCTTTTCCTTGAACTGGCCGATATTCTCGCCGTCCACCAGTATTTCACCGTCGAATTGCGAATCCAAGCCGCCCAACAAGTTCATCAGCGTCGACTTGCCGCTGCCGGATTCACCGATGATCGAAACCAATTCACCTTTTTCGAAAGACAACTGGACGTCCTTCAATGCGTGGAAACGTTCGCTGTCGGTGATCGGATAATATTTGTTCAAATTGTTTACTTCCAAAAATGCCATATAACTGTTCCTCCTCTTGAATAAAAAAGTGAGTAATCACTCACTTTTATCTTGTGGGTACAGTATAGTCCTTAGCAGGGCAGGCTGTCAAGGACTGATTACGGCTGGAGGCCTTTTTCGAGAAAAAGAATCAGGTGATCGGTTTCGACGCTCTGATCGGTGTTGCTGGAGAGACCCATCGATTTTGCGACGACAAAACCGGCAACCGTGCTGATGATCAGGCGGATGATTTCTTCATTCGGCCAGTCGACGATCTCCTGCTTTTGTTTGAACAGATCCAGCAGTTGGTTGATTTCCTTGAACAGAACGCCCGGAATCAGCGTCAGCAGATTGTCGCGCATGGATTCCTGATACAGATATTCCGTCAGAAAGATTTTCCAGATCTTCATGTTGTTGCCGGCGAAATCGATCCTGTCAGGCAGGACACGGTGGAGAAAATGATGGAAGGACAAGTCAGCCATATTCTCTTTGTTTTTCTGCAGTTCTGCAGGAATCAGCACTTCGAGCGACTTGCTGAGGATCGGCAATATGCTGGCATACAGTAGATTCTCCTTCGAACCGAAATGCTTGAAGATGGTGCCTTCCGCCACATCCGCCAAGCGGGCGATGTCCTTTGTCGATGTGTTCGAATAGCCTTTTTCTGCGAACAACTCCAGACTGGCGCTCAAAATAGCCTGCATCTTCGGCGTCAATTTTTCGTTGTTCTGGATTTTGTGTTTAAAGATTTCAAAAACCGAATCCACTCTATCCGCTCCTTTACAGTTGGTTTTGGTTCCATCTTACGGTGTTAACCGGAAACAAGCAAGCAGTTTCCGAAGATTGGTGGTGGATGTGCGGATATGTGAATCTCGGATCTCGGATCGGGCGTAGTTTCCCCGCCAAAGGCCGTTGAGCGGGGAAACTATGTCGTGTGGGGCTCAAAATTCCCCGCCAAAACTGATTTGGCGGGCTAAATCAACTTCATGCGGCCCGAAATAAACCGCCAAAGACTGTTTGGCGGGGAAACTCCCGCCAATTCAGATCGTCAAAGCAGCACCGTCATCAGAATGATGAACGTCACGATGGAGAGGATGACGTTAAGCGACAGAAAATTCATGATGAAGCTCTTGTCGGGGCAATCGCCTTCGATGAAGACAGGGATGATGAAGGAGGGGGGACAGATGAACATCGTGTAGACGGCCATCTGGAACATGCGGTCCAAGCCAAGCAGCCTGTCGATGACGAAAGTGTTCAGCAGATAGGCCAACAGAAGCATCATGCCGATCCTCAGCAATACCGCCGGGAGCGGCACCAAAAGCTGTTTCAAATCGAAGTGGAGTTCATAGCCGATCACCAAAAGGATCAGCGGTAAGGTGATTTCTGCCAACATTCCCGCGGCTGTCAGCAAGGCTGCTGTCGCCGGGTTCGTGTGGAAAAACGTCCGCCCGCCAAGCATGGAGACCAAGATTCCCAAAAACATGCTGATCAGGAAGGGTGATTTGACTATATGTTTGACCTGGTCCTTAAGGCTCATCCTTTTTCTGCCGGTTTGGTTGCAGCCGACTTTATCCAAAAACGTCGCGAGCACGATGAAGATGAATATCAGATTGCCGATATCGAGGATGGCCAATCTGTACAAGTGCTCGGCGCCGAAAGTAGAGATGAAGAGCGGATAGCCGATGATGCCGGTGACGAAGCTGGAATAGACTGCCGGAAAGAATGCATTGGATGATTTCCAGATTTTTTTGAACAAAAACCCCATCGAGAAAGCCAACAGGCAAGTGATGAAAACCGCAACGGAGCCCCATAGGTAGTCCGCTTGCAGATCGGCATCCAACAAAATCAGAAACAAAAGACTGGGTAAGGCCAGATTCAAAATCAGCTTCTTCATGCCTTTGACGGCATCTGCGCTGATGAAGGCGGTCTTCTCCAGAACAATCCCTGTCGTTATCAGCGCGATGACCGGAAATGCCTTTAAGGCGATGGTTATGATGTCATTCATGAAACATTACCTCCTTCATCAACCAATAGTGCCTTCAGATAAGCCCGACAGCGAGCAAAACACCAACCAAGGCAAGCATGATGCCCACGATGATCTGCACCACCCGCAAGGTCATTTTTTCCAGAAGCCGCGAGCCGACGAAGGCGCCCGCAAAAGCGGCAACAATCGCAGCCGCAACCAACGCCCAGTCGGCATCCGTGCCGATGGTGCCCAGATGGTTTGCATAAACGGAAAGCCGGGTAAGATCAATTAAGAAGGCTGCGGCAACGCCGGTCGCGATGAAGGCTTCCTTATCAAGGCCCGCTTTGCTGAGAAAGGCGGAGCGGAGGGCACCCTGATGACCGGACAGGCCGCCGAAGAAGCCGCTGACGGCGCCGCCCAACGGCAACCATTTCTCAGCGAACGCCAGCTTTTCGAAGCGCGGAAGCAACTCCAGAAATGCAAAACCGACCATCAGGACCCCGATGACGACCTTGACCACCGAAATCTGGAACTCCCTTTGGCCGATATCATACGATGCGATCGGCGGTAATTCCGAAAAATAGGTCAGCAGCCACGCGCCCGCGAAAGCCGCAACGATGCCGGGCAGGGCGAATTTCAGCAGTACCTGCTTATCGGCTTTCCGTCCCACCACTGCCAGCTTAAAGACATTGTTCGCCAGATGGACGACCGCCGTCATGGCTATAGCCGCTTCCAAAGGGAAAAAGAGCGCGAATGCCGGCATCAGCAGCGTGCTCAGCCCGAATCCGGAGAAAAGCGTCAAAAAAGATGCGCCGAGGGCAACAAGGCAGACGATCACATACATCATTTTTTCCACAACCTTTGCTTGAGGACATACGAAAAGGACCAGGATAGTTGCTGCGGAAATCAACAGGACAATTTGTATCTTCACCTCCATTGTGCGCCCAATGGAGCGGCTGATGCAAATGATATGACACGGAACGGCATCCTCATTCACCATCCTTCTATCACGATGGAGTGTTTTTTATAGTGGCGACAATCATTCCGGCGTATAATGAACACAAGGAAACGAATGTCAGAACAATGGAACGACCCTTTGGCCTTGCTTAAGGAGGTTCTTTTAAATGAAAAGAAAAATAGCTTTAATCGGAACGTTGACGGCAATCGCCGTATTTTCCGCCGCCTGCGGACAGGACGGGGCTGAATCGGACGAATCAAGCAGCGTCATCGTAAATAGCCAAAGCGAGACAATCGAGTCAACCGCAGGAAGCGACAGCCAATCATCTGCGGAAGCCGATACCAGCATTTCCAGCATCCATTTGGCCGATCCGTATTTCGCGATTTTTGCGAGCAGACAGTATGTGGCGCAGTACCATTACCGGGAATTCACAGGGAATCAGCTGGAGGACCGGTCGCTGACGGTCGCTGTCGATGGCGGGGATCAGGCTATCCGGATCAGCGGGGAAGGCACGGACACAACCTATCTCACTTTGGACGGACTGGCTTATGTAGTCGATCACCTGAACCGGACGATTGCGCGTAACGAAAGCGCGGATCCCGCCGAAGAAACGGAAGACGACGGCATCGTCGCAGCCCCGCCGTTCAAGGATATCGGCAGCACCTACGTCGGCAGCTGGGAGGACCAGGGACTCATCTATGAGGAATACTACACCGCAAATGGCGACCGGATGTTTTATTATTTCGAGGGCAATGTCCTGAAACGGATCCGCTCGACATCTGGGGAAAATGAGTTCAATCTCGATGTCATCGAAATAAGCGACACGGCCGCACCCGACCTCATTCAACTGCCCGAAGACTACGAATGGCTGCCATAAGAAAGACTGCAGCCGCCGAACCAGCTGAACCCGTCCTCCTGCGAGAAGCCTCTTCACCGGAGGACAGCCAGGCAACAGTTGCTCAACTCCGGCGAACACCGCCTCGCCGGAGCTGGGCCATCCAAAACAGACCCCACCTCCGATGAGCAAAGCCTCACCGGAGGAAAAACCATCCAACACTGCATCCACCTCCAATCATCCTCAATTCTCCAATCATCCCCAAACAGCATCAAGCTAGCGAGAGAAGATGAATCCCGATGAACAAAAGCATTAAATCGCTCATCACCGTTGTTTTGCTCGCAGCACTCTTTGTCTGGCTCCACCAGTCGAATTACGCGTTTCTGCGTGGGTGGCAGGCGAACGGTGATGAAACAGAAGCGGTACCGGTCTACAATGGCGATTACCGCTTGATATTCGAAGAGAATTTCGACGAAAGCCCGCTCAATCCGGCAATCTGGAACGACCAGTATCTTGCTTCTTGGACGCCGGATCCGGAATCAGCCCGTGCCGTCTATGAGGTGGAGGACGGTAATTTGAATTTGATCATTAATGAAGATACACCGCCGTGGAATCCCGAGTTCGACGGTACCGTCCGCACATCCAGCGTGATGACCGGCAACCGGACCGGGCTCCACGAATTCAAGCAAGGTCTGGAGGTTCGTAACTATATCGAGCCGTTCATGGGCTTCATCACGCAGTACGGCGTCTTCGAAATCCGGGCGAAAATGATGAACAGCCTCGGCAACATGTGCGCCTGGTGGCTCGTCGGAATCCAGGATACGCCGGAACAGGATGTGGAAGTGGATGTATTCGAAAATGCCCTCAATTTCGGCAAAGTCATCACGGCTTCACTTTACGCGCACCGGGATCCGCTGGTGCGGGAGCAGCACTTCATCTATGCTGTCGGGGCTGCCGATTTGAGCAATGAATTCCATCTCTACACTTTCGAATGGACTCCGGAAGGCTTCGTTTTTTATTTCGATGACGAAGAAATCGGGACGTTCCAAGCCGAGGTCGTCTATCCGATGATCTCCATCCTGTCAGCCTATGAAGGGCGGGAGAATTGGTGGGTCGGTCCTTTCGACCCGGCTGCGCCTTATCCGAAGGTGTTCCAGATCGACTACATGAAAGTCTGGAAAAAGGTGCCGGAAGAATCCGAACAAGTCGACAAACTGAAAATCGTCTCCCAGGATGAAGCGACTTTCACGCTGGCAGCCGGCCAATATGCCATTGAACATGGACAACTCGTCGGTTTCCCGTCCTACGTCACGCTCCGCTACAATGACGGCACCGATACGCAGCAATGGGTCAAATGGGAGGAACTGACGCCCGCGATTTTGGAAAAAATGGAGAAGCCAGGGACATTCAAATTGGAAGGGGAGATCATTGGCGTTCCCGAAGCCGTGTTGGGGAACAGAAAAGCGACGATACAGGTTGTTGTCGACTGAATCGTTACCGAAAACCGCAAAACACCCGACAGATCGCTCTTCTGTCGGGCGTTCGCCCAGGAGGGTATCTCGTTTACCCGAGATTGCAGGCAGCTGTCGGTGACGCCCCGCCCGATGCACCAGAACAGATCCTTCCGTTTATTCCCGCACTGCCTTTTCGGTTATAATGGAAGTAAGATAACCACCTTGAACGCCAAGCCCAGAAAGGCGGTGCCTCCGATGAAGCTGTTCTTGTCAAAAATCCGGGAAGTGCTGCATGCAGTACTCCCCATTGTCGCTATCGTCCTGTTGCTGCACGCCACGCTGACGCCGCTGACCGCTTTGCAGCTCCAACGCTTTCTCATGGGGGCCTTTCTGATTATCGCTGGGCTTTCAATTTTCTTGCATGGCGTCGATTTCAGCGTCAGCATGATCGGCAAGGTGATGGGCCGGACCTTTTCTAAGACCGACAACCTCATCCTCTTGGCCGGTGCAGGGTTGGCGCTCGGATTCATCATCTCGATTGCCGAGCCCGATCTGCACATTTTGGCGGGGCAGGTTGAAAGGGTTGCAGCCGGTGCGGTAACAAAATGGGAAATTATCCTCGTCGTGTCGCTCGGCATCGCCGCCATGCTTGCACTCGGATTGATCCGGATCATCAATAAAATTACCCTGCACAAAATGCTGGCGATGCTTTATGCCATAGTCCTCCTGCTCGCCTGGACCGCCTCGGCTGATTTCCTGGCGATCGCCTTCGATGCATCGGGCGCGACGACCGGCGCCATGACGGTCCCGTTCATCATGTCGCTGGCGCTCGGCGTCACCTTGCTGCGAAAGAACACCCTGGCTTCCAATGAAGAAGGCTTCGGCCTGATCGGCATCGTATCGGTCGGCCCGATCATCGCGGTTCTGTTGCTGGACCTGTTCAGGGATGACCAGCCCGCTGCAGCACAAATCCAAACCACCACGCCGACCACGCAAAATCTTTTGGGACCGTTCCTGGACAAAGTACCCATCATAGCCGAAGAAGTGCTGCTGGCGTTGTTGCCCATCTTCCTCATTTTCCTGCTACTGCAGCGCGTTTCCTTCCGCCTGTCCCGCAAAAATGTCTCGTGGATCATCTACGGCCTGCTGTTGACCTACCTCGGCCTATTCCTGTTCCTCCTCGGCGCGCAGGGCGGCTTCATGGATGTGGGGAGGACGATCGGATTCCGCGTCGCCTCTTTGGAAAATAAACGGTATTTGCTTATGATCAGCTTTGCGCTTGGGTTCGTCACCGTCTTGGCAGAACCGGCAGTCCATGTCCTGACGCACCAAATCGAGGACATCACGAACGGCGCCGTCAAGAGGAACGCTGTCAAAACCGTTCTGTCCTTGGGAATCGGCACGGCCGTCGCCTTGGCGATGCTGCGGATCGTATTCCCTCAAATCCAGCTATGGCACTACCTGCTGCCCGGCTATCTCATCGCGCTGACACTGACTTTCTTCGTACCGAAAATGTTCGTCGGCATCGCCTTCGATTCCGGCGGCGTCGCATCCGGACCGATGACAGCGACCTTCATCCTCTCCTTCGTCCAAGGCGCCGCCAGCGCGATGGACGGAAACAACCTTGTCTCCGAAAGCTTCGGCATGATCGCCCTCGTAGCGATGACCCCGATCATCGCCGTGCAGGTGTTGGGGCTTGTGTACAAAATACGGGCTGATGGAAACAATGGAGACGGAATTCAATGTAATCCTGAAAAAGAATAGCGGAGAATACCGAAGAGCCGACGCCCGCGCGATGTGTCGACTGAACGGAAAGCGGTGGATGCTGAACAGCCGACGCCAGTAAGATATGTTGACTGAATGAGGACTGAAGAATGCCGAACAGTCGACAAGAAGAAAAATCGTCGACTAAACGAAGGGAACAGGAAAACAAATAGCCGAGAGAGCATGTATGTCAGGCTAACGCCCTTCGAAAGCACAAAGCACCCTAGAACAACATATATGCTCTACAAATAAACTCAAACCAGGCAGCTGCCTCTCCAATGATGGATGAGGGAGCTGCCTGGTTTGTTAAGCACTCTCTATTTTTGTTTCCGGTATTGTTCCGGCGTCAAATCCGTGAATTTTTTGAAAACTCTGTAAAAATACTTCTCATTGTCGTATCCGACCAACTTCGAAATCGTCGCAGCGCGTCGGTCGGTCGTTTGCAGCAGCGTTTTAGCGGCATCGATCCGCAGGCCGTTCAGGTAGTCAACGTATTTCATCCCGGTTTTTTCTTTGAACAAGGTCGACAGATAGGAACTGTTGATGAAGAAAATATCCGACAGGAAATCCAACGTGATAGGATCGGCATAATGAATATCCAGATAATCCTTGACGTTTGCGATGATATCCTGGGAAGAATACAAGTGTTCATAGGACATCGACTTGGCGATGTTCCCCAAAAAATCCAGGAAATAAGTGCTGATGTCCATAAAAGTGAAGAGCCGCTCCATCACTTCCTGATGAATTTCCGGATAGGTGTAATTCGATTGCATGCGGTAGTAATCATCGAGGAACTGCTTCGATTTTTCGATCATCGACAGACCGATGTCCTTTAGATCGAAAAGAGTCGCGCCTTCACTGAAATAGGCTGTTTCAAAATACCCGCGTAATTTTTCCTTCAGCACGTTTTCCTTGCCGGTCTCCAGGTAATACATCAGTTCAGCGATATGCGCGAAGGTGTACTTTTCGTTTCTGACTGTACTGTCATAATAAAAAATTGCGGGTTGGCTGGTGCTTTTCCGGGAATTCAACGCATCGATACAATTTTGATAATAGGAGCTGATTGCGGCAGCATCCTTCATAGGGCTGCTTATGCCCAACAACACGCTCTCAGGCAGGCTTTCTAATAGATCCATTGTTTTTGATTTTTCGACAATCGAAAAGCGGGTCTGCGCATATTTAGGGATAGGCTCCGAGAAAATCCCGGATTGATCCAGCAACTCCAAGGAAGTTTTCGGCTCGCGGCAGACGGAAAGGACCAGATAGTATTGGTTCGGGACAGGGATCAACTTATGCAGAGCCTTCATGCCCAGTTCCGTCTGATGGCCGATGATCGTGCTGATGATCACTTCGTTCTCGTTGCTTTTCTGGGATTTCTTGTTTTCCAGAATCGCGAGGACATCCAGCAGGGACTTTTGGATATCCTCGCGGCTGAATGGCTTCAGGATGTAGTTGATGGCGTTGGCCTGGATCGCTTTTTGAAGATAGGAAAAATTCTGATAGCCGCTGATGACGATGATCGGCATCTCCGGGAACTGTTTCTTCAGATAATCAAGAAACTGGACGCCATCAAACTCCGGCATGTCCATATCTGTGATGATAAAATCGACAGGATTCGTTTCCAGATAGGTGAGGGCCTCCTTGCCGTTGCCCGCTTCAAAAGCGCACTGGATACCCAGACCCAATTTTTCGATTTTCTTCAAAGTTCCTTTTCTGATCAGGATTTCATCGTCCGCAATTAGAAATTGATACATGTTTCAGTTCCCCGCTTCCTTGAATGGTAAATGAATGACGACGGTTGTGCCTTTTTCTTTCTGGCTGAAGATCGTGATGCCGTAATAGGAGCCGCTGAAATTCTTGATCCGTGCTTCGATGTTGATCAAGCCGATGTGGGCGGTTTTTTCCCGCACCAGTGTAGAAGCTTGATGCAGCTCAGAGCGTAATTTGTAAAGCTTCTGTTCGCTCAGTCCGATGCCGTAATCGGAGACGCAGAGATACAGATCATCTTCGACGATGGCGGCTGAGACTCTTATTTTTCCATCGATGCCGCCTCTGTTCAGTCCATGATAGATGGCATTTTCCACCAAAGGCTGCAGGATGATTTTGGGCACCGTCGCAGCAAGGATCTGCTCGCGGGTGATGTCACATCGGAAGTCGATGGCGTGTTGGTAACGGATCTCCTGGATATGCAGAAAGTCTTCGACGTTCTGCAGTTCTTCGGCTACCGTGGCTTCGTTGATGAAGCCGTTGGAGGCGTAGCGGAACATATTCGACAAAGACAGCGTCATGACCGATATTTCCTCGATCTCTTCGATCTCGGCCAAAGAGTTGATCGATTCCAGTGTATTGTACAGGAAATGAGAATCGATCTGGTTTTTGTAGACATTCAACTCCGATTTCAGCAGGGATTGTTCCGAATTGAGCTTATCGATCAGGAACGCATCCAGTGTCTCCAGCATGTTGCGGTATTCCTGATAGAGGATCCCGATTTCGTCCGATCTGTTCTCGTATTCGTTTGCTCGGAAATGATAATTTGTCGTCTGCTTTTTCCTCATCAGACTGGATAAACTGACGATCGGTGTAGTGAACAAGTTCGAGAAGCGAGTGGATGTCAAGTAAATGGCGATAACAAGCAGAGCCAAAATGATGCACAGGTTCCGCAGCAGTGTAGTGAATAATTCCGCGTATTCGCTGTTATCGATCGTCACCGCCAGTAGGATAGGTTGGCGATTGAGATTGATCGTGGTCTCCAGCTGACTCGTGTCGGCGATCAGCTCATCGGAAGCGGCAGTGTAGAGCACCGTGTTATTTTTTGTTTCCTTCAACTGGAACCCGATGACCTTATCCGGGAAATTCTGGGAAATGAAATCAAAAAATTCAGGTTCGCAATTCACTACGAGCGTTCCGAGCAATTCCTTGGAATAAAAATCATAGATGGTTCTGGAAAAGAAGAGCGTCGGATCGGCTCCGGCGTTGATGATCGCCTGATCCTTCTCAGCCACGGAAATGTTGAGATTTCCTTTTGCCTCCAGCGTTTCCCGGTACCAATCACTCGCAAGCGGGTCGTATCCATAAGAAAAATCTTTTTGCGTGTTCGAATAAGAAATGATTTCGCCATTCGGCAGTATGATGGCCATAAAATTGATGTAATCCATCCGATAGATCACGGTACGGAAAATACCCTCGATCTCTTCGGAAGAGTAGAACAGATTCTCCGGCGTATAGGCCTCTTCATTATTGGCGTATTTTCGCAAGTCCGTCATCAAGTCGTAGGAACTTTTCGAAAAAAATTGCACCTTTTCGGTGAGGATATCGATGTCATTTATCTTCTCCTCGACGATGGAGGCGCTCCGGTTCAAAGAATTCTTTGTATTCGCTTCCAAATCCTGGGAAGAAAAATGATAGTACATCCCGAAAGAAAGGAGCGTTACGACCATCATTGACGCTGTTGCGATCACAAAAATCGCGAGGCGGAGTTGCTTGTTTATTTGCATGTACAGACCTCCAGTTGCATAATCCAAAAAAAGTATACCACGAAATAAGAAAAAAAATTACTCAATCTAAATTATGATAAGACTATAAAAGAAATGGAGGAATCAAAATGAAAAGGATTTTACGTTTGTCGGCTTTGGCTATTGCTTCAATGGGTGTGCTTGCTGCTTGTGGGAACGGTGGCGGCAGCGCCGATGATTCTGCGGCGGACAGTGGCGAAAAAACGATCACGGTAATGGCTTCCGGGGTAAAGGACGGTTCTCAGGGAGTATTTTTGGAATCATTCAAAGAGTTGGTCGAAAAACAATACCCTGACTATATTGTCGAAACAACGCTTTTGCCGGATGACCAGTATTACACAGCTTTGAAAAGCAAACTTTCCACCGGTCAATCACCGGATCTGTTTTTAGTCCAACCTAAAAAAGCCAGCGCAAGTTCCGTTGAGGAAATGGCGGAAGCCGGCTACATCGAAGACCTTTCCAATCTGGAGAATTGGGACAACCTGATTGATCAGGCGAAAGCTGACATGTCCTATGAAGACAAGCCTTACGCCTTGTCCAGCAGTGTCGGAGTACTGGGAACTTGGTACAACAAGGATCTGTTCGAGCAGAACAACATCGCGATTCCAACAAACTGGCAAGAATTCCTGGATGCCTGCGAACAACTGAAGGCAGCCGGCATCACACCGATCGTGATGGGCGACAAGGATTCCTACATGATCCAATTCGGAATGTACCAGATCGCAGCCAATCAAGTGTATCCAAACAATGCGGAGTTTGATGACCAACTTTACACAGGCGACACGAACTTCACCGACGAAGAGTGGGTCAACACAATCACAATGTACAAAGAGTTGTACGACAAAGGCTATGTGACCGACAACTCCCTTGGCTTGGGTCAACCGCAAGCACAGCAATTGTTCATGGATCAACAAGCAGCGATGCTCTTTGACGGTGACTTCAGTTACCCGGCGTTGGAAGATGCTTCATTCAACCTTGGCTTCATGGGAATGCCGGCTAACGATGAAGGGGAAACATATATCGCGGCCGCAACCGGCGCAGGCTATGCAATCAGTTCACAGAGCGAGCACAAAGAGATGCTGAAGGACGTTTTCAATGAGATGACGGACGGATCATCCGAATTGCATCAGGCTTGGGCTGCGACAGCCACTTCGTTTTCAACTTATAAAGGCGTAGAGTTGAGCAATGAAGTGTTTGCCGATGTTGTGCCAGCATTTGAAGCAGGTCAATCCTTCTACTGGTGCAACCAAGCATGGCCAGCCGGGACAGAAACGGAAATGCAATCCAAATTCAGCGAGATGATCGGAACAGGGAAAGTCAAGCCTGAAGAAGTCGCTGAAGCGATGCAGAAGAAATTTGAAGAACTGAAATAGACGAACTTGAATGAATGAAAGCTTGTTCTGGGGAGACCAAAAAGGCCTCTCCGGAACATTCTTTATAAAGAAAGGATGAATCATAAAATGGAACTGAAGCAAACGACTACAGCCGCTCCAAAAAAGAAGGCAATCAGCTTACTGTTCAAAAAGAACCAATCCCTGGTCATGAATAACCGCATGTATCTGTTTGTTATTCCTGCGCTGGCAGTATTCGGCACTTTTTGGATTTGGCCTTTTCTGAAGCTGTTCACCTACAGCGTGACGGACTTCAACGGCTTTAACCTGAACTACAATAATGTGGGATTCGACAATTTCAGAGCGATTTTTGAATCCGGAATCCTGTTCAACTCGATCGGGAACACCTTGACCTATACGGCATTGCTGGTGATCGGCGGCAACCTTTTAGCACTCATTTTGGCATTTGCCCTCAACAGCAAAATCAAAGGCATGGCTTTTTACCGATCGGCAGCCTACATCCCGGCACTTTTCAGCGCCATCGTCATCGGGTTTGTCTGGAGCTATGTGTACATGCCTGAATCTGGCTTGATCGCTTCCGTGATGAACCTGTTCGGGCTGGATGGCAGTGGCTTCAATGTCCTCGGCGACTACGGCAAGGCCCTTTACGGAATTACACTTGTAGACGTCTGGAAGAATGTAGGGCAGACGATGATCATTTACTTGGCTGGCCTGCAGACGATCGATGACTCCGTTCTGGAATCCGCTGAAATGGATGGCTGCACCGGCTGGCAAGCGATCCGTCATGTCAAAATTCCTTTGTTGGCGCCTTCCATCACGATCAATGTCATCCTGAACGTCATCAACGGCCTGAAAGCCTTCGACTATCCTTTCATCATGACGAACGGGGGACCTGGGGATTCGACGAACACCTTGATGTTCTCCATCTACAAGATGGCCTTCACGGAACAACAATTCGGCAAAGCAGCCGCCTTTTCGGTAGTCTCGTTCATCGTCATCATTGCGATAACGGCAGTGCTGCTGGTATTTATGTCCAAGAAAGAGAGTGAGATGGAATGAGTAAAAAATCCAGCAATTTAGCAGTCCACATCGGCTTAAGCGTATTCTTATTGGTTACCTTGTCACCTCTGGCAATTGCCTTATCGACTTCCTTGAAAAGCCCAGGGGACACGTCTTCACCCTTGATGCTGTTTTCGGACATTTCCTTCGAAAGCTATCGTGTGGCATTTGAAAAGATGAATTTTATGACGTCCTTCATGAACAGTCTGATTACGACGATAGGCAGTGTCGTGATCGTCGTCCTGTTGGCGGCGATGGCAGCCTACCCATTAGGCAGAATCAACAGCAAACTGAGCAAAGCGCTCTACATCCTGTTTATTTCCGGCTTGGTCATTCCAGGGCAGATGGTCATCATTCCGATCGCACAAGTGTTCAGCACGATCGGCATCCCAAGCAACCGCTTCACGCCGATGATCATGTTCATCACCTGCAGCATCCCGTTCTCGACGTTCCTGTACACGGGCTTCATGCGCAGCGTCCCTCCCGAAATCGAAGAATCGGCTTATCTGGATGGAGCCAACCTGTTCACGCGCTTTTTCCGGATCGTATTCCCTTTACTTGTGCCAGCGACCGTTTCCGTCGTGATCACGCAAGGCATCTGGATCTGGAACGATTATTTTTATCCGCTGATTTTCGTCAACAAACAGGCTGAAATGAGCCTTCCGGTCACGATGCTGAACTTCTTGGGCGATAAAGAGAATCCCGCCCAGTGGAGCGTCCTGTTCGCCGCCTGTATTTTGTGCGCCATTCCATTGATTACGCTGTTCTCATTGCTGCAGAAGTATTTCATAGGCGGCATCTCGGCAGGCGCAGTGAAAGGATGATGAATTGTGAATGACCGACTGACAAAACTGATGGGATTGTTCGATTTCTTTTATCGGGTGATCATCCTGAACACCCTGTTCCTGGTGACGAACGCCTTCTTTTTCCAAGTGTTCTTCTTGTTTGATTTCAAAGTCGTGTTCTTCCCGATCTACCTGTTGACCAGCCTCACGCTTATGCCCAGCATCCTGGCCTTGCTGCGGACGGCGCACACGCTGAAAGGGGAGAACAGCTCCGGCATCTTCGGGATTTACCTGAGGGAGCTGCGCTTCACGCTGAGGAAAGAAATGCATCTGTCAGCGCTTTTGACACTGGCTTTCTACCTCGGCCTGACCACCCTTTATGTGTCAGCCGTGACCGGCCCAATCACCTATCTCCTGTACGCGATGAACATCGTTTTGATCGTCTTTGAAATGAACTTCGGCATCAATCTAGCCAGGGAAGCGATTTTTTTCAAAGGACGGAATCTGTTGAAGCAATCACTTGCGACATACCTGCCAAATTTCCTGAAGAATATTGCTTTGCTAATGATTGTTGCCCTGGGTGTCTCTGTTTCTTTTATGCTTTCCTACACAGCGATCATCTTCGTTTTCGGGGCAACCATCATGTGCCTGCACGGCCTATTTCATAACAGCAGAAAGGACATAACCAAATATGGAGTTCCAAACCAACCCTGACATCCGTTTTATCACGAATGAAGCTTTCGAAGCAAAAATCAAACAGATCGAAATTGAGATGTACCACGAACAAGTGCTGCCGAAAAGGATCGTCGCTGCAGCACAAGCATCCGCAAATGAGCTGGTCGAAGTGGCCGGATACGACCATACTGAAGGCATCCGGATGGACCGCAAAGAGCAGGTGATCGTCGATTTCGGCGAGCACTGCGTCGGAAGAGTATCGCTTGCGATCACATCCTTGGGCAGCCCACCGGACGCACCCGCGAAATTGCGCTTGTCCTTCGGCGAAACACCGATCGAAGTGATCCGTTCGTTCGACAGCTACAAAGGCGAGTTGAGCGCTTCCTGGCTTCAGGAAGAACTGTTGACGGTCGATGTGCTTCCGGAAACGCTGGAGCTCAAACGCAGATTCGCCTTCCGCTACCTGAAGATCGAAGTGGTGGACACATCCCCTAAGTACCAGATCAATCTGAAATTGAGCTGCACGACCGAAAGTTCTGCAGACAAGGCGAAAATGCAGCAGTTGGAAACCGACGATCAACTGCTGCAGGAGATCGACAGGGTTTCGCAAAAGACGCTGATGCAATGCATGCAGGAAGTATTCGAAGACGGACCGAAACGGGACCGACGCTTATGGCTGGGCGATCTGAGGCTGCAGGCTTTGGCCAACTACGCCACTTTTGGAGCGAATGACCTGGTCAAAAAATGCCTCTATCTCTTTGCGGCCCAAACGACCAGCGAAGGGCAAGTCTCCGCCAACGTCTTCATCGAGCCGCAATTGATCCCGGATGACACCTTTTTGGCGGACTACAGCCTGTTCTTCATCGATACTTTATTGGACTATTTCCGCGAGACGAACGACAAAGAAACGTTGACCGATCTCTATGCCACAGCCGTCGCGCAACTGCGGGTGCTGGAGGATAATGTCCTGCCAACCGGGGAAGTCGCCGTACCGCAAGGCTGGTGGGCCTTCATCGATTGGAACGAACCACTGGAAAAACAAATCGCCATCCAGGGCATTTTCATCTACTCCTATAAACGACTGAAAGAATTGGCTCTTCATATGGATGACAACAAACTGATTGAGGAGCTGGACGAAAAAATCCAAGTCTTGGAGGAGTATGCGTTGACCACCTATTACGATGAAGAGAAAAGCTTGTTCGTGGATCATGCTAGCGGACAGATCGCGATCCCGTCGCAGACATGGATGCTGCTGGCCGAAATTGGTGATGGGGACCTGCGCAGGAATGTATTGGAAAATCTGCTGGCTATGGATGATGAAGCGATTGTCGGATGCAACTCGCCTTATATGTACCATCATTATGTGGAAGCGTTACTGCAGGAAGGCTTCCGCGAAGAAGCCGTCCGCATCATCAAACTGTATTGGGGCGGCATGGTCGAAAACGGCGCTGACACCTTCTGGGAAGTCTATTATCCAGAGGACGTAACATTTTCGCCCTACGGAGACGAAATGATCAACAGCTATTGCCACGCCTGGAGCTGTACGCCATGTTATTTGTTCAGGAAATATGGGATAGCGTGATATGGGACTATCAATAGAAATTACTTAGGTAGCGTAAGCCTTAAAAGCACGACTGTCGGCTGAACGAAGAGCGGATGTTACCGAAGGGCCGACGAAAGGCGGATTTGTTGACTGAACAGAAATCGGAGAATACCGAACAGCCGACGCCCGCGCGATGTGTTGACTGAACGAGGAGTGGGGAATGCTGAACAGTCGACGCCTTCGAGGTATGTCGGCTGAACGAAAATCGAAGAACACCGAAAAGCCAACGGCCACGCGGTATGCATGTCACGGGCTAACGCCTATAGAAAGCGCAAAACACCCTAGAACAACATATCTGCTCTTCAAATAAACAAAAATCAGGCAGCCGCCTCTCCAATGATGGATGAGGGAGCTGCCTTTTTAGTACGTATAAATCTGAAAAGCACGACTGTCGGCTGAACAAAGCACGAATGTTACCGAAGAGCCGACGGAAGCGTGATGTGTTGACTGAACTGAAATTGGATGATAACGAACAGTCAACACCCGCGCGATGTGTCGACTGAACGAAGGGAAAAGGATAACAAACAGCCGACGCATGATGCGGCACCACACCTCGTTTACGTAGAAACATACTTTGGGTTCCATAAATAATATCCGATTCATCAAATACAGAAGCTGTACAGCAAATTATGCGTATAGTATCTTTGAAAATAAATATTGGAGGCGGATGTTTTGGCATTTAAGAAACGCACGAAATCTATGCACCTACGCATTTATGAAATTTTATCCAGTCGAATGCGATTGGATAAAGAAGATTATTATTACTTTCTCAATTTGAAAAAGGGATATGAGGGTGAGTGCAGATTTGACGGATTGACAGAAAAGCTAGGGGCAAAATGTATTGTTCTGAATGATTTGCAGTTGGAAATTAGACGCTCTTCATTACAGATAGACGCGTTGCTAATTTGTGAAGGTAAAATAGTGTTGTATGAAATCAAAAATTACAAAGGGGTACACCACTGGGGGCCGGAAGAATTTACTAAGCAATCGGGCGCTACTTTGGAAAATCCTTCCCTGCAATTAACGAAAACAAAAGTGAGGCTGCGGAAGCTCCTGAAGAGCATGGGCTATTCGATGGAGATTGAAGCATACATAGTATACGTAAATCCGGAATTTTCTATCTGGGGAGCCCCATGCGAGGGTGACAGCATTCTTCCTGGGCAGATTTCGGAGCATTTCCGTGAATTGCAAAATATGAAACCCGTAACAAATCCGGAACTGGAAAAGTTGGCGCAAACACTTGTCGAATGCCATGATCCTAGTTACCCAAGCAAATTGGTCAAATACGACTATGAGAAAATGAATAAAGGCATCAATTGCCCAACTTGTGGGCTGCTCGTACAAAATTTCTGCAGACGCTCCCATGTGTGCGAAAGTTGCGGGAAGAAGATGATCATACAAAAAGCCATCAGCAACAGTATTTCTGACTTCCAAATTCTTTTTCCAGATGAAAAACTGACAACAAAGCGTTTGGCAGATTGGTGTGGCACGGAAGATACAAATCGCGTGTATAAGGTTTTGAAACGTGAGTATCAGGCTGCTGGAAGCGAGAGTGGAAGATACTATATCCCGTTGAATGAACAGTACAGTCGACGCCCGAGCGCTATGTCGGCTGAACGGAGTGCGGAGGATACCGAAGAGTCGACGCCCGCGCGATGTGTTGACTGAACGGAATTCGGAAGATACCGAAGAGTCGACGCCTGTGCGTTATGTCGGCTGAACGGAGGTCAGAGGATACCGAATAGCCGACGCCCGCGCGATGTGTTGACTGAACGGAATTCGGAAGATACCGAAGAGTCGACGCCTGTGCGTTATGTCGGCTGAACGAAGGTCGGAGGATACCGAAGAGTCGACGCCTGTGCGTTATGCCGACTGAACGAAGGGCGGGAGATACCGAAGGACCAACGCCGGCTGTACGCGTAGCGTAATCAACATTCATTCCTTTAAAACAATAACTTTTTTTATATTAAAGATATCATAAAAAGACTTTTAAAAGATTTTTAAACGGTGTATACTGGGGGTAAACTAAGGAGATGATAGAGATGAGCTTTAAAATTCTTGATGTCCCGACCACTTCCATATCTGAAGTGAAAAAATCCCCAACCATCGTATTTAAAAAAGCTGAGAAAGAAAACACTCCTGTCTACGTTTTTAATCGTGGAGATGTTGCTGGCGTTATGCTGACGCAGGAACAGTACGAATCTTTGACAAACGAAATCGAAGTATTACATGAGCGAGTATTGGACTTGGAAGTAGAGAAGCGTTTAGCTATCAAAGATTTAGAACTATATTCGGATGAAGAAGTCCGTGGTGCCAACGCTGATCAGTTTGTGACCGTAGATGAGAATGACGGGTGGGAGTAGTTTGTGCATAAGATAGAGTGGACGGCGTTATCGAAACAGGATTACGATTCTCTGGATGGGAGTCAGAAGATTTTCGTGGACAAAGCTATTGCAAGGATTAAAGAATCTGGCATGCAAGCAGGACAAGCATTGCACGGTTCACTTAGCGGGTGCAGGAAGTTGAAGAACAAAAAAATGGGGCTTCGAATCGTATTTCGGGAGGCAAATGGAAAAATCGAGGTTATCCAGATAGTCGCAATCGGCAAACGCGATAAAAAAGAGGTTTACACAACAGCGGAAAATAGAATGAAACCTGACCAAGGATAAAGGTAAAATCAGAAACAGATGTACGGGAAATGCGAAATAGTCGTGGTAGCGTAGATACGTCGGTGTCTGTAATGCGAATGCTGTCTATCACCAGAATATGATACGTATGTCAGGCTAACGCCCATCGGAAGCACAAAACACCCTAGAACAACATATCGGCTCTCCAAATATACAATAATCAGGCAGCCGCCTCTCCAACGATGGATGAGGGAGCTGCTTTTTTTAGTACGAAAAGCACGTATGTCGGTTGAACGAGGAGCGAATGTAACCGAAGAACCGACGAGAGCCTGATTTGTTGACTGAACGGAAATTGGAGGATACCGAACAGCCGACGCCCGCGCAGTGTGTTGACTGAACGAGAGGTGACGAATACAGAACAGTCGACGCCAGCGCAGTATGTCGGCTGAACGAAGAGCTAAGGTTACCGAACAGCCGACGAAGGGCGGATATACGACCAAAAAGCATCGGCTCCCACAGGAACCGATGCTTTTTGGTGCTATTATCCGAAAAACACGCGTATCAACACAACGGCCATAACGACTTGCACCGCACCAACAGTCAATCCGTACAGCATGGCTTTGGGGCCTTCTTTGATGATGTCGGCGAATTTGACGCGCATGCCGATTGCGGCGAGGGCGGCGACTTCGAATTGGGTGCTGATGGCTTTTGAAGCGTCCAGGACGCTGTCGGGAACGCCGATGAAGCTGCGGATCAGGAAGAAGACGACGAAGCCTGTCAGGAACCAGGGAACGCCGTAGGAGACGGCGACCGGGTTGGCGGACGCTCCCGCTCCGTCAGTCGCTTCGCCTGCAGTAACCACCGCGTCCTTTTTGCGCGCGAACAAAGGCTCTCCTTCGTTCATGTTCATGCGCCCATACAAAACGGCGACGCCAATGATCAAGAGCACGCGCATCAGCTTGAAGACGGTCGCCAGGGTGACGACGTCGTCATTGACGAGCTTGGCAGCGGCTACGACTTGGCCGACGGATTGGACGGTGCCGCCGATCAGAGCGGAGGTGCGCAGAGTGTCATTCCCGTACAGGACGGCGCCCAGAACGGGCAGTAGGATCATCAGCGCGGTCCCGGTCAGGTTGACGATCGTGATCGAGATGCCTTTGTCCTTGTTGTCGGCCTGGACGATCGGCGAGACGGTCCCGATGGCGGAGGAGCCGCAGACTGCGTTGCCGGCGCCCATCAGCAGCGAGAAGCGTTTGCCGAATCCGAAGACTTTGCCCAACTGGTAGGTGACGAAAATCGTCAGCGACATCTGCAGCATAATAAAGACGAAGCCCTTGACCCCGGCTGATTTCAGTACTTGGAAATTCAAAATCAATCCGTTCAGCACAATGGCGTATTCCAGCAGCCGCTTTTCAGAAAACTTCGTTCCTTGGCTCAATCCAGGCCGGTTCAAAAGTGTGTTGCCCAGCAGCATCCCCAACAAAATGGCGATCAAAGCGGCGCCGAGAGTCGGCAGGAAACGGGCTAGAAATTGGCTGATCAAAGAGATGAGGATGCTGGCGGCGAGGCCAGGCAGTATCCCATCGAGTTCTTTTTTGAGTGCATTTATTTTCATGAGTCTTGAAACCTCCCTAAACGTTACTTTACAGTAACCCATTTTACCCGACTTTTTGCATAAATAAAAATAATGATTTATTATGCAGGTATAAGTAAAAATAATGGGAGGCGCCGCTCATGTTGGATTACCGCTACAAAACATTTCTCACGCTGATCGAGGAGGGTAGCTACACGAAAGCCGCCAAGAAATTGAACATTACGCAACCGGCTGTCACCCAGCACATCCAGCATCTGCAGGAGGAGCTGGGAGTCCAGCTGTTCCGCTATGAAGGCAAGCAGCTGCTGGTCACCGAAAAGGGGCGCTATCTGGAGGAACAGTTGTCGCTGCTGAACCGCGATGTGGAGCGGATCCGCACACATCTGCTGCAGCGGGACGATGCGCCGACGCTGTCCTTCGGGGCGACACTGACGATCGGCGAGTACGTTATGCCGGGACTGATCGGGCGCTACTTGGAGCAACATCCGCGGAATCATTTATCGATGATCGTCGACAATACGGCCACGCTGACGAGTTTGATCCAGAAGGGGAAAATCGATTTCGCGCTGATCGAAGGCGACTTCAACCAGAGCCAGTTCGGGTTCGCAAAGCTGTCCGACGAGCCTTTCATCGGCGTCTGTGCGGCAGACAGCCCGTTGTGGCGCAGCGAACAGGATTTGGCGGCGTTGTTCAGCGAGCACCTGTTTGTCCGCGAAGAGGGATCCGGTTCGCGGCGGATTCTGGAAAATGCCCTCCTGAAAGAGGGAGCGAACCTCAGCAGCTTCGGACGGACGACCGTCGTCGGCGGCATCGGCCCGATCAAACAATTGGTGGCGGAGAACCGCGGCATTTCCTTCCTCTACCGCATCTCGGTCGCGAAGGAGCTGGAGGAGGGGACGCTGAAGGAAATCCCGATCCGGCACTTCGCTGTGGCGCATCCGTTCCATGTCGTCCATCTGAAGGATTTCCGTGATCGCGGGCCGCTCCAGGAACTGTTGTCTTTTTATCGCTGATGCGAATGCAGGGAACTTTGCTGGGATGCGGCATTCCTCGGATTTTCGTGACGCGGATAAGAAATCCGAACGTTTCATCACAAATTAATCTTTGACAAACCTGTGGCAGTAGTGTAACTTACTATTGGGACTTTACGATAGAAGACATTTTTTGCCTTCACGTCCGTGTCTGTGTAAAGCGATTCCCAAAAAGGATTTGTGCACTAGCAGAGAGAGGGAAATAGAAATGAAAATTTTTGATTATGAAGACGTACAACTGATACCGAACAAGAGCGTTGTGCAAAGCCGTTCCGAATGCGATACGACTGTCGCGCTGGGTGGCCGCACGTTCAAATTGCCGGTGGTGCCTGCGAACATGCAGACGATCCTGGACGAAGAACTTGCTGAAAAATTAGCCAGAGAAGGTTATTTCTACATCATGCACCGTTTTGATGAGGCGAGCCGTTTGCCGTTCATCCAAAAAATGCAAGAAAAAGGTTTGTTTGCTTCCATCAGTTTGGGGATCAAAGAAGCAGAATTCGATTTCGTCAATGAATTGGCGGCTAAAAAGGCCGTTCCTGAATATACAACAATCGACGTGGCGCATGGTCATTCCGACGAAGTCATCCGCATGATCAAACACGTCAAAGAAGTGATGCCGGAAACATTCCTGATTGCCGGTAACGTGGGCACTCCTGAAGGCGTCCGTGAGTTGGAAAACGCCGGAGCCGATGCTACAAAAGTAGGAATCGGACCCGGGAAAGTATGCACAACGAAGATCAAGACCGGTTTCGGTACAGGCGGCTGGCAATTGGCGGCGGTAAGCTGGTGCTCGAAAGCAGCAAGCAAGCCGATCATCGCTGACGGCGGCGTCCGTACAAACGGAGACATCGCCAAATCGATCCGTTTCGGCGCGACAATGGTCATGATCGGCTCGTTATTGGCCGGACACGATGAGTCACCGGGTGAAACAAAAGAAATCAACGGCCGTTTGTACAAAGAGTACTTCGGCAGTGCTTCCGAATACCAAAAAGGCCAACGCAAAAACGTTGAAGGCAAAAAGATCCTGACGCCTTACCGCGGAACGATCGTGGATACTTTGAACGAAATGCGTGAAGACCTGCAGTCATCCATCTCCTACGCGGGTGGAAAAGACATCACAGCAATCCGCAAATGCGACTATGTGTTGGTTAAGAACTCCATCTACAACGGCGACAGCAACCAAGGCATCATCGAAGCCGGCCGCAGCTCATACGGCGAAGGCGACACGATTCTTTAAATAGAAAAGCGGAACGGGTTCGTTCAGCCCTGAAAGAATTTTAGGAAATCGTGCCGACTGAGCATCGTAGAGCGCAATATGCTGAGAGACTTCCTGCGTCAGCAGGTTAGTCGAATAGTATCCTTGGCTCGCAGAGACAAGGGGTTCCTCTATCCTTTCCGAAGGGCTAACCCGTGCAGCTAGACATCATTTCGACTAGCGAAATATATTCTCAAATATAATAAACAAAACAGGCTCTCAGCAGCACCCGGTAGTTTCCGGGTGCCGTTGAGGGCCTATTTTATTGAGGGAAGAGGCGATTATAAGAATATAAAGATATATTAATAAAGGAACAACAGTTTGATTGTTCCTTATGAGGGCACTTTTTTTGGTTGTTTTGTACGATGTTTGTGCACTTTTTATCAAAAAGGCTGACAAGATGATTATTAAAATCGGACCGTTCAACGAAAAACAATTTTGTACTTTTTGTCGACGGAACGTAATATAATTGAGTTTTTTCTGATCATTCAGCTAATATAACGACCAAACTTTTCCTAACTAAACAGTAAGTAAATTCAATGAGATAATTAGATTTTGTTGATATAATAGCATTTGATTGTACTTGTAAATTAAATGCGTTCAATATTGGTTGGTATTTCGTTGCTTTTTGGATATTAAAAAACAAATAGAAAAAAATGCGTATGGGTGCTATACTTACTTTAGTAAGAGAGCTCTTACTAAGGTAAATTACATTTGTTTGAATCGAAATGGTTCAAAGCCAATTGGACAACAAATATTTAAGCAATCGCTGGAGGTAGGTTCATATCAACCAATCACTAATGGAGCAGTCTGAAGTTTCACTTCTGTCTATCCCGTAGCCGAAACCCTCCCCGCAGTACCCCATCTTTTTTAAATAATTGATCGCAATACATAACTTCGCTTATCTATAATGAACGAACAGGATTTCCTCGCTACATTTTTAGGGTTAAGCTGATGGGCTTAGCGGAAATACGCTGAAGGAACTGAATAACTGCGAACAGTCTGGGGCCGGAGTCCGAATCCGGCCTCATTTGTGTTTCATCTATTCTGTAGATTTTGTGGATTTTTCAGAAAAACAAATGGATAAAATAGCTGCTATAGGCAGTCTGCAGGTTAGGATGCGTATCCTAACCTGTTTTTTTTCCGGGAAGTCCGGAGTTATCTGTTATACTTATCCTATAAACCAAAGCATATTAGTGGAATATTTTGCTGGTGCTTTTGCCACTTGTTCGTGTTGAATATCTTTGCTGGACAGGTTGGCATCAGTAGCTATTTCCTTTAAAATCAAACTGTTACTAGCCAATACTCCAAGAGCTAGGGAAAAAATAATAAACTTTTTCATGACAGTTACCCCTTTTCAAAAAAATATTTTTCTTAATAATTACATTATAAAGAAGAAAAATGCAATCTGATTGATTTAGTCGTATAATACTATAAAAAAGATGGTGAAGCCTATGAAAAAAGAGTTCGGAGATGTTCTTAAAGAAATCAGGATAGATAGGGGTTATTCCCAACGATATGTTGCAGAAGGGGTCATGGGGCAATCTGCATACTCTAAAATAGAAAGAAATGAAATAGAACCCACTTTCCGGAAATGGTTGGCTATCCTGGAAAAGTTGAATGTGTCAGTGGATGAGTTCCGCTACATCTTAAATAAAGAAAGTTTGACCACAAAAGAAAAGCTGATTAATGATTTTTTCTCGTTGAATTATAATCACCTTGATGATTTGAAATTGGTTAAATATGAGATAGCTGCCTATTTAGAAGAAGAGGAAGACTATTTGTTAAGAAATCTTTACTACGCATGTGAAAGTTTGATTGCTTTAAATACAACCCAAAACGTTGAGGAAGCACAATTGTTGGCTAAGAAAATTTGGGAGCGGTTGGAGAAGTTTGACAGGTGGTATTTAGTGGATATCCGATTGATAAACACCATTTTATTTATTTTCCCGATTGATGTAGCCGTCAACATTGGTGAAAGAGCAATCCAACAATTAATACCTTACCAGAATCTGAAGGAAGCAGAAGTTCTATTGATCAATGTAGATATTAATTTATCTGTTTTACTGATCGATGATAAAAAATATCCTGAAGCTCTTTCCTATCTGGAAAAAGTGATTCCTTTATGCAAAAAATATCAAAAATATAATCAACTAGCAATTGCCTATTCCAGAAAAGGGCTTATCTTACAAAAAACAGGGAAAATGGATGAAGGCTCTGAGCACATTGAGAAGGCTTATGCTATCTTGAACGCGATTGAAGACACAAAGCTGATAAGCGAATTAGAAAAAGAACTTTCGTATTATTTAGAAATGAGATACAAAGGTCCGCTGCAACTAGAGATTTCGCCGCAAGAATAGGCGTTCCGCCTTAAAAAAATCAAATAGAATTTATTTGTTGTTATCAGAGAGCACAAAAAATACGGTTATCCAGCTCAAATGGATAGCCGTATTTTTTTGCGGTTTTCGGTAATCGTTTCCCTGGCAAATACACGCCATCGATAAACGACAAAAAGGAGGTACCTCGATTTGAGGCACCTCCTTTTCAATATGCTTTTACGGCCCTAAGAAGAATTGAACTTCCGACACCTCGTTTAGGAAACGAGTGCTCTATCCGCTGAGCTATAGGACCAACAGAACACTATTCATTGTATCACTTAATGCGTGCAATTTCCACATTCATTTGAAAAAAATTCCCGCGAGTCACCGAAATGCGAAAAGCACAAAAAAAGGCGGCCGTTCAGCCGCCATAAACTCATTCATTTTCCAATGCCTCGATGCGCGCTTCCAAATCCGAAACGGTACCCCTAAGCTCAGCAATTTCCGCCTGCAGACTTTCGATGTCGGCCGGCCGGACTTCGCCGTTCGATGTGCCACTCATCTGCTGGAAGAGCAGAGTAAGGCCAAAAATCAATATGACTGCCCCGAAAATATACAGCCAACTCATGCTGGACGGCTTTTCCGGTTCCACCGCATGCGAAACCTCCTCGAGCTGCTCCATTGTTTTCTTTCGATCGATCACGGTAAACACCCTGCTTTCGTGAAGACTTGTCTGACTATCTACCCACATTATAGCCCATCCAAAATCAGAACTAAAGAAAAGTACCGTACCGTTACGAATTCTTAATAATGAGAAAACGGTGCCATTACCTCCAGCGAGCGGACCGCTCGCCGGAGTTGGGGTTACCGGTAATACTTTTCCTCCTGTTAAGGAATGTTAGCCGGAGCTGACAGCTATGCGGCGCGCGCTTCTACGGTGAGCGGATCCTTATCGGAGTTGACGCACGCTTACGGGCACCAGCTCCGGCGAAGCCAGTCCTAACCGTAGGACAAGGTGAGGCGCCATTACCTCCGGCGAAAGACCCGCTCGCCGGAGTAGGGGTTTCCGGTAATGCATTTCCTCCTGTGAAGGAATGTTGGCCGGAGCTGGCAGATTTGCGGCGCGCGCTTCTACGGTGAGCGCGGCCTTATCGGAGCTGACGCCCTCTCGCAAGCATCAGCTCCGGCAAAAGCCCCAAAACACAAAAAGCCTCCCGTCCCCGGGAGGCCAACCAACCAAACTAACAACTAACTCTTAAAACGCCCAATCCCCATTGCGGAAGATCGGCATAACGGATCCGTCCTTGCGGATTCCGTCGATGTTCATATCCGCGGACCCGATCATGAAGTCCACGTGCGTAGTCGAGCGGTTCAAGCCGGCTGCAGCCAACTCTTCTTGGGTCATTTCCGTACCGCCAACAACACTGGATGCGTAGGCGGAGCCCAGCGCCAAGTGGTTCGAAGCATTTTCGTCGAACAGGGTGTTGAAGAAGACGATGCCAGATTGTGAAATCGGAGACGGATCCGGAACCAGGGCGACTTCGCCCAAGCTGCGTCCGCCGTCGTTTTCCTCTACCAAGCGCTTGATCGTGTCTTCGCCTTTTTCGGCAGTCACTTCAGTCACTTGACCGTTCTCGAAGCGGAACGTCATCCCGTCGATGATGTTGCCGGCGTAGCTCAGCGGCTTCGTCGATTTCACGACACCGTCAATGCGGCGGAAATCAGGCGCGGAGAAGACTTCCTCGGTCGGCATGTTGGCGATGAACTTCTCGTTCTGCGCGTTCACGCTGCCGGCGCTTTCCCAGATGTGGTTCTGCGGCATACCGACAGTCAGATCGGTTCCGTTCGGCGCGGTGTAATGCAAAGCGTCGAACTGTTCGGCGTTCAGCACATCGGCCTTCGACAGCAGGCGCGCTTCATGCGCATCCCAGGCAGCCACCGGGTCGGCTTCGTAGACGCGGCAGGTCTTGAAGATTTCGTTCCACAAGGCGTCGACTTGTTCCTCTTCGGTCGCCAGCTCAGGGAAGACTTTCGCCGCCCATTTCGTTCCGGCAGCGGCAGCGACGGTCCAGCTCACTTTGTTGGCTTGGGTCGCAGTGCGTTGCGCATCGAAGGCGATGTTATTAGCTTTTTGCACGGCAGCCAACTTCTTGCCGTCGACGCCGTTCAGCGCATCCGGATCGGCCGAGCGGACAGAAAGGCGGCTCGCTTTCTTTTCGATCATGTCGAGACTTTCATCCACCTTGTATTGCGGGATGTTCGTCATTCTCTCTTCGGACGTGTGCAGATAGGTTTCGCGGGTGACGATATCGTCGGTCCACTTGACGATGACTTCTTCGGCGCCCAGCGCGTACGCTTCCTTCGTCAACAGACGCGCGAACGGTGCCTGCTCGACGTCGATGTTGATGACGATCGTGTGGCCTTTTTGCACATTGATCCCTTTCGAAACCAACAATTTGGCGTATTTTTGCAGATTTTCCTCAAAATTCGGTAATACCATTGTGTATTCACTCCTATGCTTATAAACGAACTAGCACTATCATAGCACAACTTATCTCTAGAGAATAGATAAGTCTCTCGTGTATTTGTGCAAAATTGACCCCGAAACGCAAAAAAACTCAGCCGAAGCTGAGCTTTGTCTATTTAACCTTGGGGGGATTAAACAGAAGCTGGAACCACAAGGGCTCCTGTAATTGATATAAAATCGATTACATGTACTATATTCTCACATTTAGGCAATAAATGCAATATAATTTTAAAAAATTAACGCTTTTGCTTTCCGAATGCGTCCCCCAGCCGGCGAAGCGGGGAGAGCGTTCCTCCGATAAGGGCCGGCTTCGCCGGAGCTGGTGCTTGTAAGGGTTCGTCAACTCCGACAAGGACTTGCTCACCGTAGAAGGGCATGCTTCCAATCTGCCAGCTCCGGCCAGCATTCGCTCGCAGGAGGACAGCAGATTACCGGAACCCCAACTCCGGCGAGAGGCCCATTCGCCGGAGGAAATCCCCAGCTCCCGTAAAGGTTGCCCTCGCCGGAGCAGGCGCCCATAATGATCCGTCAACTCCGACAAGGATCCGCTCACCGTAGAAGAGCGAGCCACTAATGCCCTCAGCTCCGGCCAGCATTCTCTCGCAGGAGGACAGCAGATTACCGGAACCCCAACTCCGGCGAGAGCCCCGTTCGCCGGAGGAAAGCCCCAGCTCCGATAAGGTTTACCTTCGCCGGAGCTGGGGCCGGTAAGCGACCGTCAGCTCCGACAAGGCCGCGCTCCCCGAAGAAGAGCGAGCTTCCAATCTGTCAGCTCCGGCTAGCATTCGCCCGCAGGAGGAAAATGATTACCGGCAACCGCAACTCCGTCGAGAAGCCCGTTCCCCGGAGGAAAGCCCTAGCTCCTGTAAGGGTTATCCTCGCCGGAGCAGGCGAGCAGCCGACGTTGCCACCTCCGACGAGTCCTCGTTCGTCGGAGGCCAGCATCCGCATCCGCGCCCAGCTCCGGCAAGCATTCTCCCACAGGAGGACAATCATTACCGGCAACCGCAACTCCGGTGAGAAGGACACTCACCGGAAAACCCTAGTAACTACTAACAGATAGATATTCAAACAATTGGGTCAAATTTTTGTTTTGACCCAATTGTTGGGTTATAATGAAATCAAACAAACGGGTCAATATTGATTTTTGACCCAAATGTTAGATAGAAGGGGGAATTTCAATGTCTACTGCTCTGAGACTATCAGAATTGATGAACTATCTTAAGAAGAATCAGCCGGTTTCGACGAAACAACTCTTGGAATTTTATCGGGCGTTTGAGCCGGACTTAAAAGCTAATACGTTGCGTTGGCGTATTTATCATTTGAAGCAGGCCAATGTTATTTATACCCCTAAAAGAGGACTGTATGCTTTGCAGGAGAAGAAGGCCTTCCTGCCGGAGCCGACTGAAAAGATGAAGAAGCTGGCACAACAGATCCAAGAAAAGTATCCTTATGTCAATTTTTCTGTATATCCTACGGAATGGTTGGCAAATTTTACAGGGCATATGTATCAATCCAATAATATCATTTTGGAAGTGGATGTTGATGCGTTGGAGTCTGTTTTTCATTTTGTGAAAGAACGGTACACAAATGTATATCTTAGTCCGGATCGAGAGGTTTACAACCTTTACATATCACCTCGGGAGGAGAATATCATCGTTAATCGACTGTATGTAGATGCCCCGTTGAATCGAATTCAAGGAAATTATCATCTTCCTAAGCTGGAAAAATTATTAGTCGATCTCATTGTCAATGAGCCCATTATATTGCCTATTGGTTTATCCGAATCAAAAACAGTAATCACCAATATACTTGGGAAATACAACATAAATTACTCAACCTTACTACGTTATGCAAAAAAGAGGCACATCGAAAAAAAACTAGCTTCATTTGGATTAAAGGAAAGCGAGATGCTCTGACACATGATAACTGATAAAAGTTTGACAGCGGATTGGTATCTGGAATTGAACAAACACTACGGCAATCTCGACCGCAATCTGTTTGATAAGGTTACCCATGCATTTTTGATTTTGGAAAACCTAGCCGAGTCGAAGTTACCGTTTATTTTTAAGGGCGGTACGAGTTTGCTGCTGTTGCTCCAAGAGGTAAAGCGGTTCTCAATCGATATTGATATTATCGTGCCGGAAGAAGTCTCTATAGATGCTCTGGAAGAAATGTTGAAGAATATAGTGGATAAATCAGTTTTTACGCGGTTTGAAGAACAAAAAAGGCATGTTAGCGCAATTCCAAAAGCGCATTTCAAATTGTACTATGAGTCGCCATTTGATCAGTCTGAGGTATATGTTTTGTTGGACGTACTTTTTGAAGAGAATCCCTATAGCCATCTCGATACTCTGGCGATTGTTTGTCCGTTTGTTGATACAGTACCGCCAAATGTATATGTTCAAGTACCGGGGATAGCTGATATATTAGGGGATAAGCTGACAGCTTTTGCTCCAAATTCTACAGGAATTCCTTATAATAAAGGAAAAGAGATGGAGATAATCAAACAACTCTTTGATATTGAGAGCCTTTTTGATCAGTTGACTGCTATTTCAGGAGTAAAAGAAACCTTCATGCGATGCGCACACCAAGAACTGAAATACCGACAGCTGAGTGCTATGAATTACGAAGATGTACTGGATGATATTTTCAACACCGCCATTATCATTGGAGGCAGAGGAAGTCTGGAAAAAGAACTGTTCCTGCAATTGGAAGATGGTGTAAGAAGAATCAAATCTCATATCATCAGCCGGAATTACATTGTTGAAGAGGCAGTTGTCAGTGCCTCCAAGGCAGCATACTTGGCATTACTATTGAAAAATGATCGCGAGACTATCGAAAAGTTTGATCCACTGGTACCGTTACCGGAATTGGTAGGTGCACCGTTATTCAAAAAGATGGCAAAAATCAAAAAGTTCAGTCCGGAAGCCTATTATTATTTTGCGAAAACACAAGAATTGAAAAACAATCAACAGAGTCACTAACGAACGCCCCATCCTATATAGTTCTAACGTCAATATATATAGTATGTAGAGTAATGTAGAGTAATGTAGAGTGACTGAAGAATAGTAGCCGCACCCAAGGCCACAATATCGTACCACAAAGCCAATCGTACTATAATTCGAATGCCGATGTAGAGTATGTACAGTAATAAGCGTACATTTTATTCAGGAACAGTTAATATATCTGACCCGAGGAGGGGATTACGATGGCAAATAAACTGTGCTTACTATGGCAAAATGCACGGACAAGCCAGTGGTATCACATTGGCGATCTAGTTTTGAGAGACACAAGCGTCTATGCATTCACATATAATATTTCAGATGAAGCTAACGGCTTATATGCCGCGTTGAAAGATGGCTACCATCTGCATCCGACGTTCCCTGAAATCGGGAAAGAGTACGAATCAAACTTTTTGTTCAGTACTTTTGCACGAAGGCTGCCCGACAGGAATCGCAAGGATTATGCTCCAATTTTGGCAGAGCTCGGAATCACGCAGGAAAGCACGGATTTTGACTTGCTGGCCGCCACAGGAGGTAGGCTGAATTCGGACTCCTATGAGTTTGTGAAATCATCATAAATTGAGCTATAATCGATACAGACAGCATCATTTGCCGAATTGACTGTGAGCATAAAAACTGCGCAGACAACCCCATGCTACCGAACACAAAGGAGGTCTTCACCATCTTCAACCCAGAAATCATCCGCAGTTTCAACCCTACGGACTTTAAAATCTATGAATGTATTTCGCAGAACGAGCAGCTTGTCGTCTACATGACGATCCGCGAGCTGTCGGAATATGCGGGCGTGTCGACCGCTTCGATTTTGCGGTTCTGCCAAAAGTGCGGGTTCGCCGGCTACAAGGAATTGAAATACACGCTCAAGAACACGCTGAAAAAACAGTCGAACGTCCCGAACAACAACGTTTCGGAAATCATCGATTGCATCCAGAAATTCGAACAGCCGCTCTACAAAGCAAGACTCGAAAAAGCTTTGGATATCCTTTCGGAGGATGTGCAGATCATCTGCATCGGAATCGGCAATTCCGGGATCACAGCCCGCTATGCCGCGCGGCGATTGTCGTCGCTGAAGAAATTTTCTTTGTGCATCGATGACCCTTTCTACAGCGTGGATTTACCGAAAAATAATATGGTTGCGCTCGCGTTTTCCGTTTCCGGTGAGCGGGAGGAGGTCATCCGCATGGTAGAATCCTTCAAAAAAAGCGGCTGCCCGACTATCGTGGTCACCGTCAGCGAGACCAGCCTGTTGTCGAAATACGCGGACGTCACCTTGCCGTACTATCTCTCGTACAAAGGGCTGTCAAAAGTCGTCGATACGACCTCACAAGTACCGGCCACCGCGCTCATCGAAATACTGGCGAATATGCTCTATGAAAGAAAACAGCAAAATGGATAAAGGCTGCCCTGAAACTGGGGCAGCCTATTTAGATAGGGATTTAATTAATACGAGGAGTCAAGATAATCTGCCAAAAGTATGTTGGCGGGGATAATCCGGCCACTAGGCAATCCAGATGTTTCCTCCGGTGAACGCAGGCTTCGCCGAAGTTCGGCCACATATCAGGTCTTGTGCTCCGACGAAGATGGGCTCGCCGTAGTTGGATGCCGTGGCATACCGTTGTCCTCCGGTTAGCGGATCCTCGCCGGAGGAGAGCACCGCGCCTGCCGCTCACCTCCGGCCACCGAGCAATCCTCTGTTTCCTCCGGCGAACGCAGGCTTCGCCGTAGTTCGGCCTGCATATCAGGTCCTGTGCTCCGACGAAGACGGGCTCGCCGTAGTTGGATGCCGCAGCCTACCGTCGTCCTCCGGTTAGCGGCCCTTCGCCGGAGGAGAGCGCCGCGCCTGCCGCGCACCTCCGGCCAGCGAGCAATCCGCTTTTTCCTCCGGCGAACGTAGGCTTCGCCGGAGTTCGACCCGCATATCGGGTCTTGTCCTCCGACGAAGACGGGCTCGCCGTAGTTGGATGCCGCAGCCTACCGTCGTCCTCCGGTTAGCGGCCCTTCGCCGGAGGAGAGCGCCGCGCCTGCTGCTCAGCTCCGGCCAACGAGCAATCCGCTTTTTCCTCCGGCGAACGAAGGCTTCGCCGTAGTTCGGCCTGCATATCAGGTCCTGTGCTCCGACGAAGACGGGCTCGCCGTAGTTGGATGCCGCAGCCTACCGTCGTCCTCCGGTTAGCGGCCCTTCGCCGGAGGAGAGCGCCGCGCCTGCCGCGCACCTCCGGCCAGCGAGCAATCCGCTTTTTCCTCCGGCGAACGTAGGCTTCGCCGGAGTTCGACCCGCATATCGGGTCTTGTCCTCCGACGAAGACGGGCTCGCCGTAGTTGGATGCCGCAGCCTACCGTCGTCCTCCGGTTAGCGGCCCTTCGCCGGAGGAGAGCGCCGTGCCTGCCGCTCACCTCCGGCCAGCGATCGACACCAAAAACCAAACCAAACCTACCGCACAGCAACTTCCCCATACCGCCGCGCCAGCGCCTCGACGTAATACAACACCGGCAACTGCGACGCCCCCCCACCGCCAACACCGTCCCGCATCGGCACATGGTACGTGAGGATATCGTCGGCGATCTTGTGCACTTGCACATTTTCGTAGTTCGACACGACGAAGATCCGGTAGCCCAGCGCCTTGGCTGCGCAAAGCTTGTTCAGCGCCAGCTCCTCATCCTGTTGCACTGAAAAGTATAAGATGGCGCCGCTGTCGCCAGTATCCGCCAAGTTCCGCAACCGGAAAGAATCATCAGTGAAATAGCGCGTCGTCATCCCGGCGGCGTTCAGCAGATAGGAAGCATACTGCACCAGCTGGCCTTGCAGCCCCGCGTTACCAAGCAAAATTTTGTCCTCGCAGCCGATAAACCGGTCCATGGCCGCCAGCATACTATCCTGGATCCCATCCTGCGACACCGAAGAGAAGAATTCCAACAGGTACTCCAGCTCGTTATCCTTCTGTTCCACAACAGCATCCTCCACCAAATAGTGCTGGTACTGGTATTTGAACTCAGAGAAGCCGCTGCAGTCCATCTTTTTGCAGAAGCGCATGACGGTGGAGGAGGAGACGTTCACCGCTTCGGCGACGTCCTTCACCTTCATCCCGGCCAGTTCTTTCGGGTGCCGCAATATATAATCGTACACGAGTCTTTCCAGCTCGTTCAGGCTATTCACTTTGTTGATTGTAAACATGTTAGCAGCGCCGTCCTTTCTCGCAACAATTTGGTTCCCCGGCATAAGCCGACCGGAAACCCTCATTTCTAATTATATCGGAAAACGCCCCCACCAACCAACTCCATTTCCCACAAAAAATCCACTACAAATCCCAACCCATCCACCTTGTTACACCCTGTGACAATTCCGCAACAAATGACAAAATCCGAAATCGATTTCTGGATGCCGCCGACGCGTTGTATTCAACGCAGTCCGGTGCTAAATTTATTCCAGTGAGGCAAAAGCGAAGCGGCCATCAATGCCGAAATGGAAGAAGAAGCGGAAAAAATACAAGCGGCCAAACTGGCTGAAGAGGGGATATAGACGATGCAAAAGAACTTTTTATGGGGTGGCGCAGTAGCCGCCCATCAGGTTGAAGGCGGCTGGCAAGCGGGCGGCAAAGGCCTCAGCGTCGCCGACGTCATGACGGCAGGTGCCAACGGGGTGCCGCGCCGGGTCACGGACGGGGTCATCCCCGGGGAAAGCTATCCCAACCACGAAGCGATCGATTTCTACCACCACTACAAGGAAGACGTCGCTTTGATGGCGGAAATGGGCTTCAAGAGTTTCCGGACGTCGATCGCCTGGACGCGCATTTTCCCGAACGGCGATGAAGCAACGCCGAACGAAGAGGGGCTGGCTTTCTATGACGGCCTGTTCGGCGAATGCCGCAAGCACGGCATCGAACCAGTCGTCACGCTGTCGCATTTCGAAATGCCTTTGCACCTTGTCAAAACGTACGGCGGTTTCCGCAACCGGGAATGCATCGCCTTCTTCGAGAAATTCGCGGAAGCCTGCTTCACCCGCTACAAAGACAAAGTCACCTACTGGATGACGTTCAACGAGATCAACAACCAAGCCAACTACAAATCGGCGCACCACCTGCTGCAGGACAGCGGCATCCTGCTGGAGGAAGGGGACGACTGCGAAAAACTGATGTACCAGGCCGCCCATTACGAACTCGTCGCCAGCGCCCGCGCCGTCAAGATCGGCCATGCCATCAACCCGGATTTCCAGATCGGCTGCATGATTGCGATGTGCCCGATTTACCCGGCCACCTGCAAACCCGAGGACATCTTCTTCTCCTCGGCGGCGATGCAGAAACGCTACTGGTTCGCCGATGTGCATGTGCGCGGCTACCACCCGGCCTACATGAAGAAGTTCTACGCCCGCAAAGGCTTCAACCTCGACATCACCGAAGAGGACGAAAAGGACCTGCTGGCAGGCAAAGTCGACTATCTCGGCTTCTCCTACTACATGTCCTTCTGCGTCGCGCACAACGAGCCGAATCCGCACTTTGATTATGATGAGTCTGAGCATCTTGTGCGCAACGAATTCGTCAAAGCCAGCGATTGGGGCTGGCAGATCGACCCAGTCGGCTTGCGCTACGCCTTGAACTGGTTCTACGATCGTTACCAATTGCCGATGTTCATCGTCGAAAACGGCTTCGGCGCTTATGACAAAATCGAAGACGGCGAAATCCACGACGCCTACCGCATCGACTACCTGCGCGCCCACATCGCCGAGATGGTCAAAGCCGTCGACGAAGACGGCGTCGAGCTGCTCGGCTACACCCTATGGGCCCCGATCGACATCGTTTCCGCCTCCACCGGCGAAATGGACAAACGCTACGGCCTGATCTACGTCGACAAAAACAACGCCGGCGAAGGCACCCTCGAGCGCAAACGCAAAGACTCGTTCCATTGGTACAAGAAAGTGATTGCTACGAATGGGGAAGACTTGGAGTAATTATTAAAGCGGCATCCGGATGCGGGTGCCGCTTTTCTTTGGGTTGTGCTGGCTTCGCCGGAGCAGATGGCTGGATGGGTGCGTCAGCTCCGATAAGGGTCCGCTCCCCGGAGGAAGGCACCACCTCCGATAAGGTTTGCCTTCGCCGGAGCAGGCGAGCGAACGATAGTGCCACCTCCGACGAGCTCTCGTTCGTCGGAGGACATCCTCCGCATCCGCCCCCAGCTCCGGCCAACATTCTCCCGCAGGAGGAAATCAAATTACCGGAAGCCCAACTCCGGTGAGAAGGGCGCTCACTGGAGGAAGGCACCACCTCCCGTAAGGGGTGTCCTCGCCGGAGCAGGCGAGCGTACGACGATGCTACCTCCGCCGAGCCCTCGTTCGTCGGAGGACAGCTTCCACATCCGCGCCCAGCTCCGGCCAACAATCTCCCGCAGGAGGAAATCAAATTACCGGAACCCCACCTCCGGCGAGAGACCCGTTCCCCGGAGGAAAGCCCCACCACCGACGAAACTTGCCTTCGACGGAGCAGGCGAGCAAACGATATTGCCACCTCCGACGAGCTCTCGTTCGTCGGAGGACAGCCTCCGCATCCCGCCCCAGCTCCGGCCAGCATTCTCTCGCAGGAGGACAGCATATCACCGAAGCCCGCAACTCCGGCGAGAAGCCCGTTCGCCGGAGAAAAGCCCCACCACCGACGAAACCCGTCTTCGCCGGAGCAGCCGGCGTGAGCTTTTCCCACAATTACTTCAATGAATTTGTCCAAAACGTGGAAAGATTGTGCACAATGCCTCTGATACAATACAGACACAGGCACCACCAACACAGACAGCACCAAAATAGGCACCACCCAAACAGGCACCACCCAAACAGACAGCACCAAAATAGGCACCACCCAAACAGCCACCACCAAAACAAACCCTACAAACAGAAAATACTCATAGCCCACAAATAAAGGAGGAGAAAAATGAACACACTTCAATCGGCCATCAGTTTCGTTCTGAACGATCTCGGCGCGGCAGTCTTCGTACCGCTCCTGATGTTGCTCATCGGATTGAGCATGAAAATGAAATTTTCGCAAGCTTTCCATTCTGCATTGACACTGGGGATCGCCTTCACAGGCATGTCGATCCTCATCAATTACATGATGGCATCGATGGGGGACGCCGCCCAAAAACTCGCAGAAAACACCGGAATAAGCCTGACCGCGATCGACGGCGGCTGGCCGGGGATGGCCTCCATCTCATGGGCCTGGCCCTACGCATTCCTGATGTTCCCGGTAACAATCGGCATAAATATCATAATGCTGCTCTTCAACAAAACCAAAACACTGAACGTCGACATGTGGAACGTTTGGAACAAAATCTTCACAGCAGTCATGGTCTCCTACATCACCGGCAACGTCCGCTGGGGCTTTCTGGCCGCCGCAATCCAGATCATCCTCGAACTGAAAGCAGGCGACATGTGGGGACCCGAAGTCGAAAAACTGACCGGAATCCCCGGCGTCACCGTCCCACATTTCGTGACACTGATCGCCACCATCCTCTTTCCGATCGACGAACTGCTCAAAAAAATCCCATTCTTCAACAAACCACTCGACGCAAATATCCTGAAAGTCAAAATCGGCATATTGGGTGAAAACTCAGTCATGGGTGCCATCATCGGCTTCCTTTTGGGATGGGCTGCCGGCTATGGTTTCGCGGGCGCTCTCCAACTCGCGATCCAGGCGGCGACAGCACTGACGCTTTTTCCGATGGTTTCGAAGCTGTTCTCACAAGCCTTGTCCCCGATTTCGGAAGCCATTTCGGCCTTCATGAAAAAGAAATTCTCCGGAAGGGAAGTCTACATCGGACTGGATTGGCCCGTTTTGGCGGGGCGCAACGAACTCTGGGTGGCCGTCATCATCACGATCCCGGCCTTCCTCCTCACCGCCATCGTGCTTCCCGGCAACAACGTCCTCCCGTTTGCGGGCATCATCAACCTGTCCTTTGTGATCGGTGCCTTGCTGCTGACCGATGCCAACCTCGCCAGAATGATCTTCCACGGCGTCTTTTCCGCCCCCTTGTTCCTGTACGCAGCCACTTTCTTCGCGCCGTACATCACCCGATTGGCCAACGAAACCGGCGCAGCCACCGTAGCGGAAGGCAAACTCCTGTCCTGGAGCACCATCGCCGGCCCCGATATCCGCTACCTCTTCTCGACGGCCTTTTCCGGCAACCTCATCGACATGATTTTGCTGATCGCCTGGCTGGGCATCTTTTACACACTGTATCAAAGCAAGAAAAAATACAACGCAACAATCGGAAATGATGACTAGAGTGCCCACGAAAAAGCTCCAGCTACTATGAAGGTTGCTTTTGCCGGAGCAGGCGTTCATAATGGGCCGTCAGCTCCGACAAGGCCGCGCTCCCCGGAGAAGAGCGTGCCTCCGATCTGCCAGCTCCGGCTAGCATTCGCTCGCAGGAGGACAAGTATTACCGGCAACCGCAACTCCGGCGAGAGGCCCGTTCCCCGGAGGAAGGCACCAGCTCCGATAAGGTTTGTCCTCGCCGGAGCAGGCGAACGTACGATATTGCCACCTCCGACGAGCCCTCGTTCGTCGGAGGACAGCCTCCGCATCCGCTCTCAGCTCCGGCCAACATTCTCCCGCAGGAGGACAAGTATTACCGGCAACCGCAACTCCGGCGAGAGGCCCGCTCACCGGAGGAAGGCACCAGCTCCTATGAAGGTTGTCTTCGCCGGAGCAGGTGCCCGTAAGCGACCGTCAGCTCCGACAAGGCCGCGCTCACCGTAGAAGAGCGCGCCTCCGATCTGCCAGCTCCGGCCAACATTCGCCCGCAGGAGGACAAGTATTACCGGCAACCGCAACTCCGGCGAGAAGTCCGTTCCCCGGAGGAGAGCACCAGCTCCGATTAGGTTTGCCTTCGCCGGAGCAGGCGCCCGTAAGCGACCGTCAGCTCCGACAAGGCCGCGCTCCCCGGAGAAGAGCGCGCCTCCGATCTGCCAGCTCCGGCAAACATTCGCTCACAGGAGGACAGCAGATTACCGGAACCGCAACTCCGGCGAGAGGCCCGTTCGCCGGAGGAAAGCACCAACTCTGACCAAGATAATGGTCGGAGCTGTGATAGCGTTTATTAATCATAATGTAAGCGCTATTGCTTTTTGTCGGTATCATGTTATAATACAATTTAAGCACAGGAATGTTACCCGTATGGGGCATAACCTAAATTTATTTCGAGAATTTCTCGGGATGAGTTTAGGTATTTTTTTATTTTAAAGGAGGAAAAAGGAATGAGAAGAGATCGATTCAGGATTGGGTTAAGCGTTGCGCTGTTTAGTCTAGTGTTAAGTGGGTGTAATTCGAACGATGGAATGACAGCGGATTCAGGTTCGGCGGGTGACGTTCAACAAACGGAGGTTTCAGAAAAGTCTAACGAGGTTACCATTCGTGAAACGGAGTTCGGGAAGGTACAGGGGGTAAGTGAAGACGGTGTCTATAAATGGTTAGGCGTGCCTTATGGGGGAGATACATCGGGAGAAAATCGATGGCAAGCACCGACTGATCCCGAAGAATGGTCCGGTATATTGGATACTACAAAACCAGGAGATATAGCTCTTCAACTGAGTGCTGATGGAGTAGTCGGTTCAGAAAGTGCACTGAATTTGGATATTTATCGACCGGAAAATGAGAAGGAAGATTTACCGGTATTGGTCTTCATCCATGGCGGAAATAACCAGACTGGACGGGCACAGGAAATCTCAGGAGCATCCTTTGCACGCAATCAGGATGCAATCGTCGTGTCCGTAAACTACCGCTTGGGTGCGTTAGGATTCAATCCACTACCCGCTTTGAAGACTGGAACAGAAGAAGAGAACTCTGGGAATTATACAATGCTGGATCTGGAAAAATCACTTACTTGGATTCGTGAAAACATCGAGAATTTCGGTGGCGACAGCAACAACGTAACCGTTTCCGGATTTTCTGCAGGTGGACGAGACGTGATGGCAATGTTGATTTCTCCCTTATTCGAAGGTAAATTTGATAAAGCTATTTCATTTAGCGGCGGCATGACAATCGCGGACGAAGACAATAGCCAGGAAGTCTTTGCGCAGGCAATTGCACCACTCGTAGTGGAAGATGGCCTGAAAGCGACTGAAGATGAAGCCCGTGAATGGCTTCTGGAGGATAATCCAGAAGTCAAAGATTACTTATTTGGACTAGAAGGCGATCGTCTAGTGAGTTTGATGGGTAACGCTGGCATCAGAATGAGCGTCTTCCCCCATTTGTACAAGGATGGCACGGTAATACCGGAAGAAGGATTCGCTACAGAAAACTACAATGAAGTACCGTTATTGATGCTGACAGGAGGAAATGAATTTTCTTTATTTGGACGTTTTGACCCATACTTTGGGAAGTACATTGCGGATGGTTCAATCGATACAGACGAAAATATTGCAGCCCAATACGACTTCGTAAACCAATATGGTGGACAATTGTACAGCTTATTCAATTTGGAAGAATCAGCTGAAAGTATGAAAGACCAGTATGATGCACCGATCTACGGAATGGAAATCAACTTTGGAGAAGAGGTGGATGTCGTTGGTGAAGCGATGGCCAAATTTGGTTCATTCCATGGTGTATTTGTGCCATTGCTGGATACCGATAACCAGAACTATGCAGCTCTAGTCGGCGAAGCCTACGCATCAGAAGGCGCCATCGAACTAAGTGAATGGTTCCAGAGTTATATCTATCAGTTCATCAAAAATGGAGATCCAAATAGTGACACACTTCCTGAATGGACAGAGTGGACAGAAGAAAATAGAGATATCTTATTCATGAATGCAGATCAGTCAAACGCAACGGCAGAAATTGGACAAAACAATTTCACTTACGAAGACGTCCTTAACGCTATAGATGAGGACACAACAATCAGTCAAGAAGAAAAAGATGCCTTACTATCCAACGTCCTAAACGGCCGTTGGTTCAGTGGAAGACTGGATGAAAAGTACGGAAATACATCCAATTTTTATGAATAAGTTTTCAAACAATCATCAGAATTAGTGTTAAACAGGAGGAGCTGCTTCGTTCGATTGAAGTGGCTTCTTTTTTTGGTTTAGATTCGGAGATTAGATCGAGCTGGGATAACAGAATAATATAGGTGTATTCGGTAACACAGAAGACCAGGAACAACACTAACGTTTTCGAATGGAGCATTCTCAAATCAAACAAACGGGTCAAATCGGAATTTTGACCCGTTTGTTTGATTTTTTTGTAAAAAGAATTCCTAATCCTAGCTTCAATGAGCAGTGTCTTCGCCGGAGCATTCGGCTGAATGGGTGCGTCAGTTCCGACAAGGTCTTGCTCGTCGAAGAAGAGCGTGCCACCGATCTGCCAGCTCCGGCCAACATTCGCCCGCAGGAGGAGAACAGATTACCGACAACCGCAACTCCGGCGAGAGGCCCGCTCACCGGAGGAAGGCACCAGCTCCTATAAGGTTTGTCTTCGCCGGAGCAGGCGAACGTACAATATTGCCACCTCCGACGAGCCCTCGTTCGTCGGAGGACAGTCTCCGCATCCGCTCTTAGCTCCGGCCAACAATCGCCCGCAGGAGGAGAGCGGATTACCGAAGATCCAACTCCGGCGAGAAAGGCGCTCACCGGAGGAAAGCACCAAACCAAAAAAAGAACCGAGGGTCCTCAGACCACTCGGTTCTTCGCATTCATATTCATATACCCATTAAACTACTTTATCATCCTCATCCGCCAACACTTCCAGAGTCGTTTCCAGCTCGCGTTTCTTCGTCGCTAAACTTGCCATGACGTCTTCGGTGCTGTCCTGCAGCTTCTTCAGGTTCTCGATGTTCTTCTCAATGATAACTTTCGTTCCCCAATCGGAGAAGAGGTTGTCGAAGAAGATGTCCAGGGCGCGCTGGGTGGAGGAGATGGTCTCGAGGTCGGTTTCGAAGACGAAATCCAGGTCGCGCAGCTCACGGGCAAAAGTGTAGACGGTCTGTTCGAGATGCAGCAATGAGGCTTCAGCGGCATCCAATTTATCATATTTCAGAAAATCCAGGATCAGACTGTTGTCGGTGATCAGGTCCCAGGTCGAGATGGCATCGGCGGCATCGAGGCCGGTGATGATGTCCGAGAGGGATTCCAACACCGCCAGGCCGGCTTGCTCGGCTTCGTTCGTTTCGCGCCATTCGTGCTGCAGCGCCAGAATCTGTTGCTGGCGTTCGCTGACGACCTGATTCATGTCCGGATGTTTGCGCAGGACGTCTTCCTTGATGTTGCGCAGGCGCAGTTTCTTCTCTTCGATATCGGCTTCGACTTCCTTGACCCTGCGCGCGGCGGCGATCTTCATCGCGTAGGCCTTGTCGAACTCGACTTTGGCGCTGATGATTTCCCGGTATTCCTTGTCATAGCGGCGGTCGAAATTACCGAAAAGCTTCAGCAAGGTGTTCGAAAAACTATCGTGGCGCAGCCGTTCCAGGTCGCGGTTCTCCTTTTCCAGCGTCGCAATGGCTTTTTCCAACGCTTCCTGGTATTTCGAAAGATTCTCCTCGGCATTGAAAAGCTTGCGCGCCAACGACCCTAACTGGAGCATCAGTATTTCATATTCCATTCCGACATCCATGTAGATCCTCCTCCCTCGATATTATGTACATGCATTTGTTTCTGTGGTTTCCGCGTATAATGGAAACGTTTTTCTGGTTTTGAAAAAAGAAGAGCCAACCCAGGGATTCCCGAATGCCGACTCTTGCTTTTTTTATTGCTGTAATGAAGGGTGTTGCTTATTTGTTCAGCGCCGCTACCATCGTTTCAGAGAATTTCTGCAGGTTGGCGATGTCCTCTTCTTCGGCGTTCAAATCGATTTTGACATTTTCTGCGCCGATTGTCGCGCCGAATTTCTTGAATTGCGCTTCGAAATCATCGACTGCTTTGCAGTAGTATTCGTAGAATGTGTCGCCGGATCCGACGACGCCGGCAATTTTTCCGGTGAAATCGACATCTTCCATCTCTTCATAGAAGTCCATGAATTCGTCGGGCAGGTCGCCGTCCGTTCCGTATGTGTAAGTCGCGATGATGTTCATGTCATATTCCAAGAAGTCCTCTGGTGCAACTTGCGTACATTCCTTAACTTCCACGTCCACGCCCAACGCTTCCAATTGGTCTGCGACGATATCGGCGATCTCTTCGGTATTTCCTGTCAAACTTGCGTATACGATCAATGCTGATGCCATTGTATTTCCTTCTTTCTTTTCACGATTGCTTTCTTAAGCAAAGTATACCAAAGTTCCGCGCGCTTGGCATCTAATAATCGCAGAATTGCGACAGGGTGTTCCACGGCCGCGCAACTCCGACGAGCGCGGCCTATGCCGGAGCTGGTGCTCGGGAGAAATTTGTACCTCCGGGGAGCCGTCGTTCGCCGGAGGACAGTATGCGAATCCGCGCTTAGCTCCGGCTAACATTCGCTCGCAGGAGGAAGATGAATACCGAAGAGCCCACCTCCGTTGAGAAAGGCACTCACCGGAGGAAAGCACCAGCTCCTGTTAGGGTTTGCTTCGCCGGAGCAGGCGCGGGGAGGGGATCCTGTCCTCCGATTAGGATTCGTTCGACGGAGGACAGGGTGTGAATCTGCGCCCAGCTCCGGCCAACATTCGCTCGCAGGAGGAAGATGAATACCGAAGAGCCCAACTCCGTCGAGAAGGGCGCTCATCGGAGGAAAGCACCAGCTCCTATGAGGGTTTGCTTCGCCGGAGCTGGTTCGAGGTGGAGATCCTGTCCTCCGATTAGGATTCGACGGAGAACAGAGGGTGAATCCTTGCCCAGCTCCGGCCAACATTCGCTTGCAGGAGGAAGACGGATACCGAAGAGCCCAACTCCGTCGAGAAGGGCGCTCACCGGAGGACGGCGCCAGCTCCTGTTAGGGTTGTCTTCGCCGGAGCTGGTGCGAGCGCGAATCTTTCACCTCCGACGAGCCCTTGTTCGGCGGAGGACAGCGTCGGATTCCGCGGTCAGCTCCGGCTAGGATCCGGTAACAGGAGGACAGTAAATCGCGGGCATCCCGCCTCCGGTGAGAGCAGTGTTCACCGGAGGACACCAGATTGCTGGCACCTCATCTTCGGCGAAAGGATCCGTCGTCGGAAGTCGCTGGAGGAATGAAAAAAGTCAATGACGATGGAATGCAGATACTACAGGTGACAGTTGAATTCAGAAGGAGGAAAGGTAATGGCATACAAAGAACGCGAAAAGCCGCGGATGCTCTGCATTTATGAAGCGTTGGCCAAACGGATGAGATTGGGGCCGGGGGATCAGTATTATTTGTTGCATATGGATGGGGGATTCGGGGGCGAATGCGGGCTGGATGTGCACACGGATGCGTTGGATTCGCGCTGTTTGGTGCTGAATGATCTGCAGTTGCGGCACAATCGCGTTTCGATCCAGATCGATACGCTGGTGATTTGTCCCGATAAACTTTTGGTGTACGAAACGAAAAACCACAAAGGGGATCATCTGTGGGGGCCGCTGACGTTCCGGAAGCCAAGTGGTGCCACAATGGAAAATCCGTCGCTTCAGCTGAATCGGACGATGGCAAGATTGGGTGTGCTGCTTGCGGAGCTGAAGATCGAGATGCCGATTGAAGGCTTCGTCGTATTCATCAACCCCGAGTTCAATTTGCTGAGTAATCGTAAAATTGAGGGATATCTGCTTCCCGGGCAGATTCCGCGTCATTTTCAGAATTTTCGGGTGAAGGGAGCAATTGGGCCGGAGCAACAGCGGCTGGCGGATGCGTTGATCCGGATGCACAATCCGCGCCATTTTGCCGAGGAGCTGCCGGAAATCGACTACGCGAAGTTGCGGAAAGAGCTGTTCTGCCTCGATTGCGGTTCGGCGGTGCGCCTTGATGGGGTGAAGTCAGTCTATTGTCCGGTCTGCAAGAAGAGGAGGCGGACGACGAAAACGATTCTGCACAATGTCGAAGAGTTCCGGCTGCTTTTTCCGGATGCGAAAGTGACGACGCCGCGGATGGCCGAGTGGTGCGGGATGGATAATAAGGATCGGATTTATCGTGTGCTTTGTAAGAACTATACGGCCGTGGGAAAATGCCATGGACGCCATTACGTATAAGGGCAAGAACTCCGACGAAGCTGCGGCTCGTCGGAGTTCTTGCCTGTTTGTTTGTCTGAGGGATTGTATACCGGCTGGACAGTGTTCTCCTATAAGGTGTCTCTTCGCCGGAGCTGGTGCGAGATGGGGATGCTGTCCTCCGGGGAGAGGTAGTTCGCAGGAGAACAAGCTGTGAATGCATGCGCAGCTCCGGCTAGGATCCGGTAACAGGAGGAAGATGAATACCGAAAAGCCCAACTCCGTTGAGAAAGGCGCTCATCGGAGGAAAGCACCAGCTCCCGTTAGGGTTTGCTTCGCCGGAGCTAGTGCGAGGGCGAATCTCTCACCTCCGACGAGCCTTCGTTCGCCGGAGGACAGCATGTGACCGCGCGCCCAGCTCCGGCTAACATTCGCTTGCAGGAGGAAGATGGATACCGAAGAGCCCAACTCCGTTGAGAGGGGCGCTCATCGGAGGAAGACGCCAGTTCCTGTTAGGGTTTGTTTCGCCGGAGCAGGCGAGAGGGAGAAATCCGTACCTCCGGCGAGCCTTCGTTCGACGGAGGACAGAGTGTGAATCCGCGCTCAGCTCCGGCTAGGATCCGGTAATAGGAGGAAAACGAATACCGAAGAGCCCAACTCCGTTGAGAGGGGCGCTCACCGGAGGAAGGTGCCAGTTCCTGTTAGGGTTTGTCTTGCCGGAGCAGGCGAGAGGTGGAAATCCTGTCCTCCGAGGAGACTTCGTTCGCCGGAGGACAGCGTGTGAATCCGCGCTATGCTCCGGCTAGGATCCGGTAATAGGAGGAAGATGGATACCGAAGAGCCCAGCTCCGTTGAGAAGGGCGCTCACCGGAGGAAGGCGCCAGTTCCTGTTAGGGTTTGTTTCGCCGGAGTAGGCGAGAGTGTGAAATTCGTACCTCCGGGGAGACTTCGTTCGACGGAGGACAGAGTGTGAATCCGCGCGCTGCTCCGGCTAGGATCCGGTAATAGGAGGAAGATGGATACCGAAGAGCGCAACTCCGTCGAGAAGGGCGCTCACCGGAGGAAAGCACTAGCTCCTGTTAGGGTTTGTTTCGCCGGAGCAGGCGAGAGGTGGAGATCCTGTCCTCCGACGAGTCATCGTTCACCGGAGGACAGGGTGTGAATCCGCGCTCAGCTCCGGCGAGCCTCCAGTAACAGGGGGAAAATAAATCACCGGCACCCCACCTCCGACGAGAGCCCGCTTCGTCGGAGAACGCGGCACCCACGGGCCGTCGACGACTTTGTGCAAAAGTTTTTTAACATTCTCGACACATTTCTCTTTACAATTTATACCTACCGGGGTATTATTATCAGCAGATAACCGAAACCAAAAAACTTTGTGAAATGAGGATTATATAGAATGAAACGTAAAATTGTGATCATCGGCGGCGTAGCCGGCGGAGCGACTGCAGCGGCACGCTTGAGAAGATTGAACGAAGAGGACGAAATCGTCATCTTCGAAAAGGGCGAATACATCTCCTTCGCGAACTGCGGCTTGCCTTACCACATCGGCGGCACGATCCAAGAGCGCGATAACCTGTTGTTGGAGACTGTCGGCGGCATGGCGAAGAAATTCAACATCGGCATCAAGAACTTCAGCGAAGTCGTGAAGGTCAACCCGGCTAAGAAGACAATCACAGTGAAACACGTAAAAACCGGTGCTACAACCGAGGAAAGCTATGACAAGCTGATCATCTCGACTGGCGCAAGACCCATCAAACCGGCCATCACCGGCATCGAGGACGCGCAGAACGTCTTCACTTTGCGCAACATTCCGGATATGGACAAGATCAAAGCCTACATCACGGAACACCAAGTGAAACGCGCGACCGTCATCGGCGGCGGCTTCATCGGTCTGGAAATGATGGAAAACCTATGGGAATTGGGCATCCACGTATCCTTGGTCGAAATGAGCGATCAGGTCATGGCACCGATTGACTTCGAAATGGCGCAAGGCGTGCATGCTCATATCGATATGCATAACGTGCAATTGATCCTTTCCGACGGCGTCAAAGCCTTCGAAGAAAACGGCTCGAAAGTCCGCCTGAACAGCGGCAAAGTTTTGGATACGGACATGACGATCCTTTCGATCGGTGTGACGCCGGAAAATGAATTGGCAGTCGATACCGGTCTGAAGACAGGCGTACGCGGTTCGATCGTCGTGAACGACCAACTGCAGACATCCGATCCGGATATCTTCGCGGTAGGCGACGTCATTGAAGTTACCGACTTCGTCAACGGCAGCCCGACAGTCGTTCCGTTGGCTTGGCCAGCGAACCGTCAAGGCCGCTTGGTGGCTGACCACCTGAACGGCATGGATGTCCGCTACAAAGGCACAATGGGAACTTCCGTCGCGAAAGTCTTCGAATTGACGGTGGCGGCAGCTGGAAACAGCGAGAAAACCTTGAAACGTTGCGGCACCGACTATAAAGTGGTCCACATTCATCCGAACTCCCATGCCGGTTATTACCCAGGGGCTTCGCCGTTGGACATCAAGTTGTTGTTCGGCTTGGACGGCAAAATCTTGGGTGTGCAGGCAGTCGGAATGGAAGGCGTCGAAAAACGCGTCGATGTCATCGCAACAGCCATGAAATTGGGCGCGACCGTCTACGATTTGCCGGATTTGGAATTGGCATACGCACCACCGTATTCATCCGCAAAAGATCCAGCCAACATCGCAGGTTACGCAGCTTCCAACTTGTTGGAAGGCAAAGTCGATTCGTTCCAGTGGCATGAAGTCGACGGCCTGATCGCAAGCGGCGCGTTCTTCCTGGACGTCCGCGAAGACTTCGAATTGGCGACCGGCGTATTGGGCGATGCCTACACGATTCCGTTGGGCGACATCCGTGCGCGCATGAGCGAATTGCCGAAAGACAAAACGATCCATGTGTTCTGCCAAGTCGGCCACCGCGGCTACAACGCAGCCCGCATCCTGATGCAGAACGGCTTCACCGTCAAGAACCTGGACGGCGGCTACAAAACTTACAAACAAGCAAATACAACTTTGAACTATAAAGAGGAAGCGCCGGAAGAGGCCGTGCATGTGGAACCGACACACGCGAAGCCAGCCCAACCGGTCGGCAACACGATCCAAGTCGATGCCTGCGGACTGCAGTGCCCGGGTCCGATCCTGAAAGTGAAGGAGAACATGGACAAGATGGTTGACGGTCAGGAACTGATCATCGAAGCATCCGACTTCGGCTTCCTGGCGGATATCGCTGCCTGGACGAAGAACACCGGCAACACGCTGCTTTCGAAAGAAATCGACGGCAAAATCGTCCGTGCCCATATCTCCAAAGGCAAAGCTGGCGCAGCGGCTCCAGCAGCACCAGCAGCACCAGCTGCACCAGCCGGCTTCAACGCTGCGGCAATGGCAGCCCAAGCGGCGCAAGCACCGGTCCTGCAGGAAACCAAAGACGGCGCCACGATGGTTGTCTTCAGCGGGGACTTGGACAAAGCCTTGGCTTCCTTCATCATCGCCAACGGAGCGGCGGCTTACGGCAAGCCAGTGACGATGTTCTTTACCTTCTGGGGCTTGAACGTCATCAAGCGTCCGAAAAAAGTCAACGTGGCGAAACGCGGCATGGAAAGAATGTTCGACATCATGCTGCCGAACCACGCAGGCCAACTGCCGATCTCGAAAATGAACATGAGCGGCGTCGGATCGAAAATGATCCAAGCTGTCATGAAACAAAAGAACGTCGACAGCCTACCGGAAATGATCGCCCAAGCACAAAAAATGGGCGTTAAGATGGTAGCCTGCACCATGTCCATGGACATCATGGGCATCAAAGAAGAGGAAATCATCGAAGGCGTGGACTTCGGCGGTGTAGCAGCCTACATCGGCGACACGATGGATGCCAACTTGAACCTGTTCATCTAAATCAATACAAATAAGGCTCCCGCCGCGGCGGGAGCCTTTTCTTTGGGTTTTTGACTCTTTTGTCGGGCGCCAGCCCAGGACGGTAACCCGAATACCCGAGAGTTCACCAATCTGTCGACTGAACGCATACCGAAAACCACCAAACACCAGACAAAACGCTCCTCTGTCGGGCGTTAGCCCAGGAAGGTATCCGGAACACCCGAGAGCACGTCAATCTGTCGACTGAACGGATACCGAAAACCACAAAACACCCGACAGAACGCTCATCTGTGGGGCAACAGCCCAGGACGGTAACCCGAACACCCGAGAGAATGCCGATCTGTCGACTGAACGGATACCGAAAACCGCAAAACACCAGACAAAACGCTTATCTGTCGGGCGACAGCCTAGGATGGTAACCGGAACACCCGAGAGAATGCCGATCTGTCGACTGAAAAAATACCGAAAACCGCAAAACACCCGACAGAACACTCTTCTGTCGGGTGACAGCCCAGGACGGTAACCCGAACACCCGAGAGCCCACCAATCTGTCGACTGAACGCATACCGAAAACCGCAAAACAGCCGACAGATTGCTCATCTGTCGGGCGTCAGCCCAGGACGGTAATCTGAACAGCCGAGAGAACGCCGATTTGTCTATTGAACGAATGCCGAAAACCGCAAAACACCCGAGAATGAATGCTCTTCTGTCGGGCGAACGCCCAGGACGGTATCCGGAACAGCCGACAAAAGGCAAGGCTGTCGGCTGAAGATGCTGGCACGACCGGATTTCCCGCAGACAAGCTGGTTCAACTGAATCAACCTTACAGGCTGCTCACTTCCCATGGATAGGGGCTTGTTTTGCTGTAGAGACCTGACTGCAGGGCATCTTCATCGACCAAGCATAAATCCAACGCGGCTTCGATGCCGGATTGGTGCATGTCGATGCCGATGAAGACGATCTCTGTGAAGCGATCCCCATACACAGGATGCCATCTTTCTTTTATTTCCGGATCTTCTGAGAATACCTGCATGCGCTCGGCTTTCGGCAATGTCGCCAACCAATAAGTCAATGGGGAAATGTCGACGTGATTGCCCGCCGTTTCCATCAAGGAAGAGAAATCGCTATGCTGCGCAAACCAGACAAAGCCTTTCGAGCGGACAACCGAGGCAGGGAAATGCTTTTCAAGGAAGGTGTTGAAGCGTCCCGCATCCATTGGCAGGTTGTTTCGATAGACAAAGGATGAAATGCCGTATTCTTCCGTTTCCGGGACATGATCCTGATAGCCCAGTTCCAACTCCTTAATCCAGCCCGCTGCGTAACTCATCTGCTCTAAATCAAAAAGGTTTGTGTTCAGTATTTCAGTCAATGCAATCTCAGATCTGATTGAGCGGATGATTTTAGCTTCCCTTTGAAGCGAATGGACCAATGTTTCAATTTTTTCGGCTTGCCATTCCTCCAGCAAATCGCATTTGTTCAGAATCAAGACATTGCAGAATTCAATCTGGTCAATCAACAGATCGCGGATGTCGCGGTTCTCCTCATCAACGCTTTCCTTCTGCCGATCAACAATCGGCTGACCGGAGCCAAAGTCATCCCAGATTCTTTTAGCATCCACGACGGTCACCATCGTGTCCAAGTGGACCTGAGCGGTCAGATCGATCCCCAAAGGATTTTCCGGCAGCGTCAGCGATTGGGCAATCGGGATGGGTTCACTGATTCCTGATGCCTCAATCACAATGTAGTCAATATCCGGGAGCTGCGCCAGGGAATCCAGCGCAACGATCAAATCTTCCCTCAATGTACAGCAAATGCAGCCATTGGCGATCGAAATCAATTTTTCTTCTGTCCGTTTGAACCCGCCTTGATTGATCAGCGCTTCATCCACATTGACGCTCCCCATATCATTCACAATGACCGCAATTTTCAAGCCATGATCGCCATGGAGAATGTGATTCAATAAGGTGGTTTTTCCTGAGCCTAGATAACCGGTTAATACCGTAATGGGAATCGATTGTTTCATCTGAACTATTCTTCCTCTCTTAAGACACCTGTATTCTATTCTGATACATCCGCTAAGCCTGCGTTTGACAGCTAGGGTCCTTACCCGGCCAGCCGGCATTGCGGGCACAAGCCATAAATTTCAAATTTCTGGCTGAGGACCCGGTAAGCATGTTCCTCTTTTTCTTTATTCAGAAACTGTCCAAACAATTCGCTCGAAAGATACATGATTTTCCTGCAGTTGGTGCAGATGAACATCACCGAATCCTTTTCGGTCGTTTCCTTCCGGTAAAAAAACGATTCCCCGCAATATTCGGTTTTGCCGATGATGCCGAAAGTGCAGAGCAGATACAGATTGTCATAGACATTCCCGAAGCTGGCCTGTTTTCCTGCCAAATGCGTGATGTAGTTTCGGACTTCTTTGGCCGAGAGCATCGTCCGACTGTTTTCCAAAAACATTCGGATCAGCGCCTTTCTTTGGGAAGTGGGTTTGTACCCATTTTTTGTCAGTTTTGATAAGCAAACATTGAATTCCATGCTTCCTCCTGTTGTTGATGCCGCTATAGTTACAAAACGTAATAATTACGATTTAAATCGTATCTGTAATTTTTTCTGTTGTCAAGCTTTTCTTAGGGTCGGATTGTAACCCTGTCACGAGGCTGTCGTGAAGGACGATCATATGAATGGAATTTCAGATTTATTTAGATTGACAATCCATTTACAGTATGATAAATTTCGTTTATAAATCGTAATTGTTACGTTTTACATCGAAACGGATCGTGAAACGGATTGTTCTGAGCATAGAGAGGAAGATTATATGGCGAAAAAATCAAAAATTGCAAAAGCCCGCAAACAGCGGGAAGCGATAGAGGCATATGCAGCGGTGCGCATGGAACTGAAAGCCGCCGGAGATTATCAGGCGTTGGCGAAATTGCCGAAGGATTCGAATCCGAACCGCTACAAAAACCGCGATCTGATCGACGGCAGACCGAGAGCCTATATGCGCAAATTCGGCATGTCGCGGATCAGCTTCAGACAGCTCGCGCACCAGGGCTTGATCCCCGGGGTGCAAAAAGCCAGCTGGTGAGCCTGAACCCACAAAGGCCCGGGCATTCCGGGCAGCCTTAGCTAAGGCAAAGCTGACAAAAAAACTTCAGAAAGAAAGGAATGCACACCATGAGACTGAACATCATTTTGGAATGCGTCGAGACAGGGGAACGCCTGTATTTGACCAGCAAAAACAAACGCAACAATCCTGACCGTCTGGAAATGAAAAAGTATTCACCGAAGCTGCGCAGACGCGCAACTTTCCGCGAAGTGAAGTAAACACGCCGGAAGCACGTTTTGAAAACAATAAAAGGAACTAAAGGAAGACGCTGAAAGCACCAAGGAGGCTATTTCATCCGGAGATAGCCTCTTTGGTTTTGCTCGCTCCGCCCGCTCCTTACGGGAACCACGGGGACTGCGGCGACAGCGCCAAGAGGGGAGAAACACAAAATGAAAAAAACACTCAAAAAATTAGTCGGGACCGCCCTGCTGCTGAGCACCGCCTATTTGGCCGGCTGCAGCGATACGGCGACCGAAGAGGCAACGTCAGCGTCAGAGCCGGAGAAACCGGTCGTGGCTGTGTCGATCGTGCCGGAGCGGACGTTTGTGGAAGCGGTCTGCGGCGACACGGTGGATATCGTGACGCTGATTCCGCCCGGCAGCAATCCCGGCAACTATGAACCGACCGCCCAGGAGATGGAAGCGTTCGGCGACGCCGCGCTCTACTTCTCGATCGGGGTGGCGACCGAGGAAGCCAACATCCTGCCCAACGCGGGCGATGTGAAAGTCGTCCCGCTGGCCGAGGAAGTCGCAGCCGTCTATCCGGACCGGACTTTTGAATCCGGCGGGAGGGATCCGCACATCTGGCTTTCGCCCAAGCGCGTAAAAGTGATGGTGGAGGCGATCGCCAGGGAAATGAGCGCCCTCGATCCCGACAACCAGGCACTGTACGAACAGAATGCGGCCGACTATCTGGCGCAGCTGGATGAAGTCGACCAGGAAATCAAAACGGCCCTGGAAGGCGTCGTAAGCAAGCAATTCATCGTCTACCATCCGGCATTCGGCTACATCGCGGAGGACTACGGACTGACGATGCACGCGCTCGAACAGGACGGCAAAGAAGCCACCGCCCAGCATCTGCAGGAGATGGTCGACCTGGCGAAAGCGGAAGGCATCAAGGTCATCTTCTATCAGGAAGAAATGGACAGCAGCCAGGCCGAAGCCTTCGCCGAAGAGATCGGCGGGAAAACGATCCAGCTGGCGCCGTTAGCGCCGGACTACATCGCGAATCTGCAGAACATGGCAGCGACCATGGCGGAGGCTATGCAATGACGGAAACAGCCCTTCAGATCGACAACCTGTCCGTCTACTACGGGGATGAAGCCGCACTTTCCAATGTCTGTCTGAAGGTGGCGCACGGGGAAATCCTGGGCATCATCGGGCCGAACGGCGGCGGGAAGTCGACTTTGCTGAAGGCCATCCTCGGATTGATCCAACCCACAACCGGCAACGTCCGCATCTACGGCCAGGAGCCGGGCAAGAACCGGGCTGCGGTCGGCTTTGTTCCGCAATTCGGGGCGATGGACAGACGCTTCCCGATCTCCGTGTTCGAAGTCGTCCTGACCGGCAGGCTGAAACCGGGCTTATCCTTGTGCAGGAAATATTCCGAAACGGACAAAGCGATCGCCGCTGCGCAACTGGAACGCGTCGGCATCGGCCATCTGGCGAACAGGCAGATTTCCGAACTCTCGGGGGGAGAATTCCAGCGGCTGCTGATTGCCAGAGCCTTGGCTGTCGAGCCCAAACTGCTGCTGCTGGATGAACCGACAGCCAGCGTCGATGCCAACTCGCGGAACCAGATCTATCAGCTGCTCCGGGAAGTCAACGCCGACATGACGATCATACTTGTCACCCACGACCTGATGGCGATTTCGTCCGAAGTGGGCAAGCTGGCTTGCCTGAACAAAAAATTGGTCTACCACGGCGAACCCGAGCTCAACGAAAGCGTCGTGAACGAACTCTACGGCTGCCCGGTCGACCTGATCGCGCATGGCGTTCCGCACCGGGTCCTGAAAGCGCACGAGGAGGAAAGTACAAAATGATCCAGGCATTATTCGAATATCAATTTTTACAGAACGCTTTCGCCGCCAGCCTGCTGGCGAGCATCGTCTGCGGCATCATCGGCGTCATCATCGTCGAGAAGAAGCTGGTGATGATGAGCGGCGGAATCGCCCACACGGCTTACGGCGGCGTCGGCCTCGGTTATTTCTTCGGGTTCGAACCCATCATCGGCGCCTTCCTTTTTGCCATCGCGGCAGCGCTCGGGATCGGCACCATCAAAAGGAAGGGCGGCGTGCAGGCGGACATCCTGATCGGCCTGTTCTGGTCGCTGGGCATGGCTTTCGGCATCGTCTTCATCGCACTGATGCCGGGCTATCCGCCCGATCTGAATTCCTATCTTTTCGGGAACATCCTGTCGGTGACCCAGGCGGACCTGACGCTGATGCTGCTCGTGACCGCACTTGTGCTGGCGGTCGTGGTCGCGCTCTTCAACGCCTGGAAAGCCTATCTCTTCGATGAGGAGTTCGCCTCCATCATCGGCGTCAAAACGATCTTTTTGGAATACTTGCTGCTGGTTCTGGTGGCGATGACCGTGGTCGTGCTGATCCGCGTGGCCGGCATCATTCTCGTGCTGGCGCTGCTGACGGCGCCGGCTGCCATGGCCGCCCTGTTCTCGAAACAGCTGAAGAACCGCATGCTGTTGGCGGTGCTTTTCGGGGCCTTCTTCAGCATCAGCGGCCTGTGGGTCTCCTACGGGCTCAACATCCCATCCGGCGCCTGCATCGTCATGATCGCCGTCGCCTGCTACTTCCTGGCCTACGCTTTTCGCGCAACCGGAAGCAGGCTGAAAAGAAAAAACTTGGCTTCAAAACAACTTGTGGATTGACCCGTAAATAACACCCCCCGCGGAAGGCAGAGCGTACTTGACTGTGTGCTGGATGCGGGGCATTTTTCCCTTTTCAAAGGCTGACCGCTGCTGAAAAAGGGATAGGCTTAGCTTGCTCGTTCAAGTGAGAATGATTCTCACTTGAGCGGGCCTAAATCCTAATCAGCAGGTTTTGGCACGGACAAAAGGGCATTCCATGTGAATCATATCACTAATTCTGCGCTTTCCGTGCTTCAAGCCTGCCGATCCGAAAGCGCAAAAACAGGCGCCATACTGCCGAAGTAAGGCAAACCGATAAAACCAACCAAGGAGGTCCCCATGAAACGCTCACTTATGCAACGCCTTTTCGGCGGCAAAGAAAAAAACCAAACAGACGATCCGCCGCGGCCGCGCAACCTGACCGATGCGGAAATCAATCATCCCTATGTCATCAAAGGGATCGTGGCATCCGAGGAAGGGATGAAGGATTTCCTCTGCACCTTGGGCTGCTTCGAGGGCGAAACCGTGACGGTCATTTCGGCCTTGACCGAAAATTACATCATCCACGTCAAAAATGCCCGGTACAGCATCGATGGCGATCTGGCCAGAGCAATCCTGATCTAGCGCCAAGCTGGACGGACCGTTCCGGAAATAAAGCGATAGGGAGGACAATTATGCGCATTGCACTTGCGGGAAACCCGAACAGTGGTAAAACCACTTTATTCAATGCCATCACAGGCAAGATCGAACACGTCGGCAACTGGCCGGGCGTGACGGTCGCCAAGAAAGAAGGGGACGTAAAAAAGGAACTGAACAAGTCCGGCAAGAAGATCCGGGTCGTGGATCTGCCGGGTGCCTATTCCTTGGCGGCGTTCACATGCGAGGAGAACATCACCCGCGACTTCGTCAAAAAAGAAGCGCCGGATGTGATCATCAACATCGTCGATGCCACCAAGTTGAGCAGGAGCCTGCTGTTCACGACGCAGCTGTTGGAGCTGGGGATCCCGGTGGTTGTCGCCTTGAACAAAAGCGATTTGTTGGACAACAAAGAAATCACCATCGATACGCAAAAATTGGCGGAAAGGCTGGGCTGCCCGGTCGTCGAGACAGCTTCGATCGAAGGCAAAGGCCTTGCCGAGTTGATCGCTGCAGCGGCCGCCAGCGTTGGCAAAAACCAGCCAGCGCCTTTCCGGCCTGCCGTTAGCCCCGCAGCGGAAACAGCCGCGCCTGCTGCGGCTGTCGACCGTGAACGCTTTGCGTTTGTCGCGGCCTTAGTGAAAGAAGTGGAAGTCCGGACGGTCGACAGCGCCAAACAAACGAGGCACGATGCGATCGACCGGATCGTAGCCCACAAAATCTGGGGCATCCCGATTTTTGCGGCCGTCATCTACTTCGTGTTCTCCCTATCGCAAACCTATCTGGGGCCGTTTTTTGCCGATATTCTGGTCGGCTGGATCGACAGCCTGTACACCTGGGCGGACGGACTGATCGGCGCGGGCGTATCGCCCTTGTTGCGGGCTTTGCTGCTCGATGGGATCATCGGCGGCGTTGGTGCCGTCATCGGTTTCCTGCCGCTGATCATGGTGCTGTTCTTCCTTTTGGCCCTGCTGGAGGATTGCGGCTACATGGCCCGGGTCGCCGTCGTGATGGACCGCCATATGAAAAAGGTGGGACTCTCCGGCAGATCGATCATCCCGATGGTCATCGGCACCGGCTGCGCCATCCCCGGCATTATGGCGACGCGGACAATCCGCGACGAGCGCCAACGCCGGACGACCGCGATGCTGACGCCGTTCATGCCCTGCGGCGCGAAGCTGCCGGTCATCGCGCTCTTTGCCGGAATCTTCTTTGAGGATGCGGCCTGGGTAGGGACGTCCATGTATTTTGTGGCAATCACCATCATTGTTTTCGGCGCCCGGATCATCCAGAAAATTACGAAAGCCACGCCTTCCAAATCCTACTTCATCATGGAGCTGCCGGAATACCGCGTGCCGAGCCTGAAGCGGGCAGCCGTCTCGATGCTGGCCAGAGGCAAAGCCTTCGTGGTGAACGCGGGGACGGTCATCCTTTTGTGCAACGTGACCGTCCAGCTGATGCAGACGTTCACTTGGACCTTCCAAGTCGTGCCAGCGGGCATGGGAAAAACCAGCATCCTCGCCAGCCTGGCCAGTCCGCTCGCCTTCCTGCTGATCCCGCTCGGTTTCGGCGTGTGGCAGCTTGCCGCAGCCGCCGTAGTGGGTTTCATCGCCAAAGAGAACGTCGTCGGGACATTGGCGGTCGTCTACAGCATCAGCAACTTCATTGATACCGAGGAACTCGTGCTCGTTTCCGGCGCCCTGGATGTGGCAGCCGTGATGGGCCTCACCTCGGCTTCGGCGCTAGCCTATCTGATGTTCAATCTGTTCACGCCGCCTTGTTTTGCGGCAATCGGCGCCATGCGGGCCGAGATGGAAAGCAGCAAATGGCTGTGGGCCGGGATCGGCTTCCAGTTTGGCATGGGCTATACGCTGGCCTACTTTGTCTACCAAATCGGAACGCTCCTGACGACCGGCAGTTTCGGGACCGGCGTGATCCCCGGCCTGATTGCGGTCGCGCTGCTGGCCGGAATCATCGTTTACCTGATCCAGAAGCAAGAAGAAAAATAAACTGCAGATGCAAAGGAGGATAACCGCCATGTTCGGAGATATCGTTGTGTTTTTGATCATCGCCGCTTTCGTTGCCGGATCCATCGCGAAAATCGTCCGCGACAAGAAAAAGGGCAGCAAGTGCTCCGGGTGTCCGTTGAACAAAACCTGTGCCTACAGAAATCCAGACGCGGACCAGTGCCCGATGCGTCAAACCACCGACCCCCAAACCGGGGAGAAGGACTAGCTGCCCATCCGCGGGCGGCTTTTTGCACGAAAAAGCCGCGTCCGTGCGGGCTACGATATGAAGGAAGAAAGAAGAGGAGAATCAACATGACGACGAACAACATTCCAAAAGCTTCGGCAAGGCGGTTGCCGATCTACCACCGCTACTTGGGTTTTTTGCATACGGCAGGCAAAAAATGGGTCTCATCCACCGAATTGGGCGAGGCGGTGAAAGTGGAGAGCGCCACGATCCGCCGGGACTTTTCCTATTTTGGCGCGCCCGGAAAAAGAGGCTACGGCTATGATGTGGCATTTTTGCTGGATTTCTTCAACAAAAAGCTCCACCAGGAACGGCTCACCAATGTGGCGCTGATCGGCGTGGGCAATCTGGGCCAGGCCCTGTTGAACTACAACTTCCATGTCAGCAACAATCTGCGCATCAGTGCCGCCTTCGATATCGATGAGGGGATCGTCGGCAAGATCCTCAGCGGTGTGCCCGTCTACCCGATGGCTAATATGGTGGAGCAGCTGCGCATCCAACAGCTGGAAGTGGCCATCCTGACGGTGCCCCACGAAATGGCGCAGGACGTCGCGGACCGCTTGATCGAAGCCGGCGTCCACGGCATCATGAACTTCACACCGATCCGCCTCTCCGTCCCGGGAAACGTCCGCGTCCAGAACGTCGACATGACGAATGAGCTGCAGACACTGATCTATTTTTTGAACAACGGCATCGGCTGAACGAAGGGCGAGAATGCAAAAAAGTCGGCGCCCGCGCGATGTGTTGACTGAACGACGCGCGGAAGATACCGAACAGCCGACACCCGCAGAATCTGTTGACTGAACGATGCGCGGAGGACACCGAAGAGCAGACACCGGCAGGATCTGTTGACTAAACGAAGAACGGAGGACACCGAAAAGCCGACGAAATCCAAAAGCGTCGGCTGAACGGAATCTGAAGTACACCAAACAGCCGGCATCGCGGCCCCACCACAGCCCCCATCGTTGTCGGGCGACAGCCCAGGACAGTATCACATCTGTAGCCTGTTGGTCCAAACAGCACCAAACAATCCAAAGCAGCAACAAGCCCCCGAAGCGACGCACGCAATCGCCTCGGGGGCTTGTTCTGCTTGAAGCATTTCTGCAGGTAAACCAACCTACGGTCGCGTATAATAGACTGTATACAACAACAAACGAACTTGGAAAAGGGGATAGATATGGAAGAGACAGTATGGGGAATGATCGGCTGCGGTGATGTAACGGAGAAGAAAAGCGGGCCAGGGCTCTATAAAACGAATGGGTCCCGATTGAAGGGGGTATACAACCGCACGGAAGCCAAGGCGCATGATTGGGTGAAACGCCATGGACACGGCCGAGTGTATGCAACAGTTGAGGAATTGCTGGCGGACGAAGAAATCACTGCTGTCTACATCGCCACACCGCCGGCCACCCATTACGACTACGCCATGCAGGTGATTGCGGCTAACAAGGTGCCGCTGATCGAGAAACCGATGGCGCGCACTTTCGAGGAATGCCAAGCGATACTGGAGGCGGCTGAGGAGAAAGGCTTGCCGGTTTTCGTCAGCTTCTACCGCCGGGCACTCGAAAAATTCCAAAAAATCAAGGAACTGCTGGATGAGGGGGGCATCGGGCAACCGCAATTGGTGGAAATCCGCCAATACCAACAGCCCGCTCCGGAAGACTTGGATAAGGACAACTTGCCTTGGCGTCTGCTTCCGGCCGCAGGAGGCGGGAAGGACTTGGATATCCAAGTGCATGTGCTCGATTACTTGGCTTATTACTTCGGTGACATCACCGCGATGACCGGCATCGTCGAGAACCGGGCCGGACTCTATGAAGTGGAGGACACCGTCTCGGCCTCCTTCCTCTTCGCAAACGGTGTCGTCGGATCGGCCGCCTGGTGCTATGTTGCGGACTTCGACTTGGATGAAGTGACGATCATCGGTTCGGAAGGGACGCTGGTCTTCGAAGGCACGAGCTTCGAATGGATCCGCCTGATCAAGGACGGAAAAACGACGAATTACACTTTCGAAACACCAGAACATGTCGCCATGCCGTTCATCCAGACCGTCGTCGACGAACTGACCGGCAAAGCTAAAAGCCCGGCAGATGCCGCCAGCGCAGCTAATGGTATCCGGATGTTTGATGTGCTGCTGAAGGATTATCGAGAAAGATCTGAAAGCTAAAAAATGTACTGCAGTAATCGAGTTCCATCGGGAACTCTGAACGAAAGGAGGAACCCCTATGAGCATCGGCTACGCCTGCCTCAACATCGGTACACCCAACACAAACATCCGCAGCGTCATGCAGCGGAACGCGACCCCGGAGAAGCTGACGGAAGTGACCGAGCACAACCTTACCGCCTTGGAGCGGATGATCGACTACAACCGCAAGAACGGCATCAAACTGTTCCGCATCAGTTCGGATCTGATCCCGTTCGGTTCGAGTCCGGTCAACGCACTCGCTTGGCCGGAGATCTACAAGGAAGTCTTCGACCGCATCGGCGCGAAGATCCGGAAGAGCGGCATACGGGTGTCGTTCCATCCAGGCCAATACACCGTCCTGAATTCGCCCGACGAAGATGTCGTGGCGCGCGCTATCCTCGATCTTACGTACCACGCCAAAATGCTAGAGTGTCTGGGCGTCGACAATAAGCACAAAATCGTCCTGCATGTCGGCGGAATCTATGGGGATAAAATAGAAGCACTTCAGCGCTTCGAACAGAATTTCCGCCGCCTTCCGGAAGCTGTCCGAAATCGACTGATCATCGAAAACGATGATCGGCTCTACAACATCGAGGAAGTTATCGGCTTGGCTGACCGGCTCCAGATCCCGGCCGTCTACGACAACTTGCACCACGCCATCAACCCGCCTCCTTCAGGAGGCACCGACCCATACTGGATCGCTGAAGCCAAAAAGACTTGGAAAGCAGCGGACGGCAATCAGAAAATCCACTACTCCCAGCAGGCATCAAGCAAACGACCTGGTGCCCATACCGATACGATCGATCTGGAGACTTTCCTGTCTTTCCACGAACAGCTGGAGGACAAACAGATCGACATCATGCTGGAAGTGAAGGACAAAAACCTTTCCGCCATCAAATGTCAGAACGCGACGACAACCACGCCAAAAGCAACACTATTGGAAAAAGAGTGGGGCCGCTACAAGTACGCCATCCTCGAAAGATCGCCGGCAATCTACCAAGCCATCCGCACGCTGCTGAAGGACAAAGAAGCCTATCCGATCCAGGAATTCTATCGTCTCATTGACACCGCCTTCGCCGAAGAAATCCGCCCCGGTTACGCCGAAAACGCCGCAGCCCACGTCTGGGGCTACTTCAAGAAGTACGCAACCGACACCGAGCGCAAGCAATACGAGAAGAACCTCGCCAACTACCGGAACAATACCGGCACGCTGGCAACCCTGAAACGCCAGCTTTTCAAAATGGCTGAAAAATACGAAGTTGAATATCTGTTGCAGTCGTTGTATTTTTATCTGGAATAAAACCTGCATTCCCGAATTGTGTAACGAGAATGGCTGTAAAACCTGATGTTAATGGGTTTTTTTCCTGGTTATAAATACCCGGGAATGCAGGATAAAAGCAATACAAAAAAAGTTGGGACAGTCTTTGCATAAGCAAAAACTATCCCGACTTTTCGATTGACAGTTATTATATTGTTATTTCAACGACAACTGTCTCGTATTAGTCTCAGTCCACTAAGGGCGTAATTGTTGCATTTCTCCAATAGTAACTTAGATAGATAATCTGATTCAGAAATATATAATTGCATTGATTATTATGCCAGTAATAATTCCAGCAGTTAGGCCGAGAAATTTTGGGTGACGATATACGAATAGGAGGACTTTGTTGTTTACTATCATTGATTCGCAGTCAAAATAGAATTGTTTGATTTCATTTTCTTCAAAATGTATTCCACATTTTGGGCACTTAGTAGTATTGAAGGTTAGCTTGATTTTTTTGTCACAGTGTGGGCATCTAATCTTGAGGTAAAGTTCTTCGATATTTGTTGTCCTTTTCATACTTACCTACTTTCTATCCTTCGTTGTGAAGAATTCCAATTTCGATAAAAGTATCTACTCGATAGGTTTTTCTGGAGTATTGAGGCTGATTATATAATGTTAATGAAACTCATGACTTAGAGAGGTGATCTGTTCTAAAAAAAGTTAGTGTAAATATCTATACATAACACAAAACATAAAACCACTAATATTTATCAGTGATAAAAATAGTTTAGCATATCTATTTGGGAATTATAAGTGAAATCTTAAGACAGCGATACGGAACAATAGCTATGGTATAGTCAGGATTCAGCTTACATTCGAATGTTGCGAATTTTGTCGCAAATGGGAGCTGTGTCGCGAATCCAGCCACCTCCGACAAAGCCATCTTTCTCCGGAGAACAGTCTGCAGCTTGCGAGTCACCTCCACCGAGCGACTGTTAGCTTTAGGACAGCATCTCTCCGGCACCGCATCTCAAACCAAGCCACCTTAACCGGAGGTAACAATCAATCCGGAAAAGTGTTACCTGAAATTATGATTATTGGAATTTGGACTACTCCCACCTATGCTTATGCTTAGAGGTGGAAGATTCCTAAAAACTCCGACCTATCGGTCAGATTCTCGTTAGGCTAACCCCGTGGCCCCCACGGTTCTGGAAGCTAAAATACGCATGGCTTCCTGCTTCAAGTTTATGCTTGCGTTGAAATCCCGGTCGTGATGGCTCCCGCATTCGGGGCAAGTCCACTTACGCACACGGAGACTCTTCACGTCTTTGTTTTGATAGCCGCAACAGGAACATAGCTGGCTGGAAGGGAAGTTTTTTGCTACAACAACGACTTCTTTCCCATACCAATTCGCTTTATACTCCAGCATTGTGCGGAATTGCGACCAGCTGACTTCGCTGATGGCTTTCGAAAGTTTTCGGTTCTTGACCATGTTGGATACCTGCAAATCCTCAACCCCTATCACATCGTGGTTTTTGATGATGTCGGTGGAGATTTTATGCAGGTAATCGTTCCGTTTATTCGTGATATCCTCGTGGATACAGGCGACCTTGCGTTTCTGCTTCTGGTAGTTCTTCGCCTCGAACAGCTTCTTGCCGTCCTTGCGGGCTTGCTCCATGCGGCGGGACAGTATTTTCTGCTCCTTCACCAATTTCTTTTCCATTGTTCGGAAAAACTTTGGATTCTCGAAGACGGTTTTGTCCTCATCCGATAGGATGGCAAAGTCTTTCAATCCGACATCCACGCCAACGGTAGTGTATGTTTTGGGAGTGGGGTGGGTTTCGACTTCGCACAAGATCGACACGAAATATTTTCCGGACGGATTGCGCCGAATGGTGGCGTTCAGGATACGCCCTTCGGGTTCCCGGCTCTTGGCGAATGTGACCAGCCCCAATTTAGGGAGTTTCAACTTGTTCCCGACAATCGCGATATTTCCGTTCGTATACTTGGTCGTGTACGACTGCACCGGATTCTTTTTGCTCTTGTAGTGGGGGTAGCTGTTCTGTTTCTTGAAGAAGCGGTCGTAGCTGTCCGATAGATTCCGCAAGGAAGATTGGAGAGCGGTACTGTCGACCTCTTTCAGCCAGAGTGTCCCCTCTTCTTTTTTCAGCAACGTCAACTTGGCGGAACAAGCGTTGTAGTTCAGTCCTTTTCCTGTTTCCTTATAGCTTTTGTTCCATTCGGACAGGAAGCGGTTGAACACGAACCGGGAACAGCCGATGGTCTTGGCAATCAGGATTTGTTGTTCCTGATTGGGGTAGATCCGAAACTTGTAGGCTTTGTGGATCATCATCGCCAATCACCTCCTTCTGCCACCTATTATACACGAACGTTTGTTCCCGGTCGAATGGGAGGGCCTTCTTTAACAGCAAAACTTTTCGAAAAGAATAGGCTGACGCCTACCGCCATTCATCTCCCACCTACTCATTGGGCTGTGCCCTTTTCATTCCTAGAGGTGGGAGATGAATGGCGGAAAATGATAAAAATAAACAAACAAACTCCGCCGAAGTTTGAAATACTTCGGCGGAGTTTGTTTGTTTTTGTTGTAACCTACGGTCTTTCAAATTATAGCCAGCTTCGGCCAAATGGATAGTAAGTGAAAAACAAATTTGTGTGTATATTGCTTGCCGTTTTCAAATACATCCTTTTGAAATTGCAAGAAAAACTGATAACACCATAATAATATGGTTTTTCACATATTTTCATACACGACACATTTTGGCTCAAACAAGCAACAAGCAAACCTAAAAATGCTGGTTTTTACCCGTATGCCATAGGCGCTTATACTTGAATAAGTTTGTTGCGCTGCAACTAAATCCCTAAGACAGAGTTCCGAGCTACCAGGATACGAAACATCGTAATATGACTACCGAAAAGCCGGTACAGGTTTTGCTTGCGCAAAGGCTGTCCCGGCTTTTCAATTATCTTCTGTTACATCGCCACTTTTACTACGATCTTCTTGATCGGTGCCGGCTCATCAACTGCCATTCCCGGACGGTGGGCATCCTGCGGCGTGAACACCGCCAACTGACCCGCATGCAGCACGAAATGGTCGCCATCAGACTCAAAGAAGTAAACATCATCTTCCGGACAATCCTCCGTTTTCACGACGCCATCCAGCGTTTTCCAGCCCATCCTTTCGCTGCCTTCCACCACATACTGGATGTCAGTGTACTTGTAGTGCGCTTCCCAGCGACATTCCTCCGGCAGATGCGTCTCATATTCCTGTACCAACGCGAACACCGTATCGCCGTCGATCTCGTAACGTCCTACAGGTAAAGCTGCAACATCCGTTTCTTTCAAAAACTTCAGTCCCTTATAGAGCTGCTCATTCAATCCTTTATAAAATTCCAAATTAGCCAGTGTGTCAATGATCATGAAAAACATTCCTCCAACCCTTCGATAATGAAACAATAGCTCCAGTATAGTCCGTATTCATCGGATTGGATAGGCTTACAACCGATTGTTGCGATTTCTGTCGCAAATACGAGTGGTGCCGCGTCTCCAGCCATCTCCGACGAAGAGCCGCCTCATCGAAGAACAACGCTGCCGCCAGCTATCCACATCCGACGAGCGACTGTTTGTCGGAGGAAAATGATGCGCAAGTAGCGCACCTCCGGCGGAGCTGTCTTAAACGAAGCAAAAAATCAATCCGAAAAGTGTTGCCTGAAATTATGATTATAGGAATATTAAATTAGAAATCTGTCAGGAAAGGGTTATAATATAAGGTATGGTTTGCAAGAAAGAACTAACACAGCGAAACTCTCGAGTGGGAATGATACAATGCAGGACATCAAATATAAGGACGGTGGAATTCTTAAGAACACTAAGTCGTAATTAATCTTTTATTCTAGTTTTCGTAATCGAAAACAAAAGATGGGATTTCGTGAATTCACAGTTTCTTCATAATGTATTCGTTTGCTTTCTTATCATTCGGCTTTGAAAAGTAAAATTTAAGTAAAACTTCAAAAAAACTTCTATTTTTGTGCAAAAACAGTTGTAGAAATGTTATCATTAAAAATACTGAAAGATATTTTCTTTATGTGATTATATCTTAGACACAATTATAAGAAGAAAAAAATATTTATAGGGGTGCTGTATGGAGTATTTGAAGGTAAAAAGAGTGATTGACTTAGTTCTTTCAGTATTGGCCGCAGTCATTTTATCACCATTATTCTTAATTTTATTTATAGCAATAAAAATGGATACACCGGGTCCTATCTTCTTTAAGCAAAAAAGAGTTGGAATCAACAAAACGCATTTTCATATTTTGAAGTTCCGTACAATGCGTATCGATACTCCCAAGGACACACCAACGCATTTATTAGGAAATCCTGATCAATACATCACTAAAGTCGGTAAATTCCTGAGAAAAACAAGCTTGGATGAATTGCCTCAAATCTTCAACATCATCAAAGGCGAAATGGCCATCATCGGACCACGACCTGCATTGTGGAATCAGTACGATCTGATTGCTGAAAGAGACAAGTACAATGCAAATGATGTGCGCCCAGGTTTAACCGGTTGGGCTCAAATTAATGGCCGCGATGAGTTGCCAATTGATGTCAAATCTGAGTTGGATGGCGAGTATATAAAAAAAATGAATTTCGTATTCGATGTGAAATGCTTTGTCGGAACCATTACAAGCGTTTTGAAAAGCGATGGAGTTATTGAAGGCGGCACAGGTGCGCTAAGTGAAGGAGGTAATCAATAGAGATGAAGAGAATATTGATTACAGGTGCCAATAGCTATATTGGCACCTCTTTTGAAAAATGGATGACGCAATGGCCGGAAAAATACCAGTTGGATAGCGTAGGTACAAGAAATGATGAATGGAAAGAACTTGATTTTTCTCCATATGACACAATTTTTCATGTAGCGGGGATTGCCCACCAAGATGCGAAAGCAGATCAAGAAGAACTTTACTACAAAGTAAATCGGGACCTCACTATTGAAGTTGCTAAAAAAGCTAAGGCTGAAGGAGTCAAACAGTTCATTTTTATGAGCAGCATGATTGTGTATGGTGCAAGCAGTAAAATCGGGGAAACCAAAGTTATCACAAGAGATACTGTTCCGGAGCCAATTAATTTCTACGGAAACAGTAAGCTTCAAGCGGAACAGGGAATCCTTCCACTACAGTCGGAAGGATTTAATGTTGTCGTCATCCGTCCGCCGATGATTTACGGGAAAGATTCAAAAGGAAACTATCCGCTTTTGGCTAAGTTCGCGAAGATTACTCCAATATTTCCAGATATCGACAATAAAAGAAGTATGTTGCATATCGATAATTTAACTGAATTAATTCGTTTATTAATTAGCAAAAATGAGCATGGAATTTTTTTCCCACAGAATAAAGAATATGTGAAGACATCAGAGATGGTTAGGACAATCGCCGATATTAGTGGGAAAAAAATGAAATTAGTAAAAATATTTAATCCGACTTTATATTTATTATCTAATAAAATCGATTTGATAAATAAGGTGTTTGGCGATTTGAGTTACGATATGTCATTAAGTGATTTAAAACATGATTATCGTATTAAAGATTTAAAAAAATCAATTATTTCTACTGAAGTGGAGAGTTAATTTAATGAAGAAAGTCCTTATGTTAGTAAATCATGATGTTGTAATTTATAACTTCAGGAAAGAACTTGTTGAGAGGTTATTAGAAGATGGGTATGAGGTCATTATTTCATCACCGTATGGAGAACGAATTGATGACCTAGTACAAATGGGTTGCCAGTACATCGAAGCCACTATTTCTAGGCATGGTACGAATATACTAGAAGAGTTAAAACTACTCGCACACTATAGAAAAATAATAAAAGATGTCAAACCAGATGTAGTACTCTCCTATACGATTAAACCTAATATTTACGGGGGAATGGCATGTAGAGTATTGAATGTTCCTTATATTGCAAATATAACTGGATTGGGTACTGCGGTTGAGAATGCTGGACTGATGCAAAAAATTTCTATTGGGCTATATAAGGTAGCATTCAAAAAAATTAACTGTGTTTTTTTTCAAAATACTGAGAATATGCAATTTTTTATAGATAATAATATAGCTATTGGCAAACATAGATTAGTTCCAGGGTCAGGAGTGAATTTAGAACAATTTCAACCACTATCTTATCCGAATGATAATACAATCGAGTTTGTTTTTATTTCAAGAATAATGAAAGAAAAAGGAATAGAACAGTACTTAGAAGCTGCAGAAGTTATTCGTGGTAAATATCCCAACACGAGATTTCATATATGTGGTTTTTGCGAACAGAAATATGAAGAAAAATTAAATGAGCTTCAATCTAAAGGTATAATTATCTATCATGGAATGGTAAGGGACATTAGGCAAATTATGAGGAAGACACACTGTACTATTCATCCTACATATTATCCCGAGGGAATATCGAATGTATTGCTAGAGAGTTCCGCATGTGCGAGACCTCTGATAACAACAAACAGATCCGGATGTCGTGAAGTTGTTGATACGGGAATCAATGGGTATATAATTGAACAAAAAAACTCACAAGATTTAATTGAGAAAATTGAGGATTTTATAAATTTAGATAATACCAATAGAAAACAAATGGGACTTGCGGGTAGAAGGAAAGTAGAAGTAGAATTTGACAGACAGATTGTTGTTAGTGCATACCTTGAAGAAATTACAAAAGTGATGAATTGGATGGAGATTGAAAATGGATTACAAAAGGATAATAAAGAGCCAGAAGTTACGACTTAAAATACTTAGTTTTACAGACTTTATTCCAAGCAGCTTAATGATTAAACTGCAGTACAAACTTGCTACTGGGAGAAATCTGAATTTGAATAAACCCGAAAGATTTACTGAAAAATTGCAATGGTATAAATTATATTATCAAGATGCGCTTATGACTCAATGTGCTGATAAGTACAGTGTTCGAGATTATATCAACTCAAAAGGGTTTGGAGATATATTAGTGCCTTTATTCGGGGTATATGAAGATGCAAGGGATATTAATTTTGATATATTACCAGATAAGTTTGTTTTAAAGACGACAAATGGTAGTCATACTAATATTTTATGTGAAGACAAATCTAAGTTAGATACAGCAGAAACGATAAGAACGCTTAATGGATGGCTGAGTGAGAAAGCAGAAAAAGCTGGAAGAGAATGGGCATATTATGATATTAAACCAAGAATAATATGTGAGAAATATCTTGAAAAAGATGATAATAATGATTTAGTAGATTATAAGTTTTTTTGCTTCAATGGAATTCCTGTATGTCTATATGTGATTGTTGAAAGATTCTTAAAAGGAGGAGCTAAATTAGCAATATATGATTTAAATTTCGCCAAAATGCCCTTTATAAGAGCGGACATCGCGGGAACAACAAAAGCGGTGAAGAAACCCAAAAATTTTGATAGAATGATTGAAATATCGAAATGTTTATCTGAGGATTTTCCACATGTCAGAGTTGATTTATATAATATTGATGGAGAAATATTTTTTGGCGAATTAACATTTTATGATGGTAGTGGTTATAAAGGTTTTATACCAGACGAGTTTGACAAATTTTTAGGAGATAAGTTTTATTTACCTGAGGTAATGAAATGAGGGTGTATTCATGAGAATATTATTTTGTCACGATGGTCCGCTTAGGAAAGATGAATTCAATAATTATTACGGCACAGCACATAATGATGATACTTTTAAAAGGTATTACAATATAGCAAATGATTTAGCTGTTGCAACTAGAGTTAGTAAAATTATAAACAGTGAGGCAAAAGTAACGTTATCAAAAATTACTGTTTCTCCATTTGATGTTATCGAATGCCCAAATCTTTCAAATTTTAAGGGGCTTTTTGTAGATAGGTTAAAAGCAAAAAAAATTATATACTCTGAGGTAGAAAAATCAGACTATATAGTTGTTAGACTTCCTAGCGTATTAGGGTTCATTGCTATAGATGCAGCAATAAAAAATAACAAACCGTATCTAATAGAAGTAGTTGCTTGTCCTTGGGATGCTTTCTGGAATCATAGTTTAAAAGGGAAATTTGTAGCACCATTCATGTATTATTCAACTAAAAAACGTGTTGGAAATGCAAAGTATTCTATTTATGTAACAAATAATTTCTTGCAAAATAGGTATCCAACTAGTGGGAAAAGCGTTAATTGCTCTAATGTGTCATTAACGGAGTTTAGTGATGATATTTTAGCAAGACGAATTGAAAAAATAAAGAACATTAATGATAATAGTAAAATAGTGATTGGAACAACTGCGGCAGTTGATGTCAAGTATAAGGGGCAGCAATATGTTATTCAAGCATTAGGTAAACTAAAACAACAGGGGATTACTCACTTTGAATATCAACTTATAGGCGGAGGTAATCAAGATTATCTAAAATCAGTAGCAAAAAAACATGACGTGGTGGATCAAGTTATTTTTTTGGGCTCATTACCACATAGGAAAGTATTTGAATGGTTAGACAAAATAGATTTATATGCACAGCCAAGTCGTCAAGAAGGATTGCCAAGAGCTCTAATAGAAGCAATGAGTCGAGGTTTGCCAGCATTTGGGGCGAACACAGCGGGCATACCTGAACTTTTGGATAAAAATTACATTTTTAGTAATACAAGCCGAAATATTAAAGAGATTTGTTTAATGTTGGAAAATATTGACATTGAATTGATGATTGACCAATCTAAACGTAATTTTTTTGAATCTAAAAGTTATAAAAAAGAATTAATTGAAGATAGACGAATTGATTTTTTTAATAGCTTCAAAAATAAATATTGACCATTGGTGGTATATATGAATTTGAGAATAAGAAAAGAGATTAAACTAGTAATGTTGATGTTCTTTGTATTAATTGGTCCAAACTTATCATTTGGAAATATGGGTATTGATACAAAACAGATAACTTATTTGATATTGACAATTATATTTTTTTGTACATATAGATTCAGAGGGAATGCTTTACTTTTAGGCATATGTTTCCAAGCGTTTTATTGGATTATTGTAATACTTTTAAACGGTTTAAGAGACATTACTGGTTTGAAAATGTTATTAATAATGTTCTTGGGATATTTTTCAGCCAATCTCCTTTATATATTGTATATTAAGAAATATTGCAAGGATTCTGAAAGATACTTTTTTTTGCATGTAATGATTATTTCTGTTATTGAGTCTATTTTTGTGTTAATGGCTTATTTCAACTCACATGTATGGGATTTTAGTTACAAATATCTTGGGTACAAAAACACGAGAGTTTTTGAGTATATAAATAATATAGATGAAAGTAGAAGGTCTTTTGGCATTGGAACAGGAACAGGAACAATCGCATCCTTATACTTTTCTATATTTTTTATAGTGGCTGTACTTTACTATAAAAGATACAAGACTACGTTTTCTTTTCTCTCAATATTAATAATAATTATCGCTACGGCTCTATTAGGTAGAACAGGTTTCTATTTTGAATTATTATTATTATTGGTTTGGGGACTAATTTCGTTAATTAAGAAAATAGTAAATCCCGAAATAAAATTAAATAAAAAAATATTTTTAAATCTATTACCAATGGTAATCATTTTAATACTTATTTTTGTTAATTATGATCAGTCTGAAAAATTGGTTAATAAAACATTGCCCTGGTTATTTGAATTTATAGTTAACTTCATCAACGGTAAAGGTCTGAGTTCAAATACTACTGATATCATAATGAACAGAATGTATTTTCTTCCGGATGATTCAACAACACTTATTTTTGGAAGCTCAAATTTAGGTAGAGGAACGATATTGTCATTTATTCCTTCTGACGTAGGATATATTCGAACTATATTTGGGTTTGGCATATTGGGGTTAATATTAACGTATTTGCCAATTGTTTACTTATTGTATTTTGGTTATAAAAATAAAAAAATGATTTCTGGAGAATTATTATTATATTCATCCATACTTTTACTACTAGTTAATTTCAAAGAGCTGCATATTATATATGAAAGTAATTCAATAATAATGTTTTGTTGTTATTTTTTTATCATAAGAACAAAAAGGAATAGTAATAATTAAATTTGAAATCTTACCTGGATTAACAGAATAATATAACTAAGAATACATGAAAAATTCATCATACCAACTATTAAATTGAATTATAAGGTTTGTTTAGCATAGTTAGGCAAGTTACGCATGACTATGCTAAATTTGCATTAGTAGTAAATTTCATCAGAATTAGTTATGAGTTTTTTTAGGAATACAGGATGTTAGCCTTAAGGAGAATCAAGAGATGATTAGTTTTGTAGTTCCAGTATATAATACTGAACCATATCTAAGTAATTGCATAGAAAGCATAATAAAACAAAATATATTTAGTTATGAAATAATACTTGTTAATGATGGTTCAACAGATAATAGTTTAGACATATGTAATGAATATGCTAGAAAGTACATTAATATCTATGTGTTAAATCAAGAAAATAGAGGTCCTTCTGCTGCTCGAAATGCAGGACTAATGGAAGCTAATGGAGAGTACGTTTTTTTCATTGATAGTGATGACTATTATATAAAGGACTCCTTAATAAAGTTTGAATGTACACTAAACAAAAATAAAGAAGTGGATTTGATCTTTGGGAAAATAATGATGTTTTATGATAATAATAAAGAAGAGAGAAGGAAAATAAAATATAATAATACAGTGATGATAAATTCGATGACAGGAGAAGAAGCTCTCAATTATCTTATTAAGACTGACCAAGTTATGATATCAAATTATAGTGCGATAATTAGAAAGGAATTATTAATTCAAAATAATATTTTATTTAAAGAAAATATCCGTTTTGCTGAAGATGTTGATTTTATGTTACGGGTATACTGCGCATCTAAAAATGTTCTTTTTATAGATGAGTTTTTTTTGATGTACAGAAAAAATCGAGAGGGTCAATTAACACAAACAGTTAATTTAAAAAAATTAAACATGGCAATTGAGTTGTATGATAAATTGTTAAAGGAAGTAGATTCTTGGAGTATCAAGGAAAATAGTAAAGAATATATAAAACGCTATATTGCAAATCTATATTTTTCGTCATTAGGCTCATTAAATAAAAAGGATCTAGAATATTATCAAAAATATGATTTGCTAAAAGAATATAGATATCTAATTAAATATACAGGGGGATATAAGTTTATTTTTAATAAATTTATATATAATGTGTTTGGGTTTCATAGTTGTCTTACCTCTATGCAAATTATTAAAAAGTTATATTTTCATATGAATATATATAGGTCTGAAATTCTTCAATTATTGAAGTCACCAAAACCCTGAAACGTAGGACAAAAGTAGGTCAAAAAAAAATCTCATTGATTTTGATGGGAAAAATTTTTAATGTCTTTGACCTCAAAAATAACGATATTAAGGGTGCTATTGTTGGCATAAATACTTACTATAAAATTAAAGATAATCTTAGTGTTCTATCATCGACCGTCTGTTAATTTGTTTGGGCTGTCAGTTTAACTTTACATTGTATTGGTCGACCTCTGTGGTCTTTCCAACAAATACGTACAATCTTATTTAATGATAAGTCGATAGCATTTGATATTTTTATTGAACAAGTTAATCCCTTTCTCATCTGAGACTGTGGAAAAATTTAATATAAACAGTAATTAATGATTAAAAAACAGGAACAGTAATCATATTTATATTTTCTTGTAAAACACAATAGATTCATTATTTATTAATTAGTAGTTTTTCCTTATGTCACTCTAATTAAGACTGTTCACATATTTGATTTGACCGTTTTTATTTAATTATTGTGTGATTATGAGAGTAAAGGTTTTATTAATTTAGAAATGTTTTTTATGTAAAATTATGATTGTTGAGGGAAAAAAATGTCGCGAACCCAAAATTCATTGATTAATCTAATAGTAGCATTAATTGGACAGGGATTAGGCTTGATCATTAGTTTTATTGCTCGAATCTTTTTTGTGAAAATATTGGGAACTGAATACTTAGGAATAAATGGACTGTTTACTAATATACTAACTATGCTTTCTCTAGTTGAGTTGGGTATTGGTCCTGCAATTGTATTTAGTCTGTATAAACCGTTATCAGAGAATGATATTAAGAAAGTAAAAAGTCTCATGCATTTGTATAAAGAGGCATATACGATAATCGGTATAATTATATTGATATTGGGTTTGATTCTAACTCCTTTTTTATCTCTTTTTATTAAAAATATGCCTGATGTACCAAATATTCATTTTATTTTCTTGTTATTTGTGATAAATTCTTCACTGTCATATTTTTTCTCTTATAAAAGAAATCTAATTATAGCGGATCAACAAAGGTATATTGCAACCGCCTATAGGTATATTTTTTTCATAGCACTGAATTTTTTACAAATTATTTTTTTACTTATCACAAGAAATTATGTAACTTTTCTTGTGTTACAAATAATCAGTACACTATTAGAGAATATAGCAATATCTAAAACAGCTGATAAGCGTTATCCTTTTTTGAAAGATAGGCAAGCTGAAAAATTAGACACTGAAACAGTTCAGGAAATAAAAAAAAATACAGGTGCAATGGTATTACATAAAATTGGTGGAATTGTAGTTAAATCTACTGATAATATATTAATTTCTGCAAAAGTAGGAATTACATGGGTAGGGTTGTATTCAAATTATCAACTAATACTTAATGCTTTAGATCTTATAATTGGGCAGTTCTTTAGTGCAATTACAGCTAGTGTTGGGAATTTAGGGGCTACCGGAAATAAGAAAAAAGCACTTGCCGTTTTTCAAAACATTCAATTTATAAATTTTTGGATTTATAGTTTTAGTGCTATTTGTTTCTATTACATAGCAAATCCATTTATCAATTGGTGGATAGGTGAAGAATTTGTAATGAATGATAATGTGATTCTGGTTTTAACAATAAATTTTTATATACAAGGAATGAGAAAGTCAGTACTTACTTTTCGTGATGCTTTGGGATTATATTGGAAGGATAGATATAAACCAATATTTGAAGTGATAATTAATATTGTTGTTTCTATTATGCTTGCTCCAAGGCTGGGGATTAGTGGTATTTTTATTGGAACCATTGTTAGTACATTAACTACATGCTTCTGGATAGAACCCTATGTATTGTATAAATACGGTTTTGAATCGACGATAAGACCATATTTTTTAAGATATGTGAAGAATATTTTGTTAACTTTAATGGCATGGTATTTAACGGGAATATTTAATAATTTCCTTCCCGAAAATACCAATTTTATGTTGATATTTAAATTGCTAATTTGCTTAGTAATTCCAAATATAATGTTCTTGATAGTTTTTTATCGAACAACAGAATTCGAATATTTCGTATCAATTATTAACAATAATATAGTGAAAAAAATTACCAAAAGACATTAAATGACAGAGACAGATGTATTTTTACACTAGGAGATGAGTAAATGAGGAGAAAAAAATTTTTTATTACAGGTGTAGCAGGATTTGTTGGTTCTTTTTTATCCAAAAGACTGTTGGATAAAGGGTTTCAGGTTATAGGTATAGATAATCTGAATGATTACTATGATATAAAGTTAAAGTATGATCGGTTAAAAATGCTAGAGTCGCTGGATAATTTTATATTCCTTAAGGGAGATATTTCAAATAAAGAAATGATAATGAAAGTTTTTGGAGAATATAAGCCGGATATTGTTATTAATCTGGCTGCACAAGCAGGTGTGAGATATTCTATTGAGAATCCAGATGCGTATATACAAAGTAATATCATCGGATTTTTCAATATTCTAGAGGCATGTAGATTCCATCCGGTAGACCATTTGATATATGCTTCTTCGAGTTCCGTTTACGGATCTAATAAGAAAGTTCCGTTTGAGGAATCTGACTTTGTAGATCATCCGGTATCACTATATGCAGCAACGAAAAAATCAAATGAATTAATGGCGCATACATATAGCCATCTGTATAAAATTCCTTCAACTGGTCTAAGATTCTTTACAGTATACGGTCCAATGGGAAGACCTGACATGGCTTATTTTGGATTTACAGATAAGTTCTTTAATGGTGAATCCATAAAGATATTTAATAATGGTGATTTTGAGAATGATTTGTATCGTGATTTCACTTACATCGATGACATCGTTGAAGGAATTGTAAGACTGACAGACCATCCACCAGTTGAAGAGGTTCCGAGCGCAGTCTACAATATCGGTAACAATAATCCAGAGAAGCTTATGGTATTCATTGAAACCTTAGAAAAATGCTTAAGCAAATCATTGAATCGTGAAGTTGTTTTTGATAAAGTATTTGAACCAATTAAACTTGGTGATGTGCCAGCAACATATGCTTCAACAGATCTTCTGCAAAAAGCTGTGGGATTCAAACCGAAAACTTCGATTGAAGACGGCCTACAACAATTTACGGATTGGTACGTTGATTATTATAATGTTAAATAATAAATGAATCTAGTTAATGGGAGATGTACAACTTGAAGATTACAATTGCAGGAACTGGTTATGTAGGGTTATCAAATGCTGTTCTACTGGCACAAAATAATGAAGTTATGGCAGTGGATATTATCCAAGAAAAGGTTGATATGATTAATAACCGTCAATCACCAATTGCAGATACTGAGATTGAAGAGTATCTGGCAACTAAAGATTTGAATCTAACGGCAACCACCGATAGCTACAAAGCGTACAAAGATGCAGAATACGTTATTATCTCTACTCCTACAAACTATGATGCAGAGAAAAACTATTTTAACACTAGAACAGTTGAAGCTGTGATTGCGAACGTTTTATCAATCAACCCTGATGCGGTTATGGTAATCAAGTCTACAGTGCCAGTTGGTTACACGGAAAGCATTAAAGAAAAATTCGAAACCAATAACATTATCTTCTCTCCTGAATTCTTAAGAGAAGGAAAGGCTTTGTATGATAACTTACATCCTTCGCGCATTGTCGTAGGTGAACAATCAGAACGAGCAAAAGTATTTGCAGAGTTGTTGGCAGAAGGAGCAATAAAAGAAGGTATAGATATCTTATATACTGACTCTACTGAAGCTGAAGCGATTAAATTATTTGCAAACACCTATTTAGCGTTAAGGGTAGCATACTTCAATGAACTCGACTCCTATGGAGAAGTACGAGGATTGAATACGAAACAAATTATCGAAGGTGTAGGATTGGATCCGCGTATTGGCACACACTACAATAACCCATCATTTGGTTATGGTGGATATTGCTTACCGAAAGATACGAAGCAGTTATTGGCTAATTATGCTGATGTTCCTCAAAATATCATGTCTGCGATCGTGGACGCCAATAGAACCAGAAAAGATCATATTTCAGACATGATTATCAAGCGAAATCCTAAGGTAGTCGGAATCTACAGATTAACCATGAAAATGGACTCTGATAACTTCCGTCAATCAGCAATCCAAGGTGTCATGAAACGAATCAAGGCTAAAGGGATTGAAGTGGTAGTATTTGAACCAGCGCTTGATGAGGATGATTTCTACAACTCAAAAGTTATCAAAGACTTTGACGAATTCAAAAATATCTCCGATGTGATTGTGTCCAATCGTTATGCTGAAGAATTGGCAGATGTGGCAGGAAAAATTTATACACGAGATCTATTCCACGAGAACTAAGCAAATAACATGACGGTGATTGAAATCCAGAATAGGGCAATTGTTGCTTATTCTGGATTTTCACGCATACATGGAGTAATCGTTTAATGTTAAATGGATATAAAAGGAAAATCATAATATTTCGAAGGAGTAATCGTTCATATGCAAAAAGTCAGAAAAGCAGTTATTCCAGCGGCCGGATTCGGCACGCGTTTTTTACCGGCTACGAAGGCGATGGCGAAGGAAATGTTGCCGATCGTCGATAAGCCGACCATCCAATTCATCGTCGAGGAAGCCATCGCGTCCGGCATCGAAGAAATCCTGATCGTCACCGGCAAAAGCAAGCGCGCGATCGAGGACCATTTCGACTCGAATGTCGAGTTGGAGATGAACCTCCGCGAAAAAGGCAAGGACGAGTTGCTGGCGTTGGTTCAAGAAACAACAGGCGTGCGCATCCACTTTGTGCGTCAAGCATATCCATTGGGGCTGGGCCATGCCGTCCTGCAGGCAAAAGCTTTCGTTGGTCAGGAACCTTTCGTAGTCATGCTTGGGGATGACCTGATGCAGGATGAGGTTCCATTGGCGAAGCAGCTGATCAACGCTTACGACCGGACGCATGCATCGAACATCGCGGTCATGGAAGTGCCTTATGAGGAGACATCGAAATACGGCATCATCGACATTGATTCCGAGTTGGAACCAGGTCTGTACAATGTCAGCCGTTTCGTGGAAAAACCGAAAGCTGAAGAAGCACCGAGCAACTTGGCGATCATCGGCCGCTACCTGTTGACGCCGGAAATCTTCGATATCCTGGAGAACCAAACACCGGGCGCAGGCGGAGAGATCCAACTGACCGATGCCATCGACACTCTGAACCAAACGCAACGCGTCTTCGCAAAACGTTTCGAAGGAGTGCGCTACGACGTTGGCGACAAGTTCGGCTTCATGACCACCAGCATCAACTACGGACTGAACCATCCCGAAGTCAAAGATAAACTGAAGGACTTCATCATTGCGCTTGGGAAAGAACTGTCTGGGGAGAGCGAAAATAATACTACAGTGGCTGGGAAAACTGTTCCAGTAATGTAGAAGTGCCCGAAAAAAGAAAAACGCCGTTTTTCGAGTGTGTGCAATTTTGACGCTCTCAGGTAATGAAGGATAGGCCAGTGTACTAGAATAACAGTATATATTTCTAATGATGTGAATGCTCTGGATACAGCTTAAATTTATACTCCACTTGATATAGAAAATTTAACCACGATTACTCTTTATCTAAAGTAGGTGCATACTGATGTGATGTATTTACTTTAGATTAGTGTGATCAATAGGGAAACCTCTCAGACAGTAAAAGGAAAATCCAGGTTCTTATTATCTCATATATCTGAATATTGACACATAGTCAACACTTAAGTTAACTAATTCCATCTATTAAGGCTTTTTCGGACGTTTGTTTAACTTAAATATAAACTAAATTATTTTCAAAAAATTGCTTTTAATTTAAATCTACATGTGTTATTATATCTACAGAGTCAACTAAGGGAAGAAAAACGAACTGAATTGTTATTGCAAAGATAGAATTTCAATAAACTAAATTGGAATAATTTTTGTGTTGGAGTACCCCCAAGGTTTCCGGTGAAATTTATATTTTTGCGGCAACATGAAAGCGCATTCTTTCCTATGGTAGGCTCAAAAATTTTGTTAGGGGGGTGCAATATGGACTTTGAAGTGATTTCGCCTTACTGTGGTATATACAGAGAAGAAAATACTGTCAATGTTTATTATTTGCAAACAGAAGATTTGGTAAGGGCATACGTTTTTAGTAACATCAAGGATGCGCAGGAGTTCTGCAATGCGGCAAAAAATTTGCTCGAGTTTATGGTCAACGTTCCTAAAGGGAAAGAACAACTTTACCACCAAGAATTTCTGGAACTAACCATCAAAGACAAAGCGTATGAATTGATTGTCTACGAGGCGATTCCTGAAGAAGAAAGAGAAGCAGGCTGACGGGGACAAATTGCTTGGGGGGAAGCTATTAAACAGTTAGAATGCTCAATCTTGAACAACTGATAAGGAGGAGGAATGGATAAGGACTATTGATTTGGTATTAATTGTAAGCGTTTTAATGGAATTTAGAGAAAATTACAAATTTGGGGGATTACAACAGAATGTCAAATTTCAAACTAGTCGCACCTTATTGTGGTGTCAGCAACTATGACAAAACATTTTTCGTTTACTACATGAATACAGAAGAGAACCTACGCCGCGAGTATATATTCAATACAGATGAAGACGTAAGTAATTTCAGTCATGCCATTGAGAACCTGACCGTCTTCATGAAATGCATTCCCGCGAGTAAAAAAGAGGCGTACCATCAAGAATTCCTGGATCTATTGCTCAGAGAAGTCGACCACAAATTGAACATCCGCACAAATCCACCTGAACCTACAGCCGCCGCATTTGCGCTCAAAGCGTAAGGTAATGATAAGTTCACATAACAAGAGGCACTTCCCGAAACTAGGGCAGTGCCTCTTGCTGTATAGAAGGGATGCCAATTATTCTTAGAACTCCGACCAAGACGCCCAGTCCGGAGGACAGACTCCCATCAACCCCTCACCTCCGGAAAGAACCCATTAACCGGGGATTACCCTAATTCAGTTCACGTACCTCCGACGAGCCGTTCCTTCATCGTAGTTATTCACCTATATACCAGCCTACCTTCGGCAAAGCAACCAGCACACTACTCAAGGTAGATACTTCCAGGGAGGGTGGTGTGATCCCTTCAGCCATCAAACACACGCTAGTTGGCGGGAGTAGTGCAAACATATCTAGCAAGTGCGGAGCTATTTACCACCTTCTGCAAAGAAATGTACCATCATTAGCATCACTTTTTACCACTCTCTGCGGGGTATCATTACCAAATACCACTTTTACATTGAGTATTGTATGAACAGATTGAGTCATCTGTTGTGCGGATGATAGAGCCGGCGAGTGCGATAAATAGAGCCGCCAAATGCGAAAGATAAAGCCACGTCATTGTCCATCAGTGCTTCTACTAGCATCACCTCCGACAAGAACTGCTCTAACCGGAGAAAAGTAGGTATGAGAGCGAGCGAAATTCGATGAATCGCATTTTATTGGAGGTGGGTGTTGATGCCAATCGATTTATCCGATGCTAAATGGATCAGTCAGCCATCTGGCGTTAGTAAGATAGACGCAACTGAGGAACTTAGTGCAATGTATTTCATTTCAAATAAAGGATATTAGCCCAGAGAAATTAAAAGCAGTGACATAGTCGTTACCACCTAGTGACACCGAAATTACCAGTGAATGCTAGGCGTGTTACCAGAGGGAACGCTTTTGTGTTTTCCAAGCGAAAGTGCAGAAGATTGCAGAGAAAACTACAGAACGTTGCTTATCATATTTCATAATTTTTCTGGTTCTACGTACTGACAAGGATATTACCAACGATTGACAGAGAGGTTACCACACTTTGACACCATCGTTACCATGTAAGGACGACTTAATTACCGAGCGTGACACGAGGTTACCTCTGGAATGTCCAAATTATTCCAAGTTGTAGATGAACAAAACGTCATATCTGGGTGAGGAGAACTCTCGTCAAGAACACTTATAGCTATTGCACCAACTCCGATAAGAATGCTTTGACCGGAGCTAGTCGATTTCAGCACTACTGAAGTGCGGTGAGGACATGCTGACCGGAGGTAAGTATTTATTTCATACTCAGCTCCGGCGAAAGAGTCACTCGTCGGAGCTGGGCTATTAGGACACAACAGTCAAGTTTTCTATGACAGACATGAAATGCTCGAAGGAAGGGTCACTCAGAATGCGCTCCTGTTTCTCAGTCTGGTCCATCAACTCCAGCAATAAGTCATAAATGTATTCTGTATTCGTATAGTCTTGCTTGGTGATCGAGAACAGGAAAACGAATTTCACAAGATGGCCGTCTCCCCAATCGATGCCGTCCGGGATAACAGCTACAGGGACAACCGACTTGAATGCCATCAACGACATCGGATGCGGGATGGCCAGGATATTATTGAGATTGGTTTGGCCAAGTTCCTCCCTTTCAAGTATGCTTGCCAAAAAGTCTTCTGGAGCATACTTGTCCTCTACAAGCTTTCCAACAATGGTATTCAGCAGTTCTGCCTTTGTCGACGGATGCTCCAAATAGTAAAAATGATTCCTATCGAATAACTGGATCGTTTCCGAACGACTGCTTTTTTCAGAGTGGCTGATGGCGGCCTGAAGCTGGTCCAGATCCCTATCCAGATTGATCACATCGATGAAAATGACTTTCGATCCCGCTCGGTTGAAGGGGATAGTTGTGACGATAATATCGATAGCGGTAAGTGTGCAACTTTGAATCTCGGCATAGGAATATTTCCCGATGATCTCCACACTGATATTAATGCCTAGATTCCCAAAAAATTATAACGTGGTCGGGGGCACAACACCTAAGGTGTTATATAATTGCGACTGCTTCTTCGTAACCTCACCCACTCGCAATGCACTGCCTGGATTTTCAAATGCTTCAATGACATCCAATTCGTCCAGTAATTCCTGCATCGTATAATTTTTATACAGCCCTTTTTCGGACATCTGCTTTTTGATGTACGATAAATAGATCAATGCAATGAACTGCACGAATAATTTCCCTTCAAGCGAACTCTCTGATGAAACGGCTGTGCGCCGTAAATTCAACCGCTCTTTAAGATTTCCAAAGGCTTTCTCAACGATATCTTTGTTAAGGTACAAATCTAAAGCGGCGATGGGATCCTTGATTTCATTGCTGATGAGGGCAAAAAATCCGTAGTCTTTTTCCGCTTGGGTAATGGCTTTTTGTTTGGGGGTTACCTTTGTCCCGTGTTTTGGTGTTGAAGTGATTTCGAAGTATTTAGCGTACTGCTTTTCGTGTTCCGCTTTGCGGTTCCCGGAAACTAGTTCTGCTTCGAGCCGATCAAGAAGCGCATTGAAACGGTTCTCGTGCTCCAGTGCTTTTTCACCGCTAAAATAAAGATGCAGGTACATCCGCCGTTTCCCTTCAATCACATCGCCTTTGTACGGCCGTTTCTGTGAATACTCCCAGTCTATGGTTGCAGTATGGCTGTAAAGTTGGTAGCTGGCATTGTAATTAGCGCGTGTGCGGATGTTATCTCGAACCTTGTTCAGTTCTTCCTGCACGTATTTAAGGGATACTTTTGTAGCCATCAAAAATTTCAAATGATTTTGGTACAAGGCATCGATATTTTCCTTGCTGTAAAACCCTCGGTCCATTACGAGTTTGACCTTGCTAAAACCAAGATTGCCTAGATCGGCAAGCAAGTGCTTCACTGTTTTGACATCGCTTATATTGCCTGCTAACTTGCGGTAGTAAAACGGCAATCCAGATTCTTCACCAAACAACAAAGCAAGATTGATCTGCGCAAGCGGATCGTGGTCCTTGTTGATACCGTATTTGACTTGCTTAAGGGCTTCTGAATAGGAGGAAACACTGGTAGTATCATAAGCCCAATATTCATTCTCCGTTCGTCGCTTAGCCTGTAGGCTGAAAAAACGATTTTTAGCTTCTTCCGTAACCGAGGCAAACAGATCGCTGCTTCTTTGTGAGGGAATACAGCTGCCGTAAGGATGGGAATGGGTACGATCCCACTTTGGAAAACGAAGCATCGTATTGCGGTCTTCCAAAATCAAGAAGTAGGCAATCGAGAGTATCTGTTTATAGCTTTCAGGAAAGCAAGCTTTTAGATCGGCTGTAATACCAAGCAGTTCACCGATTTTTTCAAACAGATAGGTCGCACCGTAGAAGCTTCGTTTCATGACGGTTGATGGTATCGGCCCTTGCTTTGCAGGTGCTAATGCCGGCGGCATAGCCAACCGCTTAGAGGGAACCAGGTTCCCAGCTTCGTCCAGTTTTCCGATGCAGACACGCTTGCTGCGCGACTGTTTCTTTTCTTTATCCCAATAGTTTGTTGATTCGTAAACATAGGTAGTGCCGTTCTTCTTGTTGGTCACATATACTAAACTCATAAAATCACGCCTTTCCACGTTATGATTATAACGTGGAAAGTGCGGGAATTCAATAGGAATAGCCAGAAAATTCCTTTTATATCAACGTTTTTTGCATTCCTCGTTATAATTCACACGGGAATGAAGGTTAATGAGAAATGGAATGAATTGCATGTTTGCAGCGTAAATGAAAGAGTAAAGATAATCTCACTAATGTGAAAAATGTATTTAACAGCTGACAAATCTGGTAAGATAGGAGCTATAACATATATACGAACTAATATAATTATAATTATTTTGATGTTTGAGTGATAATTGTTCGTCTGATTTGGAATAGGGCAATAACAATTAATAATTTGGGAGGCATATATGGAAAAAAATAACAAACAAGAGATTTTGATTAGGGCTTTCTCAGAACAATCCTTCTATAATAAAATACAAGATAGGAGATTAGAAATTGAATCTAATTTAAGAATATTTATTAATGATATAAATAAAAATGATTCCGTTGCAATAAAAATATTTGAAAATTTGGAATCAAGGTTGAAGGGTAGAGAAAGTTTTGCGGAGAAAGTTTTAAGGAAGGATTATGTTAATTTGTGGGGAATTTCTGGAAATGAAGAAATTGGGGATATTCAGAATCTTATTGCAACCAACTTGCCTGACTTAATCGGATTTAGAATCAATTGTTTTTTCTACAAAGATGAAGAGTATATTTATAACGAACTAAAAAAATATTATGAAGAGAGTAAATTTGCTTCAGAATTAAATTTGAATTTTAATGAGAATAAGAAACAAGATAATGGGCATACTATCTATAAGGTTTCAGGAAATTTTGAGAATACATGTTTCGAGATACAAATAAAATGTTCAATACACAATATCTGGGGAGAAGTGGAACATAAGAAAATCTACAAGAGTAATCACTATGATCCTAAAATCGAATCAAAAAAAATTATTAATGAAGAGATATTCAATATTTTAAATTCTTCAGACAAACAATTACAAACAATTTTGGAGGAATATTATTCTGAGCAAGAATTAATAAACAGTTTATTTTATAAAATGACCTCTCAAGAGGTGTCTAGTAAATTCAAAACAACAGTTTTGGCTAAACACTACACAAATTTTTTTGAGATTTTTAATAGAAAAAATGATTTGGCTGCTATAAGTAAATTTGTTGGAATGAGATTAGTTAGTGGAAATTATAATAAACAGGATCTATTTTTTGAAGATGTGAAGTATATGGATGTAGAGTCTTTTGAGAATCGTTATATACCATACTACATACTGATTGTTTATTTCATAGCGCAAAATATTTATGATATCCCTGATAATAAGGAGTTCATTAAATTTTTACTTTGGAATATGGATGATAAAATGAATTTTGGTAATGATGAATTCGATGAAATTGAAGATGATGAATTTGATGAAATTGAAGATGATGAATTCGATGAAATTGAAGATGATGAATTCGATGAAATTGAAGATGATGAATTCGATGAAATCGAAAATGATAAAATAAAACAGATTCAAAACTATTACGATAGTATTTTCGTAATTAAGGAGGAGTTCAAAAATGCAGAGATTAATTCAAGGTAGTAATGTAGAGTTAATACAAACGAAGAAAACAGTAGAGTGGCTCATAAATCACACCACTGTCAGCGTTTTCGACCCTATAACCTTTGAGGGATATCAGAGGAAAATCGATGAAAAACATTGTGTTAAAATCGTTAAATACTTGGAGCATGACTTTGTTCTTCCTACTTCAATTATTTGTGCAAGGGATGCTTTTAGCAATGTTGAAGCTTCTTTAAGAATTGTTGATGGGCAGCATAGAATTAAAGCATTTGAATTATTGAGAGACAGGAATTTAGTTCGATATGATCAAATCAAGGATTATGAAGTATCAGTAATAATTATGGTTGGCGCTGATGAAGCATATGAAATAGATACTTTTATCACAATAAACAAAACATCAAAAAGAGTTGATACTTCATTGGCATATGTTTTAAAAAATAAATTAAATACTAGCAGAAACAGTGATGATTTATCAATATCAAAATTGGATTATATTTCTGTTGAATTAGCTCAAAGGGTCAGCGAAGGGGCGGGTAATGATTTATGGAAAAACCGCATTTCTTATACTGGAGCTCCAAAGAATGACATAGAATTTATTAGTCTTAACGCTTTTGTAAGAGCAACTAGGAGGGTTGTAGGTCATCTTAGTAGAAAAAAAATTGTAGATATCTCATGGGAGACGGAAGAATCCGTATCAATGTGTCTTAATGATATAGAATTAATTTTTAATGCTATATGGGAAAGTGTTTATTTAAAATGGCCTGGGTTATTTAATACTGATTTTGAAAGCAGAAAAATAATTCAGGGCTCCATAGGATATTCGTCCATCTGTAAATTTATCGCAGCAAAAATTAAGGGTTTAGATGAAGAAGAAATTAATAATATTTCAGAGCAAAATCGGCCAATATTTATTCGAAATAAAATAAAAAATTGGATTGAATCCATTAATATTGATGAACAATTGTGGATGCCTGGCAACAGGTTTGCAAAATCTACTTCCGAATCTGGATTTAGTGTTATTGCACAAGAACTTGAAAGATCAATGAATTAAAAATTTTCCGAAACCAATTAGATAATTAATTTTAGGAGAATACATCAAATGAATTTGCGTATTATGTTCATACAGATTTGAAGGAATAATCACAGTTTATTCTTGATAAGACCAAATCAAATAAAAAAGCAGTATATTATTGGAAGTGAGAGGTGCGCCATGAACAAAAACTTTATTGCATTCTACGCATCATCCCACGGCTTCGGGCACATGACCCGTTGCCTGGGGATCATCGAGGAACTTTTGGAGACGACCGATCAGCTGATTTATCTCGCGAGCGGCCCCTACCAGAACAGCTTCGCCCGCGTTTACCTCGCGCGCTTCGGCGACCGCGTGACCTACCGGGATATCCGCACCGAAGTCGGCCTCGTCAACAAGGACAACAGTCTCCAAGTTGACATCCCGCGTCTCGAACACGAGCTGATTGATTTCATTGCCGGGTGGGATACCGCCGTCGCCGCGGAAGTCGCCATTCTTCGCGATCTGCCCGTTGCCTGCGTCATCAGCGACATCAGCGTCATTGGCATTCAAGTGGGGGAACAATTGGGTGTGCGCAACATTGGCATCGCCAACTTCACCTGGTGCGAGCAGTACGAGTTCCTCGGACTTTCCGACACCATCATCGCCCGCTTCCGGGAAGTCTACGCCAAACTCAATCTCTTCATCGAATACGACCTGATGCTGCCGGCACCTAAACTGCTCGTCCCAAGAAAACAGACCGGCTTCATCTGCCGCCGCTTCGATCCCGATCGCATCGCCGCCATCAAAGCCCAATATGGTCCGAGCATCTTCATTACTTGCGGCAAATCCGCTAGCCTGATGAATATCCAAGTCGACAACTACGACGGTACCATCTTCGCGACCAGTGGTATCAACATCACCGCTACCGGAAACGCCACTGTCGTCCAGCTTCCCATCGAAACCTTCGACACCCACAACTACCTCGCCGCTAGCGATATCGTCATCGCTAAAGCCGGCTGGGGCACGATATCGGAAGCCTTGCTTTCAAAAAGGAATCTGGTGCTGATCGATAGGGAAGGCGTACTGGAAGACACCGAAAACATCGAAGAACTGAAGCGCCGTGGCGTCGCTGTTTCGATCAAGGAATCCGACCTGGCGCGCATCGATATGCAAGCAATCAGTGATCTGATTGCGGACAACATCATAAGAGAAAATCTGGATGTATACCAGGATTCGCTTAAAGATATTATACGCGAATTATAACGCCAAAGGTGTGCCCAGCTCCGATGAACGCTCTGCTCATCGGAGCGCATTTCGTGCCGGGTAGCCTAGCTCCTGTGAAAATGTGTTTGCCGGAGCGCGGTCATTTTCCCGTAGCCCAACTACGGCGAGGCCCGCCTGACCGGAGGAGACAACCCGCTCGGGATCCTCTTCTCCGGCGCAAAAACCGAACGAAAGCACGCTGCCATCCGCATTTTATTCATCAATGCGGATGGCAGCGTGTTTTTTTCGCAAGGAGCAAGAGGACGTATTTTTCGGCACAGTTAATTCTGAATTTCAGTAAAATAATTATAGTTATTTCAAGAATGATATAGTACAATATGATATGTTAAGGAAATTTTATTCACTGTTGGATTTCCATCGTTCAATCCGGTTTTCAGGAGGCGCATCCGCCCGGTCCGAAGCAGATTTTGGTTTTGGGAAAGTGGCCGCTTTCCGAACAAAGGCAACAATTTTTCTCGATGGGGACAGCTTTTTGCTCAGGTTCCCGTAGATTTGGACATAAAGTTGAGATGTTGTAAGAAGACAGCAAGCGTCAAGGAAGTTTTTTAGGAGGAGTACTGAGATATGTCGCTTAATTTATCACGCAAACAAAAGGCAATGGTTTTAATTTTACTGGATTCATTTTTCATTTTTGTATCTGCCCTATTGGCTTACTGGTTGATCCAGACTTATATCGCACCGCCGAATACGTTCTTTTACGTCATGGTGAGCATCTGCATCGGCAGTTACATTCTGCTCGGGCTACGCAGTCACTTATTTGCGAGGATCGTCCGCTACACAAGCATCTATGAAGTCGGGAAGTCGACGATTTTGATGACGGTATCCTATGCGATTTCGGCACTCATTACGTTGTTATTCATCAAAGGTGTCAGCTTCCGCTACATTTTTCTGATGTACATGTTTAGTTTGGTGTTCTTGCCGGGGTCGCGTGTGTTTTGGCGGTTCTATCATGAATGGAATGATGGCAAGCTTAAAAAGAACAATGTGCCGCTAGATAAGAAGGTCCGTACGTTGGTTGTCGGGGCCGGTGCTGGCGGCAGTATCTTCATCGACAGTATTCTGCGTCAGCCGAGTGAGATCGAAATCGTCGGCATTGTGGACGGCGACAGGAACAAGGCGAATTCGCGCTTGTTCGACATCCCGGTGGTCGGTACGAAAAAAGATATTCCCGCATTGGTGAAGGAATTTGCCGTCGACCAGGTGACGATCGCCATCCCATCCCTGAAGCCGCAAGAGTTGGAAAGCATCTTGGAGTATTGTAACCGGGCAAATGTGAAAGTGAATCAGATGCCGCGGATCGAAGATGTCCTGAAGGGTAAACTGACCGTCAGCCGCCTCCGCAACATCGATGTGGTCGATTTGCTGGGACGCGAAGAAGTACAACTGGACCGCACCAAAATTGCTGAGCAGTTGGAAAATGAAGTGGTCTTGGTGAGTGGCGCAGGCGGTTCGATTGGATCGGAAATCTGCCGCCAAATCGCAAAATTCGGACCGAAAAAATTGATTTTGCTGGGACACGGTGAAAATTCAATCTACCTGATTGATAAAGAATTGCGCAACCTGCACGGACGCACGATCGAAATCATCCCGGTCATCGCGGATATCCAAGATCGTGAACGTATTTTCCAAGTAATGGAAACCTATAAACCCGATCATGTATTCCACGCAGCGGCCCATAAACATGTGCCATTGATGGAATACAACCCGATGGAAGCGATCAAAAATAACGTCTACGGATCGAAAAACATGGCTGAAGCCGCCAAAGCAGCCGGTGTGAAGAGTTTCGTGATGATCTCCACCGACAAAGCGGTCCGCCCGACAAACGTGATGGGTTCGACGAAGCGTATCGCAGAGATACTGGTTACTTCCTTGAATGAACCGGGTAAAACCAAATTCGCCGCAGTCCGATTCGGGAATGTATTGGGCAGCCGCGGCAGCGTCATCCCTGTCTTTAAAGAACAAATCGAAAAAGGCGGTCCGGTCACTGTCACCGACATGCGCATGATCCGCTACTTCATGACGATTCCGGAAGCAAGCCGTCTGGTTCTGCAGGCCGGCGTGTTGGCCAAAGGGGGAGAAATCTTCATCCTGGATATGGGCGAACCTGTCAAAATCTCCGACTTGGCCCGCAAAATGATCAAGTTATCCGGGTATACGGAAGCGGAAATTCCGATCGTGGAATCCGGCATCCGCCCTGGCGAGAAATTGTACGAGGAACTGCTGGTTGACGGACAATTATCCGACAATCAAGTCTTCGAAAAGATATTCGTCGGCAAAGCCACGAAGTATGACCGTAAAGAGGTCTTGAAATTTGTCGAATCACTCGATGGCTTGAGCCATAACGACCTTCGTGACGAAGTCATCGCCTTCGCAAATGAGAATGTATAAGTTATGATTTAGGAATTATTTGTAGAACAAGCACACCCTCAACCAGCAACAATGCCGGTTGAGGGTGTGCTTTGTTATATACACGTCAGCTCCGACGGAGCTAGCGCTCGTCGGAAGTGGTGATGGTGCCTGCTAGCTCAACTCCGGGGAGAGAATGCTGGCCGGAGGAGGATTCATGGCGGGCGGCCGAACTCCGGCGAAGCCGCGTTGGTCGGAGGTAATCATCTTTTTGGATCTTTTCCTCCGGCGGAAGGACTGCTGCCCGGAGGAAAGCGTCAGCTCCGATGAGTAGGGTGCTTATCGGAGTTGCTGTGGTGCCGGGAAGTTCAACTCCGGGGAGCGAATGCTGGCCAGAGGAGAGTGCGTGGTGGACAACCGAACTCCGGAGAAGCCGCGTTGGTCGGAGGTGATGATCTTTTTGGATGTTCTCCTCCGGCAGGGAAGCCCCTTACCGGAGGAAAATGCCAGTTCCGGTGAGTAGGGTGCTTATCGGAGTTGTTGTGGTGCCGGCTAGCTCAACTCCGGAGAGCGAATGCTGGCCGGAGGATGCTGTTTTTCGGAGGGCCGAACTCCGGCGAAGCCGCGTTGGTCGGAGGTAATCGTCTTTTCGGATGTTTTCCTCCGGCAGAAAGGCTCCTTCCAGGAGGTAATCGGCAGCTCGGACGGGATCTACTTTAACCGCAGGAACATGATGGCATAAGCGATTGTTCGTATTACCACATTAATGTGGTAGCGAGATATTATTTACGGAAAACTTGTTGTGGGATAGTATAAGAATCAAGGGAGCGCTTCCGGAGGCGGTCGTCAGCTCCGATGAGCACCCCGCTCATCGGAAGACAGACTGCGCCGGCGAGTTCAACTCCTGCGAGCGAATGTTCGCCGGAGGAGAGCGCGTGGAGGATGTCCGAACTCCGGCGAAGCCGCGGTGGTCGGAGGTGATGATCTTTTTGGATGTTTTCCTCCGGCAGGGAAGCCCCTTACAGGAGGTGGTCGTCAGCTCCGATGAGCGGGGTGCTCATCGGAAGACAGACTGCGCCCGCGAGCTCAGCTCCTGCGAGCGAATGTTCGCCGGAGGAGAGAGCGTGGAGGATGTCCGAACTCCGGCGAAGCCGCGGTGGTCGGAGGTGATGATCTTTTTGGATGGTGTCCTCCGGCAGGGAAGCCCCTAACCGGAGGACACCGTCAGCTCCGATGAGCGGGGTGCTCGTCGGAAGTAGTGGTGCTGTCGGGGAGGTCAACTTGGAATGTCAACACTTTTTCGGACAAAAATAATGAGGTGTCAAAAATGATTTGAGGGTATACACGGCTGCCATTGACTAATGACTAGGCGGGAGATGAATGGCGGTAGGCGTCAGCCTATTTTTTTTCGAAAAATTCTTGCCGTTAACGATGGATATCCCATTCGACAAAGAACGTACGTTCGCGTATAATGTGTGGTATAAGGAGGCGAATGACAGTGAGGATCTACAAAAACTATAAGTTCCGAATCTACCCCAATCAGGAGCAACAAATCCTGATTGGGAAGACTATCGGCTGTTCGCGTTTCGTGTTCAATCGCTTCCTGTCCGAATAGAACAAAACCTATGAGGAGACGGGAGCGGGTTTGAATTACTCTGCCTGCTCGGCCAAGTTAACGTTGCTGAAAAAAGAATCGGAGACGCTTTGGCTGCAAGAAGTCGATAGCATCGCTCTGCAGTCAGCTCTGCGGAACCTCAGCGACTCTTTCAATCGTTTTTTCAAAAAGCAGAACAAGACACCGCGTTTCAAGAGCAAACGAAACCCGGTCCAGTCCTACACGACCAAGCAGACAAATGGAAATATCGCTGTAGTGGGGAACAAATTGAAGCTGCCCAAGTTGGGGCTGGTCAAATTCGCCAAGTCCAAAGAAGTGGACGGAAGAATTATGAGCGCGACCATCCGACGAAACCCTTCGGGCAACTACTATGTTTCCATTTTGGTCGAAACCGATAGTGACTTATTGCCGAAAACGGGTTCCGCTTGCGGTATCGATGTCGGATTGAAGGATTTTGCCGTCGTTTCAGACGAGTCAGTCTATAGAACCCGCGGTTTTTCCACAAACTGGAGCGAAAGCTCGCTAAGGAACAAAAAATTCTTTCCCGGCGAGCAAGGCAGGCCAAAAAGGATGGGCAAAAACTGTCCGAATCGAAAAATTACCAGAAACAGCGCGTCAAAGTCGCAAAAATCCATGAACGAATCAGTAACGCAAGAACCGATTACCTGCAAAAGATTTCGACTGAAATCGTCAAAAACCACGACGTCATCGGCATCGAAGATCTGCAGGTGTCCGGCATGCTGAAGAACAAAAAGCTTTCCAAAGGAATAGCGGAAGCGTCATGGGCGCAGTTCCAGACGATGCTGGAATACAAAGCGAAATGGTACGGCAAGCAAGTCGTCGCCGTTGCCCGGAACTTCCCTTCCAGTCAACTCTGTTCGTGCTGTGGCTACCAAAGAATCTCGCCGTCCGGGACTGGGATTGCCCGCAATGTAATGCTCACCATGACCGGGATCTGAACGCAAGCATCAATCTAAAACATGAAGCCTTGAGGCTTCTAACCGTAGGAAGCTACGGGGGTAGCTTAGTCAATAATCGCTCGATAGAGTGATGTTCCTAAGAATCCCCCACCTCTAAGCGATAGCGTAGGTGGGGGTAGTTCAATTCCCTATGGTATAGTAAATGTAATAGGCTAAAGTTAATTGCATATAAGTAGAAAAATACGAAGTAAGAATAATTATAGTTTTGAGGAGGGATTAATATGGGTGATGAGAATAATAATCATAAAGATGACTTAAAGGATAACGAAAAGAAAACTAAAGGAACATCTTATATTGCTGTGGGTATTGCATTAGGTGTAGCTTTTGGGGCAGCATTTAAAAACATAGGGCTTGGAATAGCTTTGGGGGTTGCTTTCGGTGTAGCAATGGAAGCAATAAAATCTAAAAAATTAAAATAAATAATGACTAAAAATCTGTATTCATAATTAAGACGCATCTTTCTTATTATATGACCTACAGTTATTATGAAATTAATGGCATCTAAACCCCCTCACCGGAGGTACTGCTGTTTTTCAAACTTCTCCTCCGGCAGACAACCCCCTCACCGCAGCAACGCCGGCTGGGAAAGGTTCAGTCGTGATCAACTCCTTACTATTTGTGAAAGAAATCGTACAAATGAAAAAGGGCGGTCATTTTTTCACCAGGCAAAATGACAATTTGAAGAGGAAATATGCTATACTCTCATAATAAAATAAGTAAATTTACGAAAATATGTAGATATTATTGGGAGGAATTGCATTGAGTGAGGAAAAGAAGGTTGGTTGGGTGAGCAGGTTTTTGAGTTGGATTGAGCGGAGCGGGAATAAGATGCCGGATCCGGTCATCATCTTCGTGATTTTGAGTGGTGTGATTTTGGCCGCTTCGTGGATTTTTTCGGCGATGGGCGTGGAAGTGCTCAGCCCGGCGACGCAGGAGCTGATCCGGGTGGAGAATCTCTTGAACAAGGAAAGCCTGGTGCGGATCCTTGTGGAAGCCGTCAATAATTTCAAGGCATTCCCTGCCTTGGGACTGGTTTTGGTGGTCATGCTGGGGATCGGCTTGGCCGAACAGTCGGGCTATTTTGAAGTGCTGCTGACGTCGTTGGTGGAAAAAGCGCCGAAACAGACGGTCATCTGGATGATCATCTTTGTGGGGATCCTGGGCAATGTTGCCGGGGATGCGGCGCCGATCGTGATGCCGCCGCTCGCTGCCATGATCTTCCTGAAGATGGGGCTGCATCCGGTTGCCGGTGCGATCGTGGGCTACGTTGCCCCGCTTGGCGCGTTTGCGGCCAACCTGATTCCGGGGATGTCGGACGCGCTGGTGTTCGCCTTTACTGAGCCGGCAGCCGCGCTGATCGATCCGAATCTGCAACTGAACGTCTTGATGAACTATTATTTCATCGCTTTTTCGACACCGGTGCTGCTGGTGGTCATCTATTGGATTTTGAAAAAATTCACCTTCCCTCAGTTGGGCGAATATGTGCCGGAAGAGGGTACGCTTGAAGTTACGAAAAAAGAGATTTCCGCTGTCGAGAAGACGGCGCTGAAATGGGCAAACGGGAGCTTCTTCGCTTTCCTGGCGCTGTTGCTGCTGGGGAGTGTGCCGGCAAACGGGCTTTTGCGCAATGCCGAAACGGGCAGCCTGGTGAACGCTTCGCCGCTGATGAGTGGCGTCGGGATCATCATCACGCTTGTGTTCTTTGTGCCTGGTTTGGTCTACGGCTGGAAAGCCGGCTCAATCAAAAATTCGCATGATTTTTCGAAAATGCTGACGAAATCGATGTCATCGATGGGCAATTTCATCGTCATCGTCTTTTTTGCCGCTCAGATGATGGCCTTCTTCGCCTGGAGCAACCTCGGCACCGTCATCGCCGTCAAAGGCGCGGAAATGCTGCAGAACGCGAACGGCATCGTGCTGATCGTTGGTTTTATACTGTTGACGTCGTTCATCAACCTGTTCATCGGCAGCGCCAGTTCCAAATGGGCGTTGTTGGCGCCGATCTTTGTGCCGATGTTCATGCTGTTGGATTTCCATCCGGCGTTCACGCAGATGGCTTACCGGATCGGCGATTCGATCACCAATTCCTTGACGCCGATGATCGCCTATATGCCGATCCTGTTGGCGACGATCCAGCGCTACGACAAAAAAGCCGGCATCGGGACCTTGATGGCCAACACGCTGCCGTACTCGGTCGGGGTCGGCATCATCTGGACAATCATCCTGATCGGCTGGTACTTGTTGGGCTTGCCGCTGGGACCGGACAGCCCGGTATTTTTGCAGGGATAGGCTGCCTGCCTGTTAAGTTTTGTTTCATTCGGAAAGGAGATCACTATGGAGAATCTATTGAAGAAAGAATGGCTGGAGGAGCTTGCCGCCCGCAAGGAGCAGGTCATCGCCTACCGCCGTCATCTGCATCAGCATCCGGAATTGTCGTTCCAGGAGTACGAGACGAGCCAATTCATCTATGATGAAATGTCGAAGCTGGCGAACGTCGAGGTGACCCGGCCGACTGCGACATCCGTGTTGGTGAAAATAACCGGGGCCAAGCCCGGCAAGAAAATCGGCTTGCGCGCCGACATCGATGCGCTGCCGGTCCAGGAGCAGCGGGACGAACTCGAATTCCGGTCTGAGGTGGACGGCAAGATGCATGCCTGCGGACACGACGGCCACACCGCGATTCTGATGGTCGCGACCCAATTTTTGGCCGAACATGCCGACGAATTGGCCGGCGAGGTCTACAGCATTTTCCAGCATGCCGAAGAAACCCCTCCCGGCGGCGCCAAAGAGATGGTCGCCACCGGCCTGTTCGATGACTTCGACTTCATCTATGGGCACCATCTGTTCTCGACGATACCGTTGGGGACGATCGACATCAAACCGGGCCCGAACTCCGGCAATTCCGATCTGTACGAATTGACGATCTATGGGAAAGGGGGCCATGCAGCCTTTCCGCATACAAGCATCGATCCGATCATCATCGGCAGTCAGATTCTCGCGAAGATCCAGACGATCATTTCCCGGAAAATGGATCCGATGCATGCGGGTGTCATCTCGAATACGGTTTTCCAGGCGGGATCTCCGAACGCCCTGAACGTCATTCCCGACACGGCTTTCCTGGCCGGCAGTGTGCGCACGAACGATAAAGGCGACCGGCTGATGATCGCGGAGGAGATCGAGCGTGTCGCCAAGGCCACTTGCGATGCCTACGGTGCGACCTATAAGCTGGACTACCTGTACGGCTACAGCGCCGTGTACAACAATGAAGCGACGACGCAGATCGTCCAGGCTATCGCCGAGGAACTGTTCCCCGGAAAAATTACGCAGTTGCCGCCGATGCTCGGCGGAGAAGATTTCTCCGCATTCTCCGACATCGTGCCGGCCACCTACATTTGGATCGGCGCCGGCAACGCCGAAAAAGGCTACGATTACCCGCATCACCATCCCAAGTTCGCTCTGGATGAGGACAGCTTTATTATCGGGGTGAAGATGTTTGTTGCCGTGGCGATGAATTATAGTAAGTTGGCTGGATAATGTCTGTAGGCAGCTGAGGCTGCTGGGGCCGCCAACTCCGATGAGCAGGGTGCTCATCGGAAGACAATACTGCATAAAAAGCTCACCTCCGACTAGCGCAAGCTGGCCGGAGGTGAGCTATTTTTCGGAGGCCGAACTCCGGCGAAGCCGAGGTGGTCGGAGGTGATGATCTTTTTGGATGTTGTCCTCCGGCAGAAGGGTGCCTGCCCGGAGGTGGGTGTCAGCTCCGATGAGGGGGGTGCTCATCGGAAGACAGACTGCGCCGGCGAGCTCAACAACGGTAAGCGAATGTTCGCCGGAGGAGAGCGCGTGGAGGGAGGCCGAACTCCGGCGAAGCCGCGTTGGTCGGAGGTGATCGTCTTTTCGGATGTTCTCCTCCGGCAGGGAAACCCCTAACCGGAGGAAAATCCTTGCGGGAGAAGAGCGTTGTGCCAGCGATCTCAGTTCCGGCGAGAAATTGTTCGCCGGAGGACGTCGATTTCCTGGCAGCCGAACTCCGGCGAAGCCGATGTGGTCGGAGGTGCTGATCTTTTTGGATGTTCTCCTCCGGCAGAGAAGCCCCTAACCGGAGGAGAATCCTTGCCGGAGAAGAGTATTGTGCCAGCGATCTCACTTCCGGCGAGCGAATGTTCGCCGGAGGACGTTGATTTCCCGGCAGCCGAAGTCCGGCGAAGCCGCGGTGGTCGGAGGTGATCGTCTTTTTGGGTGTCCTCCTCCGGCAGGGAAGCCCCTTCCCGGAGGAGAGAATTTTTTTCGTTTTCGACTTTACATCTGTTAACCACTGTTATATACTGTTTATCGAAAAGGCGGGGAGGTCGTTTACAATGAAAATCATCATTCAGCACAATTCGATGGTACCGATCTATGAGCAACTGGTGAATCAGATCAAGTCATTGATTTTGGAAGAGAGTTTAAAGGAGAACGAGCCTCTGCCTTCTGTGCGGGTGCTGGCGAAGGAGATCAAGGCCAGCGCGCTCACCGTCAAAAAGGCCTACGATCTGCTGGAGCAGGAGGGCTTCATTACGACAATCCACGGCAAAGGCAGCTTTGTGCTGGCCGTGAACAGGCACGCGAAAAGGGAAAATCTGCTGTACAGCACGCAGCAAGAGTTGGAGCAAGTAATCAAAAAAGCGCGGCAGGCCGGCATCTCGAAAGCGGAGTTGGCGGAACTGATCGCGATGATTCTGGAGGAGGAAGAAGCATGATTGTAATGGAAAACGCCGTCGTGACATATCCGAGCTTCGAGCTGGATTGTTCGTTGCAGGTGAACGAAGGCACGATCACCGGGATTGTCGGGGAAAACGGCGCCGGCAAAACGACGCTTTTCAAAGCGCTGTTGGGCCTGGTCCCGATCGCATCGGGCAGCGCCAAAATCAATGGGCAGGACATCGCCGCGTTGTCGTTGGCGGACCGCGAAAGCATCGGCACCGTGTTGGCGGAATCCTTTTTTAACGATATCTATACCATAAAGGACGTCAACCGGCTGTTGAAAAGTTTTTACCGAAAATTCGACGAAAGCTATTTCCTGCGCAAATGTGCTGATTTCCACCTGCCGCAGGATCAGAAGCTCAAGGAATTCTCGACCGGGATGAAGGCCAAACTGAAGACGCTGACGGCGCTGTCGCATGGGGCGCAGCTGCTGATTCTGGACGAACCCACGAGCGGCCTCGACGTCAGCGCGCGTTATGAAATTTTGGACATGCTGCAGGACTACCTCGTCGCCCACCCGCGCTGCAGCATCCTGATCAGCTCGCACATCTCGAGCGATCTCGAGAAACTCTGCGACGACATTTACTACCTGAAGGCCGGCAAAGTCCTTCTGCACGAGGAGACCGACCGCCTGCTCGATGCGTACGGTGTTCTGAAGGTGGATGAAGAAGGACTGGGGCAGCTCGACCGCGACTTCCTTCTGTATCGGAAGCGTACCAACTACGGCTACGACTTGCTGACGGACCAGCGGCTGTTCTACATGGAGAACTACCCGAAAGTGATCGTCGAAAAACCGACGATCGACCAAATAATGCTGATGATAATGGATGGTGACCGACTATGAGAGGCCTCTGGGTAAAAGACTTGTTACTGTTGCAGAAACAGCTGAAAACATTGTTGATGTTCATGCTGATCGCGGCGTTCAACGCCTACACGATCAAATCCGTCCCGGTCATATTTATTATGATGGCGTTCTTCTTCGTCACGACGACCTCTTCGACGATCTTCTACGATCAGGAAAACCACGGCTTCCTCTATCTGTTCACCTTGCCGACGCGCAAAAAGGATTACGTGATCCAAAAACTGCTGTTGGTTTTGGTGTCTTCGCTGGTTGCGGTGGTGCTGTCGCTCGGTTTGATTTTTGTGATGATGCCATTCGATCCCGAACTGCAGACGAGCGCGCAAGACTTGCTGTACAGCGCCCTCTATAGTTTCTTTTTCGGGTGTTTCTACGGTTCCATCATCACGCCGCTGTACCTGCGCTACGGCACCGAAAAAGCCCGAGTGTTCATTTTCGCAATCATGGGGGCACTGGCAATGGGCATCATCCTGATCGAAAAGACGGGTGTGCTCGATGGGATAGCGGGCTCCGCCTTTATGGCCAGCGTGGCAGCCTTCAGTTCGCTGCAGATAACAGGCTTGACCCTCGCGCTGACCAGCGCGATGCTGGTTGTTTCAACAATTGTGAGCAGACGGTTCATCGATAAGTCAGTTGCGTTTTAATATAGAAGAAGCTCCCCGGCGAAATGCGCCGGGGAGCTTCTTCGTATTAGTGGAGGAGACCGTCAGCTCCGATGAGCGGGGTGCTCATCGGAAGTGGCGGTGTGCCGGCGAGATCAACTCCGGGGAGCGAATGTTCGCCGGAGGAGGAAGTGTGGCGGGAGGCCGAACTCCGGCGAAGCCGCGGTGATCGGAGGTGATGATCTTTTTGGATGTCCACCTCCGGCAAGGAACCCCCTAACCGGAGGAAAACGTCAGCTCCGATGAGCGGACCGCTCATCGGAAGTGGTGATGTGCCCGCGATCTCAACTCCGGGGAGCGAATGTTCGCCGGAGGAGGAAGCGCGGCGGGCGGCTGTAGTGCGGCGAAGCCGCCGTGGTCGGAGGTAATTGTCTTTTCAGATCTCCACCTCCGGCAAGGAACCCCCTAACCGGAGGAAACTGCCAGCTCCGATGAGCAGGCTGCTCATCGGAAGACAGACTGTGCCGGCGATCTCAACTCCTGTGAGCGAATGTTCGCCGGAGGAGGAAGCGCGACGGACAGCCCAACTCCGGCGAAGCCGCCGTGGTCGGAGGTGATGATCTTTTGGATGTTTTCCTCCGGCAGGGACACCCCTAACCGGAGGAAACCGCCAACTCCGATGAGCGGGGCGCTCATCGGAAGACAGACTGTGCCAGCGAGATCAGCTCCTGCGAGCGAATGTTCGCCGGAGGAGGAAGCGCGGCGGACAGCCGAACTCCGGCGAAGCCGTTGTGGTCGGAGGTGATGATCTTTTCGGATCTCCATCTCCGGCAAGGAACCCCCTAACCGGAGGAAACTGCCAGCTCCGACGAGCCGGGTGCTCGTCGGAAGACAGACTGTGCCGGGTAGCTCAACTCCGGGGAGCGAATGTTCGCCGGAGGAGGAAGCGCGGCGGGCGGCTGTAGTGCGGCGAAGCCGCCGTGGTCGGAGGTAATTGTCTTTTCAGATCTCCACCTCCGGCAAGGAACCCCCTAACCGGAGGAAACTGCCAGCTCCGACGAGCCGGGTGCTCGTCGGAAGACAGACTGTGCCGGGTAGCTCAACTCCGGGGAGCGAATGTTCGCCGGAGGAGGAAACGCGGCGGGAGGCTGAACTCCGGCGAAGCCGCGGTGATCGGAGGTGCTCATCTTTATCCATCTCCTCCTCCGGCAGACAACCCCTTAACCGGAGGAATGGGCACAAAAAAATAGCCCAACCCGGCGCATCCGGATTGGACTGACGATGAAAAATGTTTGGCCGGCTACTCCGGCCGCAAAAGGTCAGCACAAAACTTGGCCTTTCCCGTGGTAATAGCCTTGCTGATAGACCATACCCAGGTTTTTCAGCTTGTTGCTGATGCATTCCGACTCGACGCCTTCGACAACCATTTTAAGATTGTACCGATTGGAAAAATTGAGCCAATTATTCAAGGAAAAGAACATGCTGTCTTCGTTGGTGTTTCTGAAATCCAGCAGCGAAATTTTGATGGTATGAATATTTTGAATGTTTTTTGATATCAATTCAAAGTTATTTTGGCCACTGCCGATATCATCGATCGCCAATGAAAAACCCTTGCTCTTCATATTGGAGATATAGGTTTGGAGGGCATCCGCTCCATCCGCCGGGTCAAATTCGCAGCAATGTTCAGTCAATTCGATCGAGACATTTCCTCTCATCGAGGAAATATTATCCAAAAAAGTCCAAGTCGAAGGATGCTGCAACTGCTTTGGATGCAGATTCAGCGCCAAATTTGTGTTGCTGTGCCTGTCCACTAATTTTTTCAGCTCCCGAAAATAATAAGCCATCAACATGGCATTGCGTTCGTCCTTTTCAATGAACCACAGGAACATTTTTTCCGGGAAAGCCCGCAACTTTGTGGATCTCAATAAAATTTCGTACCCATCGATAACATTCGCGCGCGAACACAACACGATCGGCTGACACACCAAGTATAAATCATCCAACAACTCCTGCACCTTATCCATTCCTTTTCCCCCTTCCGATCACTGCAAACCAAACTGTCACACTATATGGAGCCGAATCCTATGGTTAAATAATTCCACCGATTGAAATAAATGAGATCGGTTGATTATTCGATTACATCTGTGCATAAAACATCAATTTGTCCTAATGTCACCAACTTCAGTGAGCTTATATCCAATTTTACCGCTGTAATCCCCAGTTGGATCAAAATAGTCCAAAAAGAATAACCGAAAGAACCTTAACCGGAGAAAATCGTCAGCTCCGATGAGTAGGGCGCTCATCGGAACAGAGTACTGCGACGGCTAGTTCAACTCCGGTGAGCGAATGTTGGCCGGAGGAGGATGCGTAGCGGACGGTTGTATTCCGGCGAAGCCGCAGTGGCCGGAGGTGATAGTCTTTCGGGATTTTCTCCTCCGGTGAAAGGGCGGTTCACCGGAGGAGCATGCATCTGCTTAAATTGTCATAGAGGACATGTTGATTAGTGCTACGAAATAGTGATATAATTGCACTTGAATACCCGCATTGGAATTCCAATGCGGATAAAGAGGTGCAAATATGATTGAAAAACAAAAAATTATAGAGGAATTTGAAAAACATGGAGGAGTCCTAAAAACAGCAGAGTTGAATGCATTGGGCCTAAGTAGTCGTCAAATCAAAAAGTTGCTTGAAGAAGGAGAAGTATCAAAAATAAAGAAAGGTTATTACGAACTTGCGGATGAAGTGAATCCGGAAGAAATTATTATTGCAAGACTGTTTCCTGATGCAGTAATATTTCTTGAAAGCGCACTGCTACATTATAACTATACCGATAGAATTCCCACGGCCTGGCAGATAGCGGTGGATAGAGATAGCGAAAAAAGTCGGTATGATATCGAATACCCGCCGCTGGAACCTTATTATCAAGAAACTAAATTCCTTAGTATTGGTGTTTCAACATTTGAAATTCAAGGAGTAGAAGTCAGAATTTTTGATAGGGAGCGCACCATATGCGATATTATGCGTTATGAAAAAAAACTTGAAAAAGAAGTATTTTCGAACGCAGTCATGAGATACATCAAAGACCCCAAAAAGAACATCAGACGTCTATTTGAATACGCAGAAATATTTAATATCACGAAAAAAATGCAATCGCAGATAGGAAAGTGGCTATGATGAGTCATTCAAGTGCTTCGATATTAGCAAGGCTAAAAAATAAGGCAAAAGAAGAAGGCATTGCTTTTCAGCAGCTGTTGAACTTATTTTTTCAAGAAGAATTTATCAGAAGGTTGGCCCAGAGTGATTATAAGGAAAAACTCATTTTAAAAGGGGGATTTCTTTTATATTCAATCAGCGGTTTTACTACAAGGCCGACAGTTGATGCTGATTATTTGTTGAAAAATTATTCTAATGAGCTGGATTCAGTAGATAAATTAGTTCGATCAATCCTAGAGAAAAAGAGTCAAAATGAATTTATGGAGATTGAAATCCGTAGCATTGAACCAATCAGCGAAATGAAAGAGTACAACGGAATTCGTGTAAATCTAATAGGATACATGGGAAAAACAAAGACACCATTCAGCATTGATTTTGGTGTAGGAGATACGATCGTTCCATCAGCATTGACAAGAACACTACCTGTTTTGCTGGATGGATTTGAAAAACCTACTATTCTCACCTATTCTCTAGAATCAACGATTTCAGAAAAATTTGATGCAATTATTCGGTTTATGGAATCGACGGGACGTATGAAAGATTTTTACGACATTTATTATTTGGCAACTTCCTTCGAATTTGAAGGAAGAAAAATTCAAGAAGCAATATATGAAACGCTCTCAAAAAGAAGAACTCCCTACGAGAAGGACACAGTACAAGTAATTGAGCGATTGATTACAAATGATGCCATCAACAGTAGATGGAATATCTTCTGCAAGAAGGTTTTGAAATATGAATTGAGTTTGAATGAGGTTGTTCGATTGATTATTTCTTTTCTGGATCCACCTTTTCAAGCGATAATCGAAGAAGATGAATTGACAAAGAATTGGAGTTCAAAAAAAAGGCAATATGAATGAAAAAAGAAAATGCACCCTATTACCCGCATTCGCTATATCAGTGCGGGTAATAGGGTGCGTTTCTAATGCAGAAAAATTGAAAATGTTAGAATGTCAGCTCTGGTCAGGAGAGCGCTCATCGGAGGAAGGGACTGCGCCTGCGAGCTCAACTCCGGGGAGAGAATGTTGGCCGGAGGAGAGTACGTTGCGGGCGGCTGTACTCCGGCGAAGCCGTCGTGGCCGGAGGTGATAGTCTTTTGGAAGGTTTTCCACCGGCGAGGGAACTTTCACAGGAGAAGGGAGCCGATTGAAATCCTATTGAAACAGCAATCATTTTCCGATGAGTCGCGTATATTATCTTTGAATGCTTCAACACCTCTCTGATGGTTAATCGGATTAAAGGAGCTGCTGAATTTGGAAATAATACTGATTTTTCTTCTTGTGGTTGGTTTGTGTAAGAAATTTAGTGTAGCCCCGCCGAAGCAGAAGAAACCTAAACGATACAACCGATACCAAAGGACCGCATACAACGATGCAAGCGGCAATAGCGTCTTCGATACTCTTTTTGATGATGGAAACTTCGGCGAATTCCTGATCTATTCCTGTTTGGAGGACTTAGGTGAGCAGCACAAATTGTTGACGAATGTCTATTTGCCCAAAGGAGATGGGACAACCACCGAAATCGACTTGATCATGATTTCAGCAACCGGCATCTATGTTTTCGAGTCGAAAAATTACAGCGGCTGGATCTTCGGGGACGAGAACAGCAGGTACTGGAAACAGATTTTCAGAGGCGGCCGGCATTTTCAATTCTACAATCCTATCTGGCAGAACAAGAAGCACATCAGCGTTCTTAAGCAGCATCTGGGGCTGGGCGACGAGGTTTTTCATAACTATATCGTCTTCAGCGAGCGGTGCTTCCTGAAGAAAATGCTTGTCTATTCACCGGAAGTGAAGGTGATGAATCGGGACGAATTGGCCTGTGAAATAGTAGAGGACATGACGCAGCGGCCGGAAATTTTCACGCCTTTGGAAATCGAGCAAATATACAATGAATTGAGTCGGTATACTTTAGCGGATGATGAGACGAAACAGGCGCATGTTGATGCGATGAAGTGGAGAGGTCCGTAACGATTTGGATTAATTTGGAAGCAAGTGTTTCAAAATAAATTGGATAATTGTAGCGTACTTGCTACGGTCTGTTGTATAATAACATAAAGAGGTGCTTAATGGTTAAGCCTGAATTTGATTGGGGTCAAGAATTTGAAACGTTTCTGAATTCACTGAGTACGAAGGAAGAAGCTAGGTTTAGAGCACTGATAGATCGAGTCGAAAATACAGATTTGCAGGATTCCATCAGAAAAGAACGAGTTAAGAAGTTGAATGATGATATTTATGAACTTCGCGCCCAAACAAACGATCATTGGTTGAGAGGCTGTTATTTTCAAATAAAAGGCACCGAATACTACATCACGCATGGATTCAGCAAAAAGACAAATACAACTCCTGCAAGGGAAATCAGCAGAGCAAAAGCTATAAAAACACAATACTGGTCAGCCAGAATCAGAAGGAGGGGTGAAGAATGAGCAAGAACAGTGAAGCCATCAAGAGACGCAGTTCCGAAAGTGCGGAATTCAAACATGCATTTGAAGAAGAACAGGCAAAGTTGGATTTTGCGGATTTATTGTTCGAATTACGGGCCCAAACAGGCTTGAACCAGACAGCGTTCGCAAAAAAAGTCAATAAATCACGTTCGACCATCGCACGGATTGAAAGCGCCAGAATGGAACCATCATTCTCCATGCTCGAAGACATTGCGCAAGCTTTGGGCAAACGCATCAAAATAAATTTTGTAGATGTGAATCAAAAAGCAGAAGAGAAATTAGTCAGATAGACGCTCGATTACAATATTTTTAAGACCGATGGGGTAAATTCCATCGGTCTTTTCAGTATGCTCAATAAAGGGTTATTTTTTGGAAAGGCGTCGAGATGGAGTTCCGATGAGCAGGGGGCTCCTCGGAAGAAAAGACTGCGGCGGATAGCTCAACTCCAGAGAGCAAATGCTTGCCGGAGGAGGCTGCGTGGCGGGCGGCCGTGCTCCGGCGAAGCCGAGGTGGTCGGAGGTAATAATCTTTCGGGATGTTGTCCTCCGGCGGGAAGACCGCTGCCCGGAGGTGATCGCCAGCTCCGACGAGGCGGGTGTTCACCGAAGAAGAGGCTTGCGCCGGGTAGCTCAACTCCGGTGAGCAAATGCTTGCCGGAGGAGGCTGCGTGGCGGGCGGCTGTACTCCGGCGAAGCCGCGGTGGTCGGAGGTAATAATCTTTTGGGCGTCGGTCCTCCGGCGGGAGACCGCTGCCCGGAGGAAACCGCCAGCTCTGAAGTCTTGAAAAAATGGAAGTACAATATATTGGTGTAAAATAGCACTCATTACGTTTGCATGAAATGCAAAATTGTATTTTTTATTTGTAAAAATTTCCATCAATTTATAATGATATGTGTACCACCTAAAGTAGGTTATAATGAATCAGATAATGCTGAGTACGGATTAAATATTTATATTCATGAAGGGTTTATGCTGACGCATCAGGATACAGATTCTAGCATGAGCAGTCCGATCAAAATTTACTACGAGTTGATTCTACTGAGCATAGGTATATAAGGAGCTTACAATGGTTAGTCTACTGGCAAATATAGGAATCATGTTTCTGGCTGTTTATTTCTGTATGAAAAGCGGAAGATTAGGAGCGAATCATGATCATACAACAAAATTCGGCCTTATCGGATGCATTTTGATGGAAGTGCTGTTAGGCACAATTTTATTGAGTTTTTCCACGGTCATCTTGGGGATCAGATATGATTTCAGGGGGCTGTTGTTTTGTTTTTCCGCAAAGCATATGGATTGGAGAATAACCAGTTCGAGCTTTTTTTTGCTGGGGCTCATCAGATTTTTTTGGGGAAACAGTGAGGCTGCCCAGGTAAACCTGATCGTCAGCATAATATTGGCCATCATCTTGCCGATGATAGTGAAGCTTATTCGGGACAGAATGAACGATTTGGCGCAACTGCTGGTCTTGGTCACCATTGCGCTTATTCCTTCCATCGTCTTTACCAATCACATGATAATGGATAAAGGGCTTGTGCTGTTGATCAGTATTATTCTGATCGCTTTGAATTATGGCGCGGTTTTTGTGATGCATTACTTCATTTCGGATTTGTACGGTCTGATTGCCTCGGCCAGCACAGACCACTTGACGGCGCTCAAGAATGTGCGGCTCTTCAACAGTGATCTGATGGAAATGGAGCGTAGAAAGCATCCGGTCACGTTGGCGGTGATCGATATTGATCATTTCAAAAATTACAATGATCGTTATGGACATGACAGTGGTGACGGCATCCTGAAGCAGCTGGCAGCTATATTCAACGAACTGGCGACCCCGTATACTACTTTCTACAGAATCGGCGGGGAAGAATTCGGAGTGATCGCCGATTACTTCAGTCCAAGTGAAGCTGAGGCGTTCCTGCATGATCTGAAGTGTACGGTCGCCCAGAGAAATTTCGCTGTTCAAGCAGGCGAAACGATCAACCTCACCGTTTCGGTGGGAGTTGCCCACAGCCAGAAGGGTGAAACTTTGAAAAGAACACTCAAGCGGGCCGACCTGGCGCTGTATCAAGCAAAAGAAAACGGCAGAAACAAAGTGCTGGTATCCGCCCACGCATAAGAATGAGCATCTGCAAAGCTGTTAGCATAGCTGTATTTTAGAATAAAAAGCCGATCCCCGATGAGACGATACTCATTGGGGATTTTTTTTGGATAAATGAAAACCATGGGCTAGGCCCATGGTTCCGGAGAGCTTCCAGCGGTGTATTAAAAAATCCTCGCTAAGTGCTAGAATATATTTGGTTCGCCAACCAATATTCATGACTTAGGAGGATTCTTTAGATGTCTCAAGACAAAAATAGTTTAGCACATACCACTTGGAATTGTAAGTATCACATAGTTTTTGCGCCCAAATACCGGAGGCAAGCAATCTACGGAAAGATAAAACAAGATATAGGAGTCATACTAAGGCAGTTATGCGAAAGAAAAGGTGTAGAAATAATCGAAGCCACTGCTTGTGTGGATCATATACACATGTTGGTAAGCATACCGCCCAAGATAAGTGTCTCATCGTTTGTCGGATATCTAAAAGGTAAAAGTAGCCTCATGATATTTGATAGGCACTCCAACCTGAAATATCGCTATGGGAATCGCAAATTCTGGTGCACAGGATATTATGTCGATACAGTCGGGAGAAACAAGAAGGCAATTCAAGAATATATACGCAACCAAATTCAAGATGATATAGTCGCAGAACAATTAAGCCTATTAGAGTACACGGATCCATTTACAGGCGAAGAAGTTCGTAAGAGTAAAAAGAAAAAATAAGAGCCAGACCTTTAGGTCTAGCCCGTGGTAGTAGTACAATTGGCGAACCATTCAGAGCCCCTTTAGGGGTTGGTTAGTAACAAAGGCTTTCAGCCGCAGAGCAAACCACCCGTTCACACGGGTGGTTTTGATTGGTGCGTGGAATTGTAATGCATCAGGGCGACAGCTCCGATGAGACGGGTGCCCGCCGAAGAAGAGGACTGCGCCGGGTAGCTCAACTCCGGTGAGCGAATGTTGGCCGGAGGACCGGCCTGTGAGGGTAAACCACCTCCGGCGAAGCCGTGCGTCCCCGGAGGTAACCTTGGGAAGTGATGCACCAGCTCCGGCGGGGGCAGCTTCCCCGGAGGACAGCCCCAGAAGGCGGCGCCAACTCAGGCGAAGGCGCCGCTCACCGGAGGAGCTAGCACAAAAATGCTTGGCCGGCGCGACCGGCCGCTAAAGGAATCGTACCTCCGGCGAAGCCGTGCGTCCCCGGAGGTAACCTTGGGAAGTGATGCACCAGCTCCGGCGGGGGCAGCTTCCTCGGAGGACAGCCCCAGAAGGCGGCGCCAACTCAGGCGAAGGCGCCGCTCACCGGAGGAGCGGGCACAAAAGCCCAAAAATGCTTGGCCGGAGCCCCGGCCGCAAAAAAAACAGCCCAACCCGGAGAAGCTGGGTTGGGCTAGCTAGAAAAGATCAAACCAACACTTGGCCTTTCCCATGGTAATAGCCTTGCTGATAAACCATACCCAAATTTTTGAGCTCATTGCTGAGGCTTTCAGATTCAATTCCTTCGACAATCATTTTAAGCTGATAGTGTTCAGACAAACAAAGCCAACTGTTCAGAAATTTGAACATAACTTCCTCGTTCAGATTTCGAAACTTCAGCAGCGAAACCTTTATCGTGGAGATGTTCGGGATGTTCCTCGCTACTAATTCAAAGTTATTTTGACCACTCCCCACATCATCAATCGCTACGGAGAATCCTTTTCTCTTCAGTCTTAAGATATAATATTGGAGGTAATCCTCTCTATCTGACCGATCAAATTCGCAGTAGTGCTCAGTCAATTCGATGGAGACATTCCTTTTCAGCGAGGAAATAGTGTCCAGAAAATCCCAGGTTGAGGGATGCTGCAACTGTTTAGGATGCAGATTCAGTGATAGTTTGGTGTTGCTGTGGATATCCATTATTTTTGCCAGTTCCATCGAATAATAAGCCATCAATTTGGAATTGCGTTGCTCCTCCTCGATGAACCACATGAATAGTTTTTCGGGAAAACGTTGCTGTTCTTTTGATCTTAATAAAATTTCGTACCCATCGATAATATTTGTATTTGAACACAGCATGATTGGCTGGCACACTATGTATAAATCATCTAACAACTCTTGCGTATTATCCACTCACTTTCCCCCTTCACAATCACTGCAAACGAACTATTGAAAACATGTTGGATCGAATCCTATGGTTATATAGTAGCAGCGATCAGATAAATTATACCAGCTGACTATTCGAATGCGCTTACGCTTGGATAAAGATGAATACCCATTTTAAAATTACCAACTAAAGTGAATGTATCGGCCTAAATATAAATTTTTTAAGCTCAAAACAAAATACAATATTGTACTTTGTTTGTTTAAATTTTTTCAAAACTAATTAGTATTATACAATATGAAAAAAGTAAGTTATAATTGGCAAGATATTACTGTATCAAAGAAGATATTCGCTGGAATCAAACATTTGTTCCGAAGTGGTGGATACTTAAACTTTATACAACGATGGAATAAAAAATAACTTGTTTCTATTAAGGTATGCATGTAAGGAGTGCACAATGGTTAGTCTACTGGCAAATATTGGGATCATGTTTTTTGCTATTTACTTCTACTTGAGAAGCAATTTTGGAACGCCAAATCAAGATAATCAGAAAGTATCCTACTACATCAAAAGTATATTGTTGGAAGTTCTTGTAGGAATCGTTTTGTTGAGCTTTTCCACGGTTGTTCTGGGGATAAGATATGATTTCAGATTTCTGATGTTTTGTTTTTCTGCTAAATATATAGACTGGAAAATAACCAGTTCAAGTATCCTGTTGTTAGGGATTCTGAGGTTTGTCTGGGGCAATAATGATATTGCCCAAATCAACCTGATCATCAGCATTTTGATGGCAGTCACATTGCCGTTGATAGCCCATTATACCCAGCATAGGTTGAATGAGCTGACTCAATTGCTTGTCTTGGTCACGTATGCTCTCATCCCTACAATTGTGTTCACCAATCACCTGATAGCTGATAAATCACTTGTGCTGGTGATAAGCAGTATCATGGTTACATCCGGGTATGCCGCAACTTTTGTGATGCACTTTTTTATTACGGATCTGTACAGATTGATTGTATCTGCCAGCACCGATCATCTGACGGCCCTTAAGAACGTGCGCACGTTCAACCACGATTTGATTGAAGTGGAACGGGAAAAGAAAGCTGTAACTTTGGCAGTGATCGATATCGATTATTTTAAGGACTACAACGATAGCTTCGGACATGACAATGGGGATTTGCTTTTAAAACAGATGGCGCAGGTGTTCAATGAACTTGCGAATTTTGACACGGATTTCTACAGAATCGGTGGTGAAGAGTTTGCAGTGATCGTCGACACTCCTAATCAAAGGGATGCAGAGGAGTTCATTCATGACTTACAGGAAATAGTCGCTCACAGACGCTTCTGCACAACTTCAGGAGATCCGGTCAGCGTTACGATATCTGTGGGGGTGGCGCACAATCACACAGGGGAAACCTTGAAAAGAACGCTTAAACGGGCCGATGTGGCGCTGTATAAAGCAAAAAAAGGCGGCAGAAACCAAGTGATTGTTTCGTTCCCTCATTAAATACAGGGCTGTCAATGAGTGGAACAAAACTCCCGACTTTGTTTGCTATAGGTAAGGATTTTAAACTAACGTATAATCGGCCTTTGGGCATTCCCATTAAAAAAACAGCCACAACTGTTGATCAGACAACTTTTGTGGCTGTTTTTCAATTTTTGAAAAAAATAAGCCACTTCAGCATTGTAAGCAATTTTTTCGATAATCAATATTGTTACTATTGTTTTGTGCATTAGATGATATAATCATGTAAGTGAATATCAGGGAATAATCGATATCTTTGCTGTTCGAATGATCGTTTCAGATAAAAAATAGGTCAATAAGCGTTATCGGGGGTTGTGTGTTGGGAAGAGACAAATTGAAGAGGATAAATGTAACTTATTTTTGGGGCCCGTTTTTGATAATAGCGATAGTCTTTTCGGTTTTGACTTACGTGGCAGTCAAAAATCGAATTGATGAAAAGTATGAGCAGCTTCGGGATACGACCATGGAAATTGCGGACAGCTATTCCCACAGCTTAGCTCAAACTGCTGAAGCACACGAAATCATCACGGAACTTTTGGATGAAAAAATCAGGATAGCAAGTCAAGCCATCATGCTTATCGAAAATAAGGCGAATAATGATGTTTTGGCCGCTATTTCCAAAACGTTCATTGTGGATGAAATACATTTGTACAACAATGACGGAGTAGTTACCCACAGCAGTTATGAAGGAACTGTCGGGTGGCAAGCATATGAAGGGCACCCGGTGTATGATTTCATGATGAGCGAGCAGACTACGCTGGTGGAGGACGTCCGTCGAGACACCGAGAATGGCGTTTACTATAAATTTGGCTATGTTAAAGATGAGACTGGTGGATTCGTGCAATTAGGGATTCTGGCAGAAAATATACAGGCGTTCACTGGGGAGTTTGAAATCCAAAAATTGATAAATGAAATTTCGGGTAGAGGGGATGTAAAACAAGTATTTTTTGTCAATCCTAAACACGAAATTATTGCAAGCAGCCTTCCTGGCTATACGGGGAGCACCATTGAGCAAAAAGAACTTCGTGCAGAAATGGACAGCGATGCATCGGAAGTTCAGAGAGGTGAAAAGGATGGGGATGATTTTTTTAGTCTTTCCGAGCCTATATTTGTCGAAGATGAAAAAATTGGCACGTTGCTGATCTATTGGCCCACTGATGAACTCGACGCTGAAGTCAATGAAAACATTCGTTATGCTATCTTAACATTGTTGTTTATTATTATTGTGATTGGCGGCATGGGTTTATCCGCGTATCGGAAAAGCAAAACCAATATCAAAATTGCCTACTATGATGAGCTTACGGGTCTCCGCAACAGCAAATATCTTTCGGAGTACTTATATCGTGTCCTACGAAATCCATACAGAAGAAATAAAGCGGTGTTGCTTCTCAATTTCGTTAATTTTAAAACACTGAACATCACCTACGGATTTTTATATGGAGATGAGATACTCAAACAGATTGCATTTAAAGTCAGAACAGCACTAGGTTCGGAAGAAAATTTTTTCCGTTTTGACGGAGACAGATTTATAGTAGTGCTTGACGATTATGAAGATCAGGAAGAACTGAAATTAGTCGCAAATAAACTTTTGCACATTTTTGAGAATCCGATTATGGAAGTAACAGAACGCCAGTATGTGGATGCTCAAATTGCTATAGTGGAGATCAAAGATAGACATACCTCAACGGATAAAATTCTGCAGGATGCCATACTGACACTTTCTTATATCAAGGATAGTTCAGACGATCAGGTGGCCTTCTTTAACGAAGATATGGAGAAACGACTCCTGCGGCAAGATAAAATTGTAAAAGTATTGCGGGAAGTCATTGAAGGAAAAGATACTGAATCTTTTTATCTGGAATTCCAACCGAAGCTCGACTTGATGAAAGATAAAGTCATTGGGTTCGAAGCGCTGGCTAGGCTTCGAATTGAAAATCTAGGCCAGGTGGCTCCGGATGAATTTATTGCTTTAGCTGAGGAAAAATTGTTGATCTATGATTTAGGCAACCATATTCTGCTGCTTGCATGTGATTTTGTAAAACGACTCCAGGATGAAGGATTTCATGAAACGAGTGTAGCAGTCAATATATCCGGCATTCAATTGCTTCGGGAAGACTTTCTGGAGAATCTGCAAAAAAAACTCTTTTCATCAGAAAAAGGCAGGAAGCCACTGGAATTTGAAGTCACAGAAACGGTATTGCTCGACCATTTTAGCCAGATCAACGAAACATTAGAGGCAATCAAAAAAATGGGCATAGCCATTTCGCTGGATGATTTTGGGACGGGTTATTCCTCTTTCTCCAGACTTGCTGAACTGAATATAGATACCGTAAAGATCGATCGGTTCTTTATCGATAAGATCAGTCACACAGCTGAAAAAGATCTGATCATTTCGGACATCATCTCGATGGCCCATAAAATTGGATTAAGCGTTGTAGCAGAGGGTGTAGAGGACGAACGGCAAAGGGCGTACCTACAAAAATATGGGTGCGATATCATCCAAGGCTATCTTCTTAGCAGACCCCTAGCTGAAGAGAGCGCCATTAATTTTTTAAGACGTTACGAAAGTGATGTACAACGATGAATTTGCCCAGTAAAGGTGACCAAAGCATAACTTGAATGCACCGGGAAAGTGATTAAAGGAGGATAAAATGGCAGCTGGATTTCAAACAAGTGACTCGGATAAACTTGACTCGGTAATTAAGATTGATCCATATGAGGATATCTCATTGGAAATGCAAACAGAAAATGATCTGAGGGAGGAAAACAGCGAGCTGCAACGCTATATCTCAGTGACAAAAGATTTGTACTGTATTTTTTCATTCAGTGGAAAAATCATCAAGGTCAACCGGATCTGGCTTGATTCATTGGGTTACGATCATGCGCAGCTGATAGGCAAAAATATTTTTGAAATCATCGCAAGTGAGGATTTGTATGCCACAAAATTTGCGATCAGTGAAGTAGTGAAATTTGGAGGGCTGGACAAATTTGTCAATCGGATCCTGAGCCATAAGGGAACGATCCATTACTACGAGTGGCGTGTGAAGGTTTTTGGAGATCGGATATATGCATCGGGACGGGATATTTCAGATTTGATTTCGACTCGGGAAAAACTTGCGTACTATCATAACAGGGACACGTTAACAGGGATGTATCAGCGCAGTTTCATTCAATCATCATCGGAGGCATTGTTACTGCCCTACCAGCTGCCCCTGAGTGTCATTTTTGTTGATCTGAATGGGCTGAAATTGATCAATGACTCATATGGGCATGATCAAGGGGATGAATTACTGCGCACGATTTCAGGGAAAATACTGAGTTTTCAACGGGAAGGCGATATTTTCGTCCGTTATGGCGGAGATGAGTTTGTGTTGTTGCTCCCATACACACCCTATGAGGTTGCCTGTTCACTGGCTGACAAAATCCAGAACAGCGATACGTTAAAAATTTCCGGGAGATTTCCGTCAGAATGGATTTCTCTTTCATTGGGCGTAGCGACAAAGACCGGGATAGAAGACTCCGTGGAAGACACCATTTTGGAAGCGGATAGATTGATGTACGAAGATAAGCTGCGCAAAAGCCGGAAGCACAAGCATTCGATTATTGAAGGCATCAAGTCGAATCCAAGGTTATTAAGGAAATGGGATCCGCTGCACGCAGAGAATGTTGCCGATCATGCCGGAAAGATTGCAGAAAAAATGGGACTGGACCCATCCTTACAAGACTTGGTGAAGAAAGCTGCCTTAGTGCATGACATCGGAAAAATCACTATACCGTCAAATATTCTCAATAAAGACCTGCCATTGACTCAAAAAGAATTAGAGCTGATCAGACGCCATCCTGAGTCGGGGTACCAAATCCTTCGCTCCGTCGATGAATACGCTTCAGTTGCGATGATTGTCCTGTCCCATCATGAGTGGGTGGATGGGACAGGCTATCCAGAAAAATTGAAAAAAGACGATATTCCTTTGACTTCCCGTATCATCGCGGTTGCAGATTCATATGATGCAATGACCAGTGGGCGTGCGTACACCGACCGCAAAACAAAAGAAGAGGCTGTTCGGGAATTAAGAAAATGTGCAGGATCCCAGTTCGATCCTGAAGTTGTTTCGGTATTCATCGAAAAAGTGCTTCTTTATGGAGAAAAATGAGGCTGAAGATAACGATGGTTCAATTTAAAAAATAGCTCTAACATCCCTTTGCGGCACACTGCGATCAGGCAGAGACGATGCGATTTCGGCCAGTATTTTTTGCTTGGTAAAGACGCTCGTCGGCAAGTTCCAAGAGTTCCATCACATCTTGTGTTTCGTGATTCGAAGCGATTCCGGCGCTGATCGTCAAGACATGCTCGATGGGGAAATCAGCATTCTTCAGGCTCTGCTGGATGCGTTCCCCTATAATTCTGGCGTCTTCACTCTCCAGATTTGGAAATACAATCAAAAATTCTTCTCCACCATATCGAGCAGCGATATCTGCTTCACGAATGTTGGAACGGAGGACGGGACCGATCTTGTTCAAGACCTGATCACCGATCAAATGGCCGTAGGAATCATTTATATTTTTGAAGTGATCTATATCCAGCAATAAAATAGAGTAGTTTTTCTGGTTCAGAAGGCTGTATTGGTGAATCGAGGATAACTTTTCATTCAATGCAGCCCGTGTGTACAGCTTGGTCAGGCTGTCAATTTCTGCCCGTGCACGCCAGAAAGTCGATTTATGCAGCAGCTCCCGCTTTTGGTTCTCGTCTTCCGTTATATCAAATACATTTCCTGCAAGGAACAGGGGCTTATGATCGGCTGACCATTGCGTAACTTTTCCACGATCATAAAAAACTTTCCAAGATCCGTCTTTTGCTTGGATGCGATACTTGACTTCCCATACCGGAACAAGTCCTTTGAGGTGCGCACGCATTTCATCCATCACAGCGTCATAATCTTCAGGATGCAACTTTTCTGTAAAAAATTCGAATCCCGTTTCTGCAGGGATTTCATCCTGTGAATACCCAAGCGCACTTGCTTTCAAAGGATTGAAAGTTACCATATTTTTTTGACAATCCCAAAACCACTGTCCCAGATTTCCCAACCACGGGAATTTTGAGAAATCATCTTCGAATATTTGACTGGTCAGTTCCTTGTTCAAACGCTTCAAATAGGCAATTTCGTCCAATAGTCTTTTTTGCTCTGTCTCATTTTTATTCATGATAACCTCCGTGTCGGTTTACTCCTTAATGACCATTTTACCATCATATTTGCGAATAGTCTTGTCGGTAAATGGGGCTATCTGCTCGAACGCAGGGGAACACCGTTTTCCATGAATTCAATATCATTGACAGTCAATCGGTAAGATAATATACTCATTAATAACATTTTTAACAAAATTGTTGCATTCTGAGATTGGGAAAGCGGTCCGTATTTATAAATATATTTCCAAAGAGGGAAGAAGACCATGAAATGTTGGTATAGAAAACAAATGAAAGGTATGTTATCAGGAGAAGAGGGGATGACGCTTGTCGAGGTGTTGGCATCGATTCTTCTTCTGTCGCTTATCATCACAACTTTTTTATCTTTTTTTATCCAGGCAGCAAAAATAAATAATCAGACCGATACCGTCAATGAAGCAACTTTTATCGCCCAAGAACAAATCGAATTACTTACCTACTATTCAAAGACAAAGAGTGCGGAAGAAACGCTGAGCCTGATCGGGACTGAAAGCCCCAGCACCAAATCCGGATTTGAGGTTCAATCAGAAGTGTTCAAAAATTCAGGTGATACACTCTATACAGGAACTGTGACGGTTTCCAAGGAAGGGAAAGCTTATGCACAAATGGAAACGCGGCTGTCATTTGGTACAGCGGAAGATCTCGAAGATTAGTCTGCGTAACGAGTCAGGGATGACGCTCGTGGAGCTGTTGGCCAGTATCGCACTGCTTTCGGTGGTGCTCTCATTGGTGGGGGCAGTCCACCTGTTCGGTCAAAAGCAATATCTGACGCAATCTTATTCCGCTCGTCAATCAAATGATTTCGCTTACACGCTTTCCGTCATTTCCAGAGAAGTGCGCAAGACGCCTTTTGCTGATATAACGGTATCCGCATCAGGGGATACCCTCTTGATTGACGGTGCTGAGGCATTCAGCCAACAAGGCGAACAGCTCGTGAAAAATACTGATCAGGTTTTGGCGGAGGATGTTGAGGATTTTGTTGTCACTCCCGATGCTGAAACAAAGAGCGTCACAATCGTATTGAAAAGTTTGCCGGAAATGAACAGCCAACCAAAAGAATATCAAACTACGATTTATTTCAGAAGGTGAGTGGATGGGATGGGAATCAAGCAGCTCCGAGAGGACGAAAAAGGCAGTGGCCTGGTTTTGACATTAATGGTGCTTCTCGTGCTGTCTGTACTTGGTGTATCGATCGGAACACTCGCACTCGGCAGCTATCGCCTGAGTGCTGCCAACCGCGATGATACATCGGCTTATTATGTGGCGGAGGCGGGAGCAGTTGCAGCTTATGAAGAGATTCAGGGTGAAGTGTTGAGCGCTTATGAAAATAATGCAACAGAGGGTTCCTTCTATAATCATGTGTCGTCCATTGTGACCGCCCAAAATGGACAGTCCTCGGTTGATTTCGGGGAACAATTCGGTACCGAGCCTACTGCAACGATCGCAACAGCGCAAAAAGACGCAAAAACCTACACCGTCACTTCCACTGGAGAAGTGGACGGGAAAGAAAGAACCGTCACCAAACAATTCACGGTGAACTGGGTAGAAAAAAACACCGGAGACGGTGGATTGCCGATACTTCCGGCTAATGGAACGTTGATAACGCAAGGAAATATAAAAATTTCCGGTGGTACCCTACAAGGTGATATATATACTGACTCTGTAAAAAATGGCGGGTTCACTATTGCTGGCTGGCCCGATTTGAAGTCAAACACGCTGTTTTATTCGAATAAGATTACGGCTGAGAAGTTACTGAAGTATCCAAAAGATTATGTTGATTTCCCCAAATTGGTGGCTAAGGACAACGTATCGGATAGCGAAAGCTATTTTCAAGTTTATACAAGTCTGTTGAAGAATGCGACGATACTTAGTGAAACCACATCAGGCTTTAAAAAATTACCGGACAAAACTATAGAATATGATAAATCGAACTCCTACAAGGTTCTGGATAATGGAAATCTTTTCCTGAATAATTGGATGCTGGATACCTACAAGCTTGAGGTTACAGACAATATTGTATTCAACAAAATAATGGTTGGAGAGGGAAAAACGTTGACGATTGATCCGATGGGCGGGAATCATACCATTCTGGTAGATGATTTATCAGTTATGTCAGGGACGCTCAATATTGTTGGAGAAGGCACAATCACAATGGTTGTAACGGGTAAAATGGCATTTAATCATCCATCATACATCAATGATCCCGGAACGAGTGATCAGCTCGTGCTTATATATAAGGGCCCTACGCCCAATTTTAATTCCATCACAAAGATGAATGCCCATGTGATAGTCTTGGGAAATAAGGGGCCAGTCAATATAAATGGTTCGACTATAAATGGCGTAGTTTTGACGGATAATCAGAATGTCAATGTTACAGGTTATAACGGAGAAGGTTCATCTAATATGATGCTTATTGCGCCAAACGGGAATGTAACCTTATCGAATGCTGCCATAAACGGTACAGTCATCGCGGAAAAATTTGAAATGGCGAACGATGGTGCGAGCCTCGCATATGCGGCCATCGATACGACCGGATTTCCGTTCGGGTCGGCGGCGCCTGCTGCTGATCCGGAGCCGGAAGACATCATCAGCTCAGAGCCAATCATAGAGAACTAGCAGAAAGGTGGGATAGCGTGGCGGATTTTAAGAAGAAAAAATTAGGGGATTTATTGAAAGAAGCGGGTCTCGTAACGGAACTGCAGATTGTGGAAGCACTTAGCATGAAAAAGCAGGACGGGAAATTAGGGGATCTGTTGGTTGATCAAGGCTACATTACCGAGAAACAACTGCTGGATGCCCTGGAAATCCAATTGAAACTGGAAAGTGTATCCTTGTATCAATACCCGATCGATATGTCTGTAGTGGAGCTGATATCAAAAGATTTTGCACGGTCGAAATTATTGCTCCCGATCAAAAAAGAGAATACGCGCTTGATTGTGGCAATGAATGATCCGTTGGACTTCTATGCCATAGAGGAGCTGGAATTTTCCACTGGCTATGCCGTCAGGCCGGTGATCGCGACACGGGATGACTTACTGCAGACCATCAACCGCTTATACGACTCAAAAGAAGTGAATATTGAGTACGTTGAGGGTGAGGATGCTCCAGCAGTAAGGATCTTCAATCAGCTGCTGGAAACAGGCGTATCGCTGCGGGCATCGGATATCCATCTGGATCAGACGGAACGCCAAGTATCCGTTCGCTACCGCGTGGATGGCCTGCTCCGGAATGAACAGCCTTTGCCGAAAACCTTGATGAACGCTTTGGTTGCTCGGATCAAAATCATAGCGGGATTGAATGTTACGGAGACGCGCCTGCCCCAGGACGGCCGGATCAGCACAACGGTTTTGGGCAAACGGGTGAATTTGCGTGTGGCCACCTTGCCGACCGTTTTTGGTGAAAAAATTGTGCTGCGGATATTGGATATGTCCAACCTGTTCAGAAAAGTGGAGGATATCGGCCTGGAGGGTGATATTTTAGCTGATTATCGGGAATTGATTGCCCAGCCGTCGGGACTGATCTTGCTGACAGGTCCAACCGGTTCAGGGAAAACGTCCACGCTGTACGGCTCCATCAATGAGCTGAACCATCCCGAAAGTAATATCATCACGATCGAAGACCCGGTCGAATATCAACTCGAGGGCATCAACCAAGTCCAAGTCAATGCCCAGATCGGACTGACATTCGCGACCGGATTGCGTTCCGTCCTGCGTCAAGATCCGAATATCATCATGGTGGGGGAAATCCGGGATAAAGAAACGGCGGAGAACAGTGTGCGTGCGGCTCTGACGGGCCATTTGGTGTTCAGCACGCTGCATACCAACAGCGCCATTGAGGCCATTCCCCGCTTGCTTGATATGGGGATCGAACCCTACTTGATTGTGTCTGCCTTGAGCGGTGTCGTAGCGCAACGGCTTGTCAAAACCATCTGCAAAGATTGTGCCGACACGAGAGAGGCGACGCCGGTAGAGAAGGAAATCTTTGAGCGGCGCCATCAGACAATCGACACGATCACCTTCGGCAGGGGCTGTGATGTTTGCCGTCATACCGGCTATCGTGGGCGGATGGCCATCCATGAATTGATTGTGATCACGGAAGAAGTAAGGCAGCTGATGATGAATCAGGCGTCCATCCAGGAAATCAAGCAACATATCAAACAACAAGGTGTCCGCTTTTTGGTTGACGATGGCTTGATAAAAGTGAAGGCAGGCAAAACGACGTTGGAAGAGGTGCTGCGGGTTGCTTCAATCAATGAATAAGAGGACGGAAACAATGGAACAATTGGATATGATATTGATCGCCGCCTATGAAAAAAAAGCTTCCGATGTCCATCTTGTGGTAGGTTCTGCACCGGTTTTCCGGGTGGACGGAAAGCTGATTCCCCAAAAACAAGCCTCTCTCGCGCCTCAAGATACGGAGCAGTTTGCGAAAACGATCCTTACTCAGGACATGTGGGAGGCGTTGGAACAGAAACGGGAAATCGATTTTTCTTATGGCATCACTGACATTGCCCGATTCCGCGTGAATGCGTTCTACCAACGCAATGCGCTTTCGCTTGCTTTCCGGATCATTTCCAAAGAAATTCCCAGTGTGGAAAGTTTAGGACTTCCCGGCATCGCCAAAAAATTGGTTCAACAGCCACACGGACTTTTTTTGGTCACCGGTCCTACCGGCAGCGGGAAAAGCACCTCATTGGCGGCGTTGATCGATTATGTGAACGAAACGATGAACCGGCACATCATTACTTTGGAAGATCCCATCGAATACCTGCATGTGCATAAACAATCCATCATTGAACAAAGGGAAGTCGGCTTCGATACCTTATCATTCAAAGACGGTCTGCGCGCGAGTCTGCGCCAAGATCCCGATGTCATTCTGGTAGGGGAGATGCGCGATATGGATACCATTTCCACGGCCATCACGGCATCAGAAACGGGACATTTGGTCTTGGGGACGTTGCACACTTCGGATGCAGCCGGCAGCATTGAACGGATGATCGACGTTTTCCCGGCAGGGCAAAGGGAACAGATCCGTTTGATGCTGGCGAATGTGCTCTTGGGCATCTTGTCGCAGCGCTTGTTGCCGACCAAGAAGGCAAATGGGCGTGTGGCAGCGACCGAAATGTTGGTCAACAATCCAGCAATCAAGAATTTGATCCGGGCTGAAAAAATGCATCAAATCCCTAATGTGCTCCAGACATCCCTTGATCAAGGCATGCACACGATGGAGATGAGCATCAAGCGGCTTGTGGAAGAAGACGCGATCAGCCGGTCGCATCTATTACTATAGTAGAAAAAAATCGTTGAATAAGGAAGGAGGGTAATGATGGCCGTTTTTGCCTACAAAGCCAAAACAAGAGATGGAAAACTGATGAAGGGGAAAATCGAGAGCACCAACAAAAAAGAAGCCCTGAATGAACTCAGGCACATGGACCTGATCGTCTTCGAAGTGGATGCGCTGAATGCTGTCCTGAACAAGGACATCAATTTTCGTACCTCTTTGAAATCAAAGGATTTTATTGTATTTCTGAGACAGTTTTCCTCTTTGATGAACGCCGGCATTTTGCTTGTGGATGCATTGGATCTCCTTGCCGCCCAATCGACAAGCCTGGCGCTCAAAGAGGCGTTGGAAGAATTGTCGGAAGAAATACGCGAAGGGGTCGCCTTGTCTGAAGCGATGGCGAAAAAACCGAAATTGTTTCCTGATTTGTTGATCCATATGATCCATTCGGCCGAAGTCAGTGGGCGCCTGGAGGAAGTGCTGCAACAGATGGCGGACTATTATGAAAAGCAGCACCGCATCAAGCAGAAAATCTCGACAGCAATGACCTATCCGCTTGTGGTAGGGGTGTTGGCCTTCTTCATCACAGCCTTCCTGTTGGTGTTCATCGTGCCGATATTCGGCGATATGTTTGCCTCGATGGGCAGTGAGTTGCCTGCGATTACCCAAGTCGTCCTGACTTTGAGTGGCTTGCTTCAGCGTTATTGGTGGATGGTGCTCTTGTTGATGGGCATGCTCGTGGCGGTCATCATTCAGCTTGGGAAAAAAGACCAAGTCGCCTACGTGTTCGATGTGCTGCAGCTGAAGATCCCCATTCTCGGGACATTCATCCAGAAAACACTGTTGGCGCGGATGACGCAGACCCTGAGTTCTTTGATCAACAGTTCCGTCCCGATTCTGCAGGCCATCGAAGTGACCAGTCAAGTAGTCGGCAATCGTGTGGTCGAAAATGTGTTGTTGCAGGCGCAAAAAGATGTCGAACAAGGCGAGTCGTTGGCGAAAGCGATGGTCGATCACTGGTTTTTCCCGCCGCTGATCATTCAGATGATCCAAGTCGGGGAATCGAGCGGGGAGCTGGATGAGATGCTGAAAAAAGTTTCGGAAATCTACGACCAGGAAGTCCAGGAGGCGTCCGACAAACTGCAGGCGTTGATCGAACCGGTCATGATTATTATGCTTTCAGGGGTCGTCGGTGTGATTGTGCTTTCCATCGTTGTGCCGATGTTCAGCATGTTCGAAACGTTCGGATAATTCCCAAACAAAAAGATTGCACATACAAATCAATTTTTATATAATGTATTAGAAAATGAACTTCTGCTGAAATATGAAGTGAGTTTTTTTAGTAAACAAACACGAAAAAATAGAATAGAAAAACGGAGGAAATAAAATGAGAAATAAAATCAAACAGTTGTTGAAAAAAGAAGGCGGCTTTACATTAGTTGAATTACTAGGTGTTATCGTGATCTTGGGACTTATCGTGGGTATTTCAATTCCTTTGATCGGGAATGTAATAGATGGTGCTGAAGAAAAAACAATAGCTGCTCAAGAAGAGTTAGTTATCGATGCAGCACAAATGTACGAATTGGGCGGAGGAACTATTGATGCAACTACTGGGGTTACAAGTACACAATTAATTACAGCCGGATATCTTGAAGAACAAGAAGATGATGCACAAGTTTATACGGTCACAAAGACTGGTAAACAATATGAAATAGCCGCTGAAGAATAGCATCTTAATTAAGTGGAAACAGAGGAATCTCACTAACACATAAAAAATCAACACCCATTCAAATACATAGAAAGACTCCTTCGTGGAGTCTTTCTTGCTTACTAGGAGTTTTTTCATGGATACAATCGTAACGGTTATTTTTTTCATCTATGGCTTGGTGTTCGGGTCTTTCTTTAATGTGGTGGGGTTGCGTGTGCCGAACGGGACGTTGTTGGCTCAAACACGCTCGTATTGCGATACGTGCCAGCGGACCTTGACTTGGAAAGAATTGATTCCGGTATGGTCTTTTTTGCGCCAAAGAGGGAAATGCAGTCAATGCAACGAGAAAATCTCGTTTCTGTACCCGATCATGGAGCTGGCGACCGGGCTCCTGGCAGCCGCTACTTTCTACCATTATGGTTGGACTGGACAAACGTTTCTGGGCTTGCTGTTGATTGCGCTCGTCATTCCGATCACGGTATCCGATTTGGCCTACAGGAAAATCCCGAATAAGTTACTTTTGTTTTTCACGCCCTTGTTTGTGGGTTTGCGCATCCTGTATCCGCAGCCTTCTCTATGGGAGTCCTTGGCAGGAGCGGGCCTTGCCTTTGGTCTGGTGTTCGTGATCATCCTCGTATCCAATGGAGGCATGGGCGCAGGTGATCTGAAATACTTCACTTTATTGGGCTTTATTTTCGGACCTTATCTGTTTTTGTTGCTTTTCTTCTTGGCCACGCTTTACGGAGCGATCACGGGAATGATCATCATGAAGCTGAAAGATGGCGATCGAAAAATGACCATTCCGTTTGGACCCTACATCAGTCTGGCTGCAGTAACTGTTTTTTATTTTGGAGAAACGATGATTCAGTGGTACCTGGCACTTTTTCGCTGAGTTGAACCACTTTTTTCGTTTCGGACACGGAGGGAGGGACATTATGTTATTTCAGAAAAAACCATTGCTTTATTTTGAATTTTTGGAAAGACGGATCCGCTATCTGGTCATGGATGCGCAATCCCGCACAGTCCTGGAACAAAATGAGATCCTGTTTGATACCGAAATCCTTCATGAAGGGAGAGTCATCAATCCCTCGTTGCTTGAAAATCGCCTGAACGTACTGGTTGCCGAAAAAAAATGGAAAAATGCGCAAGCAGCCATGCTCTTGCCGGACGATTTTGTCATAGTACGTGAAGAAAAAATACCGGCACAGCTTTCACCTTCAGAAATTAAGGCTTATATCGCTCTGCATATGGGCCAGTTGATCCGGTCCCCGTTCAAGGAGACGCGTTTTCATTTCGAGTTGCTTGAAGTTGGCGACATGGAGCAGACCATTCTGCTGATGCTCTATCCGCAAGAAGTCATCTTTCAATACGAATCCTTACTGCAGAATGTCTCCTTGAATCCGGTCGTAGCGGATATTTCTTCTTTATGCCTTTACCGGACCATCCGGCAACAAAATGACTTGAATCAGAGTCCCGAAAAGCATGTGATGGTGCTGCAATGGAGTCCGGTCGACCATTCGATTATGGTTTTTCACCGCGACTTGCCGAAATTTTCGCGCCATTCTCGCATAGCTCGTTTGGTTGATTTGTGGGAAGTCAGTCCAGAAGGTGAATGGATCTGGAAGGACGACCAAGTCTCTTTCGAAGATGCCATCACGGATACGCTGGATGTCTTGGAAAGGCTACTGGAGTTTTATCGCTATTCTGTGATGAACGGCCAGGGAGGCGTGACGGAAATAGTTTTGACGGGCGACTTTCCTTATCTGGAAAAAGTAAGGGAGCAATTAGCGAAACGCTTTTTCCTGCCGATCCATATTCTGCAGGTTTCTGAAGAAATCAGCTCCAAATTTTTGCCGTTATATGGGCTTGCATCCAAAGAGAAACATGCGGCCGTTCCGAAGAAGGTTGCTCAGAAAAAAGTGAAGCATGCCAGAAAACAAGTCCAGGAGGAAACCGAACATGTTTGAAGTCAATTTTTTTGAAAAAAAACAGCGAAACTTTCTTCCTTATGTGCTTAGTGGTATTTTCCTTATCCTGCTTGTTCTGGTAGGCGCCTACTTTTTTTCGATGCAAACGTATTACGTTAACGCGGAAGTACGCGATCAAGAATGGCTTCAAGTCGAGGAAGAGCAGCTGGAAATTTCGCGGCAAATGCAAGAATTCGCCGAATTGACGGAACAAGTGGCAGAGAATAAAGCCGCTTTTGAAGCGAAGCAATACCCAATGGCTTACGTAACAAAGGAAATACTTGAACAAGTTCCGAACGCGGAACAGCATGTGACCATTTTCAATAAGAATGAAACGAATCAAATCACCTTAGTATTGGAAGGTTTGACGGTCACGGAGATTTCCGAAGCTGTCGAAAAGTTTAAAGCGTTGCTGTATGTCTCGGATGTCCACTTCATCCGCATGGAGAATCAACTGGATGGAGCTGGTTCGACGGTTGAGCTCTGGCTGGACCTTGATGAAGCGGCTTTACGAGGGGAGGTCCTTTCATGAAGCTGAAATGGAATCGTGTGTCCTTTGTGCTGGCTTTCGTGATGGGGCTGCTGATTCTGGCGGTTTTCATTTTTGGTCAAGTGTATTTTCTTGACCCAATCAAGCAGCGGGCCGATCGCGCAGCGCAGCAGGTAGCGGAACAAACGAGCCTGAAAGCCGAATATCCACCAGAAGAAACCTTGCTGGATGATTACAGGCAAGAGTATGAAGAAACTTGGGGATTTTTACCCGAAGGCGAAAAGGTAAATCAGGAACTGGTTGCTCTGGAAAGGACCGCTGCTGAAGAGAATGTAACTGTGCAACAGATCGCCCGTGTAGGCGAACCTCAAGCGATCGAAGGGCTTGATGAAAATTACTGGAAGAGCACTTACGAAGTTGAAATGACCAGCAATACTGCGGGCAATATGCAGCGGCTTGTCGAAAGACTCGAGGGATTGGAACGCATCTGGAATATCTATGCTTTCGGGTTCGAAAAGGTTGCCGAGGAGTCTTTCAGCGGTACCTTCACTTTTGAATTGTTTTATTATGTGGCTGGTTCCGAGGAGCAGCAGTAATACAAAACGATCTGCACCATCACAAGTTTAAGTGATGGTGCAGATCGTTTTTGTGTGCGCTAGCATGCATGTCTGGCCGGGAGGCACCCGGCCGCTACGGGCAGCCTACCTCCGGCGAAGCCGTGCGTCCCCGGAGGTAACCTTGGGAAGTGAAGCACCAACTCCGTCAAGGGAAGCTTCCCCGGAGGACAGCCCGGGAAGAAGGCACCAGCTCCGGCGAACCCGCCGCTCACCGGAGGAGCGGGTGCAAGAGAGGTAAGAGCGCAAAATGTTAGGCCGGTGCACTACACCGGCCGCCAACTTTCTGATATACTTATAGGAACATTCAATCGGAATCGAGAGGAGGCGCTGCCGGTGAAAAGGGAGCGACGTTATTACAGTCGGCTGCCGGTAATCGCCTGGATGGTTGTCATCTTCATCCTGTCGTCCCAACCGGCGGACCAGTCCATCGTCTTGAGTGGGAGCGTGACGCGCTTCATCGCGGACGGGCTCAACCAGATTGCTGCGTTCATCGAGTATTTCACGCGCGCGCAAGGGACGATCGTGTTTATGGCAGGCATCCTGCTGCTTATCCATCTGTTGGAGACGCAAGAGGAGCAGCCACGGCTATTCGGCATCAAAAAGCGCTGGATCATCGTGGCGACCGGTATTTTTTTGGTGCTGGCGATCGGCCTGTTTTTGTTTGTTGATTTCGTGCAGACCACCAGCTTTGCCTACGCTAGTCGATTGATGCGGAAATCCGCGCACTTCATCGCGTATCTGATCCTTGGTTTTCTGGTTTCGCATGCGCTGAATAACGAAGCTCCACCCGCGTCCGTATGGAAGCGCAGAGGCGCCAGCCTGTTGCTTTGTGTTGCATACGCCATCAGTGACGAGTTCCATCAATTCTTCGTTCCTGGCCGCGGACCGCTGCTTAAGGATGTCCTTATCGACGCATCGGGCGCAGCCCTGGGTATCCTGCTTTATGTTGGTGCCAGGGAATTATGGCAGCGCTGGAAGGGGAAATAGCCGAAATGCACTAGGATGATAGTGCACTTCGGCTATTTTGATAGATGTTTTCCGTATCGGTGTGCTCGCCGGGGACTCTAAGGTCTTATTCAAACGCAAACAAAATGGTATTGTTTATCATTTTCCGAAATTTTTAATCCGTTCGAGTAGTTCCATGTTCCAAACCTACCTGATTTATGATAGAATGCAAGTAGATAAACCAACAAGTAGACCCCAATATAATTTTAGTGTGATAATATATTCATTATCCTAACTATCTTCGCAGCCGCGTGGCATTCTGCCCGAGCTTGCTGAACCAACTTTTTGCCCACCACATACATTTTCACTCCTTCCGCATCATGAGAAGTACCCAAAACCCATCACTTCTGGATTTTTATCCTTACTGATACATGGATAGGACGCATCCGTTCATTCAACTGAAAAAATTTGACCGATCCCAAGCGCTTTTTTGCCGTGCTCATATCCAGCAACAGAGGTGTTTTTATGAAAATCCGACATGAGTTGACGCCTTATTTTTGTGATACTTACGGGATTGACCGGGACAAGGATTATCCGGTCGAATGGATCGATCCGCGAACCTTGCTCGTGAGCGAGCGGCTGGATCTGGTCGCGAAGGTGAAGTACATCGAAGCCCGTGAAAGTGGCCAGATAGCGCCGTTCATCAGAGATTGCTACGTGAAGCATATCGAAGCTTTTTCCTATGGGACGTTCAAAGAGAGCGGCAGCAAGGAAAAGGACAGCATCGAGAAATATATCGACACCTTTCATCAGCTGATCGATGCGATCAAAACATCCGGTTTCGATGCGTCAAAATCGGTCATCCCGGTCGGCGAGGGCAATATCCTGCTGGACGGGGCGCATCGAGCGGCGGTCGCGATTTACTTCAACAAGAAAATTCCGATCATCCGGATTCCGGGAGCCAAAGTCATCTTTGATGCTGCTTACTTCCGGAAGCGCTTACTTGAAGGGCGCTGTTTGGATTTTCTGATGCTCGAATACGCCAAACTCAAAAGGGATGTCAGTCTGGTTTTTATTTCGCCAGTAATCCGTGCACAAGGCGCGCTAGCACAGCAACTCCGAAAAGCCATCAATCAGGATGGGAAACTTATCTACTCGAAAAAAATAACCTTTCCAAACACTCCGGAAGGGGATTTCTCCACAGTCATCGAAAACCTCACCACCACAAAAAGTTCTTCACAAAACCACTCCTCAAAATCAATTTCACTCTACCTTTTCGAAACGAGCGACAAGGCGGCTCTGGATGCAATCCAAGCGCATGCCCAGGAACTCTTTCGCAACAACAAACACGCCGTCCATTTTACAACAGAGCCGGAAGCAGCAATCCGGCAGCTGCTGCTCCTTGCCGCAGACCAAGCGAATTCCCAACGAATCCGCAATCGGATCACATCCAAAACTCAACTAGCCTATAAATGGCTGATTTACAAACAAAGGGTGTTGTTGTTGCGGACGTTGAAGAGACTGGGACTGTTCACTGCGTTCCGGAAAATTTACCGGGGGCTTAGGAAAGATGCCTGAATCAATCAAATATCGGAAAACCACCCACTCAATGCGTAATCACCCTAGGGAGGAAACCATATGAGCAAGCAAAAGCAGACATTTTACGAAAAATACGGAAAACGCGCTGTGGACATTGTCGGATCGGCAGTGGCGCTGACCGCTTTCAGTCCGATTTTGGCCGCGACGGCGATCATGGTTCGCCGGAAGCACGGGAAGCCGATTCTGTTCACGCATGAACGGCCTGGGAAGGACGGCAGGATTTTCAAAGTCTACAAGTTCCGGACGATGACCAACGCGCGCGATGCGGAAGGACAGCTGCTGCCGGACGGCGATCGGCTTACGGAATTCGGCAAAAAATTGCGCCGCACCAGTCTGGATGAGTTGCCTGAACTGTTCAATGTGTTGAAGGGCGATATGTCGCTCGTCGGGCCGCGGCCTTTGGAAGTTTATTTTCTTCCCTATTACACGGAGGAAGAGAGCCATCGCCACGATGTCAAACCGGGACTTACAGGTTTGGCCCAGATCAGCGGCCGCAACGCCTTGTCGTGGGAGCAAAAATTCCAGTACGACTTGGACTACATCCGGCATATCACTTTTTTTGGGGATCTGAAAATCCTGATCGACACGGTGAAAACGGTGTTGGGACGGAAAGATGTCGTCGAAGAGGGCGGAGCAGTGCTTGTCGATTTCAATGAAGAGCGTGCCCGCAAATGGCAGGACGAAGGGAGGCGGCAGACCCATGAAGTACAGTGAAATCGGAAGCAATTTTTGGCTCGACCCAGACAGCACTTATTCCGGCAAGCCGATCCCTGTCGCAGCATTCAACCTGCCTGAGGGCGATCTTGTCTACACTTCCACCGGCCGCAGCGCCATCGCTTTGTCTCTGCGCCAGCTTGACATCCCGGATGACAAAAAAATGGCCCTGCTCCCAGCCTACACCTGCGATTCGGTCGTGTTGCCGTTTGTGGAAAACGGATTCCGCGTGGCCTACTACGATCTGGAAAAGGATCTGTCAATGGACGAGCAGGCTTTCGTGGAGAAAGTCAGCAAGCTCAATCCAACCGTGATCCTTGTGCATAACTACTTCGGCTTTGATACGCTCAGCCCAATGAAAGCTGCTTTCGAAATGTTGCGCAGCCAAGGCATCTTCCTGATCGAAGACCTGACGCAAGTTCTCTTTTCGGCGATTCCGCGCGTGGAGGCCGACTTCCATGTGGCGAGTTTCCGCAAGTGGATGCCGATTCCGGAAGGCGGTCTGGCGCTGAGGCGCGATGGCCAGTTCCGAAACGTGCCGAGTGAAACCGATGCCGTCCTGGAAAAAGCCAAGCTGGATGGGCTGCATGAAAAATTCCGCTACATCGTCAAAAGTGAGGGCCAGAAGCAAGTCTTTTTGGACAAATGCCGGATCGCTGAGGAAATCCTCGAAACCCAAGGCGAAATCTACGCAATGGGCGACTTTTCCAAACGCTTCCTTGGCGATCTGGACATCGCGGAACTGAAGCAGCGCCGCCGTGAGAATTACCGCTATTTGCTTGACCAGCTCAAAGACAGCCACAGCCTGGCACCGGTTTTTCCGGAACTGCTTGAAACTGTCGTGCCACTCTATCTACCGCTCTATGCGCCATCCGAGGAAAGCCGGAACCGGCTGCAGCTGATGCTCCGTGAGAAGGCCATCTATGCGCCGATTGTCTGGCCGAATTTCGATGGATTCAAAGGTTTGGAACTGAAGGGCATCACGGAATCGGTCGCATGGATCTACACGCACACGCTGAGCCTGCCAATGGATCAGCGCTACGCTTTGGAGGATATGGCCGCCATCGCCGCGGTCCTCAGCGCATTTGAAAAAACAGAAGCTCCACATACTGACTTCAGGAAGGAGGCCTTACCATGACGAAAGGGTTAGTCGTAACGCTGGCGGAAAGCGAAAAATGGGACGAAATCGTCCGTTCCTTCGCTGCCTTCGATGTCTATTATCTCAGCGGCTATGCGCGAGCTTTCCAGCTGCATGGTGACGGGGAGCCGCTCCTGTACTATTACGAAAAGGACTGTTTGAGGGCCTTGAATGTCGTCATGAAGCGGGACCTGGCCGCCGATCCGCGCTTCAGCGGCAGCTTCCAACCGGGCACGCATTTCGATCTGGCGACGCCCTACGGTTTCGGCGGCTTCATTATGGAAGGCGATCTGACCGAGGAAAAGCTGCAGGACTTGGATCTTGCCTACAGCCGCAGTTGCCGCAGGGCTGGCATCATTTCGGAATTCGTCCGTTGCCATCCTGTCCTGAAGAACCAGGAACAGCTCGCCAGCCTGTACAACTTGACGCGCTTCAATGATACGGTTGCGATGGATTTGGCTTCGAGGGAAGTCATCTGGGCGAACCTGACCCACCCGAACCGGACCAATATCAAAAAGTCCAGGAATTCAGGCGTCGAAATCTATTGCGGACGATCGCCGGAACTGATCGGGGAGTTCATGAAACTGTACAATGCCACGATGGATAAAGACCACGCCGGCGATTACTATTACTTCAAACAGCCGGTTTTCGAGAGCATCCTCCAGGATTTGGCGCATCATTCGTTGTTCTTCTATGCAGTACGCGAAGGAAAAATCATCGCCATGACGATCGCCTTGTTCGCGAATGGCCAGCTACACCTGCATTTGAGCGCCTCCGACAAGGAAAGCCTGCATTATTGCCCGAGCAATCTGCTGTATTACGAGGTCGCCTGTTGGGGAGCCGACAATGGCTACCGGACGTTGCACATGGGCGGCGGCGTCGGTGGGCAGGCGGACGGGCTGCTGCATTTCAAGCAATCATTCAACCGGCATGCGGACACGTCGTTCTGGATCGGACGCAAGATTTTTGATGAGGAACGCTACGAAGCGTGCTTGGATATCCGTAAGGCGGATCCGGCTTTCGATGACGCAACCGGTTATTTTCCGGCCTACCGAGGCTAAGCCGAAAGAATGGAGATGAGAAGATGGGGAATCCGGTGATCAAGCAACAACTACTGGAAATCCTGAAGGCAATCGATGAAATCTGCCTAAAGGAAGGGCTGTCCTACATGATGACGTTCGGGACGCTGCTGGGGGCGGTCCGGGAAAATGGCTTCATCGAATGGGATGACGACGCCGATCTGATGATGCTGCGCAAGGATTACAATGCCTTCGAAGCGCGCTGCCAAGGTCATTTGGCCGAGCGGGGACTGTTCCTGAACCGCTCCGAACGGGTGCCGAATGTGGCGCTGGTGAAAGATCCGAGCATCATGGTCGATCTCTGCATCCTCGATGCCTTGCCGAAAAAACCGCTCCACCGGAAATGGCAGAACTTCGAACTGAAACTGCTACAAGGGATGATGAAGCGGGACGTCGATTATTCCCAATACGATTCCGTCGGCAAACTGCTGGTCTTCGGGACGAGCACGCTCGGAAAATTCATGACGGATGAAGCAAAACTGAAAACTTACATGCGGATCAGCCAGCGCGCCAATGTCGGCGGCGCGGACGAACTGTTCATGTCGAACGGGCTCTACCGGTTCATGGACATCACCTTCAAAAAGGAACTGGTGGCGGAAACGGTGCGGCTGCCGTTCGAGGACTTGGAACTGTTGGCGCCGGTGGGTTGGGATCAAGTGCTACGGCTGTTCTTCGGGGACGATTACATGACGCCGAAACGGGAAAACTATTATGCGGAAATCTGAGGTACAGCTATCTGAGTTTTGAAAGGACAGATGAAGGAGGAAAAGAAGATGAGAGTATTGATGCTAGCAGCAGGTAGAGGGACGCGGATCAGCAGGTACTTGTCGGGGAGGCATAAATCGACCGTCGACATCGGCGGCGAATATTTGATCAAATACACGGTGGAACAATTGAAATTGAAAGGCATCACCGATATCGCCATCACTGTCGGCTACCAGAACCAGGAAATCCGGAAAATATTGGATGGACAGGGCGTCACCTTCTACTACAATCCGTTTTTCGACGTCACCAACAGCATCGCTTCGGCTTGGTTCGCCCGCGATTTCATCGTCGATGATGAAGCAATCATGATCATGAATGCCGACGTCTTTTTGGAGCCGGACCTGATCGATGAAATAATCGCCGAGGAGCACAGCCCCATCCTGTTCGCGGATGATTCGCGGAAAGAAGAGGGCGATTATAAATTCTATTATGAAAACAATATTTTGATGAAATACGGTAAGGAATTGCATGGCGATGATATCACCGGGGAATATGTCGGTGTCGCCAAAATCGGTGCGGATTTCATCGGCATTTTCAAAGATCAGATGGAACATATGATCAATACCCAGCAGCACGGTGTCTGGTGGGAGAATATCCTCTACACGCTGGTCGACAGTCACGATATCCTGATAAAAGAAGTGGAAGGGAAATTCTGGGCCGAGGTGGACTTCATTGAGGATTACGAACGCATCCTGCGCTTCCGCGATTACCGGTTGAACTACAACATCGAGGTCGTCCATTTGGATTGAACAGTGGTCGGATAATCGGGCCGCCAGTAAAAGGAGGGGATCTTTGTGCCGTTGCAACATATTCTGTTTCTTCTGTTCCTCGCGACGAAGCCTTTCTACTTGTTCCCTTCCGGGGGGCTGCAGTTGTCGGATTTGTTTTTCGTCGCCTCGTGCTTCTATTATGTCCTGATCGTCAAAAAAGGCGATAAGATCGAGATCGACAAGACGGATAAGCCGTTGTTCCTGTTCGTCGTCTTCGTCTTTATTGTGAATACGGTCTATGCGACTTACTACGGGGAACCGGCTTTTGTCATCTCTTCGCTGTACTATCTGTACAACCTGTTGATTGTCATCTTTTTCCGGATTTACGCCGAAGACCGGCGCTTCCTTTCGTCGGTCGCCGCGGTCTGCCGTTTCAACATCCTGTCGCAGTTGGGTATTTATCTGGCCGGATTGGGGCGCTATTACACGGCCAACCGCTACATGGGCACCTTCAACGACCCGAACCAGATGGCGTTCTTCATCTATATCTCCTTGATGACGGCTTACCTCATTGCGAAACTGAACCATAAAGAATTGCACGTTCTCTATCATGCAGTGGCGATCGTCTTGATTTTCCAGACTTCCTCGACGGGCATGCTGTTGGCGCTGACCGTGTTCTATGGGGTGTGGCTGTTGACGAAAATCTTTACCTTGCTGCGGCGCGTGCACAGTGTCCGATTCATCCTTTTTTGGACGGCGGCCTTGATGGCGCTGTTGCTCTTCAGTCCGAAGTGGAATGATGTCAAGGAATCGATTGCGCAATCGCCGATCATCGAACGGGTGGAGCAAAAACTCGGGCGGATCGAAGTAGCGACGGACGGTCCAACCAATCTTCAGGATCGCGGTATCGACAGGATTTATCTGTATCCAGAAAAAACCCTATTCGGAGCCGGTGAAGGGATGCACGGCCGCTTCGATCGGGCTGTGTCGGACAATGAAATCCATTCTACACTTTTCAGTATCCTCTTCTATTATGGCACCGCGCCGACGCTTCTGTTTCTCTATTGGGTGGTGCGAAACGTCCGGCGCCTGTCGATCGGCAATCTGGCTGTCATCGTGTCGTTGGCCGTCGAAAGTGTGACTTTGCTGAACCAACGCCAACCGCTGTTCTGGATGCTGTTCGTGCTGCTGCAGGTGTTGGCGTTCCAGGAAATTGCGGAACGGGAAAGAGACAGCATCGCTGTTGAAACGGATTATGGAGGGCTTCTGAAAATCGCGAAAGGAGACGATCGGATTGAACATTCTCTACGTATCGACGATATCCGGGACCATTAATCTCTTCCTCGTGCCGCACATCACGCGCTTGATGGATCAGGGGCACACGGTCTCCATCGCCTGCAGGGTGGACGACCCGATCCACCCGGAACTGTCGGCGAGAGGCGTGAAGGTCTATCCGATCGCATTCCAGCGTTCCCCGTTCGACAAGCGCAATCTGCAGGCTTACCGGGAACTGAATCGTGTTCTCGACGAAGAAGACAGGTTCGACTGGGTCCACACGCACACGCCGGTGGCATCGGCGTTGGTGCGGCTGGCCTGTCGGGACAGGCAGGATGTGAAAGTCCTGTACACTGCTCACGGATTTCATTTTTTCAAAGGGGCGGCCCGGGAAAATTGGTTGACTTATTATCCTGTCGAAAAGGCCTTGTCGCATTACACTGACGTTCTGATTACGATGAACAGCGAGGATTATGCTTGCGCAGCCGACGAATTTTCAGCAGGCTGTATCGTCAACGTGCATGGGGTGGGCGTCGATCTGAGCCGGTTCATGCTCCAGACGGAAAGCGAAAAGGAGCATCTGCGCCGGGAATATGGCTTCAGGCCGGATGATTTCATCCTGGTTTATGCGGCGGCGCTGAACAACCGCAAGCACCAAACAGTCCTGATCGAGGCGATGGCGGAACTGACTAAAGTGGTCCCGAAAGCCAAACTGCTTCTGATCGGGAAGGGACCGAACGAAGTAGGTTACCGAGCCTTGATCAACTTGTTGAAGCTGGAAAATCATGTCCACTTGATGGGCTACCGCAAGGACGTGCCGCAGCTGATGCAGTTGGCGGATGTCGCGGTTTCCTCATCGAACCAGGAAGGTCTGCCTGTGAATGTGATGGAAGCGATGGCGATCGGGCTGCCGCTTGTCGTCAGCGCTTGCCGCGGCAACCGCGATCTGGTCGAAGACGGCCGCAACGGTTTCCTGATCAGGGAGGATGATCCAGCTATGTACGCAGAAAAGCTCGCAACGCTTTATTTTGATGAAAAGTTGCGCGAAAGCATGAAACAGGAAAGCGCGGCAATGATCCAGGACTACGCGGTCGAAAACGTGCTGCGGGAAATGGACGGCATCTATGCGGACCTGCTTCGCCGGGGATGAAACGGCCGAAAAATGCAGCATCAGGAAAGGGGGATACCCGCCATGCCAAGGGTATCGGTCATCATGGGCGTCCACAACAGCGGCGCCAAAGTGGAGCGGGCGATCGCATCGATTCTGGATCAAAGCTTCACTGATTTCGAGTTCATCATCTGCGACGACGGCTCCACTGATGATACCGGATTGCGGTTGGAGTCATTGGCTGAGGACGATCCGCGCATCAAGCTGCTGCGCCACAAATACAACCGCGGTCTGGCGCCGACGCTGAATGCTTGTCTGCGGGAGGCGACCGGCGAATACATCGCCCGGATGGATGACGATGACTGGTCGCATCCGGACCGCTTCGAAAAGCAGGTCGCTTTTCTGGATGCGCATCCGGAATACGCCATCGTCGGCACGAGCCGGAACGTCTTCGATAAAGGGGGCATCTGGGGTACTCGCGTCAGTTCCGGCGAACCGTCAAAGCTGCAGATTTTCCGCGGGCGCACGTTTTTGCATCCATCCGTCATGCTGCGCCGGTCGGCCTTGCTGGAGGTCGGCGGCTACACGACAGGAAAATTGACGGAACGCACCGAAGATTTCGATCTGTGGTGCAAACTCTACAGCAAAGGCTATGTCGGCTACAATCTGCCGGATATCCTGATCGATTACTATGAAGCGCGGGACTCCTACAAGAAGCGTAAATACCGATACCGCCTGAACGAATTCCGTCTGAAACGGAAATGGGCGAAGGCGCTGGAGATTCCGCTGCATCGGCAGTTACATGCATTGCGCCCGCTCATCGTCGGGTTGTTCCCGGCTGCATGGGTCCGCAAATATCATGAACGGAAATACCGCAAACCTTCAGAGTGAAACCAATAAGCGACGATTGTCGGGGTGATGGAATGTCTCGGACGAAAAATTCACTGAAAAATATCTCGGTTGCGCTTGTGGGCGAAATCGTGGCTGTGCCCGTGGGTTTCATCGCCCGCATCATCTTCATCCGGATCCTCGGCGCGGAATATCTCGGCGTCAACGGACTCTTCACCAGCATCCTGACGATGCTTTCGCTCGTTGAACTGGGCATCGGCCCGGCGATCGTCTACAGCCTGTACAAACCTTTGGCCGAAAAGGACATCCCGAAAGTGAAGGCGCTGATGCAGCTCTACAAAAGAGCTTACTTCCTCATCGGCACCCTCATCCTGCTTTTGGGCATCGGCCTCATCCCCTTTCTGCACCTTTTCGTGACGGATGCTCCGAACGTGCAGAACCTCGACTGGATCTTCTTCCTGTTTGTCCTCAATTCCGCAGTATCCTACTTTTTTGCCTACAAGCGCAACCTGATCGTCGCCGATCAGCAACGCTACATCGTGACGATCTACCGCTTTGGATTCTTTTCCTTGGTAAATGCGCTGCAGATTCTCTTTTTGTATCTGACGCGGAGCTACACCGATTTCCTGCTGCTGCGCATCTTGTGCACGCTCTTGGAAAACCTGTTCGTCGCGCACAGTGCGGACAAACGCTATCCGTTCCTGAAGGAGAAAACGAGCGAGAAGCTGGACCGCGAAACCATTGAAGAAATAAAAAAGAACACAGCGGCGATGGTGACGCAAAAAATCGGCGAAATCGTGATCAATGCCACCGACAACATCGTCATTTCGATGAAAGTCGGCACGGTCTTTGTCGGGCTCTATTCCAATTATCTGCTGGTCATCAGCGCGCTGAACGGGATTCTTGGACAATTCTTCACAGCCATCACGGCGAGCGTCGGCAATCTGGGCGTGACCGAGTCGAAAGCAAGGCTGCTGGATGTTTTCGGGAAGATTCAGTTCGCGACTTTCTGGATTTTCGGCTACAGCGGCATTTCGCTTTACTTCCTGTTCAATCCGTTCGTCAGATTGTGGGTAGGTGAGGAGTATCTGTTGGGAATGGAAACGGTGCTGTTGCTGGCGGTTCTGTACTATATCCAGGGCATGCGCCGCGCGGTTTTGACATTCCGGGAAGCGCTGGGCCTGTATTGGTACGACCGCTACAAACCGATTTTTCAGTCGGCGGTCAATGTGCTCTTGTCGCTGGTGTGGGCGCCGGTTTACGGCATCACCGGGGTCATCTTTGCGACAATCGTATCGCTGACCACGACCTGCTTTTTGGTCGAGCCTTACTTCCTGTACAAGATTGGCTTTGCTGCGCCGCTTTGGACATACTATATTAGTTATGTGCGCTATACGCTGATCACACTCGCGACCGGGTATTTGACTGGCGCAGTCATCGCGCAAATCGACGGATCCGGGTTTGTGGCTTTGGCCGCCAGCTTCGCGGTCTGCCTGGTAATGCCGAATCTGCTGTTCCTGCTGCTGTTCCATCGGACGCAGGAGTTTCGGTATTTCAAAGGGCTACTGGTCGGGGTGGTGCACCGGAAGCGGAGGTGACCGGATTGTTGTTGCCGGCAATAACCAGAAAAAAACAATCAAGATCATGTATGGCAAAGACATTATGGGCATCCACCCGATGCATCCCCATAAGAATAAAAATTCGAGAACAAGTTAGGTGGTGGTGAAGATGAGCAAAATTAACTCGAAAAAGAAAATGGTTATTTTGATGTTCATCGATAGTCTATCAATCATATTGGCGGCGTTCCTGGCTTATTGGTTATTGGAAAATTATGTGACGCTGCCGAACCGTTATTATTATGTGATGATCGGGATAACCGTGATGATCTATGGCTCTCTTGGCGCTTTCCGCCATCTTTTCGCGAATTTGCCGTATTTTACCGGGTTGCATGATCTCATTTTCCACGTGAAGATCCTGTCGTTTGCATTTTTGCTGTCAGCCATGGCTTCATCGGTCGTATTCCGGCTTGTGAGCTATCGCTACATCTTTTTGACCTATATGTTCTCGCTCGTCTTCATTCCGGGTATCCGGATGGCGTGGCGGATCTACCATGAGTACACAGAGAAAGTCGATTACCGCGGCAAAGAAGAGCCGTCCGGCAAGATACGGACGCTGTTGGTGGGCGCTGGGGAAGGCGGACGACTGTTCATTTCGAGCCTGATCCACCGGCCGAACAATATCGAAATCGTCGGCATAGTCGATCGTGATGAGAGGAAGCAGCAATATCGCCTGATGGGTGTTCCTGTATTGGGCAAGGAGGAAGATATTCCAAATCTTGTCACCAAATACGGCATCAACCAAGTGACCATCACCATCCCTTCCCTGAAGCCGCAGGAACTGGAACGCATCCTTGACTACTGCAATCAAGTCGGGGTGAATGTCAACCAAATGCCGCGGATGGAGGACGTCATGACCGGCAGGCTATCCGTCAGCCGGACACGGGGAATCGATGTGGTCGATTTGCTTGGCAGAAAAGAAGTAAAACTGGACAAGCAGATGATCATCGAATCCTTGAAAGACAAAACCATCCTCATCAGCGGTGCGGGTGGTTCGATCGGATCAGAGTTGTGCAGACAGGTGTCCAAATTCGGGCCGAAGCGCCTGATCCTGTTGGGGCACGGGGAAAATTCGATTTATCTGATCCACCGCGAAATGACGCTCGCTTACGGAAAAACGATCGACATTGTGCCGGTGATCGCCGATGTGCAGGACCGCAAGTTGATTTTTGAAGTGATGGCGCAGTATCGCCCGGACTTCGTTTTCCACGCGGCTGCGCATAAGCATATCCCGATGATGGAGTGGAATCCGCGCGAAGCGGTCAAGAACAATATTTTCGGGACAAAAAACATGGCTGAGGCCGCCAAAGCCGCAGGGGTGAAGAGTTTCGTCATGATTTCCAGCGACAAAGCGGTGCGTCCTACCAATGTGATGGGGGCGACGAAACGGATGGCTGAAATGATTGTGACGGCTTTGGACGAACCCGGAAAGACCAAATTTGCGGCGGTCCGGTTCGGGAATGTCCTGGGCAGCCGCGGCAGCGTCATCCCTGTTTTCAAAGAGCAGATCGAAAAAGGCGGGCCGGTGACAGTGACTGATTTCCGCATGATCCGCTATTTCATGACGATTCCGGAAGCGAGTCGGCTCGTCATCCAGGCCGGTGTGCTGGCGAAAGGCGGCGAAATCTTCATACTCGACATGGGTGAGCCCGTCAAAATTGTCGACTTGGCCAAGAAAATGATCAAGCTTTCCGGTTACAACGAGGACGACATCCCGATCATCGAGACCGGCATCCGCCCCGGCGAAAAGCTGTACGAGGAATTGCTGGCGGACGAAAGCATGCTGGACAGCAAAGCCTACGAAAAAATCTTCGTCGGCAAGGCATCCAATTTTCCATTGGAAGAAACGACAGCATTTGCGGAAGAGTTGCTGATGCAACCGACAGAAATGTTGCGCACGAACCTGATCGGCTACGCTTGTTCGCACCAGTAAGGAAGGTCGCTGTGTTTGAAGGAAGGAGTGCACACCGATGAACGAAAAAAACGAAAAACGGATCTTGTTGGCTTCCCCGCATATGTCCGGGTTGGAGATGGCCTACATCAAAGAGGCTTTCAATACCAACTGGATTGCGCCATTGGGTCCGAACGTCACCGGTTTTGAAAAAGAAATCTGCGCCTATACCGGTGCTGCTTATGCGGATGCTTTGTCTTCCGGAACGGCCGCCATCCACTTGGGCTTGATGTATTTGGGCGTCGGGAAAGGCGATGTCGTCTTTTGCCCATCCCTGACTTTCTCGGCCTCGGCCAATCCGATCATCTATCAGGGCGCGACCCCTGTGTTCATCGATTCGGAACGCGAATCCTGGAATATGTCGCCGCAAGCGCTGGAGAAGGCGTTCGAGCAGTATCCGCATCCTAAAGCGATCGTCGTCGTGAATCTTTACGGTCAATCTGCTGATTACGACCGCCTGAAGGCGATTGCCGCCGCACACGGCGTACCGATTCTGGAGGATGCCGCCGAGAGCCTCGGGGCAATCTACAAAGGCAAACAGACCGGTACATTTGGTGACATCGGCGTCTATTCTTTCAACGGCAATAAAATCATCACGACTTCCGGAGGAGGGATGCTGGTGGCGAGCGACAAACGCGCTATCGAAAAGGTGGAGTTCTGGGCGACCCAGGCCAAGGAGCATGCCCCGTATTACCAGCATAAAGAGGTCGGCTACAATTACCGGATGAGCAACGTCGTGGCCGGCATCGGCCGCGGGCAACTGCAGGTGCTGGACAAGCGCATCGCCAGAAAGAAATACATTTTTGAGTATTACAAGGACGCCTTCCAGGATTTGGACGAGTTGGAAATGATGCCGATTGCAGCGTACGGCGAGCCGAATTACTGGCTCAGTTGTGTGACAATCAAAGCCGGCGTGCAAGTACGTCCGAAGGAGTTGTTGGATTATCTGGACTCGAAAAATATCGAAGGACGCGCGATCTGGAAGCCGATGCACATGCAGCCTGTCTTCAAAGGTTCTGCATTTTTTAACCACAACCCTGATGAACCGAGCGTTTCCGAGGATATTTTTACGCGCGGACTTTGCCTGCCGTCGGACACCAAGATGACGGATGCCGATCTGGACCGAATCGTGACGCGCGTCAGTTGGTTTTTCGGGGCAGTTTCGTCGCGTTATTGAGCGGTGTTATTTTTTTCCTAGGGAATGTTTTGTGATATAATGAAAACGTATACAAAGGGTGTGCGCATGTAGTCCATTACCAGGGATAAAAAGCAGCTTAAGCCAGAAAAGTGGAGGGACCATCATGAAAGAAGAAGTATCTTTGAGGGATCTGACGGCATTAATCAAGCAAAGGCTAGGGATGATAATCGGGTTCGGCTTGATCGGACTGGTGCTTGCGGCGATCTATACTTTTCTGATTGTGACCCCACAATATGAATCCAAAACCCAACTGCTCGTGAACCGCGCGAGCGATGAGGCGAACGGCTTGGTACTCAATGACATCAATTCCAATGTGCAGATGATCAATACCTACAAGGACATCATCGAAGGACCGGTAATCCTTGGCAGTGTCATTGAATGGTTGGAACTGCCTTATTCAGTCGAGATGTTGGCTGATCAGGTGACAATCAGTGCCAACGAGGATTCGCAAGTATTCTCGCTAGCCGTTACTTCATCGGATCCCGATGAAGCCGCCGAAATCGCCAATGAAATCGCCCTGACTTTCCAAAGCAACGTCGTCGAAATCATGAATATCGAAAACGTGCAGATCATTTCGTCCGCTGTTCCGGACCTAGAGCCGGTGTCGCCGCATGTGGTGAACAACCTGCTGATCGGGCTGGGCGTCGGATTATTATCCGGGTTCGGCGTTGCGATGTTGCGGTACGCGATGGCGAAGACGATCGATGATTATCAGTTCATTACACAAACAATCGGGTGGCCAAATCTGGGAACCATTTCGGAATTGAATAAAGAAGAAAAAACGGCCATCGCTGACATGCAGAAACAAAAAATTGCGGCGACCAAAGGCTTGGTAGAGTCTGAAAGGGCAACGGCTGCAGGCACGGAACGGGCAGTGGCCCATAAACGGATTCCCGATGAAAAGACGACTGTAATTGTTGAGCAGGCACAACAAAAAGTGCATTCTGATGCCGTCAAGGAGCCGAAAAAAAATAAAGCACCTAAAAAACAGCATTCCGCCCACTCAGGGATGGGTCCTGAACGACTCGTGACAGTGGCGGACATGACGAGGGAAAAAATCGGTGTCATCCTTCAGAACAGTGATGGCTCCGAGACAATGGATGCAGGCAACAAAAGGGGGAAAAGATGATGGTGGAGGCAGTCAAGAAGAAAAAACAAAAAACAAAACAATCGAAACGCTCGCATGGTCTGATTACTTTGGCCATGCCGAACTCCCTCGTTTCGGAACAGTTCCGGACACTGCGCACCAACATCCAATTTTCGATGATCGACAAAAAACTGAAGTCGCTGGCGGTCCTTTCGGCTACATCAGGGGCCGGCAAATCGACCGTAGCCGCGAACTTGGCGGTGACCTTCACCTTGCAGGGGAACCAAGTGCTGTTGGTGGACTGCGATCTGCGGAGGCCATCCGTTCACCGCGAATTCGGAATACACAATGAGGAAGGGCTGACGAATCTGTTGGCCAATCACGCCGGGAAAAGTGTCGGTGACTATCTGCATACGTGCGAAGTGCCGGGGCTATCCATCCTGACTGGCGGACCGGTGCCGCCCAATCCAGCCGAACTGCTTTCCAGCAATCGAATGAAGCAGCTGGAAATGGATGTCGCGGAACGGTTCGATCTGGTGATCTACGATACGCCGCCTTTGCTGGGGTTCACCGACGCACAAATCCTGGCCGGACGTGTGGACGGAACCATTTTCGTGGTCCATTACGAAGAGGATACGAAAGAGGATGTCCTGAAGGCATCGGATTCCTTGAAGATGGTCAATGCCAACGTATTGGGCGTTGTTTACAACCGTGCTCCGGGCGGCCAGAAAGAGCACAGCTATTATTACGGATATCACGATGAAGAATGATTTAGGCAAATATGTGCGTATGTATGTGGTATAGATGGAGTAGGGCGGTCTCGGATGAGGTCGTCTTTTTTGCGGTGCAAACGCCGTTGTCCGTTCGGCTGCCTCAGCTCCGGGGAGAGCATCGCTCATCGGAGTTAATGCCCCAGAAAGAGGCCCTGCTCCGGCGAGGCATCCTTCACCGGAGGAGAGCCTCTCGACAGCAGCGCACCTCCGGCGAAGCCGTCGCTGACCGGAGGTGCCGGTCCCCCGCATGCCTCAACTCCGGCCAACTCAGCAAGTAGGCAGGAATTTCGTCAAGTGATGAAATTTATTTAGCCATCGCCCGCATTTGATGTATAATGAGAAAGAATAATTTATAGGAAGAGGATAGAATACATATGATAACTTTAAAATCTGAACGCGAAATTCAAGCTATGGAAGAGTCCGGTGCAATCTTGGCGGGGATCCATGAGGAATTGCGCGGTTTCATCAAGCCGGGTTTGACTACGATGGAGATCAATAATTTCGTACAGTCGCGCATCGAAGCGGCTGGCGCCATCTGCGAACAAATCGGTTTCGAAGGGTACGAGTATGCGACCTGCACGAGCGTCAACGACGAAATCTGCCACGGCTTCCCGGGCAAGTACGTATTGAAGGACGGCGATCTGATCAAGGTCGATACGGTCGTGAACTACAACGGTGCGATGTCTGATTCTTGCTGGAGCTATGCGGTCGGCGAAGCCACACCGGAAGTCAAACGTCTGATGGAAGTGACCGAGAAAGCATTGTATCTGGGTATCGAGCAGGCCAAAGCCGGCAACCGTGTCGGCGACATCGGCCATGCGATCCAGACGTACGTCGAAGGCGAAGGCTTCTCGGTCGTCCGCGAATTCATCGGTCATGGCATCGGACCGACGATGCACGAAAGTCCGTCCATTCCGCATTACGGTGAAGCCGGCAAAGGGCTGCGCCTGAAGGAAGGCATGACGATCACGATTGAGCCGATGGTCAATACTGGCGTTTGGAAGTCCAAAATGGATGAGAACGGCTGGACGGCCCGCACGAAAGATGGCGGTTTGAGCTGCCAATTCGAGCACACGATCGCCATCACCAAAGAAGGCGCGAGAATATTGACGCAACAAAAGTAAGACAGAGCTTCAGATGCGGAGATTCTGAACAATAATTCAGGGCTTTTTTACGCTGAATTTCAAGAAAATAATTATAGTTATTTCAAACATAATATAGTAAACTACTTTAAAGTGAGAGAATCTGGCTTCATTGGCCAAATTCCCTTAATTATGGTGCTATTCATAGCTATTCGAGAGATTTTTAGCAGGAGGGAAATCATGGAAGAAGAAATATCGTTAGGCGAAATTTTTGCAATATTAAAACAACGTATCGGATCCATCATCACTTGGAGTTTGACCGGCCTGTTATTGGCCTCTTTGTATACATTCTTTTTTGTGACGCCATCTTATCAATCAACATCCAAAATCGTCGTGAATCAGACACAGAATGCTGAACAAGCGATTACGAATACGGATATCCAAACGAACCTGAGTTTGATCAATACCTATCAGGGAATCATCAAAGAGCCGATCATACTGGAGGACGTCATCACTGACACGGGGACAAACCTTACGATAGGGGAATTGCGCAACAAGTTGACAGTCCAAACGGAGGACAGTTCTTTGGTGTTTGGTATCACCGTTACCGATGAGAATCCATTTACTGCCGCAGAATTGGCAAATGCAACGGCATTATCATTTGAGCAAAAAATCGGTGAGATCTTGGATGTCAACAGTGTGACGATTTTATCGCAAGCTGTCGCAGATCCCAATCCGGTTTTCCCAAACACACCGATGAACCTAGTATTGGGCCTTTTGGTCGGAATGATGATTGGTGTGGGGCTAGCATTCTTAGCCGAGTTTATGGACAAGACAGTCAAGGACGAAAAATTCCTTGAGCAATTAGGCTGGCCTAATTTGGGATCCGTTCTGCAAATGACGGAAGAGGAATTAGCCTCAACAAGATTTGTTCAAGTTACATCCGAAGTAAAATCGCGTAAAGCGAAACGACGCGTATAGGAGACGATGGGATATGTTTGGAGATAGCAAAAAAAAGATACAAAGATTGGATAGTCAGCAACGGAAAGGCCTGAGTCTGATTTCCAAGTTGCGGCCTAAATCCGTTATTGCAGAGCAGTACCGAACCATCCGCACGAATATCCAGTTCTCAATGGTTGATCGGGATGTTAAATCAATCGTAATGACTTCTTCAGGCCCTTGGGAAGGGAAATCAACCACAGCCGCAAACCTGGCCTCAGTTTTTACAGACCAAGGGAAACGCGTTTTGTTGGTCGATGCAGACCTGCGTAAACCGACCGTGCAACGCACATTCGGCTTGAGCAATATCGAAGGTCTGACAACGTTACTGAGTGAACCTGAGAAACACATTTCCGAAGCCATCCAACAAGTGTCGGGAACAGATTTACATGTCCTTCCAAGTGGACCGATCCCGCCGAACCCATCAGAACTGTTGAACTCGAACCGCATGAATGGCTTGATGAAACGATTCGAAGAAATGTATGATATCGTCATTTACGATATGCCTCCGGTGACGTCCGTAACCGATGCGCAAATCATGGCGGCGAAAGCCGATGGCGTTGTTTTCGTGATCCGTTATGGGATTTCACAGAAAGATTCCGTTATGAATGCGAAAGAACTGTTGGAAATGGTGAATGCGAACATTTTGGGTGTTGTGTTCAATGGTGTTGAGAAAAGAAATGACCAAGCTTATTACGGATATGGTTATACAAGCGAGGAGGCTACGAATTGATTGATCTTCATTGTCATCTCTTGCCTGGTGTCGATGATGGAGCCCGAACGATGGAAGATTCCCTTGCAATGGCAGAAAAAGCTGTTGCAGAAGGGATCACTCATATACTGGTAACACCGCATCATAAAAATGGGAAATACCTGAATCCAAAAGCTGCTGTAGTGGAAGCTACAGAGGCTCTCCAAACCGAATTGGACAACAGAGGCATTCATCTTACTCTGTACCCAAGCCAAGAAGTCCGTATCAATGGTGATTTACTGAAAGATATTGAGAATGAGGACATTTTATTCATCGATGAAGAAAACCGATATTTATTGATCGAATTTCCGACTCTGTCAATTCCTGAATATACTGAAGTACTGTTCTTTCAACTTAGACAAAAAGGCATCACGCCAGTCATCGTTCATCCAGAGCGGAACCAGGCGATCATTGATGATCCAAATAGATTGTTGCCTTTCATTGAGAGGGGGGCATTGGCACAAGTAACAGCCGCCAGCTATATGGGGGTATTCGGCAAGGATGTTGCGCGGGTAAGTTGCCGCTTGATTGAAGCTAACTTAGTGCACATCATTGCGTCAGATGCGCATAATACGCGGGGAAGAGGTTTTTATTATCAAAAAGCCTTTGTCCAACTGGAAAAGCAGTTTGGATCGGAAAAGGTCCGGTATTTCCAGGAAAATGCCAGAAATCTGCTGAATGGTGATGCGATGCATACGGAAGCCCCAGTAGAGGTAAGCGCAAAAGGGAAGTGCGGCTCCTTATCAAGAGTCAAATTTAGATTGTTCAAAGTCAGATAGCATGCAGTCATTCCGACAACTGCATGCGCAAACTGGCTGATCAGTAGTTTTTAGCCTGCGCTAAAAGTTTGTTTGACATCTGAACTAATGTTTCGCATCTCCCGTTCATCAAGAATCAGTCAGAAGAACAGTTTTCCTTGTTCTTCTGACTGATTTCTTATGTTTCAGAGGGAATTAGGTCATCCTGTTTGGCTTGTTTATTTCGGTTGTGTTACTAATGTCGAAAGCGTCTTGAATGTTCTGTATTTTATTGATAATATTATTAAGATTCTATGACAAGTGCCCGCGGTTAGTTAAGTGGGTTGCTTTTTGTGTAGGAAGAGACATTATCTAGATGTATGTTCAATAAAACACTTAATGAAAGACTATTGCTGGCAAGTAAGAATGGCTCAGGGGTTATCCCGCTGGACGATTGTTGTGAGCACTAATTTTCTTTCAAGAGAAAGAGGAACGACACAAATGAATGAAACCAGAAAAAGCAGACAGGGGAAAAAACGAATCTTGAGAACCGTCTTATCCGTCCTGATGATTGCGATGATCGGCGTTATCGCCTACATGTTCAAGGCATATTCCGATATCGGCAACACCGCGGAATCGATTTATACTGAGGTGAGTGTTGTAGAGATGCGGGAAGAATCGATTGAAGTCGAAACAGCGACTCAGCCGATTTCCTTCGTATTATTGGGGGTTGACACCGGTACCGCTGAAGAGGAGCGGACGGAAACAGGCCGGAGCGACACAATTATTGTCTGTACAGTGAATCCGAATACGCGCACGACGACATTGTTGAGTATCCCGCGTGATACCTATTCGGAAATCATGGGATACAGCAATCTGTATGATTATTACGGCGACTTTTATGACAAGATGAACCACGCCTATGCTTTCGGCGGCACGGAAATGTCGATCAATACGGTCCAGGAATTCCTGAATATACCGATCGATTATTACGTCGAAGTGAATTTTGATGGCTTGGTGGATATCGTCGATGCGGTCGGGGGAATCGAAATCACGAGTCCGTTGACTTTTGACTTCTATGGACCACAGTTTATCGAAGGGGAAACTCGGATTCTGACAGGATTCGAAGCCCTTCAGTTTGCACGCATGCGCAAGCAAGATCCGGATGGCGACCTTGGAAGACAACGGAGACAACAGATGGTCATCAAAGCCATCCTGGACAAGGTCTTGACGATGGGAACAGTCGTGAACTACAAAAATATCCTGGCAACTTTGGAAGACAATGTCCAGTTGAACATATCCTTGGACGACATCATTTCTATCGCCAGCGGCTACCGCAAGTCCATGGAGAACTTCCAGCAGTTCTATGTCGAAGGCCAAGAGGTTTATATTGATGAAATTTATTATTACTATGTAAATCCGGAGGAACGCTTGCGTTTGTCCAATATTTTGCGGGAGGAACTGGAATTGCCGAAAGCGTCTCTGGCAGATATCTCAACTTCTTTCAACGAACCTTATTTTGAAACCCAACCGTACATTGAAGAATCTTCAAGCACAGATGCAACATATGATTCTTCAGCATATGGTGAAAGTGACGTCTACACGCCGAACTATTCCGAGCCGTATTCTGAAGAGACGGTTACGGAGGAAACCTATACCGAAGATTATGACTATGAAGAAACGGATATTTATTATGAAGAAGATCCTTATGAAGCAACATATGACTCAAGTTATTGATCACTAAAATCAGCGAACACAGTTTCATTAGAGGCTGTGTTTTCTTGTGAGGAAAGAGAAGGGGAATGGAGATGTCTGGGAAAAGAAACCGAAAGCGGAAAAAAAGATGGGGCTTGAGAATCTTGTTCAGTGTGTTGGCTGTATTGGTTTTGACTGCAGGGGGGTATGTATATTCCGTCTATAGGAATTTAACCAAAACGACTGACACAATCTATACCCCGGTAGTGACCCAAACTGTCAGGGAGGCTGGGGTTGATCTGACGCAACAGACGCCGATTTCGATTTTGCTGATGGGCATCGATAATGGTGTCGAGGGGAGAACCGAAGCCGGGAGATCAGATTCGATGATTGTGGTGACGATCAATCCTAAAACGCAAACAACAACAATGGTAAGTATTCCAAGGGATACTTTTTCAGAAATAGTCGGCAATGACTCCTATGATAAAATCAATCACGCCTATTGGTTCGGCGGTTCGGAAATGGCGATCAATACGGTCCAGAAACTATTGGGAATACCAATCGATTACTATGCGTCCATCAACATGGAAGGCCTAAAACAGATGGTTGATGCAGTTGGTGGAATCACAGTCAATAGTCCGCTTGCCTTTACGTCAAGAGGCTATACTTTCGTGGAAGGTTCAAATCAAATGGACGGTGAAGCAGCGTTAGCATTTTCCCGTATGCGGGAAGAAGACCCAACGCAGGACACTGGCAGACAAGACCGCCAGCGATTGGTCATCGAAGCGATTATCCATAATCTCATTCAGACAGACATGCTGTTGAGTTATCAGGAAATTTTGCATTCCTTGTCCGCTAATGTAGAAACAAGCCTGCAGATGAGCGATTATCTGGCGCTGCAGCAAAACGGATACGTATCTGCCGTATCGAACATAAAACAAGACCATTTGGGCGGCGTGGGCGGTCTGCGCAATGAAATCTATTACAGCTTCGTGGACGGTGCTGAAATGAACCGGATTCAATCGGTACTCAAAACGGAACTGGAGTTGCAGTAAGCGAAGAATAGGAAAGACGAGACCAGCTGTCTCGTCTTTTTTGTTGCATCAAGATTCCATTTTTAAGGCAGCAGGCCTCAAGATTCGGTAAGCTGCTTTTACAATTTCGTTAAGATTGTTATTTTTCCTTTTTCATTCCGGTTAATTGACTTATACTAGAGGGTAATGGGCAAGATGCGCATATTTTGCGGCGCAGCGTCAGCCAATATATCCTGCAAAGGCAGGATCGGGAGGAGGACCTAGGGTGAAACCAATGGTCAGCATCATCGTGCCGGTCTACAACGCGGCACCTTACTTAAACCAATGCGTCGACAGCTTAACGAACCAGACGCTGAAGGAAATTGAAATCATACTGATAAACGACGGTTCGACGGATGACAGCCTGGCTGTCTGCATGGCGCTCGCCGCCACAGACGACCGAATCCGCCTGATCGACAAACCGAACGGAGGCGTGTCGGAAGCACGCAACGACGGTCTGCGCGCAGCGACGGGGGAGTACGTGGGCTTCGTCGATCCGGATGATTGGGTGGATGAGGACATGTACGAACACATGCTTGCGACGCTGACGGCAGCGCAAGCGGATATCTGCATGTGCAATTATGTCAAAGAGGCGAAGGAAGGCACCGTTCCCGTTTTGATGAAACATTCCGGGGGGACCATCGAAAAGGAAGCCATCCTCGACGAAATCGTCGCGAACGTCATCGCCAAGCCGAGCTTCCGGAGCGGCGAAACCGACATCATGGGCAGCGTCTGCCGGCTGCTGATCAGCCGTGAGCTGCTCGAACGGGGGAACATCTGGTTCGACAAAGAAGTGGCCTTCATGGAAGATTTGCTTGTCTGCGTAGAAGCTTTCCTGAAATGCGAACGCGTCGCCATCGATGCCGGGGCCTATTACCATTACCGCGTCCATGAAAGTTCGACCGTCATGGCCTATAAATCGAAATTTTATCAACGGCAGAAACAGGCCTTTGCGAAGCTGCAGGAGCTATTGGTGCGCGAGGGGAAAGCTGCCGCACTGGCACCACGCATGGCGAACCGCTGCATCATCATCGCCTTGCTGGCGCTGGCGAATGAGGCGCACAAGGACAATCCAACGCCGTTCCGTGAAAAGATCCGCAACATCGATGCGATAGTGGCGGATGAGGAATTGGCTGCGACACTTGAAAAAATCGAGCTGGATAATGTGGAGCCGCGCAAAAAGCTGGAACTGAACCTGATGAAGAAAAAAGCGAGCGTGAGATTGTATCTCTACTACAGCGTATTCAACAAAATAAAGGCCGCATTGGGCAAAGGCTGATTAGCCGCCCGGGGCAACAAGAAAGGGTATTGAGATGAGTGAATTGATCAGCATCATCGTGCCGGTCTACAAAGTCGAGGCTTATTTGCCCCGCTGCGTGGATTCGATACTGGCACAGACATACAAAAATCTGGACATCATCCTCGTGGACGACGGATCTCCGGACAACAGCGGCAAAATCTGCGATGATTATGCCGAGAAAGATGACCGCATCACAGTCATCCATCAAGCGAACGGCGGCTTATCGGACGCCCGCAACGCCGGCATCGCTATTGCGAAGGGTGCCTACCTGACCTTCCTTGACAGTGATGATTGGGTTCCGGCCGAATACATCGCCTATCTGCACAATCTGTTGAAGGAAACCGGCAGTGCCATCTCGCTCTGCAATTTCCTGAAGACGACGACCGAGGACTTGCCGCAGGTGAACGAGCCGGAAATGGTGACGGTCATGAAGAACGATGCGATTCTGGCGAAATACATCGACTTGGGCGATGATTTCCACCCGCAATTGGTCATGGCCTGCGGGAAATTGTTCGAGGCCAGCTTATTTGAAACGATCCGTTTTCCGGTCGGCAGGCTGCATGAGGACGAGTTCACGACCTACAAACTTTTTCATTTCGCGCCGCAGACGGTGCTTTCGAAAAAGCCGCTCTATTATTATTGGCAGCGTGAGGACAGCATCATGGGGGAAGCCGGCTTCCGCCTGCAGAACAAACTAGATTATATGGAGGCTTTGGCCGAACGGGCAGCCTTTTTCCATGAGGTGGGCAGGCCGGAGCTGAGCGACCGCACGTACAAATCGCTGTTCTCCGAGGCGCTGTCGGTCAATCTGCAATTGGATGCACGCAAAGAGACCGATCCGAAAAAAGCGGTCAGAGGCATCCTCAAACAGGCACGCAATGCCTTGAAACGGACAGGCCGTTCGAAATTGGCCTTTTTGTACAATACTTACCTGTCGTATGAACGACCGATCGCGTGGGCTTACCGCACTTATAAAAAATTGAAATGATCAGGGTAGGCTGCGGCGGCCCCGGAATAATCGGGAGCTGCCGCAGCCTTTTTTCCTGAACGAAAAGAGGGTTAACGTGGATAAAAATAAACAATTCGCCATCAATATGATAGCGCAGGTCGTCGGCTTCGTTGTGATGATGGGCATCAGTTTCCTGTTGACCCCATTCATCGTCGAGCATGTCGGCAGCGAGGCTTACGGGTTTGTCGGCTTGGCCAACAATTTCGTCAGCTACGCGCAGGTCATCACCGTCGCTCTGAACTCGATGGCCAGCCGTTTCATCACGATCAAGATTACCGAAAATGATGTGGAAGGATCGAACCGCTATTTCACTTCGGTCGTCATCGCCAATATCATGACTGCCTTGGTATTGAGCGTTCCATCGGCCCTCATCATTCTGAATCTGAACAAGATCGTGAATGTATCCGAGGCGATACTGATCGATGTCCAATGGCTGTGGGCGTTCATCTTCCTGAATTTCCTGGTCAGCATCATCTCGTCGACATACAGTGTGGCGACGTTCGTCCGCAATAAACTGTACTTGTCTTCGTTGCAGGGCATCATCTCAAATATCCTGCGGGTGGCGGTGCTGATTGCAGCCTTCAGCTTTTTCGTGCCGTCAGTCTGGTATGTCGGCTTGGCTGCGTTCGTAGCCACTATCTATGTTTATTTCTGGAATGTCTATTACACCCGCAAACTGACTCCCGACATCAAGGTGAGGAAGCGGTATTTCGATGTGAAAGTCATCAAAGTGCTGCTGTCATCCGGCATCTGGAACAGCTTTACGCGGTTGAGTTCGATCCTGTCGACCGGACTCGATCTGTTGGTGACGAACCTGTATGTCAGTTCGGCCGCGATGGGTGTGCTCTCGGTCGCCAAAACGGTGCCGAGTGCAATCCTGACTTTGTTCGGGACCTTGGCGAGCGTCTATGCGCCGCAACTGACGATCAGCTATGCGCAGAAGGACTACACGGAAATGAAGAACCAGTTGATGTCATCGATAAAGTTCCTCGGCCTGTTCGCCTGCATCCCGGTAGCGGCTCTGTTCGCTTACGGGGAGATCTTCTACAAGCTCTGGGTGCCGACCCAGGATGCGCATTTGTTGTACATGCTGACGATTTTGTCCTGCATCGAGTTCATGTTCGTCTTGCCGTTGGAAGGGCTGTGGAACCTCTTTACGGCCACCAATAAGGTCAAACAGACTTCAATCTACATGTTCGCCAACTCAATCATTACGATCGTCATCGTCTTGGTGGCATTGCAGTTCACAACCGATGACACATTGAAGCTGTATATCATTGCTGGGACGAGCACAGCCTTCGCGGTGATCCGATCCCTGTTCTTCCTGCCGATTTACGGGGCGCATTGCCTTAACATCAAATGGACGGCCTTTTACCCGTCCATCCTGAAGAACACGGTGTCGGTCATCGTGGCTTCGGCTTTCTCCCTGTTGGTACGGAACTTCCTGACGATCGACGGCTGGCTGATGCTGATCGGGGCAGGTATTCTGACGAGCATCTTTGCGATCGGCTTCAACTTCATCGTGCTGTTGAACAAAGCGGAACGGGCTTCGATAGTCAAAAAAGTGTTGCGCAAATAAAAGAGAACGGAAGGGGATACTCATGACGAAGATACCAAAAATCATCCATTACTGCTGGTTCGGCGGCGGTCCGATCCCGGAAAAAGACAAGGCCTGCATCGAAAGCTGGCGCAAGTTCTGTCCGGATTACGAAATCATCGAATGGAACGAAAGCAATTATGACATAAACAAAAACCTCTACATGAAGGAAGCCTATGAAGTCAAGAAGTGGGGCTTCGTGCCGGACTATGCCCGTTTGGACATCGTCTACACGCAAGGCGGCATCTATCTGGATACGGATGTGGAGATCATCCGCAATATGGATCCTTTGCTGGGGGACGATGCATTCATGGGCTTCGAGGACGGCAAGTTCGTTGCTCTGGGATTGGGCTTCGGCGCCGCTAAAGGCAATCCGCACATCAAGGCCATGCGCGATGTCTATGAAGGGGTCTCCTTCATCAATCCGGACGGCAGCTTCAACACGTTGCCGAGTCCGCATTACACGACCGATTATCTGTTGGAGAAGGGCCTGAAGCAGAACGATACGTATCAGCAGATTGAAGGCATCAGCATTTATCCGAAAGCCTATTTCTGCCCGCGTGATTACTACACCGGCGCCATGAGCCTGACCGAAAATTCCTACACGATCCACCACTACAATGCGTCCTGGTTGTCCGACAAGGAGAAGCAGAATTATAAGCGCAAGCTGCGCCTGATTGAACGCTGCGGCAAAACGGCCGGTACCGGAATGCATTACATCCTGTCACTGCCGGATATCCTGAAACGGAACGATATCTTTGACCTGATCAAGAAGGGACTCGGAAAATTCAGAAAATAAGTTTTCTTTCAATATCCTGCATTTTGGGCAGGATGAAAAATAAAAATGAAGAGAGCGTCACAGAACGCGTTTACGCACACTTATGTAAGGATATGGCAAGAGGCTGGGGCTTTTATCCCAGCCTCTTTGTGCGGTGTGCCCGGTGTTCGGTGTTGTTGGGGCCACAAACTGTCGACAGTTGCTGGAACTCTCGGGTAAATGAGCTACCGTCCTGGGCTGAAGCCCGACAGAAAGGGCCATCCCGAAATGAGATGGCCCCTACCTCAAATATTCACTTTTGTCTTAAGCTGTTTGCGTGTAGATCCCGATTGTGTATTCTGCTTGACCGGTTCCGTTTGCGTAGTAAGCAAGTCCGTCGACCACGAATACGTAGCCGTCGCCATAAGGGGCATGAGCGATGTGGTGCATCGCCAGGTCGTTCCAAGAACCGTTGTACTGGGCTTCGACGGCTGTACCGAGCTGTTCGACGGTCACCGTTGTTGGAGACAGGTCGGACAATTTGTACCAAGTCGTGTATTCACCGTAGACGTTGGTTGCGACAGGGGTAACCTGCACCGGCATCACGACATAGTCTTCATACACGAAAGGATTGCCGGCGCCACGGTAACCTTTTTCCGTCCAGTCCTCTTCGATGATGAATCCTGCCGGATGAAGTTCCCATTCGTCATTTCGCCAGTCGCCTGATGTGTTGTAGTACAATGAGATGCTGTTGTACGGTTGTTCTGAAGTTGTCAGGTACCAGATGCCGCCGATCTCAAAGACGTTCGTGTCGACGAAGCTGCCTTCCAACAAAGTGGAGTGATAGTCCCAACCGAGTGGGAAAGAAGTTGCAAAGTAGGCTTCGACATTGCCGGCTTGATCGGGGACCATGTAGTAGTTTTCATTGTACTCGAATACGTTCGGATAGGCGGCACGGATGCCGTCCGTTTCCGGACCGAGCACGATTTGGGTGTACGTCCAATTGGCCAAATCGCTGCTGTAGGCGTGGGCGACGCCATCCGTGAAGCTTTGGGTTGCGATGTTGTATTCCTGAAGTACTTCAAAGAACATATGGTAGACACCGTCGACGAGGATAATGAACGGATCGGCTGTTCCAAGCGGATTGTAGACATCGGTCACATCGTTCCGTGTGATGACAGGATTGGTGATGTTTCCGAAGTCATCCAGCACGGGGATAACGAATTCCGGTTCCGGTTCTACGTAGCTGTAGTCGCCTTCATAGGCAAGCAACCCGCTGATGGTCGTGAATTGATAACCAAGGGCATGGGCGGCTGTGATCATTTCCAACAGCGCGGTAGGGGTAGTGCTGGCTGAACTGTTGCCGTGCAACAGATAGATGGCACCAGCGGAAAGGTTGTTCAGGACAGCCGCACTGACTTGGCTGGCGGAAAGGGTTCCGGACCAATCGCGTGTGTCGATCGTCCAACCGATTGTGTAGCTGTAACCTAGGCTGCCGGCTGTCGCTAAAACGGATGCGTTCGTTTCACCCATCGGAGCGCGGAAGTAAGGGGTTGTGCTCTCACCGGTTGCCGTCTTGACCAGTTGCTCCAATTGATTCAGGTCGGCCGTCAATTCGGCGGTCGACATTTGGGTAGCATCGTCATGGCTGAAAGTATGGTTGCCGATTTCGTGGCCTTGGGCAAGGATGTCATCGATCAGAGTCGGATCGGTCAGCCCGTTCAGGAAGAAGGTCGCCTTTACATCCAATAGTGCCAGGTTGGCCAGTATCTGACGGAGATTGGCAACACTGGATACATCACTGATGGTCAAGGAAATGACTTGTTGATTGGTGTTGACTTGATTGATCAGTTGCGAAGGCGTTGTAATGACCGGCGGATCAGGATCTACCGGATCAACCGGATCAACCGGGTCAACTGGGTCAACTGGATCTACAGGGTCGACCGGGTCTGGATAGATGCCTTGGAGCGCCAACAAACCTGTGATTGTTGTGAATTCATATCCGAGTGCACGTGCAGCTGCGACCATTTCCAACAAAGCGGCAGGTGTGGTGGCTGCAGAACTGTTGCCGTGCAGCAGGAAGATGGATCCAGGTGTAAGATTGTTCACGACTGCGGTGCTGACTTGAGCTGCGGTCAGTGTTCCGGACCAATCACGCGTATCGACCGTCCAGCCGATTGTGTAGTCGTAGCCGAGCGTGCCGGCTGTCGTAAGGACAGTGGTGTTCGTTGCCCCCATTGGAGCGCGGAAATAAGGTTTTGTGCTTGTACCGGAAGCGTTTTGGACCAGCTGCTCAAGGTTGTTGAGATCAGTGGTCAATTGGGCTGCCGTCATTTGGGTGGCATCGTCATGGCTGAAGGTGTGGTTGCCGATTTCGTGGCCTTGGGCGATGATGTCGTCGATCAAGGTCGGATCGGTCAGGCCATTCAAGAAGAAGGTGGCTTTGACGTTCAGTGCTGCCAGATTGGCCAGTATCTGCCTAACGTTGGCGGCATCGGAAGCATCACTAATGGTCAGCGAAACGACTTTTTCTCCGGTCGTGACTTGCTCGATCAATTGTGAAAGCGTGGTATCAATAGGATCGTCCGGATCGCTAGGGTCTTCGGGATCTGTTTCGTACACACCATCCAATGCGATCAGATCAGTGACGGTGGCGAAGGAGTAACCCAATTCGCGGGCCGTCGTGATGATTTCGTACAAGGATTCTGGTGTGCTGGCGGATTCCGGAACGGCATGCATCAAGTAGATGTAGCCCGGAGCCAACTGATCCAGTACGTTGAAGGCGATGTCTTCAGGAGAGAGAGTCCCCAAGTAATCGAGACTGTCGACGGACCAGCCAATCGTGTATTCGTAGCCGAGGCTGCCTGCCGTTTCCAGTACGGATTGATCATAATCCCCGTAAGGTGGACGGAAGAGCGGTCTGGTTGTTACGCCTGAAGCATTTTCGATTTTATTTTCCAAGGCGTTCAGCTCTGCGGTCAGTTCCTCAATCGTCAAGTAGGTGGAAAATTCGTGTGAATAAGTGTGATTACCGAGTTCATGTCCTAGGGAAACGACCTGGTTGATCATGTCCGGATCTACCGTACCGTCCGGGAAGAAGGTCGCTTTGACGCCCATTTCGGCCAGCACATCCAAAATCTCTTGGAGTACTTGGCTGTCGCCGAGATCGTCGAATGTCAAGGAAACTACTTTTTGGTTCGTGTCGATCTCTTCGATGAATTGGGAAATGCCTTCATAATCTGTGTCATTTCCGTCGTCTTCACCATCATCGTAGACGCCTTCCAGCGCCATCAACTCATCGATCGTGACGAATTCGAAGCCTTGTCTGCGCGCTTCTGCAACGATGTACCATAAAGATTCTGGCGTCCCAACGGAAGTAGGGTTGGCGTGCAATAAGTAGATGGAGCCGGCGTCCAGATAGTCTGTGACACTGGCTGCGATCGCGATGTCCGAAAGACCTTCCCAATCGCGGGTATCCTGTGTCCAACCGATGGTGTAGGCATAGCCGAGGCTGCCGACTGTTTCAAGGACATCATCATTGTAGACGCCTGCCGGTGCACGGAAATAAGGTTTTGAGGACACACCTGTCGTTTCCAGGATGTATTCTTCCATCAGCTCTAAGTCATAGGCCAAATCGTCGGCGGATAGGGCTGTGGAATCGTCATTGTGTGAGTAGGTATGGTTCGCCAATTGGTGTCCGGATGCGACGAGTTCGGCCATCAATCCCGGATCGGTCGTGCCGTTCAGGAAGAAGGTGGCTTTCGCACCCAGATAGTTGAGGTTCCAGATGATGTCATGCAGATTCGTGTAATTGTCCCCGTCATCAAAGGTGAGGGCGATGACATTTCTGCCGGTTTCGACATGGTTGACGAATCGGGATGGTCCCGTTCCATAGTCCGTCTCCTCGTCATCAGGATCGGTTGTTACGGGTTCTTCACCAACGTAGATGCCGCTGTATGCCAACAGTCCGGTGATGCTTTCGAAACGATATCCGAGTGCTTGGACTGCAGCCACCATCTGCAGGATTGCAGCCGGTGTTGCAACTGCGTCTGCGCTACCGTGCAGAAGGATGATGGAGCCGGGCGCGATACTGTTCACGACGGCGGAACTGATTTGCGCTGCCGTCTGTATACCGCTCCAGTCGCCTGTTTCGATGGACCAGCCGATGGCGTATTGATAACCGAGACTGCCGGCTGTCGCCAAAACAGTTGCATTGGTTTCACCCATCGGAGCACGGAAGTATGGTGTTGTGCTTTTGTCTGTTGCATCTTGGACTAATTGCTCAAGGTTGTTGAGGTCTGCCGTCAATTCTGCTTCGGTCATTAGCGTGGCATCTTCATGGCTGTAGGTGTGGTTGCCGATTTCGTGTCCTTGGGCGATGATGTCATCGATCAGATTTTCATCGGTCATACCGTTCAGGAAGAAGGTGGCTTTGATGCCCAATAGCGCGAGGTTGTTGAGGATCTGCCGCACGTTCTCGGTTCCGGATGCGTCACTGATGGTCAAGGAAATGACCGGGACATCGGTGTTGACTTGGTTCACGATTTCGGCGGGTGAAGTGGTGCTCGGCGGATCTGAATCTGGATCAGGAGTTGTTTCACCAGGGGCCTCCCCGGGTGTTGTCGGATAGGAGCCTTCCAAAGCGAGCAATCCGCTGATTGTAGCGAAGTTGTAGCCGAGTTGGCGGATGGCCGTGATCATCTGCAATAAGGCTGCGGGTGTCGTGTTGGCGGAAGAATTTCCGTGCAACAGGAAGATGGCACCTGGCGCCAAGTTGTTTACGACTGCAGAGCTGACTTGGGCTGCGGTCAACGTTCCGCTCCAATCGCGGGTATCGACTGTCCAACCGATGGTGTGCATATATCCCATGCTGGCTACGGTCGCAAGCACTGCATCATTTGTTTCTCCCATAGGTGCGCGGAAGTAAGGGCGGGTAGTTGCGCCGCCGGTACTGTCTTGTACCAATGTTTCCAACGTGTTGAGTTCCCAGACGATTTCGTCCACGGTCATCTCGGTGGCATCGTCGTGTGTGTAGGTATGGTTGCCGATTTCGTGTCCTTGTTGGACGATTTCGTTGATTACCGTCGGATCGGTCAGACCGTTCAGGAAGAAGGTAGCTTTGACGTCCAAGGTGGCTAAGTTCGCCAGAATTTCGCGGACATTTTCGGCATCGGATGCATCGCTGATGGTCAAGGAAATGGTTTTTTCGCCGGTTTCCACTTGATTGATGACTTCTGAAAGGATATCATCCGAATAATCTTCTTCGACAGGTTCTTCTTCATCGATTGCGAAATAGCCGCCCAATGCCAAGAGATCGCTGACGGTTGCGAAGCTGTAGCCTGCTTCTCTGAGTGCTGCAATGGAGTACCATAAAGATTCAGGCGTATTGGCTGCGCCCACGCTGGCATGCATCAATACGATGGAGCCGGGGTTGACATTGTTGATGACCGCACTGCTGATTGCAGTATCCGAAATCCCGGTCCAGTCGAGTGTATCGACATCCCATCCGATCGTGTACTGGTAGCCGAGGCTGCCGACCGTATTCAGGACGGAACTGTTGTAGGAACCGTAAGGGAGGCGGAAGAACGGCAAGGATGAGGTGCCGGTCGTTTCTTGGATATAATCTTCCATGAGGTTGATGTCATTCGCCAATGCCGAAGATGACAGTGTTGTGGAGTCGCCGTGTGAGTAAGTGTGGTTGGCCAATTGATGGCCATCAGCTACGATTTGTTGCAGCAATGAAGCGTCAGCATCACCGTTCATGAAGAAAGTGGCCTTTACGCCCAAGTAGTTCAAGTTATATAGGATGTCGTAAAGGTTTCCGTACGAGTGCCCATCATCGAATGTCAGCGCGATTACGCTATCCGAGACAGCCACCGAATTGATGATCTGGGACGGCCCGGAATAGTCGCTGACTGCGGCGGCTGCCATCAGTTGCATCGGTTCTTCATAGGTGGTTCCGGCTTCTTCAATCGACTCGATTGGTACAGTTTCTTCGGTCACTTCAATCGGTTCTGTCGGGACGACAGGAGTTTCCGCAGGCTGTTCCGTTTCGATTGAAATTTCTGTGCCGACAGTAGGTTGTTCTACAGCTATATCCACTTGATTTTCTTCAGATAAGGGTGTTTCGGGTGCGGTCGTATCAGGTGAAGTTGTTTCTGTAGGCTTTTCCGTTTCGATCGGAGTTTCTGTGCCGGCAGTAGGTTGTTCTGCAGGTATATCCACTGGATTTTCTTCAGGAATGGGTGTTACGGGTGCAGTCGTATCTGGAGTAGTTGTTTCCGTTATTGGAGGTGTTGGGTCGGTTGCTTCCGGTATGGTCGCGTCCTCAGTAGGCGTGGTCGCCGGTGTGGTTGTTTCTGTGGTGGTTGGTTGCGGATCGGCCGTTTCCGGCAGAGTTTGCACTGCTGGTGGTGCAGGTGGTTCCGTCATCTGCTCATCTATCGCAGTCACTTCTGCGGGCGGAGATTCCGTGGGTGTTGTTGCGGATGTGCTTGCGTCATCGATGTCCATCACTGTTTCCGGCAGTTGGATAACTGGCGGCGGTTCATAGAGATTGGGTTCTTGGATTGTCGTTTCAATAATCTCTGTTGTCCCTTCCGTTGCTGCAGATACATCTGTCAGCGCGCCGTACATCGTAAATATGACTAAGAAAGGAGGCAGTATCATAAATCTTTTTTTCATAATTCAGCCCTCCTTCAATCGCTAAATCTGAAAACAAGCTTATTCGGTTAAGTGATTCTTTTTCTGTGGTGGGGTGTCTGCTACGTAACCATCGGGACCATCTCCTTATTAGTGTAAATAAAAGTGGAATGAGCCGGAAACAGTGTAAGAGGTCAAGCCTTGATAGGTTTATTAGCCTGATTAACTTAACCACTTTATGTTATTATAACGCATTTGAAAGCGTTTTAAAAGAATTTGAGGATTCGTATTCAATCCAAAAAAGCATCTGTAAAGGGGTTTGTTGACCTATGTTAAAATTGGTGTATGTTATTTTGCGATAGGTTTGCTTTTTTGTTAAGTTTCTTAATATCCCTTTTTCATTCGCCAGAATTGTTCTATACTTGATGAAGCGATATTAAGTAGCGTGATGAGCTGTCATGCAGCCGCATTGCGCAGAAAGAGGCTCGAATCAATGAATGACACAAGAAGCAATTATTTTAAGAAGAAAAAACGAAACCGACTCATTATTCTGTCATTGATGGGCGTTGTCCTCGTCGCTTTTGCGCTATTCTGGACTGTCTACGATGATGTGGAGGATACGCTGAAGTCTGTTTTCGAGGATGTCGAAACGGAGAATATGCGGGAGGAAGAGGTTTCGGTAGATGCGACCCACCCGATTTCGTTCGCGCTGTTGGGGATCGACATGTACGGGGACGGGATCGCGGAGGGAGGCGGTCGTTCGGACACCATCATCGTCGCAACGGTCAATCCGAACACCAAAACGACCACAATCGTCAGTGTGCCGCGCGACAGCTACGCCGAGATGGTGGGCTATGAAACGAATCTCTATCCGGAGTACAACGACAAGATCACGCATGCTTATGCGTTCGGCAGCACCCAGATGGCAATCAACTCCATCCAGGAATTTCTGAATGTGCCGATCGACTATTACGTCGAAATCAATATGCAAGGGCTGCATGACATCGTTGAAGCAATCGGCGGCATCGAATTGACGAGTCCGCTGACATTTGAATTTGAAGGATCTTCCTTCGTCAAGGGTGAAACAGTCACAGCGGATGGTTGGGATGCTTTGGCTTTCGCGCGGATGCGAAAAGACGATCCGGAAGGCGACTTGGGTCGCCAGAATCGGCAGCGGATGGTCATCAAAGCGATTTTGGACAAGCTGATCAGCATCGACAGCGTCACGAATTACAAAAAAATCCTCAGTGCAGTCGAAGTGAACATCCAAACCAACCTTTCCTTTGAGGATCTGCTCGACATCAAGTCAGGCTATGTGGATGCACTCGACACCTTCACGCAACTTTCGATTGCCGGAGAAGAACTCTATTACGATGAAATCTACTATTACTATGTCGATCCGGAAGAGCGTCTGCGCATCGCCAACACGTTGCGTGATGAATTGGAAATCGATCAGGTGAAGTTGAGTGACATGAATCTTTCAGATGCTGATTCATCTTTTGGCTACGGCCAGATGACCGGCGCCGGATCGGTTACTGGAACGTCCGATTTCGGTAGTGTTGAAGAAACGGAAGAACTAGCAAATAATTAATCGCGGCACCAATGAAAAAGAAAATAAACTAAAAACAGTCAATCGGAAAGAGGGATATTATGTCAGTTTTAGTAACAGGCGGCGCCGGTTATATCGGCAGCCACACGGTAGTGGAATTATTGAACGCCGGCCAGGAAGTGGTCATCGTCGACAACTATTCGAACAGCAAGCCGGAAGTGTTGAACCGGATCGCAACGATTACCGGAAAGGCACCGACTTTCTATGAAGTGGACGTGTTGGACCGCGAAGCATTGGACGCAGTATTCGCAAAAGAGGACATCGACTCGGTCATCCATTTTGCGGGCTACAAGGCAGTCGGCGAATCCGTAGCGAAACCGATCGAATATTACCACAACAACATCACCAGTTCTTTGGTATTGTGCGATGTGATGCGCAGCCACGGCGTGAAGAAAATCGTCTTCAGCTCTTCGGCTACGGTTTATGGCATGAACAATGTGTCACCGCTGACCGAAGACATGCCGACAAGCGCGACCAATCCTTACGGCTACACGAAAGTCATGATCGAACAGATCCTCCAGGACGTGGCATTCGCCGATTCCGAGTGGAGCATCGCTTTGTTGCGTTACTTCAACCCGATCGGCGCGCATGAATCCGGCCTGATCGGCGAAGATCCGACCGGCATCCCGAACAACCTGATGCCGTACATCACGCAAGTGGCGGTCGGCAAATTGCCGCGTCTGAGTGTCTTCGGCGACGATTACGACACCCCGGACGGCACAGGCGTGCGCGACTACATCCATGTCGTCGATTTGGCGCTGGGCCATATCAAGGCTTTGGAAAAAATCAAGGAAACAAACGGCGTCGGCATCTACAACCTCGGTACCGGCATCGGATACAGTGTGCTGGACTTGACGTACAACTTCCAGAAGGCCACAGGCGTCGAGATTCCGTACACCATCATCGACAGACGCCCTGGCGACGTCGCAACTTGCTACGCTGATGCGACGAAGGCGAAAGAAGAACTGGGCTGGACAGCCCAGAAGACGTTGGCGGACATGTGCCGCGATTCCTGGAACTGGCAAAAGAATAATCCGAATGGATATGAAGCTGGATAAATAGATGCACAAGGGCTGTATCAAAACTAGGATAATTACTCCTAGTTTTGATAGGGCCCTGTTGATTCAATACCGGAATTGAATTTATGCTCAGAGATAGCCCGCCAAAAGCATTTTGGCGGGCTATTTCCGTTCAAATCACAGCCAGAAAACCCGCCGAAACCCCCATGGCGGGGAAAAACTTCCGCGGACAACGTGAGATTGCCCACCAAACCCATTTTGGCGGGGAATTCCGCCACGGATGCAAAACTCGAACCACATAATCATCCTACCAAACTACAAAGAAAGAGGCGGTCTCATGTTTATTTTGAGAATTCAGAAGAAATGCCCGGCCCAGAGGTCAAAATTGTCGAATAGATGCAGTGGATCCGACAATTTGGCTCCAGTTTGAGCCGAGATTGTCGAATGTCGAGAAACTTTCGACAATTTGACAATCTATCGGAATGAATTTGTCGAATAGCTGAGGTACATTCAACAATTTGGCCCCGATCGCAGTCAAAAAAGCGAGCATACACAATTGGAGGCATTCTCGCTTTTTTTGGATATCAAGTTGATTAAGTTAATGACGTTGTTGTTTTGAGGCGGTCTATTTTTGCCGGACTTCTTAGTTACGCACTATAACATGAATGACGTAAAATAATATTGAAGTATAATATATGTTTTATTTTCATTTAATGTTATTGTTAATATTACAACATTTATATCATTTGATTTTAGGAGGAGTAGGATGAAGAAAGTAATGCGCAAAGTAAAGTGTCAGTGGGTAACGGCGGCGGTGATGGGTGCCGTTTTCGTAGCTTTCGGTGCAGCAGATGCACCCAAAATAGCGGCTGTGGAGGGAAATGATTCAGAAACGACTGTCCCGGTTGTGGAGGAAGGCAGGATGCCGAGTTCCGTAGACGGTTCATCTACAGATACGGAGGTTGATCCTGTTGACGAATATGATGAGCCTACTTTAACTACTGCGACAAAAACAGCCGTTGCTGCAACCGATTATGCTCAAGTCATTTCGACGGAAGATAAATTCTATGATGCAATCATATCCCGCGGAACCGATGCCATCAACACGGCACCATGGGGCACCGAAGGATATCAGACTATCGGCCATAGTTCTGCTTATCTGAACAGCGAAGTGAGCGTGAGCCGGGAGCAAACGATGGATTACGGCGTGACGTGGGCGCTGATTTCGCATAAAGGCCAGGAACTGGGGTGGATCGCGAAGGATGCTTTGAAGGAAGCAACGTATGCCCAAAGCGTATCCGAAAAAGCAGCCGATTACTCAGCAACGATCATCCGCGGAACGGACGCCATCAACACGGCGCCGTGGGGAGCGAAAGGCTTCCGTACAATCGGGAACAGTTCGGCTTATTTGGGGACGGAAGTGAGCGTGAGCCGGGAGCAAACGATGGATTACGGCGTGACTTGGGCGTTGATTTCGCATAAAGGCCAGGAGTTGGGTTGGATCGCGAAAGATGCTTTGAAGGAACAGGCGTATGCCCAAAGCGTATCCGAAAAAGCAGCCGATTATTCAGCAACGATCATCCGCGGAACGGACGCCATCAATACGGCGCCGTGGGGAGCGAAAGGCTTCCGGACAATCGGGAACAGCTCGGCCTACTTGGGAATGGAAGTGAGCGTGAGCCAAGAGCAAACGATGGATTACGGCGTGACGTGGGCACTGATGTCGCATAAAGGCCAAGAGTTGGGCTGGATCGCGAAGGACGCTTTGAAGGAGAAAACTTACGCGCAAATCACGAAAGAGACTGCGGTAAGCTACGACGCAATCGTCAACCGCGATTCGGATGCGATCAACACGGCGCCGTGGGGAACGAAAGGCTACCGGACAACAGCATCCAGTGCGGATTATCTGGATCAAACGGTTGAAGTCACCAAAGAACAAACGACCGATTACGGCGTGACGTGGGCGCTGATGTCGTTGAATGGCGAGGAACTGGGCTGGATCGCCAAGGAAGCTTTGAAAGAAGTAAGCTATGCCCAAATCGTTGCCGAAAAAGCAGGGACTTATCCTGCCTTGATCAGTCGCGGCACCGATGCCATCAACACGGCACCGTGGGGAACGAAAGGCTACCGGACGAAGCATTCCAGTGCGGAGTATCTGGGCCAAACGGTTGAAGTCGCGAAGGAGCAAACGACCGATTACGGCGTGACCTGGGCGCAAATTTCGGTGGACGGCCAGGAGCTGGGGTGGATCGCGAAAGAGGCCTTGACCGCATTGGAAAGAAAAACGGAAACAAAGACAGCGGAAATCGGCTACCCAACAATCGAAAAGGAAGACGCCACGATTCCTGCAGGGGAACGGTGGACGGTCCAATCGGGGATCAAGGGATATGACACGGTAACGTATGAAGTGGATTATGCAGACGGCATCGAAATCGGCCGTCGGGAAGTCAGCCGCACAACCACAGCGGTAAGGGAAGAGATCGTCAAGGTCGGCACCCAGCAGGTCAACGGAGCCGGCGAGGAAGGTTCAGCCACCCAATATCTCCGGGTGGCGGACGGCGATTCGCTTTGGGGATTATACGAAAAGTACGGTCAAACAGTGGATCAACTGATGAAATGGAATGACATTGTGGATCCGGATCTTTTATCCATCGGACAGTTGATCGGCGTCGACGGATACAACCGTTACGCTGCGATCATCAAGGAACACCAAATTTTCGCATCGGAAGAAGAATTTCTAGCGTACATCACTCCGATATCACAAACACTGGCCGCTAAGAATGGCCTCTATGCATCGGTGATGATCGCCCAAGCGATCCATGAATCCGATTGGGGGACGAGCGGCCTCACGACATTGAGTCATAATCTGTTCGGCATCAAAGGATCGTTCGATGGCAATTCGGTCGATATGCCCACAAATGAAGTGATCAATGGCGAACTGATCACGATCACAGCGGGTTTCCGGGCTTACTCAAGTCTTTATGAGTCAGCGCAGGACTACGTGGATTTACTTTTGAATCAACCGGGTGAAAACGGGAAACATTATGCCCCGGTCTGGATGGAAAACACGACTTCCTACAAGGATGCCACTGCAGCCCTTCAAGGCCGCTATGCGACAGACCCAAATTATGCGGAGAGACTGGATAAGTACATTGAAAAGTATCAGTTGTGCCAGTTTGATACGCCCAAGGGTGAGTGTCCAGCATCAGATCAGTGAGAAGAACTGCCGACTGAGAGAATGTCCGGAAAAACGGTTAAGTTATTCTGAACAAGCGCGCACCGAAGGGAACTTTCCTGTCGGTGCGTTTTTTTTTATCGGTATATTTGGTATAATGAAACGGACTATTCATGAAAGAGGGAGACACATGACGAAAGTACGGAAAGCTGTAATACCTGCAGCAGGTTTGGGAACACGTTTTTTACCAGCAACAAAAGCGATGGCCAAAGAGATGATGCCGATCGTGGATACCCCGAGCATCCAGTATGTTGTTGAAGAAGCCATGGCTGCCGGCATCGAAGAGATCATCATCATCTCCGGCAAGGGCAAGAGTCCGATCGAAGACCATTTTGACGTAAACATCGCGTTGGAAGAAAACTTGAAGGAAAAAGGCAAGACGGCGATGCTGGAATTGGTTCAGAAGACGAATATTCCGCATATCCATTATGTGCGCCAAGCCTACCCGCATGGACTCGGCGACGCCATTCTGCAGGCCGAAGCTTTCATCGGCAACGAACCGTTTGTCGTGTTGCTGGGAGATGATATCATGCCGAGCGAAGTCCCGTTGGCGAAAGCGTTGATGGATACCTACGACGAAACGAAGGGCGGCGTCGTTGCGACGATGCGCATTCCCGAAGCCATGACGAACCGCTACGGCATCATCGACATCAAGGAGAAGGTCGGCGAACACATCTATAGCGTCAACCATTTCATCGAGAAGCCGGCCCCGGAAGAAGCGCCGAGCAACCTGGCCATCATCGGCAGGTACCTGTTGACGCCGGAAATATTCGAGATTCTGCGCAACCAAGCGCCGGATGCCGGGAACGAAATCCAGCTGACCGACGCGATCGAATCGTTGAATGCGATCCATCCGCTGGTCGCATATGAATACACGGGCAAACGCTACGATGTGGGCGACAAATACGGCCTGCTGATCGCGAACATCGAATTCGGTCTGGAGAACAAGGACACAGCCGACAAAATGCGTCCATATCTGAAAGAATTGACGAAGGAATTAAAGAACAAAGCATAACGCGTTGCATGGACAGGAGCAGATGTTTCCATAGCCCGGCCTCAGCTGGTCCGGGTGCTCCGTCATGCCCAACGTCAGGAAGGAAAACTCATGGAAAACAAACCTTTTTTCAGCATCGTGATCCCGGCCTACAACTGCGCCGGCAGCATCCGTGCCACTTTGGAGAGCATCGCCGCGCAGACGGTCAGCGATTTTGAAGTCATCATCGTGAACGACGGATCGAAGGATGCTACTGCTGACGCGCTGCAGGCTTTTACAGCCGTTGACAGCCGCTTCGCTTTCATCACCATCCCGAACAACGGACCGGGGAATGCCCGCAACCAAGGCATCGCCCGCGCACAAGGGCGGTATCTGTTTTTGATGGATGCGGACGACGAAATCGAGCGCCATACTCTGGAACGCTACCAAACGATCCTCAACAACGAGGCCCCGGACCTGATTGTGGCTTCCTACAATCTGCGGGTGCTGGACAACCAGGAAATCGTTTCGGAAAAGCAAGTCATCGCTGAAGATCATGTCTACGCTTCGAATGCGGCGTTCCTGGACAATCTTTATCCTTTGATGAACAAGCAACTGATGTATGTCATCTGGAACAAGATTTACCGTCTGGATATCATCAGGGAGCACCAAATCGCCTTTCCGAGCTACAGCAGCTGCGAGGATCGTTTGTTCAACATCGCCTACTACCGTCATGCCCAAAAAGTCGTGACGACCAGCGAAGTGCTTTACCAGTACGCTTTCGAAGGCAAGAGCAGCTTGACGAACAAGTATTTCGACAATAAGTTCGAGACGTTCCTGGAATTCTACAATGAATTGCTGGACTTGACCGACAAGGATCTGGGCGGCTTCAGCGCGCTGTTCCTGAAGGGCACGATGTCCTGCATCATCCCGTTGCACGGGAAAAGCTGCCCGTTGGATTGGGCAGGCAAAAAGGCCTATATCCAGAAAATACTGGAGCATCCGCGTGTCCAGTATGCAACGGCGAACAGCCTGACCGATACGCCGATCCGGAAAATCATGAAGCTATTATTCCAATCCAAATCGATCTACCTGAACTACATCGCTTCCGGCATGATGCATCTCTTGAGCAACGCTTCGCCGAAATTGATCGAAAAACTCAAAGGAAATTTCTAGACAGATGGGAGAACTACACTAATGACTCAACCAAAACGTGTCCTGCATTTCCAGGGCAGAATGGGGAAGGGCGGGGCGGAGACCTTCATGATGAACGCCTACCGCAACATCGACCGCTCCAAGTACCAATTCGATTTCGTCATCTATGAAGAATTTGCCGACGTGCGTCCTTACCATGATGAAATCGCCGCATTGGGGGGCAAGGTTTTCGTCGTGCCGAACCCGAACAAGAACCCGCTGCGCTACATCAAAACCGTCAGCAAACTCTTGCAGGAGAACCAAGTCGATATCGTCCACAACGAAATCTTCTTCGGCGGCGGCCTGAACCTGTGGCTGGCTGCCAAAGCCGGCGTCAAAAAACGCATCGCCCACAGCCATGCGACTTCCGACGGTAAAGGCAACCGGTTCCCGTACAGCGTTGTGCGCCCTATCTTCAACAATTTGATGATGAAATATGCGACCGACTTCATTGGCTGTTCGGATGAAGCAGGCATTGGCCTCTTTGGCAAGGAACAGCCTTTCGTTATGCTTCCGAACGGCATCGATCTCGACCGTTACCGCAACGTGCCGGTGACGAAGCAAGGGATGCACGCGCAGTTGGGCATTCCGGAAGACGCCTTCGTGATCGGCCACATCGGCCGCTTTGAAGAACAAAAAAATCACCGGCTGTTGCTGAAGATTGTCCAGCACATCCTGAAGAAACATCCGAATACGTACCTGTTGTCGGTCGGAGCCGGCAGTCTCGAAGCAGAAATCCATGGCTTGGCCAAGGAACTGGGCGTCGAAAAGCATGTGCTCTTCCTGGGCGAACGCGAAGATATCGCCGAATTGCTGAAAGCGATGGACGTCTTCCTGTTGCCTTCTCTGTATGAAGGCTTGCCGATCGTGGCGGTGGAGGCCCAGGCCGCCAACGTCAAACTGGTGTTGTCGACTGAAGTATCGGAGGACACGGTGCTGTCCGAGAATGTCCGATTTGTACCGCTGGATGCGGACCTGGACCGTTGGGAAGCCGAAGTCATGGGCGATCCGCAAGGCAATCGGCCGAAACCGGAAATGGAAGCTTTTGATATGCGCAAGACCGCAAAAGCACTTGAAAAAATCTACGATGCGAAGGAGGGTACGGCATGAAGAACTTACCGACCCTGAAAGAAACAAAAGGATTTCTGCAGGACAACAAAAAGACGATCATCGGGACAGCTTTAGCGCTTGTCGTCCTGTATGCTCTGGCGATCGCCTACACACTGTTCACAGATGGTAAAGTTGAAGAAATCAAGGAAATCGATCCGGCCACCGGCTTGGAGCTGCAGCTGATCACCGATGCTGAATATGAAGCGTTATTGGAAAATGCCGTCCGTTTCGATTTCTATGTAGAGAATACGGAAGGATATGCCTTCACGAGTTTCAACCTGTTGGAATCCGTGCTTTTATCGCCGGATGTCTACGAAGCAATTCATTCAGTCGAACCTATCGTTGCATCTGATGCCATCGAAGCGATGGAAGAAGGCGACATTCCGGCGAACTACATGATCGATGTCGCTACGAATTATGACACGAGTGAACTGCACATCACGGTCGGGACCGGGGATGAAGCAAAAAATGAAGTTATTGCGACATTGCTCTATCAAGCAATACAAGAAGGAACGATCCCATTCTTCGCAAACAAGAGCGTCTACATGCTCTCTGAACCGCATGTGGTCCAACTGGAGAAGGGGCCTGAGCCTACGGATGAATCCGGAAGCGCCAGTGCGTTGCTGTATCTCGTCATGGGAGCGGGTTTGTTCATCGGCGGTTTGTTGTTGGGTATGCTGGTAGCCTTCTTCCGACTGTTCTTCAAGAAGGAAATCACAGACGTGTTCAATTACCGCATGAGCGATGACGATACAGTGCTGGACTTGTCCCATGCGCCTGCCGCTGAGCAGGAAACGGCTTTGGCGCACGGTATCCAGCATCCGGCGGCGGCCCGCAAACTGATCCTGTCCGAGGAACCGTTGGCGCCGACCGTGCAAAAACGCTTGGAAGAGATGGGAGGCGCGCCGTACGTATTCGCGCAATCCGTACTCTCGGCAGATCCTTTGTTGAGTTTCGAGGAAGTCATCTTGGTCTCACTCAAGAACGGCACAACGAAGGACTGGTACAAGAACCAACGCACGCTATTGGAAAATTATGCGACTCCAATCAAAATCATCTTAATCTAGCATTGGAGGAGGAATAATGGATGGCTCTCTATGTCTTTACATTCATCACCCTGCTGCTGCTCGGCATTGCTGAAGTGTTCTACGACAACAAAAAAATCGTCCTAATCGGTGGCGGCCTCCTAGCTGTCCTGGCTGGGTTGCGCTATTACTCGGGATACGATTTCGTTTCTTATTATTACTTTTTCTACGACTTGACCGGGTTGTCGGATGTCTTCAACGGCAGCATCGATGCCGAGCCCGGCTACCTGTTCTTGAATTATTTGTTCCTTAAGCTGGGTTTGAACTATTACGCGTTCATTCTCTTTTTCGCCTGCCTGAGCATGGGATTGTTGGTCAATTATCTTTACAAAAATGTCCCATACCCATCCTTGATCCTGTTCTACTATTTTTCGCGCTTCTTTTTGGCGAGGGACATGGGGCAGATCCGCGGTTCGATCGCCAGCATCATCCTGCTCTATTCGGTGAAATACATGAAACAGAAACAGCTGTTCCGTTTTCTGTTCGTGGTGGGGATTGCTTCGCTTTTCCACATCACGGCTCTCATTTTCATCGTGGGCTACATCTACGAGAATTATCTCTATGACGGCAGCTGGCTGCAGGTGATGGTTCTGTTCGGACTGGCTGTCGCTGCAGGGATTGTTGTGCAGATACCACAGCTCTATCTGTGGGCGGTGCCGGATCGCTACGCTCCATACTTTACGAATCCGGCCTATACCGGTGGGCAGTGGTTGCTGAATCCGGTCCTGCTGATGCAGCTGCTGATATTCTTCGGCACCTTGCTGTTCACGAATGTCCGCAAGGATGAAAAATACCGGACGTACCACAATCTCTATTTCCTGGCCTCTCTGATCCTGATCGCTTTCGGGAACCTGGCGACGGTAGGCGGGCGTCTGAGTTCGCCGTTCGCGACCTATGAGATGTTCGTGGCGCCGTATTTCATCCTGAATTTTACGAAGAACAAAATGGTCAATTTGATTTTCTGCCTGGGCTTCACGGTAGTCATCTTTTTGTTGATCTTCATCCTGTCAGGGGATTACGCCTACTTCATTCCGTATGCAACACTGTTTGAATAGTATTTTTTAATTTACGCGTGTTAATAGCTGAAAAAACTCTCCATCATGACAAGTGGTTTTTCTTGTCATGATGGAGAGTTTTGCGATATGGTGATATGTTTGCAGCAATTTTCACTATGCGTTGGTTTTTATTTTTGATAATATGGAGAAGCATCATTGTGAAATACGTCAGGCTGAATGCACGAGAATGGTCGTCAAATGAAAAAAACGAACAGAATCATGCTATTTTGTTTTGATGGTCGAAAATTTTTTTGGAAATAGGAGTGTAGGCTATGAATAAGAAGGTAATTTCCATCATTGTTCCTTGTTACAATGAAGAAGAAATGATTCCTTTATTTTATGATGAAATAAACAAAATTAGCCAAACGATGGATACCGTACTGTTCGAATTCATTTTTGTGAATGACGGATCCAAAGATGGCACCTTAAAGAAATTCAAAGAATTGGCAAACAAAGACACCCGAGTTAAGTACTATTCATTTTCACGCAATTTCGGCAAAGAGGCGGCTTTGTACGCTGGCTTGGTGCATGCCCAAGGGGACTATGTTGCTGTAATGGATGTCGATCTGCAGGACCCTCCTGAATTGCTTCCGGAAATGTACAGACTGATCAGGGAAGATGGCTATGATTGTATCGGAACAAGGAGAAAGGATCGCGCAGGGGAGCCGGTCATACGTTCCTTTTTCGCCAGAGGCTTCTATAAGCTGATCAATCGTATTTCCGATACGGAAATCATTGACGGGGCCAGGGATTTTCGCCTGATGAGCCGTCAAATGGTGGATGCAATCTTAAGCATGACTGAATACAATCGGTTTTCAAAAGGAATCTTCAGCTGGGTGGGATTCGAAACAAAATATTTGGAATTCGAAAATAAAGAACGTGTCGCAGGGCAAACAACTTGGTCCTTTTGGTCATTGTTCAAGTATTCCTTGGATGGCATCGTCGCATTCTCCGAGGTTCCGCTGGCGTTGGCGTCGATCGTGGGTTTCCTGACATTTGGAGTTGCCCTCGTTCTCGCGTTGTTTTTTGCGATACGAACTTTGCTGTTTGGTAACGCGACATCAGGATGGACATCAATGGTTGTAATCGTCCTGGCTTTAGGAGGGATTCAACTTTTGAGTTTGGGAATCATCGGAAATTATTTAGGCAAGACATTCTTGGAAACCAAGCGAAGACCCATCTACATATTGAAGGAGTCCAGTGAAAGCAATATTTTTGATAAGAAGGGCGCCGAAAAGAATGAATAATCTATTGATGCAACTGTTTAAGTTTGGGCTTGTAGGAGTTGTGGCTACCGTATTGGATTTCCTGTTCCTGTTCCTTCTTACGGAAATTTTTGGCATTTACTACCTGTTTTCGGCAGCCGTCAGTTTTGTGCTTTCAACGTTATTCAATTACGTTGCCAGTATGCGTTTTGTTTTCAACAGCAAATTCAGCAAGGATGAGAAGACTAAAGAACTATTTTTGTTTATCATACTGAGTATTATTGGTCTTTTGCTGAACCAGTTTTTGATGTGGCTTTTTGTGGAGAAAATTGCACTTTATTATATGCTTGCTAAAATAGTTGCGACATTTTTTGTGATGGCATGGAATTTCATTTCCAGAAAGATTTGGTTGGAAGGCAACTAATTCAGCCATTTTAAAGTATCGAGATGTATTTTTATCCGCCTTAACCACAAAAAAATGCTTTTGGTTATAAGCTACAGAAGGAGGTCTTTTTAGTGAAACAAAAGTATTCCTATTTGGGATCATTTTTATTGCCGGTGATATCGTTGTTGCTGGCGTATATTTTTATCGGGATTTATCCTTTTGGAGAGCTTTCGTTGCTTACTATTGATATGTATAACCAGTATGTCAGCTTCTTCTCCTATCTGAAAAGTATTTTGATAGGGAACAACGATATTTTTTATACTTTTTCCAAGAATTTGGGTGGCGATATGATCGGAATACTCGCCTACTATTTGATGAGTCCGTTCAATGTTGTGTTGCTCTTTTTTCCATTGAAGTATTTCACAGAAGCAATATTGTTTTTGTCGTTGCTGAAAACTGGATTTGCCGGCTTGACCATGTCAATCTGGCTCAACCGTAAAAAAGCATCTCCTTATTCAATGCTTTTTTCAATTGCATATGCATTGATGGGATATATGTTGGTGTATCAGCAGAATATCATGTGGCTGGATGGTGTCATTCTCCTGCCATTAGTGGTTATGGGGATCGATCGCATTTTTGAAAACCGTTCTTTCCTGCTTTATTCGTGCTTTCTGGCATTATCGCTTGTGACAAACTACTACATCGGGTATATGATTTGCATTTTTTCGGTCATCTACGTACTGATGAAAGTGATTGGTTCCTGCAAGGGCAAGAGTGAATGTTTTCGTTATATCGCGAACTTCATTCTGGGTTCATTGCTGGCGGGAGGTTTATCTGCATTCCTGTTGATTCCGACAGCTTTTTCACTATCCGGAGGAAAAGCGGAGTTCAATCCGGACTTTTTTACTTTTGACCCTAATTTCGCCTGGCCGGATTTTATTTCAAAATTCGTAATAGGTTCCACGAATATTAATCAGATCATCACTGGTTTTCCAAATGTTTACGCCGGTTCGTTTGTTTTGAGTGGCCTGGTGTTCTTCTTTTTGCAGGGCAATATTCCAATTCGAAAACGGATCGCGTATCTTTTTGGCTTTCTGGTTATAGTAGCGAGTTTTTACTTCAATGGTATAAATTTGATTTGGCATGGACTGAATACGCCGGCATGGTTCCCTTACAGATACAGTTTCGTGTTTGTTTTTCTGGCAGTGGCAGCTGCTTACGAGGCGTTTCTGGCCAGTCTGGAGAAAAGCATCAATGTGATCCAGTTACTGCTGCTCGTTACGCTTTGGGTCCTCATTGGCTTTTATATGTCAGGCAGAGCCTATGATTTCATAACCGGCTTCAATGCCAAAATCACCTATGTTTCGTTGTTTATCTCAGCTTTTTTGTTGTTTGCTTTTTCCCACGCGAAACCCAATATAAAGAGGCATGTATTTGTGATCATGTTGGCATTCTCATTTTTTGAGCTGACTTTTAACAGCCACGAGACTTTGAAGCAACAGGCATACGCGCCACGGTCGGAATTTACAGGGAATGTAGAAAAAGTACAGCCCCTTACAGAGGCGATATTGGAGCAAGATGAAAGTTTTTATCGGATGGCCCAGGACTTTCAATTCAACAGGAATGATCCGATGTTGTATGGATACAGCGGGTTATCCCATTACAGCTCCAACGAGAAAACATTTGTTAAGGACTTTTTGGGGGACATAGGCTTCAGGAATAATGGGAATTGGGCCTATTACGGAAAAGGAAATACAGTCACTGTGGATAGTTTGCTGGCAGTCAAATACTTGATTTCAAGCGGGGCTGAACACAGTCATTACACTAGTTTGAAAAGTGAAGACAACTTGACTGTTTATCAGAACCCGTACGCTTTACCAGTCGGCATGATGGTCAAGAATCAAACGGAAAATCTGGATTTAGCGCAGGTTGATCCGTTTGCAATGCAGAATGATTTGTTCGGCAGCATTGTTACTGAATCTGCTGGTGATGCCCTGAAGCGGAGTGAGGGTGTATCCATTAAGCTTGAGAACGTGCAGCAAAGCTCAAACGAATACGGTACGGTATACGAAAAAATAGATGGCTCTAAAGATGCATTTGTCATCTATACGATTGATGCAGCAGCTGACGGACCATACTATGCTTTTTTCCCTTCAGCCTATTGGATTCCTACAGAATTATATGTGAACGATGAATGGATTGCGACTTACTTCAATGAATACAACTACAACATCGTTCCTTTGGGTGACTATGCCCAAGGCGAGGAAATTACGGTTACCTTAAAAATCAACAATGAGAAGACGATCGTGCTGGACGAGTTGTTTTATTATGAGGACCTGGAGATAGTGAAACATAATTTTGAAGATCTTTCTTCGAACTCATTCCAAGTGGATGAACACACTTCCTCGTCATTCTCAGGATCTGTTGAAAGTGAAGTCGGTAAAGGAACATTGCTGTTCACAATCCCATATGATGAAGCTTGGCAAATAGAGGTGGATGGTGAACTGAAAGAAGGCAAAATAGCGTTCCAGACATTTTTGGCAATTGATTTGGAACCCGGCGAGCACACAGTCGAATTGAAATACGTTCCAAAAGGCTGGCGTGCGGGAGTTGCCATCACCTCTGTTTCAATGCTGATCGTTGCCTTAATTTCCTTCAAAGCTAGGCCCCAAAAAAGAAAACATTGATTCCGCTCTCTTAAGCATAAAAAGGTTTGCTACCAATTTTTTTGGGGTGAGCCTTTTTTGTTTGAATGACATGATCTACCATAAATTTCTGGTGCCATTCATATTAAAAAATGGTAAGATGAAAATGCATTCGCAAATCAGTGGTGCTTGTATGTAATGATTGTCTGGAGGAGGAAATCAAGAGGATGTTTCATGGGAATAGAGGACATTGGCGCAGAGTCACGTTGGCAAGTGCAGTCCTAGTGACTTTAGGAACTGCAAGTGCGTCTTCGGTATATGCGGAAGAACAGAGCGGAACGAGCGCCGTTTCGACACAAACCAACGTGCAGATTCTGTCGACCACAGAAGTGGATTATCAGGCACGCGTACTTTCAGCAACGGATGCGATCAACACGCAGCCTTGGGGAACACCGGGATTCGAAACGATTGGCTGGAGCGCCGACTACACAGGCAAGACGGTCGCGGTGACGCAAGAAAAACTGGCCGATAACGGCGTCGCTTGGGCATATATCTCAGTGGACGGAACGGCTATTGGCTGGATTGCGAAGACCGCCTTATCCGCGCCGATTGAGCCGGATTACCTTGAGGTCCTGTCGACGACCGCAGTCGAGTACACGGCAACGATTACCCGTGGCACGGATGCCATCAACGCAGCGCCGTGGGGAACGCGCGGATTTGAAACATTAGCGTCCAGTTCTGAATACTTAGGCAAGAACGTCACGGTGACCCAGGAAAAAATAATCGAGAATGGTGTCACGTGGGCTTTGATTTCACTGGACGGAACCCAACTCGGCTGGATCGCCAAGGACGCTTTGACCGAACCGGATTATCTGGAAGTGCTGGAGACGACCGATATCGAGTACACCGCCACCATCACGCGCGGCGGGGATGCGATCAACACCGTTCCATGGGGAATGCGCGGCTTTAAGACAGTGGCTCTCAGCTCTGCCTACCTAGGCAAAACCGCCACGGTGACGCAGGAACAGGTGCTTGAAAACGGTGTGACTTGGGCGTTGATCACAGTTGATGGCAAACAACTGGGCTGGATCTCCACAGAAGCTTTGACCGAACCGACTTATGTGCAAATCGTGTCGCAGACAACCGTCGATTATGATGCCATAATTGCCCGTGACGGCGATGCCATCAATTCGCAGCCTTGGGGCACAAGAGGTTATAGAACACTGGACAACAGTTCTTTTTACTTGAATAAGCAAGTCCACGTCATCCAAGAAGACGTGGCTGATAACGGTGTGACCTGGGCGTTCATCACTATGGACGGTATCCAATTGGGCTGGATAGCCAAGGATGCTCTGAAGAAGGTTATCTATGTGGAAATATTGTCGACGACCGACGTTAATTATCCTGCTACAGTCACTCGTAGCGGAGACGGCATCAATACGCAGCCGTGGGGAACGAGAGGGTATCAAACCATCGGCACCAGCTCCGATTATCTCGGCAAGCAAGTGACCGTCGTTCAAGAAAAAGTGGCGGACAATGGTGTGACCTGGGCTTTGATCTCGATTGATGGGAAACAGCTCGGCTGGATCGCGAAAGCGGCCTTGACGGAACCGACCTATGTCCAAGTCGTATCTTCAAAGGCCGTTTCCTATCAAGCAACTGTTCTGCGGGGAACGGACGGCATCAACACGCAGCCGTGGGGAACGAAGGGCTACCAGACAATCGGCTACGGCTACACTTATCTGGGACAAAGAGTCACCGTCTCGAAAGAGCAAGTGACCGATAACGGTGTGACTTGGGCCTTGATTGCGATCAACGGAAAGGAAATCGGTTGGATCGCGAAGGATGCGCTCTTCAACAAGGTCGTTGCAACGACCGATGTCTTCTATAAAGCGACGATCACACGCGGTACCGACGGCATCAACACCTTGCCGTGGGGAACGGAAGGCTACCAGACAGTCGGATACACTTCAAATTATCTTGGTTCTGGCGTGACGGTCAGCCAAGAGAAATTGACCGCGGATGGTGTTCTTTGGGCATTGGCTTCCCTGAACGGAAATACGTTGGGGTGGATCGCGAAGGATGCCTTGACGGTTGCGGAGTTGAACCATACGGTGTTCCTTGATCCCGGACATGGCGGCTGGGAAGCAGGCGCGACATACAGCAGCGTGATGGAAAAGACCATCAACCTGGCCGTATCGAATAAGGTGAAGGCGAATCTGGAAGCGTTGGGATTCACGGTCATCATGTCGCGCACAACCGATACGTATGTCGGGTTGTTGGAACGTTCGGAAGAAGCGAACGCATCGGGAGCGGATATTTTCGTCAGCATCCACCACAATGCGATGCCTTCGAATGCGACAGTCACCGGAATCGAAACGTATTACTATGAAAGTAACCCGTATTATCCTCCGGTGATCAACGAAGAAATGCACAATGACCCGACACGAATTCTGGAGAGCGCCCAGTTGGCTTCGGCAATCCAGGATTCCTTGGTGGAGAATACCGGGGCGATCGATCGCGGTGTGCGTCGGAACACCTTCGCTGTTCTGCGTGAAACAGCTATTCCTGCTGTGTTGCTTGAATTAGGATATATGAGTTCGCCTACCGAATTGGCCAAGCTTACTACGGCCAGCTACCAGACGACTTTGGCGAAAGCCATCACTGTGGGCATTGTGGCCTATTTCGAATAACGGAATTAACGGGAGAACCTTCACTAGAGGGTTCTCCCGTTTTTTTATTATAACTTGTAAAGTGGTGCCACTAATAAAAAAAGCTGTTTCACCATATTAAAAAACAAAAAAAAACATTTATTGAACAAAAACAAAAAATAAAACAAAAAAACGAACAAAAATATTGATTTTATGTTTGGTTCTGTTTATAATGATGGCATAAGGGAATAAAAACGCTTCCGGGAAATTGGGTTGTGATTTTCCAGACTGTCTTCGTAAGATCATTAAAATATTTTTAGTAAGGAGAAATGAATAGGGCTCTTGTACTGGGGACGGATTTAGCGGGTAAGGAATTGAAATCAATCATTATAAATCAAAGAGGGTGAGCAAGCTGCACGTAAATGGTGGCGTAAGACTGGCTTTAATACTATCGATACACTAAGCAAAGTTCTTGGAACGACAGCAACATCTTGGAAAGAAAAAATCTGAAAAAATTGGAGGAAATGAAAATGAACAGGGAAGAAGCTACTTTATTAGGGTTTGAAATTGTTGCCTATGCAGGTGAAGCGCGATCATACCTTCTGGATGCTTTAAAAGCAGCGGAAAAAGGTGATTATGATAAAGCCGAAGCATTATGCGAAGAAGCAAATACCAGCATCAGAGAAGCGCATAAAGCTCAGACAAGTTTGCTTACTATGGAAGCTTCAGGTGATGATATTGCGTACAGCGTTACGATGATGCATGGACAGGATCACTTAATGACAACATTGCTGCTTAGGGATTTGATGAAACATATGATTGAATTGTATAAAAGAGGGAGTAACTAATTATGATGAATGCATTGATCGCACAAATTGAAAAAGCTAAACCTTTCTTTGAGAAAGTATCCCGTAATATCTATCTACGCGCAATACGTGATGGCTTTATCTCAGCGATGCCTGTTGTTCTGTTTTCAAGTATTTTCTTATTGATTGCATATGTTCCTAATATCTTCGGTTTCTCATGGAGTGCATCGACTGAAGCTTTGATTATGAAACCATACGGATATACAATGGGGATTTTAGGAGTTTTGGTTGCCGGCACAACAGCAAAATCTTTAACGGATTCCTTTAACAGAAAACTGGAAAACACAAATCAAATTAACTTTCTTTCTACTATGTTGGCTTCCATATCTGGTTTCCTGCTCCTTGCTGCGGATGCAGTTGAGGGCGGTGGATTTGCAAACGGATTCTTAGGGACAAAAGGACTATTGACAGCGTTTCTTGCAGCGTTCATCACTGTGAATATCTATAATATCACTGTGAAAAATAATGTGACAATCCGGATGCCGGAAGAAGTACCACCAAACATTTCACAAGTATTTAAAGATATCATTCCTTTTACCTTAGTGATAGTCGTTCTTTATGGTTTGGATATATTGACTAGGAACATTATGGGCACGAATGTGGCGGAGTCTGTTATTAAGTTATTCGAGCCACTGTTCACAGCGGCTGATGGTTACTTGGGTATTACAATAATATTTGGTGCCTTCGCACTATTCTGGTTTGTTGGTATACACGGACCGTCTATCGTTGAACCTGCTATTGCAGCGATTACTTATGCGAATATTGAAACAAATTTCCAACTTTTACAGGCTGGACAGCATGCAGATAAGATTTTGACATCCGGAACCCAGATGTTTATCGTTACAATGGGTGGTACAGGTGCAACGCTAGTTGTTCCATTCATGTTCATGTGGTTATCAAAATCAAAACGGAATAAGGCGATCGGCAGAGCGTCAGTCGTACCTACTTTCTTCGGGGTTAATGAGCCAATCTTATTTGGAGCACCTATCGTTTTAAATCCAGTTTTCTTTGTTCCATTTATTTTTGCACCAATTGCTAACGTATGGATTTTCAAATTCTTCGTTGATATTCTTGGAATGAACAGCTTTAGCGTGAATTTGCCTTGGACAACGCCAGGTCCTTTGGGAATTGTTATCGGAACAGGATTCGGGTTGATGTCACTTATTCTTGCTCTTACATTGATTGTAGTCGACGTGGTGATTTATTACCCATTCTTTAAAGTCTATGATGCACAAATTCTTGAAGAAGAAAAAGCAGGTGTATCATCTACGGATAGTTTGAAAGAAAAGGTTGAAGGCAGCTTTGATACTAAAAAAGCCAAAGCGGTCCTTGCAAGTGCTGATACGAACGAGAATGATCCGGAAGTTTTTGAAAATAAAATAACGGAAGCTAAAAATGTTCTTGTCCTTTGTGCCGGCGGTGGAACAAGTGGCCTTCTTGCTAATGCTTTAAATAAAGCTGCGGCTGAATATGGGGCTCCTGTAAAAGCAGCAGCGGGCAGCTATGGTGCGCACATGGATATCATGAAAGACTATGATTTAGTCATCCTGGCACCTCAAGTGGCTTCGAATTACGAAGATATCAAACAAGATACTGACAGATTGGGCGTTAAACTTGCTAAAACGCAAGGAGGTCAATACATTAAATTGACCCGTGATGGCCAAGGGGCTCTCGCATTTGTTCAGGAACAATTTCAATACTAGACAGGAGAGTATAATATGAAGAAGTTGCCAAAAGATTTTATTTTCGGGGGCGCAACAGCAGCCTATCAAGCTGAAGGGGCGACACAAACAGATGGAAAAGGCCGTGTAGCTTGGGATACTTATCTTGAAGAAAACTATTGGTATACAGCAGAGCCAGCCAGTGATTTTTATCATCGTTATCCTGTGGACCTGGAACTTAGTGAAAAATTCGGTGTAAACGGCATTCGAATTTCCATCGCATGGTCACGTATTTTTCCGACTGGTTTTGGTGAAGTAAACCCTAAAGGTGTCGCATACTATCATAATCTCTTTTCAGAATGCCATAAACGTCATGTGGAACCTTTTGTCACGCTGCATCATTTTGATACTCCTGAAGTGTTGCATTCAGATGGAGATTTCTTAAATCGTAAAAACATTGACTATTTTGTTGCTTACGCTGCGTACTGTTTTAAAGAATTTTCAGAAGTTAACTATTGGACTACATTCAATGAAATAGGCCCGATAGGTGACGGTCAGTACTTAGTGGGTAAATTCCCCCCAGGGATCAAGTATGATTTTGAAAAATTATTCCAGTCCCATCACAACATGATGCTTGCACATGCAAGAGCTGTTAAGTTTTATAAGGATAATGGCTATTCAGGAGAAATAGGTGTCGTTCATGCGCTCCCAACAAAGTACCCTTATGATCCATCCAATCCGGGAGATGTTCGGGCAGCAGAATTGGAAGACATCATCCACAACAAATTTATTCTGGATGCCACTTACTTGGGTAGGTACTCTCAAAAAACGATGGAGGGTGTCAATCATATTCTCTCCATAAATGGTGGCAGTTTGGATCTTCGTGAAGAAGATTTTGAAATGCTTGAAGCAGCTAAGGATTTAAATGATTTTCTGGGCATCAATTATTACATGAGCGATTGGATGCGTGCGTTTGATGGTGAATCAGAAATTACGCATAATTCAACCGGGGCTAAAGGCGGATCCAAATATCAGCTGAAAGGTGTCGGAAGAAGAGAGTTTGACGTAGATGTTCCACGAACTGATTGGGATTGGATGATCTATCCACAAGGCTTATATGATCAAATGATGCGGGTCAAAAATGATTATCCTAATTATAAAAAAATCTATATTACTGAAAATGGCTTAGGCTATAAAGATGAATTTGTAGAGGGTACAGTCAACGATGAGGCACGTATCGATTATGTTAAAAAGCATTTAGAAATCATTTCAGATGCAATAACAGCAGGTGTGGACGTGAAAGGTTATTTCATATGGTCATTGATGGATGTCTTCTCATGGTCAAATGGCTATGAGAAACGCTACGGATTATTCTACGTGGATTTTGAAACACAGGAACGTTATCCGAAGAAAAGTGCTTACTGGTATAAGCAGTTGGCAGAAACTCAGATAATCGAATAGCAGGTTTATTTTGATAGAGTAGGAAGTATAAAATTATTCAGCTGTGGAATGTGATGATAGCACATGTTCCACAGTTTTTGTTTTGGTTTCACAGTGGTTAAACTAGAGGTTCATGAATGAGAAAGAAGAACTTGGTATTATTGTTTGCAGCCTCCGCTACGGTTCCCAAAAAAGACGGTCGACAAACCTGGCTATCCATCGTTGCTGCTGGCGTACTCTTGCCCACTAAACGCAAATGGGAACCGTGTTTGGTATGCAGGAAGGCAATTATTTGGGATTGCTCGCCGGAGGAAACAACCCAAAAACAGGGGCCAACTCCGGCGAAGACCCTCTCACCGAAGCAGGACACCGAAAACCAGCAGTCAACTACGGCGAAGCCGTCGTTCACCGGAGCACAGCTCCCGGTGATCCGGTAACTTTTGGCAATACCGTAACTCTACAAAAAGAGAACGCACCATCGGTCGGGCCGATGGTGCGTTCTTTTTATTTTTAGTCATGATCCGCGAAAAGGCGTTGCGTGAATCCGTTGAAGTCCGTGATGACGCCATCCTTGCAGAGGTTTTCCTTCTGGAAGGTTTCCCGGTTCTTGAAGAACGGGTCGATTGCGATGATCATGCCGATGTTCGCGCTGTTGGCCGCGCGGAGTCCGGAATAGGCGTCCTCGATGACCAGACATTCTTCGGGGGGGACCCCGAGTTTTCTGGCTGCATGCAGGAAGATGTCCGGCTCCGGTTTGCCGGGGAAGGAACCGTCATCGAAGACGACTTTGTCCGGATTGAACCAACGATCAAGCGCAAAGGTGTCGAAATAGAAGTCGACATTTTCTTTGATGGTCGCGGTGGCGATCGTCAGCGGCAAATTGCGCTCCTTCAGATCGTCCAGCACTTCGATCAACCCGTCCGTCAACACGAGTTGCTCCGGTTTGTTCAGGCAGAGTTTGCGGTAATGTTCTTCCTTCTCCAAAGAAAGTTTCTGCACTTCCTCGTCTGTCAGGTCAGGGGATACAAAATGACGCAGGATTTTGTCGTTCGTGCGGCCGTGTACGTTTGTCAGAATCTCTGTTTCTGTGAGCCCGTTGCCTGGACTGTACTTTTGGATCATGTCGATCCAGGCCTGTTCGTGCAGATGCGAATCCTGGAACATTGTGCCGTTGAAGTCAAAAATGATGCCGTTCAGTTTCATAAGTTAGCTCCTTCTTCTGTTTGGGCTTGGGTCAGGGTGACGTACTGCGAGTAATGCGTGACCAGATCTGCGCTGATATGGTCATCGGTGACCAGGTGATCGATGTCGTGCAGGTTGTAGAAATTGTAGAAGTCGTCCCGGTTGAATTTCTTGTTGTCCGCCAGCAAGTATTTTGTGCGGGAGTTGTTCAGGGCGATGTTCTGGGTTTCGCCTTCCGCCATGCTATAGGTAGAGATCGCTTCATTGTGGATGCCGTTGGCGCTGATGAAGCATTTGGAGAACTTCAATTTTTTCAGGTTGTCGTTCGCGATCGGGCCGAAGAAAGCACCCGTATTTTTCCGGTAATCGCCGCCAATCATAATGATATCCGCGGTGTCGTATTGGCGCAGATTTTCGAAAACCGGATAGCTGTTTGTGATGATGCGGATTTTTTTGCCGCCGAGATAGCTCGCCAGTATTTCGATCGTCGTGCCCGGCCCGAGGAAAATGGTGTCGCCATCCTCGACGTAGCTTGCCGCCAACTTGGCAATCGCTTTCTTTTCTTCTTTTTGGACTTCTTGTTTTTCCGTATGCGAGAGCTCCTGATCCAATGCGTAGCTGATGCTTTGTGCTCCGCCGTGGATGCGCAGGATTTTTCCGGCCTTATCGAGTTCGTCCAGATCCCTGCGCACGGTCATGTCGGAAACATTCAATTGTTTAACGATGTCGGCTACGGTGATGATGCCTTCCTGGTTGACGATTTCAGTGAGTATCAACAGGCGTTCTTTTTTTAACATTTTCATTCACCTCTCTAAGTTATCCATAATTTAGCACAATTTCACGGTCTGGTCAACGGAAAACGAACAAAAATAAACAAAAACATAACGAATTAGTGGGATTTCGAACAAAAATATGTTTTTTAATGCAATCCAGGTGAAATTAATTGCTAGTAAATCGTTTGGATACGGTTTCTGTTAAGATATAAAGAAACACAAACAATCATTAATGAACATGAATAGGGGATTCGGTGAATGGGGTCCAGAACCGGTAAAGCCGCCATCCGCCGGAGCAGAGCTTCCGGTGATCCGCTACCAGATCAGTGAAACAACATCCGTTTGAAAGCGCTTGTAACGGAAAAGTAATGATGCGTTATTCGTGCAGGGTGATATAATGGACCTATGGGATTTTACGGAATTTTAAGAAAAATCGGTAGATATGGAGGATTAGCATGAAGACTGTTCAAAAAAAATACCTACGGACTTATATCGCTTTATCAAGCATGGCCGCAAGCTTGCTTGTCGGAAATAAGGTAGCTTTTGCCGAAGAAGGGGAGGGCACTGCTGCGGAATCGGCGCCGATCGAATCAACAAATCCGACGCTTCCAGCGCAGCAGACGGAAGAGCCGCCATTAGCAGCAGAATCATCAACGAAAGAGGAAACAGAAGCTGAAGAGGAAACGGAGTCATCGATGTCGGTCGAAACCATTCTGGATGCGGAAATTCACGGTGCGGATCAACTGACCGGTACGACGCAACCGAACACATTCGTGGTTGTTTGTGCAGGAGAGAGCAATGTGGGGGAGCAAGCCGTCGATGCTGACGGGATTATTTCGGTTGCGTTGGCAGACGTTCCGGAAGGGACGACTGTTTTGCGGGTGAAAGTCTATAAGGATGCTACCCAAACATTCTTGTTGAGCGAATCGGAATGGCTGGTGCCTCTTGAGGAAGCAACAGAAGCAGTGCCTGCTGCGGATGCGGAAGACCCGCAAGCAATCCCAAGTGAACCGTCTTCACCGGTTGGAGGGGAAACGCAGCCGGGATTGGTAACCGATGACAGCAGCACTGAACCGATCGGGGAGAGCGATCCGGAATCCGCTGATACCGAAGAAACCGCTCAAGCCCCTATGCTGACTGCGGCAACTGCCACTTCAACCGCGGCAGTCGTCGAGGAAGCGAAAGGGACTTGGTATTATTACGTCCAATCGGGCGATACGCTGCTGAAGATCGCCACCCATTACAGCACCGATGTCGACAGCTTGATGCGCTGGAACAATTTGACGAGCACACTCATCAATATCGGGCAGTTGCTGAGCGTCAACGGCACGAATGCTTATGCGGAAATCGATAAGGAAACGCGGACGTTCGCGACTACAGCGGAATTTGTGAATTATCTCGGGCAGTACGCCACCGAAATCGGCAACGACTACAATCTCTACGCCTCGGTCATGGTCGCCCAGGCGTCGCTCGAGACGGCCTACGGTAACAGTAAACTCTGCACGGTCGGAAACAATCTCTTCGGCATCAAAGGTTCATACGAAGGCAATTCGATCGTCATGCGCACATGGGAGGAAGAGAGCGACGGGTCGATCATCTGGATTGATGCGTTCTTCAGGCTGTACCCTTCCTATTACGAATCGATGATCGATTATGCGGAGAAACTGCGCAACGGCGTCAGTTGGGATCCGAATTATTACAAAGGCACCTGGAAGGAAAATACGACCAGCTACCAGGATGCCACGCTGTATTTGACGGGGCGCTATGCGACGGATTCTTCCTATAATATCAAGCTGAACGCCATCATCAGCGCCTACGATCTGGCCAAATTTGACGGACCGAAGACGGTGGCTGTGAATTACAATGCACTCGTAGCGGGCACGGACTTTTCGATCGACAGTCTGCCCTGGGGGACGCTCGGCTACAAATATTTGGAGCCTTGCTCAAATTATTACGGCAAGGAAGTCGCGGTCACGAAGCAGACCGTGGATGGACAGTACGCGCTTATTTCCTGCGCCGGGAAGGAACTCGGCTGGATCGACATGGATGCGCTGAAGACCTTTTCCACCGTTCCGACCAGTTACACGTTGCCGATCATGAACAGCGGCTATTCGATCGATTCATTGCCGTGGGGTGAGCCGGGCTTTGTTCATGTCGGCGATACGGCGGCTTACTACGGGAAATTGGCGACGGTCGTGCGGGAAACGGCCAACGGAGTCTATGCCGAAATTTCGGTCGACGGTGTCAAAGTGGGCTGGATCGACAAGCGCGCTTTCAATGCGGATTTCCCGAGCTACAATGCGGTCATCCGCAAGGGGAACTACTCGATCGACAGTCTGCCGTGGGGGAGTGCCGGCTACCGGACGCTCGCTTGGAGCAGCGCTTATGTCGGCAAAACCGTCACTGTGATCGGCAAATCGGCGGATGGCGCCTATCTGTGTTTGGCTTATAATGGTTTGCCGTTGGGGTGGATCGATTACCGCGCCTTCGAGAGCTTCGATGCAACAGCTGCTTATTACACGGCTGTCGTTTCCGGCACGAATTTTTCGATCGATAGCCAGCCTTGGGGCGAGGCGGGATATGTGTATCTGGATTCATCCGCGCATTATTACGGGAAAGAAGTGCTGGTGACGCGCAAAACGGCGAACGGTGCCTACGCCTACATTTCGCTTGACGGAAAGCCGTTGGGTTGGATCGACAGCAGGGGTCTGCAGAACTTTGCGACGACGGCAGTGAATTACAGCCTCCCGATCATGAACGGGATCTATTCGATCGACAGCTTGCCTTGGGGTGAGCCGGGCTTCGTGAAGATCGCTGATGCAGCGGCTTATTTCGGAAAATTAGCTACTGTGCTGCGGGAAAGCGCGAACGGTGCCTACGCGGAAATCGCCATCGACGGCCAACGGATCGGCTGGATCGACAAACGGGCCTTCAGCAATGCGCGCCAGGTTTCCTATTACGCCGGCATCTCCGGCCAGAACTATTCGATTGACAGCTTGCCATGGGGTACTGCTGGATACCAGTACCTGGAAAGCACGAACAATTATGTGGGCAGTCTCGTGAAGGTCGTCGCGGAATCAACAGACGGGAATTACAAGCTGATCCAATTGAACGGACAGAACTTGGGTTGGGTCGATTACCGCGCATTGGCGGCTTTGAATACGAAAGCGGTGAATTATGCCGCCACAATCCGATCGGTCGGCTATTCGATCGACAGTCTGCCTTGGGGAACGCCGGGCTTCACGATGTTGGGATTGACCAGTTCCTATCTGAACACGACTGTGCAGGTCATCCAGGAATCGGCGGACGGTCATTATGCGCTTGTGACGCTGAACGGCAAGACGTTGGGCTGGGTCGACAAGCGGTGTTTCTGATTCTGTAATGCAAAAAATATCCGGCATGCGGGTGCTCGCCGGATATTTTTTGCGTATTTTTGTGAAAGAGCGCCAGCTCCGGGGAAGGGCCCGCTGACCGGAGGAAACAACTAAAATTAGCGGTCAACTCCGGCGAAGAACCGCTCACCGGAGGAGGACAAAAAAATCAGCGGTCAGCTCCGGCGAAGCCGTCGCTCACCGGAGCACAGCTCCCGGTGACCCGCTATCAGATCAGTGGTGCAGCACCTCCTGAACAATCTCGTCCCCGTCCATTCCGACAATGAAATGATTTTGCCTGCCCAATGTCAGGATTGTAATTGAAAAGGCGAAAAAAAACGCGCATCAGCCGATTGCTGATACGCGTCCGAAAGTTTAGATTATAAAGATTTAGCCAAAGCTTCGACTTTCGCCAGGCCTTCTTCGATGATTGCTGCCGCTTGATCAGGAACGGCTGCATGTCCTTCGATGATGATTTCGCCGATGATTTCCATTCCGAATACGCCAGCAAATACGTTGCGCATGTAGTTGACGCCCATGTCCATTGGAGCCATTTCAGGGGCGGAGTAGTAGCCGCCGCGTGCGTTCAGAAGGATGACTTTCTTCTCAGGCATCAAAGCGACCATTTGGCCAGTTTCGTCGTATTTGAAAGTGAAGCCGGCTGCAAAGATGTAGTCGATGAATGTTTGCAGTTTAGCAGGGATCGTCAAGTTCCACAATGGGAATGCGAAAACGATCACGTCAGCTGCTGTAACTGCATCCATCACTTTTTGTTTCGCTGCCAAAAGGCGTGTTTCGATGTCAGTCAATTCTTCACCGACTGCCATTTTGCCGTAAGCGCCGAAAAGGTCTTGGCCCAAGTAAGGCATGTCTTCCGAGAAGACATTGTAAGTTGTGACGTTCAATTTTTCATTTTCTTTGGCTGCGGCCAAAAAAGTTTCGTACATTTTTGAAGAAATTGCTTCCTCTGCGGGTCTGTTGTTTCCTTTTACTACTAAAACGTTCATGTGTGTTCCTCCACTTATTGTATAGTTGATGCGGTTTTTGTTTCACTTACCGCATGTAAGTACAGTATAACATCTCGAGTTCGAAATATATATACGAAATGCTCAAAAAAAAACAATTTGAATTTTTGTAACATTTGCACTACCATAGGAAAGAATATTTCGATAGTTTCGAGAAAACGGGAGTGAATGTTTATGCATAAATCCGGCCAAAGCCAACGGATCGAAATCTTTGACGGTATGCGGGGATTGGCCTCGGTCATTGTCATGATTTTCCATATGGCGGTCTGGACAGTTTATGGCTACAGTGCCAATGAATACAAAATTTTCGCCGATCCTTTTTGGCGAGTGGCAACGCAGACGCCATTGAAACTGCTCTGGGGCGGCAATGAGGCGGTGCTGGTCTTCTTCATCATCGGTGGTTTCGTGCTGGCGCGGCCCTATCTGAGCGGGCGGAAGCTGGATTTCAAGCCGTTCATCCTCAAACGCTGGATCCGGCTGATGCTGCCTTATGTGCTTGTCATCGCGATGACCGTCCTCCTGATTGCGCTGTTTGGGGCCTGGAAGCAGGATACGATCGACTTGAGCGGTTCGTTCAACGTGAAGTGGAAGCGGGTGCCGAACTCGTTGGAAATGCTGCTGTATTTTATCGGATATGACTACAACCTGAACATTTTGAGCGGGGCTTTCTGGAGCATGGTCCAGGAATGGCGCCTGTCCTTCGTCCTGCCTTTTGTGGCAGTGGCATTGCACCGCTATTCGACGTGGAAGGTCCTCGTCTGTTATGCCGTCCTACAGCAGGGGATCGAGGCGTTGACGGATTGGGGCATGCGCAGCGGCACGGCTTGGCTGGCGCACTTGTCGGAGTCGCTCAACCGGACCAATTATTATGCGCTCTTTTTCGTGATGGGGGCAGTGCTGGCGAAGCATCTTCCGGCTATCCGGGCATTCGTGCGGGAGCACCGCGGTTTCCGGATCCTGTCGGCTTGGGCGATTCCGTTTTTGATCCCGAGCCAGTGGATCCTGTCGGCGCTCGGTTTGTCGTTCCGGGTGCGGCACGCATTGTTGTTGTCAGGATTGGGCATCATTTTGTTTCTTTTGCTGTGCATGGAGTCGCCGCGGTTGACGGCCTTCTTCAAATCGAAGCCGCTGCTGCTTTTGGGAAAGCTGTCCTTCAGCCTCTATCTGACGCACACGACTGCGATCATCCTCTTCGTTACTTTCCTCGGCCAGGTCATCCCGCCGGAAACGGCGCTGTTGTTTTCGCCGCTGTTCGCTTTGCCGGTGGCGTATCTATGGCAGAAACACGTCGAAACCAAGTGCCTCAGATTGTTGAACCATTTCAAGAAATAGACGGCCAGCCCACGCCAAGTATCATCGTTCCTTGCCATAACGAGGAAGAGATGGTGCCGATTTTCCATAAAGAGATCGCGGCGGTCAGCGACCAGCTTTCGGATGCCGCATTCGAGCTGATTTTCGTGAATGACGGCTCGAAGGATGCCACGTTGGCGGAATTGAAGCGGTTGGCCGCGGTGGATCAGCGCGTGCATTACCTTTCCTTTTCGCGCGGCAGTTCTACCATTTGATCAACCGCATCTCCGATACCGAAATCGTCGACGGCGCTAGATTTTCTGTTTTTGTATGTTTTGGCCGATTTCATCGGCCTTCATTATCTGACTGCAGCTGCGCTGGCTTTTGTCGCGGCGACGTTGTTCAACTACGCGGCGAGCATGCATTACGTATTCACGAGCCGCTTCGGAGCGGCGGAGAAGCGCCAAGAATTGCTGCTGTTTGTCACTTTAAGTATCATCGGGCTGGGGTTGAACCAAGTGCTGATGTGGCTGTTCGTGGATCAGGTGGCGTTGCACTATCTGGTGGCGAAGGTCGCCGCAACCGTGTTCGTGATGGCCTGGAATTTCATTTCCCGGAAGATCTGGCTGGAGGATAAGAATGTGGGATAAGACCGTAGGATAAGGAAAGGCGCGTTCCTTGCCTGCATCTCCGGTAAGGGCATGCTTGGCCGGAGTTGGAGCCAACATCTGAATGCCTGCTCCGGTGAGCCGCTTTTCGCCGGAGGAGGGGGTCTGAATCGTGTCCGCAGCTCCGGTGAAGGAAGCCTTCGCCGGAGGAGTCGCTTCGTTTATCCGGAGGACATCAAGAATATCAGAAAAAACGAATGCGGCTGCCTCCTTTTCGGGCCAGCCGCATTCGTTTTTCTGTAACAGTAAGCATACTCAGTAACTGGTCCAGCCGCCGTCCGCGGTCACGACGGCGCCGTTGACGAAACTCGAGTCGTCAGAAGCCAGAAAGAGCGCGACGGAAGCAATCTGGTCGGGCATTCCGATAGCCGGGTTGAGTGCCATGCCGACGCCTGTCGTTTCCTGGCCGAATGTGCTGACGTTTCCCATGGATTGGGCGATATTGGTAGCGACAGCTCCGGGGGCAATCGCGTTGCAACGGATGCCTTTTTTCGCGTACATGAAGGCCGTATTTTTCGTCAGCCCGATGACAGCATGCTTGGAAGCGACATAAGCGACACCGGCGCGGCCGCCTTGCAGACCGCCGATCGAGGCGATGTTGATGATGTTGCCGTGGCCTTGTTCCAGGAAATATTGAACAGCTTTGCGGCTGGCATACATCGGGCCATTGACGTTGACGGCGAAGACCTTTTCCCAACGTTCATTCGTGACTTCCCCGACCGGTTCGAAGCCATCCATGATGCCGGCGTTGTTGACGAGGATGTCCACTTTTCCGAAGAGAGCGATGGCGGTGTCGACCATGGCGTCGGCATCGGCTTCGTTGGAGATGTCGGTTTTTATGGCAGCGGCAGCGTCCAGGGTTTCGGCGTTGATTTCGTCTGCGATTTTCAGTGCACCCTCGTAGTTGTAATCAGCAATAACCACTTTTGCGCCTTCTTTTGCGAATTTGCGGCAGATGGCTTCACCCATACCCGAAGCGCCTCCGGTCACAACAGCAACTTTGTTCGTCAGTCTCATGTTGATTTCCTCCTTATATCTTGTTGGCTTAATCATATCATGTTAGCGCTTGCAAGTATCGGTTGATGATCTGAACAAAAGAAAAAATACAAAAAGCGATGGCTTATTTTCACATTTCGGCTAAAATAGAGTGATAATACCATTGGGAAAGGATGTGGAAAGCGGAAGATGGCAAATTATCCATTCGACAAGGAGCGCAGCCTCCTGAAGACGGACGAATCGACAAGAATAACGATGCTGCTGCTGAATGCATTTTTGATCGTGACTGCCGTATCTTTGGCGATCAGCTTCTACATCCTCGCCAATCTGGAAATCAATGAGGAACCGGTCGTTTCCGACATCATCATCGTCCCCGAAGGCGCGCCGGAACGGGGAGTCAAGGCTTCAGAGCTGCTGGATGAAGGCTATTCCGAATCGGGCAAGCTCATCGTTTCCCCGCTGCTTGTGGATGCCGAGCTGTTGCATCTGCAGCCTTACGGCGAACTGGGCATGATGGATGATGACATACTGGCGGATTACCAGGCGACCAGCACTTGGACCAATGCCGTTTACAGCATCGCGTTGATGGAGGAAAACGGCTACGACTCCGCGATCGTTGTCTCGAGCGATTACCACATGAACCGGGTCAAGTACAGCTTCGAGAAAGCGGCAAAAGGCAAGGACCTGACGTTCATTTATGTGTCCGCCGGCGGTCCTTATGGCTTGCCTTGGATCGAAACCCAGCTCGGCAGGCGATTGGCGCAGTATGAAATCTTCAAAACAGTCGGTTATTGGTTGGGGTTGTATCATTTCATCGATATAGGGGAAGGCGGCTCATGACTTGGGAGTGCGCCTTTTTTTTATTGTTCGGCTTACACTCTATCTCCGGCCAGACTGGGGCTCGCCGGAGATCGGGTGCAGCTTCAATCGCTCAACTCCGGAGAGCCAGAACTCACCGGGGAACAACGCCTCATCGCTTCCGTTCCTCCGGCGAGGCAACTGTTCCCCGGAGCTGACGAACCCGGATTTTTTCATCGAATGGGGATTTTCCTCATGCAAATATCCGCAAAATCCATACAAATCCGCACTTGTGTATCCGTTTGCAAAAACATTCTCCACTTTTGCATTCTTGACGGTTATTCTTAGAAGAAACGCCGCTGTGGTGCTATACTTTTTGGTATAGGAGGTGCGGAAATGCTTGTGGAAATTGTGATGGAGAACTTTTTTTCTTTTAAGGATGAGGCTACTTTTTCGATGGTCGCCAGCCCGATCGGTGAACATCCGGAGTCCGTCTACGGCAAGGACAATATCGCCGTGACGAAATTGGCGACGATCTATGGGGCGAACGCCAGCGGCAAAAGCAATCTGCTGAAGGCCATGAAGATGATTCAGGAAGGCGTACTGTTGCAGACTTGCACATCCACGGAATGGCTGGGCCACATCGAACCGTTTCATCTGGATGCGCGTACCGAGAAAAAGGACACAATGTTGGAAGTCAGCTTCCTTTTGGCCGGGAGGCTTTATCGCTACGGTTTTTTTGTCAATCGCAAACGGGTAACCGAAGAATTCCTTTATCTGGAAGGCGAAGCGCAGAAGGACCTGTTTTTCCGGAATGCGACCGGACAGATCGTCGGCGGGGAATGGTCTGGGTTATTCCGGGAAATCATCTTGGAAGATACGCGTTTGGCCCTCTCATCCTTGCTTTCCGCGCCCGAGTCGGCCGAACATCCGGAATTGCAACTGTTCATCGAGTGGTTCACGGAAATGCGCATTATCCTGGACACTTCGAAAATAGGCTTGGCGATTTCGATGGCGAAGATGCACTTGTCCAAATACAAGCACAACCTTTTGGCACTGGTCCGGGTGGCCGATCCGTCCATTCAGGATATCGTTGTGCACGAACTGGAAAATCCGCGCAACGGGAGGCCGGAACTTGCTTTTTTTGTCGTCAAGACCCGGCGCAATGAAGCGGGGGAGTCGGAGCCGCATTGCGAAAATTTCCGTTTCCAGGATACCGAATCGGCTGGGACCGTAAAACTTTTGGCCTTGGCCGGTCCGATCATCGAGGCGCTTGAAAAAGGCGGCCTGTTGATGATTGATGAGATGGATACGCAATTCCATACCTTGATGACGCGCTATGTGCTGGAACTATTTTCCGGCGAAGTCAACGACAAAGGCGCGCAGATGATCTATTCCACCCATGACATCACGAACCTTTCCAGCAGCCTTTTCCGCAGGGACCAGGTCTGGTTCGTGGAAAAGGACAGCTACAGCGCCAGCCATCTGACTTCTTTGGTGGAATATCGTTTTGATGACGAGGAAAGGAAGAACAGTTTTGAATTTTACCGCAACTATCTGAACGGCAAATACGGGGCGATCCCGTTCCCGCGGCCGTTGGATTGGTGGGTCGACAATGGAAAATAGAAGAAGGGAACACAAGAAAAAATTCGAACGGCCGGTCGGAACGAAACGGCCGGAAAAAACTTTCCTGATCCTTTGCGAAGGCACCAAGACCGAACCGAACTATTTCCGCAGTTTTCACGTCATCTCGGCGCAGGTCGAAATCGTCGGGACGGCGATGAATACGATGTCCTTGGTCAATTATGCGCGCGAGGTCGTCAAGGATCGGCCGGACGAATATGATGAGGTGTGGCTGGTCTTCGACAAAGATTCCTTCGACCGCGACATCTTCAATGAAGCCGTTTTTTTCTGCGAGACGCATTACCGGCAAGGGTTCCGCGCCGCCTACAGCAACGAAGCTTTCGAAATCTGGTACCTGCTGCATTTTGAACTGATCAAAAAATCGATCTCGCGCTTCCATTATCCCGATATGCTGACGAAACGGCTGGGCTTTTTCTACAAAAAAAATCATCCGCACATGTACAACGTATTATTATCAAGGCAGCCAGCCGCCATCCAGAACGCCAAGAAACTCTACAGTCAGCGCTCGCCGTCGCCAGCGCGGGACAACCCGTCCACGACCGTCTTCATGCTGGTCGAGGAACTGAACAAACACCTGCGGAAATAATTTTAAATATTTTAAAAATAAAAAAAGCTGGCGCGGATTTTTGCGGATAATACCAGTGTAGGTCTTATCAAGCAGCAAAGGCCACTTAACAAGACGAGAAGGGATCGATTGCATATGTTCATGAAACCGGTATTGGGAATGGATTTCACGGAGGACAAGAAAGGGGTCGTCATTCATTTTGTCGAAGACGACGCAGTGGCGGAGGAGTATCTGTTCGAGACAACGGATGAGGCGGCAGCGTTTTTCAGGAGTTGCCAAAACTTGTGCGCTGAGGTCAAGGAGGAGCCGCTTGATGTGCAATATGCCATCATCAGGGAGTTCCTGGATCTGGATATCGGCGAATTCAACTACGAACGCGCTTATTATTGATGGAAACCACAAAAGAAGGCCAGGCCCGGTATGATTCGGGGCTGGCCTTCTTTTGTGGCGTCGGCATCGGGGGGGCGGGGTGCACAGCTCCGGCGAGGGTCCTGTTCGCCGGAGGAAACCGGTAATGATCGGCCTCACCTTCGGCGAAGCCAGCCTCATCGGAGCAGGGAATCAAAAATGTGGGCTGAACTCCGGCGAAGCATGCGTTCACCGGAGAAGGCAGCATGGCATGCGCCAATCGGAGTTCAGATCCGGAATCGGGTGCGCAGCTCCGGCGAGGGTCCTGTTCGCCGGAGGACACCGGTAATAATCGGCTTCAGTTTCGGCGAAGACTGTCTCATCGGAGCAGGAGATCAAAAATGTGGGCTGAACTCCGGCGAAGCCTGCGTTCACCGGAGAAGGCAGCATGGCATGCGCCAATCGGAGTTCAGATCCGGAATCGGGTGCGCAGCTCCGGCGAGGGTCCTGTTCGCCGGAGGAAACCGGTAATGATCGGCCTCACCTTCGGCGAAGCCAGCCTCATCGGAGCAGGGATCAAAAATGTGGGCTGAACTCCGGCGAAGCCTGCGTTCACCGGTGGTACTGGCGACCGAGCCGGGATTCCAATTTATACCGCGCGAAACCTTTTTTTTAAGTCTTTCAGTACTGACGCACCTTTAATTGTTGACCAATGAAGATCAGATCACCTGACAGCTGATTCAGCTGTTTCAGCGCCGCCGGGGTCGTGCCGTACTTGCGCGACAGCGCCCAGAGCGTATCGCCTTTGACGACGCGGTGCAGCAGGAAGGTGCCAGGCGCGATTGCAATCGGTGGCAGCGCGGAGAGGCCGGCTTCGATGTCCTGGCGGAACCGGGCCTGCGACACCCCCCAGCTCGCAAGGTAGCCATCCGGATCGGTATGATTGGTTCCGCCGACATTCTTGGAAACCCAAGAATGGGTTTTGATGCCTCTGTCCTGCACGCTTGCTCCGCTGTTCAGCGTGCAGGGGATGCCTGCTTCCAGCGCCAACTTCTGCAGCAGCCAGACATAGGCTTTGTAGTCCTGATCAAAAACAGTTTTGTTGTTCGTCCGCGCCAGCTCGACTTGGGCATAAGCGTAGCCGTTCGCTTTCGGGCCGACACCCCATTGGACTTTGCCGGTGTTGGCGATCTGGATTATTTTCCCGCCTCCGCCGACCCAGTGGGACACAAAGGCATTTTGCCAGTTGCGCTGCATGTAGCTGACTTCGTTCTCGAGGCTGTTGCGGCCGACGTTGTTCGGGTTGCCGGACTCGTGGGCGATGATCAGATTGCTGGCGGTGAGCTGATTCTGATAGATGGAAAAGATCCGTTTTTCGATAGTGTAGTTCATGGTGTTCCTCCTCATTTTTGGTTTCGATGTGATAAGCGACAAAAAAAGGGTGCCTCGGAATGAGACACCCTTGGGCGTTGTTGATGAATACTTAAGTTGTCCAGCAGTTCAAGCGGCTTGTACTGCTTTTTTAATTTTTATTCGGCTTCGGCGATCAGGTCGGTGATGGTGCGTTCCACGTAGCGGGCGCTGTTTACTGCGGTGAAGGGGTTGATGCCTTTCACTTCGAACGCGTTCAAGCCGATGATGGCGTCCATTGCCGGTTGCAGTTCAGCCGATGTCAAGCCGCTTTTCGGGTTCTTGACACTCAAGTTGCGGGTTTTTCCGTCGGCCGTCAAAAATTTCAATTCCAAGGTTACAGTTGTCGTCATGTTCATTTCCTCCTAGATGTCTGATGGATAGTGGTTATTGAGCTGTTTTCGGTTGGCTTAGGCGATGGAGTAGCGGTTCTTTTCGACAACGACTGCATAAGCTGCAGGCAGATCGACGAGGCCGGATACGGCTGACTGGAAGGATTGTACTTGTTCAGCAGTGACGCCCGGTTTCAGATTCGCGAATGACTGTTTGACTTCCTTCTCGTTTGCAAAATCATTGAAATAAAGCTCGATGTTTCCTTCTTCGTATTGTTTCACCATTTGGCATTCCTCCGTTTTCTTTTCTGGTAAGTGTCATGACTGCTTACACCTATAACGACGAAGGCGGGCAGGCAATGTGTAACCCCGGCTTTCAGCGGTTCAGAAAATGGCTGGCTTTGGTTTGGATCTGCCGCCGTCTTTTGTAGATCGTTTTGCGCGAAATCTTTTGTTTTTTGGCGATTTCGGTGATGTTCAGTCCTTCCAGCGCGTCCCGCAGATAGGCATTCTCCTCGACGGTCAGACAGGCGCAAAGGCGTTGCAGCAAATCCGCCTGCTCCAGCTGGTCCTCAAACGAGGTTTCATTGGGGATTTCCTCCAGCTCCTCTTCGGAAAGGTAAGCTTCGCGGCTTTCTTTTTTGCGGTCCTTGCGGATCTGGTCCAGGAAAGTCCAGTGGATTTTTTGTTTGGCATAGCTGACGAACAGAAAGCGGTTCTCGGTTGCGAGCGCGTCCTTCAGGCAAGTTTCGTAAGTGTCGAAAAGGGTGATCAGCCCTAATTGGTAGAAGTCGTCGTAGTCGTTGTGGTCCGGATGCCGATTGATTTTTTTCAGACAATGGTGGATGACACCCGCGTACAGGTCGCTCAATAGAGTGGCGGCTTCATCGGTGCAGATTCTTTTTTTGATATTCATGGCTTTGCCTCCGTAATGTAATGGATGGCGTGATGCAGGGGACGAACCCTGTGCATGCTCATCACGGCCCGGCAAGCTTGCTGAGGCCCATATTAGCGGTCCGGAGGCGGCAAGGTCAAAACTGCAAATGTGGCAAAAAAGAAGAAAAAAGCGGTACTGGTCACCTATTTGCAGACAAATTTATTGGATACGCTATAAATGTAAGCGCTTCTATATCATTCGAGCTGAAAGTAGTATATATTTTTATTAAACATTTAATTTGGGGGATTTTATGGAAAAGAAGACGGGAAAAAACTATTCGAATGATCAGAAACGGCAAGCGGATGAGCAACTGATGATGGAGCAACACGGTAAAAATAATGTCGGAAAATCAATAGCAGAATTGTTGGCACAAGCATTCACGAATGGAGCAACAGATGAAAAAAATGCAGGTCCCTCTTTTGACATCGAACTGTGGGAAACGATCCTTTCGGGTCTGCGGACGTCTTTGCAGGAATCCGCATCGATCCAGAGCCAGAAAGAAACGGAGGAGCCTTTCTTTGTTTTGCTCGATCCGGAAAACACCCAGCCTTATTTGGATCGGGCTTGGGCTTTGGATCGGTTTGTGCTGGATGACTCATTTCTGTACATTATGAGCTTGGACCCTCAACTGCACCAGACCGACTTCCGCACGCTCATTTTTTTCAAAGACGGTCGCCTCATCAAAACGCGCGAAAACAGCAACAATGTGATGTTCTCTTTGTTTGAACTGATCGGTTTCGATTATGATTTCATTCGCGGGATTTCGACGCGGGTCAGCGGTAAGGACACCCATTGTGTTCCCTATATTTTTGGGAGGTACCGATTTTTGCCGTTGAGCGGTCCGACCCGCAAAAACAGTTCCTGGATCAATCTTTCAAAGGTGCTGCATTCCCGGACTTTAAAAGGGGAAAAGGGAGTGGAAGTCCACTTCGTGAATCAGCATGTTTTCCACTTACCGGTGCGTCCGCAATTTTTCGCCGATAAAGTCAAACAAGCCAGCCAAACTGTCCATCGTCAAAATCACCTTTTGCACAGCGTCCTGACAAATTTCGATTACACTGATGGAATGAAAGAAGAGCGCGAGTACAATCTGCTGGGGAACGCTTTACACGCAAATGCGGCCCGGCTTTCGACGATTCCGATGGAGGAATATATTCAAATTGTTCAGTTTTCTTTGGCTGAAACGGCTTTGCGCCATCCTTCGTTGCGTGACAATCCGGTGACGGACGAAGCGCTGCACCTCTTGCGGGAAAATCTTTACGTCGATCTGCCCCATCTCAGGAACGCGGCGCACTAGCCAACCGCACAGATTTTTGATTTGCACGCTATAACAACGGCTATCATTTGTGATTCAGTTGGAAGTATTTTACAATGAGTTCAAAGAAGAAATCTTCAGTCATGGGAGGAATCGTTATGGACAAGAGAATCGAAGGTACCTTTGCTAACCAGGAAATGCTGATCGATGAAATCATGCATCTGATCAAGCATGAGGGCTATGCGCCTGAGCAACTGCTGGTCATCACCCGCAACGGCAAGAGCAATTTCATCACGGAGGAGACGGCGGTGCAGGTCATCATAACCGGCGAAGACCGCGAGGAAGATTCCTTATGGGACAAGATCGTAAAATTCTTTACGGTGGATTTGGATGAAGAAGAGGAAGAAGCTATTTTTGAACGTTACGGCATTGACGAGGATACGTACGAACGGTTTGAGGATGCTTTGGATGAGGGTGAATTGCTGTTGCTGATCGACGACGCCGCTCCGATCAACGATGAGCATGCCGAATTTCTCGTGCGCGATGGCATCCTGCCTGACGAAAAAGCCGTCCCTGTTGCGGCTGTCACTGCCACAAAACCGGATTGGACCTCCGCCGACAGCGAGGAAGTCGGTGATGTACCGGCTCACTCCATCGAAGCCGAGAAAAAACTGGAAGTCACCGAAGCCGGAGCTGCGGCTCCGACTCAGCCAGCCGATGTGACCGACGACATCACCGGCCAACCGATCGAAGCGGAAACGGTGGCGGATCCTGCGATGGCGGAAGACAGTCATCGTTTGCCGGAGATGCAGTTCGATGCAGAGGATTCCTTGCCGGAACTGGAGGGAGAGCGGGGCCAGTTTTCCAAGGACCCATTCGGTGGCGACACTGTCGTTGCCGAAGCCGGCGAAGATGCGGAAGACATCGAGCCAGAGTATGAAAAGACGGACAAACCGAAACCGGCTCTGTGATTGACCAAAACACCAAAGGCTGCCCCATTCCGGAGGCAGCCTTTGGTGTTTTTATGCTTTACTCTTTGTCGGTTTGGCGGGCGGAGACCGAAAGGATGGATAACGCGCAAATTTCCATCTTCGTATGCCACATCGGCAGAGTCCGCCCGATCCGCTACCGGTCCGAACAAAGATTTCGAACATACGTTTTGTTCCTTTTGGTTTTTGCGTGTATAATGACAAGTGAGATTCGCCGAAAGGATGTAGAAAATGGATCATACCGAAGAAGAGGCTGAAAAATTGCCTGTCGTAACAAAAATAACCGTCCAGAAAAAACGGAAGGACCGCTTCAATGTTTTCATCGACGGGGAGTACTCCTTTCCGATATCGGAAGCCGTGCTGATCAAGGTCGGCTTGCATAAAGGGATGACGCTCACGAAAGAGCGCAGCGCCGAGATCGAGAAGGAAAATTACGATTACATGGCTTACACGACGGCCGTCAATTATCTGTCCTACAGCCTGCGCAGCGAGAAAGAAGTACGCAAAAAACTGTACGATGAAGAAATCAGCCCGGACGCGATCGAACGGGCGCTGACGCGTCTGATGGATCAGAATTACGTCAACGACCGCATCTACGGCGAAAGCTATACGCGCACGGCCGCTAACCTGAACCTGAAGGGACCGCAGCTCATCGCAAACGAACTGAAAGGGAAAGGCTTGTCGGAAGACGATATCGCCATTTCTCTGCAACAATATCCGCATGAGCTGCAGCTGGAAAATGCCCAGACGATTGCCGAGAAGCAGCTCCGCAAACAAAGCCGGGTCTCTTCGCATGAAGCGGCTTCGAAAATCCGTCTTCACTTGCATCAGAAAGGCTATACTTCCGACATCGTCCTGGAAGTCATGGGCGAGATCGAAACGGAGAAAGAGGAAGAGGATGAAATGGCCGCACTGCGTATGCAAGGCGACAAGCTGTGGCGCCGTTATGAGCGCAAAGCTAAGGGCCGTGAGCTGCATCAAAAAGTCAGGTCGGGCCTTTACCAAAAAGGTTACCCGGGAGAGCTGATCTCCGCCTATATCGAAGAAAAGGAACAGGAAACAGAATAATGATAAATTCGGAACACGAAAAAATATTCAAAGCAGCCGGCATCGAAATGTGGCCGGCGGAGAAGATACAGGCTTTCCGCAAAGCCTTGTTGGATTGGTACGACAAAGAGAAACGCGACTTGCCGTGGCGACGGACGAGCGATCCCTACAGCATCTGGGTGTCGGAAATCATGCTGCAGCAGACGCGGGTGGACACGGTGATTCCGTATTACCACAATTTCTTGGATAAATTCCCGGACATCGCAGCGTTGGCGGCAGCGCCGGAAGATGCGATCCTGAAGGCTTGGGAAGGACTCGGTTATTACTCCCGCGTCAAGAACATGCAGAAGGCTGCGCAACAGATCGTCGCCGAATACGGCGGAGTATTCCCCGTCGATCCGCAGGAAATCGCGAAGCTGAAGGGAATCGGTCCGTATACCGCCGGCGCCGTTTCCAGCATCGCCTTCCAGATCCCAGAACCTGCAGTCGACGGCAACGTCATGCGCGTCATGAGTCGGTTGTTCGAAATCGATGCCGATATCGCCAAGCCGGCCAGCCGGAAAATATTCGAGGCGGTCGTGCGCGAACTGATCGACCCGGAGCGGCCGGGTGACTTCAACCAAGCCTTGATGGATTTGGGCTCCAGCATCTGTTCGCCGCTGAATCCGCAACCTGAGATCAGCCCGATCAAAGCCTTCAATGCAGCCTACAAAAACGGAACGATGCATCTTTATCCGGTCAAAAGCAAAGCGAAAAGGCCGGTGCCGATGAACCTGCAGAGCGTCATCCTGCAGAACAGTGAGAAGCAGTTCCTTTTGGAGAAGCGCCCGAACAGCGGCCTGCTGGCGGATTTCTGGACGTTTCCGTTGATCCAGCTCGATCTCGATGCGCTTCCGGAATCGGTGGATGCGGAACCAGAATCGGCGGCCAGCATCCAGACGGAATTGCTGGTCGCGGAGGATTTCCCGAAGCTGACAGAAACAGCAAAGAAGGCCGACAAAAAGTTGCCGTCCTTTAACCAGATCGAAGCCCACCTTTCAGCCGTTGTGGCTGAGAAATACGGCTTGAAGCCCGTCTGGCTGAAGGCGGAAACCGGATCGGTCAAGCATGTCTTCAGTCACATCAAATGGCACATCACCGGCTATTACGGACGTGTGTTGGCGGATGCTGAAAGCCGATTGCCCGAACAATGCCGTTGGGTCAGCGAAGAAGATTTTGCCGACTATGCCTTCCCGGTGCCGCAGCAAAAAATGTGGCAACAGTTCAAGCAAAAAACCCGAAAAGAATTTGGTCTATAATGGCTAAAGTTTCGCAATCTATTTCCATTCTATGATATACTGTTCAATGAACTGAAAGTTGAGAGTTCTGCCGAAATGATTTCCGGTGAGGGCTCAAATAGTTGAAGAAAGTTGGGCACCGTGATGCATAATCCTCGGGAGGGAGAATTCATCACCATAAAGAGTTATAAGCATGACGGCAGCCTGCATCGAACGTGGCGTGACACCATGGTATTAAAAACTAGTGACCAATCCATAATCGGCTGTAATGATCACACCTTAGTAACGGAAGCAGATGGGCGTCGCTGGGTCACCAGAGAGCCTGCATTGTTGTATTACCATAAACATTATTGGTTCAACATCGTCACCATGATCCGCCAAAAGGGTGTCTCCTACTATTGCAATCTGGCATCGCCTTATGTGATCGACCAGGAAGCGCTGAAGTACATCGATTATGATTTGGACATTAAAGTTTTTCCTGATGGTGAAAAACGTTTGCTTGATGTAGATGAGTATGAATTGCATCGCAATCGCATGAATTACCCAAAAGAGATCGACCATATCCTGAAGGAGAACGTCAAGATTTTGGTGAGCTGGATCAACGAAGAAAAGGGTCCATTCTCCAAGGAATACGTCGACTTATGGTATGAGCGGTACTGTCAGCTGTCGCATAATCAGCAAAACTCGTGATGAATCCAAAATAATAAAAAACCAGTCGAGCTTCATGATCGGCTGGTTTTTTATCGAAATATCCGCCTGTCCGAAAAAATACCGTGCATTAACACAACCGTTATATTATGATAAATATATCTGTATTAAAGAGTCAATATTTGAAATACGATTAAAATATTGGAGGAATCAGAATGAAAAAAAAGGAAATAGTGCTTGTTTCCATCATGGGTATCCTTACGATTGCCATTGTTCTTTTTGGATATAAATACGCGGCCGGTAAAAAAGAGGCTTTATTGAGCGAAGGGGAAAAACAAACGGAAACTGTTTCCGGAACGGCTTCCTCGCAAGAGTCGACAGTCGCAGAGAGCGACACATCCGAAGCTTATGCGCAGTTCTTGGCCGCTTTCGCAGAGAACAGAAGCAATGCATCGGTCGTCGATTATATGCAATACGTTCACCATCATACGAAGGAAGTCAACGTCGCCTTTTTCGGTGATGTCGCAACCGATGCGGCTTGGGCCAATTCCGCCATCGCCGGCATCCAAGCCGATTATCCGCTTGAGAATCTGACGACAGCGTTCTTCAGCTATCCGTCCGAAAGCAGCTCGGTTTATCTGAGCAGCCAGTATGTTCAGGAAATGGTCGGCAGCAATCCGGATGTGATTTTCTACACCATCCCTACGAAGACGGATCAGGTGGTTGATATCAGTCTGGTCGAATCCACGCAAAACATCTATGCAATCTATGATGAAATCAGAGCTGCCTTGCCAGACGCGTTGATCGTTTTGGTGACTCCGGCTCCGGCAGAAGCCAAAATGGCCGATTGGAATTCACGTTCCTTGGATTATCGGAACTATACCAATAATCTGGTTGAAGAAAACGCTGCTTTCACTGTTCCGTTATACGATCTGCATGCGGATTTCTTAGCTGAGTTGACGAACCGCAACGAAACGGTGGCCAACTTTATGGGTGCATCCGGTTTGGAATTGAACGAAGCCGGACAGCAACTTTACGGTGAACTGTTTGCCAACAGCTTGCGGACAAAAATGATCGATACGACGGCCGGTTTGTACGTGGAAGGCGAAAAGCCCGCCAGCACACCAATCGCACCAACCTTAGTCGTGCCGGAAGTGCCTGTCAGCGTAATCGAGGAGACCGTCAGCGAAGAAACAGTGTACGAAGAGCCTGTTTATGAAGCGCCCACCTATGTGGCGCCGACTTATGAAGCACCTGTTTATGAGCCAGTATATGAAGCGCCTATTTATGAAGAAGTATATGAACAACCTGTTTATGAAGAAGACAGTGCCACTTAACAGGAATTCTATTCACGCTTCCATGTCGGATTTGAGCCGATACCCAAGATGAAAAACACAAAAAATGGAGTCTGTATTTGCCGGAATGTCCGGTAAATGCGGGCTTTTTTAGTGGTTTTTTTGGATTTTTGCCCATGTAAAAGCGGATAGGTCAACTGCATTTCATTCGTGCTTCACAAATAACGTCAGTAAGGATAACACAAAAACATTATTGTCCTTACTTGTTAAGTGGCCCTTTGAAAGATTGATATTACAGAGTTTCTGGTGTATAATTATAGCGTAACCAAAAGGTGTAAGCGTTTTTATGAAAGAGGTTCTGTGTAGGTCCAAGGCTATGTATTTCACAAATATGCAGACAAATTTGGAAACCGCCGCACGATAGCCATCCGCATAAACGCAATTTCATCAGAAGAGAGAGTTCTCGGAGGTAATGTCATGCAAATACAAGTTGATGAACGGAAACGGACTGACGTTCTATCGACTACTTATTATCAATATAATTTAGATAATTTAGATGATCGACTAGAGCAATTTGTACAGTCGCCTGTTTTTGATAAAAAATATTCATTTGATGGAGAATTGGGGGCACTCTATACACCGCAAAGGACGATTCTGCGGTTGTGGGCTCCGACTGCGCTCAGCGTAGAAGTAATTGTTTATGAAAGTCTGTATCGCAAAGAAAAGATACGACATATGATGGGGAAAGGCGGAAGAGGAACTCACGAGCTCATTATGATTGGGAACTATGCGGGAACTGCCTACAAATATTCGATCACTTTTCCTGATGGCAAAGTTGTCGAGACGGTCGATCCCTATAGCTACGCGACCACCGCAAACGGCGAACGCTCCGTCATTTTGGATGCAGTCAACACGAATCCGAAAGGATGGGGGGCCCGATTGGAGCCGATCGCTTCACCAGTCGACGCCATTATTTATGAATTACATATTCGTGACTTCACGATTTCCCCAACAAGCGGGATTACAAACAAAGGCAAATTCTTGGGAGTGGTCGAACAAGGTGCGTTGTCGGCGGATGGCGACAAGACAGGGCTGGACTATCTGAAGGGATTGGGCGTGACACATGTCCAGTTTTTGCCGATGGCCGATTTTTCAACTGTCAATGAGCTGGAGCCGTTGCAACAATACAACTGGGGCTATGATCCGCAGAATTTCAATGTTCCGGAAGGATCCTACGCGACCAATCCCTACCAACCGGAAGTGCGCATCCTTGAGATGAAGGAAATGATCCAAGCGTTGCATGATGCGGGGATCCGTGTCATCATGGACGTCGTTTACAATCATGTCTATTTACCGAAATTGCATGCGTTGGAAAAGACCGTGCCCGGTTATTATTTCCGCAGAAATGCCGATGGAACGCTCTCGAATGGGACAGGCGTCGGTAACGATACTGCTTCGGAGCGTTATATGATGCGCAAATACATTGTCGACAGCATCACCTATTGGGCCAAGAACTTCAATATGGATGGATTCCGCTTCGATCTTATGGGCATCCATGATATCGATACGATGAACGAAATTCGTGTCGCTTTGGATGAAATCGATCCTTCCATCATCATGCTTGGTGAAGGCTGGAATCTGAACACCAATCTGCCGCCTTCGCAAAAGGCTGTCCAACAGAATGCGGACCGCATGCCTGGTGTGGCTCATTTCAATGATGCACTGCGCGAAGCGATCAAGGGTTCCGATTTCAACAGCGGCAACGATACCGGATTTGTCACCGGCAAACCGTTCATGGAAGGCTGGGTCGCCACCAATCTGCAGGGCGGGGCGTACTATCCCGCTAACCGGGGCAATTACAAGACGCCTGCTCAGATGGTGCAATATGTGGAGGCCCACGACAATCTGACGCTTTATGACAAGTTGAAGATTTCGATGCCGTGGGATGAGGAGGATTCCCGTATGCGGCGTCACCTTTTGGCAAGCAGCTTCGTTTTGTTGAGCCAAGGCATTCCGTTCATTCATGCAGGGCAAGAGTTCATGCGCACAAAGAACGGGCTGGAGAACAGCTACAACGCGCCAGATTCCATCAACCGCATGGATTGGCACCGCCGTTCCGAGATGAAGCAGGCTGTGGATTACATGAAGGGCTTGATTGCATTGCGCAAACGGGAGCCGTTATTCCGCTTGCGGACCATCGATGAAATCAAGGGGCACATGAATATACTCAAAGCCGATTATCAGATCGTTGTCTATCAGTTGGAGGACACGGAAAAGTTATACTACGTCATCTTTAATGGCCAGACGAATGCCATCGATTTTGATGTTGAAGCCGGGGACTATCGGGTGTTGGTAGAGGACGGCAAAGCATGCTTGGATGCGCCCAGAATGGCTGAAGGGCTATCCCGCATCCGGGTGGAAAACCTGTCCGTTACAGTGCTTACGAAAAATAAATGATGGTAGTCCGGGCGGTCGTCTCATATGAGGCGACCGTTTTTGAGTGCGAATGGACTGGCGGGAGCTGAACTCCGGTGAAGGAGGCCTTGGCCGGAGGAGAGCGATCGAATTCGCACCCTCCTCCGGCCAGCGGATGTTGCCCGGAGGAGAGCACCCGAATCCATGTCCAAGTCCGGCCAAGGCTTGGTTGGCCGGACTTGGTGATCAAGCGCCAGACTGATTGCTGTCCTTTGCGGTATTTTCCATTCGGACTGATGCAAGATTATCACATTCTGAAGCATTTTTTGGTACAATGGACAAAGTAGGATGTTGAACGATAAAGATGAGGTGGGGTATACAGATGATAAAAATGGTAGCGATCGATATCGATGGCACGTTGGTCAACGGCCAGAAAGTGATGACGCAAAAAGTAAAAGAGACGATCCAAGAGGCAATGCGCCGCGGCATCAAAATCGTTCTCTGCACCGGACGACCGCCTGCGGGCATTAAGCCTTACGCGGATGAACTGGGATTCGGAGAGCATGAGGACTACATCATCGCGCAGAATGGCGCCTATATTCTGCGGGCGGACACAGACGAAACGGTCTACAAGAAGACCTTGACGCTTGAGGAAGTGCAGGAAATCTACGAGTTCGGGAAAGGTTTTTCTGCCGGTACGCTGTTGGTCGGGGAGCACCATTATTACAGTCTGGAAGATGAAGTGACGGAAGAGATGCAAAGGGATGCCACGCTGGTCAACATGGATATCAGTGTATTGGATCCCAAAGCGGTAACCGAAGAGATGGGCTTAATGAAAATCCTTTACATCGGCGAACCGAACGAGGTGGATGTCATCGATTCGGCCATTCCCGACAAGATGCGGAATGACTTCTATATCGTCCGCAGCCAGGATTTCCTTGTGGAAGTGATGGAAAAGAACTCGAATAAGGGCACTGCCTTGGAAAAATTGGCGGACCATCTGGGGATTGCGATTGAGGAAGTGATGGCGCTGGGCGACGGCGAGAACGATTACGAAATGATCCAAGTTGCCGGTCTGGGTGTCGTGATGTCCAACGGAACCGACAATCTGAAGAGCATCGCTAACGAAATCACCTTATCCAACGAAGAAGACGGCGTGGCCCACGCCATCGAGAGATGGGCATTCCAAAACTAGTCTCACAAAAGGTTTCAGAATATCAAAGAGGCGCGCACTCGACCAGGAATACTCTTGGTCGAGTGCGCGCCTCTTTTTGCAGATCCTGAACAAACGGAATCGGCTGTTTAGTGGATGATGTTTTCGATATTGTTGATGTTCTTTGATTTATTTCCCGGGGTCGCTTTGTAGCTGCGGACCAACTTGTTGAAGTGGACGAGATCGTCCTCGTATGCCAGGATGGCACTCATCAGATGGATGATGCCGTAGCTTTCGGAACTGCTGTACTTGCCGAAATCACTTTCTTCCTGGGCGCGCTGGAAAAAGACATCCATCAGTACGTGGCGTTGGGCTTTGTCGGCTTCAAAGAAATTGACTTGATTAGCCCGAACGCGTCCGCTGAATTTCAGCATGATCTGCTCATGCCCACTCATCAGCGTCTCCAGGCGTTCGCGGATCATGACGCGCATTTCGACAGGGAATTGATAAAAAACATTTTCGTAATCGTGCAGAACTTCCAGGACGTGGAAGGCGGAGCGGGTCGTTTGGATCATTTTGCGGTAGACGACCAGCATTTTTTTGTTCTGGTATTTATTTTTTTTGTTGAACAAGCCGCTTTCAGTCAGATACTGATAGAGATTGTCCATTTTTTTGAGCTGCGTGCGCGCCCATTTCAGGTCGTTGTTCATGATGGAGTACTCGGTGTTTTTGCGCAAACCGGCACGGATCCAAATCAGAAACTCGGTAGTGGCATAATCCACCGTATGGTACAAGCGTTCGTCGTATCGCGGTGGAGCTACGAACGTATTGACCAAAAAGGCAATGATGACGCCGATGAATGTTTCCAATACGCGGTAGGTGGCACTTAACATCAAATTGTCATCCGTTCCGACCATGATGACGATCAATGTCACGATCGACAATCCGATCACGTCTTCGAGCTTGAAGGCATTCAGGATGGCGATCAACAGCATCACCGAAATACCGAGGAGATAGATGTTGTATCCCAGCGTCATGACAACGAAAACGGCCACCAAGCCACCGATTGTATTGGCCATGATTCGGCTCTTCAGGTTGGTATAGGAACGGCCAAGTGAAGGCTGGGTGGAATAGATGGCTGCGATGCCTGCGATGACGCCTCCGCCTTCGAATCCGAAGTATTGGGCGACGATCATTGATAATGCGACGGCGAGACCCGTTTTAAAGGTGCGGGCGCCAAGTTTCATAAGTTTCAGCTCCATGTCAATAAATTGTGTAGATGACTAATCATAGCGATTCAAGTTAAGAATATACCAATCGGGAGCCGGTGTAAAGATTGGATGAAAGTATCCTGATTCAAGCGCTGCTTTGCATCCGCTGTCATCTGCGGCGAGATAATAAAAAGTAAGCGATTTTTTGAATGTTCAGGGCTTATGTATTGCTATTTTCGGCAAATCGATATATGATGAACTCAGTGAAATGTAAATTATAATGACTATCATATACAAGTGATTCCAGAAGAGGGGGGATACAGCATGCACCATACAATCGTAAATGATTCAATCGAAAAAATGAAAAACGCAAATATCCGAATTACACCGCAACGTTACGCGATTTTGGAATATTTGGTCGAGTCCAAGATGCATCCGACAGCGGATGATATCTACAAAGCATTGGCCGATCGTTTTCCGAATATGAGCGCAGCCACTGTTTACAACAACTTGAGACTTTTTGTGAAAATCGGATTTGTGAAGGAATTGGCTTATGGGGATGCTTCAAGCCGTTTTGACTTCAGCAACACGCAACATTACCACGCTATCTGCGAAAGTTGCGGAAAAATCGTCGACCTTTATTATCCGGTATTGGATGATGTGGAGATGGTTGCCGAGAATTTGACCGGTTTCCAAGTCAGCCATCACCGCATGGAAGTCTACGGCATCTGTCCTGAGTGCCAGGAAAAAGGCGTCCAAAAAGAAGATATCGATGATGGAGCCGAAGCTGCCGGGCATCACCACCATCATTAATAGTTAAAAGCTCTTCCTCGGATTTTCCGGGGGAGAGTTTTTTTGCATAATAAATGCCCCCCTGAGCGATCGGCTCAGGGGGGCGTTTTGGATGGATTCAGTTTTCTTTCGGGTTGCTCATGGCGATGGATTTGTCGATGGTCGTCTGGACTGCCGAAATGACAGCGGATCGGAATCCATTTTTTTCCAATTCCGCAACAGCTTCGATGGTCGTCCCGCCCGGAGAGCAGACCATGTCCTTTAGTTCGCCTGGATGTTTGCCGGTTTCCAGCACCATTTTTGCGGAACCGAGGACAGCCTGTGCCGCAAATTTGTAGGCCTGTTGGCGAGGCATGCCGCCGCGTACGGCACCATCGGCCAAAGATTCGATGAACATGAAGACCAAGGCAGGGGATGAACCGCTGACGCCTGTCACCGCATCCATCATGTATTCCGAAACCATTTCGCTGCGGCCGAAGCTGTCGAAGATGTTTTTGACATCCGTCAACTCTGCAACGTTCACCACTTCGTTGGCGCAGATGCCGGTCATGCCTTCACCGACCAAAGCAGGGGTGTTCGGCATGGCGCGGACTACTTTCACTTTGCGGCCGAAGCGTTCTTCGATGTCGCTTAAGCTTTTTCCGGCTGCGATCGTGACGATGACGACGTTCTCTTTGATGGCTGCTTTGACTTCGTCGATGACGATGTTGTAGACATTCGGTTTGACGGCCAAGAAGAGGATGTCCGCTTCGGCTGCCACCTGTCTATTGTCGGCCGCGATGCGGATGCCGTGCTGCTCCTTCAATGCTTGCAGGCTTTCGTTATCTTGGCTGGATACGATGACTTGGCTAGGTGCGACAAGCGCAGAACCGACAAGCCCACCGATGATGGCTCCGCCCATATTCCCGCTGCCGATGAATCCGATTGTTTTTTTCATAGATGAGGACTCCTTTTGGATGATGAGTAAGTTAGTTTAATTGCTTTAACTTCATCATTATACCAAGGAAATGGGGAAATCGTACAGAAAATGATGTCGGGTTGCGAGGTTCGGGAATATATACGGAATTTATCGTATCCTCACATTTGTTTTTATCAGGTCTTTTCGGTAATCTTAAGATAGGTATTATTCTTGCTATTTTTCAGCAAAAAGTGAGGTTTTTGATATGGGCAATGTGCGTGAGTGGTGGCATGGATTGATTGTGTATCAAGTGTATCCGATGAGTTTCCAGGATTCCGACGGGGATGGTGTCGGGGACATCCGCGGCGTCATCAACCGGTTGGATTATATTCAAAATTTGGGCGTCAATATGATTTGGCTGAATCCGATTTTCAAATCGCCGAAAGTCGACAACGGGTATGACATTTCCGATTTTCTGGAGATCGATCCGATTTTCGGGACGATGGCTGAGATTGAAGAGCTGATCCTCGAGGCGCACAAACGCGGCATCAAAGTCATCTTTGATTTTGTGGTGAACCATACTTCGGACCAGCATCCATGGTTCCAGGAAGCATTGAAAGGGAAAGACAATCCGTACCGCGATTATTACATCTGGGCGGACGGCAAAAACGGCGGGAAAGATCTGCCGAACAATTGGGAATCTTTTTTCACCGGCACTGTCTGGGAAAAGGAACCATCCGGTGACCAATATTATTTCCATCTGTTTGCAAAAGAAATGCCCGATCTGAATTGGGCCAATCCGGAAGTGCGGCGCGCGATGGTCGACATCGCCTTTTTCTGGCTCGATAAAGGTGTCGACGGTTTCCGTCTGGATGCATTCATCCATCTGCAAAAGGAAGAAGGTTTTCCGGATGTGGAAGGGCTGGATGAAGGTGAAATCGGGTTGGCTGAAAACTATTACGCAAATCTGCCGAAAATCAACGAGTACATGAAATTCTTCACCTCGACTCTGCGGGAACGCTATCCGGACACTTTCATCGTAGGGGAGGCAGCCTCGGCCACCGTCGAGCTGGCGCGTTCCTATACGGATCCGGTTGTCGGAGGTTGCGATACGGTCATCACTTTCCGTTATTTCACGATGGATGAAAAATCGAAAGACCCGCGCCTTTCCCCAAATATGCAGAAGGCGAAACTGCTTTATGGCGCCTTCAAGAAAAATCTGCGGGAATGGCAGCAAGTCATGGCGGATGTCGGCGGTCCGACGCTCTATTGGAACAATCATGATATGGCTAGGGTCGTTTCCCGGATCGGAGACGACAGTAAGCACCGCGATAACAGCGCGAAAATGTTGGCGGCTCTGATGTATCTTCAGAAGGGCATCCCCTTCATCCTGAACGGGGAAGAACTTGGGATGAAGAACCTTTACTTGAACGACATCAAAGATTTCAAATCGCCGGAAGCGCAGACGTTCTATAAGAATGCGCTGGCGTTGGGGTACAGCGAAGAGGCGGTTCTCTATAATCTGCGGGAAAGTTCCAAGGATGCCAGCCGCGGTGCGATGCAATGGGATCAGTCGACTTTTGCCGGATTTTCGACAGTTGCCCCGTGGAGTGGCGTCAACGTCGAAGCGGAGTATAACGTAGCGGCGGAAGAAGCCGCTCCCGACAGTATCCTGCATTTTTATCGGAAAGTATTGGATCTGAAGAAGACGGATCTGTTCGTCGAGGGCGACTATCATCTCTGGGACACGCACGATGACTTTTTTGTCTATGAACGTGTGATGGACAAAGAGGTCGGTCTGGTAATCTGCAACGTCACGGACCAGCCGAAGGAATTCGTGCTTCATCCGTTGGAGCCCCGTGGTTACCGCCAAATTCTGTTGCAGAATGAAGGGAACTGGGTGGAAGGGGAAACGCTGTATCTGGCGCCTTACGGGGCAGCTGTTTTCCAGACCGTTTACAATAGCTAAAATAATAGTTAAGGGGGATCCTTATGGCGAAAGACACATTCTTGAACTTGCGGAATGAAATCATCTATTGCATTTATGTGCGTAACCACACACCTGAAGGGACTTTTAACGCCATCATCCCGGATCTGCCACGGATCAAGGGGCTGGGGGCCGACATCATCTGGTTCATGCCGATCCATCCCATCGGCGAAACGAAGCGCAAAGGATTGGAGGGCAGTCCCTATGCCATCAAAGATTACCGCGCCGTCAATCCTGCCTACGGAACGATGGACGACTTCAAAGCGTTGGCCGCCGCAATCCGCGATCTGGGCATGAAGGTGATGATCGATGTCGTCTACAACCACACTTCGCCGGATTCGCGGCTTGTCGAACAGCATCCGGAGTGGTTTTACCGCCGGCCGAACGGCGAAATGGGCAATAAAGTCGGCGAGTGGTACGACATCGTCGACTTGGACTACAGCCATCCGGAATTGTGGGATTATCAAATAGAGACACTGAAGCAATGGGCAACAATCGTGGATGGCTTCCGTTGCGATGTGGCGAGTCTCGTACCTGTGGACTTTTGGGTGCGCGCCAGAAAGGAAGTCGCGGAAGTCAAAGCAGGCGTCATCTGGTTGGCCGAGTCGGTCCATCCGAGTTTCCTGAGGATGAACCGGGATCGCGGCAATATCGGACATTCCGACAGCGAATTGTATGAAGCGTTCGACATCACCTATGACTATGATGTGCACGATTTCCAGCAGGCTTACTTCTGGGGGGAAATCAGCCTCAAAAATTATCTTGATGTCCTTCTGTTCCAGGATGGCATCTATCCTATGAACTACGTCAAATTGCGTTTTCTAGAGAACCATGATCATCCGCGCGTCCGTTCGAAGATCGATGACATCGGCAGGTTGCGGAATTGGACTGCCTTTACCTATTTCCAGAAAGGGACCCTGCTGCTCTTCGGCGGACAGGAGACTGCAACGGCGCATCTGCCGGATCTGTTCGAAAAGGATCCGATTTTGTGGAACCAGGAGGAGGATCTGACGCCTTTGCTGCAGCGGCTGCAGCGTTTCAAGCGGGAAGCCGCTGTTCGGGAAGGGAGTTATGACCTGAAGGCAGCTGAGGGATCGGAGACGGCGATCGGCCAATACCGGTTTGGGAACGAAAGGTTGACGGGCATTTTCTGCCTGGACGGGAAAGCGGCTAGGGTTGCCGTCGATTTGCCTGAAGGTTGTTATCGGAATCTGCTGGATGACCAGGAGTATCAAATCAGTGAAGGCATCCTGGAGACACGAAGTTTGCCGATATTGTTCAAGAGCTACGGCGAAGCGTTGCTGACCGAAGTCTGAGCGCGCAGGAAAAAGTTTCGGGATAAAAAGGAAATATTGCAGTTCAGGTTATGATTGCGCTTGCATTGAGACGGTCGAAATTGGGATAATAGAGTCATCAAAACAATCATTCTTATGCGTGCTCCGCGAGGGAGCGGCATCTGATCTTGGAAAGAAGGACTGTTCATGAAAAGACTGTTTGATATCGATGCTTGGAAAATAAAGACAGCTGTATTGGATAAAGAAGAGAAGCGACTGCAGGAAAGTTTGACTTCGATCGGCAACGGCTACATGGGGATGCGCGGAAATTTTGAGGAAGGCTATTCAGGCGACACCCATGAAGGGACCTACATGGCGGGTGTCTGGTATCCCGACAAGACACGTGTGGGCTGGTGGAAGAATGGCTACCCGGAATATTTCGGGAAAGTCATCAACGCCATGAACTTCATTGCTGTCGGAATCCTCATCAATGGCGAACCGCTTGATTTGGCGAAGCAGCCTGTCGCGGATTTTCGTATGGAATTGGACATGCGCCGAGGCGTATTGAACCGCAGCTTCATTTGGAAAAGCGAGGGCGATGCTGCAGAAATCAAGTTCACTTTCCAACGCTTCGTCAGCATCTCGCAGAAGGAACTTTGCTTTTTGCGGGTAGCGGCAGAAGTGCTGAAAGGGTCCGCTGACCTGGAATTCCATCCGCGTCTGGACGGTAACGTGACGAACGAAGATGCGAATTACGAGGAGATGTTCTGGGAGGAGGCCGGCCGTACGCTGGATGCGCCAGTCAGCTTGAGCGCCAAAACGATTCCGAATCCGTTCGGGATCGAGCAGTTCACGGTCACCGCAGCGATGAGCAACCGTGTTTCCGGATTGGGGCAGACCGGCAGCAACGAAAGCGGCCTTTTAGTAGAAGAAACTTTTTCCGGGATCGTTTCCGCAGGCGAAAAGACAGTCTTGGACAAGTACGTGGCCGTCGTCACCAGCCGGGACATTCCGGATGCCGAGCAGGCGTTCATCGCCAAGAAGATGGCCAGTGAAGCTGCTGAGGCAGGCTACGATCTTTTGCTCGCCGAACATGAACATGCTTGGGAAGCGAGATGGATGAAAGCGGACGTGAAAATAACGGGCGATGATGAAGCGCAGCAGGGAATCCGCTTCAATCTTTTCCAACTGTTTTCTACTTATTATGGTGAGGATGAACGCTTGAACATCGGACCGAAAGGCTTCACAGGCGAAAAATACGGCGGCGCCACCTATTGGGATACGGAGGCATACATGGTGCCGATGTACCTTTCCGTGGCCGAACCGAAAGTGACCCACCAATTGTTGCGCTATCGCCATCAGCAGTTGCCGGGTGCCTACCATAACGCGCGCCAGCAGGGGTTGAAAGGCGCATTGTATCCGATGGTCACTTTCACGGGGATCGAATGCCACAATGAGTGGGAAATCACTTTCGAAGAAATCCACCGCAACGGGGCAATCGCGCATGCCATCTATAATTACACAAATTATACTGGCGATGAAAGCTACCTAGTCGAGACGGGAATCGATGTCCTTGTCGGGATTTCCCGTTTCTGGGCGGATCGGGTCCATTTTTCCAAACGCAATCAAAAATACATGATCCATGGCGTGACCGGACCGAATGAATACGAAAACAACGTAAGCAATAATTACCACACCAATAATATGGCGACTTGGACGCTGCAGTACACGCTGGATGCGCTCAAGAAAGCATCCCCGGAGAAATGGGCAGAGCACGGCCTGACGGAAACGGAAACAGATCATTGGCGGGATATCATTGCGCGGATGTATTATCCGTATGATGAAGAACTGGGCGTATTCGTCCAGCACGATACATTCCTGGATAAAGACCTTCGTCCAGCCGATTCATTGGATCCGAGCGAACGACCACTGAATCAGCATTGGTCTTGGGATAAAATCCTGCGCTCTCCGTTCATCAAACAGGCGGATGTCCTGCAGAGCATCTACTTCCTGAACGACCGCTACAGCATGGAAGAAAAGAGACGCAATTTTGATTTCTATGAACCGATGACTGTGCATGAATCTTCCTTGTCACCGTCTGTGCATGCCGTTTTGGCTGCGGAACTCGGCAAAGAAGAAAAAGCGGTCGAATTGTACGCTCGCACCGCAAGATTGGATCTGGACAACTACAATAATGACACGGATGACGGGCTCCACATCACTTCGATGAGCGGCGCCTGGTTGGCTATCGTCCAAGGCTTTGCCGGAATGCGCGTGAAAGAGGGCTTTCTGCACTTCAAACCTTTCGTTCCGAAAAATTGGCAAGGCTATGACTTTAAGATCAATTTCCGCGGTAGCCTGCTTGATGTGGAAGTGAATGAGGGAGAAGTGATCCTTACCGTTGAGGAAGGGCCGGAGCTTGCTGTGTACTTGTATGATGAATTGGTTCGGGTGAAGAGAGCCGTCGCCGTTAAGCCGTGATGGAGTTGGGGTTGCCGGGAGGTGGCCCCTAAATCCTTTTGATGCGGGCGTTAGGATTATAGCCTTAAAGTCAGCCAAAAGCTTGGAGAAGAACAAAAAAAATATTCAAAATAATTTTAAAAAATGGGCAACATCCACTTGAAAAGCAAGCGCTTTCATGTTATTATTACAGTGTAAAGAAGGAAGGGTATATGATCCGAAAGGGTCGTATAAAATGAATTCTTTACATAGAACCAATTGAAGTTCTTGCAGTTTATGGTTTTAATTTCATTCATGATCGAGTAGAGACTTTAAGTATAGACCCGAAAAATCTAGAAAAGATTCAACATGACAGATTGAATGAAAAAAGTAACTCAGCAGCAGAAAAGATTTAGAGTAGCTTGAAAAACTATGAAAAATTGATTTAACCTGTGAAGTTAAAACCGTAATAGGATGGATAAAGGTTCAGAAGTGAGAAACATTTTAGGCGAGTAAACTTAAAATGTTATCTCGAAGAAGGTTCATGTTTAAATGTGAGCGGCGAGATGCCCCGTTTAAATGTTTGATGAATCTTCAGTTGTACAACTTCATATTGTGGCCATGTTCCTCATTCAGTGGAAAAGAAGTCCGGAAGTTTGCAAGACTCACATGAACGAAGATCATGTCAACGAACATTAACTTTAAATACCAACGGCTACAATGTTGGTAGATAAATTAAAAGGAACTAGTGCTACAAGCATGAAGTGAGGCAACCTCGCAATTTGAGGTTGCCTCTTTAATTTTGGAGTGCTGCATCAGCCTTCCTATCGGGAAACACAGCCTATTTATGCCTTAATTTGAAAAACTTATCAGGTTTTCCGGAAGATGGCGGATCTGTAATAATGCCGATGCACTGCTGTTGACAAGGCTTACATTTTTGTGGTAAAGTTTAGTTCCTCGGTAATCCGATGCGTTTTGTTTTGAAATCTGTTTGACACGGATTTGAAATGATGATAGTATTATGAAGTTGTCTTTTGTAAGGCAACGACAACATAAAAATCATTGTTGACAGCAAGATGAAACGATGTTATCATATGAAAGTTGCTGATTCATCCGACAAGCAGTTTGAAATTTAATTTTAAAAGCTGTTGACAAGATGCGGCGGCCGTGATAATATGAATAAGCAATCACGTAATACGTGATAAGCGATTGACCTTTGAAAACTGAACAAAGAATGAACGAACCAAATGTGCAGGGAGCTTCGATTTCGGTCGAGGCAAACGAAGGCGATACGTAGTATCGCAAACATAAAGTCAGCAAGAAATTAAGAGCTATCAGCTTAACATGTAGGATTTCTGTACAAGAGTCCACATTTACATGAGAGTTTGATCCTGGCTCAGGACGAACGCTGGCGGCGTGCCTAATACATGCAAGTCGAACGGTCTTTTCTATGGAAGCTTGCTTCCACTGAGAAGATAGTGGCGAACGGGTGAGTAACACGTGGGTAACCTGCCCATAAGAGGGGGATAACATCCGGAAACGGGTGCTAATACCGCATAGTTTTTCTGATCGCATGATCGGGAAAGGAAAGACGGCCTTTGTGCTGTCGCTTATGGATGGACCCGCGGCGTATTAGTTAGTTGGTGAGGTAATGGCTCACCAAGACGATGATACGTAGCCGACCTGAGAGGGTGATCGGCCACATTGGGACTGAGACACGGCCCAAACTCCTACGGGAGGCAGCAGTAGGGAATCTTCCGCAATGGACGAAAGTCTGACGGAGCAACGCCGCGTGAGTGAAGAAGGTTTTCGGATCGTAAAACTCTGTTGTCAGAGAAGAACAAGTCGGAGAGTAACTGCTCCGGCCTTGACGGTATCTGACCAGAAAGCCACGGCTAACTACGTGCCAGCAGCCGCGGTAATACGTAGGTGGCAAGCGTTGTCCGGATTTATTGGGCGTAAAGCGAGCGCAGGCGGTTCCTTAAGTCTGATGTGAAAGCCCACGGCTCAACCGTGGAAGGTCATTGGAAACTGGGGAACTTGAGTGCAGAAGAGGAGAGTGGAATTCCATGTGTAGCGGTGAAATGCGTAGATATATGGAGGAACACCAGTGGCGAAGGCGACTCTCTGGTCTGTAACTGACGCTGAGGCTCGAAAGCGTGGGGAGCAAACAGGATTAGATACCCTGGTAGTCCACGCCGTAAACGATGAGTGCTAAGTGTTGGAGGGTTTCCACCCTTCAGTGCTGCAGCTAACGCATTAAGCACTCCGCCTGGGGAGTACGGCCGCAAGGCTGAAACTCAAAGGAATTGACGGGGACCCGCACAAGCGGTGGAGCATGTGGTTTAATTCGAAGCAACGCGAAGAACCTTACCAGGTCTTGACATCCTTTGACAATCCTAGAGATAGGACTTTCCCTTCGGGGACAAAGTGACAGGTGGTGCATGGTTGTCGTCAGCTCGTGTCGTGAGATGTTGGGTTAAGTCCCGCAACGAGCGCAACCCCTATTGTTAGTTGCCAGCATTCAGTTGGGCACTCTAATGAGACTGCCGGTGACAAACCGGAGGAAGGTGGGGATGACGTCAAATCATCATGCCCCTTATGACCTGGGCTACACACGTGCTACAATGGATGGTACAACGAGCAGCAAGACCGCGAGGTCAAGCGAATCTCTTAAAGCCATTCTCAGTTCGGATTGCAGGCTGCAACTCGCCTGCATGAAGCCGGAATCGCTAGTAATCGCGGATCAGCACGCCGCGGTGAATACGTTCCCGGGTCTTGTACACACCGCCCGTCACACCACGAGAGTTTGTAACACCCGAAGTCGGTGAGGTAACCTTTTTGGAGCCAGCCGCCTAAGGTGGGACAGATGATTGGGGTGAAGTCGTAACAAGGTAGCCGTATCGGAAGGTGCGGCTGGATCACCTCCTTTCTAAGGAATATAATGGAATCCTTGCTTGGTTCAATCATTCTTTGTTCAGTTTTGAGAGATCAATCTCTCAAGCAAGAAAAATTTGTTCTTTGAAAACTGAATACTACAAAAAATAAAGTAAGAAACCTAAACATTTTACCGCGTTTTAAGTTGACTTAAATGAGTTTTTAACGAAATAAGTTAGCAAGCCAGCAATGGCGAGCTTAACCATAGGTTAAGTGAATAAGGGCGCACGGTGGATGCCTAGGCACTAGGAGCCGATGAAGGACGGGACTAACACCGATATGCTCCGGGGAGCTGTAAGTAAGCTTTGATCCGGAGATTTCCGAATGGGGCAACCCAATATCTTTGATAGGATATTACGTTACACTGAATACATAGGTGTATCGAGGAACACGCAGGGAACTGAAACATCTCATTACCTGCAGGAAGAGAAAGAAAATTCGATTCCCTTAGTAGCGGCGAGCGAAACGGGAAAAGCCCAAACCAAAGAGCTTGCTCTTTGGGGTTGTAGGACTGGGACATGAGACTGCAATGGATAGCAGAAGCCAACTGGAAAGTTGCGCAAGATAGGGTAATAGCCCCGTATGCGAAATCCAAAACAGCTCTACCAGTATCCTGAGTACGGCGGAACACGAGAAATTCCGTCGGAATCCGGGAGGACCATCTCCCAAGGCTAAATACTCCCTAGTGACCGATAGTGAACCAGTACCGTGAGGGAAAGGTGAAAAGCACCCCGGAAGGGGAGTGAAACAGTACCTGAAACCGTGTGCCTACAAGTAGTCAAAGCCCGTTAATGGGTGATGGCGTACCTTTTGTAGAATGGACCGGCGAGTTACGATTTCATGCGAGGTTAAGTTGAAAAGACGGAGCCGCAGCGAAAGCGAGTCTGAATAGGGCGAATAAGTATGAGGTCGTAGACCCGAAACCAAGTGACCTACCCATGTCCAGGTTGAAGGTGCGGTAATACGCACTGGAGGACCGAACCCACGCACGTTGAAAAGTGCGGGGATGAGGTGTGGGTAGCGGAGAAATTCCAATCGAACTTGGAGATAGCTGGTTCTCTCCGAAATAGCTTTAGGGCTAGCCTCGGATATGCGAATCATGGAGGTAGAGCACTGTTTGGACTAGGGGCCCTTCTCGGGTTACCGAATTCAGATAAACTCCGAATGCCATTGATTTAGATCCGGGAGTCAGACTGCGAGTGATAAGATCCGTAGTCAAAAGGGAAACAGCCCAGACCACCAGCTAAGGTCCCAAAGTATCTGTTAAGTGGAAAAGGATGTGGGGTTGCACAGACAACTAGGATGTTGGCTCAGAAGCAGCCATCATTTAAAGAGTGCGTAATAGCTCACTAGTCGAGTGACCCTGCGCCGAAAATTTACCGGGGCTAAACAGATCACCGAAGCTGTGGATGGAACCTTCGGGTTCCGTGGTAGGAGAGCGTTCTAAGGGCATCGAAGCCAGATCGTGAGGACTGGTGGAGCGCTTAGAAGTGAGAATGCCGGTATGAGTAGCGCAAGACGGGTGAGAATCCCGTCCACCGAATAACTAAGGTTTCCTGGGGAAGGCTCGTCCTCCCAGGGTTAGTCGGGACCTAAGCTGAGGCCGATAGGCGTAGGCGATGGACAACAGGTTGATATTCCTGTACCAGTTGCTTTTGTTTGAGCGATGGAGGGACGCAGGAGGCTAAGGAATGCACACGATCGGAAATGTGTGTCCAAGCAGCAAGTCTGAGAACGAGTGAAATGCTTTTTCTCTCAAGGACAAGCTGTGATGGGGAGCGAAATTTAGTAGCGAAGTTCCTGATGTCACACTGCCAAGAAAAGCTTCTAGTGAGAAAGTAACTGCCCGTACCGCAAACCGACACAGGTAGTTGAGGAGAGAATCCTAAGGTGTGCGAGAGAACTCTCGTTAAGGAACTCGGCAAAATGACCCCGTAACTTCGGGAGAAGGGGTGCTGACCGCAAGGTCAGCCGCAGTGAATAGGCCCAAGCGACTGTTTATCAAAAACACAGGTCTCTGCAAAATCGAAAGATGACGTATAGGGGCTGACGCCTGCCCGGTGCTGGAAGGTTAAGAGGAGAGGTTAGCGCAAGCGAAGCTTTGAATTGAAGCCCCAGTAAACGGCGGCCGTAACTATAACGGTCCTAAGGTAGCGAAATTCCTTGTCGGGTAAGTTCCGACCCGCACGAAAGGCGTAACGATTTGGGCACTGTCTCAACGAGAGACTCGGTGAAATTATAGTACCAGTGAAGATGCTGGTTACCCGCGACAGGACGGAAAGACCCCATGGAGCTTTACTGCAGTTTGATATTGCGTGTTTGTATCACATGTACAGGATAGGTAGGAGCCGAAGATACCGGGACGCCAGTCTCGGAGGAGGCAACGGTGGGATACTACCCTTGTGATATGACCACTCTAACCCGCTGCTCTTAGCGAGCAGGGAGACAGTGTCAGACGGGCAGTTTGACTGGGGCGGTCGCCTCCAAAAATGTAACGGAGGCGCCCAAAGGTTCCCTCAGAATGGTTGGAAATCATTCGTAGAGTGTAAAGGCAGAAGGGAGCTTGACTGCGAGACCTACAAGTCGAGCAGGGACGAAAGTCGGGCTTAGTGATCCGGTGGTTCCGCATGGAAGGGCCATCGCTCAACGGATAAAAGCTACCCTGGGGATAACAGGCTTATCTCCCCCAAGAGTTCACATCGACGGGGAGGTTTGGCACCTCGATGTCGGCTCATCGCATCCTGGGGCTGTAGTCGGTCCCAAGGGTTGGGCTGTTCGCCCATTAAAGCGGTACGCGAGCTGGGTTCAGAACGTCGTGAGACAGTTCGGTCCCTATCCGTCGCGGGCGTTGGAAATTTGAGAGGAGCTGTCCTTAGTACGAGAGGACCGGGATGGACACACCGCTGGTGTACCAGTTGTTCTGCCAAGAGCATCGCTGGGTAGCTATGTGTGGACGGGATAAACGCTGAAAGCATCTAAGCGTGAAGCCCCCCTCAAGATGAGATTTCCCATCACTTTAAGTGAGTAAGACCCCTGAGAGATGATCAGGTAGATAGGTTGGGAGTGGAAGTACAGCGATGTATGGAGCGGACCAATACTAATCGGTCGAGGACTTAACCAATTTTTAAAAAGAAGAAAACTCAAGCGGTGTTTTCGGGTTCCCTTTAATTTTGTAGATTCAGTTTTGAGAGAACAACGTTCTCTTGAAAAATGTGCGGTGATGATGGCAAGAAGGTCACACCTGTTCCCATCTCGAACACAGAAGTTAAGCTTCTTAGCGCCGATTGTAGTGAAGGGTTTCCCTTTGTGAGACTAGGACGTTGCCGCGCTTTTTGCTTTTCCGCAATAGCTCAGTTGGTAGTAGCGCATGACTGTTAATCATGATGTCGTAGGTTCGAGTCCTACTTGCGGAGTTTTTCGGTTAAGTCTCATGCATTTGATATGAATAAGATTTTATCGGAACTTGGAGAGTTGTCCGAGCGGCCGAAGGAGCACGATTGGAAATCGTGTAGGCGGGTTAAACTGTCTCAAGGGTTCGAATCCCTTACTCTCCGTTTTCCCAATATAATAAAAATAATGGTCCGTTGGTCAAGCGGTTAAGACACCGCCCTTTCACGGCGGTAACACGGGTTCGATTCCCGTACGGATCATAATCACCAGCATTATGGAGGTTTAGCTCAGCTGGGAGAGCGTCTGCCTTACAAGCAGGATGTCGGCGGTTCGATCCCGTCAACCTCCATTGGTTCCGTGGTGTAGGGGTCAACATGCCTGCCTGTCACGCAGGAGATCGCGGGTTCAAATCCCGTCGGAGCCGTTTTTAATTTTATTTTGGTCTGATAGCTCAGTTGGTAGAGCACTTGATTGAAGCTCAAGGTGTCGGCGGTTCGAATCCGTCTCGGACCATTTTTTATATGATGGAGGGATAGCGAAGTGGCTAAACGCGGCGGACTGTAAATCCGCTCTTTCGGGTTCGGCAGTTCGAATCTGCCTCCCTCCATTTTTTTGATTAAAATTCATGGTTGGTTCCATAGGGGTATAGTTTAAAGGTAGAACTACGGTCTCCAAAACCGTCAGTGTGGGTTCAATTCCTACTACCCCTGTTGTTTAACTTAATATCATGGCGATCGTGGCGAAGTGGTTAACGCACCGGTTTGTGGATCCGGCATTCGTGGGTTCAATTCCCATCGGTCGCCCTCTTTATTGGGCTATCGCCAAGCGGTAAGGCAACAGACTTTGACTCTGTCATTCGTTGGTTCGAATCCAGCTAGCCCAGTTTTTTCAAATAGCAATATCTCGGCGGTATAGCCAAGTGGTAAGGCACAGGTCTGCAAAACCTCTATCACCGGTTCAAATCCGGTTACCGCCTTTCCGATAGGTGATCTATCGTAATTAATTTATTATCATGCCGGCGTGGCGGAATTGGCAGACGCGCTGGACTCAAAATCCAGTGCCCGCGAGGGCGTGCCGGTTCGACCCCGGCCGCCGGTATCAGACAAATAAGCTTGCGACGATGATTTCATCGTTGTGGGCTTATTTTTTTGGTATAGAGAATCGCATTGTGGGTTATAATATTATCAGTGAATTTATGTGAGAAAGAAGGTAGTGGTTGATGAGTATCATTATCCGGAAATATAATGACAATGATTTGGGGAGCATGTCCGAAATTTGGAATCACGTGGTCAAGGAAGGCCAGTATTTCCCCCAAGAAAACGGTTTGTCAATGAAGGAAGCAACAGCCTTTTTCGCGGAACAGACATTTTCCGGCGTTGCGGAAGAAGACGGTGCAATAGTTGGTTTGTATATTCTTCATCCCAACAATATCGGACGTTGCGGTCACATCGCGAATGCCTCTTACGCTGTTAATGCTGATCAAAGAGGGAAGCATATCGGCGAAAAACTTGTGCTTCATTCACTAGAGATGGCTAAGGAATCAGGGTTCCGCATCATGCAGTTCAATGCTGTAGTTGCCAACAACAAAGGAGCGATCCATCTTTATAAAAAGTTGGGCTTCAAAGAGTTGGGGACCATTCCGGGAGGCTTCAAAATGGATGACGGCAGTTTTGTGGATATCATTCCGTTTTATTTGGAGTTAGTTTGATTCACTAGATGGATTGTACTCAATGCGAGAAAGGGTGATCGAGTTATGAATATATCTGAAGCTGCAAAAATTACTGGGCTCACTGCTGCAACGCTGCGTTATTATGAAAGCGAGGGCCTGATTCCGCCGGTCACCCGCAAAAATGGCGGTATCCGGGTTTATCAACAGGACGATCTTGGTTGGATCGATTTCATCAAGTGCATGCGCAGTGCCGGGATGTCGATCGAGTCGCTGATCGAATATACGACCTTGTTCAGAAATGGGGAGCAGTCGGATGAAGCGCGCAAAAATATTTTGATCAGGGAAAGAGATCAACTGATTGCCAAACAGAAGGAAATCAATGAGACAATTGAAAAGTTGAATCACAAAATTCAGAGTTTTGAGGGTACACTGAAAGATTCCGAAGAGAGCCTGCCCCATTGAGCTGATCGTTGCTACGACTGCAGATCCGGTAACCGAAAGAATGATTTCCGACAAAACAAAACCATCCAAGCAGACGTTTAACGGTCCGCTTGGATGGTTTTCTTATTATGCCAATGTGTCCAAGATGTCTTTTACGATCAATTCAGGCGTCAGATGGAACTGCTCATAAAGCGATTCAAGCGGAACGTTGTCCGTGAAGGCCTTCTTCGCGCCGAAGTTCAAAACTTTAACAGCTGAGGCCCCATAGAAGGAAGCAATCTGTTCTCCGAAGCCGCCAGCCAATGAGCCGTCCTCGAGCGTGACGATCAGGGCATGGTTTGCTTCCAGTTCCTTGAGTGTATCTGCATCGACCTCGGTGATGGAGCGCGGATTGATCAGGGTGATGTCCTCGCCGGTCTCGGCTTTCATCTGATCAGCGACTCGTTCGCCGAGAGAAAGGAAAGAACCCAGCGCCAGGATTGCCACTTTTTTGCCTTCACGGAGTATTTCATAGGTTGGCGATTGGAAGTCGGCCAAAGCATTCTCTCTGAAGACGACCGGTCCATTCGGCAATCGTATCGCAATCGGTCCTTTTTCCTGTTGCAGAGCCCAATCCAGCATCGCAAGCAGTTCTTCCTTGCTGGTCGGCGCAAGATAGTTGAAATTAGGGATACTTTTTATCAATGGAATATCGAACAGACCGAGATGCGTCACTGCACCGCTGGAGATAGCTCCGCCGCTGATGATCAGGACTGCCGGCAATTCGTTGATGCCCAGATCATGCGACAATTGGTCATAGGCTCGCTGCAGGAAGGTGCTCGAGTGGAAGACAACCGGTTTGACGCCTTGGGAAGCCAGTCCGGCCGCAAACGTAATCGAGTGCCCTTCGGCGATGCCGACATCGAAATAGTGTTCCGGATGTGCGGCTTTGAATGCATTCAGCCCGAACATGCCCGGAATGGCCGCATTGATTGCAGCCAGCTTCATTTCGTCCCCATCGACCTTTTTGATCAGATGATCCATGATGATGGAATTGTACGATTCCCCGGCAGACTTTCTCAAGCTTTCGCCTGTTTCCAGGTTGAAAGGGGAACGCCAATGGTAGTTCGTTTTTTCCTGAGTGGCTTTTTCGTAGCCGTGGCCTTTTTCGGTGTGGACATGGAGCACAAGTGGATGGCCAATGTCCTTGATTTCGCGGAAGGTTTCGATCATTTTCGCCAAATCGTTTCCTTCCTCGACGTAGCGGTATTCGAAGCCCAGTGCTTTGAACGGATTGTTGGCTGCTTCCCCATTTGTCGCGCGCAGCTCGGCCAAGGAACGGTAGAGGCCGCCGAAATTCTCATCGATCGACATTTCATTGTCGTTGACAATAACGATAAGATTGGACCCCAATTCTGCAGCGTTGTTCAGACCTTCGAAGGCCAGCCCACCGCTCAGGGAACCGTCACCGATCAAGGCAACAACATTTCCGGTTTCCTTCTTCAGGTCCCGCGCTTTCGCCATGCCGACAGCGAGGCTGATGGATGTGGAAGTATGCCCACCGTGAAGAAGTCGTGTTCGCTTTCATGCTGGGAAGTGTAGCCTGTGACGGAATGGAAGTTTTCTTTGTCGACGAAGCCGTGTTTGCGTCCGGTCAGAATTTTGTGAGGGTAGGACTGATGGGAAACATCCCAGACGATCTTATCCTTTGGCGAATCGAAAACATGATGGAAAGCGATCGTCAATTCGGCGACGCCCAGATTCGGACCGACGTGGCCGCTGACCTGGCTGACCTTGTTCAATACCAATGAGCGGATCTCTCCAGCCAATTGTTCCATCTCAACGATGTTCAGTGTCTTCACGTCTGCGGGACTGTTCACTTTGTCGATGATTGTTGTTTGTAGTGTATGCAAATCTAAATCGCTCCTTTTGATTGTACGAGCAGTACTCAAGAATGGTCCTGCTCGTAGTGTTCTATTTTCTTGTTCAGTTTTTCCAGTGTTTTTCCTAGTTCGTTGTAACGTTCCTGCAGTTTTCTCTGTTCTTCGATCAGGATGTCCTTTCTGGCAACAACGGTTTCTGTTCCCTTATCGAACAGAGCTGTGTATTCGATCAAGGATTCGATCGACAAACCGGCATTGCGCATGCACTTGATGAAATCGATCCACCCGAGATCGGATTCTTCATATAACCGGATGCCCCCGTTGCCTCTGGTCACGGGTGGGATCAAGCCGATCCGTTCGTAATATCGCAGGGTTACCGCTGTCAGCCCTGATTTTTCTGCTGCTTCTGAAATATTCACGTTTATCACCTCCAGCTCGGTAAATGTTTTGATGGATTCAGCTTACACCTTAAAGTGAAGGTTAAGTCAACAAAAACTTTCAGATAGGTCAAATGCAAATGGTCCTCAGCTCCGGTCAGCGGAACCTTCACCGGAGTACAGCGGCAACTTTTGGCCGCAACTCCGATTAAGGTCGTCTTATCGGAGGAAACAAACAGAATATTGGCTGAACTTAGGCGAAGCCGCTGTTCACCGGAGTAGGTGCAACAGTAGCACGAACCCAGCAAAGAAAAAAGAAAACACGCACATCCTATACCGGTGTGCGTGTTTTGACATTCATGGAGTCTTTTTTAAGCGGTTTGGGTTTCCAGAGCGGCCGATTGTTCCTCGCCCTCGAAGTCTTCCTGCCACAACTGTTTCCGTTTGACCGTGTAGAAAAGAATAATCATCAGATTGAAAGCGATCAGAATCGCCAAAAGGATGAACAGATCAGTGGAGATGCTGTCGCCGATGCCGAACAGCTGGCGATAGGCATCGATCGAATAAGTCATCGGCAGATAGGGATGGATCGCCTCGAAGAAGCTGTTGGACAGCTGGATCGGATAAGTGCCGCCCGATCCCGATAGCTGCAGGATGAGGAAAATCAGCATCAGGAAGGAGCCGGCTTTATCAAACAGCAGATTGAAGAGCATGACGATCGAGACCGAGACGAGCGCAGTCAAAATGGTGACCAACAGCGTTTTTTCGATCGACGACGGCGCCAAACCGTTCACCTTCACCAGCAGCGCGACCATGATGAGCGCTTGGCTGATGCCGACGGACGCAAGCACAGAGATTTTGCTGGCCCACCAGCTGATGCCGTTTTTCGGATATTTCCGCGGGGTGAAGCTGTCGTACATCAGGTTCAGGCTGATGGCGCCGACGAAGAGGGCGACGGACATCATATAGGGAGCCATGCCGGTACCGTTGTTGGCGACCGGCGCCGTTTCGATCTGGCTCGCGATGACCGGTTCGGCCATCATCGCGTAGGTGTTCTCGTTGGCATCGACTTCGTTCAGCGCGGCGCTGCCATCCAGCAGTTTGGCGCCGAGTTCGTCGGTACCACTGAGTAAAGCTGCCAGGCCGGTATTCAGTTGTGCTGAACCATCCGCCAATTGACCGGAGCCGTCACTGATTTTTTCAGCGCCGTCAGCAAGCTGGTTGGAGCCATCGGTCAGCAGGCTACCGTTTTCGACTAGCTGCAAAGTTCCATCCGCCAGTGCCTGCGTGCCTTCCTGTAGTTCCGTCGCGCCTACTGCAAGGACGCCTGTCTGCGCGTCCAGTGTCTGCAAACCGGCGCTTACTTGTTTGTTGCCTTCCGCCAGGTTCTGTCCTCCTGCAGCCAATTGTTCGGACCCGGTTGTAAGCTGGGACATGCCGTCAGTCAGTTTTTGGGAGCCAATTTGTGCGGTTCCGATGGCAGTCTGCAAGGATTGGGCACCGGACAGTAATGTTTGGCTGGATTGGCCGATCTGGCCAAAGCCTGAAACGAGTGCTGTAGCTCCGCCGTAGAGATTGGCATAGCCTGTTGACAGGCTGCTGACGCTGGTCTGGAGTGCGGATACTTGCTGTACGATGGCAGAAGCATCGATGCCGCTCGATGAGGGCAGGGCATTGAGGCCGTTCGCGATTGACTGGATCGAACCGGCTTGTTCGTTTGCGAGGCTCTCCAGCTGTGCCGAGACGGCTTGCCTGACTGCAGCTTCCTGTTCAGCGGTCAATGCCGTGCCGCTTTGGGCAATCGCGTCCATGATGGCTGCGGTATTGTTGGCAGGGTCCGCAGCAGCTGCGATAGTATTGAGTTCGGTTTGGAACGAGGCAATCAATCCTGATAGGCCGTCCAGTTGGGCCAGGGCGGTCGCCGAATCCGATGCGAGACTGGATTGCTGCAGCTGGTTGTCGAGCGTTTCGATGCCGATTTTCATTTGGTCGAGTCCGCTCTGCAATGCCAGCAGTTTTGCCTGCTGCTCAGCGCTTGTGAGACTTGTGTTCAGTGCGGCCAATCCAGCGGTCAAAGATTCGCTGCCTTCCGCCAACTGGCCCATGCCATCGTTCAGGGTTGTCATTCCGGACGAAAGCGTAAGGGTGTTCGTGGCCAAGCTGGAAAGCCCGTCGCTTAACGCTGCACTTCCGTTAGCTGTTGCAGCCGCGCCATCGTTCAATTGGCTAACGCCTGCTTGCAATTCCGGCATGGTTGCTGTCAGCTTGGCTGTGCCATCGTTCAACGCCTTGGCGCCGGCATCCAGTTGAGCGACGCCGTTCAGATACGTTTGCAGCCCGATCGCCAACGTATCGGCACCGTCACGGAAGCTGAGGGTACTGTCCGCAAGCGCCTCAAGGTTAGCGGTTAAGCTTTCGTTGCCTTCCTTGATCTGGACAGTGCCATCGCTGAGCTGCGCGCTGCCATCAGCGGCTGCCGTCATCCCTTCCGCGACAGTCTGCAATTTCTCAAATACGGTTTCCGCATAGATGGCGGTCACCTCATCGGAGATGGTATCCTTGATTTCATTTGCCGCGGAAGCCGTCAGCTTGGAAGCGATGTAGCTTCTGCCTGCGCTGGTCCGGTAGGTCAATTCCATCTGTTGGGGCGTTTCATCCAACAAGGTGGTCGCATCTTCAGAGAAATCTTCCGGGATGGTGAGCGCCATGTAGTAGCTGCCATTCGCCAGTCCGGCATCCGCTTCTTCCTGAGAGACGAAATCGAAGTCCAAGGCTTCGGATTCCTCTAAGCCGGCGACAAGCGAGGCGCCGACCGCCAAAGTTTCCTCATTGTAGGAAACGGCCTTGTCCTGATTCACGACGGCGACCGGCAGTTCGGCCAGTTTGCCGTAAGGATCCCACATGGAACTGAGGAACAGCACGGTGTACAGGGAAGGGATCAAGCTGATCCCGAACAGGATGATCAACATTTTTTTCGTTTTGAAAATTGAAAGCCATTCTTGCTTCAACAAGGTAGTGCACTTCCTTCATTTAAATTTCTGCAGACAGGACGATGCATTCCCAATCTACGTTTTCGACCCTGTCTGAGCCTTCGACCAAGAGCGAATCGAGTGTATATTTCTGCAAGCGGGCTTTGAATTGCTGCTCCGCATCGAAGAATACTGCGAGTACTTCCTGCTTTTTGTCCTTGATTTTTTCCGCACGCAGGAACACCTTTTCGGCCAGATTGGTCGGCCGGACAAAGCTGTGCGCTCCTTCGATTGCTTCATAGATGTGCAGCATCGTGATTTCTTCCGGTGTCCGCTTCAACCGGAAGCCGCCATCCTTGCCTGCCTCAGAATCGATCAATCCAGAAACGACAAGGGAACGCATCACTTTCTTCAGATAGGAATCGGAAACGGACAAACGCTTGCTCAGGATGGCGCTCTTGATCGGACGCTGGTCGATCTGGGTCGCCAACATGATCAGAATGCAGATGGCCTGTTCCACGCCGCTTTTCATTTTCATCATTTTCGCCTTCTTTCGTAGATATAATTTATCCATGGATGTATTTTATCGCTTAATAAAGAATAGTTCAAGAAAAGTTTGTGCTTTTGATGAAAAAAGCCGAGCAAACCAAGAAGCGGTTTGCTCGGCATGTTCCGATCCGATCAGAAAATTTCGATTTTGCGTTTAGTTGGAGGAGTAGGCTCTTTTTTAGGAAGCACCAAGTTCAGGACACCGTCCGTCAAAGTGGCGGTGATGTCGTCTTCATTGATGCCTTTGAGGTAAATTTCCCTGTGCACGGAGCCGGAAGAACGTTCTTGGCGGATGATTTGGCCTTTTTCGTCCTTGTCGACTTTTTCCGATTGGCGTGTGGCTGAGATGGAGAGAATGTCGTTTTCATAATCCACAGTGATATCCTCTTTGGCATAGCCCGGCAGATCGGCTGTCACTTGATAGTTGTCCTCGGTTTCGTGGACGTCCATTTTTATTTCCTGGAAGAAACGATTTTGGAACATCGAGCCGGTATCCGACAGCAGGTCGAAGAAACTGTTGCTTCTGCGTAACTCATTTGACATTTGAAAAATCTCCTTTCTTTTTGTTGAACCTTTCGTTCACCCTCAGTATATACCTACGGCCACCAAAATTCCATCGAAATGAAGCCGCTTCCAAAAAGGGGGAGGCGAAGCAAAAGCTGATTCCAAACGGATAGTATGGTAAACTGTTTGAGGAGTTTTGAGACAGTTAACGCCTTGCACCGTGTAAGGGTGAGAGGCCGGAAAGGACAGTTAAATATGAAGAAAATTGAAGCGGGCAGTCTCTATCTGAAACAGCATCGGAATCTTTTCCAGTGCCCCATCTGCAAAGGGAAATTTGAAAAGGTGGAGGGGCACAGTGTCGTCTGTGCGAATGGCCACCGTTTTGATGTATCAAAAAAGGGCACCCTGCATCTGTTGATGAAGGGTGGCCAGAACGAATACGGAAAAGAGATGCTGTCGAGCCGGAAAAATTTGGCCGATACCGGGTTCTTTTACCCTTTGCTGGATGCCGTGTATGCCCATATCGACAAGCCGGATTCGGCGACGGTTTTGGATGTCGGCTGCGGGGAAGGATCGCATCTGCACTATTTGACCGAAAAGGGCCTAACAGGAACAAAAATCGGCTTCGATATATCGAAGGATGCGATCCAGCTGGCAGCGAGCAACTTTTTCCCGGATGCCTTCTGGTGCGTGGCCGATCTGGCGCATTCACCTTTTGGAGAGAGTGCCTTTGATGTCATCCTGAACATCTTTTCACCATCGCAGTATCAGGAATTCGATCGTGTTCTGAAGCCGGGCGGCAAGGTCATCAAAGTTGTGCCGAATGCAGCGTATCTGATCGAGTTGCGGGAGCAGTTGTATGCCTTGGATACCACAAAGAGAGAGTACGACAACCAGCAAGTAGTGGACCGATTCTACGACATCTATCCGGATGCAGTCAGCGAAGAAGTACTCTATAGCGTGGATCTTGATGCGCAAAACTACGGCTGGCTGATGGAGATGACGCCGTTGTCGTGGGGAGCTTCTGAAACGGCGTTGGCAAACGCGGCGGCAAATCCTTTGAAGTCCGTCACTGTGGCAGTCACACTATTGGTCGCCGGCAAAGCGGTCTGATTTTCGCTCAACCGGAATAGGGGTCAAGTTTCCGAAAAATGTTGACACAGTGGTGTGATGTGCTATAATACGTATATCATTTTGTAGCCATTATTATCGTTTTGTTCCACAAAATGACCTTGACCAACGTATCGCATTCGCCGTGCCTGACACCGAAACGATACGTTTTTTTGTGCGCATTTTCGCAATCTATTTCGGGGCTCGACGAAGGCGCCGAACGGTACAAAAAAATACTGACTGTCAGGAGCAGGAAAAAATGGATTTTGCCGCATTGAAGGCTGAAATAATAGAAGAAAGCAAAAAGCTTGGCATCGATAAACTTGGTTTCACGACTGCCGAACCTTTTGAATATATGTTGGAAAGTCTGAAGGAACAGCATGCGAAGGGCCATACGGTCGGCTTTGAGCACCCGGTCCTGGACGAACGGATTTATCCGGACCGGATATTCGACAAACCGCAAGCGATCCTTTCGATCGCGCTGGCTTACCCAAGCAAAATGACCGAAAAAGCTGAGCGGGTGCGCGGGGAACGCCGCGGCAATTTCTCGCGCGCTTCCTGGGGGACCGACTACCATGTCATCCTCCGCGAAAGGATGGACCGCTTGATTGCCTTCATCCAGGAAAAAATTCCGGGTGCCCGCTTCAAGCCGATGGTGGATACTGGAGAGCTGATCGATACGGTGGTGGCGCAGCGGGCCGGGTTGGGCTTCATCGGCCGCAACGGACTGTTGATCACGCGCGAATTCGGTTCCTACGTTTATTTGGGGGAAATCATCACCGATATCCCTTTCCCTGCGGATGAACCGGGTATCTTCGGCTGCGGGGAATGCACGCGCTGTGTCGATTTCTGTCCGACCGGGGCGATTCTCGGCAACGGCCAATTGAACCCGAACGTTTGTCTTTCCTACCAGACGCAGACAAAAGGGTACATGCCGGAAGAGTACCGCCAAAAAATCGGCCACGTCATTTACGGATGCGATATCTGCCAGCAAGTCTGCCCGTATAACCGGGGAATGGATCATCACCTGCATCCCGAAATGGAGCCGGAGCCGGAAAGCGTCACGCCTGTGCTGCAGCCGATGCTGGCGATCTCGAACCGGGAATTCAAGGAGCAATTCGGACATCTGGCGGGTTCGTGGCGCGGCAAGAAACCGCTGCAGCGCAACGCCGTCATCGCTCTGGCCAATTACCGCGATCGGACGGCGATCCCGGAGCTGCTGCGGATGATCGAGCAGGATCCCCGGCCGGTGCTGCGCGGGACGGCTGCCTGGGCCGTCGCGGAAATCGTACGCGAAGCCAATCCGGAATTGTTGGCATTTTTCTCCGACCGACTTATAATCGAAACGGACGAAGAAACCAAAGCCGAAATGGAGAAGGCTTATCTGAAAATACTTGAAATAAAGGAAGCAGATTAATCTGACTGAATGAAGGAGTCTCACTTATGACCAACCATATCGTACTATTTGAACCGCAGATCCCTGCGAATACAGGCAATATCGCGCGCACTTGCGCTGCAACCAATACAACTTTGCATCTGATCGAACCGTTGGGCTTTTCAACCGATGATAAGCAGCTGAAGCGCGCCGGGCTCGACTACTGGCATGACGTGAACATCATCCATCATGCGGATCTGGCGGCATTCCTCGACTATTTGGGCGACCGCCAGCTGTATCTGGTCACAAAGTTCGCCGACCGCATCTACAGCGAAGCCGACTTCACGAAGGACGAGGATGTCTTTTTCATCTTCGGAAAGGAAACGACCGGCCTGCCGGAATCTTTTATGCAGGAAAATGCTGAAAAATGCCTGCGCATTCCGATGAACGATGCGCATGTGCGTTCCCTGAACCTTTCGAACACAGCCTGCATGGTCGTCTATGAAGCGTTGCGCCAGCAAGGTTTCCCCAATCTCGAATTGACCCACACTTATGAGAACGACAAGCTGAAGGGTTAAGTCCCCGCACATTTGATGGGCATCGCAAAAAGAACGGCCGAAAGCAAAAAAGCTTCGGCCGTTCTTTTTTTATTTCCGTCGAATGGGTATAATGGACGTAACGGAAAATCGAAAAGGGGATGGAATAATGGAAAAAGCTGCATTATTGGCCTTACAGAATGGATCGGATGTTCGCGGGATTGCGATTTCGACGGAAAAACATGAAGCGACGCTGACGGCGGACAAAGTGACGCGCATCGGATATGGTTTCGTGGAGTGGCTGCAAAAAGGGAAAAACATCAGTCTGAACGGCGAAAAGAAAGTCAAAATTGCGATCGGACAGGACAGCCGCTTATCCGGTGGAGACATCAAAAAGGCACTTATGGCAGGGATGGCGCCTTATGCCATCGAAATCATCGATGTCGGCCTTTCCACTACGCCGGCGATGTTCATGTCGACGCAGTACGAAGATTACGCGACGGATGCTGCGATCATGATCACGGCCAGCCATCTTCCTTTTGAATACAACGGGCTGAAATTCTTCACCAAAACGGGTGGAGCGGAGCACGAAGATATCGAAGAAATTCTGGAATACGCCTATGAAATGCCTGAAGCATTCGCGGAAAAAGAACAGGCGGCGGTCGTGACCGAGATGGACTTGCTTTCAACCTACGCAGCCGATCTCCAGGATAAAATCCGCAAAGGCATCGCTTCAGCGGAAAACCCTGAAAAACCTTTGACGGGACGCCACATCATCGTGGACGCTGGCAACGGAGCGGGCGGATTCTTTGTGGACCGGGTGCTGCAGCCATTGGGAGCCGACACTGCCGGCAGCCAATTCCTTGATCCGGACGGCACTTTCCCGAATCATGTCCCGAATCCGGACAATAAGGCCGCGATGAAGAGCATCCAGGATGCGGTGATTGCAAATAAAGCCGACCTCGGGATCATCTTCGACACGGACGTGGACCGTTCCGCGATCGTAGACAGCGACGGCCAAGCGTTCAACCGCAACAATCTGATTGCGTTGATTTCGGCTGTTCTTCTGAATGAAGAGCCGGGCGCGACGATTGTAACGAATTCCGCGACTTCCGCCCATCTGGAGACGTTCATAACGGGCCTTGGCGGGGTCCAGGACCGTTATCTGACCGGTTACCGGAATGTCATCAACCGCGGCATCGAATTGAATGAGGCAGGCACGAATGCGATTTTGGCGATCGAAACGAGCGGGCATGCGGCACTGAAGGAGAATTATTTCCTGGATGACGGTGCCTACCTGATCGCAAAACTGCTGATCGCCGATGCACAGCTGTCAACGGAAGGGAAGCGTTTGGGCGATCTGATCGCGACGCTTGGCCAGCCGGCGGAAACGATGGAGCACCGCTTTACGATCATCGAGGAACCGATTTTTGAAGTGGGCAATGCCATCATCAAGGATTTTGCCGCTTTCATTGATGCCACCGAGGACATGGCATTGGTTGCGGACCATCTTGAGGGCGTGCGCGTGAATCTGGGCGGACAGTACGGGGAAGGCTGGTTCATCCTGCGTTTGAGCCTGCATGAGCCGTTGTTGGTATGGACGATCGAAAGCGATGCAGTCGGCAAACTGCCGGTGATCGCGAAGACCGTGCTTCCGTTCTTCAAAGGGCGTCCGGAACTGGATACGGGGCATCTTCATTAATATAATTTAAAGGACAAAAAAAGACTTTGCGGTGGGCTCGGATGCCTGTCGCAAAGTCTTTTCTGTTTGCTTACTCGGTTATTTCGGATTCTTCCGTTTCTTCCGAGTCTGCAGATCCGCCATGGTTCTTGATTTTCCTTGTCGTGAAGATATCGATGACGATGATCGAATTTTTCTCCTTTTGGATGGCCTTGAAGCGGTAGCCGTGGTACACGACTTCTTCGCCTTCCTTGATGTCGTACTTTTGGTCCAGCAGCCAACCGCCCATCGTATCCACGTTTTCGTTGTCGATGTCCAAGCCGAACAGGTCGTTGACGTCGTCGATCAACATGCGGGCGCTGATGCGGTAATGGTTCTCGCCGAGCATGATGAATTCAGGCTGATCTTTCGTCTCGAAATCATCGCTGATGTCGCCGACGATTTCCTCCACGATATCCTCCATCGAAACGAGGCCGCTTGTGCCGCCGTATTCGTCGATCAGAATGGCGACTTGGTTATGTTCCTTCTGCATCTTCACCAGCAGTTCCTTGATCGGGATCGTTTCGATGACTGTGATGACCGGGCGAACGAAGTCGGTGACGGTGAATTTGCTTTCGTCCTTTTTCTGGACGGCTTCAACAAATGCTGCAAACACTTCCTTGGTGTTGATGACGCCTACGATCGAGTCTTTATCCTCGCGCATGACCGGATAGCGGGTGTATTTTTCCTGCTGGACGACATTTGCGATATCGCTCAGCGACATGTTGAAGTCCACCGCTACGATTTCCGTGCGGGGAACCATGATTTCGCGTGCCATCCGCTCGTCGAAGTTGAACACATTTTCCACGAATTGATACTCTTCGCGGTTGATTTCCCCGCTCTTCAAGCTTTGACTCATGATCAGGCGGAGTTCTTCCTCAGATACATTGTCATCCGATTCGCCGATCGTTTTCATCCCGATCGCTTTGGAAATGCCGTTGGCGGTTTTGTTCAGCACAAAAATCAGCGGGTACATTGCGCGGTACCAAATGTTCAACGGTTTCGCGATCCGCAGTCCCATTTTTTCCGTGCGGCTCAGGGCTACGTTTTTGGGAACGAGTTCACCGATGATGACTTGGATGGAAGTCAAGACAGAGAAAGAAACTACGAATGACAGGATGGTCGCGATTGCACTCGGGATAGGCAGATTGCCGAAAAGCGTGTCGAACAGGCGCTTAAAGGTAGGATCCCCTAACCAACCAAGAGCAAGGGATGTGATCGTAACACCCAGTTGCGTCGCTGAAAGGTAGCTGTCCAGCTTCACTGTCATACTTTTCAATAATTTTGCTTGCTTATTTCCGTCTTCCACCAGGAAATCAAGCCGGGAAGGGCGTATCCTTACCAGGACATATTCCGACATGACGAAAAAAGAAGCGATGAAGAGGATGAAAAAAAATAAGATTAATCCGTTTGTGATTGACATAATTGATTGCCTGCTTCCTTTAATAAAAGCAGACTTCACCTCCTGTGAAATAATGATCCTGAATAGGAAATTTCTTCACGAGATCTCTGGTTTCACGCTGAAACAAATGAATGCGACCAAAAGAATCCCTGAAAATACGCGTTTTCGAAAATTCTTTTGGTCTACAGATGATTGCCATCTGATGCGTTCTGTCCCACTGGTGCCACCTACCTTAATAATTATTTAAGCAAAATTCGGTTAATTCAAAACGATACTTATGCTAAAATTATAAATCAAAATAGAGAAATTGCAATACGAGCGCATTTCTGCGACTTAAGTCGGTTTCTTATTTGAGCGATTCCTGTTACTATGATACGGAATCCTGTTATCGAAATGTGCTTTCTTGTGAAGAGTTCATGTTGTGTCTCCACTGCCACGTGCACCGCTAAGGCAATCCAATCAGCATGTCGGGGGGATGTAAAAAATGAAGAAGGATGAAAAAATGCAAAATAAACCATTTAAAGAAATTCTGAAAGCCGCCTGGTCCCGTTTCAATGAGAAACGCAGAAACTTCTGGCGGAAATACCGGATCAACAAATTTATTGTACTGTTCCTGTTGATCGGTACTTTGATCGGCAGCACCTATCTTGTCTTTTTGGCAAAGACGGCCAATGTCGAAAATCTGAAGGCCGGTCTGGAACAAACAACAGTCATCTACGATCGCTACGGCAATGAAGCCGGAGAACTTTATTCGCAGAAAGGGACGTTCGTGACGATCGACCAGATTTCTCCGAACATCCAGAATGCCGTCGTTTCGACGGAAGACAAGCGCTTCTACACCCACACCGGGGTTGACCCGATCGGAATCGGGCGTGCCGCTGTCGGCTTCGTGCTGAATGGCGGGAATATCGTCGGCGGGGGTTCGACGCTTACCCAACAGCTGGCCAAAAATGCCTATCTGACCTTGGATCAGACGTTGATCCGCAAAGCAAAAGAACTGTTTTTGGCTTTCGAAATCGAAAGCAAATACACGAAGGATGAAATCCTTGAGATGTATCTGAACAACGCCTATTTCGGTTCCGGGGTGTGGGGCGTCGAGGATGCTTCGCAGAAATACTTCGGAAAATCGGCGAGTGAAGTCAGCTTGTCGGAAGCGGCCGTTCTGGCCGGGATTTTGAAGTCGCCGAGCTACTACAACCCGATCGATGATATTGAAGCGAGTACTGCCAGAAGGAATACGGTCCTGCAGCTGTTGGCGGACAACGCGTTCATCGATCAAGCCACCGCTGATGCCGCAATCGCCGAAGATATCAATGGGGTGGATAACTATTATGCCGACAGCGGCTACAATTATCCTTACTATTTCGATGCGGTCATTGACGAGGCCGTAAATAGCTACGGCCTGGATGAAGAGGACCTGCTGAACCGGGGCTACAAAATCTACACCGGCTTGGACCAGGATTATCAGATCCAAATGGACACTGCCTATATGAATGCCAATCTGCCGACCGCAGAAGATGGGACTCTTGTACAGAGTGCTTCTGTTGCTTTGGAACCGACAACCGGAGATGTGCTCGCGGTCGTCGGAGCGACGAAATATGAAGGTTTCCGGACCTATAACCGGGCGACCCAGATGACCATGGCGCCGGGATCGACGATCAAACCATTGTCCGTCTATACGCCGGCGCTTGAGGCCGGATACGAAGTCGATGCGGAAGTGATGGATGATGATTCGTTGACTTACGGCGATGACGACTATTCCGTTTGGAACTATGATCAAAACAGTTTGTATGACACTTTGCCGATGTACCAAGCGCTTGCCGAAAGCAAGAACACGTCCGCAGTCTGGCTGTTGGATAAGCTGGGCATCCAAAGAGGAATCGCTAAGCTGGAGGATTTCGGCATCTCCATCGGCGAAGCGGATGAGAATCTGGGCGCGATTGCGCTCGGAGGGATGAGCACCGGCGTGTCACCAGTGCAGCTGGCCAGTGCCTATACGACTTTCGTGAATGAAGGGGTGCGCACAGAAGCTCGCTTCATCACGAAGATTGTCGATGCGACCGGAGCGGTGATTGTGGACAATACGAAGCCGGAAACGAACCGCGTCACGACCGCGGCAGTCGCCGAGGAAATGACGAGCATGCTGATGGGCGTCTATGCTGATGGCGGGACCGGAGCATCGGCGCAACCGTCGAACGGCATGGTGATCGCCGGCAAGACCGGGACAACGGAGCTTGATCGGGAAACCGGCTACATCAAGTCACAATGGATGGTGGGGTACACGCCGGATCTTGTCGTCGCCACCTGGTTGGGATACGACAAAACCAATGAAACCCACAATCTGAACAACGCCGGCAAGACGATGGCGAATTTGTACAGTGCCGAGATGGGCGCGTTGCTGTCGATCAGCCCGCAGACAGAATTTGCGGTCGCTGCTGCCGAAGAAACTTATGACAGTGGTATTTTGAATGGCCTGAAAAATGGATTGGATGAGTTCATGAATGAAATGGGTTCGTTCGGTCAAAGCATCGGCGAGGGTTCACAAAAGTTGTTCGATTGGGCCAACGAGGCTTTCGGGCAATAAAAATGGATTGAAGGGAAGACAGGCTGTGATGGCTTGTCTTTTTTTGACATGCTTGTTGAGGAATGTCCGATAATAGTAGGGAATCGGACAAGCGGATAGCGAATGTTCTGCGGGTTGTCCGATAAGCCGGAAGAATCGGACAAGCGGATGGCGAATGTCCTGCGGGTTGTCCGATAAGCCGGAAAAATCGGACAAACAGAGCATATTGTTGTAGGGGATTGTTCGGCTTATTAAAAAGTTAGTGCCCGATTTCTACCCGCGATTCATCACGCTCTGCGAAAACGCGTTCGAAAAGTCAGCTCCCACTAACGTTTCACATCCCCCGAAGTGAACAAAAGAGGTTCACTTCGGGGGATGCTCCAACGTACGGGGAGCTAAACGACTTTTCTCACGCTCTGATAAGAACATATTTTCGTGTTTTTTGATGGCTTTATTGTTCGGATAATGTTATAGTTTATGTAATATGCGAATGAAAGGAATGGGATAATGAGTAATATTTATGATACGGCTTATGAGTTGGAAAAAAATCTGCGTGAGGCTTCTGTTTTTACAGAGTTGTCTTCAGCTTATGCTGCGATGAGGGAAGATCAAGTGGCTTTTGATTTGTTTGAGGAGTTCCGAAATGTGCAAATCGGGCTGCAACAAAAACAAATGACAGGCGAAGCGATCACTGATGATGATGTGGCTTCTGCTCAAGCAGTTGCTGAAAGAGCATCCGGCAACGAAGTCATCCAATCTTTGATGGCTAAAGAACAACAGTTGAGCCAGTTGATGGAAGAAGTCAATGCCATCATCACAAAACCGTTGCAAGAACTATACGCGCCTGCACAAGATTAAGACTTAATTTTTGACGATAAGCTGTGACCATTTCCGAAAGAATGGCCGGATGATAGAAAAGGACAGGATTTTAAGCATTGCCGAGCAATGCCATCCAACGTTCTTCATCCGATATTTGGCGGAAATGGCGCAGTTTTTTTGATTTTTATGAACGATTCCAATGAGAGTTGTTTTGCCAGTATAAGCATTGAATGCGGAAAGAAGGACAGCTTGTGATTACATTTATCCATACAGCGGATCTCCATCTGGATAGCCCTTTTAAGGGGATAAAACAGCTGGAACCGCAGCTTTTTGATGCCATTTACCAGTCAACCTTCGATTCCTTTCGGGAATTGGTGACGCAGGCCATTGCGGCTGAAGTGGATTTCTTTCTGATCAGCGGGGACATCTACGATGAGGAAAATCAGAGCGTAAAGGCGCAAGCCTTTCTGCGGGATGAACTGGGGCGGCTGGATCGTTCCGGCATCCCGGTTTATTTGTCGCATGGGAACCATGATTTTCTCGGAAGGGAATCGCTCAAACTGCAGCTTCCGGAAAATGTCACGGTCTTCGAGAAAGAAGTCACGACCGAAATATTGACCACGAAAGCAGGGGAGCGGGTAGCCATCAGCGGTTTCAGTTACCCTTCCAGATGGGTCGAAGAGCGGATGATCGTCGATTACCCGAACCGGAATCATACAGTGGATTACCATATCGGGATGCTGCATGGCTACCTCGAAGGGTTGAACTCTTCCGAAGGCGTCTATGCGCCGTTCTCTTTGGGCGAATTGAACGCGAAAAACTATGATTATTGGGCTCTGGGACACATCCACAAAAGGCAGCAGCTGCAGGAGGCTCCGCCTGTCGTCTATTGCGGAAATACGCAAGGGCGCAATCCGAACGAAACCGAGGCAAAAGGTGCCTATCTGGTGACGCTCCAAAAAGGGATGGTGCCAGCATTGTCTTTTCTCCCGACGGCGCCGATTATTTGGCAAAAAGATACAATGCCGTTGCTTGGATGCAAAACCCTGAATGATGTGTTTGCGCGCATCGAGGAACGAATGGAACAGCATCGCTCCGAGAGTGGATCGAGCGTGCTGTTGTCGCTGCTGTTCACGGACATCCAGGGGCTTCATCCCGATGTCGTCAAAAAGATCGAGGACGAGGAGATACTGGACGGTGTCCGACAGCGGTTGGAGCGGCCTTTCATTTATCTGTACCAGTTGAAGATTGCGGTCGACACGGAAAAAGAACTGTTTTCTTTTGATCAGGTCATGAAGGAGAGTTTTTCGAAGAGTTGGACGGAAATCAGTGCCGATGACGTATTCTATCAACAGCTGGGCAACTTTTTCCAACATCCGCTCATCAGGACGACATTCCCTGACTTAAAAAAAGACCGAAGCTTCAAAGAGGAAGTGCTGGCAGCCGCCAAGAAGAGGATTGTGCAGGCTGTCGCGTTTGAGGAGGAAGACAGTGAAGATACGGAAGATTGAAATATACGGCTACGGAAAATGGGTGAACCGAACCTTTGATGATCTGCAGAATCTGCAGGTCTTCCACGGAAAAAATGAAGCCGGCAAAAGCACCTTGTCGTCCTTCATCAACAGCATCCTCTTCGGGTTTCCAAGTGCCCGCAAGAAAGATCAGAATCTGTACGTTCCGAAACAAGCGCAAGCTTACGGCGGCCGTTTGTTTTTGGAGGACACACGATTCGGTGATGTCATCGTGGAGCGGGTGAAGGACCGCAACAAGGGACAAGCCGTCGTCACGCTGCCGGACGGCGTGCAGCAGACGACAAAAAATCTCGGCCGGTTTTTGTTGGGGATGGACAGGGACACTTTCGAGTCCCTGTATACATTCAAAATAGACAGCCTGCTTTCCTTGAAAAAAACCCAAAAAGAAGATCTCAATCATTATCTGTTGAGCATCGGCACCAGCGGGAGCGAACGCTTGCTGCAATTAGCGAAAGAATACCGGGACGAAGCGTCGAAACGATTCAAACCGACAGGCAGCGTCCCGCCATTGAACAAGAAAATACAGGCTGCCGAAAAACTGCAAAGGAAGCTTCAGCAAGCAAAAGCGAAAAATGCCACTTACGAAACATCGCTGCTGCATCTGTCGGACAGCCAAAATCAGCAGGCCGAACTGTTATCCCGTCAACAGGAACTGGAGCAGGAACAAACTGCAATCGCAGAAAGCCTGCGGTTGGCGGACAGCTATCAGGAGTGGAAACGGCTGAACAAGGAAATCACGGCAGTCGATTACAGCGAAGTACCGGAAGATGCCCGTTACCAGTGGCAAAGCCAGCAGGAAAGAATGGCCGGTTCGATCCAAGCGCAGACGCAGCTTCAGGAAAGGTCAGCGCAGCTGCAGAAACAATTGGGCGAATTTGTCCATGTGGAATGGTACAAAGAGCATCAATCCGACTTTGCGGCTTTGCAGCACAGTGTCGCCAAAACACAAGCGGACCTGAATAAGATCACGTATCTGGAAAACGAGGTCAGCAACAACAAAGCCGATTTGGCCAAACAAAAAATGGCCTTTGGGTTGAATCTGGCCCTTCCCGCACCGGAACCGCTGAAGGAAGCGGAACGCGGCCAATTGCAGCAGTTTGCGCAGGACATCAAACAGGTCGAAGAACAACTGCTGCATTTGGACCACAACATCGGCTTCCATGAGGACCAGCTGGAAACGCTCCAGAAAGAGGAGACGCATCTCCAACGCGAGAAGCTGGCTGATGCTGCGTATGCGTCGCTGCAAAGCGATGTGCAACAAGCAAGCAAAAGAATGCCCGATCCCGCACCAACGAAAAGCAGTCCGCTCGGCATGCTGTTTTTGGCTGCAGCTGTATTTTTGGTCCTGTCATTTGTTCTGGCTGACTTCAGGGTAATTGCTTGGGCGTTATCTGCTGTACTTGCTGTCGGTGGTGCTATCCTGACCAGAAGGAAACAACAGACACAAACGAAGGACGTTGCCTCCCAAGAAGGCTCCCCCGAAAATGCGATGGAGCAATTTCTGAAGCAGGCCGCTGTCCGGGAAAGAATTTCGGCTGTGGCCAGGGAGCTTGAAGAGTTGCAGGATAAATTCCTGGAGCTTTTGAACGACCGTGAAGAGCTGGAAGAGCGCGGAAAGATGCTCAAAACCGAATGGACGACCTTCCTGCAGCAGAAAGGCTATCCGGCCCGAATGACGGCAACGGAACTCCTGCAATTGGATCCCGGTGCCGTGTTGGCGGAGAAGTCCGCCCTGATCATCAAACAGGAAGCCGAAATGGACAATCTGAATATCGCCGTGGATAAATGGAACGAGCAGACTGCGTTCATCCGCAGCCGTTTCCATTTTGAACATCTGACGGTCACCGAAATGGCCGCGCGCTTCTCCGAGATACAGAATGCCGTCGTTTTGGAAGAAAGTATGGCTGCGAATGTCCAGGACAAAATCAACGAACTGCAGCAAGAATTGGAACTGGTCCAACGCGATCTTGCCGAGTCCCATCAACAGAGGCAACAGCTCTTGGATCAGGCAAACGCAAAGACCGAAGCGGAATTCTACCAGTTGCTGGCGCTGAAGGAGAAGCAGGAGCAAAACCTCAAGCGCAAGGAATTTCTGGATGAGCAAGTCAGTGGCCGCGAGCAACTCTTGGATCGATATGGCGATGCGAAGAAAAGCACGGGCCTTTACGAAAAGAATGAACTGGAAATGCAGCAGTTGAAGTCTGAATTGTCGAAACTGCAGCGGACGGAAGTTGAACTGAAGCATCAGCTGGAACAATTGGAAGAAGGCGGAACCTACAGTGCCTTGCTGCAGGAGTTTGCTTTGGCAGAAACCGAACTGAGGGACCTTGCCGTCGAGTGGGCTGGTTTGGTCACCGCCGGAGAATGGATCGAAGGGGCATTGCGGTATGGCAAAGAGGATCGCTTGCCGCTGATGCTCGATGATACGATAACCTTCTTCAGCCGGTTGACGGAAGGTGCATACACCGGCATCGCGTTCCAAAAGAACGGCATGAAGGTGCAGCGTCAGGACGGAACGACCTTCTTTCCGAATGAATTGTCGCAGGGGACGGTGGAACAGTTGTACATTGCGCTGCGGCTGGCGTTTGTGAAGAACACTGCCGATATCGTCAGCATGCCGATTTTGATCGATGATGGTTTTGTGAACTTCGATGAGGACAGGAAGAATATCATGTTCACGTTGCTGGAAGAGCTGAGTGAAGACGTGCAGGTGCTCTTCTTCACGTTCGACGATGCTTGCGTTCAACGCTTTTCACAGAAACAAGTATACATGTTAAAATAGGAATGAAAGGGGCTGATAGGGGTGGCCAAAAAAATATATGAACATGAAATCGATGATAATTTTGAAATTTATGTGCTGATCAAAAGTGCGGATATCCGTCTGGCGAAAAACGGCAAGAAATTCATCGCCTTTACTTTTCAGGACCGCAGCGGTCAGATCGACGGGAAGTATTGGGACGCGAAAGAGGAGGATATCCAGCAATTCCAGGCTGGTCAAGTCGTTGCCGTAACCGGCAAACGGGAACTGTATCAGAACAATCCCCAACTGCGCATCACAAAACTTAGGCTCGCCCGCGAAGGGGAACCAAACCGACCGGAACTCTATATGGAGCGTGCTCCTTTGAAATCGGAAGAAATGGTGGAGGAAGTCAGCCAAATCCTGTTTGAGATCACGAGCGCGCCGATCAACCGGATTGTCCGGCATATACTCAAAAAATATCAACGGGAATTTTTCGAGTATCCAGCTGCGAAACGCCATCATCACGCTATTGTGGGCGGACTCGGTTTCCATACGGTGTCGATCTTGCGGATGGCCAAAACGGTCATCCAACATTACCCTTCAGTCAACAAGTCTTTGCTGTACGGGGGAGTGATTCTCCACGACATCGGAAAAACGATCGAGTTGAGCGGCAGCATGTCGACAGAGTATACGCTGAAAGGGAATCTGATCGGGCACATCGTCCTGATTGATGAAGAAATCACCAAAGCCTGCCTGTCCCTGAACATCGATGAGGACAGTGAAGAAGTCATCTTGTTGAAACACATCGTCTTGGCGCATCACGGCAAACAGGAATTCGGTTCACCGGTAAGGCCGCACTTGCTGGAAGCCGAAATCATCCATCATCTGGATAATTTGGATGCCTCCATCAATATGATCGATACGGCTTTATTGCGCACGACACCGGGAACGTTCAGTGAGCGTATCTTCGGGTTGGAGAACCGCAGCTTCTATAAACCGCTTTTTGCCCAACCTTCTGAAGAAGGGCAATAATGAAAAGGTCACAGGCCTGCGCATTTCAGAAACATGCAAAAAAACACGCGAGTCACCGGCATCAAAGGCCGGTGATTCGCGTGTTTTACGTTATTAGGTATCAGTTTGCCGATTCAGCAGTTGCAGATTCCGCTTCTTCTGAAGTTGCAGTTTCTGAGCTAGCTTCTTCGGATGTTGCGTCTGATGAACTAGTTTCTTCGGCTGGCAAGAATTGATCGATTGCTGCTGCCAAGTCCTCGTCTTTGATTTCAACCTTCGCTGCTTGGACGATCGTGGACATGACGGATGTCAGATAATCATTGTCGGCAAGTTTTTCGTCCATCATCACTGTTTCGATGTTTTCGCGTTCTTCTTCCAATGTTCCTTTTTCTGTCTTCTCGATCATTTTGATGATGTGGTAGCCGTATTCGGTAGCGACTGGTGTTTGTGTCACTTCACCGACTTCAAGCGCATAAGCGGCTTCTTCGAATGCTGCGACCATGTCGCCTGCTCCGAACAGTCCTGTTTCACCGCCGTTTGAGGCCGTTCCGGTATCAGTGGAGTTTGCTGCAGCCAATTCCGCGAAATCTGCACCTTCATTGATTTGGTTGATCAAATCTACAGCAGTTGCTTCATCTGCAACCAAGATATGCTGTACGTTGATTTGTGGTTGGTAAGCTTCGTAATAGGCTTCCACTTCTTCATCCGTGAATGTTGTTTCAGCTTTTACGGCTGCTTCGATCAGTTTGTTCAAATACAATACATCTTGGTATTCTTCCTTATTTGCGAAGCCAGATTGTGACAAGATGTAGTTGAATGTTTCTTCCCCGCCGTACTGTTCGATGGTCGTCAACAGTTCAGCTTCCGTTTCAGCTTCCAATTCATTCTTGCCGATTGCGTCGTTCAACACGTCGATCAAGATCAGACGTTGCAAGACGGTTTCGCCGATTGATGCTTTCATTGCGTCATATAATTCATCTTTTGTGATATCGCCTGCCGGAGTCGTTGCGACAGTGTCGCTGGTCGAGCAGCCTGCCAATGTGATGGCCGTCAAGAAAGCAACGGATGTCAATGCTAATTTCTTTTTCATGAATGTGGCACTTCCTATCTATTTCTATTTATCTATTCCCTGAATAACCATTTATAAATATATCATAAACGCTGTGATTATGGAAAATATTCCTTAAAAACGCTAGCAAACTTCTCAGAAAATTCATATCTGCAGACCGATTCGTAAGCAGTCGAAAATCGCAACATAGAACAAAAAAAGGAGCTCCTTGCCTCTAGTTGGGAAAGGGAACTCCTGTTTTGGATCGGTTGTCTTAATTCGGACGAATCGAGGTTCTGGCCAGAAATTCCTGGTCATCGGGATCCCCGGAATATCTTTCGCCAGTGTTGAGGGTCGCGATCTTGTCCATATCCTCTGTGGAGAGGCTGAAATCGAAGATGTCGCGGTTTTCCCGGATGCGGCTCGGTGTGACAGACTTCGGTATGACGACGATGCCGCGTTCGATATGCCAACGCAAAACGATTTGGGCAGGTGACTTACCGTATTTTTCCGCAAGCTCAAGGAGTACAGGTTGTGCCAGGAGGGCATTTTTGCCTTGGCCCAGCGGACCCCAAGCTTCATGGATGATGGCATGTTGCATCATGAATGCACGCAGTTCATCCTGCGGAAAGGCAGGGTGCGTTTCGATCTGATTGATCATTGGAATAATTTCCGTGTGTGCAATCAGATCTTCGAGGTGATGGATCTGGAAATTAGAAACACCAATGGCTTTGATTTTGCCGGCGTTGTATAATTCTTCCATCGCTTTCCAGGTTTCGATATAATCGGCGGAAGCCCAGTGGATCAGGTAAAGATCGAGGTAATCCGTGCCCAAGCGATCCAGACTGGCTTGGAAGGCATTCTTGGTTTCCTCGTAGCCGTGATCATAATTCCAGACTTTTGAGGTCAAGAAAAGCGCTTCCCTTGGGATGCCGCTCTTTTTCAAAGCCTGACCCAAAATAGCCTCATTTTCGTATATCATCGCGGTATCGAAATGACGGTAGCCTGCCTCCAATGCAACGCGAATCGCTTCGCTCAATTCCTTTTCGTCCTTCATCTTGAAGACACCCAAGCCCAGTTGCGGGATAGTTACGCCGTTACTGAAGGTGATATTCGTGATTTCATTTTCCAAATCGAACACTCCCATCTAAAGTGAATTTATACATTTGCATGTTTTTAGGTTAACACAGCCGAAATTAGCAAGCAAACCATCCGCACCGAGTCGCGGCAGATTGCTCAAAATGCCAATTTTTGGTATCATAAGCTGATAAAGCGAAAGGGATGGGGGGAACTTTGTGAAATGTGAAATGAGTTCTGCATTTTGCCAATGGCTGGAGATCAACAATTTTCATCTGAAAGTCGAGAGCGCATTGGAAAAAAGTCTGCAGACGAACCATAATCTTTCTTTGAAAGAGTTCTATGTCCTTTATTTCTTATCACAGGAGCCGGATCAAAAGCTGAAGCTCCAGGATCTGGAGGAGAAGGTCGGCTTAAGCCAAAGTGCGGTATCCAGACTGGTCAGCAAGTTCGAGGCGAAGGGCTGCGGAGCGTTGGAACGGAATGTCTGCGAGCAGGATCGTCGGATCGTCTATACGTCCTTGACGAAAACAGGGGCAGCGAAACTGGCTGCAGCGGCTGCGACAGTGGAACAGGTGCTCACCGAGTCTTTCTCGGAAATGCCGGTGCAATCGCTCATCAAACAGGCCGAAAATCAGAATAAATAGCGGGTTCTTGGCCTGATGTTTCTTAACCTAGCTACTGAAAAAATACGACGCTCCAAATGGCCGTGTATCCGGTTTGCATTTGGAGCGTCGTATTTTGTATCCCGATTATTGAGTTGGAGCATCTGCAGGCGCAGGAAGCTGTGATTCCATGCTTGCGGCGACTTTTTCCATATCTTCAGTCAGTACGGCAAGCTTATCGTTGATGCGGTTGATTCTGGGTTGGGCTTGTTGGGTGAAACTTTCAACGGATTTTGCCACATCTTCGGTGGCAGTCGTGACGGAAGCCAAACCTTCGTTTGTCAAGGATTGGATCGCTTTGCGCAAACCTTGGACGCTTTCGTTGAGGTCCTCGACCGCAAGCGTATTGTCTTCAAGATAAGCTTTCGCTATTTTGCGGTTTTCCTTGCCGCTGTGCGGGGTGTTCAGCAAACCAAGCAGACCACCGACTACCGTGCCGAATAAGATTCCTTCCATAAATGAGCGCATATTTATTCCTCCAGACTCTCTTTGATGGCTGCAACTACTTTGGCCAATTCTTCCTGCGAATATTTCCCTTCATGCGTCTCCCATTTCAATCCGAAACCATCCGTATCCGAATCTTCGTAACGCGGCAAGAAATGGATATGCGAATGGAAAACGGCCTGATAAGCGATGGAACGGTTGTTGTTCAGAATATTCAACCCTAGAATGTCATCGCTGGAACGTTCGATTGCGCGCGCGATTTTAGGGATGCGCGAAAAGACTTCCTTCGCCAATTCTTCATCAAATTCAAAAATATCCGTAACATGCTTCTTGGGAATCAATAGCGTATGTCCTTTTGTTACTTGTGATATGTCCAGAAACGCAATGACGACATCATCTTCATAGACAATGCTGCTCGGGATTTCGTGGTTCGCAATTTTGCAAAAAATACAATCTGTCATATTTCCTGACCTCTTTCTGTCTGTAATCTGCTTTTCTATATCCTAACTTTATCATATTTGCGTTTTTTTTGATATCCTGGGGCCAAGATGACGCTTCAGCCAGCAAGATATTTGGGATGGGGCTAGGCTGTGCTATAATATAAGGCACAAACGCATGCGAAAGGGACGGTTACATGTCACTATTATTGGAGAATGTCACGGGCGGCTATACGCAACTGCCTGTCATAAAGAATATAAATTTTGAGGTCAAAGCCGGAGCGTTGACTGGATTGATCGGATTGAACGGAGCAGGAAAGAGCACGACCATCAAACACATCATCGGGTTGATGATGCCTTTCAGCGGGAAAATCGCAATTGATGGCCGGACGTTGCGCGACGATACGGAACGTTATCGTCAGTCATTCGCTTTTATTCCTGAAACACCGGTGCTCTACGAAGAACTCACTTTACGGGAACACTTGGAAATCACGGCAATGGCCTACGGAATCCCGGAGGCAGTTGCCATGGAAAAGGCGATGCGCTACATCCGGGATTTCCGTCTGGAGGACAAACTGGAGTGGTTTCCGGCTTATTTCTCCAAAGGAATGAAACAAAAGGTGATGATTGTTTGCGCGTTCATGCTGGATGTGCCTGTATATGTCATCGATGAACCTTTCCTGGGGCTGGATCCGCTTGGCATCCACTCTTTTTTGGAGATGGTCAGGGAGAAAAAAGCGCAGGGCGCAGCTATTCTGATGTCTACGCATGTGTTGGCTTCGGCTGAAAAAGAATGTGATAATTTCGTTCTGCTTCATCATGGAGAGGTCAAAGTGACTGGCACGATGGCGGACCTTCAGCGCGAAATGGGCATGCCGGGAGCGAATCTAGATGAGCTATACATCAGCTTGACGAAAGAAGTGGCGCAACCATGAATCTGGAGAGTATCTGGAAAAAAAGACAGCAACTGCACCTGAAAAAGTTCAGTCGCTACAGCAAATATATCTTCAATGATCATTTCGTCCTTGTGCTGCTTTTTCTGTTGGGAGCTTTGGCTTACCAATATTCCGAATTTGTGAAAACCGTGACGCCGGATTTCCTTTGGGGAAAGCTGCTGATCGTGTTTCTTTTTTCCGGCAGCATCTTTATCGGTAAGCTGGCTACTTTCCTTGAGCCGGCCGATCAAGTGTTCCTTTTGGCTAAGGAAAAGGACTGGGGAAACTATTTCAGCAAAGCGAAAAAATACAGTCTGATCCTTCCTTCCGTTCTGTTGTTCTTTTTGGCGGCCGCGGCGATGCCGATGCTTTTTGCCGGCAGAACAATCGGCGCAAGTGATTTGCTTCCGATATATGCAACCTTGATTCTGTTGAAAAGCATCCATTTGGATCTGCAGGAGCTGGGCCTGAAGATAGGCAACAGGAAAGTCCGCCAAAAAAACGAGCTGTACTTGGCTTGCGCGGCGATCATATCGTTCAGTATCGCGATATTTTTTCATCCATGGGTTGCGCCGGTACTTGTAACGCTGTATACTATGTTTCTGCGTAAAAAAGTACAAGTGGCGTATGAGGCGCGCTATCCGCTCTATCAATGGGAGCAGATGATCGCCTCGGAAGAACAACGAAAAGCTCGGATAAACCGAGTCATCAATCTTTTTACCGATGTTCCTCAAGTGAAGAGCAAAGCAAAAAGAAGAAAATATTTCGACGGCTTGTTGCGCCAGGTTGAAGGCAAAAGCAATTCCTATCAGTATTTATACGCGCGGGCATTTTTGCGCGGGACAGATTACAGCGGCTTGTTTTTCCGTTTGTTGGCCATCGGGATGCTGTTGCTTCTGTTCGCACCATCAGCCGGATTTTCTGTAGGCCTCAGTCTGTTGTTCCTTTATCTGACGGGGTTCCAGCTGTTGCCGCTGTATTTCCATTTCAATGAAAATATGCTGTATCGGCTCTATCCGACGCAGCAAGCAGACAAATTTTCCGGATTCCAGCGTTTGTTGGCTTACCTTTTGGGGCTGGAAGGCTTGCTTTTTGCGGGTATCATCTTCTTCAACAGCAGTTGGCAGATGGGGTTGGCTGCAGTAGCCTTCAATGGCGGGTTCGTCTGGTTGTTCATCCAGTTTTACATGGGCGGACGTACGGAAAAAAGAGAAGCGGCAAACTACTGATGCACGGGTTAAGCTCGGTTCAGTTCCGAAACTCCATGGAATATTCTTGACTGGATATGTAAAGAAATCTAAAATGATAATTGTACGCGAGTGAGGGTCGTTGCGCTTTCAGAGCTGAACGATCGGCATCGCCAAAAGAACACGTGGCTTACGAATAGAAGAGCAGACCGAGATAGCTGGGGCTTTCGTCCCGGCTCCTTCTTTTCATCGGCATAGAAAAACTAAAGATTAGAGTAAGGAATGAGCTCGATGGATTATAAAATGGACTCAGGGTGGCGGCTACATCCCATCGGAGGAGATACAGGACAAGCTTATATGGGCACCAGAGCCGAGGAAAGAGTCTTTTTGAAAAGAAACTCTTCGCCTTTCTTAGCTGCGCTTTCCGTTGAGGGGATCACGCCGCGATTGATCTGGACCAAACGGGTCGGCAATGGAGATGTCCTGACAGCTCAAGAATGGCTCAACGGCAGGGAATTGAATCCGGATGAGATGAAAGGGAAGAACGTGCGCGACATCCTGCATCGCATCCATCATTCCGAAAATCTCCTGAAGATGCTTCAGAAGGTAAAAGGGGAAATCTTCAACCCGATCAATTTCTACAACCTATATGTCGCTGATCTGTCGGATGACCTGAAATCCAATTCGGTCCTTCAACAAGCGGCTGAATATGTGAAGAACAGCATCGCCAGCATCGATGACTCGCAAAAAACGGTCTGCCACGGAGATGTGAACCGCAAAAACTTCCTGCTGGATGAGGAAGACCGGCTGTATCTGGTGGATTGGGAAATGGTCAAAATTGCCGATCCATTCTCGGACATCAGCACCTTGCTGGTGCAATACGTTCCTTATGAAGAATGGGGAGTGTGGTTGGAACAGTACGGCTTGCGGATGAACGACAATATGGAACGCCGGTTGGAATGGTACAGCATGATGGTGTGCCTCAGCATGATCAAAAAGAGCCACTCACAGGAACGCAATCTGGAAATGAATCAATTGATTTTATTGCTGAAAAAGCTGTACAAGAATCGCATCAACAGCTATTTATGAAATCCTCTTCGTCTTCATACGAACGGAAAGGATTTCTTTTTTCGAAAAAAACAGATAAGAAAGAGGAGAATTATGCGCGTAAGAAATAAACCATGGGCTGCTGAAAAGTTGGCTGAGAGTACTCAATATGTTGTGATGGAACCAGCGGATTGGAAAGGGAAATGGCAGGAACGCTTCGGTAACGACCAACCGATCCATGTCGAAATCGGTTCCGGCAAAGGCCAGTTCATCGTCGAGATGGCTCGCATGCATCCGGAAGTGAATTACATCGGAATCGAACGTCAGACGAGCGTGGCGGTCATGACGCTTGATAAGATGATCGAAGCGGGTCTGAAAAATGTCCAGTTGCTGAATACGGACGGAGAGAATGTAGCGGATTTCTTTGCGGAAGGCGAAGTGGCTCGCGTCTACCTGAACTTTTCCGATCCATGGCCAAAGTCCAAGCACGACAAACGCCGCTTGACCTACAAAAAATTCCTGCGCAACTATGAGCAGATTTTGGTTTCCGGCGGAGAAATCCATTTCAAGACGGATAATCAAGGTTTGTTCGAATATTCTTTGGCGAGCTTCTCACAGTACGGAATGACTTTGAAGCAAGTCTGGTTGGATCTGCACAAGAGCGACTTTGAAGGAAACATCATGACGGAGTATGAAGCGAAGTTCTCTTCAAGAGGAGACCGCATCTACCGCGTCGAAGCGGCGTTTCCGAAAAAAGCAACGGCTGATTCAGAAAAATAGAACCAAAACAAAAGGAAGGACCAAAGCTATGATTGCTTTGATCCTTCTTTTTTCTGTTTTTTTATAGTTTGTATAAGTCCAAAATGGTTCCTGTGTAGGCATCGGCGATGAATTCATATTGCACCAATACGCCATCCTCTTTACGGGAAATTCCGCCGTAATACACATCCGTTTTTGAAGAATAACGACTGAGCGGGACAGGGTGCAGTTCGATCCATGATCCTTCGATCGGAGCTTCAGCCAGGAACATCTTTTTGACGTTTTCCAGGATCTTGTCGCCGTTTACGGTCCGCTTCTGTTCATAGCAAAGGGCTGTCACGACTGAACCAAGTACGAGTCCGGCTCCGAATAAAATACCGCCCAAGATTTCTTCTTTGTGTTTTTTGCACATGCATTTTTCCAAAAAGTTCATCCTATGTTCCTCCTCAAAGTGATGCGCTTTCTTTTTTCTCCCCTAAGTATAGCAATAAAACGAAAAAAATAACAGGGGAACGTCGATTCCATCAGGCTTCAGGAAGGAAACGTTTCCGGCAGTGGCGGCTGCTCCGGGATGAATGGAATCGTTGCTATGACAATGATGCTGCGCTATAATAGGAGGGATAGTCAGACAATGAAGGGGGACCGGGAGCGGCATATGGGTAAAGATGTGTCCTGCTCCATTCAAATATGGAAGATAAAACATTTGCTATGATCAAAGAATTGACGGAATTGCAGGGGACAAGCGGAAACGAGCGCAATATCCGGAACTACATGCAGGAGAGAATGGCACCCCTCGTGGATCGCATCGAAATGGACGGTTTGGGCGGCATTTTCGGGATCAGAGAGCATGAAGATGAAACGGCACCGCGCATCATGGTGGCGGCACACATGGACGAAGTGGGTTTTATGCTGGCAAGCATCACGGAGCGCGGACTGTTCCGGGTCGTGCCGCTTGGAGGCTGGAATGCCTATGTCGTTTCGGCACAGCGTTATACGCTGCAGACATCCAAAGGCGATATTCCTGTGATTTCTTCTTCTGTTCCGCCGCATCTATTGCGCGGGGAGGGTGAAGGGAAAAAAGTCAAAGTGACGGATATCCTGTTCGACGCCGGTTTCGATTCGAAAGAAGAAGCGCTGGAGTTCGGAGTCCGTCCAGGAGATACGATCGTTCCTCAGGTGGAAACGATCTGGACCGCCAACAAGAAGAAAATCATTTCAAAAGCGTGGGATAACCGATACGGGAACACGGTCGTTTTGGAAACATTGGAAGCATTGAAAAATGAAAAGTTGCCGAACACGTTGATCGCCGGCGCCAACGTCCAGGAAGAGGTCGGGCTGCGGGGGACAAAAGCGGCCGTCCACAAATTCAAGCCCGATCTGTTCTTCGCGGTGGACTGCTCCGCTGCCGATGATCTGACGACGACCAAGGATACGTTCGGTCACCTGGGGGAAGGTTTCCTATTGCGGATCCAGGATCCCGGCATGATCACTTTGAAAGGGATGCGCGAATTTCTGTTGGATACGGCGGAAACGCATGATATCCCTTATCAGTATTTCGTTTCCAAAGGCGGAACGGATGCGGGTGCCGCCCATGTCATGAACGGCGGGGTGCCGAGCGCGGTCATCGGCGTCTGCGCCCGCTACATCCACACACACCAAACTATGTTCCACATCGACGATTATGCGGCAGCCAAGGAAATGGTCGCGCAAGTCATCAAAGCATTGGACAAGAGCACTTATGAAACCATCATGTCCATGAATTAAGGGGGAGTCGGAGTATGGATAAACTGAAAGATTTGGAGCAATTCAAAGAACTGCGCGATTCGGGAAAAACAGTATTCGTCTTCATGACCGATTGGTGTCCGGATTGCCATTACATCCGTCCGTTCATGCCCGAGGTGGAGAATAAATTCGCGGATTTTCGTTTCGTCGAAATAGACCGCGATGATTTCGGCACGTTGGGGGAAGCTCTGCAGATTTCCGGAATCCCGAGTTTTGTCGCTTATGACCGGGGAGAACTTTTGGGGCGTTTCGTTTCACGCAACCGGAAGACGCAAAAAGAGATTGAAGCCTTTTTGGAACAATTGTGATACTATTTCGTTTGGGAAAAAATAAATGAAGAAGCATAAAGGAGCAAACATAACATGTGGTTAAGTTTTTATAATCGTGAAGCAGTCGGGGATACATTAATGTTGACGAAAGGGGATATCGCCGTCCGCCAAGAACAATCATGCGAATCAAAAGGGAATGTGACGCGCATTTTCAATAACCGTACGGATGAAACGATGGGCTACAATCTGTTTTCGATTTCAGATACGCTTAAGCTGGATGCAAAAGGACAAGTCATCTTTTCCGATGAGGAAGTCGAAAGAGTGAATGCTTTGATCCAAGCGGCAGGCTTCAGTGACGCTGTCGTCGTCGATCGTTCGCCTAAATTTGTTGTGGGCTACGTCAAGGAATGCGTGCCGCATGAAGACTCCGACCATCTATCCGTTACGCAAACGGAAGTGGACAACGGAGAAGTACTGCAGATCGTCTGCGGTGCAGCCAACATCAAAAAAGGGCAACGCGTCGTCGTAGCCAAGCCGGGCGCTGTCATGCCCAGCGGTTTGATCATCTGGCCGGGTGAATTGCGCGGCGTGGCCAGCCACGGCATGATCTGTTCAGCCAAAGAATTGCAGCTGGAGAACGCCAGCCCTAAAAAAGGCATCCTTGTCTTGGATGACAGCTATACTATAGGCGCAGCATTTTCCAAATAACCCTATGGAAATTTGGTTGAAAAAGAAGTACTATTATAAAGGAATTCCACTGAAACCGGGCATAGCATGGCCGGAAGCAAAATAAGAGAGGAGCAGACTGGATGAGTCGCTATGATGGACCAAGTTTTTTTCGGCATGACCATCGTTCAGGGATGGAAGGAAGTCATCCTGCAACAAATAAGTTTGATTTTCCGAATTACCTGAAAAAAGAGGATGAAGAGCATGGTACCCTGGAAGAAAAAGGCGATTCTGCACAACCGTCCTCCTATATCTCGCAAGATTTGCTCCATCCGATGGACACAGTTCCGTATATCCGCCACAATAAGGAGGCGTTCGTATCCTTCAGGGATCAAGCGGTGAAGCCTGCTGCAGACGTCTTTGCAGCCGAGAAAAAAAGGCTGAAGGATGAAAAGCAGCAGGAGCGCCGCACGGAACTGGGCATGCATCCCTTTGCTTCCTACAAAAGCAGAAGGCCTTTCCAACTGACCGAAGTTCCGGAACCGTTGAAAGGCTGGGAAAATCTGAAACAAAAGAAAATCGATTATCGCGCGATTGCGGCATTATTGAAGAAAGACAGCTCGGACCTGCTTCTTTTCGAGCTTGCCCCACCTGTTGAAGACGCTGTTTTCCGAGAGGAAGAGAGCATGGAAACAAGTGAGTTGCAACCTTTGGAAGGCAAGTCCAAACGGGCGATGAACCGCTCGCTGTTGGGCATCATGGAGCAGGAACGCTCGTATGTTGCAGCCGGAAAATTTGTCCATGAGCCTGCCGATTCGGCAAGCCAATCTTATTTTTAGTCATCACACTGTAACATTAGGCTGATTTTTGCGCCGCGGTTGATGATGCAATGAAATTGTTGACATGTTTGACATCAAATTTTAAATAATTTCATGCATTTTCTTAATCCGTGCGTGCTATACTGGTTCCGACTCATTAACTGGACAGCAAGTCATCAAGTCCTAAGCGAATGTTTTGAGACACAAACATCAGAAGGTAGCCGAAAGACTAACCTTCCTTATTCATTTGGAGGTAATTATGGAAACGGAAACGATTTATCATTTTGTCGGCATCAAAGGTTCTGGGATGAGTGCGTTGGCATTGATCCTGCATGGAAAAGGCTACCGTGTCCAAGGGTCGGATGTCGAAACTTATTTCTTTACGCAAAAAGGTTTGGATGATGCTGGCATCACAATCATGCCATTCAGCGAAGCAAACATCACACCGGGTTTGACGGTCATCGCAGGGAATGCTTTCCCTGATTCGCATGAGGAAATCGCGAAAGCGAAAGAACTCGGTTTGACGGTCATCCGTTACCATGATTTCATAGGCGAGTTGATCAAAAACTATACGAGCGTCGCTATTACCGGCTCACACGGTAAGACGAGCACAACCGGCTTGTTGTCCCATGTATTGGACGGGATTGCCCCGACAAGCTATCTGATCGGCGACGGCACTGGCTTCGGACGGGAAGATGCAGAGTACTTTGTCTTGGAAGCCTGCGAATACAGACGTCATTTCTTGGCTTATTCACCAGACTACGCCATCATCACGAACATCGATTTCGATCATCCGGATTACTACCAGGACATCAATGATGTATACAGCGCATTTGATACGTTTGCATCACAAGTGAAAAAAGGCATCATCGCTTGTGGCGAAGATGCTTATGTCCGTGAACTGAAAGGAAAATATCCGGTCACGTTTTATGGATTCGCTGAAGACAATGATGTTGTCGCCAAAAATGTCACGAAAGACACAAACGGCAGTCAGTTCGATGTGGAAATAAAAGGCGAGCTGTTCGGTCATTTTGAAATCCCGTCATTCGGCACGCACAACATCCTTAACTCATTGGCCATCATCACATTCTGCTGGCTGGAAGGCTTGGACAAAGACAAGGTTGCCGCTCAGCTGAAGACCTTCTCAGGCGTAAAACGCCGCTTCAGCGAGAAATACATTTCGGATATGGTCGTCATCGACGATTATGCCCACCATCCATCCGAAATCCGCGCTACCCTGGATGCAGCCAGACAGAAATACCCTACGAAAGAAATCATTGCGATTTTCCAACCGCATACCTTCACGCGCACGGTTGCTCTCCTTAGCGAGTTCGCTGAGTCACTGGAACTGGCCGATAAGGTCTTCCTTTGCGATATCTTCGGGTCCGCACGCGAAAAGGATGGACAGGTTTCGATCGGCGACTTGGCCGATAAAATCGAAAAAGGCGCAACGGTATTGAACGTCAACAATATGTCGCCACTGCTGCAGTTCCACGATGCTGTCGCCATTTTCATGGGCGCTGGGGATGTTCAGAAATTTGAACTGGCTTATGAAGAACTGTTGAGCCATAGCGTGCCGACAAAAAATTAATACAATACATCAAAAAAAGTCCAGGAAGCAATCCCAATGTCATTAACTTAAGGGTATTGACAAATAAGAGACAGTGGAAATAGGAGATACATTCTCTCAATTCCACTGTCTCTTTCTTTTCTGACAATCGAAAAATACCGAGAAAAGCAAACTACTCAGCAAAGTGAACCAAAATTGTCGAATAGGTGAAGAATATTCGATAATTTGCTTCCACGTCGAGCCGAGATTGTCGAATGCCGAGAAACATTCGACAATTTGCTTCCGCATAGCACTGGGAGTGTCGGATACGCGAGCAACATTCGACAATTCGGCCCCGCTTTTTACAGTTGTCAAGTTGCTTATGTAAATGACTTTGGAAGTAATCCTTGGATTTTTTTGATGGAAGGCTGAGCGGCTTGGACCGGTTATTTGAATAAATAGTTTCAATCAGCTAAACGGCTTTTATCGGAACGGCGTTTTTGATATGATAGACATATATGTGTTCAAAGAAAGGAAAAGTGAAAATGGGTCTGAAAGATATAAAGCTTGGAAAATCGATTGATGAAATTCAAGAGGGGGATTCGTTGACTGTCACGGAAATCATCGAAGACAAAGATATTTTGCTGTATCTTGGGTTGACGAATGACGGGAACCCACTCTATATTCAACATGATTATTCGCAGACGACTCGGTTCCATAAGCCGATCGTGCCAACCGTTTTGTTGGTGGGTATTTTGACGAGCAATGTTTCCAAACATTTACCGGGTCCGGGTTCACATATTGTGGACGTTTCTTTGAATGTGATTGAACCGATCTACCACAACAGCACGATTACGTTCAATTTTGAAGTGGAACGCGTGGATGAGCGCCGCGAACAAGTGACGATCAGCGTTGTTGGAACGAATATGGAAAATGAACGTGTGTTGGATGCTGAATTGATTGTAGAAACGCCTCGTAAGTTATTTTTTGATGAGGAAGAGAACGTAATCATGAACGAGCGAACTGAAAACGAGGAAGCAGTCGAAGCAGGAGTTGTTTCCGCAACCGAGACAGCAGAAGATTCAGAATAAGCAGAGTTAGGATGTAAACAGATGACTGATAAAAAGAAAAAATTAATATTGGTGGATGGCAGCAGTGTGGCTTTCAGATCCTTTTTTGGATTGCCGAATCTGGATGGGTTCCGCAACAAGAACGGATTGCATACGAACGCGCTCTTCGCCTTCAATAATATATTGGAACGCATCTTCCAGACAGAAGAGCCTACGCATCTGTTGGTAGCATTCGATTCCGGGAAGACGACTTTCCGTAATGCCCTTTATGATGATTACAAAGGCGGGCGTGCCAGCATGCCTTCGGAGTTGTCCGAACAATGGCCTTATTTCGGTGTCTTGGTTCATGCATTCGGCGGCAAGACTTATGAATTGGTCAATTATGAAGCCGATGACATCATCGGGACCTACTCGCGGATGGCCGATCAGGCCGGCTATGAGGTCGTCATCATTTCAGGCGATAAGGATATGATCCAATTGACGACGGATAATATCCGGGTCGATATAACCGTCAAAGGTGTATCGGAATTGAAATCCTACACACCTGAAGTCATCCGTGAAGAATACGGCATCGAGCCGAAACAGATCATCGATATGAAGGGGCTGATGGGGGACTCGTCGGATAATTATCCGGGTGTCACCAAAGTCGGCGAGAAGACTGCTTTGAAGCTCCTGACCGAATACGGCTCCATCGAAAATCTTTACGAGCATATCGATGAACTGAAGAAAAGCAAGATGAAAGAGAACCTCATCAATGACAAAGAGAATGCGTTCATGAGCAAAACGTTGGCTACGATCGATCTGGATTCTCCCGTGACATTGAAGCTCGATGAACTTGCCGTTGAAGGCAAACAGATGGACAAGCTGACCGATTTTTATCGCGAAATGGATTTCAACAGTTTCCTTGATAAACTGGGTGTGACTTCTGAAGACCGCTCTGAATCGTTTGAGGACATCCACTTCGAAGTCCTGACCGAGATCCGTCCCGAGCATTTTACGGACCGTATGGCACTGTATGTGGAGATGCTTGAAGACAACTACCATGAAGGAAAAATCCTTGCAGCCAGCTGGGGAACGGATGGAAAAATATATACGGCTTCATTGGAAACAGTGAAGGCAAGCCCCGCTTTCAAGGAATGGGCTGAAAATGCCGAAGCCCACAAAATTGTCTACGACGGCAAACGGACGATGGTCATGCTGCATTATGCCGGCATCGCGCTGGCGGGCATCGACTTTGATATCCTGTTGGCTTCCTACATCCTGAATGCGAAGGACAACAGCAAAGACCTTGCGCAAGTCGCTCAGGAATACGGCTACAACGATGTCTCCTTTGATGAGGCCATCTACGGAAAAGGCGCTAAAATGGCCGTTCCCGAGGATGCCGTGCTGCATGATCATCTGGCACGCAAAGTGAAAGCGATCCAGGCGCTGTTCTCCCAATTGAACGCCGAACTGGAAAGCAACGTGCAAAAAGACTTGTATTACGAAATGGAGCTGCCTTTGTCGTTTGTGCTGGGGCACATGGAAATCCAAGGGATCAAAGTGGAACCGCAGCGTCTTTTGACCATGAAAGAGGAATTTGCCGGCCGATTGCTTGAGATCGAGAAGACCATCTATGCCGAGGCGGGTGAGGAGTTCAACATCAACTCTCCGAAACAACTGGGTGTCATCCTGTTCGAGAAGATGGGATTGCCCGTCATCAAAAAGACGAAAACAGGTTATTCGACAGCGGTGGACGTATTGGAGAAACTGCAGGCGCAAGCACCGATCGTGGAGCACATCCTGAATTATCGACAGTTGGCCAAGCTGCAATCGACCTACGTGGAGGGGCTCCTGAAATTCATCAAACCGGAAACCGGAAAGATCCATACACGCTATCAACAGACGTTGACGCAGACCGGCCGTTTGAGTTCCGTCGATCCGAACCTGCAGAACATTCCGATCCGGATGGAGGAAGGCCGGAAGATCAGACAGGCCTTCGTTCCCCAACAAGAAGGCTGGAAGCTTTTTGCCTCCGACTATTCGCAGATCGAATTGCGCGTGCTGGCGCACATTTCCGGGGATGAGCATCTGCGTGAAGCCTTCCTGGAAGGCCAGGACATCCATACTTCGACTGCGATGCGCGTATTTGGCATCGAAAATCCGGAAGATGTCACCGCCAATCTGCGTCGACAAGCGAAGGCCGTCAATTTTGGGGTTGTGTATGGCATCAGTGACTACGGGTTGTCCCAAAACCTGAACATCACCCGGAAAGCTGCTCAGGAATTCATTGACCGCTATTTCGAAAAATATCCAGGCGTGAAGCAATTCATGGAGGACATCGTCAAAGAGGCGAAAGAGAACGGATATGTGGAAACGTTATTCCACAGACGCCGCTACCTGCCTGATATCCATAACCGCAACTTCAATCTGCGCTCCTTTGCGGAACGGACTGCCATCAATTCGCCGATCCAAGGCACTGCCGCCGATATCATCAAAGTTGCGATGGTCCGGATGGATGAAGCCCTTAAGGAAAAAGGCCTTCAAGCGAATATGCTGTTGCAGGTTCACGATGAACTGATCTTCGAATGTCCGGAAGAAGAGATCCCGGTATTGGAAAAATTAGTGCCGGAAATCATGGAGCATGCCGTTTCCTTGGCTGTACCGCTTAAAGTGGACAGCAACTCCGGCGACAGCTGGTATGAAGCAAAATAAACAGGGATAAAATCGATAAAAGAGAGGGGGTTGCTTATGCCGGAATTGCCAGAAGTAGAAACGATCCGCAAGGGGCTCATCAACCTTGTCGGAGGAGCCGTCATCACAGATGTAGCCGTCTTTTGGGATCGGATGATCACGCCGCCTTTTTCCACGGAACGGTTCAAGATGGTCCTGCGGGGGGAACAGATCCACACCATCGAACGCCGCGGCAAGTATCTGATCTTCTTGTTGGACCACTGGGCGATGATTTCCCATCTGCGGATGGAAGGCAAATATGAGGTCAGCGAATCCGGTGAACCGATCAAGAAGCATACCCACGTCATTTTCTATCTCGCCGATGGCCGTCAGTTGCGTTACCTTGATGTGCGTAAGTTCGGGAAATTCACGCTGTTGCCGATCGAAAAGCGGGATGAGTATGAACCTTTCAAAAAAATGGGGCCGGAGCCGACCGCGGATTTCTTCAAGTTGAGCAAATTCAAAAAAGACCTTTCCAAGTCGCATCGGGCAATCAAAGCGGTCATCCTCGACCAGAACATTGTTGCCGGCGTCGGGAATATTTATGCGGATGAGTCGCTTTTCCAAGCCAAAATCCATCCCTTGCAAGCCGCCGACACGATCGGACCGGCTGCGGCGAAAAGACTGCAGGAAGCCATCATCGATGTGATCGGCAGATCAGTGGAGGCCGGTGGTTCGACCATCCGGACCTACAAAAACACGTTGGGGGAGGCCGGGAAATTCCAAGTATCCCTTGCCGTTTATGGACAGACCGGGAAACCTTGTCCGAACTGCGGCCATCCGATCGAAAAAATCAGGGTTGCACAAAGAGGAACGCATTATTGTCCGCATTGTCAACAACTGCCGAAGGTCCGTCCGAAGGCAGCGGACATCAACGACATTGCGTACAAAGGGGCGAGATGAAACAAATATGAGTTATATATTGGGTCTTACAGGAAGCATCGCTACAGGGAAATCGACTGTAGCGAAGCTGTTTTTGTCTGCGGGCATACCGGTCGTGGATGCGGATTTGGGAGCTAGGGCTGTCGTCCTTCCGGGTGCGCCTGGGTTAGCGGACATCGTCAAGCATTTCGGGGAAGATTATCTGCTGCCGGATGGCACACTGGATCGCAACCGTTTGGGAGAACTGATCTTTTCGGACAGGGAGAAACGGGCGGAGCTGGATGCCTTGCTGAAGGAGCGCATCCAGCATTGGATACATGCGGAAAAAGAGCGTTATATCAACGAAGGGCACGATCTTATCGTGCTGGATATCCCTTTGCTGTACGAAGGCGGGTATCAGGATAGCTGCGATGCCGTGATGGTCGTCTATGTTCCGGAAGAGCTCCAATTGAAAAGGCTGATGGGCCGCAACCATTTGGATGCGGCTGAAGCTGCCCGGAGGATGCAAAGCCAGCTTTCGATCGAGAAGAAAAAAGAGCTGGCGGACTTTGTCATCGACAATTCCGGGACGATTGAAGAAACCGAAAAACAAGTCAACGAATGGCTGCGCGGACACAGAGCCGTCTAGCCTGATGGTCCCGGAAAGACCATCTTTTCAAGGTTTTTGAGCCACAAGTATGTTATAATGAAGCAATAATAAACGAAAGAAAAGGGGGAAAGCCGATGCAATGCCCAAAATGTCACTATCACGGATCGCGTGTTGTCGATAGTCGTCCAGCTGATGATGGGAAAGCCATCCGCCGCCGTCGCGAATGCGAACAATGCCATTTCCGCTTCACTACATTCGAGAGGATCGAGCAGACGCCGTTGCTTGTCATCAAAAAAAATGGCGCGCGCGAAGAATTCAGCCGTGAAAAGTTGTTGCGGGGATTGATCCGCTCCTGCGAAAAACGGCCGATTGCCCTTGAACAATTGGAGACTGTCGTCAATGAAGTGGAAGCCGAAATCCGAGCGCTCGGAGAAAATGAAGTATCCAGCATCGTCATCGGGGAATACGTCATGGATAAGTTGGCCAAAATAGACGACGTCGCCTATATCCGTTTCGCAAGTGTTTACCGCCAATTTTCGGACCGGAAGACCTTCCTTGATGAATTGAAGAACATGGAGAAGAAAAAAGCCGAACAAGCGGCTGCCGAATCTTCAGACATCCCACCCTCCGATGCTCCTCCCCGCGAGGCAGCCCCCGGAAAGGAAGAAAATGAATAATGAGCTATCCATGGCAAAATATCAGCCCTAAGGACCCTTTCAGAGCAAGCCAGACGAACTTGGTTTCCGATGTGGACCGCAAAATCGTGACGCAATTGTATCAACCCATCATCGGGCCGCAAGCATTCAGTCTCTACATGACGCTGCTCGCGGAGATTCCGCAGGAGAGCTATTGGAGCAAGGATTTGCTTCATTCCGAATTGTTGGCTTTATCGAACAGCGGAATCCAGGACTTCTACCAAGCGCGGGTGAAATTGGAAGGGATCGGTTTGCTGAAGACATTCCTGGTGAACGAGCCTGAGAAGCAATACCTATATGAATTGCAGCAGCCGCTGTCCAGTCATGCTTTTTTCAGCGATGACCTGATGGGGTTGCTGTTGTATGAAAAGGTCGGCGAACGGAAATACCGCGAGTTGCAGCAGCGGTTCAGCCGGCAAGTCCGCGGTTTGAAAAATGCGGAGAACATCACCAAGTCCTTTCTGGACGTGTTTTCTTTCTCGGAAAGCGCCTTTACGGAGCAGGCGCGCATGAGGCAGAGCGATAACACGTTGTTGGGCGATAGCGGGGCAATCCCGCCCGCAATCGAGAACGAGGGGTTTGACTTCGCGTTTTTCCGGCAGCTGTTGAACAAGCAATTCGTCAAACGCGAATCCATCACAAAGGAATTGGAGCACACGATCACTATCCTCTACACTCTGTATGGTTGCGACGAGCTGCAGATGGCCCAGTTCATTCTGGAGGCAGCCGATATCGAATCAGGAAAAGTCGACGGGGAGGCGCTCAAAAAGATTGTCTCCGACGCCTATGAACAGAGGCACAGCAGCCGTTTGGAGGTAAAGGATAAAGTCACCCAGAGCATCCAACTGGCTAAAGATACTGAAAAAGGCCGGGAACAAAAATTGATTCAGGCGCGCTTTTCCAGTGAAGAAATCGCGTTCATCAAGGCGTGTGAACAGTTGACGCCGCATCAGTTTTTGACTAGCATCAAAAAGCAAAAAGGCGGCATCGTTACCGCCTCGGAAACGCAATTGCTGCGGACGCTGATGGAAAAGGCCGATTTCAAGCCGAGTGTGCTCAATGTATTGACGCACTACGTGTTGGTCATCCTCAACAATCCGCACCTTTCGAAGGCCTATGTGGAAGCAATCGCAAACGATTGGCTGCAGGACGGCGTCGATTCGCCCGAAAAAGCGTTGGCGAAGGCGAAACAATTCGCCGGCGAGATGAAGGCGAAAGCGGAAAAACGGGCAGCCAGCCGAACAACCGCAAAGAATTACGGGAAAACTGTGGCGCGCAAGAAAGAGACCTTGCCGGATTGGGCTAAAGAGGAACATAAATCGGTTGTGGAGACACCTCTGACGCCGGAAGCGCAACAAAAATTGAATGAACGCATCAAAAAATTAAAAAGTAGCGGAAAGGCAGGGGATGAGTGATGGATCATATCGGAAGAGCATTCTATAAATATATGAATAATCCCGAAATCAGCCAACGCTATAAAGGCATGATCGAAACTATCATGAAGGATGCCGATGTCCAAGCGTTCTTCCAGAAACACGAAGAGCGCTTGACGCAGGCAATCGTCGAGAGAAGTTATTCGAAACTGCACGAATACGTGCAGGAAAAAGAGAAAATCCGGCTGGGTAAGGAATCGCAGAATCCTGGCTATGAGCCGCACCTTGTGTTGAATGCCGGATACATCGATGTCGTCTATACACCGACGGACGAGACGATGGCGAAGGAAAGGGAAAAGGAATTGCGGAGCCGCGTCCATTCGATGTCGATGCCGAAGGATGTCCGCACGGCGACATTGGATCGCTTTGTCCAATCGAACGAGCGGATGCCGGCTATTCTGGAATCGTTGAATTTTATCGATGCCTTCAATGCCAATCCGAAAATGCACCACCAAGCGCTTTATTTTTATGGTCCATTCGGGGTAGGGAAATCATATCTGTTGGGTGCGATCGCGCATGAATTGGCGATGGGTGGCCATCTGACGACATTGATGCATTATCCGACCTTCACGATGGAGATGAAGCAGGCGATCCAGAGCAACACGGTAAACGAAAAAATCGATGCCGTGAAGAAGGCGGAAATCCTGATGCTCGACGACATCGGAGCGGAGGCCAATTCCACTTGGATCCGCGATGAAGTGCTCGGTGTCATCCTCCAGTACCGGATGCAGGAAGACTTGCCGACCTTCTTCAGTTCCAACTTTACGATGCAACAGCTGGAGGAGCATTTGCGCATGGGTAACCGGGGCGATGACGAGCCGATGAAGGCGAAGCGTTTGATGGAGCGGATACGCTTCCTATCTCGCGAGATTCCTATGACCGGGAAAAACCGTCGCTTCGAGCAATAGGCTGACTGATTGCTTTTTTGCAATCAAAAGAGTTGGCTAGCTTCACGGGTAAGCCCTTCGGGAAGGAAAAAGGAACCCCTTGTCTCTACGAGCCAAGGATACTGTTCGACTAACCTGCTGACGCAGGAAGTCTCTCAGCATATTGCGCTCTACGATGCTCAGTTGCATGGGAGTCTTAGGGATTCATCCCTTAGAGTCCCAGTACAAGGTGACCGTAGAGAACGTTGCATGGCACGATTTCCTAAATTTCTTTCAGGGCTAAGCGAACCCGTTCAGCTTTTCTTAAATTAAGCTTGAAAACAATTATTTTTTGTGTTTAAATGGACTACAGATGAAACGAAAGACAAATCGATGAGAAAGACACCGATGGATGAACTGATTTTCAGCGAGGGATGGCTTGGTGGAACATCCTAATCAATCATGTATTGACCCCTTTCGAGAGATTCCCTGAACATGCAGTAGGGGGAAACGGTACGCTCGTTATCGCGTTCAAGTAAGGATGAGACAGAATCTTAAGCGGATGCTTGTCGCACTCTTTGAATTTGGGTGGAACCACGTAGACACGTCCCATTTCCGGCACATGCTGGGGATGGGCTTTTTTTATTGCCTTTTTTGCCATCCGCAACGTTCGTACAAAATTTAATTAATTGGAGGAATCAGCATGTCAGAAATCAAAATCACTTTTCCAGACGGCGCCGTAAAAGTATTCGAAGCCGGCGTCACAGTGGAAGAAGTAGCAAAAAGCATCAGCAACAGCCTGGCAAAGAAAGCTTTGGCCGGAAAATTCAACGGGGAATTGGTCGACTTCACACGTCCGTTGGAGACGGATGGATCGCTTGAAATCGTGACACCGGATCACGCAGACGGATTGGGTGTCCTGCGTCACTCGGCTGCCCACTTGATGGCACATGCCTTGACGCGCCTGTTCCCTGAAATCCATTTCGGTGTCGGCCCGGCGATCGAAACAGGTTTCTATTATGACACTGATATGGAAGTGCAGCTTTCCGAAGAGGATTTGCCGAAAGTCGAAGCGGAAATGATGAGCATCGTGAAGGCGAATTATCCGATCGTCAGACGTGAAGTGAGCCGTGCGGAAGCTTTGGAAATCTTCGCAAATGACCCTTACAAAGTCGAATTGATCACTGCGTTGCCTGAAAATGAAATCATCACTGTGTATACGCAAGAGGACTTCACGGACCTTTGCCGTGGCGTCCATGTGCCGTCAACCGGCAAAATCCAAGTCTTCAAACTGTTGTCGTTGGCGGGCGCTTACTGGAGAGGGAATTCGAACAACAAAATGATGCAGCGCGTCTATGGGACAGCTTTCTTCGACAAGAAAGCCTTGGCTGAGTTCATCAAGATGCGCGAAGAAGCGAAAGAACGCGATCATCGCAAACTAGGCAAAGAATTGGATTTGTTCATGGTTTCGCAGGAAGTCGGTTCCGGCTTGCCGTTCTGGCTGCCGAAAGGCGCGACGATCCGCCGCACGCTTGAACGCTACATTACCGACAAAGAAATCAGTTTAGGGTATCAACATGTGTATACACCAGTCTTAGCGAATGTGGAATTGTACAAGACTTCCGGCCACTGGGATCACTACCACGATGACATGTTCCCGCCGATGGATATGGGCGATGGCGAAATGTTGGTGTTGCGTCCGATGAACTGCCCGCACCATATGATGGTCTACAAGAATGACATCCACAGCTATCGTGAATTGCCGATCCGCATCGCCGAATTGGGCATGATGCACCGTTACGAGAAGAGTGGCGCTTTGTCCGGTCTGCAGCGCGTGCGCGAAATGACCCTGAATGATGCGCATGCCTTTGTCCGCCCCGATCAGATCAAGGACGAATTCAAACGCGTGCTGCAGTTGGTCATGGATGTTTATGCAGACTTCCAGATCACTGACTATCGTTTCCGTCTGAGCTACCGCGATCCGGAAGACAAAGTGAAATACTTTGATGACGACGCTATGTGGGATCGTGCCGAAGCGATGCTGAAGGAAGCGATGGACGAATTCGGTCTGGAATACTTCGAAGCTGTCGGCGAAGCTGCTTTCTACGGCCCTAAATTGGACGTTCAGTTCAAGACAGCGATGGGCTTGGAAGAAACGATGTCCACTATCCAATTGGACTTCCTGTTGCCTGAGCGCTTTGACCTGACTTATGTCGGCGAAGACGGTGAAAACAATCATCGTCCAGTCGTTATTCACCGCGGCGTCATCTCCACAATGGAGCGTTTTGTGGCGTATCTGATCGAAGAGTACAAAGGAGCATTCCCGGTATGGTTGGCGCCTGTCCAAGCGACAATCATACCTGTTAATCTGGATCTGCATGCCGATCAAGCTTTTGAACTGAAAGCTGTAATGGAACAGTTGGGCATGCGCGTCGAAGTCGATGACCGCAACGAGAAGATGGGCTACAAAATCCGTGCTTCCCAGACTCAAAAAATCCCTTACCAATTGGTAATCGGCGATCAGGAGTTGGTGAACGGAACCGTCACTGTCCGCCGCTATGGTTCGAAAGAAATGGTTACTTTCAGCATGGATGATTTCTTGGCTGAGGTTCAATCTGAAATCAAAAACTTCAAATAATCTTATCAAATCCACATTTTTCTGAGCAAATCGTGATACAATAAGGCTCAGTGATGTAGCTTTGATTCTGTTAGCTTGATGAAGGCCCGGAACATGGCAGTTTGTGTTCCGGGCCTTCATTTTCTTATATATTTTGCTTGATAGGGGATGAAGGGTTTATGTTAAGAGATGAATTGATGAAAATGCTGGATGGCCGCGAAGATGATATGATTGCTTTGCGCCGTCATTTCCATGAGCATCCTGAACTGTCATTCGACGAGAAAGAAACGGCTGCGTTCATTGTCCGTTTCTATGAGGATAAACCGGTTGATGTGCAGACGAACGTCGGGAACGGCTATGGCATCGTCGTCACAATCGAGGGAAAGCAACCCGGCCGGACCATCGCGCTGCGGGCGGATTTCGATGCGCTGCAGATCGAGGAACAGACCGGACTGCCGTTCGCATCCAAAAATCCAGGCGTCATGCATGCCTGCGGACATGACGGACACACCGCCTATCTGATGGTCTTGGCGGATTGCCTGATCCGTCTGCGGGACCAATGGGAAGGGACCGTCAAAATCGTGCACCAGCATGCCGAAGAAATGGCCCCTGCAGGTGCCAAGAGCATTGTGGAATCCGGTTTGCTGGACGATGTCGATGAAATCTACGGCATTCATTTTTATCCGGATTATGAAGTCGGCACCGTCTTCTACACAAGCGGCTATGCCTATGCCGGCTGCAGTGACATCAAAGTCACGATCCAGGGGACGGGTGGGCATGCTTCTCAGCCCCACCGATCCAATGATGCGATTGTGGCTGCGTCCAGCTTTGTGATGAATCTGCAGACCATCGTTTCCCGGCGCATCAATCCTTACGACATGGCAGTTGTGACGATCGGCTCCTTCGAGGCGGTTGGGAGCAGCAATGTCATCAAGGATAGTCTGATTCTGCGCGGGGATGCCCGTTACATGGATCTAGAAGTCGGGAAGGTCATTGAGGAACATTTCCACAGGATCGGCCGCGGACTTGAGGAGATGTATGACGTGAAAGTGGAGATCGACTACAACTCCGATTATCCACCTTTGTATAACCACCCGGAAGAGACTGCCAAAGCAGCCGCTGTTCTGGAAAAGAATGGTGTCGGGTCCTACCTGAACCAGGTCATCGCAACTTCGGCCAACACCGGAGCGGAGGATTTCGGACAGTATCTGCTGAAGATTCCCGGCGCTTTCCTGAATGTCGGCGCTCGCCCGGATCAGGCAGAAGTTTTCAATAATCACCACCCGAAATTCGACATCAATGAAAAAGCTCTATTGGTCGCGGCCAAAGCAGTCGCTGACATCACCCTTGCGGCGTTGGCGGCGGAATGAGCGTTTAGGAGGATAAAAATGGATTTAGAAAAGATAGAAACTGCCGTCCAGATGATTTTGGAGGCGATCGGGGAAGATCCGAACCGCTCAGGGCTTCAGGAGACACCGAAGCGGGTAGCGCGCATGTATGCCGAAATTTTTTCCGGAATCGAGAAAGACCCGGCCGATCACGCTAAAGTGGTCTTCCATGAGGATACCGACGAAATCGTATTAGTGAAGGATATTCCTTTCTATTCGACTTGCGAACACCATCTGGTCCCTTTTTTCGGTGTGGGACATATCGCCTACATGCCGAAGGACGGACAGGTGATCGGTTTGAGCAAGCTGGCGCGCATCCTCGATGAGGTCAGCAAGAAACCGCAGATCCAGGAACGGATCACGACGACAGTCGCGGATATCCTGATGGAGCATCTGGAACCGCAGGGAGTCATGGTCGTCCTGGAAGCCGAGCATATGTGCATGACGATGCGCGGCGTCAAGAAACCGGGCAGCAAGACTGTGACATCCGCAGTCCGTGGCGCATTCAAACAATCGTTCAAATCCAGAAGTGAAGTGCTGGAATTGATCAAACTGTAGACGAATCACACGCTGACGAGGAGAATGAATTTTGAAATTAACGACAAAGACAAAAGTATATGACCTGTCGCAGCGCAGCTATATCATGGGTATACTGAATGTGACGCCTGATTCATTTTCCGATGGCGGAGAGTGGAACACGGTAGAAAGAGCCATCGCTCACGCTCTCGAAATGGTTGCGGATGGCGCTGACATCATCGACATCGGCGGAGAATCCACCCGTCCGGGCCATACCCAGATATCTGATGAAGAGGAAATCGCGCGCGTAGTGCCGATCATTGAAGCACTCAAAAAAGCGGTCGATGTGCCGCTTTCGATCGACACCTACAAATCGGCGGTCGCCCGTGCGGCCTGCGAAGCCGGCATCGATATCATCAACGATATCTGGGGCTGCAAGTACGATCCCGAGATTGCGGAAGTAGCGGCGGCCTTTGATGTGCCGATCATCTTGATGCACAACCGGGAAAAGCCGGATTATGCCTTTTTGATCGAAGATATGCTGAACGATCTGGGCGAGAGTGTGCGGATCGCAGTGTCAGCAGGCGTCAAAAGGGAAAATATCATCCTGGATCCCGGCTGCGGATTCGGGAAAACCTATGAAGACAACCTGAATGTGGTCCACCATCTGAAGCGGTTTGCGGATCTCGGCTATCCGGTGCTGTTGGGAACTTCCCGGAAACGGTTCATCGGAACGGCGCTGGGGGATATCCCTTTCAAGGAGCGCGATCTGGGCACAGCCGCAACGACTGCATTAGGCATCGTAAACGGCGCCCAGCTGTTCCGCGTGCACAATGTGAAAGCCAATGCGGAAATGGCACGGATGATGGATATCATGTTGAAAAAAGGAGAGAGCCCGATTGGATAAAATCTATTTGAATAATCTGCAGTTCTATGCCTTTCATGGATTGAACGCGGAAGAAAAAGTGCTGGGACAACGCTTCAACGTAGATGTTGTGCTGCACACCAATACAAAAAAGGCCGGCTACAGCGACAAAATGGAAGATTCGATCCATTACGGACATGCCTACAAAGCCGTCAAAGCGGTAGTGGAGGGCGAAAACTTCAACCTGATCGAAGCTTTGGCAGAGCACATCGCCATCGCTTTGTTTGCGCGTTTTGACGGTTTGCAGGCTTGCCAAGTGAAAGTGATCAAACCGGATCCTCCGATCGTCGGCCATTATGATTCCGTTGCGGTTGAAATCTACCGCGAAAGGGAAGGGAGCTGAAGCCATGCCTACCGTCTACATCGCATTGGGCACAAATCTGGAACCGCGCGCGCACCATCTCGAAAAAGCCTTGGAACTCTTCCGAGCCTTGCCGGATGTGGAATTGAAACGCGTATCCTCCATTTATGAATCGAAACCGGTCGGCTATCTCGACCAACCGGATTTCCTGAACCTAGTGTTCGAAGCGGAAACGGACTTGCTGCCATTGGATTTACTGGACAGTTGCCAAAGCATCGAACTGGAACTCGGAAGAGTGCGGACGATCCGTTTCGGCCCGCGTACCTTGGACGTTGACATTGTTTTGTACGGAGTGGAAAGTTTTGAAGAAGAACGGCTGATTGTGCCGCATCCAAGGATGCAGGAGCGCTCCTTTGTGCTGTTGCCGCTGCAGGAACTGAATCCGGAACTCATCGTTCCGAAATGGAACAAGACCGTCAAGGAACTAGTGGCGGAATTACCGCCGCAGGATCTCGAAGAAATCTGGAAATATGTACCGAAAGCCTGAATCTATCTTGTGAAAGAATATTTTTAGGGAAATGCGCTTGACGTTTTCATTTAAACAAGGTATACTATAAAAGTTGAGAAATTAAGCAGAGGCACCCGCTTCTCGCCTAAGTGGACAATCGCGTCCTTGGGCCAGATATGTACAAGTAACTTGCAGCAATGCGAGTATTGTCGGCGGGGTAGTATGACCCGCCGACTTTTTTCTGCGTTCTTTCTCTCAAATATCATGGAGGTGAACGACCATAGCAAAAGATATGATGGTTAACGACGGCATCCGTGCCCGCGAACTGCGCATTATCGGTAGTGACGGCGAGCAACTAGGAGTCAAATCGAAAAGTGATGCATTGCAGATTGCAGAAGCAGCTAATTTGGATTTAGTTTTGGTATCGCCAAATGCAAACCCGCCCGTTGCCCGTATTATGGATTACGGCAAGTTCCGTTTCGATCAACAAAAACGCGAACGTGAAGCCCGTAAAAACCAAAAAGTGGTAAGCCTTAAAGAAGTACGCTTGAGTCCTTCCATCGACGAAAATGATTTTCAAACGAAATTGCGGAATGCACGCAAATTCTTGGAAAAAGGTGACAAAGTGAAAGCATCGATCCGATTCAAAGGACGTGCGATCACCCACAAAGAAATCGGACAAAGGGTCCTTGATCGCCTTGCATCTGAGCTTACTGACGTTTCGACGATTGAATCTCATCCTAAAATGGACGGAAGAAGCATGTTCTTGATGTTGGCGCCCAAAGCCGATAAATAAATTTGTAACTTAATTTAGGAGGAAAGACAAATGCCAAAACAAAAAACTCACCGTGGTTCAGCTAAACGTTTCAAAAGAACTGGTAACGGCGGACTAAAACGTTGGAGCGCTTTCACAAGCCATAGATTCCACGGAAAAACGAAGAAACAAAGACGTCAATTGCGTCAAGCTTCAATGGTCAGCGCATCTGATATGAAACGCATCAGCCAACAATTATCACAAATGAAATAATTCTAAACAACAACAATACGAGATAGAACCATGGTTCTAATAAGGAGGAAATCACTATGCCACGTGTTAAAGGTGGGACAGTAACCCGTAAACGCCGCAAAAAGATTATTAAATTATCTAAAGGTTATTACGGTTCAAAACATACATTATTCAAAACAGCTAAAGAACAAGTAATGAAATCTTATACTTATGCTTACAGAGACCGTCGTCAAAAGAAACGTGACTTCCGTAGATTATGGATTGCCCGTATCAACGCGGCTGCTCGTATCAACGGCATGAGCTACAGCACTTTGATCCACGGATTGAAACTTGCTGGTATCGAAATGAACCGCAAAATGTTGGCTGACCTGGCTGTTACAGACGCTGCAGCTTTCGCTGCAGTAGCTGAACAAGCTAAAGCTGCATTAGCTAAATAATTTTTGAATCGCTGCCTCTCCGGTTTTTGACCGGGAGTGCGGCGGTTTTTTGTTTTTCTAAGAGTAAATGCTATACTGATATTATGTCAGTAAATCAATGGAGGTATCATTTTGGAAGAGAAAGAATTACAGATGCTGATCGATCTGACGGACGCTAGAGGCGTTCCGGGCAACGAAGGGGAGGTCCGTGAAGTCTTCAGGCGCTACGCGGAACCTTTCGCCGAAAGTTTTTCGCAGGACGGATTGGGAGGCCTTTTTGCCAAGCATACGGGTACAGAAGATGGGCCGACCATTTTGTTGGCGGGGCACTTGGATGAAGTGGGTTTCATGGTCACGAGCATTACCGAGAAGGGTTTCATCAAATTCCAAACTTTGGGTGGTTGGTGGAATCAGGTCATGCTGGCCCAGCAAGTGGAAATAACCAACTCAAAAGGCGAGCGCTGCCACGGTGTCATCGGCTGCAAGCCGCCGCATGTCCTGACGCCGGAAGCGCGCAAAAAGCCCTATGAAATCAAAGATATGTTCATAGACATAGGCGCTTCTTCGAAAGAACAAGTAGCGGAATGGGGCATCAAACCCGGCGATATGATCACGCCGTACATTTCCTTCAAACGCATGAACGATTCCAAATTCCTGTTGGCGAAAGCTTGGGACAACCGGATCGGACTGGCGGTTGCACTGAAAGTGTTGGAAAATGTCGCAAAGGCCGGGCATCCGAATGCGATCTTCAGCGGCGGGAATGTTCAGGAGGAAGTGGGTCTGCGCGGTGCGAAGACGGCCACGCATATGATCCGTCCGGACATCGCGTTCGCTTTGGATACAGGAACTGCCGGGGATACGCCGGGAATGACGCCTCAAGAAGCGGATTCCGAATTAGGCAAAGGGCCGCAATTATTGATATATGATGCGTCGATGATCCCGCACCGTGGCTTGCGCGACTTCATTGTCGGCGTTGCCGAAGAATGCGAAATTCCATTCCAGTATACGGTCATTACAGGCGGCGGCACGGATGCAGGAGCCCAGCATCAGAGCCTGGATGGCATTCCTTCCTTTGCGGTCACGGTGCCGGTGCGTTACCTGCATTCGCACACGTCCATGATCCATGAGGACGACTATCTGAATGCGGTCAAATTGGTCACGGAATTAGTCAAACGCTTGGATGCCGAAACAGTCAAGCAGATCCGTGAAAACGTCTAAATCACGAACAGCATAAATATCTGTCGAAAAATATCCACATATTTTCGTTGGCGGATGGAGTAAGATATAGATAGCGATAAAGCAGGCGGCAAGAAAACAAGAGGAGGGGATGGAAGGGTGGAGAAGATGAAAAGACGTATCGCGATCATCGGCGGCGGGCTCAGGGGGTTGACAGCCGCTTATGAAATCGATAAAGCCATCCGGGAACAAAACCTTCCGTTTGAGTATGTTGTTCTGGAGGAACGAGCCTCTGTCGGCGGTATGATCCATACGATTGATATGGACGGTTATGCGATTGATGTGGGAGCATCAGCTTTCGATTCAAGGCGGGCGGACATTTCCGGTTTTCTGCAGGAGCTGGGCTTGGAAAATGAAAAGCAATCCAGCCGAGGTGGGAAATTGGTGCTGTTCGATGGCAATGCGGTCATCGATGACGTTATGCCTACCTACCACGGCATGCCGCTTTTTCCTAACGATATTTGGCAGGCCAATGGATTGACCTTGGATGCCAAGCTTCGAGCATTCATGAACAGTATTTTTCTGTCCAATAGCCTGCATGAGAACCCTGAGTATTCAACCGACAATTTTTTGGAATTGCGTTTGGGCCGGGAAGTGGTCGATTATATGGCCGAGCCCTACTATCCGGATAACGTCTATGGCTCTATGGAATTGATGCCCGTGAAATTATTCGATGAAAATTTGGTGACCATTTATGGGAAAGCGCATATCGGAAAGCGCAATAAAGAGCAGCTGATGCGTTTTGCGGATGGCTCCGGCCAGGAGTATACCTTCAAGGGAGGTTTGGCAACCTTAACCAAGCGTCTGGCCCAACATTCGGAGGGCCATCTATATGTGAATCAGAAAGTGAAATCGTTGAACAGCGTGTCGGAGGACCTGCTGTTGATTGAATTGAACGGACGTGAATCCATGCGTGCTGGATGTGTTGTTGTCACAACAAACCCCCAGGAATCACTTGTTTTTTTGGATGGCCTCCCTGGTGAAGTTGCTATCCCGAAAGCCCACAGCACAAGTGTCGGCACCGTTTTTTTCAAAATAAACAAAACGTCAGTCAAAAACCTTCCTGAAGGTCAAGGGTTTGTGATTCCGCGGAGAAGTTCCTTTCACAGCGCCAAGGTTGTCGTTCTGAACAACAAGTGGCCGCTGCTTGAGCAAGCGGAATATTATTACGTGCTTGTGGAATTCGGCAGACGTTTGGAAGAAACCTTGATAGAATTAGCCGATGATCTCGTAATGGATATCATCAAGAATGAAGTGAAGGAAATTTTGGCTTTGACTGAAGAGCCTTTGCAGGTTACTTTTTATCGTTGGGAAAAGGCGGTACCGCATTTCAGTCTGCAGCAAAGACAAGAGATGTTGGATGAAGGCTACCCGGTCAATAAAGAGTATGCAAAAAGAGGCATTTTTGTCGGGGGAAATGGAATCGCTGGATATGGAATGGAAAATGCCATCATTGAGGGCAAGCGCTTGGCTGACGAGGCAATCCGTTTCATGAAAAAAATGGAAGAAAACGATACTCCGAATGCGTAATGGAACAGTTCGACCATCTGTATTTTTACAGAGCGGGTCGGACTGCTTTTTGTTTCAAGTAGTCTTTGTTTTTGTTTGGTGTTATAATGAATTTATTAATGCATAACTGTTATTATTTAGAATGAAAACTGTTTCTTTTTGCTGCCGTGAAAGAGTTTGCCGTTGAGGATGACTAAAGGCATGTTATAATCTGATTAGGATTCTTTGCTTATCATGTATTGGATTGGAGGATGTTTAATGGAATTGACTATTTTGGGCTGCATGGGCGGCTATCCTACAAAAGATGTCGGTACGACGGCTTATCTGCTGACGTCGGATGATTTCAGACTGCTGATCGACGTAGGCAGCAATGCTTTATTGTCGTTGGAGCACCATCTGGACCCGTTGGATTTGGATGCGCTCATCCTTACGCATTACCACGCGGATCATATTGCGGACTTGGGGGTCCTGCAGTATACTTTTCAGCTGAAGGAACCTGCTGAGGGCAAGTCGAAAAAAATACTGCCGATATACGGTCATACTGAATCGGAATTCTTCCGCTTGTTGGCGATGCCTGGAGTGAGTGATGGGATTGCTTATGCTCCGGAGGAAATCTTGGAATTGGGGCCATTCCGGATCCGATTTTTGAAAACCATCCATCCGGTTCCGTGCTATGCGTTGCGGATCGAAGAGACCGCAACCGGAAAGGTCTTCGTATTCGGAGCGGATTCAGCCTATTTGGCGGCATTCGTGCCTTTTGTGAAAGATGCAGACCTGTTCTTGGCTGATGCGAACCTGTTCAACGGCAACGAGCGACACCATGCGCATATGACGGCAGGCGAAGTTGGGGTGATAGCCGAAGCGGCTGCCGTCAAACAGCTGGTCCTGACGCATTTGCCGCAAAAAGGTGAACTGTCCGTCCTGCTGGATCAAGCGAAAGAGGCTGCGCCATCCGTGTCCGTCACGCTTGCCGAAAAAGATCGGATCATCACTATCTGATCGCACCAACCGAAACGAAACGACAAATCGAATGAAGAATGGGAGAGGAATAGGCATATGTATTTTGTAGATAATCAAGGACAGTTGGATCCCAGCGTCAATATTGCATTGGAGACATTTTTATTGAAGGAAAAAATCTTGGATGAACCGATTCTGTTGTTCTATATCAATGAACCATCGATCATCATCGGCCGCAATCAGAATACGATCGAAGAAATCAATGCGGATTATGTCGAAGCGAATAAGATACACATTGTCCGCCGCATGTCCGGGGGCGGCGCAGTGTACCACGATCTGGGGAACTTTTCTTTCTGCTTCATCACGAAGGACGACGGTGATTCATTCCGCGATTTCGGAAAATTCACAAAGCCGGTCATTTCCTTTTTGCATAGCGTAGGCGTCAAGGAAGCTGAATTAAAAGGAAGAAACGATCTGGTCATCGGCGATAAGAAATTCTCGGGGAATGCCATGTATGCGACAAACGGAAGGATGACCGCCCACGGGACGATCCTTTTCGACTCCGATTTGGATGCGGTAACCAGCGCGTTGAAGCCACGCAAAGAGAAAATCGAGTCGAAAGGCATCAAGTCGATCCGCAGCCGCGTGACCAACATCAAACCTTTTGTCGATGAGGCTTATCAAAATCTGACTACTGAAGAATTCCGTGACTTGATGCTGCTGTCGATTTTTAATGTCGAGAAGCGTGAAGACGTGAAAGAGTACCATTTGACCGATGAGGATTGGAAACGCGTTTATGAAATCCGCGAAGAGTACTTCGGCAACTGGGATTGGAATTACGGCAAATCACCTAAATTCGAAATCCAAAAACATCATCGTTTCCCAATCGGATCCATTGAAGTCCGCTTGAACGTTGAAGAGGGGCATATCCAACAGCTTAAGATTTTCGGGGATTTCTTTGGGTTGGGTGAAATCAAGGATGTTGAGGATGCTTTTGTCGGCGTGAAATATGCCAAAGAGGATATACTGGCCAAATTGAATGAACTTGACATCAAGAAATACTTCGGTAATGTGACAGCGGAAGAATTGCTTGAAGAATTGTACTGATAAAAAAGAGAAGCTCCGCAATATTTGCGGAGCTTCTCTTTTTACATAAGGGCTAAACCAACCCGTTCAGCATTTATTGTTATCTGTGGAGGCCGATTGCTGTTTCCATGCGTTTCAGGGTTTCGGAGGCGACGGCATTCGCTTGTTTCGCGCCTGCATCCAAAATGTCATCCAATTCTTTGGAACTCAATAGCTCGTAATAACGATTCTGCATCGGTTCCAATTCGGCGATGATGGCGTCCGCCAATTTTTCTTTGAAATTGCCGTAGCCTGAACCAGCAAATTCAGCAACCAATTCATCGATCGATTTATCGGTGAAGGCCGAGAAAATCGTCAACAAGTTCGAGATGCCAGGTTTGTTTTCTTTGTCATATTCGATTATGCCGCTTGAGTCGGTGACGGCACTCTTGATTTTTTTGCGGATGACTTTTGGCTCATCCAGCAAGGAAATGTACCCTTTGGTATTCTTGTCGGATTTGCTCATTTTGCTGGTAGGGTCTTGGATGCTCATGATCCGTCCGCCGTCTTCCGGAATCATCGGTTCCGGCATCGATAGGATTTTTTTGCCTTTTCCATACTTGTTGTTGAAACGCTGTACAAAATCCCTTGTCAATTCCATGTGCTGCTTCTGATCTTCGCCGACAGGGACGAAATCCGTATTATAGAGGACGATATCCGCTACCATCAAAGGAGGGTAAGTCAGCAATCCGGCCGAAACCGTCTCTTGTTTGGAAGATTTGTCTTTGAATTGGGTCATTCGCTCCAATTCGCCCAAGTAGGTGTTGCATTGGACGATCCAAGCGGCTTGCGCATGGGCAGGGACTTCCGATTGGATGAAGATGGTTGATTTGTTCGGATCGATTCCCAGCGCCAAATAAAGAGCCGCCAAGCCGCGTGTCCTTTCGGTCAAAGTGGCTGGATCTTGTGGAACGGTGATCGCATGCTGGTTTACGATGCAATAGGTGCAGTCATAATCTTCTTGACGCTGCACGAATTGTTTCATCGCTCCGATATAGTTCCCGATAGTCGGGATACCGCTGGGCTGAACGCCGGAAAATATTTTCTTTTTCATAAATGCCTCCTAGGTTAAGTACGTCACTTTTTATTATAACGCAAAACCGAATTGTATTCACGATTTTATTCGAATGCGCAAAGTCGGATGATTGCGAAGGAAATGGAAGCGTTTTTAAAATTTAGACTGAATTCGGAAAAAAATAATTATCAAACGATATTTATTATAAATTATAAAACTTCGCAAATGAGATGCGGGGGGTGAAAACGCCGTTAAATAAGGTTTTCACAAACTGTTCACTGACTATAAAAAAGTGTAAATGTGTCGTAAATGTGACAGAAATTCACAAAGCCCTTAAAAAAAGGATAGCTATTGTGCCTGGATTGGTTTATAATAAGAATTGTAAGTGATTCACAAACAAAACTTACGAATAAAGGAGAGATCAGAGATGGTAACATTATATACTTCCCCAAGTTGTACCTCATGTCGCAAGGCACGTGCATGGCTAGAAGAAAATAACATCCCTTATACTGAAAGGAATATATTCTCCGAACCTTTGACGGAAATTGAAATCAAAAGCATACTGAAAATGACTGAAGAAGGTACTGAGGAAATTATTTCCACTCGATCCAAAGCATTCCAAGAACTGAACATCGACTTAGACGATTTACCTTTAAATACATTATTCACTTTGATCGAGGATAATCCCGGCCTATTGCGTCGTCCGATCATTCTGGACGAAAAACGTTTGCAAGTGGGATACAACGAAGACGAAATCCGTCGTTTCTTGCCGAGGGAAGTCCGTGCGTTGGAATTACAAAGAGCACAAAGATTGGCAAACTTCTAGTCAACAGCAATTAAACAGGATACAGCAGACAAGTGCACCGGACAAACGGCTGTACTTGTCTTTTTTTGATAGCTCAACTTGACCGTTTTGACAAGGGAGCAACGCTCAGATGAGAAAACAAATGAGAAGTTGAAAGATTTTGTGCTTTTGTCTTTACATTTTTGCGATTTGATTTACAATGGGTATAAGAAAAATAGGGAAAGAAAAGTGGGGTGAAGCATGATGGAAATGGAAAACATCAACGAAAACACAATTCGCGTTTTGATTGAGAATTCTGATTTAGAGGAAAGAGGCATTACCTTTCTGGATTTATTAGGAAATCAAAAGCAAATCGAGAGCTTTTTCTACAGCATCCTCGAGGAAGTCGATGTCGATAATCAATTTCATGAATCAGATGCAATTACTTTCCAAGTGCTGCCTAATGGAAACGGGTTAGAGTTATTCATCAGCAAAGGGATGAATAATGAAGACGACTTCGATATGGCGAATGGCTCCAATCAATTGGAGCATGTAGTGGATTACATCAAAAAACAGACAAAGAGTTTCAATGAGCGTGATAAAACGGATGCTGCATCTGAAGAAGATGATATGGCACCTTTGGAAGTCGTATTCAAATTCCAGAGTTTTGACGACTTCTTGGAGCTTGCAAAACGGATGTTTTTGGAGAGCGGCGTATCTTCGCTTTACTACTATGATAATCAATATTATTTGGCGGTTGTCTATTTCATCGATGAGATGACGGAAACGAATATCGACAATGAAATTTTTAAAGCCTTGGAATTTGCTGAGGAATCGGATATCGCTGTTGAGATTTTGGGCGAATACGGTAAGCTGATCATACAGGACAACGCACTGGAATCAGCCAGACACTACTTTAAATAATCTGATCCGACCCCGAAAAGGGTCGGATTTTTTCTTTCTTTTTTGCGGATATTATGGGAAACAGACAGAAAGGGCGGTTGCTTATGCTGATCGCTAGAAATGCAAATGGGGAACTGGTTCAGGCTTACCAAGCCTCAAAACAAAAAGACAAAAAGGGTGAGGGGTATTATTGTCCGGCCTGCAAAGGGAAGTTGGTGCTGAAAAAAGGGAACATCATGATTGCGCATTTTGCTCATCAGCAACATGCTGATTGTGACGTTTTTTCGGAAGGCGAAACGCTTCCCCACCTGAAGGGAAAACAGCTGCTTCTGGAGAAATTCAAGGGTGAAGGGTTCGAAGTCATATTGGAGTGTTGGCTTCCGGAACTGCAGCAACGACCGGATCTCCTGCTAGTTCTTGAGGACGGAATGAAGGTTGCGGTGGAGTACCAATGCAGTCCGATCGCTCCTGCCGCTCTTTTGGCAAGGACGCAAGGGTACCAAAATTTTGGCTATGAAGTATGGTGGATTTGTGGGGTGAACTATCAACCGGGCGGCATCAAAATGACGCAGTCCATCTATCAATTCTTGAAGCATTCCGTCGCACTTGGGAGTTGGATCGGTATTCTGGATACCCAGACGGAAGAAATTGCCATCTATCACCACCTCAAGTTGGGCAGTGATGATCGATTCCGCTTTGGGATAAAGGAGATTCCTTTGGATGAACTCAAGCTTGCTTCCCTGGAAAGTCTCTATAGGCAGGGGTGTTTGCCTGGCGCGGCCGACTTGCTGCCGCCTTCTGCCGGGAGAACCATTGACCGCAAGCATATGCAGGCGAAGGACATCAATCTATTGCGTTATCGCACCGATCCGGAGCACCGGAAATTCCTGCTGGCGGTCTATCTCGATCGGAAGGATCTGTACCATTTGCCGGCATTCCTGTTCGAATTGCCTTGCCGAACTTTAGCCATCCTTACACCTGCATATATCTGGCGCTATTATCTTCTCCGGGATTTCAGCAATCCGGAAACGGCAAAGCCGCTCACCAAAAGAAATCTGCTGGGTTGGCTTTCGAAATGCTCACGCACGCATGCGATCCGGATGCGGGTGTCGATGGAGTCGGATAAAGAGGCTTTATGGGAACCGCTGCTCCATTTCATGATGCGATTGGTCGAGGATGGGTATGCCGCAGCCATCGGCAGGGAAGAATGGGTCCTGCTTTCCGCGCCGTTGGAAGGAAAAATGGATATTCACCATTCTTGCTTGGGGTAGAACGTGTTTCTTCTTGCCAGTATCCTTTCGGTCCCAAGGTATGATAAAATTATACTATTGAGAAATTAGAGGGGGAAACCGCATGACAAACACACAAAAACGACTGAAGAGAGCGGATGTCCCGGAGACTTCCACATGGGATTTAACAGCAATCTTTGCGACAGATGAAGCTTTCGAGAAAGCGTTGGATGAATTAGCGGGCGCAGTGCCGTTCGTGCGTGCTTTGCAGGGAACGATTGGATCGAGCAGTCAAGCCTTATTGAAAGGGATAGAAGAAGTACTCAAAATCAATCAAAAATTGGAACGGGTCTATGTTTACTCCCATCTGAAGAATGATCAGGATACCGCAGATAACCTTTACCAAAACCTGCACGACAAAGCCATCTCGATCTTGACGAGCGTCAGTGAAGCGACTTCTTGGTTCGAACCGGAAATACTGGAGATTGCGGAGGATGAACTGGAGAAATACTTGGCAGAAAACGAGCAGTTGCAGCCGTATGCTCATCTGTTGGATAGCCTAACCTCTGCTCGTGAGCATGTCCTGACCGCCCGGGAAGAAGAGCTTTTGGCGGGGGCCGGGGAAATTTTTGCTGCGCCAAGCAAAACTTTCTCGGTTCTCAATAATGCTGACATCACCTTCCCGACAGTCAAGAACGAAGAGGGTCAAGATGTCCAACTGACTCATGGCCTGTATGGAAAATTGATGGAAAGCCCGGATCGGGAAGTGCGCGAAGGTGCCTTCAAGGCTCTCTACCAAACGTATGAGGGTCTGAAGAATACGTTTGCAACTACCTTGTCCACGAACGTGAAGGCGCACAATTACAAAGCCAAAGTGCATAAATATGAATCCGCCCGTGCAGCGGCCCTGGCGAACAATCACATTCCGGAAACGGTTTACGATACGTTGCTGCGTGTGGTCAACGAACATCTGCCACTGTTGCATCGCTATGTGGACTTGCGCAAGGAGCTGTTGGGTGTAGAGGAATTGCATATGTACGATATGTATACACCGTTGACAGGGGAGGCCCCGATCAAATACAGCATAGAGGCGGCGACGGAAGAAACCTTGAAAGGCCTTCAGCCGCTCGGGGAGGATTATCTGGCTATCCTCCAGGAAGCATTCGGCAACCGCTGGATCGACTGGCTTGAGAATGAAGGCAAACGCAGTGGAGCCTACTCTTCCGGCGCCTATGACACGAATCCGTATATCCTGATGAATTGGCAAGATTCATTGAATCAACTGTATACCTTGGTCCATGAATTGGGTCACAGTGTGCATAGCTATCTGACGAGAAAAAATCAGCCTTATGTGTACGGCGATTATTCGATCTTCCTGGCCGAAATCGCTTCGACAACGAACGAAAATATTTTGACTGATCATTTGCTGAAGACCCAAACCGATCCAAAGGTCCGCATCTATATTTTGAATCATTACTTGGATGGCTTTAAGGGAACGATCTTCCGCCAGACCCAATTTGCTGAATTTGAGCACTACATCCATCAGCAAGCCTTGGCAGGTGTTCCGTTGACGCAAGATTTCATGACTTCCTATTATGCAGAACTGAACGCCAAATATTATGGTCCGACCGTCGAAAAGGATCCTGAGATAGCGATCGAGTGGACCCGTATCCCGCATTTCTACTACAATTATTACGTTTACCAGTATGCTACCGGCTTTTCGGCTGCGACGGCATTGGCAAAACGGATTGTTGAGGGAGAAGAGGGCGCGTTGGAGCAGTACCTTTCCTATCTGAAAGCAGGAAACAGCGACTACCCGATTGAAGTGATGAAAAAAGCAGGCGTGGATATGACCCAGTCCGCTTACATCGAGGATGCCATGAAGGTGTTCGAGGAACGTCTGAATGAACTGGAACAATTGATTGCAGCTCAAAAGGCGTAGTCAAAAAGAGCACCTTTAATAAACTTATGCGTCATAAAAAAGCTTCGTGGTCCTCAATGGACCACGAAGCTTTTTACTTGAAATTAGAGTAGACTCTTTGATGTAAAATATGCATCACCATAGGTGTCTCATAGGTTTGTAAATTGTTTTATGCTTTCCAGAATGTTGGCTAGCTTCACGGGTTAGCCCTTCGGAAAGGATAAAGGAACCCCTTGTCTCTGCGAGCCAAGGATACTATTCGACTTGTCATGGTTCTTGTCATCTTGATGATTTAGAAACATGATACAACTGACCGATACGGTCACGTTGATTCCTATGTTTTGGAAGTCTCTTAGCATATTGCGCTCTACGATGCGTGGCACGATTTCCTGAATTTCTTTCAGGGCTGAATGAACCCGTTCAGCTTTTCCCATCAGTGTGTGATGCGTAGGTAGTTTTTTCCGATTGTCGTGATATTCGTTTTTTTCATGTTGGCACTCTTCTGTTCGCACGCAATCGAGCAATCTTTGATCACTTCATGAAGTACCTCGGCAGTGATGTTGTCCTCCAACAAAAGGCCGTATTGATAATTCAGATTATCGAAGATGACAAGCGACGGATTCGTTTTGATGTTCATCTCCTGGGCGATATGCTGGTCTGCTTCGTAGCTGCTTTTTACGAAAGGAGATTCTTTATCCTCAAAGAACATGTCGACATCCAGTTTGGCTTTGGCTGCCACTTCCGCCAACAATTCATTTGAGTAGGTGGTTTTGCCGTCCGCAAGTGATTTCTGCAGATGAAGCAAAAAGTTGCGGCCACGTTTTTTGCCTTGCATCAAAGCGGCCTTATACGCCAAAGAGGCATCATAGATTGAACTATATATTTGATTACGCAAGTTTAAATCTTTTTCCGGTAAATTTAATCGCTTCATATACTGGGTGACGGTATTAAAATTATGGAACGTTATGAAACGGAAGTGTACTTTAGGCCCATCCAACGAACTCATGAATTTCAGGACTTCCTGTTCCGTGCGGTAGCATCTGTAACCGATCGGGTTCACAAATAGATAAAGCTCAAAAATCTGTTGAGGAGAAGAGATAGAATCAGTTGTATTCTGTTTTGACCTATACATTATATTCCTCCCTCTTTCCTGTTTTGCTTACTTTTAGTTTACCAAAAAAAATCCTAAACAAGTAGCAATAAGGCTTTTCGAAGAGCTGACTTTTGAAGGCAGGTTATGGTTCTTCGATGCGACCTTCATTTTTTCTTGTTCAGTATCATCTGATTTATTGTCAAGGTGTATTTTACGAGACAATTCCCAAATTTGCAACTAAATCGACTGATTTTTTGATCTTGTATGGTTTGAAACCCAATTCATATAGATGAAATTCACGTTTTTGTCTGGTTTTTCGGAAGGAAATAAGCAAAAGACCCATTCTCCGCCTGGTTTTCCGGAGAATGGGTCTGTCTGTATAGGCCGTTGTCGGTTACCGTCTATTGGTGTGCCGTCGAATTTGGGTAGGCAAGCATGCGTTCGATCTTTTGTTTCGCTTTGCGCACTTTGATGCCGTGATTCTTCAGAAAAATTTGGAACGCGAGAGCCCCTTCTTCCAGAGACTCGGACTCGAATTCCAATTCGTAATCCATCTGATCCTGGTAGAAGCTTTTATCCAAGAAGTAGGTGCCTTTGTCCCCGGGAAAATCATAGCGGATGGTTGAGAGCTGGCCGATGATCACAAGGTCTTCTGTCGTGATGCCCAACTCCTTCAGTTTATCGGCTACATTTCCCGAGGCCTCCATCCGGTGGGAGTCGACCAATGCTTTTGCCTCATCGAGGGTCAGAGCATCGTTCGTTTCCAATTTTTCATTTTCCTGAATAGGCGTCTTGAGTGTGATTTCACCTTTATCTTCATACATACGGATGCGCAGCCCGCTGTTCAGATTCTTCAGTTTATAATCAGGGGTATCGAAATAGACGTTTGTTTGTTTGATAGGCTCTGTTTCATCAAGGTTGAAGGCAGCAATCAACGCTTCGTATTCTTCTTTATTCAATAGGTTTTTGAATTCTTTTTCAATATTTTGGCTCATCGTCATTACTTCCTTTCGGTTATGAGGTTCGTTTTGGCGGGGCAGCTGATCAAAATTCGAACCCTCGTTACAGTCCGTTCATCAGCCTATATACTGGCAGGAGATACGAAATCTTATTCTTATTGTATCATAAGTTTTGCGGAGTTGATGATTTAGAGCTGTTGGTGAAGATAGAGTAATGCGTAAATATGAAGGGAAAATGAATTCGGTCCTTTTCGACAAGAATTGTATAGAATCATAAATAATTGTGATAAAATAAAGTAGCATATACTATATGATAGGGTGTCGTTCTATGGAAAATAAAGAAGTTGAAAACTGGGATTCATTTTTAGCGCCGTACGAACAAGCGGTGGAGGAATTAAAAGTTAAGCTGAAGGGCATCCGTAAGCAATATCGAGATGAGAATGCGCACGCGCCCATCGAGTTCATCACTGGTCGTGTCAAAACAAAGGAAAGCATATTGGAAAAGGCGGAAGTCCGGGACATTGACCTGACCAGACTGGAACAGGACGTACAGGATATTGCCGGCCTGCGGATCATGTGCCAATTTGTAGAGGACATACACGAAGTTGTGCGCCTTTTGCGCGCAAGAAAAGATTTTAAGATCATCATAGAACGGGATTATGTTACACACAAAAAGGAAAGCGGCTATCGTTCGTACCATATGGTGATCGAATATCCGGTCCAGCGTATTTACGAAGAAAAGAAAATACTGGTCGAAATTCAGATCAGGACACTCGCCATGAATTTTTGGGCAACAATCGAACATTCGTTGAACTACAAATATCGGGGCGAATATCCGGAAGAATTGCATGACCGGCTGATACGTGCTGCAGAAGCCGCCTTCCGTCTGGACGAAGAAATGTCGGAAATACGTGAAGAAATAAAAGATGCCCAACGCTATTTTTCCGACAAAAAAGAAGATGGACGATAAAGTTATTCGAGAGGAGACCGGATATGAAAATTGCACTGGTCCATAACCAGACGCCAGAGACTTTAGCCGTCGCGGCGAAATTCAAAGAGATGTGCCTCTCTGAAAAGATTGAAATTATCACGGACTATCCGGATCTTGTTGTATCGATCGGGGGCGACGGGACGTTGCTTTCAGCTTTCCATAAGTATGAAGACCAACTGAGCCAAGTGCGTTTTGTGGGGATCCATACCGGACACCTGGGCTTTTATACAGATTGGCGTACGTACGAATTGCCTGAGCTTGTGGAAAGCCTGAAGCATGACAAAGGGGAAAGTGTCAGCTATCCCTTGCTCGATGTCCGCGTCAAGTATGCGGATGAAGAGGAAGAAACCCGCTACATCGCTTTGAATGAAGCGAGTTTGAAAAAAATGGACGGCACGATGGTTTGCGATATCTTTGTGAAGGATGAACTGTTCGAGACATTCCGTGGCGATGGTCTTTGCGTTTCCACGCCTACAGGATCGACCGGGTTCAGCAAATCGCTTGGCGGGGCCGTTATCCATCCCCGAACGGAAGCTATCCAACTGACCGAGATGGCCTCAGTGAATAACCGCATCTATCGGACGCTGAGCTCGCCCATGATCATCGCGAAAGACGAATGGATCGTCATTTATCCGCACAAGGAAGATCGCTTGATTTTGTCCGTAGATCATTTGACATTCAAGAAAAGAAGCATTGAACGACTGGTTTACCGGATTGCCCAGGAGCGCGTGCATTTTGCGCGTTACCGTCACACGCATTTCTGGGATCGGGTCGAAGATGCCTTCATCGGCGTAAAGAAAAACGACAGGAACGAACGGACAAAGGAGCGGTGAACATGTCAACCAAAAAGTGGCTGCTGAAGACACGTTTGAAGGAACAGCAAATCGCAACGTTGAAGGAACTCTATCCAGATTACGAGATGGTTACCGATGACGCGGAAACAGAAGCGTTCAGGGAAGTCGAGTGGACTGTCGGCTGGAACGATAGATTGACCAGCCTGCTGGAGGCGGAGCAACTGCCTTCACTAAGGTGGGTCCAAGCGATTTCAGCGGGCGTGAACAGCCTGCCGTTGGCAACCTTCGAAAGACAGGGAATCTATTTGACGAACGCGAGCGGCATCCATAGCGAGCCGATTGCTGAATACGTCATCGGCGTTCTGCTTTCGCATATGCGCGGATTGCGGACTGCGATCCTGAATCAGCCGCAACGGAAGTGGGAGCAGACTACGGAGCTCCAGGAACTGAAAGGCAAAACGATGATGATTGTAGGGGCCGGCCATATCGGCAACCGCCTCGGAGAATTGGCTAAAGCGTTCGGCATGAAAGTCATCGCTGTCAATCGCAGCGGCAAGGAGATACCCGGCCTGGATGTGACGGTAAAAATGGACAATATCGGCACTGTCATCGACTTTGCGGATGTTGTTGTGGACATCCTCCCTCAAACGGATGAAACCTACCGTGTTTTTGATGATGCCCTTTTCTCGCGCATGAAAAAAGGCGTTCTCTTTGTGAATGTAGGCCGTGGCGTCACGGTGGACACCGATAGCCTCATTAAGGCATTGGACAACGGGACAGTGGCTTACGCGGCTTTGGATGTGTTCGATGAGGAACCGTTGCCTGCCGCCAGCCCTTTGTGGAATCATAAAAAGGTACTGATTACGCCGCATTTTTCCGGTGTGGTTGAGCATTTCCGGGACAATCTGTTTGAAGTTGTCTTGGAAAATGCCGATAGTTACAAAAAAGACGGCAAACCAAGCCGCAACCTGATCGATTTTGAGAAAAAGTATTAACAGATAAAGGAGGGCTGCGCCGGCGAGTCAGATGGTGCAGCCCTTTTTGCGGACAAATATTTTTGCATGATGACGGAGCATGAGTTGTGGATTGCCCTCGTTTTGGTTAGAATAGGAATGTATGTTGCCGAGCGGGATCCAGAAAGTCTCAGGGCCGTCGGATTTGTTGGGTAACCTGTTCCAAGTCTGAAATTGCTTGGAACAAGCCAAGGCGGCGGGCGGGTCCGCACATAGAGATTCGGTATAGAGTAGGGGTAGTGTAAAGTGATTTTTAGCTGGATATATGAAAAAGAAGAGACGATACAGATGAAGACTTTTTTACGTTCCAAGGGCATATCAAAAAGTCTGTTGGCCACCATCAAATTCGGCGGCGGCAGTATCTGGCTGAACGGCAAAGAAAGAACGGTATTGGCGATCCTGGAAAAAGACGATAAAGTGATGATCCGCATTCCGGATGAAGGGGAACATGAAACGACTGTCGGGGTGGACATGCCTTTGGACATTTTATTTGAGGACGAACACTTTTTGGTTGTGAACAAACCGTTTGGCGCTGCTTCCATCCCATCAAAGGTGCACCCGCGTCTTTCGATGGCGAATCGCGTGAAAGGCTACTATCAGCGTCAAGGCTACGTGGATCAAGTCATCCATATTGTCACACGCTTGGATCGTGATACGACCGGCGTTATGCTTTTTGCAAGGCATGGATATGCGCATGCTCTGATGGATACGCTGTTGCGCAACAAAGAAGTGGACAAAACATACCGTGCGATCTTATCCGAACCGGTGCTGACGCAGCCGCACGGATTCATCGATGCTCCCATCGGCAGGACAGAGGATTCAATCATGACGCGGATGGTCCGGGAAGACGGGAAACAAGCGCTGACGGAATATTGGTTGGACAAGTCCTATCCGGATGGGCAGACTGTGAAAATCAAGTTGCATACGGGAAGAACCCATCAAATTAGGGTGCATTTCACTTCGATCGGTGCGCCTTTGCTTGGGGATGACCTTTATGGCGGCAAAGCCGACCCGGATATGCTGCGTCAAGCCCTCCATTGCGAATCATTGGCATTTGTGCATCCGATCAGTGGGGATTTCTTAAAGATCGAAGCGCCATTGCCGGATGATTTCATCAAATGGGAAAGCAGACAGATGGACAAGGAGGATGATATCCGTGTTGGAACCACAATATGAATTTGAACTGGACGAAGCGTTGGCGAAAATCCGCGAATCACTCCAGGACGAGGATATAGAAAGATTCCGTTCCGAATTTTTGGACTATCACCTCTACGACCAGGCCCAGATCTACTTGGCTTTGGCGCCTGAAGAACGCATAACGATGTACAATTATCTCTCTGCGAATGAAATGGCGGACATGTTCGAAATCATCGAAGAAGATGTCGAGTCGATCGAAGCCTATCTTTTGGAAATGAACAATCAATACGCGGCCGATATGTTGGCCAACATGTATGCCGATAATGCCGTGGATATGCTGAAACAACTGAAGGATGAGCGGATTTGGCTGTACCTGCGCTTGATGCCTATGGAGGCAGCGAAAGAGATCCGGGCCCTGTTGAATTATGAAGATGAGACTGCCGGGGCCATCATGACGCCGGAGTTCGTCTCGATCGTCGCCAACCAGACTGTGCGGTCCGCCATGGCCATCCTTAAGAGTAAGGCGCCTGACGCGGAAACCATCTACTATATCTACGTCGTCAATGTGGATAATGTGCTGGTCGGGGTCATTTCCTTGAGGGACCTGATCGTAAACGATGAAGATATGATGATCAGCGATATCATGAGTGAGCGGATCGTATCCGTGAAAGTCAACGAAGGGCAAGAGGATGTTGCCCATAAAATCAGAGACTATGACTTCTTGGCTGTGCCGGTAGTCGATGAGAATAATGTGTTGCTGGGGATCATCACCGTCGATGACATCATCGACGTCATCGATGAGGAAGCCGTCAGCGACTTCTCCGGTTTGGCCGGGGTTGACGTTGAGGAGCAATCGGAAAACCCGTTTGTGGCAGCATCCAAACGGTTGCCGTGGTTGATTACGCTATTATTCTTGGGTATGGGAACGTCCACCCTGATCAGTCAGTATGAAGGGTTGATTGCGGATGCATCGATCCTCTCTGTATTCGTCACCTTGATAACCGGAACATCCGGTAATGCGGGGACGCAATCACTTGCCGTCGCAGTCCGGAAAATCGGCATGCAGGATGACGAAGAGAAAAATTTGTTCCGTACCATTTTATCCGAGTTGGCGACCGGATTGATCTCCGGTTTGGTGACTGGTATCACGATTGCGCTTGTCATCGGCTTTTGGAAACAGAACCTCATCTTAGGCGGGATCATCGGCATTTCTATGTTGGTTGCCATCACTGTGGCGAATTTGGCGGGTAGCTTGATTCCGGTCTTGATGGATCGGCTTGGCTTTGATCCTGCCGTCGCAAGCGGGCCGTTCATCTCGACATTCAGCGATTTGACTTCCGTTTTGATCTATTTCAACATCGCAAAACATTTTATCAGCACCCTCATGTAGGTGCAAACAAACAGGCAATGGACAAGCAGCCGCTTTGGCTGGGTCCGTTGCCTGTTTGTTTGCTAAGTGCTCGATTTCTGCATGGGATTTGTCACGCTCTATCAAACGCGTTCTGATTCGCAGGGGATTCCGCCTAAGCTGCTATTACGTCACGGACAAAAAGCGTCCGCTTAGTGTTAGTCCTCTTAGTGCTCGATTTCTACCCGGGATTTGTCATGGCTCTTGCGATTTTAATCGCTTAGAGACATGATACACTTGACCGGTACGGTCACAGTGCATCCTTCTACTCTATCATTTTGTCCATGTCGTGGTGCAGGATGCCGGCTTCTTCGTATTCTTCGCCGCAGATGGTGTAGCCGGCTTTTTCGTAAAAACCGATGGCATGGTTTTGGGCTCCGAGGAACAGGCGCTTGCCGCCGAGTTCGCGGACGTGCCTTTCGATTTCCTGCATGAGGATGCTACCGTATTTCTTTTCTCTTACGGCTTTGCGGGTGGCGACACGCTGCACCTTGTATTTGCCGTTTTCCATCGGGTAAATGCGGGCTGTGGCAACAGGAGTGGATTCTTCATAACCGACGAGATGCAGGGTTTTGTCTTCCAAATCGTCGATTTCTATGGAGACCGGCACCTGCTGTTCCTCCACGAATACTTCTTTACGGATGTCCAAGGCATCCCTGTAGGTTTTGGATTTTAAGTCTTGTGTCCATTCAAAATGCAACAACGCGTATTCCTCGCTTTCGAAATTGGTTGGGTTCGCTGGAACCTCTTTTCTTATTTTACCTGAATCGGCATTTTTTGTCTGAATTAATTGCTTTTGTCTTTTTTAACCGGGTTCTTTTGCTATACTTATATAATCAGCAAGAGGAGGAAAATTATGCCAGATATAATTGAAACAATCCAACAATTGACAAACATCCCGTCGCCGACAGGCTATACTGCGGAAATCATCGGGTTTTTGGATGAAAACCTGAAAAAGAAGGGGTATCAACCTAAACGGAATCACAAAGGGAGCCTGATGGTGACGGTGAAAGGAACCGAAGACCAAAGCAGGCGCTTTGTGACGGCGCATATCGATACGCTGGGGGCAATGGTGCGCGCAATCAAACCGGATGGACGCTTGAAAATCGATCTGATCGGCGGGTTCACTTATCATTCGATCGATGGCGAATACTGCACGGTCCACAGCGCAGCCACCGGAAAAGACTGGACGGGTACGATATTGTTGCACCAAACGAGCGTCCACGTCTACAAAGACGCGCGTACAGCCGAACGCAGCCAGGACAATATGGAGATCCGCCTGGATGCGGAAGTGCACGATGCCAAAGATGTCTCTTCGCTTGGCATCGGCGTAGGGGACTTCATCAGCTTCGCCCCTCGGACGGAGGCGACTCAGACCGGCTACATCAAATCGAGACATCTGGACGATAAAGCCAGCGCGGCTATCCTGCTGCAGTTCCTGCACCGTATCGTGGACGAAAACCTGACGCTTCCCTATACGACTTGTTTCTTCTTTTCCAACAATGAGGAAATCGGCTACGGCGGCAACTCGAATATGCCGCCGCACACGGTGGAATATTTGGCTGTCGATATGGGTGCGATGGGCGACGATCAGCAAACTGACGAGTATACCGTGTCCATCTGCGTGAAGGACGGATCGGGCCCTTACCACTTCGGACTTCGGCAACAATTGGTCGGATTATGCGAATCGAAGAAGATTCCTTACAAGTTGGATATCTACCCGTTTTACGGCAGTGATGCTTCTGCAGCCATGAAAGCGGGTTGGGATGTCCGCCACGCTTTGATCGGACCGGGAATCGATGCAAGCCACGCCTATGAGCGGACCCATCGGAAGTCCTTGGATGCCTGCGCCAAACTGTTGGAAGCGTATCTGTCAGCTCCAATGATCGGCAACTAGACTGGAAAACAAGGGGATATTAAATGGAAAAGTTAAGGAAAACGAATCTGCTCTATTGGAGTGTTTGGCTTTTGGTGATGGCGTGCCTGATTTGGGTGTCCACCAAAATCGATTTTATTTTCTATCCGATCGGCACCTTCATCTCGACTGTCTTCACGCCAGTGCTTGTGGCGGGATTTCTGTATTATATATTCACGCCGTTCATCGAAATGCTCGAGCACAGGCTGAACATCAAACGACCGATAGGCATCCTCATAGTGATGGTACTTCTGATCGGCATCGTCATCTTCTCATTTCTGGGGCTCATTCCGAAGCTCGTAAACCAAATCGGAGAGCTGTTGGCGAATTTACCTAACGTCATCCGTTCCTTGAACCTAATCTATCAGCAATTGATTGAACAGGAATGGGTGGAGCGTCTGGATATTCCGACCCAATTGTCTCAGTTGAGCGGAAATGTCCAAAGCAGCATCAGTGCCTTCCTGAATGGTCTGACGGGCAGCATCGGCTCGGTGCTGTCGGCCGTAGCGAACGTAGTCTTGCTTGTCATCATCATTCCGTTGATTTTTTTCTACATGCTGAAGGACGGACACAAGTTTCCTGAAGCGGTAGCCCAATTGCTGCCGCATGAATACTCTTCGGACGTGCTTGCGTTGCTGAAGGAGATCAACAAAACGATCGCCAAATACATCAGTGGGCAGGCGCTTGTCTGTTTGTTCGTAGGGACCTTCACCTTTATCGGGTATCTGCTGATCGGACTGCCTTATGCCTTCCTGCTTGGGGTCACAGCGGCCATAACGAACATCATTCCTTATCTTGGACCATACATCGGCTTAATTCCGGCCGTGGTAATCGGGCTGACTGCCTCTCCGTCAAAGGCGCTGCTGGTCTGTGTCGTCGTGTTGGTGGTACAGCAAGTGGAATCGAACATCATTTCACCAAACGTCTTGGGCAAAACGTTGGATATGCATCCGCTGACGATTCTGTTTCTGCTGTTGGCTGTAGGCAAAATTTCCGGTGTTCTGGGAATGATATTGGCGATTCCGACGTATGCAGTCGTGAAAACCATCGTTCAATATGTCCACCGTTACGTTAAAAACAGAAAGAAAAAAGTGTTATATAAAGAATAATGAAAATTAATATGGATTCCAAGGGTTATTGATTGCTTTTTACCTTTGGAATCCATTATTATATAAAAAGTATCAAGAGCATAACGAATCAATTTGTGCAATTTTTATTATGAATTATGAGAATGATCGCGATTGGTTTGTGCAAAATATATTAATGCGGAAAATTTAGGAGGAAGTACAATGAAAGTGATCGTAGTGGGATGTACACATGCCGGAACGTCAGCAGTGAAGACAATTTTGAAGGAGAATCCAGGTACTGAAGTAACGGTATACGAAAGAAACGACAACGTTTCATTCTTGTCATGCGGGATTGCGCTTTACGTCGGCGGAGTCGTGAAAGATCCACAAGGATTATTCTATTCTAACCCTGAGGAACTTGCTTCATTAGGCGCAAACGTAAATATGCAACATGATGTAACAAACATTGATACAGCCTTAAAAACTGTTTCTGTGAAAAACTTAGTTACTGGGGAAGAATTCCAAGACACTTACGATAAGTTGGTTTTGACGGTCGGTTCGTGGCCAATCATCCCTCCAATCGATGGCATCCAGAGCAAAAATGTTTTGCTTTGCAAAAACTATAACCAAGCAAAAGAAATCATCGCACGTAAAGACGACAAAAAGAAAATCGTCGTTGTCGGTGGCGGCTATATCGGAATCGAGTTGGTTGAAGCGTTTGCCAACGACGGAAAAGATGTAACCCTAGTCGATGGTTTGGACCGCATTTTGAATAAATATTTGGATTCCGAATTCACGGACATCCTTGAAGATGACTTGCGCGCACATGGCGTCAAAGTACAATTGAACGAAATGGTCAAAGGCTTCAAAGAAAATGAAGCTGGCGACATCACGACCGTAGTTACGACTGGCGGAGAATATGACGCTGAATTGGTCATCTTATGCGTCGGTTTCAGACCGAACACTGACCTTGTAAAAGGGCAAGTGGACATGATGAAAAACGGTGCAATCATCGTGAATGATTACATGCAAACAAGCTTGCCCGACGTTTATGCAGCAGGAGACAGCTGTGCCGTAAACTACAATCCGAACGGCGGACACGCTTATATCCCATTGGCAACAAATGCTGTACGTATGGGGATGCTGGTCGGAAAAAACATCAACGGACCTAAAATGAAATACCGTGGGACCCAATCCACTTCTGGCCTGTACCTGAACGGATTCAATATCGGTTCTACAGGTGTGAACGATGCAAGTGCTGGGGTATTCGGCCTCGAAACACGTTCCGTAGTTCTGGAAGACTTCTACCGCCCGGAATTCATGCCATCAAATGAAAAATTGTTGATGAAACTTGTCTACGAAGTAGGTACAACCCGCATCGTCGGCGGACAGCTGATGTCCAAATATGACATCACACAATCAGCCAATACTTTATCATTGGCTATCCAAAACAAAATGACGATCGAAGATTTGGCGCTTGTCGACTTCTTCTTCCAACCTCATTTTGACCGTCCTTGGAACTACTTGAACTTGTTGGCTCAAAAGGCACTGGAACAAGAAGCGGAATTAGCTGCTAAATAATTCAATCCCATAATTTCGAACCCCTCCAGTAATCAATCCGTTGATTACTGGAGGGGTTCTTTGCGGGGTGGACAGTGTTTCCGGATAAAACACTTGTTTTTTTTGCCGGGTCATTAGATAATGAAAGATAACGATAAACATTCAAAGATATAAAAACGAAGGAGAAACAATCCATGACCACAGACCCCAGTAATCAGACATTGCTTTGGCAACTGCTGCTGATTGCGGTATTGACATTGGTGAACGCATTTTTTGCGGCATCCGAAATCGCATTTGTTTCACTGAACAAAAATAGAGTGGCAAGCCAAGCCATCAAAGGGGACGAAAAAGCGCGCAAAATTTTGGCGCTTTTGGAACATTCCGATGATTTTTTGGCGACTATCCAAGTTGCCATTACTTTCGCGGGCTTCCTTTCCAGTGCATCGGCGGCCAATACTTTTGCAGCCAGACTCGATCCCTATCTGAGTAATATACCCGGCGCGGAACAGGCTGCCATTCTGATCGTGACGTTAGCGCTCTCCTACATTTCCTTGGTCTTCGGTGAACTGTACCCGAAACAACTGGGGCTGCAGCGCCCGGAAGAAGTGGCGCGGGCAGGTGCGGGCGTCATCACTGTCGTCCAAAAGCTGATGAAACCATTCGTTTGGTTTTTGTCTTTTTCGACCAGTGTGCTTGAAAAAATGACGCCGATCACTTTCACAAGCGGCAACGACATGTTTTCGCGTGAAGAAGTGCGTGAACTGCTGGAAAAGAGCAGTGATGAAGGGACCATCGAACGGATGGAATTCAATATGCTGAAAGGGGTGCTTTCCATGGACAATAAAATGGCTCGGGAGGTCATGGTGCCGCGGACGGACACTTTCATGCTGAATGTGAACGATGATGTCGAGGCGAACATAGAAGCAGCGTTGGATTCCCCTTATACGCGCATACCGATTTACGAAGACGACAAGGACAATATCATTGGCGTGTTGCATCTTAAAAATTTGTTGAAGGAATCCAAAAACACGCAGATCGACCGAATCGATCTGCGGAAAATCATGAATGAGCCTCTGTTTGTGCCGGAAACCATTCTTACGGATGAATTGATGTCGTACCTGAAGAAAAGCCACAACCAATTGGCCTTGCTTCATGATGAATATGGCGGTATGGTCGGGATCGTAACCTTGGAGGACATTCTGGAAGAAATTGTTGGCGATATCGAGGATGAGTACGATGAAAGCTATGTGCTGATCGAGCGGGTCGGGGATAATGCGTACGAAGCCGATGGGGCTACGCCTCTGCATCGCTTCAATGATTATTTTGGTTCGCAACTTGAATCGGCGGATGTCGATACAATCGCCGGCTACCTGTTGACGGAGTTGGGTGAGTTTCCGGAAGAAAATGAGGAAGCATCCATCGAAGTGAACGGATTGATCATCAAAACGTTGGAGTTCGACAATCGCCGCCTGCTGAAAGTCGGGGTGTCTTATCTGAATAAGAATGATCGCCCCGCAAAAGAACGTTTCAAAGAGGACGAGGCAGAGGCTGAAGAAGCCGCCGGTGGAACGGAAGAAACAGAGTGAATGATGCGCAGCCTTGCCCGGATCGACAAAAGTCGGTCAGGGTGAGGCCGCTTTTTTTGGAAATCGGGATAGTGCGCCTACGGATAACCGATCCGTATTTGGGGTCAGCGTACGCTCGTAACGACAATCTTGTGGAATGCCGGAATTTCTTGTATAATAACAAAGGTATTATCGTGGGTTAGCGTGTGCATATTGCTCATGCTATCTTTTTGTGTAAAGGAAAGTAGAAAATATTTTGAATCCAAAAGTGCATCGCCACAGGTGCTTCACGGTTTTGCGAAATGTTTCATGCATCCAATATAGATATATATGGCTAGCTTCACGGGTAAGCCCTTCGGAAAGGAAAAAAGGAACCCCTTGTCTTTACGAGCCAAGGATACTGTTCGACTTGTCATGATTCTTGTCATCTTGATGATTTAGAAACATGATACAACTGACCGGTACGGTCACGTTGATTCCTATGTTTTGGAAGTCTCTCAGCATATTGCGCTCTACGATGCGGAGCTCGATTTCCTGAATTTCTTTCAGGGCTGAACGAACCCGTTCAGCTTTTCTTACGTTCACGATGGAGATATTTGAAAAAAGGAGAACAATATGACTCAAACATTAGCAGATAAAGTCAAAGCAAGAAGAACATTTGCGATCATTTCCCATCCGGATGCCGGTAAAACGACCATCACGGAGCAGTTGTTGTTGTTCGGGGGCGCAATCCGCCAAGCAGGGACGGTAAAAGGGAAAAAATCAGGCAAATTCGCCAAATCGGATTGGATGGATATCGAAAAACAAAGGGGCATTTCAGTAACCAGTTCGGTCATGCAGGTTGATTATGACGGAAAACAGATCAATATTTTGGATACGCCCGGACATGAAGATTTCTCGGAAGATACGTACCGCACCCTGATGGCTGTGGATAGTGCAGTCATGGTCATCGATAGCGGGAAGGGGATTGAACCCCAGACGAAGAAATTATTCAAAGTCTGCAGCATGAGAGGGATTCCGATCTTCACCTTCATCAATAAATTGGACCGTGATGGCCGCGAGCCGATGGATCTGATTGCGGAATTGGAAGAAGTATTGGGGATCGATGCCTACCCGATGAACTGGCCGATGGGCATGGGGAAAAATTTATTGGGTCTGTATGACATCTACAATAATCGCGTGGAACTGACCCATCCGGAAGAGAATGAAGACAACGATTTCCTGCCGCTGAATGAAGAAGGCGAAATCGAAGGTGATTATCAGGTGAAGCAATCAACCATCTATACCCAAGCGGTTGAAGATGTCCAGTTGCTGAAAGAGGCGGGCAACGACTTTTCGGAAGAAGCGATCGCAGCCGGAAAACTGACGCCTGTTTTCTTCGGGTCAGCTTTGACTGGCTTCGGCGTCCAGACCTTTCTTGATGCCTTTGTTGATTTTGCTCCGAGCCCAAGTGAGCATCTGACTGTAGCGGACGAAATCGTTGAACCTACGGACGAAAACTTCACCGGATTCATCTTCAAGATTCAAGCGAACATGAACCCGGCTCACCGGGACAGGATTGCCTTCGTGCGTGTCTGCTCCGGTGAATTCAAACCCGGAATGGACGTTTTTGTAACCCGTACCGGCAAAAAGATCAAATTGGCGCATACGACACAGTTCATGGCCGATTCCCGTGAGCAGGTCCAAACGGCAGTAGCGGGTGACATCATCGGGTTATACGATACGGGTAACTTCCAAATCGGCGATACGATCCATGAAGGCAAAAAAAGCCTTCAGTTTGAAGCTTTGCCGCAGTTTACACCGGAACTGTTCATGAAAGTCACTCCGAAAAACGTCATGAAGCAGAAATCCTTCCATAAAGGTGTGCAACAGTTGGTTCAGGAAGGAGCCATCCAGTTGTACAAAACGTACCACACGGAAGATTATATTTTGGGTGCGGTCGGTCAACTGCAGTTTGAGGTGTTCCAGTACCGTTTGTTGCACGAATACAACGCGGAAGTCGAAATGATGCCGATGGGCTCCAAAATTGCGCGATGGATCGATCCGGAAGATTTGGATCCGAACATGTCGTCAAGCCGTAACTTATTGTGCCGTGACCGTTTCGGCGATCCTGTATTCCTTTTCGAAAACCAATTTGCTATGCGTTGGTTCCAGGACAAGTATCCGGAAGTCAAATTGACTGCCTTGCTCTGATTCGGATCAAAAATAAAACAAAAAACGCACATTGCTGAAAAGCAGTGTGCGTTTTGCGTTAAGAAGAGTTTTTTTCGATTGCTAAAAATGTCAATCATTTCAGATGAGATAGCTCCACGAAGTTATGGCCAGGCATAACTTCCACATCGTCAACTGTAAGATGCAACAATTTCGTCAGCACAAAGTCGATTTCGCTTTGCTTCACGCGACGGTTTTTGTTGAGGATGATGACATCCTCATGTGTTGCGGCACCGGTAAAGATGACTGTAGTTTGTCCCAATGAATAAACTTTGACAAATTGAGCATCGGTGTTGGCCAATTGCTCACGTACAAGATCAGCGTGGCTATTTGTAACATCGATCAATTTCATGGACGAACACCCCTAACTTAGGTTGGCTGTTTACAGAATAATTATATAACAACTGTTAATTTATTTAAAGAGTAAACAAACAAATGAATAATTTTCATAAGCTTCCAAACGAGAAAGGCAAGAGCCCGTTCATGGACTCTTGCCTTTTGCGAAAGCGTTGCTTATTCAGATGCCGCTGTTTCCGTGCGTTCGACTTTGCTGACGACCATCAGATTGCCTTCTTCATCAGCGTCGACAAACAAATCTTTGATTTTCGGATTATCCAAGTAGAATTCGGCTACCTGGTCCTCGATCTGATCCTGGATGACGCGGCGCAGCGGGCGAGCGCCCATGCTTGGGTCATATCCCAGATCGATAAGCCGATCTTTTGCTTTTTGTGAGACGGTAACGCTGATTTCCTTATCCTTCAACAATTCGTTGACGTCGTCCAGCATAAGCGTGACGATGCTGCTTAAATTTTCTTTGGACAATTGATTGAACTCGACTATCGCATCGAAGCGGTTGATGAATTCGGGCTTGAAGTAATCGCTCAAGCGGTTCAGGATGGAATGCGTCTTGCCTTTCATGGCTGCTCCGAAACCTACGCTTGCTTCCTGGACGCCCGTGCCGGCATTGCTGGTCATGATGATGATGGTGTCTTTGAAGCTGACGGTTCTGCCCTGGGAATCCGTCAGGCGGCCGTCGTCAAGGATCTGCAGGAAGAGATGCATCACATCCGGATGGGCTTTTTCGACTTCATCCAGAAGCAGAATGCTGTACGGACTGCGGCGGACGCGCTCGGTCAATTGGCCGGCTTCGTCATAGCCGATGTACCCGGGAGGCGAACCGATCAATTTGGAGACGGCATGTTTTTCCATGTATTCGCTCATATCGAAGCGGATGATCGCTTCTTCGGTTCCGAACATTTCGATCGCCAACTGTTTGGCCAATTCGGTCTTGCCGACGCCGGTAGGTCCCACGAACAGGAAGGAACCGATCGGGCGGTTTTTGCGGCTCAGTCCGATCCGGTTTCTGCGGATCGCTTTGGCAACTTTGTCGATGGCTTCATCTTGGCCGATGACATTTTTCTTCAGATCGCTGTCAAGATTCTTCAATTGTGTCTGTTCTTTTTCAAGCAAGTCACCGACCGGGATATTCGTTTTGATCTCAATGATCTTTTGGATATCCTCTTCCGTAACGATGGGATCGCCATCGGCTTGGGTCGGATTTTGTTTCATCTTATTCAGGTTAGTGATCTGATCGCGATAGTAGGCAGCTTTTTCGTAATCTTCCGCATGCAGGGCGGCTTGTTTTTCCTTTTCGGCCGTTTCGATGCGTTCCTCGATCTGTTTCGGATCGATGGCTTTGATGGTCAAATTCTTTTTGGATCCGGACTCATCAAGCAGGTCGATGGCTTTGTCGGGAAGGAAGCGATCCTGGATATAGCGGTGCGACAATTTGACGGCCGCTTCCAGAGCCTTATCCGTATATTTGACGTGGTGATAATCTTCGTATTTCGGGCGGATGCCTTGAAGGATGATCAGCGTCTGTTCGGGTGTCGGTTCATTCACGCGGACGGGCTGGAATCGGCGTTCCAATGCCGGGTCCTTCTCGATTCTGCGGTACTCATTCAGCGTTGTGGCGCCGACCAATTGCAGTTCGCCTCTCGCAAGGGCGGGCTTCAGGATATTGCCTGCATCCATGCTTCCCTCAGCGCTTCCTGCTCCGACGATTTCGTGGATTTCGTCAATGAAGAGGATGATCTGTTTGTTCGCCCGGATTTCATCCATCAGTTTCTGCATCCGTTCTTCGAATTGGCCGCGGATGCCTGTTCCTTGGACGAGCGACACGACATCCAAACGGATAACTTCTTTTTCCAGTAATTTCTGAGGGACATCCCCGTCCACGATTTTTTGAGCAAGACCTTCCACAACGGCTGTCTTGCCGACGCCGGCTTCCCCAGTGAGTACCGGGTTGTTTTTCGTGCGTCGGTTCAGTATTTCGATGACGCGTGCGATTTCACTGTCTCTTCCGATGACGGGGTCGATACCGCCATCGCGTGCCAATTGCGTCAGATTGATGCCGTATTCGTCCAGCAAGCCGCCTTTTCCGCCGCCTTTTCCTCCACGGGCAGCTTCAGGGGCAGGAGGCTGTTGGTGATTCTGGCCTTGATTTTGCTGCATTTGTTTGAAGAAGGAGTCCAGATTACCGAAAGAAAAAGGGTCTCCTGGGCCTTGGGATCTTGGGTTCGGATTGTTTTGTTGCGATTGAGCGGCTTTGAATTCTTGATAGCAGCTCTGGCATAAGTCGATTTGGCGTCTTTGTCCATTCACGCTGGCATACAGATGAATGGAAGCTTGGTTTTTTCCGCAATGTTGACAAAGCATGGCAATCTTCCTTTCTATATGGATCGTAGCTACATGTATATTATAGTAGTAACAACTAAGGAATACTCGTGAGAAGGCGCTCTGACCAACTCTGACCTTATGGACCCATTATACATTGACCTATTTTGACTTTCAAGTGGTTTGCCTTGAAACGAAGCATTTTTTTGCGGGACGCCATCCGCCCGTATGCGAAGGTTGTAATAAATTAGTGGCATTTCAACAATTATGACGAAAATTTGAACAAATCCATTTAAAAGAGTTGTAGTATAAAGCGAAAAATGGTAATCTTATTCAATGAAAGGGTTATTTTTGATTCGTTTTCCCATTTTTCTGTTATAATGGAACCGTATCAAAAGTACCTTAAATAAATACATCTCAAAAGGGGTTTATGACTATGGAAAGAAAAGAATATCACGTAATCGCAGAAACAGGGATTCACGCACGTCCAGCAACTTTGTTGGTGCAAACTGCAAGCAAATTCAATTCTGATATCAATTTAGAATACAAAGGTAAATCAGTTAACTTAAAATCAATTATGGGTGTAATGTCATTAGGCGTAGGCCAAGGCGCTGATGTTGTCATCACAGCAGAAGGTCCGGACGAAGCAGACGCTATGGCTGGAATCACTGAAACAATGGTAAAAGAAGGGCTAGCAGAGTAATATGAAAAACCACTTACAAGGAATAGCAGCTAGTGACGGTATTGCAATTGCGAAAGCATATTTGCTTACTGAACCGGATCTATCCTTTGAAAAGCGTAAAGTGGAAGATTCAGAAGGCGAAGTTGCTCGCCTTTTTGAAAGCTTTGAAACCGCTAAATCAGAGGTAAGTGCAATCAGAGACAAAGCGGCAGTATCACTTGGCGAAGAAGAAGCACAAGTTTTTGATGCACATTTAATGGTATTATCCGATCCAGAAATGATTGGATCAATGAACGCAAACATTCGTGACAACGGTGTCAATGCTGAATCAGCACTTTCAGAAGTTGCAGGCATGTTCATCGGTATGTTCGAAGCGATGGAAGACAACCCATACATGCAAGAGCGTGCAGCGGATATCCGCGACGTTACAGAGCGTGTGTTGAGCCACTTGTTGGGTGTCAAAATCCCTAACCCATCGACAATCACAGAAGAAGTGATCGTCGTTGCAAAAGATTTGACTCCTAGTGACACTGCTCAATTGAACCGTGAATTCGTCAAAGGATTCGTTACCGATATCGGTGGACGTACATCCCACAGCGCAATCATGGCCCGCTCTTTGGAAATTCCTGCAATCGTAGGTTCAAAAGAGATTACACAAATCGTTAAAGATGGCGATATCATCATTTTGGATGGTTTGGACGGCGACGTCTTCATCAATCCGGATGAAGAAACATTAGCTGCATACAAGAAGAAGGCTGAAGAGTTTTCTGCGATGCAAGCAGAATGGCACAAACTGAAGAATGCAGATACAGTGACTGCAGACGGCAAACATATCGAATTGGCAGCCAATATCGGAACGCCTAAAGATTTGGATGGCGTTATCGCTAACGGCGCTGAAGCTGTAGGTCTGTACCGTACTGAGTTCCTGTACATGGATTCTTCGGACTTCCCGACAGAAGATGAGCAATTCGATGCTTATAAAGCTGTTTTGGAAGGCATGGAAGGCAAACCTGTTGTTGTCCGTACAATGGACATCGGTGGGGACAAAGAATTGCCTTATTTGGAATTGCCGAAAGAAATGAACCCGTTCTTGGGTTACCGTGCAATCCGTATTTGTTTGGCTGAGCCAGAGATGTTCCGCACACAATTGCGTGCATTGTTGCGTGCCTCCGTTTACGGTAAGTTGCGCATCATGTTCCCGATGATCTCAACTCTGAACGAATTCAGAGCTGCAAAAGCGATGTTGGAAGAAGAAAAAGCGAATCTATTGGCCGATGGCGTAGAAGTCGCTGATGATATCCAAGTAGGTATCATGATCGAAATCCCAGCAGCTGCTGTATTAGCTCATCAATTCGCTAAAGAAGTGGATTTCTTCAGTATCGGAACGAATGACTTGATCCAATACACAATGGCGGCAGACCGCATGAACCAACAAGTTTCTTACTTGTACCAACCATACAACCCAGCTATCCTTACGCTGATCAAGCATGTTATCGATGCTTCTCACGCTGAAGGCAAATGGACTGGCATGTGTGGCGAGATGGCCGGTGACCAAACAGCGGTTCCGTTGTTGGTAGGTCTTGGTTTGGATGAGTTCTCCATGAGCGCATCCAGCGTCCTGAAAACACGCAGCTTGATGAAACGCTTGGATTCCAAAGAAATGGAAACGTTAGCGGACAAAGCGATCAATGAATGCACGACTGTCGAAGAAGTTATTGCATTAGTTGAAGAAATGAAAGCTAAATTAGTCTAAGCCGATTCAGGCACGTAAAAAGACCGGGCATGCTTGCATGCCTGGTCTTTTGCGTGCCTGCGATTTCAAACGCCTCAATGATAGAGCCCCTGTTGGTTGCGCATCCAACACAGTGCGGATATAGTATAAAAAATAGGCCTGTAGGATGAGTGACAAATATCAGAATGTTCTATATACTGAATACATTGAGTCATAATAAATTTGATGGGATTTTTTCGAGGTGAAGTCATGAGAATAGGCATGTTTACAGATTCGTATTTTCCTCAAGTGAGCGGGGTATCCACTTCAATTCGCACCTTGAAAGAGGAATTGGAGGCAGAAGGTCATGAGGTCATCATTTTTACCACAACCGACCCAAAAGCTGACGAAGATGAAAAAAATATAATTCGTTTGACCAGTATCCCGTTCTTATCTTTCAAAGATCGTAGGGTTGCGGTCAAAGGGATGAACAAAGCGTTGAAGGAAGCGAAGAAACAGAAGATAGATATTGTACACACGCATACGGAGTTCAGTTTGGGGTTGACGGGGAAATTCGTCGGGTACATGCTGGAGATTCCGACGGTGCATACCTATCACACCATGTACGAAAAATATCTGCACTACATCGCTAAAGGGAAGGTTGTGAAGCCCCGGGCGGTGAAGATAGCTTCCCGTTATTTCTGCAACCGAACGATGGGCATCATCGCCCCGAGCGAACAAATGAAGGAGAAATTGGCGTCCTACAATATCTACAAGGAAATCCGCGTCATTCCGACGGGTGTCAAGATACCGGAACGGATTGCCGGCATCAAGGCCCGCAAGCGTGAGGAGTTGGGCATTTCGGATTCCGAATTGGTGCTGCTATCCCTCAGCAGGCTATCTTCAGAAAAAAATCTGGATAAGCTTGTCCATGCCTTTCCGGAGGTCGTCGAAGCCTATCCGTCCGCGAAGCTTGTGTTCGTCGGGGATGGACCGATGCGCCATGAATTGGAGACGCTGGTGTCGGAAATGGATTTGGCCCGGAACGTGATTTTCGTCGGGGAAGTCAGAAACGAAGCTGTGAGCGAGTATTATCAGATGGCGGACATTTATGTCAATGCTTCCGAATCGGAAACGCAAGGCCTAACCTATCTGGAATCGATCGTAAACGGGTGTCCGGTCATCGCTAAGCGGAATGACTATTTATCGGGGTTGATCAAAGAAGACAGCCTGGGAATGCTGTTCGACGAGGATGGCAAAATCGGCAAGACCATCATCGCCTATGCGGATTTTTATCACAATTCAGATGTTGCGACAAATCAAGAAGTATGGGATGGACTGATGGAGGAGATTTCTTCAAAAGCGTTCGCGGATGCCGTGTTGAGCTATTATCAGACAAGTATTGACATTTATGAATCGCAGCCGCGCGAAGAGTTGAAATTAAGAGTGAATCTCTTGGAAAAGATCAAACGTTGAGTCGGAACGCCGGGAAACAGATTGCTTGGATAATCTGTTTCCCGGCATTTTTTGTTTTTATCTGCGCAAGGCGTAATGTATACTGTTCACATAGCGTTTAGAAGGGACGGATTTATAAATGGAAAAAATTGGGTTTATCGGAACGGGTGTCATGGGCTCATCCATGATCAAACATCTTTTGAATGCGGGTTATCCTGTCCAGGTCTATAACCGGACGAAGAGCAGGGCGGATGCGGTTGTCGCTGAAGGGGCCAGCTGGTGTGATGCGCCTGCCGACGTGACGGCGCAATCGGACATCGTCATTACGATGGTGGGCTATCCGAAAGATGTGGAAGAGACCTATTTTGGGGAGAGCGGAATCTTTTCGAAAGCGGATGACCACCATATTCTTATCGATATGACAACGAGTACGCCGACTTTGGCTGAAAAAATATATGCTTTCGGGAAAGAAAGAGGGATTCAGACGCTGGATGCCCCGGTATCAGGGGGAGACAAGGGTGCGCAAAACGGAACGCTCACAACGATGGTCGGCGGCGACAAGGGAACGTTTGATGCCGCAAAAGAAGTCTTGTCTGTTTTTTCGAGCAAGGTGATGCTGCAAGGTCCAGCCGGCAGCGGCCAGCACACAAAAATGGCCAACCAGATCATGGTGGCCGGCACGATGACCGGTATGACCGAGCTGCTTGTTTATTCGAAAGCGGCCGGATTGGATTTGGAACGCGTGATCGAGCAAGTCGGTTCCGGCAGCGCCGCGAACTGGTCTTTGACGAACTATGCCCCTCGGATCCTGAAGCAAGATTACACAGCTGGATTCTTCGTCAAACATTTCGTCAAAGACCTTAAGATCGCACTGGATGAAGCGGATAAGCTGGGCATCGATTTGCCGGCTACCAAACAGGCGGCGGTGCTTTACGAACAATTATCGGGCAACGGTTCCGCTGATGATGGAACGCAAGCGCTGGTGAAACTTTGGTGGGGAGAATAAGTTGTCTTTGGGACTTTGAGCTACGCACCGCGTAACTGAAAGTGAGCCGCCGGTTAGGATGAGGCGACCAAAGCAAAAGAAATTTTCTGTACCACGCATCATTTCGACAGCTTTTTCGCAATCATAGTGAAGCAATACTCAAATATTGTTTTTCTTATATAAATTACAGTAAATTGATGCGAAGTCAGAAAAAAAATGCTAGAATAAATAAGAAGTTAGTCTTGAAAGGGGAAATATCATGAAACCTTCACAGCTCTCAGCGATCCTTCGTCGCCTAGAAGTAATGATGGAAGACAATGGTGATGTCGAAATCCGTCGTTTTGAAAAAGAAGGCGTAGAACGTTGCGTCGTTAAATACAACCGCGATACGGAAAGTTTTGAATTGGAAGAACACGATTCAAACCAAACTTATCAATTTGATGATCTTGATTTAGTTGCCATCGAAATTTACGAATTATTGCAAGATTAATTCATCCATCCATGCATGAACAAAGGCAGCGGTAAAATGAGTCGGCTCATTTTACCGCTGCCTTTTTTTCTGTTTTATCTTTATTGGAATAACGTGGCAAAGATTAAAAGTTTTTAATTTTTATGTAGAGTAATTCCTTAACTTTCAGTATACTGTGTAATAAGGAAATAATTGAAGAGGTGGAATAATGGCAAACAAGATTTATGTAGGTTTATTGGGACTAGGGACGATAGGGACTGGCGTTGCCCGCATCATAGGCGGCCACCAGAATAAAATCAATCAAGTGGTCGGACAGGAAGTAGTCATCAAAACGGTCCTGGACCGCGATCTTGACAAATGCAAAGCTTTCTTTGGCGAGTCTGTTCATTGCACTGATAATTTTGATGAAATTTTGAATGACGATGATATTTCGGTCATCGTAGAATTGATCGGATATGTTCCGGCAGCTAAAGACTACATCTCCCAGGCATTGGCGGCTGGGAAGCATGTCGTTTCAGCAAACAAAGACCTTGTGGCTTTGCATGGGAAAGAATTGGTCACGCTGGCGAAAGCGAACAAATGCGATTTCTTGTATGAAGCGGCTGTTGCTGGCGGTGTTCCGATCCTGCGTGCGATCACGGAAAGTTTCGCTTCCGACAATATCCAAAAAGTCATGGGGATCGTGAACGGTACGACCAACTTCATGATGACGAAAATGGACAAAGAAGGCTACTCTTACGATGAGGCCTTGGCATTGGCACAGGAATTGGGCTTTGCCGAAAAAAATCCGACAAGCGATGTCGATGGGTTGGATGCGGCGCGCAAAATGGTCATTTTGGCTCGTCTTGCCTTCGGAACGAATGATGTGACTTTGGATGATGTAGCCGTGGCGGGTATCCGCAACGTTTCCATCAACGACATCAAGTTGGCGAATCGTTTAGGCTACAAAATCAAGCTGATCGGTACTGCCGAAAAAATTGATGACAGCGTCAACGTGGAAGTCGGACCGGTGTTTGTTCCGGAATCGCATCCTTTGGCCAGCGTCAACAATGAAATGAATGCTGTCTTTGTGGCCGGGGAAGCCCTTGGTGAAACGATGTTCTACGGTGCCGGAGCCGGCGAGTTGCCTACCGCGACAGCTGTCGTCAGTGACGTGATGAACATCGCTAAAAATATCCTTCTGGGAACAACCGGGAACATCTTCAACGAGTATGAGGTAGAGACCTTGATTGCGAAGCCTGAACAGGTCATCAATCCTGTATTCATGCGCTTGGAAGTTACCGACCGTGCCGGACAGTTTTTGGAATTGGCGAAAATCTTCGCCACTGCGGAAGTCAGCTTTGACAAGATCATCCAAGAGCCATTGGCGAACGGTAAAGCCATTATTGTCATCGTTACGCATCCGATGTCGAAAGCGCAAGAAAATGAAATCATCCAAGCGATGGAAGACAATGATGATATGAAATTGAAGGTCCATTTCAAAGTATTGGAACACTGATCGGACTTCTTTTGTATCTCGAATACATTAAAGATCAAGAAATGATGAACCATCGTTCTTTTGGAAAGGATTGATTAGTAGGATGTTTGATATCCGTGTACCGGCAACTTCCGCCAATTTGGGGCCAGGGTTCGATTCCCTTGGATTGGCTGTATCATTATATTTGACGTTGACTGTAAAAGAAGAGGCCGACGAGTGGGAAATTCTCCACGATTTGGGAGCGGGGATCCCCACCGATAAATCGAATCTGATTATTGAAACCGCATTGTCTTTGGCGCCGAACATGACACCAAGAAAAATCACGATGACGAGTGAAGTGCCTGCTGCCAGAGGATTGGGCAGCAGTTCGGCTGCCATCGTTGCAGGGATCGAGTTGGCTAATCAATGCGCAGATCTGCAATTGAGCGTGGATGATAAAATTCAAATCGCTACGCGCATCGAAGGCCATCCCGATAATGTGACGCCTGCCATCACCGGGGATTTTACTGTCGGAACTGTTCTGGATTCCAAAGTATACTGGACGAAGGCGAGTTTCCCAGAGGTTGCCTTGGTGGTGACGATTCCGGAAAAGGAATTGTTGACGAAGGCGAGCAGGGCCGTTTTGCCGGATTCGCTTCCGTTCAAGGAAGCTGTCAAAGGCAGCAGCATCTCGAACATGCTGGTAGCGGCTGTTTTTTCGGGTGATATCGAAAAGGCGGGCGCATTGATGGAGCAGGATGTTTTCCATGAGCCTTATCGGGGCACGTTGGTTCCTGAGTTGAGCCAAGTCAGGGAATTGGGACATGAAATGGGCGCGTACGGTACTTACCTGAGCGGTGCCGGCACGACGATCCTCACGATGATCCATCCTGAAAAGGCGGCAGCGTTCGTAGCTGCGGCCAAAGCCGCTGTCAAAGACAGCGAAGTCAAACTGCTGCATGTTGAAAAAAATGGCGTGCAAGTAATCAAATGATTGTGGGCCCGAGGAGAAATCCTCGGGTTTTTTGTGTTTTAGCTGGGTGCCCGCAGGAGATTCCGCTTAAGCTGACAAGCGCACATGGCCAAAAAACGGCCACTTTGCGCTTGTCCTCTTAATGCTCATCCCCTACCGCAGGCCATCGCGCTCTTGTATTTTTTGGTTTATGCTTTATAATGTTACTGGAATGGGGTTATAATATACAATTGGATAGTAGTGAGGCTGGGTCAAAACTTTTTTGCGGGGTACAGGATGCTTGTTTCGGATTGTGTGCCGTGCAGTTTTTCGGTTTTGGGGCGCGACTTGGGGGAGTTTTCTCGGGTTCTGCTTGAAAAGTGACGTTGTTGCTTTTTCCCGTCCTCTTATTTTTTTGATGAGGAGACAATATGTTAAATAAATTCAAACCGACATGGATGGTGGAGTCCATCTATCATATCACTCCGGAACAACTTGAAAAGAACAACATCAAAGGCGTGTTGACCGATCTGGATAATACCTTGATCGCCTGGAATAATCCGGAAGGGACACAGGAATTGAAGGATTGGATCGCTTTGATGAAAGAAAATGCGATACCTGTCGTCATCATTTCCAACAACAGCGATAAGCGCATCAAGATAATCGCGGATAAATTCCAATTAGCTTATGTGCCTAGATCCCTGAAGCCTTCCCGCCGTGGGTACATCAAAGCAGCCGAACAGCTGCAACTGCCGTTGGACCAATGCCTGATGGTTGGGGACCAGTTGCTTACGGATGTTTTTGGCGCAAATCGAGCGGGTGTCAAGAGTGTGTGGGTTATGCCGATCATCAATTCGGACGGATGGAATACGCGCATAAACCGATTCTTTGAAAGAAAGCTGCTGAAACGTTTGTTGAAAAATGATCCAGGAATGATATGGAGGAAATCACTTGACTAAAGAAGAATTAACAGAAGATCTCTATTGCATCGGCTGTGGGGCGAAAATCCAGACCGATGATCCGACCGAAAGAGGGTATACACCGGCGGCCGCTCTGCAGAAGGGATTGGAGTCCGGGCAATTATACTGCCAACGTTGCTTCAGATTGCGCCATTACAATCAGATGGAAAAAGTGTCCGTCACGGATGACGAATTTTTGGCGATGCTGAACACCATCTCGATGGAAGATGCCTTGATCGTCAACGTCATCGACTTGTTTGACGTCTACGGCAGCATGATCCCCGGCTTGCATCGCTTTGCGGGCAAAAACAAAGTGTTGGTTGTCGGAAATAAAGTGGATGTTTTGCCGAAGTCGGTCAAACTGTCGCGCGTGAAGCAATGGCTGACGGAGCAAGTGCAGTCTGTAGGCTTGCGTCCGGTTGATGTCGTGCTGGTAAGCGGCAAGAAAGCGACATCCATCGATGAACTGTTGGAGACAATCGAGGAGCTGCGGGATGGCAAGGATGTTTATGTCGTGGGCGTTACGAATGTAGGCAAATCCACTGTCATGAACCAGATCATCCGGGCCGCTACAGGCAACAAGGAAGATGTCATCACGACTTCCCAATTCCCAGGCACCACTTTGGATCAGATCCGTATTCCGTTGGACGATGGGCATTTCCTCATCGATACGCCGGGGATCATCCATCACCATCAAATGGCGCATGTGCTGAGCCCGAAAGAATTGAAGCTCGTAGCGCCGCAACACGAAATCAAACCGATCACTTATCAGTTGAACCCGGAACAGACGTTGTTCTTGGGCGGAGCATCGCGTTTTGATTTCATCAGTGGAGAAAAATCGTCCTTCACGTGCTATTTCGCAAATGACTTGAAAATTCACCGCACCAAATTGGAAAAAGCGGATGAATTCTATGAAAAACATCTGGGTGGCCTGCTGCAACCGCCGTCTGCGGAAGACGCGGAAAATTTTCCGCCGTTGGTCAGACGTGAATTCAATGTCAAAGTACCGTCCGATATCGTATTTTCCGGATTGGGATGGATCACTGTCCGCAAACCTGGTAAAGTCGCAGCATGGGTACCGCAAGGCGTGGACACAGTAATGCGCAAACCGATCATTTAATAAGAAAAGACTGAGGTGTCAAATGGAATTAAGAGGCAAACAAAAACAATATTTGAAAAAAGAAGCGCACCATATGAATCCGCTCTTCCAAGTGGGTAAAGGTGGATTGAACGAAGAGATGCTTTACCAAATCGGGGAAGCATTGGAAAAAAGAGAACTGCTGAAGATTGCTCTTCTGCAGAATACGGATGAGGAAACGGAAGATGTCGCTGCAGCGATCGAAGAAAAACTGCAAGCGAATGTCGTCCAACAGATCGGACGCACGCTTGTGTTGTTCAAACCATCCACCAAAGAAAAGAACCGTCGTTATTCGACTGTCGTTGAAAAAATCTAAAGGCAGGCCAATCCATATTTTATTGAGGTGAGAAAAAATTGATCACAACTTTAAATTTGATCGGACAAACGGATTATATGATCATCGAAGAAACCGAGGTCGAGACGCAGATTGCATTCCAGGACCGGAAACGCATCGGCATCATGGGTGGGACCTTCAGTCCCCCGCATCTGGGCCATCTGATCGTCGCGCAGCAAGTTGGGGAGCAACTCGGCCTGGACAAGATTTATTTCATGCCCGATGCCGAACCGCCTCATATCGATGAAAAAGAATCGATTTCGGCGAAGCATCGCGAGTCGATGGTGCGGTTGTCCATTTCAGGCAATCCGTTGTTCGCTGTCGAAACCATCGAGTTGGAGCGGGGCGGCAAAAGCTTTACGGTCGATACGATGAAATTATTGACGGCCATGCATCCGGATACCGATTATTATTTCATCATCGGCGGAGACATGGTTGAATACTTGCCGAAGTGGAAAAACATCGATGAATTGGTGCAACTTGTGCAGTTCGTAGGCGTCGCCAGACCAGGATACGGAAGGGAAAGCATCTATCCGATCATCTGGGTCGATGCGCCGTTGATCGACATCAGCTCGACGGAAATCCGCAAGATGGTCAAAACCGGCCGCTCAATCCGTTATTTGGTGAAAGAGGACGTCAAAGATTACATTTTGAAAGAAGGACTCTATCTCGATGGCGAAGACTGAACTTGCATACACAGGAAGCTATACGGAATGGCCGCGGGAAGCGATTTTGGCGGAAGTGGAAAAACAGATGAAGCCATCGCGTTTCCAGCATGTGCTGCGGGTGGAAGCCTGTTCCATCGAATTGGCGGAAAAATACGGCGCGCCCGTTGAAGCGTGCTCGTTGGCCGCTCTTCTGCACGACTATGCGAAAGAGCATGATCCAAAAAGCATGAAGGCAATCGTACTGTCCCAAGGAATGGACAGCGAAATGACCGGTTACGGCAGCGAAATCATGCATGGACCTGTCGGCGCTTATTATGCCGAAACGGCATTCGGGATCACGGATGAGGCTATCCTCGACGCGATCCGCCAGCATACAATCGGCGGCGAGACGATGACCCTGATCGGGAAAGTCCTCTTCATCGCCGATTACATCGAATCGGGACGCGCATTCAAGGGCGTCGACGAGGCCAGAAGATTGGCGGGAATCAGCCTGGATGAGGCAGCTTATTTTAAAATAGAAAAAACAATCATCCATCTGGTGAAGAAAGAGCTGCCGATTTATCCCGGCACGATCTATGTCTACAACAGTTGGGTCCAAAGAAAAGTGGGGAAATCATAATGAAATTAACAAGTGAAGAATTATTGGAAGTAGTGGTTAAAGCTGCAGATGACAAATTGGCTCAGGATATCATGGCATTGGATGTGCGCGGGTTGACATCGATCGGTGATTACTTTGTCGTCATGAACGGCCGTAATGAAAAACAAGTCGCTGCAATCGTTGAAGCGATCGTGGAGAACGTGCACAAAAACAAAGGCGAAATCAAAAATGTTGAAGGCAAAGATTCAGGTAAGTGGACATTGATCGATCTGAACGACGTCATCGTGCATGTATTCAACCATGAGGAACGCGGTTATTACAACATCGAAAAATTATGGAGCGATGCGCCTATGGTCGACATCTCAGGGATGGTCACCGAGCAATGAGCTACGACATCTTTGCCCATTACTATGATGAAATAATGGACCAGTCTGTCTACGACAGCTGGCTTCTTTATGTTGAGAAATACACAGCCGGGAAATCCGGGCTGGACATCATGGAACTGGCTTGCGGGACAGGGAAGATTGCGGTTGAGTTGGCAAAAAAAGGCCATCGGGTAACAGGGGTCGACCTCTCCGACGAAATGCTTTCGCTTGCTTACAATCGCATGCAGGAAGAAGGCGTTACGCTTTCTTTGGCCGTGGGGGATATGCGTTCCTTGGAGCCGATGGGGGATTTTGATGTCGTGACGTGCTTCTCCGATTCGCTTTGCTACATGTCTGATGAAGCGGAAGTGGCGGAAGTCTTTCAAAGCGTCATCCGGAATCTCGGTCCCGGCGGTGTTTTTTTGTTCGATGTCCACTCGATGCATCAGGTGAACAACGTTTTTCCGGGATACCAATACATCTACCAGGATGAAGCTGGCGCCTTCCTTTGGGAAAGTTTTGCCGGCGATGCCGCGAACAGTGTCGAGCACGATTTGACTTTCTTCGTGGGATCACCGCATAATCCGGAATTGTTTGAACGCCATACGGAATACCATCGCGAACGCACCTATCCGTTGGAAGTCTATAAGCGGCTGCTTGAAGAAGCCGGATTTGCCGATGTGACGGCTACTGCGGAATTCGGTGAGTCTGAAGTGCGCGATGACAGTCCGCGCTGGTTTTTTGCCTGCAAAAAAGCTTAAGCAAGCCGAGGCAAAAATCCGCGCAATCATAAATGAATCAAAGGGGGCGCTTCGATGAAAGCCTGTGGAGTAATCGCAGAATATAATCCTTTCCACAATGGGCATCGCTATCAATTGTCGGAAGCCAAGAGGATGACCAACAGCGATGTCATGGTTGTCGCAATGAGCGGGAATTTTGTCCAAAGGGGCGCGCCCGCCCTGTTGGACAAATGGACGCGTGCGGAAATCGCTTTGCGGAACGGAGCGGATATTGTCGTGGAGATGCCCGTATTGGGAAGTGTGCAGTCCGCGGATCTGTTCGCGAAAGCAGGTATCCGCTTGTTGCAGGCGATGCAGTGCGATGCCTTTGCGTTCGGGGCTGAAGAAGGAACGGCGGAAGATTTCGTTTCGCACAGCCGCTTCTTGCGCGAACACGGAGCGGAAATCGATCGGATTTTTCAGACTTACCGAAATGATGGCAGAACCTATGCTGCGCAACTGGAAACGGCCATTGCCGACGTCCTGCGCCCACAAGGTTCTGCCATTTCCTTTTCAACACCGAATAATCAGCTCGGGTTGGCGTATGTCAAAGAAAACGAACAGTTCCCCGAACCGATGGAAACGGCCATCGTGCTCAGGCGAGGTGCCGGACACAACGACAGTGATGCTTTCGGACAAGAATTTGCAAGCGGGACCGCCATTCGCGAATGGGCGCTCCACCACGGAAAAGAAACCGAAAAGAGGGACATGGGCAGGTTTGCGCCGCAAGAGACCTTAGAGGCGCTGGAGAGGCGTCCTCTGCTTGATTGGGACCCTTACTGGGGGATGCTGCAATATCAGCTCATGCTGCTTTCGCTTGCGGAACTCCGCAACATCTATCAAGTTGAAGAAGGCATCGAATACAGGCTGAAAAAAGAGGCTGAGGATGCAGCTGATTTTATGGCCTTCATTCGGCGCATGAAAAACAAGCGCTGGACGTGGGCCCGGCTGCAACGGGTCTGTTCCTATATATTGTTGGGGATAACCAAAGCAGAAGCTGCTGCTTTTCAGGGAAAAGCGGATACTATCCGCTTGCTCGGATTTACGGAGGCCGGAAGACGCTATCTGAACGCTTTGAAAAAAAACACGGAGACCCCGATCATCACGAAAGTGCGTGAGCCACACACAGCGGACTTGCAGTTGGAAATCCGGAGTGACCGCATCTATCGTTTGGGGGGCATTCCGGTTTTGGAGGAACAGAATTTCACTCGCTCGCCCATTTATATCCGCAACGAGCCGAGGGATCAAGACTAAATTAAAAAAATTAATGAAAACTTTAATGAAAAATCGCAAGAAGCGTTTGACTGGCCACAACCAAAGAAATATAATGGATAAGTTAATAGATGCTAGAGCCTTTAATGTTCGGTTCTAGGCACTAAGGAGGACAATCGAATGAGCGAAGAAGCCAACTCCGTCAGTTTCGTTCCCGTAATCGTAGGGGGGAACAGAGGAGCCTATAGTTTGGCGAGAGCTTTCTATGAAGCGTACCAAGTTAAAACGAATCTCATCAGCCCGATGATCATAGGCCCTATCGGCAATTCCCGCATCATCAAGCATTACATCCAACCGGGAATCGATGACCTGGATCTTTTTTTTGAGACCATCCAACAAATCGGCCGCGACTATCCGAATATGAAAAAAATCATCTTCGGGGCAGACGATCGCTATGCGGAGTTGTTGATCAGAACAAAGGACCGCTTCAGTGATGATTGGATCATTCCGTATGTGGATGAAGCTGTATTCCTGCGGGCGACAAACAAGGAAAGTTTTTACGCCATCTGTGAAAAAGCAGGCGTTCCATATCCGAAGACTGTAGTCATGGATGAGTTTTCACTGGACTTGCCGTTTGAATTTCCGATCATCATCAAGCCTTCGAATGCCATCATGTACCAGGGGCTGCATTTTGAAGGCAAAGAAAAAGTCTTCATCGGACGGGATGAAAAAGATCTTGAACGCATCTATCATTTAGTGCGCGAAAACGGCTATACAGACAACCTGATCCTGCAGGAGTACGTGCCCGGCGATGACACCTATCTTGGCGTTGTAACGGTCTACACATCGCCTCGGGATAAGGAAATCAAGCTTATTGCATTCGGCCATATACTCTTGGAAGACCATACGCCATCCGCCATCGGAAACCACCTGACGATTTGGGCCAGGGAAGAGCAGAAGATTGTTGCTTCCGTTCAAAAACTGATTGCGGAAACCGAGTTTTATGGTTTTTCCAATTTTGACGTGAAGTACGATAAGCGCAAAGATGACTATGTTTTCTTTGAGCTGAACGGGCGTCTGGGCGTCAGCAACTATTATGTTACCGCCAGCGGGAATAATGTCGCAAAATACTATGTTGAAGATTACATCGCCAAGAAAAAACTAGGCCTGACCATCAACAAGAATGAAGCCTTATTCACTATGACGCCAAAGAACCTTTTGCTGAAGTACATCGAGTCCGATGTGTTGCGGAAAAAAGTAAAAGAGCTGTACAAAGAGGGGAAAGTAGTGCACCCTTTGGATGCGCCTTTTGAAGTCAGCCCGAAAAGAAAATTCTATGTGTTGGCTTCCAAATTCAATTATTACAAAAAATTCAGAGCGCATCCGCCAGAGGAATGATCTGATTCAAGAAACAAACGGGAAACGAGGGATGAGAAAGTATGAAAAAATTTTTTGGTATTCTTGGAGGAATGGGAACGCTGGCGACGACCAACTTTCTCGTTGAAATGAATAAGCGTCATTTCCCCGAAAACGACCAGGATTATTTCAATTACATTCTGATGAATCACGCTGATATTCCCGATCGTACGGAATATATTTTGGATCCGACCAAACCGAATCCGGTGGAAGCAGTGATAGAAGATATTCATATGTTGAATCTTCTTCAACCAGAATTCATCATCATGCCCTGCAATACTATCCATTATTTCTTCGATGATATTCAAAAAGAAACGGCTATTCCGATTCTGAATATGATCGATCTTACGGTCGACTATATTGCGGAGCATTATGAAGGCGCAAAAAAAGTCGGATTATTTGCCACTGAGGGAACGCATCAGAGCCGCATCTACGAAAATCGGCTTGTCGAGAAAGGCTACCAAGTGGTATTGCCGGACAGAGAATTACAAGACAAGATCAATAAAATGATTTATTATTACATCAAAGAGAGATCACATTTATTTTTCCCTTTGTATTACGAAATTTTGGAAGATTTCAAAAATTGCGGTGCGGACATTGTGTTGTTGGGGTGCACGGAAGTTTCGTTGATGAACAGCGAAGATGAGGAACAACGCTATCCGGTCGTCGACGCGGAAAAGGTGCTTTTGGACAAAACAATCGCGTTGGCCAAAGAATTAAAAGCGTAAAAAAACGTTTTCCTTTTTGGATGTAAAGGAAAATACATTGACAAAGGTTTTTTTCACTAGTATAATTCAATTTGTTATTTTAGGGGTGATGGAAATGAAGTGGCCATTAAAAGAATTACAAGAACATCGTGGTGAACCGTACTATTTCTCTCGGACGATAGACCGGGAAAGTTCATTGATGCAAAGAAATAATGAGATCAAGGCAGTGTCGCCGATTAAGGCGGAAGGTTTCTTATTATACGAAAATCATTCTGTGCTTGCCAATTTCCGAATCGATTTAACGATTACCCTGCCTTCGTCAAGGTCGTTGGAATTAGTTGATGTACCCTTGCAAATAGCAATCGAAGAAGTGTACACTGAAAGTGAATCACTCTATCTCGAGCAGGATAATCCCGCGGAAGTCGTGTTGCCGCTTGAAGGCGATGAAGTGAATCTAGTCCCCGCTATCGAGGACAACATTCTTCTGAATCTGCCTCTACAAGTATTCACGCCGGAAGAGATGGTGTCCGAGGAAATGCCTAGTGGCGCTGAATGGGAAGTTGTTTCCGAAGAATCTTTCGCAAGAAAGAGACAAGAGGAAAAGACTGATCAGATCGATCCGCGATTAGCTGGTCTGAAGGCCCTGTTAGAAGACGAAGAAAAAACAGAGTGAAATTTTTGACGCTGATTTTTTAAATAAATACAGCGATTAATACAGGGAGGTGTAAGGAAATGGCAGTACCTAAAAGAAGAACATCTAAAGCAAGAAAAGCAAAAAGACGTACACATTACAAGTTAGCGATCCCAGGCTTGAACGCATGCCCTAACTGTGGCGAATTGAAAAAGAGCCACCACGTTTGCGCATCATGCGGTTACTATGATGGAGAAGCAGTTGTTGAAAAACAAAACTAATCACGAAATGCCATCCGCAATTCCAGTCAGCAGAATGAAATTTCTGCTGGCTTTTTTTGTTCTCATTTTTCAGGGAGGCATAATTTTCCGGAATGAGGTAAAATGTGGGTATGCGGCATGGACGCCATATTTTTGCAAAGGAGCGTTGGGATGCAAAACTTCCACTATTTTGAAATTCTGTTGTATGTTTTTCCGATTTTAGAAATCATTCTGATCAATAAATTTTTCAGGCCGTATCTCAGGTACAAGCAAATCATCCAATTGACGGTTGCGGATGTCGTTTTGCCATTTTTGTTCGTAGGCATCCATCTGCTGAGTGTCTACAGTTTGACGTATTCGCTGTTGCCGCATTTTTTGCTGGCGGCCTGCGTGGTCGGCCTGCTGCAGACGCTGTATTTCGACAAAAGCAAAAAGATCCGCCAGCCGAAGCGGTTTTATCGTTATTTCATTAAAATACTGTTTTTGATGGCGCTGCTTTTTTACTATCTGTTGGTGATGCTGCGCATTTATTTCCTCGTAAGGGGATAGTCCTAAAAGCGAAGAAGGGGGGCAAATATCATGAAAGTATTATTGTACTCTGAAGGCATGAAATACATCGGGAAATCCGGGTTAGGCAGAGCAATCGAGCACCAGAAAAAAGCGCTCACGCTGGAAGGAATAGCTTTTACGACAGACTACCGGGATGATTTTGATCTGATGCACATCAATACCTACTTCGGCCAATCCTATCGTCTGTTGCATAAAGTCAAAAAGCAGGGGAAACCGATCGTTTACCATGCCCACTCCACGGAGGAGGACTTCCGGAATTCCTTTATCTTCTCCAATGCCGCTGCGCCGCTGTTCAGCAAGTGGATTCTGCACTGCTACAGCCATGGGGATGTTGTCTTGACGCCGACCCCTTATTCCAAGCATTTGCTGCAGAAGGCGGGGTTGGAACAACCGATTATACCGATTTCGAACGGAATCGACTTGTCGTTTTACCAAGCGACTGCGGAAATGGGCGCGTCATTCCGCAAAAAATATGGATATACAGCAGCAGACAAGGTCGTCATGTCTGTCGGCCTTTACATCAAGCGGAAAGGGATCCTTGATTTCGTTGCCTTAGCCAAGGCGCTGCCTGCTTACCAGTTCATCTGGTTCGGGTACTTGAACCTCCACCAAGTTCCGCGGGAAATCCGTGAAGCCGTGGAGACGAAATTGCCCAATCTGCAATTTGCCGGTTATGTGGCTCCTGATGAGCTCCGGAACGCATACTGTGGTGCTGATTTGTTTTTCTTTCCAACTTACGAAGAAACGGAAGGAATCGTCCTTTTGGAGGCACTCGCCATGGGGCAGGAGATCCTGATCCGGGATATACCGATCTATGAGGATGATCTGCTCGATGGCAAACACGTCTACAAAGGCAAAACGAATGACGATTTCCGAAGGTTGATCAGCGGCATTCTGGAGGGGGACCTGCCTTCTTTGAAGGCTGCAGGACAGGATCATATACACCAGAAGGATCTCAGCTACATTGGTTCTGAATTGCGGCGTGCTTACGAAACGGCCATCCGGTTGCATAAGGCGGATAATGGGGAGATATCGGTTCCGGGGACAAAATGATTTTTTGGGAAAGGTCCCCACTTTCGACAGGTTTTGTTAAAAACGGCTGGTCGGAACCAACTTATTCCGTGTGAGGCTTGTGATATCCCATCCTTGCGCCTAGCAAAATGACAGATGATAACTAAAAACAAATTGGTTTCGATAAATAATCGAAATCAATTTGTTTTTTTTATGAATTGTTCGGGAAAATGTGGTAGAAAGTGGGGGGATGTGGTAGACTGAAAACATATTTGAAGGTGGGGGCGAGTGTCTTTATGTTGATGGGCGAATTCAAACACAATGTAGACGCGAAAGGCAGATTGATCATGCCCGCAAAATTTCGTGAGGAATTAGGCGATACGTTCATCATCACCCGTGGACTGGACGGCTGTTTGTTCGGCTATCCGTTGAGCCAATGGGAGCTGCTCCAAGAAAAATTGAAACAGCTGCCCCTTGCCAAAAAAGATGCGCGTGCTTTTACCCGTTTTTTCTATTCAGCCGCTACAGAAGCCGAATTGGATAAACAAGGGCGCATCAATATCCCTCAAACATTATTGGATTATGCGAAAATTGAAAAAGAATGTCGAATTGTCGGTGTGGCCGACCGTATAGAAATATGGAGCAACGAGAAGTGGGAAGAATTTGCTGAAGAGGCTGCTGAAAACTTCGAAGATATTGCTGAAACGATGATCGACTTTGGATTGTAGGTGCAGAAATGGAAAAATTTGAACATTATAGCGTGTTGCTGAACGAGTCCATCGATGGTTTGAACATCAAACCGGATGGTATCTATGTCGATTGTACTTTAGGCGGTGCCGGACACAGCAGCGTGATTTTATCAAAATTAAATGAAAATGGGCATCTGTATGCCTTTGACCAAGACCGTATCGCCATCGGAAATGCGGAAGCAGCATTGGCGACTTATATCGAAAAAGGCATGGTGACGCTCATCAAGGCTAATTTTCGGAATATCAAAGAAGAACTGGAAAACCGCGGCGTTTTTGGCGTAGACGGCATCCTGTACGATCTGGGAGTTTCCTCCCCGCAATTGGATCAGGCCGAACGAGGGTTCAGTTACCGTTATGATGCACCACTCGACATGCGCATGGACCAAGAGCAGGAATTGACGGCCCGCGTTATTGTTAACGAGTGGCCTTTTGCTGAATTGGTGAAGATTTTTTATCGTTATGGCGAAGAAAAATTTTCAAAACAGATAGCCCGCAAAATCGAAAACATCAGAGAAACCCAACCGATCGAAACGACCGGTGAACTGGTCGAAATCATCAAAGACTGCATTCCGGCACCGGCCAGAAGAAAAGGCGGACATCCGGCTAAGCGCATTTTCCAAGCTTTGCGCATCGCCGTCAACGACGAATTATCCGCTGTTGAAGATTCGATAGAAGATGGTTTGAAGATGCTGAACGTCGGAGGACGCATGAGCGTCATTTCCTTCCAATCGTTGGAGGACCGGATCGTTAAAGTCCTTTTCAAAGAAGCCAGTTCGAAAGAGGAAACTTTGCCTCTGTTGCCTATTCTTCCCGAGGAATATGAAGCGGACTACAAGTTGATCAGCCGAAAACCGATCATGCCCAATGAGGCGGAATTGAGTGAGAATTCGCGTTCTCAAAGTGCGAAATTGCGTGTCATCGAAAGAGTCAAGAAATAACAGGAGCACAGCAGCTCTGTAACTAAAGATCATCAGTCGGAACCAATAAACTGTGCCTGAGCCGCACGGTTTATTTCGGGGGAGGAGAGGATTAAGTGGCATTACCTGAGTATAGGGCGGCGATAGCAGAACCGACGCTGCCGAAAGAACTGACAGAACCCAAAAAAGGCCAGCCTGCACCGAAAGGCTACAAAGCCTTTAGAGATAAATATGTAAAAATCGAAAAAATTGCCATCACCATCACGCTGTTAAGCGCCTTGGTCGTGTTGCTACTCTCGCTGGCTACACAAGTGACCCTCTCCAATCAGAACAGGGCGTTGCAGGACTTACAAAATGATAGCGTTGCGATCGGTTTGGAAAATCAAAACTTGGAGCAAGAAGTCCAAGAACTTTCAAGATACGACCGCATTATCGAGATAGCAAAAGAACTTGGTCTGGAAATGAATGAAGCAAACGTTAGGAATGTTACGCGATGAAAAAAACAGCTAATCCTCAAAAAAACCGGAAAAAAATGACTCGTATCATGGTTGGTTTGACAGGTTTACTATTTCTTGTATTTATTTTTCGTTTTTCTATGATCATGATCACCAAGAAGGTAAATGGCGAGAATCTAAGCGAGCATGTTAATAACTTATATACCAGAAGTAGTATCCTTGCCGCAAAAAGAGGTACCATCTATGACATAGGTGGTAATCCCATTGCCTTGGATGCTACTTCTTATTCGTTGGTCGGCGTTTTGACCGACGAATGGAGTGCAGATACGGAAAATCCGAATCATATCGTCGACAAGGAAAAAACTGCTGAAATTCTGGCACAGTACATCAGCATGAGCAAAGAAGAAATTTTGACCATCCTGAATCAGGAGGACTTGAAGCAAGTCGAATTCGGCAGCGCAGGGACCAACCTGAATTATGCGACCAAATCCAGCATTGAAGCGGAAGAGCTTCCGGGCATCACGTTTGAGGAGACGCCTTCCAGGCTCTACCCGAATGGGATATTTGCTTCCCATCTTGTCGGCTTCGCGCAAAGTTCAGCCAACGAAGAGGAAGCAGACACAAACGAAGAAAAGAAATTGGTCGGCATGATGGGGATAGAATCCCTGTATGATGATGAGCTGGACGGCAGTGATGGTGAAGTCACTTACCAGGAGGATTCCAACGGCTACCTGATTCCGGGAACGCAGATCCAGGAGGAGGAGCCAATCGAAGGCGATGATCTTTACTTGACGCTCGACAGCCGCCTGCAGATTTATCTGGAAAGCCTGATGTCGCAAGTGTATGCAGAGGCCGAACCGGAATCGATGACAGCTATGTTGGTCGATCCGGACACCGGCGCAATCCTTGCGGCTTCGCAGCGGCCCACCTTCAACGCCACAACCAAAGAGGGCATCGATGCGCAATGGCAGAATCTGTTAGTGGAGGATACCTATGAACCTGGTTCCACTTTCAAAATTCTGACCTTGGCGGCAGCCGTGAACGAAGGGGTGTTCAGCCCGTTTGCGACCTACACCTCCGGCAATGTGGAAGTGGAAGGCGGCACCATCCGTGACTACAATAAAGATGGTTGGGGCAATATCACCTATCTTGAAGGGTTGGCGCGCTCAAGTAACGTGGCTTTCGTGAAGCTGGTGCAAACGATGGGCTACGATGTTTGGGAGTCCTACATGAAAGCTTTCGGCATCGGCCAATCAACCGATTCAGGACTGGAAAACGAGGCGACAGGGAATTACAGCTATACGTATCCGCTTGAGAAGGCGAATACGGCATTCGGACAAGGGGTGACCGTTACCCCATTCCAATTGATGCAAGCATTTACGGCAATCGCAAATGAGGGCACCATGATGAAGCTGAACTATTTGGATCATACAGAAGATCCGAATACGGGTGAGGTCACCGTTATCGAGCCGCAAGAAGCGGGAGCTCCGATCACGGCAGAGACCGCCCAAACGGTCCAGACTTACCTGAAAGAAGTCGTATATAACGAAAATGGGTCCGGCCAAGCATACCAGATTGAAGGTGCAGAAATCGCCGCAAAAACAGGTACAGCGGAAGTGGTGAATTCCACAACAGGCGAGTATTACACTGGCTATTCCAATTACCTTTATTCGGTAGTCGGATTCGCTCCGGCGGATGATCCCAGCTACATCCTGTATTTGACCATGAAACGGCCCGCAAATTTGGACAGTCTGAATGGCTCCAAGTATCTGTCGAAAATATTCAATCCATTCATGACAAGAGCAATCGAGTACGACAACCTGAATACGGAAGTGACCGGGGACGTCAACCAAGCCTCGATGCCGGAAGTGACAAATTTATCCAAAGATGAAGCGTTGGCGGCTCTGACTGCTGTCGGCTACAATGATACAGCAATCATCGGCAGCGGCAGCCGAATCGTCCAGCAATACCCATACACAGGAACACAGACGATCACGAACCAGAAGACGATCCTCATGACTGAAGGCGCGATGACGATGCCTGATGTTTACGGTTGGTCAAAAGACGATGTCCTGAAAGTAGCAGAAATCGCAGGCATCAACTTCACTTTTGAAGGCGAAGGCTATGTCGTGTTCCAGAGTCTGGAGACGGGCTCCATCCTGAACGCGGCCACGGAAGTCCAGGTCATTCTGGAATAAGCGATCATAGTCATAATCAAAAATCAATCAAAAAATGTAAAACACCTATTAGGAGGAAATCATATGCATTGGACAGAAATGCTGCTGCCTTTATCGATCAGCTTTGCCATCACAATCAGCATGATGCCAATATTCATCGGCTATTTTAAAGTGAAACAATTCGGACAGATAACAAGGGAAGAAGGCCCTAAATGGCATCAAGTCAAAAGCGGTACACCGACGATGGGGGGAGTCGTCTTCATCATCGCAGCGATCCTTACCGTTATCGGGACAGCGGTATGGAAGGACGTCTTCACCGTAAAATTGGCTATGTTGCTTTTCGCTCTGTTGTTTTTCGCAGCGATCGGCTTTTTGGATGATTTCCTGAAAATATTCAAAAAACAAAATGAAGGACTGACTTCCAAGCAAAAGTTCATTTCGCAATTGGTCGGCTCCTTCGTATTTGTGGCACTGTTCTTCTTGTCGGGTTCAGATCCTTTGATCACGATTCCATTCTTTGGACAAATCCACAATTGGTTGGTGTTCGCTGCGTTCACGATCATCTGGATAACAGGTTTTTCGAATGCTGTGAATTTGACCGACGGATTGGACGGATTGGTCGCTGGCACAGCGGGCATCGCCTATGCTGCATACGGCATATTGGCATACCGTCAAGGCCAATTGGAAGTCCTACTGTTCTGTATCGCAATCGTGGGAGGCCTGATCGGGTTCTTCTTTTTCAATAAAAAACCGGCAAAAATCTTTATGGGCGACGTCGGCTCGTTGGCATTGGGTGCAGGCCTCGCGGTTGTGTCGTTGGCGTTGCATCAGGAGTGGTCGTTGCTGTTGATCGGCCTTGTTTTCGTCATCGAAACGGCCAGCGTCATGCTGCAGGTCGGCTCCTTCAAGTTGCGCGGCAAGCGCATCTTCAAGATGTCTCCGATCCACCATCATTTCGAAATGAGCGGGTGGAGCGAATGGCGCGTCGTCCTGACTTTTTGGGCGGTGGGTTTGATATCTGCAATCTTAGCCTTGTGGCTGCTTGTCTAAGCGAAGGGGGAGAAATACATGAAAACAAATAATCGATTCGAAAATAAAAAAGTATTGGTGCTGGGCCTGGCGCTCAGCGGCATGAACGCGGCCAAACTGCTCCTGGAACTCGGCGCGATGGTCACGGTCAATGATGCGAAGGAATTGAGCGACAATCCGGATGCAAAGGAGTTGATTTCATCCGGCATCAAAGTCATTGCTGGATCCCATCCGATCGAGCTGCTGGATGAATCTTTTTCCTTTATGGTCAAAAATCCAGGCATCCCGTACAACAATCCAATGGTCAAACGAGCACTTGAGTTAGGGATTCCCGTATTGACAGAGGTGGAGTTGGCTTCGGAAATCCTGGAAGGCCGATTGATCGGTGTGACAGGCACGAACGGAAAGACCACGACCACGACGATGATCACGGACCTGTTGAATTCGGGCAGAAAAATTGGGAAAGCCTATAAAGCCGGCAACATCGGCGTGCCTGCATCTGCAGTGGCACGTGTGGCGACTGCAGATGACGATGTCGTAATGGAACTGTCCAGCTTCCAACTGATGGGCATCGAGGCGATGCGACCAGCCATCGCCGTCATCACGAACATCACGGAAGCCCACCTGGATTACCATGGGGACCGCAAAGAATACGTCAAAGCGAAGTGGCGCATAACCGAAAATCAAACAGCGGACGATTATCTCGTTTTGAATTGGGATCAGGAAGAATTGCGTACACTGTCGCAGCATTCAAAAGCACAGATTGTTCCTTTCTCACGCACCCAGGTTCTTATGGATGGGGCATATGCGAGTGAAGGTTCGCTGTATTTCAAGGGCGAAAAAGTGATGGCTATTTCCGATTTGAGGGTTCCCGGAGAACACAACATCGAAAATGCATTGGCCGCGATCGCTGTGGCGAAATTGTCAGGTGTAGCCAATGACGCAATCATATCAGCTTTCCACCTCTTTTATGGCGTCGAGCACCGGATCCAATTCGTAGCCGAACTCAACGACAGGAAATTCTACAATGACTCGAAAGCAACGAATATCCTCGCAACCAAAACAGCCCTGAGCAGTTTCCGGACGCCGATCATTCTATTGGCGGGCGGATTGGACCGTGGGAATACTTTCGATGAACTCATTCCCTTTCTTGGCAACGTGAAGACGATGATCGTCTTCGGGGAAACGGCCGAGAAATTAAAGGACGCAGGCGAGAAAGCCGGCATCGAAGAAATCATCGTGACGGATCATGTCGCCAGCGCGGTTCCGATCAGCTATCAGTACAGCGAAGAAGGCGACACGATCCTGTTGTCTCCGGCCTGCGCAAGCTGGGATCAGTACAAGAACTTTGAGGTGCGCGGAAAAACATTTACGGATGCTGTCCGTTCCCTGGTCAAAGCCACAAGTGAGGAGGACGGTTCTTTCTAGAGAACCTATGCACTTATGAAAATAGTATTATCCGGTGGGGGGACAGGCGGGCACATCTATCCGGCTTTAGCCCTGATGAACCGAATCAAAGAAAGATATCCCGACAGTGAATTCCTTTATGTGGGCACGGACCGCGGCTTGGAAAGCACAATCGTACCAAAGGCGGGCGTCGCCTTCAAATCCGTCAAGATCCAGGGCCTGCGCCGAAGCCTATCGCTTCAGAACCTCAAGACGGTCTATTTGATGATCAAGAGCATTTCGGACTCAAAGAAAATCATCAAGGCATTCCAACCGGATGTCGTAATCGGGACGGGCGGCTATGTTTGCGCCCCGGTCCTGTACGCCGCATCCAAACTGGGCGTGCCGACCATCATCCACGAGCAAAATTCAGTCGCGGGCGTCACCAATAAATTTTTGAGCCGGGTTGTGGATCGCATCTGCATTTGCTTTGAGGATGCCCGCGCTGATTTCTCCGCCTATCCTGAGAAGATTATTTTTACCGGGAATCCCCGGGCGCAGGAAGTAGCCTCCTTGAAGGAAAGTGCCGATCTGAAGGAATACGGACTGAAGGAAGAGGTGCCGACCGTTTTGATTTTTGGAGGCAGCCGGGGAGCTGCGAAGCTGAATGAGTCTTTCGTAGCCTCCTGCCCGCTCTTCAAAAACAGACCGTATCAAGTGCTCTTGGCTACCGGCGAAGTCCACTACAAAGCGGTGGAGCAAAAAATCAACGCGCTGACGGACCGTTTGGACAACGTCCGGATAGTGCCGTACATCCATGATATGCCGAAATTGTTCAAACGCACCGATTTGATTGTATCGCGGAGCGGTGCGACCACATTGACGGAAGTGATGGCCTTGGGATTGCCGAGTATATTGATCCCAAGTCCGTATGTCACGAACAACCATCAGCAAAAAAATGCGGAAAGCCTGGTGAAAAATGGGGCAGCCGAAATGATCCTCGAGAAAGACCTGCAGGCGGAATCACTGTTCAGAGCCATCGACGAGCTGATGATCAATGAAGCGGCACGCAAAGAAATGGCCTTCCAAGCCAAACAGATGGGCATAACGGATGCATCGGACCGGATCATCGATGTCATCTTGACTTTGAAGAAGTAAGAAAGGGAGGGAGACCAGATGGTTTTCGGAAAGATCCGGCAGAAGCTGAACAGGAAGAGTTCGTCGGAAGGGACTCCCTGGCAGCGCGCAACTGCTGAACTGGAAAGGCAAAACAAAGCTGAGCTAAAGCAGAAGACCCCATCGAACGCCCGCATGCACCGTTTGTTGGGAGAGAAAAAAGCGAAGCCGAAGACAAGCAAACACCTTCCCGAAGCCACTGGAACAGACAAACGACAAGGGTATTTTGGATGGTACAGCATTTTCTTGGTTGGGGCGATCCTCAACGGGTTTTTGATCTCCCCATACGGAAAAGTCAAGGACATCTATGTGGAAGGGGCCGAAGATGTTCCGGAACAAAGCATCATCGATGCCAGTAAAATCACCGGGAAGCTTACCGCGTTGGGCGTCGTCTGGAATGACGAGAAAATCGATGCGTATGTCACAAATGCGTTGGCGCAAGTCAAAACGGCGGAAGTGACGCTGCGGGGCATGAACGATGTCACGATCCATGTGACGGAACACGAAACCATTGCCTATGTCTACTCGGACAGCAGCTACTACAATGTCCTGGAGAATGGCACAGTGGCAGATACACAATTGAAGGTTCCGATCGGGAATAACCCAGTCATTACAAGCTTTGAAAAGAACCAGAATCTGGATGACCTGCTCGAACAATACGTACAATTGACGGACAGCGTCCAGAACAGCATCTCTGAAATCAAATACACCGGTACGGAAGAGAATCCGTATGCAATCACGGTGTACATGAATGACGGGAATGAAGTCAAGGCGATTTTGCCGTCATTCGCCGAAAAGATCCTGTACTACCCTGACATCGTCAGCCAATTGGGCGAGACGAAAGGGATCATCGATCTTGAAGTGGGCGTCTACTTTACGCCCTTTGCGCAAGCTACGGAAGAGGAAGCGTCCGCTTCGGCCGATTCAGCCATCGCATCCGAATGAGTTGAGAAAGATTAGGATTGACTTACAGTCAATCCTTGAACAATGATTCCAGTCATTGTTGAGGGATTGAATGAACTTTTGTCAGACTTCCTTCTGATAGAATTATTTGTAAAAATCTTCGTAAATGAAGAATTATTATGATAAAATGATAAGGTATAGCTTTCTGGCATCACGTATCGGTAACCGACCATTTTTTCGGGACAATGCGGATGTTTACACAAGCCATTATGTCAAACGGAGGTTTCAATAAAACCATGAAGAATTCAGGAATATACGTCAGTCTAGATATTGGAACCACTTCAATAAAAGTTGTTGTCGCAGAATATGTGAAAGATCAAATGAACATTATTGGAGTCGGGAATGAAATTTCCAAAGGTCTTAGCCGTGGCGTCATCGTTGATATCGATGAAACGGTCGAATCGATCCGCAGTGCGGTCAGCCAAGCTGAAAGAAAAGCGAACATTCAGATATCAAACGTCATCGTAGGCATACCAAGCAATCAAATCAGTATCGAACCTTGCCACGGGATGTATGCAGTCGCAAGCGAAAACAAGGAAATCACAGACAAGGATGTCCAGAACGTCTTTGCTGCCGCAAAAGTCCGTTCTGTTCCGCCAGAAAGAGAAATCATTTCCGTCATCCCTGAAGAGTTCATCGTAGATGGGTTCGACGGCATCAGAGACCCGAGAGGCATGATCGGCGTGCGCCTTGAATTGTACGCAAGCATGATCACGGGTCCAAAAACAATCATCCATAACATCAAGCGTTGTGTAGAAAAAGCAGGTCTGCATATCGAAGATATGGTCGTACAGCCACTGGCCATATCAAGCGTAGCCATGAATAAAGGCGAGCGGGATTTCGGGACCATCCTTATCGACATGGGTGGCGGCCAAACAAGCGCCTCTGTCATGCACGACGATCAATTGAAATTTGCATTCGTTGATCCCGAGGGCGGCGATCTTGTGACGAAGGACATTTCCATCATTTTGAACACGACATTGGAAAATGCGGAGCGCGTAAAACGCGAATATGGTTACGCCATTTCCGAAGACACGTCCGATGAGGAGTTTTTCCCCGTCGAAACGATCGGGAAAGAAGAACCGGTAAAAGTGGATGAGAAATATCTGTCTGAAATCATCGAAGCGCGACTTGTGCAGATCTTCGAAAACATCAAACGCGCCTTGGATAAAGTGGAAGCCCGCGACCTTCCTGGCGGCATCATTCTGACCGGAGGCGCAGCGGCATTACCGGGCGTCGTCGATTTGGCAAAAGAAATCTTCGAAATCAACGTCAAACTGTATATTCCGGAGCAAATGGGGATGCGCAATCCGATCTATGCAACGAGCATCGGCCTGATCAAGTATGTGGCCGGACTGGATGACATTTACCGCGTGGCCAAAGGCAAAGTGCAGGCGACAGGCAAAGTGATCCCTTTGCAATCCAAAACTGCGAAACAACCGACAGTCATCGAAGAACCTGTCTATGAAAACGAGGTTTACGCCGATGAGGAAAATTACGAAGAAAGCTTAGTCGGTAAATTAAAACGTTGGTTCAATAATTTATTTGAATAATCACGCTGAACATAAAAAGAATGGTATGAAATAGGAGGAAATGAAATGGAATTGGAATTCGATTCAAGCATGAATGATGGAGCAAAAATTAAAGTTATCGGTGTCGGTGGGGCAGGCAGCAACGCCGTGAACCGTATGATCGAAGAAGGCGTACAAGGTGTGGAATTCATCGTCGCCAACACGGATACACAAGCCTTGAATGCATCAAGAGCGGAAACAAGAATCCAACTCGGGCCTAAATTGACGAAAGGATTGGGCGCAGGCTCGATTCCTGAAGTAGGCCGCAAAGCTGCAGAAGAGAGTGAACAACAAATCGCTGAAGCGCTGGCTGGAGCTGACATGATCTTTGTCACATGCGGAATGGGCGGCGGTACCGGTACGGGTGCAGCTCCTATCGTAGCCCGGATCGCTAAAGATCTTGGTGCGTTGACTGTCGGTGTTGTGACGCGTCCGTTCACTTTCGAAGGTCCGAAAAGAGGCCGCTATGCTGCCGAAGGTATCGCTGAATTAAAAGCGAACGTTGACACATTGGTCATCATCTCAAATAACCGTCTTTTGGAGATTGTGGACAAAAAGACTCCTATGCTGGAAGCATTCCGTGAAGCAGATAATGTCTTGCGTCAAGGGGTACAAGGTATCTCTGACTTGATCACGGCTCCAGGATATGTAAACTTGGACTTCGCAGATGTGAAGACTGTCATGAAAGATCAAGGTTCTGCTTTGATGGGTATCGGTATCGCTTCAGGTGAAAACCGCACGGCTGAAGCAACCAAAAAGGCTATTTCTTCACCATTATTGGAAGTTTCCATCGATGGCGCTGAGCAGATCTTGTTGAACATCACGGGTGGTTCGGACTTGACGTTGTTCGAAGCGCAAGATGCGAGTGATATCGTTGCACAAGCTTCAACATCCGAAGTGAACATCATCTTCGGTACATCCATCAATGAAAACTTGGGCGACGAAGTTATCGTTACAGTAATCGCAACAGGGATCGACGACAAAAAAAAAGATGAAAAAAAAACCGCTAGTCGCGGAGGCAGTGCTTTTAAGGGGCGTAAAGAAGTAGGGAACGCTCCTGTTTCATACCCAGAGAAACAAGTTCCGACTGAAAGAGCAGAAGAAAAACCGGCCAAAGACCTATTCGGCGACTGGGATATCCGCAGAGACACAAGCGTGAGAGAACAGGCGCCCCAATCGGTTCAACCTGAGCCAGAAGAATACCCTGTGAAACAAACAGAAGATAATTATCCACGTTATCACGAAAATAAAGAAGATAGAAACGGTGGAGAGGATTCATTGGATACCCCGCCTTTCTTCCGCAAGAGACGCAGATAAGCATGAGTATTGAAAAAAATTGCCGGAAAGTCGAGTCAACTGTTGAAGCTGCCTGTTTGACAGCCGGACGCAAACGGGAAGATGTGACGGTCATCGCCGTCACGAAGACAAAACCTGCAGAGCAAGTGGAAGAATTGTACCGCTTGGGCTACCGCCACTTTGCAGAAAATCGCCCCGAAGGTCTGATCGAAAAGCAAGAAGCACTTCCGCAAGAAGACATCATCTGGCATTACATCGGTACCTTACAGACAAGGAAAGTGAAGCAGGTGATCAACCGCATCGCCTACTTCCACGCATTGGATCGTATGTCATTGGCAAAGGAAATCAATGAGCGGGCGGAACAGCCTGTATCTTGCTTCGTGCAGGTCAATGTTACAGGGGAGAGCTCAAAACACGGGCTTTCCGCATCCGAGGCAGTGCCTTTCATCAAGAGTCTGGAAAGTTTTCCGAATATCATCGTTGTCGGATTGATGACGATGGCACCCATTGATGCAACAGACGTGGAGTTGCGTCAATGTTTTGAAGATCTGAAAATAATGCAAGAGCAAGTAGCGGCGTTGAACTTGACGCATGCCCCATGCACGGAGACGAGTATGGGCATGAGTCAAGATTATCCGATAGCGATTGCCGAAGGCGCGACCTTCGTACGTGTCGGATCGGCATTCTTTGCTGAAACAGAAGCATAGACGAAGAAGAAGTGAGGGGTCTTATGGGTCTGAAAGATTTATTCCGAAAGTACTTTGTCATTGAAGATGAGGAAGACGGATTTGAGGAAGTCGATGAACCATCGGCTGTCGTTCCAGTCCGCAGGTCCGAGCGCAATGAAGAAGGTGCTCCGTCTTATCGGAGCACCCAAAAAAGATCGACGAAAGCAAAGGTAATTCCTATGAATCAACAAGCAATGACCGAAAAAGCCAGCATCCATGTCGTGGAGCCCAGAGTCTATTCCGAGGTGGAAAAGATTGCCGATAATCTGCTGAAGAATCAAGCAGTACTGCTTAATTTCAAAAGGATAGATGCGGAACAAGCAAAACGGATCGTGGACTTTCTGACCGGAACGGTATATGCGATCGGAGGAGAAATCCAACGCGTAGGCGATGAAATCTTTTTATGTACCCCAGCTTCAGTCGGAGTCGAAGGCGCACTGGCCGAAACACTGGAGGAAGAGCGTTCGTTCTACTAGAAAGGAAACAAAATGACAGAAATATTGATTTGGCTTTTACAGATTATTCGTTGGGGCATATCGGCATATTCGACAGTCTTGCTGGTATACGCACTGATGAGTTGGTTGCCGGGAGCCAGAAGTTCCAAGTTCGGCTATTTTATCTCCAGCATTGTAGAGCCTTACCTGGATATATTCAGAAGATTGATCCCATCTGTAGGCATGGTGAGCTTCAGTGTAGTGGCGGGCATCCTATTCCTGAATTTGGTGGAGTATGGAGCGCAGGTCGTTATCCTGTTCCTGATCAGATTGCTGAATTGACGGACATTTTTTCATCAAACGAAAAAGTGAGGGATTCGTATGCAAGAAGTTTATCAACATTTCCGCAAGGAAGAGCAACCATTCATAGACAGTGCCCAGTCCTGGATTACGCAAGCAGAGGAAACCTACGCGCCGTATTTGACGGATTTCTTGGATCCGAGACAGCAGTACATCCTTGAGATGCTGGTCGGGAAAAAAGGTGAAGTCCATGTCCATTTTTACGGGGGCTATGAAGCGGCGGAACGCAAGCGGGCCATCATTTGCCCTGAGTATTTCAGTCCAACCCAAAGCGACTTTGAAATGGAACTTACTGAAGTGGTGTACCCTTCAAAATTCGCCAGTCTGACCCATGGGAAAATACTGGGGACGCTGATCGGAACCGGCATGAAAAGGGAGCTTTTCGGAGATATCCTGTCTGATGGCACACGCTGGCAGTTTTTGTTGGCGTCGAATATAGCAAGCTACGTGCATTCGCAAGTCACCAAGATAGGCAAGGTCAGTGTCCGCTTGGAGAGCCGGAGCTATACTGATTTGATTACACCTATCGATGATTGGACGATTGTGCATGACACTGTCAGTTCGCTGCGGTTGGATACAGTGATTGCAGCCATCTACAACATATCGAGACAACGGGCAAAAGAATTGGTGAGCGGCGGAAAAGTCAAGTTGAACTGGTCGGTATTTGAACGTCCCGATTTCGAATTGGGGCTGTTGGATATCGTGTCCATCCGCGGTTATGGCCGGATCCAGATAAAGGCCATAGAAGGGAAATCCAAGAAAGACAAATGGCGCGTCGAATTTGGCGTATTGTACAAATAAGAATGACAAGAACGAAAGGTGTGTATAAGATGAGTTTGACTCCATTAGATATTCAACACAAGGAATTCCCTGTCAAAATAAAAGGGTACGATAAAGAACAAGTCAATGACTTTTTGGATACTGTCACAAAGGAATTTGAAGAAGTCATCAAACAAAATAAAGACCTGCAAAAGCAACTGAAATTTGCCGAAGAAAAACTTCAGTATTTCAGCAACCTGCAGGATGCTTTGAACAAGTCGATCGTGGTGGCGCAGGATGCGGCCGACAGACTGAAAGAAAATGCGCGCAAAGAAGCTGAAATCATTCTGTTCGAGGCGGAAAAGAGTGCAGACCGTTTGTTGCATGAAGCTGCCGGGAAAGCAACAAAAATCAATGAAGAGACTGACAGCGTCCGCAAGGAAAGCCGCAACTTCAAACAGAAGCTGCAACTTTTGGTTGAATCCCAATTGAACCTCATCATGAATGATGAATGGAATAACTTGTTGAACGCTTCACCGGAAGGTCAAGTTTCAACGCCTACCTTGAATGAAGTGTTATCCAACCGCACACGCATCATCGACGAATTGGTCGCAAACTCTGACGATGCAGCCGAATTCGAAGTCGGCGGAAGATTGGCCGAAGAAGCCAGGGCTGAAGAGAAACTTGCGGAAGCTGCTGTGGAAGCTATTGAAATTCCGGAAGAAAACAAGTAAAATCTATGTATTGAAGAATGGAACACCCGAAGAAAAGAAACTTCCAGCGAATTGGCGAACGGTGAAAGGCCAATAAGTCCCTCTTTTTTAAGGATCCTCCATGAGAATCTTTTTGAACAAACATAAGTAAAAAAGGTCGCCTGAACAGCGTTAACGGTTTGAATGAGGAAGCATGACAGCCGGTTCCGGCCGTTGTCGCTTTGAATTTGGGTGGTACCACGAAGACTTCGTCCCTTTTGGAGACGGGTCTTTTTTTGTAGAAAAAAATTAAACAAAAGGGAGCTTCCGACAATGAAAATGAAAGATACGTTACACCTGGGAAAAACGGCTTTTCCTATGAAAGCCAACTTGCCTGTCCGTGAATTGGAATGGCAAAAGGATTGGGAAGAAAAAGATATTTATGTCAAACGTCAAGAAAAAAATGCGGATAAACCGACTTTTGTCCTTCACGATGGCCCTCCGTATGCCAACGGTGCTGTCCACATGGGACACGCATTGAACAAGATCAGCAAGGACATCATCGTCCGCTCGAAATCCATGTCCGGCTTCCGTGCCCCTTTTGTCCCGGGTTGGGATACGCATGGTCTGCCGATTGAACAAGCCTTAACGAACACAGGCGTGAACCGCAAAGCGATGAGCTTGGCCGATTTCCGTAAACTGTGTGAAGATTATGCTTGGAAACAGATCGACGGACAAAGAACCGTCTTCAAACGATTGGGCATCGCAGGCGATTGGGAAAATCCATACGTGACCTTGTTGCCGAAATATGAAGAAGCCGAAATCCGCGTGTTCGGAAAAATGGCGGAAAAAGGCTACATCTACAAAGGCCTGAAACCGATCTATTGGTCGCCTTCAAGTGAATCCTCGCTGGCTGAGGCCGAAATCGAATATAAAGATGTGAAGTCCCCTTCGATCTATGTGGCTTTCCAGGTCAAAGACGGCAAAGACCTCTTGGCTAACGATACTGCCTTCATCATCTGGACGACTACGCCGTGGACTTTGCCGGCAAACTTGGGCATCTCCGTTAATGCAGATTTCGAATATGTGGTTATTTCCGCTGACGGAAGAAAATTCGTTGTCGCCAAAGAATTGCTTGGCACAGTCAAGGAAGCTATCGGATGGGAATCTGTGGAAATGCTGCAGGAACTGAAAGGTTCCGAGTTGGAGTACATGACCGTCCAGCATCCGTTTTATGATCGCGAGTCTTTGGTCATGGTTGGCGACCATGTAACACTTGAAGCAGGTACCGGTTTGGTCCATACCGCTCCTGGACACGGTGAGGATGACTACCTTGTCAGCAGAAAATATGGTTTGGAAGTATTATCACCGATAGACAACAAAGGTTGCTATACAGCTGAAGCGCCAGGTTTCGAAGGCGTATTCTACGACAAAGCCAATAAACCGATCACCGACCTGTTGGCTGAAAAAGGCGCTTTGCTGAAACTGGACTTCTTCGTCCACAGCTATCCGCATGACTGGCGCACAAAGAAACCGGTCATCTATCGCGCAACGCCGCAATGGTTCGCATCCATCGATAAATTCCGTCAAGACATTCTCGATGAAATCGAAAATGTTGAGTGGCTGCATCCATCCGGAAAAGTCCGCTTGTTCAACATGATCCGCGACCGTGGCGATTGGGTCATTTCCCGTCAACGCGTTTGGGGAGTTCCGTTGCCGATTTTCTATGCGGAAAATGGAGAACCCGTCATCACGCCGGAAACAATCGACCACGCTGCGAAATTGATCGGCGAATTCGGTTCGAACGTGTGGTTCGAAAGAGAAGCGAAAGACCTGCTTCCTGAAGGGTTCACACACCCAGGCAGCCCGAACGGGGAATTTACCAAGGAACTTGACATCATGGACGTTTGGTTCGATTCCGGATCTTCCCATGAGGCTGTGCTGCGCGCAAGAGAAGATTTGACATTCCCGGCTGATATGTACTTGGAAGGCTCCGATCAATACCGTGGCTGGTTCAATTCAAGCATTACGACCAGTGTTGCGATCAACGGCGTTGCACCGTACAAAACAGTCCTTTCCCAAGGTTTCGTTTTGGATGGGGAAGGCCGCAAAATGAGCAAATCATTGGGCAATACTGTCCTTCCGGAAAAAGTCGTCAAAAACATGGGCGCAGACATCATCCGTCTATGGGTGTCCAGTGTCGACTATGAATCCGACGTCAGAATCAGCGATGACATCCTGAAGCAAGTTTCCGAAACTTACCGCAAGATCCGCAATACCATGCGTTTCCTGATTGGAAATACGGAAGATTTCCAACCGAAGGAGCATGCGGTGGCCTACGAAGAGTTGCGCAGTGTCGATCAGTATATGATGGCGCGCTTGGATCAAGTGGTTGAAACATGTGTGACAGCCTATAAAGAGTACGAGTTCTCGACCATCTACCAAACGATCATGAATTTCTGTACAGTTGATTTGTCGGCATTCTATCTTGATTTTGCGAAAGATGTTGTATACATCGAAAAAGAGGATAATCTGGAGAGACGCGCCATGCAGACCGTATTTTACGAAGTACTGGTTAAGTTGGCTAAACTTTTGACGCCGATCATCCCGCACACAACAGAAGAAATTTGGAGTTTCCTGAAGGAAGAGGAACAATATGCCCAACTGGCTGAATTGCCGGAAATCAGCGTCCGTGAAGACCAAGCGGAGATTTTGGGCCAATGGGAAAAATTCATGGACATCCGCGACGCTGCATTGAAAGCATTGGAAGTAGCGCGTAATGAAAAGACGATCGGAAAATCCTTTGAAGCGCATCTGTCCTTGTTTGTTGATGAAGAAACCAAAGCTTTGTTCGCGTCCCTCGATGCGAACTTGGAACAATTATTCATCGTTTCGCAACTTGACATCAAAGTTTTGGCAGCTGCTCCAACTGAAGCGATGCAGTTCGAGAATCTTGCCATTCTGGTGGAGCATGCACACGGGGAAACCTGTGAAAGATGCCGTGCCATCAAGGAAGAGGTCGGAACAATCGAGGATGCAACTACCCTTTGTGGACGTTGTGCAGATATTGTGAGATCTGAATATCCGGAAGCGCTCGTGCAGGAAGAAGCCTAACCTTTCTACCCGAAAGAAAATCGTTGAAATTATGTAAACAACAAATAAAAAGCACGCAAGAGGACGTCTTCTGACGGCATTCTTGCGTGCTTCTGCTGTTTTTAGGCCGAAAGTGCAGGGACTTTCCACAGCTGATTAATTTTTTAAAGAAAGCGCATAACTTCCTCTTGAATTTGGATGAGATATTCGTTATAATTATATTAGTAACTTGTACTAATATGATAGTATTTATTTGTATTAGCATTTTACCAATGAAAATTTTGGAGGTATTACACGATTATGGAACAAGGCAAAGTAAAATGGTTTAATGGCGAAAAAGGTTTTGGATTTATCGAAGTTGACGGAAAAGACGATGTATTCGTACATTTCTCAGCTATCCAAGGCGAAGGTTTCAAAACTTTAGAAGAAGGCCAAGATGTTGAATTCGAAATCGTTGACGGCAACCGTGGTCCTCAAGCAGCTAACGTTGTAAAATTATAATCCTATTCTTTTCCACATTAGCGAATTCAAAGCGCATTGGGAGCTCCTCCCGGTGCGCTTTTTACATGCAAAAAATAGCGTTGTTTGGACGATCCGTGTCAGGGTCGCGAAACAACGCTTTTATCAGAAAACAGACAGCTGTCTGCGTATGCTCGGTAGGGAGAGGTTACTTCTTCATGCTTCTCATGGCGAAGGATACGATGAAAATCAGGATGACTGCCCCAACCAATGCGGGAACGATGTAAAATCCTCCGATTTCAGGACCCCATGCTCCAAATAGAGTTGTTCCTAACCACGAACCGACGAAACCAGCAACGATATTGCCGATGATGCCACCGGGAATATCTTTACCCATGAACGATCCTGCCAACGCGCCTAAGATACCACCGACAATTAAAGACCAAATAAAGCCCATTTCTTTTCCTCCTTTTTTCAAATACAAATGCAGTAACAATATAGTTATTTCCAATTGACTATACTCTTATTATATATAAAATGAGTCACATTACAAACAATATGCCTTCGAGATGAGAGGCTTTCTGAAAATGGGGAGAAGAAATCCTCCTTATGATCCGCGAAGAAGGCCTGTTTACGATTTAGTATATGAGGTGGATTGGCAATCAGAATTCAGAAGAAATGCTCAGCGCGGTGGCCACAACTGTCGAATAGGTGCGGTAGATTCGACAATTTGACACCAGATTGGACCGAAATTGTCGAATGTCGAGAAACTTTCGACAATTTGATATCCTGTCGGACCGAAATTGTCGAATATCTGAGGAACATTCAACAATTTGGCCCCGCAGTAAAAAAAAGCGAGAATGCATCATGCATCCTCGCTTTTTTTACAGTTGTCAAGTTGCTTAAGTTAATGACCTTGCCCGAAAGGAGGCAGCCCTGTGTCTTCAGTGGAGTTGTTGTTCCTGCTGGTGGATATTCAACAGTTTGACTTTCAGATCGTTCTCCATCAGAGACAGTTCTTTTTCGGCCTCTTTGCGTTTGATTCGGCCTTCTTGCTGGATCTTCAGCGTCTCTTCCAAGGTTTCGATCAGATCCTGTTGCGTCTGTTTGAGCGTTTCGATATCGATCACACCCCGTTCATTTTCTTTAGCGGTTTCGATGGCTGATATTTTCAACATTTCGGAGTTCTTGCGCATCAGATCATTCGTGGTCTGGGATACTTGCCTTTGCGCCGTTACTGCATCCTTTTGGCGCAGAAGGGTAAGGGCGATGGCCACTTGGTTTTTCCATAAGGGAATGGCAGTGTGGATCGAGGATTGGATTTTTTCAGCCAATGCCTGGTTTGTGTTTTGGATCAAGCGGATCTGTGGCGCTTGCTGGATCGTCATTTGTCTGGTCAAACGCAAGTCATGGGTGCGTTTTTCAAGACGGTCAAGGAACTGTTTCAGATCGTTGACGATCTGCACATCCATTTGGCTTTGGGATGCTTCCGCAGCCTGGATCGCTTTCGGGATGGCATTTTTCTGAAGGTCCTCCATTTTCAATTCGCCGGCCGCGATGTAGATGTTCAGGGCTTCAAAATAATCCTTGTTTTTTTGGTAAAGCTGTTCCAGTGTGACGTTGTCATTGAGCAGGCCATTCTTTTCTTTATCCAGCTTGATCGCGATTTTATCGATTTGGGCACCTATCTTCTGGTATTTTGCCGTCATTTCATAGGCGGATTGTTTTACCTTGCCGAAGATTTTGCGGAAGACATTGTTGTCTTCTGCCCGCAGGTCTTCCGGCTTGGCTTCATTGAGGCGATACATCAGATCGTTCAAGGAATCGCCGATTTCACCGGTGTCCTGATTCTGTACGTGGTCCAGCATCGAATGGGAAAATTCGCCCAGTTGTTTTTGGGCTGCAGCGCCATAGCTGATGATGGCTTGCATATTATTTTCATCGATTTGGCCGGCTAACGCCAACGCTTGTTTTTGCCTTTCCTCCGGCAAACGATCGATCAGCCGATCCGGATGGGGCTCCTCGGCCGCGGCTTCGGCTGCATCTGCAACGACTGCCGGCTGAGCAAATGGATCCGAAAAAGGATTGGCCAGCAAATCGTCCAATTCTTGATTGACATCCTTGCTGTCAGTTTGTTTATTTTGTCCGGTAGCATCAAATTGGTCCATCAGTATTCCCCCTATAGTTCTTCGTCCAAAGCGTTTGCATTGCTCTTTCCTTCATTATCCCTTTTCAAAACTTGCTTTGCAAGTTCCAACTCGATATCCATATCTTCGATATCATTGGACATGAAGCGAACGTAATCTTCGCCGATGAGGCGGCACATATCATCGATTGTTTTGGCGCAGGTATCCAAGGCTGTGTAGGTTTCTTTCGTTTTGGCAACGTGGCCATCGATGGCGATGTATTTTTCCGTCAGCTCTTTCAGGCTGGGAAGGTTCGTATACAGGAATTTATCGACTTCGTGCAGTCGGTTAGGCTGATTGACGATATTTTTGAAGAAATCCTTCAGTATGTCCACCGTATCGTTGCGTGCCGCGATAGCCTTCAATTTTGAGCGCTGCTGCAGATTGGCTTCGATGTCTTGGATCGTAGTTTTGGCTTGATCCATTGTGTGTCGGAAATAGGCAATCTGTTCCTTGGTCATCCCTTTTGAATGGTAGAAGGCTTCTTTGTCGGCGCTCACTTTTCCGAGTGTGCCTCTCTGTTTTTTGGTCTTGCGCGACCATTGCATCCTTCCGCCGTTTTGGACGTAATACAGGAAAACACCCAAGCCGATGGTCATCGCAATCGAAGTCCAGAAATCGAATTCGAAGATGAAAAAGAAAACCACTAATGCAATCAAGCAGACTACGCTGGAAAACGTGTATTTCAATATATCTTTGATGTTGCTCCACATAAAATTTTCCTCCTTTGATAACGTGCTGTTCACTTTGTATGTGCTTATGCTATTATTTTAGCACAAAAGCCTATCGGGCACCTATCGGCCGAAAGGATGATTTTCACCGCCAACACTCATTTTGGCTGAATCTATCGAGGCTCTTGTAAATAGCGGAAAAGATAGGTTATGATTATACGTGATGAGGATAGCAGATAGGGAGGTACAAAAAATGGAATTTGAAGAAAAAACATTGAAAAGCGAAAAAATATTTGACGGTGTCTTGCTGCATTTGGTGAGGGAAGAGGTGCTGCTGCCGAATGGAAAAACTTCAGTCAGAGAGATGATCAGGCATCCGGGTGCGGTAGCGATGATACCGTTCACTTCCGACGGCAAAATGGTCATGGTCAGGCAGTTCCGGAAACCATTGGACCGGACTGTTGTCGAAATCCCGGCAGGCAAATTGGAGACTTCCGATACGGAACCTTTGCTGGCGGCGATCCGTGAGCTTGAGGAAGAGACGGATTATCGTGCGGAAAAATGGTCCGAATTGACGGTTTTTTATCCGACTCCGGCTTATTTGGATGAGCGGATCACAATCTATTTGGCGGAAGGTTTGACGAAAGTCGAAAATTCCTTGCCGATGGATGAGGATGAATTCATCGAAATCTTGGAGTTGACCTACGAAGAAGCGAAAGCTTTGCAGGAATCCGGAGAAATCTGCGATTCGAAAACAATCTATGCCATGCTGTATTGGGAGATGCGTCTTTTGCGGGAAAGAATAGAGGGATAGTATGCCAGAACCAAAAAAACCGCTGATCACCCGGGAACGTTATCGTCAGTACAAAAGGGACCAAACAACAAAACCGGTGACAGATGAAAAGAAAACCGCTCCGCAGGCAAAAGCTGCCGAGCGTTCCGCCCCGGCTAAGGAAAAGAACACCAAGCCGCCTTCTGCCTCTGCGGGTGCGAAAAGCAGTCTCGCGAACGAAAAGAAAAGGTCGGAGAACGGCAAAAAAGCCAAGGCCGCCAAGCCAAAAGCGAAGCTGTTCCGGAAGGCCGAAAAACCGGCATCTTCAACAAAGGTACAGCGTTTGACTGATAAAGAAAGAGGCAGAAAACTGGACAGCTATCTGAACAAAGCCATCCTGATCGTCATCTTGTTGATCATCTTGGTTTTTGCGATAGCCTTCGTCTTATGACCTAACAATGCAGCTACAAGGAAGGAAACACTCATGATCGGAATTATCGGAGCAATGGAAGAAGAAAACCGTATTTTGTTGGAAAATATGACAGAAAAAACAGAGGAAACACATTTCCACCTCGCTTTTACAAGAGGGAAAATCGAAAATCAGGATGTGGTATTGGTGCAGTCCGGCATCGGAAAAGTCAACTCGGCCATAGCGACCGCCTTCATCATCGATCGTTATCATCCCGAATTTGTCATCAACACCGGTTCAGCCGGGGGATTGAACGCAGCTTTGCATGTGGGCGATGTCGTTGTAGCGGATAAGGTTGCCTATCATGATGTCGACGCTACCGCTTTCGGCTATTCTGTGGGGCAAGTGCCTCAGATGCCGCATTATTATACGGCTGATGCAAAAATCATTGAAAAGATTAAGCAGGCTGCTGAAAAAGTCGGCTTGCATGCTGTCCAGGGGACGATTGTGTCAAGCGATTCCTTCATCGCATCCGAAAGCGGCACAAGCCGCATCAAGGAACATTTCCCTGATGCCTATGCGACCGAAATGGAGGGCGCATCGATAGCCCAGGCTTGCTACGTATTGGGGACACCCTTCGCAATCATCCGCGCCATTTCTGACGGAGCAAGCGATGGCGCGGCGCTGACGTTCGACGAATTCATCGTCGAAGCCGGAAAGAAATCCGCGGAAATGGTCATCGAATTACTTAAAAACAGCTAAGAATAGGGGCCTTCCGGGAAAAAGCCCAGTCGATAAAAAATGGGCATTGCGGCATTTTCCAGTTCTTTGGGAGCAGGGATTGAACCACTCAACCGAAAATGGCTGAGTGGTTTTTCTCTCTGCTGCAGCAGGATGCTGGAACTATAAAAAAGAAAGGGCTTAATGTTGTAAGGGCTTTTCAAAGTATTGTACAATAGGGGTGAAATGTCAGGCTAAGGAGGAGTTTTGGATGCGCCAAGAACTGGTGATCGGACAAGGGGACAAACCGGCAATCATCCATATGAGCAAGCTGAATCGCCATGGCTTGATAGCCGGAGCGACCGGAACGGGTAAAACGGTGACGTTGAAAGTGATAGCGGAACAGTTGAGTAAAGCCGGTATTCCGGTATTTCTTGCGGACGTCAAAGGTGATTTGGCGAGCATTGCGGAGCCAGGCGAGTTGAGCGAAAAAATAATGGAACGGGTAACGAAACTGCAGCCGGAGGATTTTGAGCCGCGCGCTTTTCCCGTTGAACTCTTGGACATCTTTGGGTCGAACGGCGTGCCTGTGCGGACGACTATTTCCGATATGGGTCCGATTCTTTTGTCACGTCTGTTGGGACTCAATGAAACCCAAGAAGGGGTCATGAACATCGCGTTCAAAGTGGCCGATGAGAAACAACTCCTGCTCATCGACATCAAAGATTTACGGGCAATCCTGAATTTTGTCGGAGACAACGCGACAGAGCTTCGCCGTGAATACGGCAATATTTCAAAGCAATCGATCGGCGCGATCTTAAGGGGCCTGCTGGTGATCGAAGAACAGGGCGGCAATCTTTTCTTTGGGGAGCCGATGTTCGATATCCAGGATTTATTGAAAACAGATGCAGAAGGGCGCGGTTATGTGAACATTCTGATGGCGAACCGCCTGTTCATGTCGCCAAAACTCTATTCGACCTTCCTGCTGTGGTTCCTTTCGGAGCTGTATGAACAATTGCCGGAAGTCGGGGACCTTGAAAAACCAAAGATTGTCTTCTTTTTTGATGAAGCGCATGTCCTTTTTCAGGACGTTCCGGATGTGCTTGAGGAAAAAATCGAACTCATTGTCCGGCTCATCCGTTCCAAGGGGGTCGGGGTCTATTTTGTGACGCAAAATCCCACCGACCTGCCGAATGACATCTTGAGCCAATTGGGAAACAAAATTCAGCATGCTTTGCGTGCCTTTACGCCTAAGGAACAGAAGACCGTCAAAGCTGTCGCCGAAACGTTCCGGCAGGTGGAGGGGGAAGAATTGGACAAGAAATTGACGGAGCTGAAGGTCGGTGAAGCGCTGGTCTCCTTTCTCGATCCGGAAGGAATTCCCGGCTATGTTCAGCAAGTCATGATTTATCCTCCGGAGAGCAAAATGGGCATCCTGGATCCGCTCGTCAAAGAAGAAAAGATCAACCGTTCTTTGCTGTATTACAAATACAGCGAGGCAATCGACAGGGAATCCTCCTATGAACAACTGCAGCGGTTGGCGGAAATCAAAGCGATTGAGTTGGAAGAAAATGAAGAGCTTGCCGCAAGGGACAGGGAAAAAGCCGAACAGTTGAAGCAACTGGAAAAAGAGCGGCAAAAAGAACAAACCCAGCAAAAACGAGCGAGCAGTTCCCGCGATTCCACGATGGACAGATTCACAAAAAATTTGATGTCGCAAGTAGGCCGGGAAGTTGGCCGTGTCATCTCCCGCGGCATCTTAGGCATCCTGAAAAAATAAAACCCGAACGAAGGGGCTGTCTCGAAAATGAGTCAGCTTCTTCTTTCTGGTATGCTGCTATGATTGTCTGGTCTTGGGTTCAAGATTATGATTGTGACCGACCGCGATTCCCCGTCAAAATGGTTTTGACGGGGAATCTCGTGTTGTCCGTGGACGTTTTTCCCCGCCAAGGTGGTTTTGGCGGGTTATCTGACCGGGATTTGAGTTGATTTTCCCCACCTAAACCGCTTTTGGCGGGTTATTTCTGAGTATTTTCATTCATTTCCCAAATCGAAGGGGCTGTATCAAACCAGAAAGTACTATTCTGGTTTGATACAGCCCCTTTGTTTTGGCTTTTTGGGGACGTCAGACATTGAGGTGACGCTTTCATTGGAATCACTTACTTTTTTTCATGGAAATCTCATATTTGGTATTGTGTTTTATTTCCGCATCCGGTAGAATAGCACCTATACCATTAAATGAGAATGATTCTCAATTAGAATCGTTCTCATTAAGGAGTTGCTTTTGGAAGATGGTGAATAGATGTTGAAGAAATTATTGCTTGTTCTGATTTTGATGGGGGCGATTGTGCTTTCCCTTGGGGTAGGGACCGCTGCGTTTTCGCTGGAACAGTTTCTGGTCGGAAGCAACACGGACCGTTTGATCTTATTGTCGTCGCGGCTGCCGAGGACCCTTACGGTTCTCTTGGCTGGAGCGGGCTTGTCCTTATCCGGGCTGATCATGCAATCATTGACGCAGAACCGATTTGCCGCTCCTGATACAGTCGGAACGGTGGATGCGGCGAGAGTCGGCATGCTGTGCGGTATGATTTTCTTTCCGGGTTTATCGGTTGTGGGGAAGATGACTCTTTCCTTTATCTTTGCGGCGGCGGGGACGTTCCTGTTTTTGCTGGTGGTAAATCGCTTGCCTTTCAAGAGCCAGATGACGATCCCTTTGCTGGGGTTGATGTATGGAAATATTTTGGGAGGCATCGCCAACTTTTTTGCCTTCCGCTTCAACGTCACGCAAAATCTTTCCGCCTGGATGCAAGGGGATTTCTCGTTGGTGATCAAAGGGCAATATGAGGGGATGTACCTCATTTTCCTGTTGTTTTTGGCACTTTTTTATTTTGCCGATCATTTTACGATTGCGCGCTTCGGGAAAGACGCGGCCAAAAACCTCGGCCTGCCTTTTGAAGCCTTCTTGTTCATCGGGACGCTGTTCGTGTCCCTGGCTGTTGCGGTCATCCTGAGCACGGTCGGCAACCTGCCGTTTTTGGGAGTCATCATCCCGAACCTCGTATCGTCGCGCTTCGGCGATAATATCCGCAATACCCACGGCAAGGTAGCGCTGTTCGGAGCGGTTTTCCTGTTGCTGTGCGACGTCTTTGCGCGTTCGGTCATCCCACCGTACGAAATTCCGGTGGAAACGGTGCTGGGTGTTTTCGGCGGCGGCATGTTCTTATGGCTGTTGCTGAAGGGAGGGCGGACGGCATGAAGAACGTGTTGAAAAACCGCATCAGCATGAAACGGTTGGCCGTGATTGCTGTGGCATTGGCTTTCCTTTATTTTTTCTGGAACCAAGGGTATGGTAATTTGTTCATCATGAAGTTGCGGAGCGCGAAGCTATTGACATTTGCGGTCATCAGCATCAGCACAGCCTTTGCGACGGTCAGCTTTCAGACAGTCGTGCACAGCAATTTTTTGACTCCCGGCATTCTTGGGGTCGAAGCCTTCTACCGTCTTCTGCAGACGATGTTGCTGTTCTTCAGTTTCTCGCTGCTGGGCAGTCAATTGAATGCGGAATGGCAGTTCATTTCCCTGATGTTCCTGATGCTGGGCAGTTACTTTTTGCTGTACCGGCTTTCTTGGAACCGGAAAAATTACGATATGCAGGTCATCCTGATGATCGGGCTCGTCATGGGGACCTTCTTCAACAGCATCAGCTCCTTTATGCAAGTGCTGATGGATCCGAATGAGTACGACAAGCTGCAGACGAAGCTGTATGCGAGTTTTCAGAACATCAATGATTCCGTACTTGTTTTGGCTGTTCCGATCGCCTTGTTTTCGATCATCAGTCTGTGGCGCAAGCGAAAGGTATTGGAGGTTTTGGGACTGGGGATACAGACAGCCAAAAATTTAGGGGTCGCTGTCGAAAGGGAGACGAAACTCACTTTCATGCATGTCATCCTGTTGACGACGGTCTCAGCGGCGCTCGTCGGACCGGTGATGTTTCTCGGCTTCGTGGCGGCGAACATCGCTTATCGGCTGTTCAGGACCTATTCTCTGAATTACCTATTGCCTGGTGCGAGTCTGCTCAGTTTCGTGATGGTCGTGGCCGGACAATTCCTGGCGGAAGAAGTCTTCAAGCTGCAAACGAATTTGAGCATTCTGGTCGAACTGTTCGGGGGAATCTATTTCTTTTGGTTATTATGGAAGGAAAGGAGCAAATTATGAGGATCAACAACGTCAGCAAAGCCTATGAAGATGAGAAAGTATTGGATGACATCTCATTGGCGATCGAGAAAGGGAAAATCACGGCTTTCATCGGTCCGAACGGGGCAGGCAAGAGCACGCTCCTTTCGGTCATCAGCCGTCTGTTGGCAAAGGACGAGGGCATATTGACGATAAACGGGAAAGAGATCGAGGCATGGCAGTCCGATGAACTGGCTAGGGAGCTTTCGATACTGAAGCAACAGAATGCCTATCAGGTGCGCATGACGGTCCGCGAATTGGTCTCGTTCGGCAGGTTCCCCTACACGAAGGGCAGGCTGAATGATGAGGATCAGACTATGATCGATAAGGTTCTGGGCTATCTTAATCTGGAAGGATTCGCTAACCGCTATTTGGATACCTTGTCTGGTGGACAACTGCAGCGGGCGGCGATTGCGATGATTTTGGTGCAGGACACGGAATACATCTTGTTGGATGAGCCGCTGAACAATCTCGATCTGAAGCAGAGCATCGTGACGATGCAGACCATCCGGAATCTGGCTGATGAACTGGGCAAAACGATTCTGGTCGTCATCCACGACGTCAACTTCGCTTCCGTTTTTTCGGACAACATCATCGCCATGAAAAACGGAAAAATCTTCCGGAGCGGCTCGGTCGAGGAAGTCATCCGGACACAAGTTTTGCAGGAATTATATGAAGTGCCATTGGAAGTCATCACGACTGCCGATGGGAAAAAACATTGCACTTATCAAGCAATTTGACATAGAGGAGAATGGAAAATGAAAAAATGGCAAAAGACAATCATCAGTTTGGCTTCAATCTTTACCCTGGCGGCTTGCGGTTCCCAGGAAGGGGCTGCCGATGCGGCAGATTCAACAACTTCGGCTGCGGAAACCGAAGCAACGGTGACCATCGAGGATGCACGCGGCTCCGTAGAAGTGCCTAAAGACCCTGAAAACGTGGCTGTGTTGGATTTTGGTCATTTGGACACACTGATCGCATTGGGTAAAGAGGATGCAGTCACGGGTACAGCGACCGAAAACATGCCGGCTTATCTGGCGGATACGGCAGATCAATTCGAGAACGTAGGAACGCTTAAGGAGCCGAATGTGGAGGCGTTGGCGAATTTGGCGCCGGAGCTCATCATCATTTCGAACCGACTGCTGGACTTCGCGGAACAATTGGAGGAAATCGCACCAGTAGTCGTACTCAGTGTCGATTACACGGACTATTGGGGGTCGGTCCAAAAGAACATCACGACTTTAGGGACCATCTTTGACGAAGAGGATGCCGCGGAAGAGGCCATCGCAACCTTGAACGGGGAGATTGAAGCCGTGCAAGCAAGGACAGCCGGAATCAGCGAGAAAGCATTGACTTTGCTCTTGAACGACGGCAGCATGTCCGCTTTCAGCACAGGGTCGCGCTTCGGATTCATCTATGATACATTGGGCTTCACGCCTGTCGATGCAGCGATCGAGGATTCCACGCACGGACAGTCCGTCGGCTATGAAGGGTTGCTGGAAATCAATCCACAGATTTTGTTTGTCGTCGACCGCACAGCGGCAATCGGTACGGCATCCGATGAGAACGCGGCGCTATTGGAAAATGATTTCGTCTATCAGACGGATGCTTATAAAAACAATAAAATCATCAGCCTGTCTTCCGACTTGTGGTATCTCTCAGGCGGCGGCATAGAATCGGTCCATTTGATGGTCGAAGAGATCGCAATGGACTTCCAGTAATCAAATGATTGTCCATCTTCCTGTTTTTTCTCTATAATAATGGAAGAGAATCAGAAAGAGGTGCACGGTTTGGCAGAAAATCACTTCAGTAAGGAAGACTTCAACGTTTTTGACATTCAGGGACTCGATGAAAGGATGGCAGGCATCCGCGAACGGATCCAGCCCAAGTTTCAGCATTTTGCGGGAGTGGGGGCCCGCCTCATCGCTTCCGAAGAGGGGGCTGAGTCGGTGCCTGTGCATATCGCCAAGCACCTGCGCCGCACGAAATATGCGCCCGAGAATACTTGGTGCGCCATCGGTGGTGATGCGAGGGGTTACAAGAAATATCCGCATTTCCAGATCGGGATTGCGAAAGAAGGGGTCAGCTTCTACCTGTGCCTAATCGATCAACCGGTCAAAGAAAAAGAAATGGCTGCTGCTTTATTGGAGCGTATTCCGGAATTGGAGCAGCTGCCGCGCGATTACGTCGTTTCGGTCGACCACACCGTGCCGGCTGTCCTGCCGATAGAAAATGTCGATTGGGAACCTGTCCTGATCCGGCTGCGGGATGTAAAAAAAGCAGAGTTGCTGATTGGCCGAAAGTTGGCGCCTGCCGATCAGCGCCTGGCGACTGAAGAAGGCACTCTGGCAGTGATGGAGGAGACGCTCCATGAACTGCTGCCGATCTATCGGGCCTGCATGGAACAGTACCGCTAAGTGCGGAACCCAAGACAAAGCAAAAAGGACCGAACGGCATAAACGCTGTTTCGGTCCTTTTCTTTGTACAAAAAAACGGCAAATCGCTTTGCCGTTTCCTTGATCAGGATTAACCTAATTTGTTGTAGTATTCTACTACGAATGACTCATCGATTTCAGCTGGCAATTCTTCGCGAACTGGCAGACGGTTCAATGAACCTTCTAATTTTTCTTCGTCGAAAGTAATGAAGTCAGGACGTCCGAACAAAGCTTCAGCAGCTGCTTTAACAACTACCAAGTTTTTAGATTTTTCGCGCAAGCCGATTACTTGGCCGACAGATACTTCGTATGAAGGGATATCGACACGTTTGCCATCGACAGTTACGTGACCGTGGTTAACTAATTGACGTGCTTGACGACGAGTAGAAGCTAAACCTAGACGGTAAACTACGTTATCCAAACGTTGTTCCAATAAGACCATGAAGTTAACACCGTGTTTACCTTCTTTGATCTTACCAGCTTTTTTGAATAAAGTTGCGAATTGACGTTCGTTCATACCGTACATGTGACGCAATTTTTGTTTTTCTTGCAATTGCATAGCATATTCAGATAACTTTTTACGGTTGTTAGGGCCGTGTTGACCTGGAACGTATGGACGACGCTCCAATTCTTTACCTGTTCCCAAAAGGGAGATGCCTAGACGACGAGCTTGTTTCCAACTTGGTCCTGTATAACGTGACATAATAAAATTCCTCCAATAAATATTTGATTTTTGGAGTAAAATAAGAATGATAAGTCAGCAATGCGTGCAGTTTATCCTTCAATCTTCACCTTATGCAGCCGCAAGGGTACGCAATTGAACCATCTATAGATGGCGATGAACTGTTGACGCGGGTGCTTCTTTCTCGCTGCATTATTTTACACAAAGATTATTGTACCAAACAAAAGCAGTTAATGCAATGGAAAAGTGACGCTTATCGGACTTTGGGCAGCGGCGGAGCGCTTTCGCGACTCCAAGGAAAGGAATTCAGTTTCCTTATAATTTTCTGGTTTCTGATTGGTTCTTTCTATGTTATACTAAAAAATGAGATATATTGGGCGTTTTCAATTTTCAGATCAAATAAACGAAATTGTCGGAATAGGTGGAGGATTTATTGATGGAGTTTATATATTGGTTAGTAGCGATAATATTGTTAGTGTTGATCGGGTACGGTGCGATCATGTATTTGACGAGGCAACAAGCGAATCGGATCAAAGAGATCGATGAGAAGAAACAAAAAGCGATGGCCATACCGGTTGCCGATAACCTGTTCACATTGAAAAATATGAATTTGACAGGGCAAACAAAGCGCACGTATGAGAGTTGGCAAGCTACATGGCAAACCATCACGCGTTTTCAGTATCCTGAAATTGAGGCGGCGCTGGTCAGTGCCGAACAATACATCCAACGCATGAATTTCATCAAAGCGAAGCAAGCCATTTCGCAAGCGGATCAATTGATCGACGAAACGAAGAACAGCGTTGAAAAAGTGAACAAGGCACTCGAAAAACTATTGGAAAGTGCGCAGGAAAACCGCAAAGAGTTGGAAGAAGTCCAGGAACGATACAATAAAATCCGCAAACAATTGTTGGCGCACAGCTTTACATTTGGTCCGGCCATAGAAACGTTGGAGAAGAACCTGAATTACATGGAGTTGGATTTCACGAAATTCAACTCGTTGACGAACGAGGGCGACCATATGGAAGCCAAAGAAATCCTGTCGCGTATCGAGCAGGATTTGCTGGTGATGGAAGAAGTCGTTGAAAAGATTCCTGAGCTGAACGAAAAAATCAAGACCGAGTACGAAGAGCAAGTGAGCGATCTGAAAGACGGCTATCAACGCCTGTTGGATGAAAAATACGTTTTCGAAGGTGTGGATGTCCCCGCTGAGATAGTTGCGATCGAAAAAGAAATCCAGGAAGCGAAAGATTCCATCGGGCTAGCCGACATCAATGAAGCCGGAAAAAAGATGGATAAGATCGAACACGATATCGAAGCGGTGTATGCCATCATGGAAAAAGAGATGGAAGCCAAGGATTTTGTGGGCCGCCATACGGCGAACCTGCAAAAGAAAATGGACCATGTCCTGCAGAGCAACCGCTATGTATTGCTTGAAATCGACCGTGTTTCCCAGAATTACTTCCTGAACAAGAATGAATTAGGCCGCGCGCAAGAGTTCGAAGAACAGTTGCTGAAGGAAAACGAAGCCTTGCGTTACTACGATAAGATGATGAAGGAACATGAAATTTCCTACTCGGTTGTCCGCGATTATTACGAAAAAATCAGCCAACGCCTTTCCGAAATCGACAAGGAACAGTCTGAATTGGTCAGCAACCTCAGCGATTTGCGCAACCGCGAAAAGGAAATCAAGGACAGCATCGATCTTTACGAGTTGGATATGCGCAACATGAAACGGACCATCGAAAAATACCATCTGCCTGGATTGCCGAAAGTCTATTTGGATCTCTTCTTCTCGGTCACGGACCGCATCGAGGAATTGGCTTCCAAGCTGAACCGCGTGAAGATCGACATGGACGAAATCGATGCCATCTCCAAAATGTGCGAAGAGGACATCGAAATGCTGGATAACCAAACGCAAGCGATCGTGGACAATGCGATGCTTACGGAATATATGATCCAGTACGCAAACCGTTTCCGTCATTCGCATGTGGAGATCGAAAATGCCATCAACAAAGCTTTGGTGCTTTTCCATCGCGAATACGACTACGAAGGTGCGCTGGAAGCCATCAAAATCCCGCTGAATCGCGTCGAAGCAGGGGCTGCCCGCAAAGTTGAAGAATCCTACCAGGAAGAAAAAAATCGTCGCTATTATTGAACACAGAACAAACAAAACGCAGGGGTCGGGACATTGTCTCGGCCCTTTTTGGACATCCTTTCATGAGAAAGAAATAAAATTCAGCCGTAAGCTTTTAATGGTCAGGCATTTTCTATATAATGGATAGGATGTCCCGATGAGGGTGCAAAGTTATTAAGGAAGTGTAGATAAAGATGATTTATTTTGACAACAGTGCAACTACAAAAATGTATCCGGAAGCTTTGGATACTTACCGGAAGGTCAATGAACAATTTTTTGGCAATCCTTCCAGTCTGCACCGATTAGGCAACGAAGCCGATGCTTTGCTTCAGCAATCGCGCAAACAGATCGCCCAATTGCTGGGTGCCCAACCGGATGAAATTTTCTTCACGAGCGGCGGTACGGAGAGCGACAACTGGGCGATCAAAGGCACAGCGATGGAGAAGTTCGCTGCAGGGAAGCATATGATCGCTTCCTCTGTCGAACATCCGGCGGTCACCAAATCATTGGAACAGTTGGAAAAGCTAGGCTTTGAAATCAGCTACTTGCCTGTCGACGCGAATGGGATCGTATCCGTTGAGGAGCTTGAGAAAGCCATAAGGAAAGATACGATCCTGCTGAGTGTCATGGCCATCAATAATGAAGTCGGCAGCATCCAGCCGATTGAGGCTATCGGCGAGCTGCTGGAAAATTATCCTTGGGTCCATTTTCATGTGGATGCCGTGCAGGCAGTCGGTGAATGCGAGCCGCTGATCCGGCATCCACGAGTGGATCTCCTGTCGCTTTCAGCGCATAAATTCCACGGCCCCAAAGGCGTAGGCATTCTCTACAAGAAACATGGCAAGCGGATTGCGCCGTTGTTGACGGGAGGCGGGCAAGAATCCGGCATGCGCAGCACGACGGAGAATGTCGGCGGAGTTGCGGCGATGGCGAAAGCTTTGCGCATGACGCTTGAAAACAGCGCCTCAAGCCGCAAGCAAGAACAATTGGTCCGGGGTAAGTTGGTTGCGGCCCTTTCGGAATATGAAGATGTCAGGATCTTTTCTCCCGAAGATGGCGCCGGCCATATTCTCTGTTTTGCCATGAAAGGCGTCAGGGGAGAAGTGATGGTCCATGCTTTCGAAAGCATGGATATCTTCATTTCAACCACCAGCGCCTGCTCGAGCAGAAAGAAAGGCACGCCCTATACGCTGGGATCGATGGGCGTGCCGGTTTCCTGGAGCCAGTGTGCGGTCAGGATAAGCCTTTCCGGCGAGAATACGGAGTCGGAAGCGGAAGCCTTCATTGAACATTTCCGGACGCTGCATCAACAGTTCCAAAAGATACAATAGAATAACTGACAGATTGGAAGAGAATATAAATGGAAACGCACATTCAAATCCGTTTTGGCGAATTATCGACCAAAGGGAAAAACAAAAAACGTTTTGTCCAGCAGTTGGCGCAAAATGTCAGGATGGTCACAAAGGATCATCCGCAGATCAAAATCAAACCCGAGCACGATTTTATGTTGTTGGAATTGAACGGAGCTGACGAGGCCGTCATTATCGATCGCTTGCAGCATGTATTCGGTATCCAAAACTATTCGCCGGTCTATCTCGTTTCGCGTGATCTCGATGAAGTGAAACGCGTTTTGGTGGAGTTGCTAGGAAAAATGGAGACGACCGGAAAGACGTTCAAAATAGCTACGCGCCGTTCGGATCATGAATACGAGCATGACACGACCTTCATGAATGCCGAGCTGGGCGCCACTGTGTTGGATGCTTTTCCGGGCATTTCGGTCAAGATGAAGCAGCCGGACATCCTTGTGCGCGTAGACATCAAAACCAGCGGCATCATGCTGAGTACGCAAACTTACCAAGGGGCTGGCGGCTTGCCTGTCGGTTCCAGCGGCAGAGGCATGCTCATGCTTTCCGGCGGCATCGATTCGCCGGTGGCCGGTTACCTTGCCATGAAGCGCGGCGTAAAGATTGAGGCGGTCCACTTCCACAGTCCGCCTTACACAAGTCCGCAAGCGTTGCAGAAAGCCAAGGATTTGGCTGCCAAATTGACCAGATTCGGCGGCGAAATCCAGTTCATCGAAGTGCCGTTCACGGAAATCCAGGAAGAAATCAAAGAGAAGGTGCCGGCGGATTATCTGATGACGATCACGCGCCGGATGATGCTGCGGATCACCGATGCCATCAGAGCCGAACGCAAAGGACTGGCCATCTTCAATGGGGAATCTTTGGCCCAAGTCGCTTCCCAGACGCTGGAAAGTATGGTTGCCATCAATGATGTCACAACGACGCCGATCATTCGTCCTGCCGCAACGATGGATAAATTGGAAATCATCGATTTGGCACAGAAAATCGATACATTTGATTTGTCGGTGCAACCGTTCGAGGACTGCTGCACGATTTTTGCGCCGCCATCACCAAAAACGAAACCGCACTTGGATAAAGCCAGACGTTTTGAAGCGCTCCTTGATGTGGAACCACTCGTTGCGCGCGCGGTTGCCGGCATTGTAGTGTCGAGCATAACCGGCCGGGAGGACACTGCCAGCCAAGACGAGGCTCTCTTTTCGGATCTGCTGTAACTCTCCCTGCGAGAGCTTATCCTTACCATAATCTGCCGCTTATCTGTATAATGAAAGTATTATCGGGTAAGGGGGAATTTTTTCATGCAAGTGACATTAAAGGGTGAAACGGTTGAAGTTTTAGGTACGCAACCCGTAGTTGGGGAGAAGGCACCGGCATTTTCGTTGCACAACACAGAAGACGAAAAGGTAGCTTTGGATGATTTTCGCGGTTCGGTTGTTCTGATCAGCGTATTCCCGGACATCAACACGAGCGTCTGCGATAAGCAAACACGCAAATTCAACGAGACGGCAGCGAACATCGAAGGCTTGACGTTGTTGTCGGTTTCGAGAAATACAAAAGAAGAATTAGCCGACTGGTGCTCGGCGAACGGCATCGACATGCAGATGCTGCATGATGATGCAGGCGAATTCGGGGAAGCCTACGGACTGAAAGTGCCCAAATTGGGCAACAAGTTGGCGCGCAGCGTCTTCGTCATCGACAAAGAAGGCATCCTTTCCTACATGGAGATTGTCCCTGAAATCGCGACGGAACCGGATGAAGCAGCAGCATTGGCAGCGGCCAAAAATTTGCTCTAATCGCATTGAGATTTCAATCAAAAGGTGCTAAACTAGTGAAGTATAAATAAAGCGTCGATCAAGAAGAGTAGCTTGCCCGGAACCACATAAGAGAGAAAAGCGATTGGTGAAAGCTTTTTTGGGGAAGGAAAGTGAAGTAGCTTGTGAGCAAGTTGTGTGAAGGTCTGCGGACTGGGTAGCGCAACTCGGAGTATTCTCCGTTATCAAAAAGAGAGACAGGGATCCGATTCCTGTAATTTAGGTGGTACCGCGATTCATATCGTCCTGCATATTCGTATGCAGGGCGTTTTTTTTCGCAACAAATCAATGAAAAAGAGAGAGGAAGTGGCTGAATGTCTAAAGCAGACGCAATGCCGACAAAGTATCAACCCCAGCAAGTAGAATCTGGGAAATATCAGAAATGGGTGGAAGCAGGGCTGTTCAAGCCTAGCGGAGACAAGAGCAAAAAACCGTATTCGATCGTGATTCCGCCTCCGAACGTAACCGGAAGACTGCATTTGGGCCATGCCTGGGATGTGACGCTGCAGGATATGCTGATCCGCCAAAAACGCATGCAAGGATTCGATACGTTGTGGTTGCCGGGTATGGACCATGCCGGCATCGCCACCCAAGCCAAAGTTGAAGCGAAACTGGCCGAGGACGGGCTTACCCGTTATGACCTGGGCCGCGAAGCCTTCGTCGACAAGGTTTGGGAATGGAAAGAGGACTACGCAAGCGTCATCCGCGAGCAATGGGGAAAAATGGGCATTTCCGTAGATTATGACCGTGAGCGATTCACGCTGGATGATGGTTTGTCGGATGCGGTCCGCAAAGTCTTCGTCGGCTTGTACGAAAAAGGCTTGATCTACCGCGGAGCTTACATCATCAACTGGGATCCCAAAGCGAAAACGGCCTTATCCGATATTGAAGTCATCCATAAGGACGTTCAGGGCGCCTTCTATCATTTCCGCTATCCGATGACGGATGGCTCGGGCTACTTGGAGTTGGCGACTACCCGTCCGGAAACCATGTTGGGGGATACTGCCATTGCGGTTCATCCGGAAGATGAAAGATATCAGCAGTTCATCGGCAAGACCGTGACGCTGCCGCTAGTGAACCGTGAAATCCCAGTCATTGCGGATGATTATGTCGAGATGGACTTCGGGACCGGTGTCGTAAAAATCACACCGGCCCATGACCCGAATGACTTTGAAGTCGGTTTGCGTCATGATTTGCCGCAAGTGAATGTCATGAACGATGATGCGACGATGAACGAAGCAGCCGGAAAATACGCAGGCATGGACCGTTTTGCAGCGCGCAAAGCGATCGTAAAAGATATGGAAGAACTGGGCTTTTTGGTCAAAATTGAGGAAATGACCCACAGTGTCGGACATTCGGAACGCACAAACGTTGTTGTGGAACCGCGCATCTCGACGCAATGGTTCGTCAAAATGCAGCCATTGGCTGAGCGTGCGGTCGGAAACCAATCGACAGAAGAAAAAGTTTCCTTCTATCCGGAACGATTTGAAAATACTTTCCTGACTTGGATGGGCAACGTCCATGACTGGGTCATCTCCCGTCAATTGTGGTGGGGACATCAAATCCCGGCCTGGTACCATAAGGAAACCGGCGAAATGTACGTAGGCATGGAGGCTCCGAGCGACAGCGAAAACTGGACGCAGGATGAGGATGTCCTGGATACATGGTTCAGTTCGGCGCTTTGGCCGTTCTCGACGATGGGCTGGCCGGATGAAGATGCGGAAGATTTCAAACGGTATTTCCCTACCAGCACTTTGGTGACCGGATATGACATCATCTTCTTCTGGGTAAGCCGGATGATCTTCCAGAGTCTGGAGTTCACGGAAAAGCGTCCGTTTGAGAATGTGCTGATCCATGGTCTGATCCGTGACGAGCAAGGACGCAAGATGAGCAAATCGCTCGGGAACGGGATCGATCCGATGGAAGTAGTCGAAAAATACGGGGCGGATGCCTTGCGTTGGTTCTTGGCCAACGGTTCCGCACCTGGTCAGGATGTCCGCTTCAGCTATGAGAAGATGGACGCATCCTGGAACTTCATCAACAAAATCTGGAACGCCAGCCGTTACGTGCTGCTTAATTTGGAAGATCTGACTTTCGACGCTATCGACATTTCAGGGGAAAAGACGATCGCAGATAAATGGATCCTTTCCAGCTTGAACAAGACCATCACAAAAGTGACGGACCTGTTCGAAAAGTTTGAGTTCGGGGAAGCCGGCCGCTTGTTGTACCGTTTCATCTGGGATGATTACTGCGACTGGTATATCGAAATGTCCAAAGAAGTTCTGCAAGGTGAAAACGAAGCGGCAAAACAGACAACCCGCAGCATTTTGGCTTATGTTTTGGATAACGTGTTGCGCTTGTTGCATCCGGTCATGCCGTTCGTCACCGAGGAAATCTGGCAGAATGTACCGCATCAAGGCGCTTCCATCGTGACGGCAGCCTATCCGGTAGCGGATGACAGCTATATCGATGAAGCCGCTGAAGAAGCGATGGAAAAACTGATCGAACTGATCCGCGGCGTCCGCAATGTCCGCGCTGAAATGAACACACCTTTATCCAAGAAAGTCCCGATGCAATTGAAAGTGAATGACGATGCGACCGAAGCGATTTTCCGCGCCAACGAATCGTACATCTTCCGCTTCTGCAATCCGGATACACTGGAAATCAGCCAACATATCCAGGCAGCCAGCGACGCTGTCACCGCGGTTTTCTCAGGTGGAGAGGTGTATATGCCGTTGGCCGGTCTGATCAAATTGGAAGATGAGATTTCCCGTCTCGAGAAAGAAGCGGAGAAACTGACCAAAGAAGTCGACCGTGTGGAAAGCAAATTGAATAACGAAAAATTCGTCAGCAAAGCCCCGCAGGCTGTAATCGACGGGGAGAAACAAAAAGGAACGGAATACCGCGAAAAATTGGCGGCCGTGGAAGAACGCATCGCTGCTTTAAAAGACCAATTAGCGTAATGAGTGAATCGAATTGAACAAGAAGAACCCTATTGGCAAGTTCCTTTGTAGATAGGGTTCTTCTTAAATAGAAATGGAGTGAAGAGGTAGATGTTTGCAACTTATGAAGAGGCGATGGAATGGATCCATACCCGCAAAGGCATGGGCCCTAAGCCTGGAATAGTCCGGATGAAATGGTTGATGGAAAAAATGGACCATCCGGAGCGCAAATTCAGATCCATCCATATTGCCGGAACAAACGGGAAAGGGTCGAATGTTGCATACTTAAGAAGCCTGTTCATGGCGGCTGGCTATACGGTGGGAACCTTCACCTCGCCGCATATCGTCAGTTTCAATGAAAGAATCAGCGTGAATGGAGCGAACATCCCCGATGAAGACGTACTGGAGCAAGCGAACATTCTGCATGCACTCTACGAGGAAATCAGCCTGACGGATATGGGTCCGCTGACGGAGTTCGAAGTGGTGACCGCCATGATGTTCTCCTACTTTGGTTCCCACCCTTGCGATGTCGTATTGTTGGAAGTCGGCCTGGGCGGGCTGTACGACAGCACGAATGTTGCCGAACCGGACTTGTCACTCATCACAACGATAGGCAAAGACCACAGCAATATCCTTGGGGATAGCCTTGCGGAGATTGCCTATCAGAAAGCCGGCATCATCAAGCAAGGGACGCCTGTTATCATCGGAAGATTGCCTGAAGAGGCTTTGTCGGTGATGCGGGACACTGCAGAAAAAAAGGCGGCACCTTTGTATGCATTCGGCCCGGACTTCAGCATCGCCAATTGGCGTGAGGGTTCCGATTACCATGAAGTCTTTGATTTCTCGTCTCCGTTGGGCAGCTTCGAAAACCTTGAAATCGCACTGATGGGTGGCCATCAAGTCGACAATGCGGCTACAGCGCTGCAGGCTTTCTTGCTGTTCTGCAAAAAATATGCTTTAACCTATTCGGAGACCACAATCAAAACCGGGTTGTTGGGGACGGCTTGGCCGGTCCGGATGGAGATCGTTTCGCAAAAACCGTTCATCATGCTGGATGGTGCCCACAATATCCCGGCTATGGAAGTGCTGACTGAAGCGATCAAGAAGAAGTTCTCGGAAAAAGACATCACCATCCTGTTGGCGGCTTTGGCGGATAAAGACTTGGAGGAAATGGGCCGGTTGATCAAGTCGATTCCCGGCAGCAAACTGCACGTGACCAGCTTCGATTTCCCGAGGGCAGCATCGGTCAAGGGACTGTGCGAGCGGATGGGCGTATCAGAAGCTGCAGCCTATGAAGATTGGCGCTTTGCGATCGATGATCTGAAAGCGAAGCAATCGGAAGAGGGCATGTTATTGATTACAGGCTCGTTGTATTTCCTTTCCGAAGTGAGACATTATTTATTAAAGGATAAGGAGTTTTGAGATGCGTAAAAAAGCGGTCATTTTTGATATGGATGGACTGATGTTCGATACGGAAGCGTTGGGCTACCAGGCGCAGGGCGAATTGGCGGAAGAGCTTGCCTTGCCGATAGCGTTCGACTTCGACTATTACCTGAAACAAGTAGGTCGATCCGATAAGGATGTGATGCCCGAATTGGCATCCGACTTCGGCGACGCTGAACTGGCGGAACGATTCCTGCGAAAAATGAAGAAGAGACAGACCGATATCGCCTCCGAACAGGGGCTTCCGATTAAAAAAGGCCTGTATGATCTGCTGGCCTTTCTGAAGGAGGAGGGCGTGGTGTGCGTCGTTGCTTCCAGCAGCCGAAGGAGAGAAGTCAGCTTCTACCTCGAATTGGCTGATATTTCGCAGTATTTCCGCTACCAAGTCTGCGGGGATGAAGTGTCCTTCGCCAAACCGGATCCGGAAATTTTCCTGAGCGCCTGGAAACCCCTCGGCATTCCGAAAGAGGACTGTCTGATCTTGGAAGATTCGCTTAATGGCATTCGTGCAGCCTATGACGCGGGCATTGAAGTGATCATGATCCCGGATCTGATCGTTCCCGATGACGAAGCGAAAGCAAAAACAACTGCCATTTTGCCGGACCTGCACGCGGTCATGGATTGGCTGAAAGAGAATTAACCTGTTCCGCCCCTTCCTGCGTATCTATTGAGTAGACGGAAGGAAAGGGGTAAAACAGGATGGTGCAAGAAACAAATCTGCTGATGGAGGTTCCGAAAGCCTCGCGCCCGCGTGAAAGATTGGATCAATTCGGAGAAAAAGCCCTGGCGACGCATGAATTATTGGCGATCATTCTGCGGACGGGCCCGAGGGACAGCAATGTCATGCAGCTGGCGTTACGGGTGCTGAATGAGTTCGAAGATCTGCATTCCTTGAAGATGGCCTCGCTGGAAGATTTGACTGCGATCCACGGAATCGGCCGAACCAAAGCGATCGAAATCAAGGCCTGTGTCGAATTGGGAGTCCGCGTAGCCAATGCGACGCAGTTGAAGAGCGGAACGATCACCTCTACGCAAAGCGCAGGAACACTTTTGCAGAAAGAGATGCGCGATCTCCAGCAAGAGCACGTGGTGGCTGTCTATCTGAACACAAAGAACGAAATCATCAAGAAGAAGACGATTTTCATCGGCAGTCTGAACAGTTCGGTCGCGCATCCGCGCGAGATTTTCCGTGAGGCGGTAAGGTTTGCAGCGGCGCGGATCATCCTTGCGCACAATCATCCTTCCGGGAACCCCGATCCCTCGGAAGCTGATCTGGTCTTTACCCGCAGGATGGTGGAATGTGGGGAAATGATGGGGATCGAGATACTCGACCATTTCATCATCGGGGTCGATGACTATCTCAGCCTGAGGGAATACGGCATCATTTAGCCTCAGATTCCGCAACTGTTTCCGCAGACGGAAATGAAAATTTGATGGCAAAAAACTTGCAATATCGGAAAAGCTGATATATCATAATGTTAGTGTTTTTGTTTGGTAAAGAAAAGATTGTCATGAACATTCCTATCGTACCAAAAGCAAGAATAACAATTTAGAGTGCTTTGCACGAGGAGGAATTTTTCATGGAAAAAGGAACAGTAAAATGGTTTAACGCAGAAAAAGGCTTTGGATTTATCGAACGCGAAAGCGGAGATGACGTATTCGTACATTTCTCAGCTATCTTAGGCGACGGATTCAAGTCATTGGAAGAAGGACAAGCCGTTTCATTCGAAATCGTTGAGGGTAACCGTGGAGCACAAGCTGCCAACGTTGAAAAAATCTAATTTATCTTAACTTAATCGATCAAAAGGCCCGGGACACTGTCTCGGGCCTTTTTAAATGCCGGATGTCCTATGTTCGTCCGGAAACTCCGGTCTGCCGGAATGTCCACTGTGAATTGTGCAAACATATTGTGTCAATTAGGATAAATAATTGGCGGCAGTATTACTGATCGACGGCATTCCTGTCAAATTGATTAATTCTTTCTTTTGTTTGTTACATTGGTGTTTTTCTTGTTCCGGTTTGTGGTAAAATAGAAAAGAATTTGTTTGTGGGAGAGTTTGTAGTCAATCAGACGGAAGGATGAGAAGTACTTGGTAAGTTTGAATTTTAAGGGTAAGAACATCGGAATTGATTTAGGTACGGCCAATACGATCGTCTTCATAGCAGGCAAGGGCATTGTGATCAGAGAACCTTCTGTCGTCGCCAAAAATATCCATACGGGAGAAATTCTGTCCGTTGGGGAAGAGGCTTTCCAGATGCTCGGCAGGACACCCGGCACCATCGTGGCATCCCGCCCGATGAAAGAAGGCGTCATTGCGGATTATGATACAACTGTCGCAATGATGAAATATTTCATCAAAAAAGCGACTGGAAATGCATTCATCAAACCATACGTGATGGTCTGCGTACCGAGTGGTGTGACGGAAGTCGAGAAGCGGGCAGTTCTTGATGCTACCCGGACAGCCGGCGCCAAAGAAGCTTTCATCATCGAAGAGCCTTTCGCTGCCGCAGTGGGTGCGGGTCTTCCGGTGCACGCGCCTACAGGCAACATGGTGGTGGACATCGGTGGCGGGACGACCGATGTGGCGACCATTTCGCTCGGAGGAATCGTTACGAGCCGCTCCAGTACAGCTGGTGGCGATCGCATGGATGAGGCGATCATTCAATTCATACGCAAAAAGTACGGTCTGTTGATCGGCGAACGGACTGCCGAAGATATCAAAATAACGATCGGCTGTGCCGATATCGAAAAGGCGGCTTCCTACGGCTCGATGGAAATAAGGGGCCGGGATATGGTGAACGGCCTGCCCAAGACTTTGGAGATCCATGCCAAGGATGTGGCGGTTGCGATCCATGATGTGGTCGAGAACATCATCCTTTCCGTGAGGGAAGTGCTGGAAGAGACCCCTCCCGAAATATCGGCTGACGTCATCGATCATGGCATCGTTCTTACAGGCGGCGGCGCTCTTCTGAAAAACATCGCTGAAGTCATTTCGGCGGAAGCGGAAGTCCCCGTATTTATCGCCAACGATCCATTGGATTGCGTCTCGATCGGAACAGGCGAAACATTGAAGAATATCAACGTGTACAAGCGTAAAAATTTTAGACAGTAAGCATAATGAATATAATTGAAAGTGATGTACGAAATGAGGTGTCAATGTGAATCAGTTTTTTAACAATAAAAAATTGATTATCCTATTGATCAGTGTAATCACCTTTATCAGCTTGATAGCATATTCTCTCACCAACAACAGAGAAGATACATCGGTACCGCAACAAGTGGGGAACGATGTGACAGGCTCCATTGCGAGAATATTTTCTAAACCGGCGGAAGTAGTGGCGAATTTTGTTGATTCAGTCGATAACCTGATGAATACGTATGAAGAAAACCAATCTTTAAAAAGTAAAATTGATACCGTTTATGAACTGCAAGTGAAAGTCTACAATTTGGAGCAAGAAAATGCACGGATGCAGGAAGAGCTTGAATTAAAGAGCACTTTGTCGGAATATGAACAGATCAATGCTTCTGTGGTAGCCCGGAACCCGGATAGTTGGCTGAACCAGATCGTCATCGACAAAGGCTCGCAGGATGGTGTAGCGGTCGACATGTCGGTGATGGCCGGGAACGGTCTGATCGGCCGAGTATCCGAAGTCAATTCCACCAGCGCGAAAGTCCTCTTGTTGACCACTTCAAACGACACGACTAACCGTGTGTCAGCTGAAATCCAGACAGAATCCGGGCCTGTTCATGGCATCGTCAATGGCTATGATGAGAATACGATGATGCTCTCCATGTCCCAGATTGGCCCCGATGCGGTGATCAATCCTGGCGACAGCGTGGCGACATCCGGATTGGGCGGTGTTTCGCCGAGCGCCTTGTTGATCGGCACCGTCAAAGAAGTATCCATGGACAGCTACGGTCTCTTCAAACAGGTGACGATCGAGCCGGCCGGAGAGGTTTACAATATCCGGTTCGTGACGGTCATCAAACGGCTGAGCGGGAGTGGTGAGTAATGGTGCAGAACAGATCTTTGCATCACACTTATTTCATCCCGGTGATGCTTTACTTGCTTTTGATCTTGGACGGCTTTTTGATCAACGCCTTTCCGGGGCAGTTTGTCAGTGAAGAGTATATCCTTGTGCCGCACTTGGCGCTGTTCGGGTTCGTGCTTTTTTCCTACTATTTCCCGAAGCAGCCGATGCAGTTGTACGCGATTCTGTTCGGCCTGCTGTTCGACAGTTATTACAGCGGCATTCTGGGTATTTATGCAGTCGCTTTTTCGGTGATTGTGTACTTCGTGAAGAAAATGCAGAAATACCTGACGGAAAACGTCTTCGTGTTGGCCTTGTTGTTCATCCTGGCAATCGTAATGGTGGATTCATTCGTTTTTGGCTTTTACAGTTTGATTGATATTACGCAGCTTGATTTCAGCGCATTCGCTTCAGGGCGTTTGGGACCGACCATTGTGTTGAATATTGTGTTATTCATTGTAATTTATTATCCATTGTTTAAGTTTGTATCCTGGATGTATGATTAGCCAGCATGAGAAATGGATGAGACCTTTTTTAATGAAATGCTTGCATTTCCCGATTGCTGTGGTATTATTGTCTTAAATTCTAAATGCAATGAAGAGAAAAAGTAACTTTTGACTATTTCCAGAGAGTTTGCGGGTGGTGCGAGCAAACAATAGCAATCAGTGAAATCACATCTCTGAGCAAGAATGCCGAAAAGACAGTATCCGCTGTCCTCAGTAGGCTGACTCGGTTGTGCCCGTTACAGCACTGACGTTTCAAACGGAACGTTATGAGGCGGTTTCTGTGAAGATGCCGCAAAAAAAGGTGGAACCACGACTTCAATCGTCCTTTAACTTTCAGCAGGAAGTTAGAGGGCTTTTTTTATTGGAAACGGCGTGATGGGGACCACCACAAAAATACGGTAGTAAAAAAGTACACATATATGGAGGAGAAGAATATGAAAAAATTAGCATTAATGTTGTTGGCGTCTACAAGTTTATTGGCTGCATGCGGTGGAGGAGCTGCTGAGGATTCTTCTGCAACCGGATCGGAAGATTCAGGGATCAAAGAAACATTGGTGATGGGGTTGGACGATACCTTTGCACCGATGGGCTTTAAAGATGAAAGCGGCGAAATCGTCGGTTTCGATGTCGACTTGGCGAAAGAGGTTGCGGAACGCTTGGATGTGGAAATCACTTTCCAACCGATTGATTGGGCAATGAAGGAAACCGAATTGGCTTCAGGGAACATCGACATGATCTGGAATGGCTATACGATCACGGAAGAGCGCAAAGAGAAAGTGTTGTTCACAGAACCTTATCTGAACAACAGCCAAATCATCGTCACAATGGCGGACAGTGCCATCGAAACAAAAGCCGATTTGGCTGGGAAAGTCGTCGCGACGCAACAAGGATCTGCAGCATTCGATGCCATCAATGCCGACGAAACGGGAATTGCCGCTGAGTTTGATGGGGGCGCGCCGATTTTGTACCCAACCTTCAACGACGTGTTCAACGACCTGGAAAGCGGCCGCAGTGATGCAATCGTCGTTGACGAAGTGTTGGGCCGTTACACAATGAAACTAAAAGGCGAGGAAAAGTTCGCTGTTCTTGCCGATAATTTTGGTGAAGAAGAATACGGTGTGGGTGTCCGCAAGGAAGATGTCGCACTGAAAGAAGCAATCGATGCAACGATGAATGACATGCGTGAAGATGGAACCTACGATGAAATCTACGCAACATGGTTCGCTGAATAAAAAAAATTGTTTGTTGAGGGGGAAAGCCGTATGTTGGATAAGCTAAAAAAGGCTGCTTTGGTCGGAACGGGTTTATTGTTGTTGGCTGGATGCAGCGGCGGGACTGCTGATGACGCTTCCGCCAGCTCGGAAGTTGTTGCTGAGGAAACGCTGGTCGTTGGATTGGATGACACTTTTGCGCCGATGGGATTCCGTGACGACAACAATGAAATCATCGGATTTGATGTCGATCTGGCGAAAGAGGTCGGTGAACGGATCGGGGCCGAAATGATTTTTCAGCCGATTGATTGGGCAATGAAGGAAACCGAATTGGATTCCGGTAATATTGACATGATCTGGAATGGCTATGCCATCACGCCGGAACGGGCCGAGAAAGTCCTCTTGAGCGAACCCTACATCGTGGATGCGCAATCTATCATCGTTTTGAAGGACAGCGACATCCAAACAAAAGCAGACTTGGAAGAGAAGTTGGTTTCGACACAACAATCCTCCAGCTCGGTGGATAAGATCATGGAAGACGAGTCAGGGATATTTGAAAAGTTGGGCGGGGATCTGGTGCTTTATCCTTCCAATAATAATTCCTTCAGCGACCTGGAATCAGGCCGCGTGGATGCCATCGTCGTCGGTGAAGTCTACGGACGTTACTACATGAAGCAGTCCGGCAAAGACATCTACCGTGTCCTGGAGGATAACTTCGGGGAGGACGAAATGGCGGTCGCCTTCAAAAAGGACAACGCGGAACTGCAGGAGCGTGTCGATGCAGCCTTGGCCGACATGAAGGAAGACGGAACCTTCGATGAAATTTACGACAAATGGTTCTATAGTGAATAACGAAAATAAAGGGTAAGAAAGAGGTTTATGAAATGGACTTGATACAGACGATACTGCCATCATTGCTTGACGGCTTGAAGATGACACTTACGTTGTTCTTCATCATAGGGATCTCCAGCATTCCGTTAGGGTTTCTGATTGCCGTCATCCGGGTTTACGGACCGAAGTGGCTGGGTTTTCTGATCCAGATATATGTCTTCATTATGAGAGGGACACCCTTGCTGCTGCAATTGATGTTTGTCTTCTTCGGTTTGCCGCTGATAGGCATTACACTGGATCGTTTTTCGGCAGCGATTCTGGCATATATGATCAACTACGCTGCCTATTATGCGGAAATCTTCCGCGGAGGTATCACGGCTGTTCCGAAAGGACAGTTCGAGGCCATTTCGGTGTTGGGTATCGGTAAGGTCAGAGGGTTTTTCAAAATCATCATTCCGCAGGTCACCAAGATCGTATTGCCATCTGTAGGGAATGAAGTGATTGCGCTAGTAAAAGATACATCTTTGGTTTATGTCATCGGCCTCGGGGAACTGTTGCGCGCAGGGCAGATCGCTGCGAATACGTATGCCTCATTGGTGCCTTTTCTGGCCGTCGGCACCGTCTATTTATCGGTTACGGCTGTCATTACGGTGCTGCTGAATAAACTTGAATCCAAAGGGAACTTTTAGGGGGAGCGGCAATCATGTTATTAAATGCGATGAATCTAAAAAAGTCTTACCATGACACAACCGTAATCGATGATTTTTCATTCCACATCGATTCCAGTGAGATCGTTGTGCTTGTGGGTCGTTCCGGAACGGGCAAAACGACCTTGATGCGCCTGCTCAACAATCTGGAAAAAGCAGACCAAGGCACCATTGCGATCGAGGATGCTGTCTTGTGCAAACAAGGTTTGAAGGGAGCAGAATATGCTGACCGCAAAACAAGGCGTCTTTACCAAAACAAAATCGGCATGGTGTTCCAGGACTATGCTTTGTTCCCGAACCTTTCTGTGCTCGACAATCTGTTGGAGGCACCGCTTGCCCAAAAATTGGGCAGCCGTGAAGAACTGACGGTGAAAGCAGCCGGATTATTGAAGCAAATGGGATTGGAAGACAAACTGGAGGCGATGCCGTCTACTTTGTCCGGGGGCCAGAAACAAAGGGTCGCGATCGCTCGGGCGATGATGCTGAATCCGCGCGTGCTTTGTTTTGACGAACCGACATCCGCGCTCGACCGCGAATCTTCCGACAGCATCGGCAAGCTGATCCAGGAAATCGCAGCTGGAGGGACCGGCATCCTGATCGTTACGCATGATATCGAGTTCGGGCAACAATACGGCACCCGGATCGTGTCCTCAAGCGAATTCGTCAAAAACCATTTAGGATAGTGCAAGAACGGACAGTCCGGACAAAAAAACAGGGCAGCTGCCCTGTTTTTTTGTTTTGTATCTTTTGGTCATCAGCAAGGCAAAAGGCAAAAAGGCGCCTTATTTTCATTAATGTTTTCATTTAGGTTGACGGGAGCTTTTGTTTTTGGTAGACTATTAATGTTGTAAATGTGCGCACCACAGCTACAACCGCACGGATAGGAGTCATGAGACCTGCAAGGGCACTCCGTTTGGCGAGTCTAAGTAAAATAAGGAGGTGCAGAGAATATGTACGCAATTATCAAAACTGGTGGTAAACAATTGAAAGTTGAAGTTGGCCAAGCGATCTACATTGAAAAATTAGATGCTGAAGCTGGTGATAAAGTAACTTTTGATGAAATCGTATTTGTAGGCGGAGAAGAAACTAAAATTGGCGCTCCATTCGTAACAGGTGCTTCTGTAGAAGGCACTGTTGAAAAACAGGGCAAAGAAAAGAAAGTAACTACTTTCAAATACAAGAGAAGAAAAGATACACACCGCAAGCAAGGTCATCGTCAACCTTATACAAAAGTAATCATTGACGCAATCAACGCATAAGAGTGTGAATAACCATGATTGAAGTGAAATTTAAAGAAGATGACCATGGCAACCTGCTTTCTTTCGAGATTACGGGACATGCCGGGTATGGAGTAGAAGGTGAAGATATTATCTGTGCCGCTGTCTCCGTACTGGCCATCGAAACTGTGAATAGCGTTGAACGTTTAGCCGGCTATCAGATGCTTGTTGATGAAGCGGATGACGAAGGCGGGTATCTCTATGCGGAAATACTTTCCGAAAGGGAAGCGGAACAGCAATACATTACGCAGATTTTACTGAAGCATCTATTCTATTCGCTGGAAGATGTCGCTCAGACATATCCAGATTATGTGACCATAAAAATGCAATAAAAACTGTACTACTTAATAAGGAGGTGCAAACCACATGTTGAAATTGAATCTACAATTGTTCGCCCACAAAAAAGGGGGCGGATCTACTACCAACGGACGTGAGTCCCAATCCAAACGTTTAGGCGCTAAACGTGCAGACGGACAAACAGTAACTGGCGGATCGATTTTGTACCGTCAACGCGGAACAAAAATCCATCCAGGTACTAACGTCGGTATCGGTGGAGATGACACTTTATTTGCAAAAGTTGACGGTGTCGTTCGTTTCGAACGTTTAGGCCGTGACAAAAAACAAGTTTCTGTATACCCTACAGCTAAATAATACTTGTACTTTTGCCGATCAATCAATTACATACACACAAAAAACCTTGCGGGGGCAAATGATCAGTCACTTCCTTCGCAGGTTTTTTTGTATTTTACAGATAAACAAAAAGTAAGGGACGGTGAACGACTTGAAAGCAACAAATGTTGAGAGTCTTTTCGGATTAATGGATGAAGCCATAAAATTACTTCAAACGGAAGCTGAACTTTCATATATAGAAGCGTTGTCCGAAACGCTGGAAAATCTTTCCTTTGAAGGAAAAGCGCAGCAAGTGGAAGGGTTGCCTTCAAACGAGGCAGTCGAACGCTTGAACAGCCTCTACAAAAAGATGAATTTGGAAGCATTGGACAAAGAAATCATCCGCAAGAGCATCCAATTGACTTTCATCAAGGCAACGAAAGAAGACAAGCTCCAGATGAATCACCAAATGACACCTGACACGATCGCGTATCTGATCGCTTATTTCATCGGGGAAATAAAAAAAGATAAGACAGAAAAGCTGCATGTTTCAGATCTGGCTGCAGGGACAGGGAATCTTCTCAATATCGTTCTGATGCATTTGGCGAACAGGGGCAACGAAGTGACTGCGGAAGCGGTTGACAACGACGACCTGTTGATCAGTATCGCGGCCAACAGCGGATCCTTGCTGGGATTATCGGAAAAAATCCATTACACCCATTCAGACAGTCTGCAGGAACTGTTGATTGCGCCTGCTGATATCGTGGTGTCAGATTTTCCGATCGGATATTACCCAGTAAATGAGCGCGCAAAGAACTACAAAACGGCTTTTGCGGAAGGAAATTCTTTTGCGCATTTCCTAATGTTTGAACAAAATGTGAACTATCTAAAAGAATCCGGCTGGGGGGTTTTTATCGTTCCATCCGACATTTTTGAAACAGATAAATCATCTGTGTTAATGGGGTGGTTGAAAGAGAACGTTCATATACAGGCGTTTTTGAGCCTTCCATCAGATCTGTTCCATAAAAATGGAATGAAAAAATCAATCATTATTGTTCAAAAAATTGGTGAAAAATCGATTCAAGCCGAACAAGTGCTTTTGGGAGAAATTCCAGATCTTAAAAACGCACAAAAGATGCAATCTTTCCTGGATATTTTCCACAATTGGAGCGCAAAGATGATATAATATTTAGTAGAGATATAAGAAAAATCAGTCAATTTAAAGGAGAGAAAAAAATGTCAAAAATCATCGCTATCAATGCTGGTAGCTCAAGCTTGAAATTTACATTATATGCTATGCCTGAAAAGGACGTTCTTGCAACCGGAATAATCGAAAGAATCGGTTTGAATGATTCCATCTTCACAATCAAACACGGAGAAGGCGAAAAATTCCAGGTAACCGAAGACATTATGAACCATGAAATTGCGGTGCAGAAATTACTTGATCAATTATTGGCATTAAACATCATTTCAAGCTACGATGAGATCACAGGCGTCGGCCACCGCGTTGTTGCCGGCGGAGAAATCTTCAAGGATTCCGCGCTTGTGGATGATCTTGTCCTGGAACAAATCGAAGAATTGGGCGAATTGGCGCCGCTGCACAACCCGGCGAACGCTACCGGAATCCGCGCATTCAAAAAATTGTTGCCTGAGATCACAAGTGTGGCCGTATTCGACACTTCTTTCCACACAACAATGCCGAAAGTGAACTACTTGTACAGCATCCCGATGGAATACTACGAAAAATATGCTGCCAGAAAATACGGCGCACACGGAACAAGCCACAAATACGTTGCGGAACGCGCTGCTGAAATGTTGGGCAGACCGATCGAAGAGTTGAAGATCGTTACTTGCCACATCGGTAACGGCGGTTCCATCACTGCTGTCCAAGGCGGAAAATCAATCGACACATCCATGGGCTTCACGCCATTGGCAGGCATCACGATGGGAACTCGTTCAGGGGACATCGATGCATCTTTGATTGCGTACTTGATGGGCAAACTGGGCATCACGGACATCAACGAATTCGTTGACATCCTGAACAAAAAATCAGGCCTGTTGGGTCTTTCCGGCGTATCAAGCGATATGCGCGATGTTGAGACAGCAGCAGAGGGCGGCAATGAGAACGCTCAAATCGCTTTGGATATCTTCCATAACCGTATCATAAAATACATCGGACAATATGTTGCAATCATGAACGGTGTGGATGCGATCGTCTTCACTGCCGGTGTCGGTGAAAATTCTGCGCCTACCCGCAAAATCATCATCGATGGCATTTCTTGGTTCGGTTGCGAAATCGACGATGAAAAGAACAATGTCCGCGGTGTTGAAAGAATCATTTCAACTGACGATTCAAAAGTGAAAGTACTGTTGATCCCTACAGATGAAGAGTTGATGATCGCTCGCGACGTTGTACGTTTCAGCGAAAAACACTAATTTAAAATAAAAATTCCGTTATGCCTATAGTTGGCATAACGGAATTTTTTTGTCCCTTATTTTTTTGGTTTTGGTTTATTCTCGAGGTCGGTCCGGACGACAAGCACATCGCATGGTGCATTGCGGATGACATACTCGGATACGGAACCGATGAACAGTCTTTCGACTGCATTGAGGCCAGTCGCGCCGATCATAATCAGGTCCACCCCATATTCGGCAGGCAGATCTTTTGCGATGATGGCTTTCGGTGAACCATATTCGATGACGGTATGAACATCCGTTATGCCTTCGTTCGTAGCATAGGTTTTGTATTCTTCCATCAACGTTTTGGATTGGCGGACGATTTCATCCGTAAAGCTGCCTTCGAAACCTGTAGGGGTCTGGATGGCTCTTGTATCGATAATATGAGTGATGATGATGGCTGCTTTATTCCGTTTGGCCACTTCCACTGCTTTACGGAAGGATAATTCTGATTCTCTGGATCCGTCAACCGGTATCAAAATCTTCTTATACTCTTGAAACATATTAACCACTCCTCTAAACTAGTATCGCTTACAAGTTTATTTTACTTCACTTTCCATAAAAATGAAAGCGTATGCGATTGCTTTCGGGAATTTAATGGTCAGCGGCCCTGATCTTTCATCATGCCGGCCAGCCGGATGCTGAAGAGTGCTGTATACCCTGAGGCAATCACGACGGCAAACGCGTAGAGCAGGTTGCTCCTGAAGAAAATCGTCAACAGGCAAAGGAACCCGATCAACATGTACAGGGCTCCGCCATTGCGGAAAAAGAGCCAGATCTGCTGGCGCTGTTGCTCGGTGATCCGGTCCGGGGCCAACACGAAGACAGCGGGTCCTTTCAATGTCATAAAAAGTCCGGTCGAAACCATCAATAATGAAAAAAGGGCAATCAACAATTCTACCACTGTGCATCCTCCTCAAGGGGATTGCGGGATAAATGCTCAAAAAGGGCTTTCCCGTGCTTCCCAGTCTGCAAAAAAAGCTGCTCAAAGAGCAGCTCCAAAAGTATAAAACTTTATTAGAAATCCGATGGTGCCGGTGAGTATATTCTACTAGTTTTGAACCCGCATATAAGCAGGTGGGCTCCAATATCCAGTCTCTAACTACCAAATGATAAGGCGTGTTATCCACCGAGATAAACAGGATCCCAAGGTAGTAATAAATTGTTCGGTCAACACATTGAGAATATGTCGAACACCTCAGAAATCTATATACGTATAGTAGCATACTAATCAATAGTTGGCAAGCAAAATACAAACGTTTCGGTTCGGAAACATCACAGCAGCAATCGGTTAAACGCTACCACACAATCCTCAGGAATCTTTGTTGAAGCGATTCTGCAATTGGTTGGCTAAGGCTTGTTCATATTTACCTGTCGATGCGGGTTCGTAGTAGCGGCGACCTTTGAGCACGTCCGGCAAATATTGTTGTTTGACCCAGTGATCCGGGAAATCGTGAGGGTATTGATAGCCGATTCCGCGGCCCAACTTATTTGCTCCGCTGTAATGGGCATCGCGCAAGCTATCCGGTATGTCGCCGGACTTTCCGGCGCGCACGTCCGCCAAAGCGCTGTCCAAGGCAAGATAAGCCGAATTGGATTTCGGCGAAAGGGCCAGATCGACGACAGCGTTGGCCAAGGGAATCCGGGCTTCCGGCAAACCCAACTTTTCCGCAGCCTGAACGGCCAAAACAGTCCGAGCCACAGCTTGCGGATTGCCTAAGCCGATATCTTCGTAGGCACAGACCATCAACCGTCTGCAGGCGATCAGCAATTCGCCGGCTTCCAGCAGCCTGGCCAGATAATGCATGGCCGCATCGACATCGCTTCCCCGGATCGATTTTTGGAATGCCGATATGACATCGTAATGGGCATCGCCATTCTTATCGTGGACCAGCGCCTTCTTTTGGACGCACTCCTCGGCAATTTCCAAGGTGATGCGGATGGTCCCGTCCGCATCCGGTTTGGTTGACAGGGCCGCCAATTCCAGGGCATTGAGCGAACCGCGGACGTCACCCATTGTGCTCCTGGCGAAATGAAGCAAGGCGTCTTCGTCGATCACAATCTTTTCTTTCCCCAAACCGCGCTTTTCATCCGCAATGGCACGTTCCAGCGCCAATATGACGTCTTGAGTCGTCAGGGACTTCAATTCGAAAATTTGGGTCCGGCTCCGGATTGCGGGACTGATGCTGATGTATGGATTTTCGGTGGTGGCGCCGATCAGGATGACCTGGCCGCTTTCAAGGTGCGGCAGCAGAAAATCCTGCTTGGGCTTGTCCAAACGATGCACTTCATCCAACAAGAGGATTACCTGGCCGGAAAATTTGGCTTCCTCCACGACGATCTGAAGGTCTTTTTTTGTGTCGGTGGCGGCATTCAATTGCCGAAATGCCGAATGGGTCGATCCGGCGATGGCGCTCGCGATGCTGGTTTTGCCGATTCCCGGTGGACCGTACAGTATCATGGAGGAAAGCATCTTGGCATCGACCATGCGGCGGATGATTTTGTTTTCGCCCACCAGATGACTTTGGCCGATGACTTCATCGATATGTACGGGACGCATACGGTATGCTAAAGGTTGTTTCATTGCTCTCCGCTCCTTTTTCTCTACCCATTATATGCCATCTGATAAAAAAGAACAAACATTCGCCCGGTTATTTTTTGCAGATTTGTGAAAATTGATTGAAAAGAAAGGCAAGCAACATCTTTACTATTTACAAGCAGAAAAGCTATAATGAATACATTGAAAATTGGATTGCAGAAAGTGAGCGTACATAATGACAGATTTCAAAGAGATTATAGTAACACATAAATTATCGGCATTATTTTCGAAAGCCTCTTTTGGAATCGAAAAAGAAAGCCAACGGATAACGGGCGAGGGCACAATCGCCAAGACAAACCACCCGACCGTATTCGGTAATCGCAGTTTCCATCCCTACATACAGACCGACTTTGCGGAAAGCCAACCGGAATTGATCACACCACCAGTGCAATCGATCGAGGAAACATATGAATGGCTGATGGCTATCCATGATGTCGTGCTGCGCTCCTTACCTGAAGATGAATATTTGTTGCCTTGCAGCATCCCGCCGACCATGCCACTGGGCGAAGAAATCAAGGTAGCCAAATTGGATAATGCGGATGACGTCGCCTACCGGGAATATCTGGTGTCGGTATACGGGAACAAGAAGCAGATGGTCAGCGGCATTCATTTCAACTTCGAATTGAATCCTGCCCTCATCAAAGAGCTTCATCAGCTTTCCGGGTCTGGCGGAACGCTCAAAGCATTCCAATCGGATGTCTACTTGAAGATGGCGCATAACTTCATCCGTCATCAATGGATCATGACCTACCTTATGGGAGGATCCATATCCGCCGACAGCTCCTACTTCGAAAAGGAGTCACAGCATGAATTGCCTCCGGACGGGTACACAAGAAGCATCCGCAGCAGCAAGTACGGATACGTCAATAATACGGACGTGCATGTTTCTTTTGAATCGATTGATGCTTATGTGCAGGATATCGAGGGGATGGTGACTACCGGCAAGCTCATTGCCGAAAAAGAATTTTATTCCACTGTCCGCTTCAGAGGGGCAAACAAAGCGCGTGATTTGTTGACGAACGGCATCGCCTATCTCGAATTCAGGTTGTTCGATCTGAATCCATTTGCTGAGTTCGGTATGCACAAAGAGGACATGTACTTCATCCATTATTTCCTGCTCTATTTATTGTGGATCGAGACCGATGCCAGCGAAAAAGAGATGAAAATCGGGAAAGAAATGAACTATGCGACTGCCTTGGAGAACCCTTTGCAGCCATCCGCGTTCCAAGCGGAAGGGCTGACCTTCCTGGAAGGGATGCTGCAGATGCTGGAAGCGATCGGCGCTGAAGAGAAGATTAGCGCAATCGTCAAAGAAAAAATCGAAGCATTCCATAATCCGGAAAAGACAGTGGCTGGACAGATGGCCATAGCAGTGGACGCGGCAGAGACAAAAACGGTTTGGGCAACCGCTTTGGCTAAGAAGTACAAAGAGGCTGCCTGGAAACGGCCTTATGCTTTGAGAGGCTTTGAAGACATGGAACTCTCCACGCAGATTCTGCTGTTCGACGCCATCCAAAAGGGTTTGAAGATCAATATGCTCGACCGGTATGATCAATTCATCTCGCTGACTTACAAAAACCATCGTGAATACGTGAAAAAAGGCAATATGACGGCAAAGGACAGCTATATCGGCCCGCTTATCATGGAAAACAAGGTCGTCACCAAAAAAATATTGGCGGAGAACGGATTTGCGGTTCCGGACAGCGGAGAGTACCACGCTGCGGAAGCAGCCTTGCGCGACTATCCTATCTTTGCCGGGAAAGGCATCGTCGTCAAACCAAAATCCACGAACTATGGGTTGGGGATCTCCATCTTCAAAGACGGCGCTTCCTTTGAGAGTTATGAGAAAGCCATCCATATGGCATTTGAAGAAGACGAAGATGTGCTTGTGGAAGATTACTTGTCCGGCACCGAGTACCGTTTCTTTGTCATCGGAAACGAAACGAAGGCCGTATTGCTGCGCGTGCCCGCCAATGTGGTAGGCGACGGCAGCCGGACGATCCGCCAATTGGTCGAGGAAAAGAACAAGGACAGCTTGCGCGGAAAAAATCATCGTACCCCGTTGGCATTGATCGGGACCGGGGAACTCGAGAAGTTGACGATCCAAGGCCAAGGGTATACTTTCGACAGCATTCCGCCGGCAGGAGTGACTGTCCGGTTGAGGGATAATTCGAACATCAGCACCGGCGGCGATTCGATTGATGTTACGGATCAGATGCACGACAGCTACAAAAAACTGGCGGTGCAGATGGCAGCCGCGCTGGGTGTAGCGGTCTGCGGAGTGGACATCATCATTCCGGATCATTCGGTCCCGGCCGCGCAAGTGGAGCCAAATTATGGGGTGATCGAGGCGAACTTCAACCCTGCCATGCTGATCCATATTTATCCATACAAAGGGAAAAGTCGCCGTTTGACGATGGAAATCCTGCGCTTATTGTTCCCGGAAATGCAGCTGGAGGAAGAGTAGGGGGGAACTGTATGAAAAAGTCATTTCTGAGAATTGCCCTCTACATTTCAATATCCGTCATCATGGTGTACGGATATCTGATTGCGAAGGGATTCAGCAATTGGGGGAAGCTAGTGTCTTTTGATCCCCTCCTCATTCCCGTTCTGTCGGCAGGCTTGTTCCTGTCCGTCTATGTGCATCTCTTCCTCCATGAAGGGGGACACTTTCTGTTCGGAAAGTTGAGCGGTTACCGCTTGGTGAGTTTTCAAGTCAGACATTTTAAGTACAGCCAAGCGGATCATAGACTGCATCATATTCAGACTGCCTCGCCTTTGCTGGCGGGCCAATGCTTGATGGCGCCGCCGAAAGGGGACTATCCGGAATTGCCGTATCGCGGTTATTTGTTGGGGGGCGTTATGGCAAATGCTTTGACGGGCGCAGCCTTGTACGGATCGGCTTTTATGATGGAGCTGAAGCTAGGTTCACTGTTCGTTTTGTTCAGTCTTGTGCCCGTCTGGATGGCTTTAGCGAATCTGCTGCCGAAAGGGCAGAATGATGGAGCCGTGCTGAGGGAAGCAAGCCGATCTGTGCACGCACGCAAGCTCCTGTTCCGGCAACTGGAAATGGCGCAGCTGATCGAAGAAAAAGTCCCTTTTGCGGATTTGCCGGATGCCTATTTCACATGCTTAAGGGATACGCAGTATCAAAAAAGCTTCCTGGTGGATTACTTCTACATGGTCGCTTATGTCCGTGCTTTGGGGGAACTGAATTTTGAAGAGGCCGATAGCTTGCTGTTGACGTTTTCAGCCAATCGGCCGGTCAAAGAATCTGTCTATTGGCCGACTTATCTGATGGAATCTTTGTTTTGCGATGCTTTGTTCGGACGGATCGGAACTGCAGAAGAAAAATACGTCCAAATACAAGCCCATCCCTTGTTGAAAAGGTACTGGAATGCAAACAACAGGATAAGGGCGGCCTATGCGTTTTTCTGTCTTATCGATCTTGAAGCAACGAAGAAATTATTGGGACAGGGTCCAGCAGTCGCTGAAGCTTCCGATAAGGAATTGGACAACAGCATCGAACTGCGCCTGTACCGATGGCTGAACAGTTATTTTGAACACTAGAAAGACAAGGGGAAGAAAGAAGGTAACAAATTGATTTATTTCGACCATGCCGCTACCACACCAGTGAGACCTGAAGTTGTTGCGGTCATTCAGGAGTCGCTTATCGAAGATTACGGGAATCCTTCCAGCACCTATGCGTTGGGGCGACAAACAAGACAGCATATCGACCAAGCCCGCAGAATTTTTGCGGCGTCGATCAAAGCGAATCCGGCTGATATCATCATCACAAGCTGCGGCTCCGAATCCAACAATGCCGCAATCATACCGACTGCGTTGGCTCTGAAGGGAAAAGGCAAACACCTGATCACATCTGCAGCGGAACACCACGCAGTCCTCCATCCGATGCACTATCTGGAAACGCTAGGATTTGAGGTGACCTATCTGCCGGTGGATGATACCGGAAAAGTAACCGTAGAGGCCTTGATCGATGCGATCCGGGAGGATACGATCCTCGTCTCGTTGATGTACGCCAACAACGAAGTGGGCAGCATCAATCCGATTGCCGAAATCGGTGCGCTATTGGCGGAGAAGAACATCCTTTTCCATACTGATGCCGTTCAAGCCTACGGCAGCGAGCAGATTGATGTCGAGCAACAGCATATCGATCTGTTGTCCGTTTCCGCACATAAGATCAATGGTCCCAAAGGAATCGGATTTATGTACCGCAAAAACAGCCTGCATCTGCCTAACTTCATCCATGGCGGCAGCCAAGAGAACGACCACCGCGGCGGTACGGAAAATACGCCTTACATCAAGGGGTTTGCCAAAGCCGTCGCACTGATGGAAGCGGAGCGTAAAGAGAGCAACCGCAAAAAACGTGAATTGGGCGCTTATTTCCTGAAGGGACTTGAAAAAATCGGACTCCCGTTTGAGTGCAACGGTGTCTATCCGGAAGGGGTGCCGCACATCTTGAACCTTTGGCTGCCCGGTATGCGTTCCGACAAACTGCTGATCCAGTGCGACCTCAAAGGAATCATGTTGTCGGCCGGATCCGCCTGTACAGCCGGCAGCCTTGAACCGAGTCACGTATTGGAAGCGATGTACGGAAAAGGTAATCCACGCGCAACGGAATCCCTGCGCATTTCGTTCGGATCGGATAACACAACCGATGAGGTGGACACATTGATCACATTGCTGCAAAGCATCCACAACAAGCAATACAAGAACGGCTGAACAAAGAAAAAAAGTATGATATGATAGAGAAAACGTTATCTTGGAGGACTGCAAATGGCATTCGAAAAAAATGTATCTTTAAAGGGATCAGGCAAAACCTTTCGATTGAATGAACAGGTGAAGCGATACACTTTGCGCGACAACGGCTTTGAAGAAACCAAAAACGGCAATTTCCAACTGGTCCGTGATTTGGACAGCAGCGTGCTGCATAAGCAAGGGATCAAAGTGAAAATCGTCGTTGCTGCCGATCTGAAAACATTCAAAGTTTCCACCACGACGAGCAACGGATTGCAGACAGTGGATGTCTACGGCAAGGAAACCATGACGGCTGCGAAAGAACAGTTGGAATATATTTTGGACAGTTTGGTCGAAAACGGCGTCCTGACTGAAGCGGCGTAGTGAGCCAAAAATATTGGCGACAGATGAAAAGAACGGGCCGGTCCTGTGAGAGTTATTTGATTCTTGCGGGCGGTCTTTTTTTGTTGCAAAATAAAAAGCGTAATCCGCTTGGATGCATGTGCACCGAAAAAACACGATGCGCACTATAAGTGCATTAATATAATTATATAAACCGCTATTTTTTTCATTCCATTTTCTATGAAATATGATATACTTATTCAGAATCGCACAAACAATTCGGGAGATGAAGAAAGTGGAACAAAAATATCAAGGCGCAGCCATGACTACTGTTGATAAAAGCGCCCTAAAGAAGTCACATTTATTTGAGACTTCACAAGTAAAATATTTCATCAGATGTATGCTTGCCGGTATGTTTTTGACATTGGGTACATCAATCGCTGTTATGGTCGCTGAAAAAGCAGAACATATGCTGCCAGGTAGCGGGAAATTTTTCTATTCATTCATGTTTGCATGGTCTTTGGTCATGATCAATTACATGAACACGGAATTGGGTACATCCAATATGATGTACATGACGGCAGCTGTTTACCGCAAGGTGCTGGTACCAAAAAGAGCTTTAGCAATTTTATTCGCTTGTATCCTTTTCAACCTTATCGGGGGTGCAATCGCATCATTCGTTATGTCATTCACGAATATTTTCCAAGATCTGCCGGCTGAGCATTTCCTGTTCCATGCAGTTGAAGGGAAATTGCTGAAAACGCCTGTTCAGATGGTAGCCGAAGGTATCTTCGCGAATGTTATCGTGAATACGACAGTATTTGTGAGCGCCCATATGAAGGATGACGCCGGCAAACTTTTCTCGACCATTTTCATCATCTTCATCTTTGCATTTTTAGGCTTTGAGCACGTTATCGCCAACTTCTCTTCCTTCAGCCTTGCGTTTTTCGCATTCGGCGGCGCTTTGCCAGGGATGACGGTCGGCAGCGTGCTGACGAACTGGTTCTTCGCTATGATCGGAAATTACATCGGCGGCGGATTGATCATCGGTTTGCTTTACGCATGGATGAACAAAGGTTCCGAAGTTTACGTAGACTAAGCTTCACAACTAAAAACGAGAAGGTTCCTGATGCCGGATCCTTCTCGTTTTTTCTTCTGCGGATAAAAGCTGACCGAATGAAGATTTGTTCGTTTTTTTGGGAGGATGCTTGCCCCAAGCGTTAATAAGCCTTAGGGACGGTTGACAAAAGCGAAGATTATTTGTATTGTTTTACTGTTATTTGTTGATGGAAATATAGCCTGCTGGCCGGCTGTGGCAAGCGGCTGATAGATAGAACGAAATGGGATTAGGGAGGATTTTTTATGAAATTGCTTGAAGAGCGCATATTGAAGGATGGCATTGTGTTGGGGGACAACGTGCTGAAAGTGGATAATTTCTTGAACCATCAGATCGACCCGGTACTGATGCAACAATTGGGGGATGAATTTGCAAGGTATTTTGCAGACAAAAAAATCACCAAGATTCTGACTGTAGAGACATCCGGCATTGTGCCTGCGGTATTCACTGGTTTGGCGTTGGGCGTGAAAGTTGTTTTTGCAAGAAAACAAAAAAGCCTGACGATGAAAGACAATCTGTATTCGGCCACCGTCTACTCCTTCACGAAAGATGTCACCAATGAAATCACAATCTCCAAAAACTATTTGGATGCGGACGACAATGTGCTGATCATCGACGACTTTTTGGCGAATGGACAGGCAACAAACGGCTTGATGGAGATCTGCAACCAAGCCGGAGCGGAGATTGCCGGTGTCGGTATCGTCATCGAAAAATCCTTCCAAAAAGGCAGAAAAATTTTGGAAGAACAAGGCATCGATGTCTATTCATTGGCGCGCATCAAGTCCTTTGAAGATGGAACGGTACAGTTCATCGAAGAGTAGCAGGACAGGAAGACGGATCAATGTCATTAACTTAAGCAACTTGACAACTGTAAAAAAGCGAGGATGCATGATGCATTCTCGCTTTTTTTGTTCAGCAAAGGGGGAAGGTTGTCCCTCACGTATCTTGCAATTTAGCTTCGATATCTCCACAAAGCCTTTTGGAATTGTGGTAAAATGTTAAATATACATGAGATTATGAGCGTTATCTTAATGAGGAGGTTCAACAATGAGAATTGAAACACAATGTTTACACGAAGGGTATCATCCAGGGAACGGGGAGCCAAGCGCACTGCCGATATACCAAAGCACTACTTACAGATATGACTCCACGGAGCATATCGGGAAATTATTCGACTTGACGGCTGCCGGACACATGTATTCGCGCATCTCAAATCCTACTGTTGCAGCTGTGGAAGAGAAAATTGCGGCGATGGAGGGTGGAGTAGGGGCTTTGTGCACAACATCCGGACAGGCAGCCACCATGATCAGTTTGATGAATATCCTGAAGGAGGGCGATCATTTCATCAGCACCGCCTCCATTTATGGCGGAACCATCAATCTGTTTGCTGTAACTTTGAAGCGATTCGGAATCGAATGCACCTTTGTCGATCAGGAACTGCCTGAAGAAGAAATCCAAAAAATGTTCAAAGCGAACACGAAAGCTGTATTCGGCGAAACCATCGCAAACCCGGCCTTGTCCGTTCTGGATATCGAAAAATGGGCAGCGATTGCGCACAAAAACAATGTGCCATTGATCGTGGACAACACCTTCCCGACGCCATACCTCTGTAGGCCATTCGAGTTTGGAGCCGACATCGTGGTCCATTCAACTTCGAAGTACATGGATGGCCATGCTGTGCAGATGGGCGGGGTCATTGTCGACAGCGGCAATTTTGACTGGAAGAACGGAAATTTCCCGGAATTCACCGAACCGGACGAATCATACCACGGCATCGTCTATACGGACAGCTTCGAGAAAGCTGCGTATATCACAAAAGCACGGGTACAGATGATGAGGGATATGGGTGCGTACCCAACCGCCAATGCCGCCTTCTTGCTGAATCTGGGGCTTGAAACGCTGCCTGTACGGATGGATAGACACTGCAGCAACGCTTTGAAAGTCGCTGAATATTTCAAAAAATCCGAAAAAGTCGAATTTGTGAATTATCCGGGCTTAGAAGGAGACAAATACCACGAATTGGCAAATAAATATCTGCCGCTCGGAACGTGCGGCGTCATTTCGCTCTCGATCGAAGGCAGCAGAGAAAATGCCATCAAATTCATGGACAGCCTGAAGCTGGCTTCCAATGAAGTCCATGTGGCCGACATCCGGACTTGCGTGCTCCATCCGGCGAGTTCGACCCACAGACAGCTGACCGATGAACAATTGGCGGCAGCGGGCATCACGCCTGGCCTGATCCGCTTTTCGGTAGGGCTTGAAAACGTGGATGATATCATCGAAGACATCGAACAAGCTCTGGCAACCCTGCATTTGGATGCGAAGCCTTATACAGTCTGAGCGATAGTGTCCCTAATAACGAAGCAGAATTCCTTCCTGGGGTTTCTGCTTCATTTTCTTTGTTGCGAAAGATTTTTATGCAACTCATACAATTTCAGAAGATCGGATGTGACGGAGTGGCTTACAACAATAAAACGGCACTCATCAAATGGATTGCGATCCTCACCATGACGATCGACCATATCGGTTATTATCTGTTCCCTTCATTACTTTTTTTGCGTATTGTCGGACGCATCGCTTTCCCTTGTTTTTTGTATACGACCGTGAAAGGGGTCAGGGAAACGCGTGATTTCCGCAAATATCTGCTGCGTTTGGTCCTGACCGGTGTCATCAGCATACCGATAACCGCCCAGACAGGGAATGTCTTCAATATCCTGTTCACGCTGGCTCTTTTTGCCTTATCGATCAAAGACTACCGGTTCATCCTGCCGGCACTCTTTTTGGTCCAATTTACGGAATACGGTTTGTATGGCTTGTTGATGGGCTGGACAATCTATGTGCTGTCGGAAAAACATACCGGAGCGGGAATCACCTCATTTTTGCTGGTGAATGCCTTGCAATTTCCCTCTCTGCAGGGGTTCGCTGCCTTGGCGCTCATTCCGCTGCTTCTGCCGGTTACTTTCCCGATCAGGCCGCTGCCGAAATGGGCAGGGTATGCCTACTATCCGATCCATCAAGTTATCCTTATGCTTATCGCCAGGTTGATGTGACCGGCAGCTTTCTGCGGACAGACGAGAAAGCTTGAAATATGCGCCGGGATGGTGTAAACTGTTTTTTTGTATCGGGTTTAACTTATATATTGTAAGAAGTGAGGAAATACACAAATCAAGCAAGGGTGTGATAGGCATGCAAGACAATTCAAAAATACGCGTGGTGGTCGGAATGAGCGGTGGCGTTGATTCTTCTGTCACAGCGTTGCTTTTGAAGGAACAAGGCTACGACGTCATCGGCATTTTCATGAAGAATTGGGATGATACGGATGAATTCGGCTTTTGTACAGCAACGGAAGATTATAAGGATGTGCAAGCTGTCGCGCAGCAGATCGGTATTCCATATTATTCCGTCAATTTCGAAAAGGAATACTGGGATAAGGTCTTCCAATATTTCCTGGATGAATATAAGAAGGGACGGACGCCGAATCCGGATGTCATGTGCAACAAAGAAATCAAATTCAAGGCTTTCCTGGATTATGCGATGGAACTGGGGGCGGATTATGTCGCTACCGGGCACTATGCGCAAGTCGTCCGTGACGAAGACGGCACCGCTCATCTGCTCAGAGGTGTGGACGACAACAAGGACCAAACCTATTTCCTGAATCAGCTATCCCAGGAGCAACTGTCCAAAACGATGTTCCCGCTGGGCGGGATCAAAAAGCCGGAAGTGCGCCGCATTGCTGAAGAAGCGGGCTTGGCGACAGCCAAGAAAAAAGATTCGACAGGCATCTGTTTCATCGGCGAAAAGAACTTCAAAGAATTCTTGACGAACTTTCTGCCGGCGATCCCGGGGAAAATGGTCACTTTGAGCGGCGATGTGATGGGTGAGCATGCCGGATTGATGTACTACACGATCGGGCAAAGAAAAGGTCTGGGAATCGGCGGCGGCGGGGAATCCGATGATCCATGGTTCGTGATCGGCAAGGACCTGGCGACCAACACGCTCTACGTGGGCCAAGGCTACCATCATGAGAACCTGTACGCCGACAGTCTGGATGCTACCGATATCCATTTCACCTCCGAAGGCAAGAAACCATCCGTCTTCACCTGCACGGCAAAATTCCGTTATCGTCAAAAAGACACTGCGGTCACCGTTTATCTGAACGAAGACCAAACGACCGCCCGTGTGGAATTTGCGGAGCCGGTCCGCGCCATCACACCAGGCCAAGCAGTCGTATTTTATGACGGCATGGAGTGTCTGGGTGGGGGAACGATCGACAAGGCTTATCAAGGCGAACGCACCCTGCAGTACATCTAAATAAGAAAAGCTGAACGGGTTCGCTCAGCCTTGAAAGAATTTTAGGAAATCTTACCGACTGAGCATCGAAGAGCGCAATAGGTAAGATTTATCTAAATTCCGAAGGGCTTACCCGTGAAGCTAGCCAACGATTTGGAATGCATGAAACTTTTTTCAATCTTGTGAACCACCTACGGTGATGCGCTTTTAAAATTGAAATAGTTTATTTGTTAATAAAGCGAGAGGCCGGTTTTTTCGCCGGCCTCTCTTTAATTTGGTCGGGAATTGTGGTATCGTTCTTAAGGAATCTTGTAACAAGTCTGAATATTTAAAAAAAGGGAGGGGATCATCCGGATGGATACAGAACAGGGCTATATCGTTGGAGAAATCAAAGCGATTTTCTTTGAAAATGCGAGTAATTTCTACAAAGTCATGCTGATTTCAGTCAGTGAATCGAATCTCCCGCAAAAGCTTGATGAAATTGTCGTGACGGGAAGCTTCGGGCAGATAACCGAAGATACAGCCTACCGCTTTTTCGGAGAGGTCGTGGAGCATCCAAGATACGGGGTCCAATTCCAAGCCAATTCCTATCAACAGGAAAAACCAACCTCCAAGAATGGGTTGATTGCATTTTTGTCGGGAGAGCGGTTCCCGGGCATCGGTAAACGGACGGCTGAAAAAATCGTGGAGACTTTTGGTGAGGAAGCGGTCGATGTCATCCTTGACGATCCGGAAGCGCTGAAAAACATCAGCGGCATGACGCCGAAAAAAAGAGAAATGATGCGGGATGTCCTGATGCAGACGCAAGGGACCGAGAAGATCCTGATCGCTTTGGGGAACTATGGTTTCTCCAATAACCAGGCGGCGAACATCTTCCATTTTTATCGATCAGAAACGCTGACCGTCCTTAACGAGAATCCTTACCGCCTGATTGAGGACATCGAAGGTATCGGCTTCAAGAAGGCCGATCAATTGGCGGAGGAGTTGAATTTCGCTCCGGACCACAGCAGCCGGCTGAAGGGTGGCTTGTTTGCGACGCTTCAGGAACTTTGTCTGTCGAACGGGGATACATATGTCGACGGGACCGTCTTGCTTGAGCGGACGATCCACTTGCTTGAACAGAGCCGACGCTTCATCATCGAGGATGCGCCTGTCATCGAAGCGTTGATGGAGATGGTGATGGACATGAAAGTGGTAGAGGATCACAGCCGGTTTGCCATCCCGTCCCTTTATTTCGCGGAAGAGGGCATCGCATCATCGATCGACAGGCTTCTGAAGCGAAAAACGAAAATTGCTTATCCTGGAGTGGATTTGGATCTGGAGATCGAAAATTTACAATCAAACCTGCAGATCCGCTATGGCGCCTCCCAAATCGAAGCGATAAAAGCAGCCTTGCTTTCACCGTTCTTCATCCTGACGGGTGGACCCGGTACCGGTAAAACGACCGTTCTGAAAGGGATCGTCCGCATGTTCTCCGAGTTGAACGATCTGCCGGAAGACCCGCATGACTACAAAAACGGACTTTTCCCGATATTGCTTGCCGCTCCGACAGGTCGTGCCGCAAAACGGATGCAGGAAACGACCGGGCTGCCCGGCAGCACGATCCATCGCCTGCTGGGGTTGACGGGCCAGGAAAAGGAATCCGAAGAGCTTTATACGCAAGAGTTGGAAGGCAAGTTGCTGATCATCGACGAAGTTTCGATGGTGGATACGTGGCTGATGCACAGGCTACTGAAGTCCGTACCGCCCGGCATGCAAGTGCTGTTTGTCGGTGATAAGGACCAATTGCCGTCGGTAGGGCCGGGCCAAGTGCTGTTCGATCTTTTGAACTGCAAAGCGTTGCCGCAGGTCGAGCTGAATGAGATATTCAGGCAATCCGGCGACTCCTCGATCATCCCGTTGGCGCACGAAATCAAGAACGGTATCCTCCCCCGCGATTTCCGGAACAATCAAGCGGACCGCTCGTTTCTGCCTTGCCAAACGCATCAGATCGAACCGGTGATCCGGCAAGTTGTCGAAAAGGCGAAGTCTAAAGGCTTCACCGCGAAGGATATCCAGGTTCTGGCGCCGATGTACAAAGGCGCTGCCGGAATTGATGCCATCAATACGATGATGCAGGAAATCTTCAATCCGAAGGGGAATAAGAAAAGACGGGAAGTCGCTTTTTTCGACGTTGTCTATCGGGTAGGCGACAAGGTGCTGCAGTTGGTGAACCAGCCGGAAAATAATGTCTTCAACGGGGACATGGGAGAAATCACCGCCATCCAATTCGCCAAAGAAACGGACGAGAAAGTCGACCAGATCACGATCCTGTTCGATACAGTCGAGGTCACCTACAATCGGAATCATTGGAATAAATTCGTTCTGGCGTACTGTTGCTCGATCCACAAGTCGCAAGGCAGCGAATTCACGATGGTCATCCTGCCGATGGTGAAACAATACGGACGGATGCTACGCCGTAATCTGCTCTACACAGCCATCACCAGAAGCAAAAGCAAGTTGATTTTGTGCGGGGATTACGAAGCTTTCGAAACGGCAGTCGTAAGCACCGGCGATATCCGGAAAACGATGCTGCACGAAAAGCTGGAACGCAACCTAAACACTGACAAGGTCTTCACTGCGGAAGAGCCTGCCGAGAGCAAGGAAAAGAAGGCGCCAAGCGCCGGAAATGAAGCTGCTGAATCGACTAGCGAAGCCGCAATCCAAAAACCAGAAAACAAAGAGTCCCCAAAAATAACGCCCGTCTACCATTTGACCAGCGAACAGATTTCCGGTGGGAGCATCGATCCGATGATCGGCATGGAAAATGTAACGCCGGAAATGTTCATGAACGAAAAATAATCCGGGAAAAGTCCGCAGACACATTCTTCATTGCCTGCGGACTTTTCTGCTGCCAGAAAATCATTCAGTGCAGGGCGCTACGACCAAAGAAACAGCCAAAGCCGGTCGATTCAGCAAAAGAAATAAACTACTCGCCGCCCCGATATTCTGCTATACTGACAGTAAAGCAAGTTACTGGTTTTCCAATACAGCTACAAGAAGAGAGTGGTATAATGGAACTATTTGATCAATTGATGAATCCGAACTGGAAGAACATCCCGATGGAACACAAGCTTGTTCTTGCCAGCAGCGTTGTCCGTTATTTTGTGAACCCCCTGTTGCCTGTCGCGGATATCCGGCCGGCGTATTACCAGATGGGCGGAATCAAGACCGAGACTTTTACAGTGGACATCAACGGTGCGACGTTTGTTTTTGTGCCGGGCCACAAGGAGGCCGTCCTCGGATGGGACAGCGGAATCAACGGCCTGGACCCATTGGACGTCAGCTCAGACAGGAAAGAGATGTACCTGGCCATCGAAAATTGCCTGAAGCTTTCTGTTCAAGGAGCCGAGTTTTTGCATGACGACCATTGGATGAAGAAGAAAATCGGACCGATCCATTCTTTGGAGGAATTGGAAGATTTGGTCAACAGCCAAATGTCCCAGCTTCGGACGACAGAAATCCCGCCGCTGTTGGTGGAAGTCAGTCCGAATTATGTGGGAATGACGAAAGTCGGGAATTATGCAGTCATAAACGGGAAATTTGAAGGCCAGAGCGATTGGTTCAGCATACACGAAAAGGACATTCATCAAGCTTTGATGCCGAGTGCAAATGGATCCTCGGTATTTGCGGATTTCCCAGCGCATCTGGTTCAAAACGACTCCTTTTTCCTGAGGCAGAACGAAGATTTGGATTCGTACACAGTTTTCGCACCTTATCAGACCACTTATGCAGAGATGCGCAAGCAATTGGAGAAAGATGGCATGGGGCTATTGTCCAGCGATGAGTGGGAATATTGCTGTGGTGCATCGACCCGCAGGCTTTTCCGTTGGGGCAATCAGTTGCACCGAAACTTGTTCGAACCGGAAGACAGTCACCTCTACAAAAAGAACATGTTCGGTCTGGAAATCGCCAATATGGGGTGGGGACCGGAACTCGTCGAAGACGGCTTGTTGGTCAAAGGCGGCTGGATTTCCATCCAAGCCGAGAACATCCTGGAGAAACTTCTGCCTTATGCCACCTATTATGAAAACCATGCGGATGCCTTAAACGAAAAGCAACAAGAGCCGTTGACACCCGGTTATTACTGCGCAAGGCGTTCCATACGCATAGAAATCTGACCTGTTCCGCTTTTCTGAAGAACTGCTTGCATGCGGTCGTAATTTTGGTTATACTAGTTTTTGATTGAAGCAGAGGATATAGGAATGGATAACAAAAGAGAGTTTCCGTTTGGTGAAAGGAAACGCATCCGTTTATGCTCCCTTTGCGTGAATATAGTAGAAATACTATCGCTTCCAGCGTTAACGGATCCGAGAGGTAATGAATGATCAAAACATTTCATTGCAAACAAGGTGGTACCGCGTGATTCGTCCTTGTATGCAGTGGGGTGTTTTTTATTTTTGTTCACTCAAAAAAACAATGAAGAGAAAAGGAAGGTAACAATGAAAAATCTGAAAAGCAGTGACATCCGTCAAATGTATCTTGATTTTTGGGCAACGAAAGGTTCAAAAGTGGAGCCGAGCGCTTCGCTTATACCGGTCAATGACCCTACTTTATTATGGATCAACTCAGGGGTAGCGACACTGAAAAAATATTTTGATGGCACGTTGATCCCTGAAAATCCGCGCATCACCAATGCCCAAAAAAGCATCCGCACAAACGACATCGAAAATGTCGGCGTGACCGCAAGGCACCATACTTTATTCGAAATGTTGGGGAATTTCTCGATCGGAGACTACTTCAAAGAAGAAGCGATCCCTTGGGCTTGGGAATTCCTGACTGACGAAAAATGGTTGGCGTTCGATCCGGAGCTGCTTTATGTTACTTACTATCCCGAAGATACGGACACGAAACGCATTTGGCAGGAAAAAGTCGGTTTGCCGGAAGATCATATCGTGCCGATCGCAGACAACTTTTGGGATATCGGGGCAGGACCGTGCGGACCGGATACGGAAATTTTCTATGACCGCGGACCGGCCTTCCAGGATTTGCCTGACGGAGACCCTGAAATGTATCCGGGCGGTGAAAATGAACGCTACCTTGAAATCTGGAACCTTGTGTTCTCCGAATTCAACCACAAGCCGGACGGCACCTATGAGCCGCTTCCGCACAAGAACGTCGATACGGGGATGGGCCTTGAACGGGTCACGAGCGTAGTCCAAAACACGCCGACCAACTTCGAAACGGATTTGTTCATGCCGATCATCGAAAAGATCGAAACGTTGAGTGACGGCAAGAAATACGGCGAAAACAAAACATTGGATATTTCCTTCAAAGTCATCGCTGATCACGTGCGCGCCGTCAGCTTTGCGATCGGGGACCGTGCCTTGCCATCCAATGAAGGCCGCGGCTACATTCTGCGCCGTTTGATCCGCCGCTCTGTCATGCATGGCCAAAAATTGGGCATCGGAAAACTGTTCCTGAACGAATTGGTTCCGGTTGTGGCAGATATCATGGAGTCCTACTATCCGGAAATCAAAGCCGACCAGGATTTCATCATCAAAGTCATCACGAATGAAGAGCAACGTTTCCAGGAAACGATCCATGAAGGGATGGATATCCTGAACAGCGTCTTTGAAGAAATGAACGAAAAGGGCGAAACGGTAGTAAACGGCCCGAATGCTTTCAAATTGTATGATACTTACGGCTTCCCGTTGGAATTGACCAGCGAATACGCTGAGGAAAAAGGCTTCACAGTCGACACAGAAGGGTTTAACCAAGAGATGCAGGAACAACGCAACCGCGCCCGCGCAGCAAGACAAGTGGAAGATTCCTTCTCCGTGCAATCCCCGGTCTGGGCTGACGTACTGGTGCCGAGCACTTTTTCCGGCTATGCCCAAACGAAAGTTTCATCCGAACTTTCTGTGATGGTGGCGAATGACGAAATCGTCGAAAAAGCCACTGCAGACGATCGCGTTCAGATCATTTTCCGCGAAACGCCTTTCTATGCGGAAATGGGCGGACAAGTCGCTGACAAAGGAACGATCGAAACCGAAGCCGGTGAAGTTATCGCACAGATCGAGGACGTCAAACGCGCTCCAAATGGGCAAACGATGCACATCGCACGTGTCCTGAAGGAAATCCATTCGAACGAAACCTACGTGCTGCACGTGGATGAGTCGCGTAGAAGAAGCATCACGAAGAACCACACAGCGACCCATCTGCTGCACCAAGCGTTGAAGGATGTTTTGGGGAACCATGCCAACCAAGCGGGCTCGTTGGTGAATCCGAATCAGCTTCGTTTTGACTTCACGCATTTCGGCCAAGTCACAGCAGAAGAGTTGGTGCGGATGGAAGAAATCGTGAATGAAAAAATTTGGGAAGCCTTGCCGGTCGTAACGGTTGAAACGACCATCGATAAAGCGAAGGAAATGGGCGCCATGGCTTTGTTCGGCGAGAAATACGGCAAAGAAGTCCGAGTGGTCGACGTCGGCGGCTATTCAGTCGAACTTTGCGGCGGAGTCCATGTGCAAAACTCACAGGACATCGGTGTCTTCAAGATTTTATCGGAATCCGGAATCGGTGCAGGCGTTCGACGCATCGAAGCAGTGACCGGACAGGCAGCTTACCAGTATTTCCGTACAAAGGAAGCTGAACTGAATGAGGCGGCACAGCTTGTGAAAGCCCAACAAACGAAAGAAGTGGCCGGTAAAATCAATCAGCTCAAGCAGGAAATGAAGGAAATGCAAGGCGAAAATGAGTCCTTGAAAGCAAAAATCATGAATGCCGAAGCCAAAGATCTCTTCGAAAATGTGGAGACCGTCAACGGTGTCACGTACATCACCTACGAAACAAAGAATCAGGATATGAATGCACTGCGTCAATTGGCTGACCAATGGCGTCAAAAGGCTGTCTCTGATCTTTTCGTGGCAGCTTCGGCCACAGACGGCAAAGTCAACATGCTGGCTGCCGTTTCCAAAGAAAAATTGGATCAGGGCCTGAAAGCAGGCGACCTGATCAAGACGCTCGCTCCATTTGCGGGAGGCAAAGGCGGCGGACGTCCGGATATGGCACAAGCAGGGGGCAATAACCCGGCAGGCATCCCGGATGCGCTGAAACACGTTGCGGTTTGGATCGCTGACAATACAAAATAAACATCCTTTCTCAGGGGCAGGCATCCAAAAATGGATGCCTGCCCCTGTTTGTTGGTACGATCTTTATGCAAGAAAATGCGGAATATACAAACAGGTGGAAGAGTAGACAAGGTATGACGCCAATCCTAAGGGGGGCAGCGTCATTTCTTTGTTGTAGTTTTTTGTGATTTCTTGTAAAATGGTAAATATACTAAAGAAAACCGGGGTGTCGCTATGAGTTCGAAAGATGAAACGATGTTGTTTAATTTTGATGACAATCTGAAAAAGAATGTACAAGAGACATTAGCCCTTGTTTATGACGCATTGGAAGAAAAAGGGTACAGCCCTATCAACCAGATCGTGGGCTACTTGCTTTCTGGAGATCCAGCTTATATTCCGCGTCATAATGATGCCAGGAACCTGATCCGTCGTCACGAACGTGATGAAATCATGGAGGAACTAGTGAAGAGCTATCTTTCTGGAACAGGCAGAATCATCCAATGAGGATCATGGGCTTGGATGTCGGGTCAAAAACTGTAGGAGTGGCCATCAGCGACCCGATGGGATGGACGGCGCAAGGGATAGAAATCGTCAAAATCGATGAGGCCAATGGAGAATTTGGTCTTGATCGGATTGCCGAATTGGTCAAGCAGTACGAAGTTGAGAAGTTTGTGCTAGGCTTGCCCAAAAATATGGATAACAGCATTGGCTTTCGGGCGGAAGCTTCCATCGCCTACGGAGAGTTGCTTGAAAAAGAGTTAGGCTTGCCGGTCGATTACGTTGATGAAAGGCTTACCACTGTGCAAGCAGAGAAAATGTTGATCAATGAAGGAAATGTTTCCCGCAAAAAACGGAAAAAGGTAATCGATAAACTTGCTGCTGTCATACTTTTGCAGAATTATCTGGACAGCCAGTAAAGAGAGTGGTTTTTTTGCCCTGTTTGCGTTACAATATCCTTTGTTTGAACGATAAAACAATACTTAGATAAAGAGGTGCATACCATGACTGAACATAATCACGATCATGACCATAATCACGACCACGATCATGACCACGAACATAACCACGAACATAACCACGAGCACATCACTATTGTGGATGAGAACGGAAATGAAGAGTTATTCGAAATCTTGTTCACTTTCGAATCAGAAGATTTCGGAAAGTCCTATGTTCTGGTTTACCCAGCAGGAACTCCTGAAGGGGAAGAAATCGAATTGCAAGCCTATTCCTATGTTGAAACTGAAGATGGCGGAGAAGGCGATTTGGAGCCAATCGAATCCGATGAAGAATGGGATATGATCGAAGAAGTCCTGAACACGTTCATGGAAGACGAAGACCTTCAATAACAGTGTGAGCGGCTTGTAAGGAAAATAAGGGAGGATCGGGACTATTGCTGTCTGGATCCTCTTTTGTTTTGTGGCTGTTGTCTTGTTTTTGAGCGGTCCGGATCCGAACTGAAAAACTGATGAGAAAACTGTCCAATATGCTCCAGATGTCTATGCAAATAACAAAAAAGATTCAATTTACATTGGTTTTCGTGTATAATTACGGAAGTCGAATGGCTGATGGACCATCAGCAGCCACATATAAGCAGGCTTTTAACAGTCGATAAAAAATCTTCTCAAATGCATTCAAATTTTTTATTTTTGATTCCATTTCCTCTATACTTTGCGTATAGAAAGGGATGATCTGTGATGATGCTGACGAAGAAGGTCCGTTTGATTTTGACAGACGAAACTTCCAAACTCTACCAAGCAGCCGGCGTTGCCCGCTGGGCCTACAACTACACAATCCGGATGCAGGAAATGAACCATCGCTTCGGTGGGGCATTCATCAGTGACAATGAACTGCGGAAGCACATCACCAAGATGAAGAAGCGCAAGAAATATGCATGGCTGAACGACGTGTCCAACAATGTCGTGAAACAAGCTGTTAAGGATGCCTGCAAAGCCTACAAAGCCTTTTTCAACGGGCAAGCCCAGCATCCACGGCTCAAGACCAAGCGCCGTTCCACACCGAGTTTCTACAATGATTGCGTCAAGTTGAAAGTGAAAGGCAACCGCATCCTGTTGGAAAAGATCGGTTGGGTGAAAACCAACGAACCGTTGCCCGTGGGCTGCAAATACTACAATCCGCGCATCAAGTTCGACGGCAAATACTGGTATCTGACGGTTGGTATCGAAGTGAACCCGAAAATCGTTGAATTGGACGATCGGATTGTCGGCGTGGATGTCGGCATCAAGGAGTTAGCTGTCACCTCTGATGGCGTTTTTTATGAAAACATCAACAAAACAGCCTCCGTGAGGAAAGCGGAGAAACGCCTCAAGAGATTACAGCGGCGTGTAAGCAGAAAATACAAGAAAGGAATGCCTAAATCTAACCATCTCCTAAAACTAGAAGGTGAAATCTGAAAGCAACACAGACGCTTAGCCAACATCCGAACCAATCATGTCCATCAAGCAACAGCAGAGATCGTGAAATCCAAACCTTCCTGCATTGTGATGGAAACGCTGAACATCCGCGGCATGATGAAGAACAAGCATTTGGCTAAGGCAATCGCAAATCAGAAACTCTTTTTCTTCAAACAATGCCTACATTACAAATGCGAACTGCATGGCATTGAATTTGTGGAAGCGGACCAATGGTTCCCGAGCTCCAAGTTGTGCAACAACTGCGGAACGCTCAAAAAGGACCTGAAACGCAGCGACAGGGTCTACCACTGTAGCTGCGGCCACCATTGCGATAGGGATCTGAACGCAAGCTACAATCTGAGGGATTACCAAGCAGTCTAACGGTAACTCGGATATGTACGATTCGTTGCATCGGAATTTACGCCCTTGGAGTGCTGCAACAAACGAAAGTAGTCCGTCAGGACCAAATCGGGCACGAAGAACAGGGAAGCAAACATAAACTAGATTTAGCTAGATTTATGGCAACGGGCCTCGTCTTTGTCACATAATGATCAGCAAGAACCTCAAGGGCAACAAAAACTCATTCGTCCTACGTTGGAGAAAGAAGCCGTAGACAAAATGAAAATACGCAAAAAAGAACGGTCACTCGTGCGGAAAATTGTTTTTGCAATCGTAACGATAGGCATCCTGTTAGGGGTCATCGTTGGCTTTGCCGGCTACAAATATATAACAGACGCACTTCAGCCATTGGAGCCGGAAAGTACGGAAGTCGTTGAAGTGGAAATTCCGATAGGGACGCCCACAAAAGGGATCACACAACTCTTGGAAGAAGGCAACGTCATCAAAAACGCGACCATCTTCAACTACTACATCAAGACGCAAAATGTTTCTGATTTCCAAGCAGGCTTTTACGAATTATCGCCTTCCATGAGCCTGGACGACATCATTGCGACGCTTCAAGCGGGGGGAAGTCCTGTGCCGCAATCGAGTGATCACAAAATCATCGTAAGAGAAGGCAATACGATCGAACAAATCGCAGCGGAAGTCGAAGAGAAGACGGATTTCACAGCTGAGGAATTTTTGGCGAAAGTGAATGAACCGGAATTCCTGACGAATGCGGCTGCACAGTACCCTGATATTTTGACGGAGGCATCCCAACGCACCGATACGCGTTATCGTTTGGAAGGATACCTCTATCCGGCAACTTATGATTATATGACCGGAAATAGTTTGGATGAAGTCATCTTGCAAATGCTGAAGAAAACGAGTGAAGTGCTTGCGCCATACGCGGAGCAAATTGCTTCCTCAGGCTATACCCTGCATGAAATTTTGACGATTGCCTCGCTTGTCGAAAAAGAAGGCGTTACTCCGGAAGATCGGGCAAACATTGCCGGCGTATTCTTTAATCGTCTGGAAATCGATATGCCGATCCAATCGGACATCAGTATTTTGTATGCTCTGAATGAGCACAAGGAATTAGTGACTTTCGAGGATCTTGAAATAGATTCGCCCTATAACCTGTACAGAAATGCAGGCATGGGGCCTGGGCCGTTCAACAGCCCGAGCGAGGGATCCATTCAAGCCACATTGTCCCCAGCGGACACCGCCTATCTGTATTTCGTTGCCGATACAGAAACAGGCATCGTTTATTTTTCCGAAACATATGAAGAACATTTGCAATTGCAAAGCCAATACGTAGACAGCGAATAAGCCGAATAGAGTGAGCTGTAAGAAGAGAGGAAGAATGCGCCAGTGAAAAAGCCTATCGTTATCGGGGTGACAGGGGGATCGGGAAGCGGGAAAACCAGTGTCAGCCGGGCTATCTTGGATAAGTTTACCGATGTTTCCATTTTGCTGTTGGAGCAGGATTTTTATTATAAAGATCAAAGCGATCTGCCGTTTGAGGAACGCCTGAAAACAAACTACGATCACCCATTTGCGTTTGATACGGATTTGTTCATCAAAGACCTAGAAAAATTGATACAATACGAGAGCATTGAACAACCGGTTTACGACTACTCCAAACACACGCGCAGCGATCAAGTGATCCACCGCGAACCGAAAGAAGTCATAATCGTCGAGGGGATACTCATTTTGGAGGATCAACGACTCCGTGATCTGATGGACATCAAAGTCTATGTGGATACGGATGATGATATCCGTATCATCCGAAGAATCAAGCGCGACATGGAATCAAGAGGCCGGACCCTTGATTCTGTCATCCACCAATATCTGACGGTCGTCAAGCCGATGCACCAGCAATTCATCGAGCCAACCAAAAAATTTGCGGATATCATCATTCCTGAAGGCGGGCAAAACCAAGTCGCAATCGATCTGATGACCACAAAAATTGCTTCAATTTTGTCTGAAAATGCAGAATAAAAATAAATCCCTTTAATATTTCAAAAATATAATTGCTTTTACTGGGATTAAGTGGTATTTTATATTCACTATTAAATAGGCAGACAATAAACGATGTAGAGCCACAGGAAATGATTATTTCTCTTTGGATGACATGCTACCTGTCCCGGATCTGTTTGATCTTCAAGGGCAGCTAGCAACAGAAAGAAGGGAACTGCCTTCCTGGGTTGAATATTGAATATTGAATCATTACTTAAAAGGGGCATATTTCTTATGATCGAAAAAGCATATCCGATGACGGCTGAAGGTAAAGCCAAATTAGAAGCTGAACTTGAAGATTTAAAAGTGAATAAAAGAAAAGAAATCGTTGAACGCATCAAGATTGCCAGAAGCTATGGAGATTTATCCGAAAATTCGGAATATGAATCAGCAAAAGATGAACAAGCTTTCGTTGAAGGCCGCATCACAACGTTGGAAAAAATGATCCGTTTTGCGGAAATCATTGAAGTGCAAAACGTTGACACTGATATGGTTTCGCTTGGACGCAAAGTGACATTCGTGGAATTGCCGGATGGCGATGAAGAAACTTACATTATTGTCGGTAGTGCAGAAGCAGATCCGCTTGAAGGTAAGATTTCAAACGATTCACCGATCGCTAAAGCCTTGTTAGGCAAGCATATCGGTGAAGAAGTCGTCATTGGTACACCGGGCGGCGATATGAACGTGAAGATCGTCAGAGTGGAACAAGCGTAGACACAGCAATCAAGAAGAGGGTAGGACAAAAATCATTCGGAATGATTTTGCTGTCCTATCCTCTGTTTGTTTAGGTTCGACTGGACCGTACGACTTTAGTCTTAGCGGATAATCCACCCTTAGCGCCCTGTCAAAGCGGTCCGGGTAATCTATAATGGAAGCAGATACTTGAGTTCCCGCTTGCTGCACCCGTAAGCCAGCGTTCAGCGGAAATTTATGCAACAGCGAAGAGAAAGGAGCGTTCTGGGATGAAGAAGGGTGCCTTGAAATTATTCATGCTCATTGAAGGGCTGTTAGGGTTGGCTGTCCTGTTTCAATTGGTGCAGGATACAGATTTGCTGTTGGTCTTTGTGTTCGGACTGATATTCATCAAATTCGGTACCGGAAAAGGCGAACGGCGCCGGATCCTTGGTTTGATCGGCTGGTTTATGGTGGGCATGAGCATACTCTCCACTTTCTCGGTGTGGTTGATGTTGATTCTTTTCATACTGTTCGTTGTCATCAATGGAAAAGGCATCTGGTCTGAGCTGAAGTTGGATACTTTTGTTGACGTTCCTTGGGAGGAAAAAGCGTTCCGCACGGTCAAAACGAAAGAACCGGAACAGCGGAACGGGTCCAGAAAGCGCCAGAAATGGATCGGAAACACCAGCATAGGCACGGATGTCTACGAATGGGACGACGTCAATCTGAGCGTATTCATGGGCGATACGATCATCGATTTGGGTAATACGTTGTTGCCGAAAGAGGAAAACATCATTCTGATCCGCAAAGGGTTCGGAAAGACCAGGGTGATCGTACCGTTGGGAATCGGAGTGGCTGTCCACCATTCCACCATCAAAGGACAGCTTTTATTCAATGAAGATGAAATAGACTTGACCAATGAAACGGTCAAGTTATACAGCCGGGACTACGATGAAGCGAACAGAAAGATCAAGATCGTGTCCAGTAGCCTGCTGGGGGATCTGGAGGTGATCTACCTATGAGGAGAAGCGCGGTTTTGATTCTGTTCAGCACGATACTCGGCGTCTTTGCTTTTATCGTGGCAGGTGTTTTATTTGCCCTGAGGCCCTATTTGAGTTATCAGGAACTGCTCGAGGTGGATCGTTTTTATGTGCCGGCGTTCCTGTACATCATCGTATTGCTGCTGTTTGCTGCGATTGTTGTAACCTGGATCGCCCACTTTTACTTGAAAAATCAAGAAAACCGCATCAAGGACAAACTGCATTGGCTGTATCTCGGCAATTATGAGCATACGGTATTCAACAAAAAGCGGGATAAATCACTATTTTTGGATCAGTATTGCCACGCAATCCATAATGAGATCGAAATGCTCCGGAAAAAGATGCTCAGCCTCTCTCGGGAAGTGCAGCATTTAAGCGCGCATCCGCAGCAGGTCGGCAATGAAACAAAAGAAGAGATACTCGAACAGGAAAGGCATCGCATCGCGAGGGAACTGCATGATTCCGTCAGCCAACAACTCTTTGCCGCAATGATGATGTTGTCGGCGGTCAACGAACGGGCCGACGATTTTCCGGAAAAAATACAGAAACAGATGCGCCTCATAGAAGGCATCATCAATGAGTCCCAATCGGAGATGCGGGCGTTGCTCCTTCATCTTCGTCCAACCAAACTCGAAGGCAAATCCCTGAAAAAAGGGATCGAACAGTTGTTGGTGGAATTGAAGTCAAAAGTCCAAATCGCGATCAAATGGGAAATCGATGATGTCCATACAATGAGCGGCATCGAGGATCATTTTTTCCGTATTGTGCAGGAGCTGCTTTCGAACACGCTGAGGCATGCAAAGGCAAGCCATCTGGAAGTGTATCTGAAACAAACTTTGCAGGAAATCAGTCTCCGCGTTTACGACGATGGTGTCGGCTTCGATACTTCGATCGAAAAATCAGGCAGCTATGGTCTGATGAATATCAAAGAACGCGTGCAGGGAATGGGCGGGAGCTGCAAAATCATCAGTTTCCCCAAAAAAGGGACCGTGATCGAAATACGCATCCCGAATACAAATGTGAACACCAACGATGCAGGTGCTGAATAGGATGACCGAATTTTCTGAAAAAAAAGTTTCTTTAGGAGGGTTTCAGGTTGATACGTGTATTGATAATCGACGATCACGAGATGGTGAGGCTGGGGTACTCGGCTTACTTATCCATCCAAGATGACATTGAAGTAATAGGGGAAGCGGAAAACGGCTTGATCGGCTATGGAATGGCCCTGGATCTGCGTCCGGACATCATTCTGATGGATCTGGTCATGGAAGTCATGGACGGCATTGCCGCGACGAAAGCGATATTGAATGAATGGCCCGAAGCGAAAATTATCATCGTCACCAGTTTCATCGACGACGAGAAGGTCTATCCGGCATTGGAAGCCGGGGCTTCCAGCTATATGTTGAAAACCTCATCGGCGCATGAAATTGCGGATGCGATCCGTTCCACTTACCACGGCGAGTCTGTCCTGGAGCCAGAAGTGACCGACAAAATGCTGGAGCGCTTCTCGAAGAGGAATATCCGACCGTTGCATGAAGAGCTGACCGCCAGAGAGCGGGAAGTATTGCTGCTCATCGCGCAAGGCTACTCCAATCAGGACATTGCCGACCAACTTTTCATCACACTGAAGACGGTCAAAACGCATGTCTCAAATATTTTGACCAAGTTGGAAGTGGATGACCGGACCCAGGCTACAATATACGCCTTCAAGCATCATCTGATTCAGTGACTTTGAGCAAAGTGTTATAAAATGACGCCTCCATATGATAAGATGATTTATGATAGATAGCAGTGAGAGGGGGCAAGCTGATCATCCGATCAGCGACTAATGAAAATAGAAATCAGTGAACGCGCACAAAAATGGTTTGAACAGGAAATGGGTATTTCAGGGAAAAAAGGGGTCCGTTTTCTTGGAAAGGTTTACGGCAGCAGCCAAATACATGAAGGGTTCTCCGTTGGGCTTGATGTGGATGAGCCGGTAGCTCCAATCGGAAAAGCCGAATACAATGGCGTTTTGTACTATGTCGAAGATGCAGATGATTGGTTCTTTAATGGCTATGATCTGCATGTCGGATTCGATGAGAAACAAAGCGAACCGGAGTATAATTTCATTGCACAAAATATAGAGGATAAATAAAAAGAGGGCGCTGGATTTTTGATCCAGGCCCTCTTTTTGTATCCAGTTTGGATTTTCAGGTTCAGACGCCCATAATGACGGGAACGATCATAGGACGACGTTCCGTTTTTTCATACAGGTAAGGCTGAATGGCGTTCGTAACGGTGTCCTTCAATTTCTTCTCGGTGACAGCATCAGATCCCTTCAGCAAAGAAAGAACATCCTGGCGTACGATGGCTTGCGCTTCATGGATCAGATCGCCTGATTCACGCATATAGATGAAGCCTCGCGAAAGGATATCCGGTCCTGCCAACAAATCCTTGTTGCGGAAATCGACGGTCAATACGACGACCACAAGGCCGTCTTCAGAAAGGACACGACGATCGCGCAGGACGATGTTTCCGATATCGCCGATACCTTTTCCGTCAACATATACGTCAGATGCCGTGAAGCTGCCCGCGCGTCTTGCGGATTCAGCCGTCAAAGCAAGGATTTCACCGTTATCGGATATGAAGCAGTTATCGGCTGGAATGCCGACTGCCTCTGCCAATTCTGTATGAATCTTCAGCATCCGGTATTCGCCATGAACCGGCATGAAATATTTCGGTTTCATCAGGGTCAGCATCAGTTTTTGTTCTTGTTGCCCACCATGTCCGGAAGTGTGGACGTTGTTTACTTTTCCGTGAACAACGGCTGCCCCAGCTTCCAAAAGCAGGTTGATGACGCGATTGACACTGGTTGTGTTGCCAGGAATCGGTGAACTTGAGAAAATGACAGTATCGCCCGGTTGGATGGAAATCTGTCTGTGTGTACCGTTGGCGATCCGGCTCAATGCAGCCATCGGTTCGCCTTGGGATCCCGTACACATGATCAGCACTTTATCCGCGGGAAGGCTGTTCAATTGGCGCGTTTCGATGAATAGATCATCCGGAGCCACGATGAAGCCCAATTCTCTGGCCGTCCGGAAGTTCGTCTCCATGCTGCGGCCGAATATAGCGATTTTCCGGTCCGTTTCGAGCGCGACTTCAGTGACCTGCTGCAATCGATAGATGTTGGACGAGAAGGAAGCAAAAATGATTCTTCCCGAAACTTTTTGGATGATGTTTTTAAGGGATTGACCAACAATTTGCTCGGATTGGGTAAATGTTGGCGTTTCTGCATTTGTACTATCGCTCATAAGCAACAGCACGCCTTCTTCCCCGATTTTCGCCATCTTATGGATATTCGCCGGTTTGCCGTTCGCAGGCGTGAAATCGAACTTGAAATCACCTGTGAAGACAATGTTGCCTGGAGGAGTCTTGACCACGATCCCCATAGTGTCCGGTATGCTGTGTGTTGTTCCGAAGAAGCTGATGCTGGTTTTACGGAATTTGATGACAGAATCTTCATTGATTTCGTGCAGGATAGCATCCCTGAGCAAGCCGTGTTCATCCAGCTTGTTGCGGATCATGGCAAGCGCCAGTTTGCCTGCATAGATAGGCACATTCAATTCTTTCAAAAGAAAAGGGACACCACCGATGTGATCTTCGTGTCCGTGAGAAATGAACAATCCTTTGATTTTGCTTTGGTTTTGCACCAGATAACTGTAGTCGGGTATCACATAATCAATGCCAAGCAAGTCATCTTCCGGAAACATGATCCCGGAATCAAGAATGATGATTTCATCCTGGAATTGTATGCCATACATATTTTTGCCGATTTCCCCTAAACCCCCGAGGGCAAATACGCCGACTTCATTGTTTTTTATGTTAGGTTTCATACATTGAACTCCGTGATTTTGAAGTCCGGATTTTTTTGTTCGTATTCTAAATGATTGCCTTCCAAAGGCTGGATGAATTCAATGTTGTAGGGGGTATTTTGTTCGACCAATCTTCTGGCTATTACGATATCGGATGCCTCCACGTAAAGAGATTCCGTGTTCTCTCTCGTTGGTGCATCAAATTTTGCTGGTTGGTATGTTACTTTAAATATCATATAGTTCACTCCATTTTTCTTATTATTTTTGATAGTACTGTACTTAAAAATTACAATCTTAGTTTGTCAACTTGGTCAATAGTTGTATTTTTTCATACAATCGGTACTGTAAGTTTACCACAATTAAGGCAGTTAGTATAGAAATGACTGGCAAAATCATTTTTTGCAGGGTTGCAAACCTTCCCGATAGTAAGGCAATTCTCTTTCGTTTTTTTTCATAGAAAGCAATCAATATTTTCTAGAATAATACAGAGTAATTGGCTAGACTGGATACTGAGGGTTTGAGGGCCGTACAGATAAAGTAGGTGTATGAACTGTCTTTAATTTGGCGTTATATCAGTAGGTATAACAAATTATTCTAATTAAATGTGTTGGGAGCTTTCGGATATGTTGAAGGGCGTGGAAGGTGCCGGAATCAATTGCGATTATTTGTCGAAGGTCCTGCTCATCGGCATGGTGCTGCAGGACGCTTGGATCTACAAGAACACATTCACCGGGAATATTCGCTTCGGAAAACTGGATGCAACTTTTGAAGAAGTGGTGGATGCAGCGACCACCGCCCATGTCCATCCCTTCATCCAGACTTTGGGTGCAGGCTACCATCTGGTCATAAGCCAGGAGGCCTCCAATATTTCCTTGGGCAAAAGCAATTGCTGACCATCGACCGCGCCTTTATCGCAGATCCTAAAATCTTAATACTTGACGAAGCGACAAGTTGCGTAGATACTAGACTGGAAGCTTTGATCCAAAAAGCGATGGAACGCATCGTGCAGGGCAGGACCAGTTTTGTGATCGCCCACCGGCTTTCCACCATCCGCGATGCCGATTTGATTCTCGTCATGGATCAAGGCGAAATAATCGAACATGGCAAACACGCACAGTTGTTGGAAAGAAAAGGGTTTTATTATGATAAGGGGAGCAAAAAATTTGAACAACAAAAAATTCATTTTCTTTGATATCGACGGAACATTGCTGAACGATGAAAAGACGCCGCTTGAGAGCACTGTCCAAGCTTTGCGCCAACTGCAGAAGAACGGGCACGAAATCGCGATTGCGACAGGGCGGAACCTGTTTCTGGCCCAAGAAGTCATCGATACGTTCCAAATGGACAATTACATCGTTTGCAACGGCGCTGCAGGTTACTTCAAACATGAACTCAAATACGAAAACAAATTGGACCTGAATGCATTCGAAAAATTGCTGCAGATTTCCGATGATAGCGGCCATCAGGTTGTCTACGAATCAGCGCATGCGCTGGCTCGTCGCCATGAATCGATCGAGAACAACGCAAGCGAAGCGATGCGCAGCATCGAATTCGAAGTGCCTGACCATGATGTAACTTTTTATCAAAACAATCCGCTCTATCAAGCACTCTTGTTCTACAAAGACGAAGATAAAGCAATCTATGAAGGTGGCGCTTTTCCGGAATTCCGCTTTGTGCGTTGGCACGATGCCGGCGTCGATGTGTTGCCGAACCCGGGATCCAAAGCACAGACTGCCCTGTGGATGGCGAAGCATCTGGGTTTTGCGCATGAAGATACAATAGCTTTCGGTGACGGAAACAATGATTATGAACTCATTTCCAGTGTCGGCTATGGTGTCGCAATGGGAAATGCGGTCGATCCCGTCAAGGCTGTCGCCAAATTTGTCACAAAAGATTGCAATTCGGGCGGAATTGCCTATGCACTTGAAAAATTAGGCTTGTTATAGAAGCAAAAATAGGGTATCATATCATTCATAAGGCGTTTTTGCCAAACGTCGTTGATACCCTGTTGTTTCGGGGGCGTAGCTCAGTTGGGAGAGTGCTTGACTGGCAGTCAAGAGGTCGTGGGTTCGAGCCCCATCGTCTCCATACATCATTAATTAAAAAGCCTTGTAAACGTTGATAGGACGGCATTTCCTAAACGTTTATGAGGCTCTTTTTTTGCATTGAATACCAAATTGAATACCATATCTGTTTTTGGCCTAAAAATTGACGTATCTCGCGAACTTTTCAGCGGTCTGCTCTTTGGCCTTCTCGGTAACGTGAGCATAGATATTCATAGTCTGCTGGATATCCGCATGGCCGAGACGATCCTGTACTTCTTTTATGGATGCGCCAGCTTCAAAGAGTAAGCTGCAGTGAGTATGCCGGAATCCGTGAACTGTTATTTTCTTCAGATCGTGCTTCTTTATAAGACGGTGCAGACGAGTCAAAACGTTACTGGGCTGTAAAAATTCGTTCCTGGTATTTGTGAATAGGCACTGATCCGGCTGCATAGTATTGAAACCCAGCTTCAGATAATCTTTTGCCTGCGTTCTTCTCCAGGTCTGCAGCATGGAGAGGGTGATCTCATCAAGTGCAATTGTCCGAACGCCGCTCCTGGTTTTTGGCTCCTGGATGATAAGCGCGTTTTTTTGGCCTCTCGTGAGTGTTTTATTTACCGTGACCGTTTGTCCCTCAAAATCGATATCTTTCCAGGTGAGGGCTAACGTTTCTCCTACACGCATACCAGAGAAGGCGAGGAGCCGGTATATGGCAGTCCATTTAAAAGACCATCCGTCTTCTTTGGCCAAGCAAGCAAAGAACTCCTGCAGCTCTTCTTTGGTGAAGAATTTTTCCACCTTTTCGGCTCCTACATCCACTTTCTTTCTCGGCAAGATAATCTTCCGCATCGGGTTACTCTTGATCAATTCCAGGGTAACGGCATAGTCCAGGACTTTGGAAGTGTAGTTCTTCAGCTGCGGGAACTTCGATAATTTCTCAGCCCAGGCATTAACCGTTTTTTGGCAGTAGGGGATCGTTATCTTGTCCAGGTAAAGGGCGCCGAACTTCTTCAGGATATGATTATTAAACAGCTCCTGCGTTTTTGTATAGGTGCTTTCCTTTACCGTGTTTCTGTATGCTGATTCGAACCATAACTCATAAAGTTCATTGAACGTGTATCGCTTTGTTTCTTTGAAGCCTTCTTCCTCTATCTCCAGTTTCAAGCGGGATAGGGCAAGCTGGGCTTCTTTTTTTGTCTGGAATCCTCGGCGGGTTGTCCGTTTTGGTTTTCCGGTGCCTGGATCGATTCCTAGATAAACATTGAATTGATAGGCGGCGCTGCCGTCTTTTTTTGTATATTTTTTGATGACTGTCATTTGTTTTTCCTCTTTCCACCGCGGGCAACGGGGCTATAAGAGGCGCCGGACTATGCCGGCATGATGTTATTTTGAATTTCTTCGCGTTCTGATTTTCTCAAGGACTTCCTGAACCATCTTCACTTCATCATTTGAAAGTTTGGTGCCATCCAGATGTATATTTATGGGCTTTTCATTTTCTTCGAAGTTTGGCGAGATAAATTCTCCGGCATTGCGTTTGCGCTGATACTCCTGATAGTTGGCTTCGCGATCAAAATATTCCAAAATTAGATTTAAATCCAGTTCTCTTCTTGCTTGATCTAATTGGTATGCTATTTCTGTTTTTCTATTGGCATAGCCAAAAAGCTTCGAGTTATAAGCATTGCGAAACACTTCATGCATTTTTTCTTCATCTTCATACCCTAACTCTTGCTTCTCAAACCTATCGTAAATTTGCTTCTTAAAATCCTCACCACCGAGGTAATGATATAGTTCCGGTTTTGCATCCTTCATGCCAGATTGAATGAATTTAAGTTCAAACAATTCGTTAATGACGGAGTGTCTAAAATTATCTAGGGATCCGTATAATAATTCGTTTACGGAGATGCGGCCTAATGTAGCAATTAATTTAATTCTCTTATTATTTGGTAGGTTCACGCCTTTTTCCCAATTATTGACGAGACCTTTACTAGCGCCATCTATAAGTGAACCAAATTTTTCCATACTAAGCCCATTTTCTTTTCTGATGCTGTTTATCCGCTTCCCAACTAAATTTTTATCTATTTCCACACGTACACCTCTCTTCCTCTTGACAGTATTATAACGCGGAAAAAAACAGGAGTAAACATTTTTGTACTGAAATGTACTATTTATTATTGACTTAATAAACCATAAGCTATATAATCAAGTTATCGAAGTACTGAAAAGTATTTATTTGAGGAGGTGGTTATGATGATTGAGGCGAAGGCTAGGACCAAAGTTAAAGGTTATCGCGTAATGCTGGGGATAACACAGGAAGAATTGGCGAAGAATTTTGGTATTTCAAAGCAAGCCTACTCCGCTAAAGAGAGGGGATTAACACGATTTACAAATAAAGAAATGATTGCCATCAAAGAGTTGCTGTTGCCGTTATTTCCAGGCATTACGATTGATGAAATATTTTTTTAATCCAAAAGTACTGAAAAGTATTTATAGAGAGGGTGGGCAACATGCTGAAAGAGTATTACCTGGCGCATGAAGGGACCGGAGAGCGCGTTCTGGTTGGTTACCAAGTGAAGAGTCTGGATCATTTGGAAGAACTAGGCTATCACGTATCACGGACCTCAGAAGATGATTTTCTCAAAGCCCGGCAGCGCGGAACGGTTTATATCAGCCATTCACAATACGATGAAGCTGAGGCAAGCGCGTTTCTCTTCAATAACAAGGGCATGATGATTGCAGTAGCTTATCGAATTTAAGGAGGGATAACATGGCGACATTGAACATTGAAAATATTGAGATTGGGGACCTATTGCAGAAATCCCTGGAAGGTTCAGTAAAAGAAATGGTCCGCAAGGCCATTGATGAAGTTGCGGCTGATCCATTGCTGCGGAAAGAGTACCTGAATAAACGTGAAGCATGCGACTTCCTGGGAGTTTCCTTTACTACACTGCAGCGGCTTGAAGTTCTCGGCCTGCCGATTATCCATATCGAAGGCAAGCAACTCATATCCAAAGACACGCTAAAAACGTTCCTGAAAAGTTTGGAAAAATAAAAAATCCGCGGGCAAACGGGGCCGAACGTATTCAAGTGACGTATTCAAAAGCAAAAAAAGGCGGCAGATGTGGCTGTAATCATTGATATATAAGGCTTTTCTAATTGGAAGGTTGGAGCCTGAAAGTTTAAAACCATCGAAAAGAGGTGAAGAGTTTGAATGGTCTTGAGGAAGCATTTCTTGCGGGAGTATTGGTGGCAAGTTTAACCTGGGGAGTTTTTAAGGTCGTGTTGATGGAGTTTAAGGAAGAAAGAGAACAAAAAAAGACCTTATAGCAGACCGGGCAAAGTCGAAGGCTATAAGGCAAAATTGGATGTAAGTTCGGCCACAGAGGGCCTCTTTCGTCCATTATATCATAAATTTGAATATAAGGGGAAATCAATTATGAAAACTACAAATGAAAAATTACGCAGCTTACTGGATGGCCTAGACAGAAATTCGAACTTGGAATATATTGGCGCGCTTGCCGAGCAAGTGGAGGACAACTTATCGCATCTTCAAACGGTTTCAAACAAAGCTGACAATACCAGTGACTTAAATACCTTTAAACATGAATTCGACAGACTAAGCGGCAGAAATGAAGTGCTGCTAAACATGATATTCAAACTTGTCGATGAAAGCAGCAAAACTCAAGAAAAGAGTGTTTCACTTGTATTCGAGATGCTGAAGGATTCTGAAAAATAGGAAGGAGAGATTAATATGATGAATAAATCGGGCGTATTTTTTGAAACAAAACAAACCATCGTGATAAAGAAAATGGGTGACGAAACTATCACTGATTTACAAATTGGAAAATGTATAGGCGATTTTTACGGTGTTGGCAAAAAGTTGAGTCAGATAGGCATTTCAGATATTTACTTCGATTATGAAGGGTTCGGCCGTTTCAAAGTACAACATTATTTTACAAAGTTTGAAAATGATGAGGTTATCATTCTCGTACCGAATAAAGCGCAGTGAAAATGAAAATTTGAAAGGGGGATAGCCCAATGGAGCTGCCACCAACCCCAATGCTAGAAACCGCAGTCCGGTACACTGAGTATGGCTTTCAAGTCTATCCCTTAATTCAAGGTGGAAAGGTTCCGCACAAGGGCAGCAATGGCCATTTGGACGCTTCGAGCAATCCTGATGAAGTCCGCGCATTGTTTGCCAGGTACGGTATCCACTCAAACATTGGCATCAGCCTGTTGAATACGGAATACGTGGTAATCGACATAGACCGCCATCAAAAAGCTATCAATGGTTTTGATTCACTCAAAGAACTGGAAGATGCGTACCAGGCGTTACCGCTCACCTACACGGTAACTACTCCGAGAAATGGCGAGCATCGGTATTACAGGATACCTGGATTGTCGCTTGATCGGGATTTAATCGACTTCCGGCCAGGTATCGACATACTAGGAACGAAAGTCAATGCTGTCCCATCGCAAACCAAACAAGGCTTTTACAGTGTTAAGCATGGAAACGTTACGGAAATAGTCGAATTGCCGAAATTCTTTATAGAATTAATGGTGCAGCATGACAAGCAGAAAAAGCAATCGAACGACTCTTTCGCCACGGGAAACTACAAAGCCTATGGCGGCGGTAAGGGAAAAACGATCCAATTACTCGAAGAAGTGGTGCAGGGCATAGAATCCGGCAACCGCAACGCATTCTTTACAAGAGCTTTTGGAACTTTATTAAGGGCGAACATGAATGTAGAAGCAGCCATCAAACTTATGATTGATTGGAACACAAGATACGTGCAGCCTTCGCTTGGGTCAAAGGAACTACACTCAGTCCTGAAGAGCGTCGTCAATCGGGAAAATAAGAAGAGAGGGGGTGATTAGTATTTGAATGAATTGCCGAAAGAATACGCGGATCTTGTAGAGGTCCATAACAGCAAAAAGCCGAAGGAAAAAACAAAAGTATTGTTAGCACTGACAGAAAAAGATGCAGTAAGACCGCTGCTATCTAACCTTGAAAATATCATTATGTTCGAACCAATGGGGAAAAGCCTTGCCTACAATGAATTCACTCATGAGATATTTTGGCAAGGCGAACCCCTGACGGATTCAAATATAAATGAATTCAGGATGCTAGTGGATAGAAAGTACCAAGTTAAATTTACGAAAGACGACACATTAGCCGTTATTGAATTAGTTGCCCGGAAGAAGAATACCTTCCATCCGATCAAGCAGATGATTGAGGCGCGGCCGTGGGATGGCATACAAAGAGTAGAAACGATATTCATCGAATATCTTGGAGTTGATGAAAACAGCTACACACGAGCAGTGGCCCGGAAATGGTTAAGCGGAGCCGTTGCGAGAATCTATGAACCAGGCATCAAATTCGAAATGGTGCCGATCATCGCAGGTAAGCAAGGCATCGGTAAAAGCACGCTTTTTCAAAAATTAGGCGGCGACTTCTTCACAGATTCCCTCAGATCATTGGGAACCACAAAGGACGATTTTCAGCTTCTTATCGGGACCTGGATCATTGAGTTAGGCGAACTATCAAGCATGAATACAACCGAAACGGATCAGATAAAGTCTTTCGTGAGTGCCAGGAGTGACAAAATACGGCTTCCATACGCAAAGACAACCCAAACATTCAAGCGTACAAGCGTTTTTGCAGGAACGACCAACACGAGCCAGTATTTGAATGATTTGACAGGGAACAGGCGCTTCCTGCCATTGCCAATCAACCACAAACCGGAGAAGGATGTATTCCAGCTAAAGGACGACACTGTTCAACAGATTTGGGCAGAGGCTTATCAGCTATACAAGAATGGCGAAACGTTGTTCTTAGATGATATTTTGGATAATGCCATTGCTGATGAGTACCGAGAAGAAGCCACCGAAAAAGGATTGTTCTTTTCTGAAATTGATGAATTTCTGGATATGCCAGTTCCTTTAAATTGGGACAGCATGCAGCTTTATGACAAGAGAAGTTATTACAGTCGCTATAAGCTGGATGGCATCACGGATAAAGATTCCAGGAAGATGGACAAAACGTCCTCGAAAGAGATTGCACAAGTAGTATTCCGTGCTGAAGGTAATGACCGCGGCAGTCGATCGCAGCTTAAAAAGATAACGCTCTTCATGGACAATCGTGACAGATGGACGAAAAAACCAATCTGGATCAATAAGAAAACCGTTAAGGGCTACGCGAGGGAATAAAAAGGTAAGGAAGTTAGGAAACGGTAAGTGCTGAAAACGTTGGTGTATATGGGTTTGTATCACTTTCCTTACCTCTTACCTCTTACGCAAAACTTTTAAATATTATAGGTTGCATGCATAGAGCTTTTGCGAAATTAGGTAAGGGTAAGGGATACGCTCAAAACGTTGTAACACCAACGGAAACTAGCATTTTTAAAACCTTACCTCTTACCTTTTTATTTTAAATTATCGGGAAAAGGGCCAAAAAAGCGATGCAGGAGAACCATAACAAATGGTTCAAAATAAAAAAGTCAGAGGTGGACGCGCTGGTGAAAGAAAAGGAGTTAGTCAACTACTATTTGGATCTGGATAAGCATATCCTTGGGCTGGAGAAAAAGTTGAAGCGAAAGCGGCGAAACTTTTACGCCCAAACAATGAACAGCTTTGTCACGACAAGTGAAGTGAAAATTTATTCGCAGGATTTCGCAGTCGAAGAAAACGTCGTTGAATTCGTTTATCGGGAAAGTGAAACCCGGAAACAGCTCGAAGTCCTCAAATTCAAACGTGACCATCTCATACGCTATCTGAAAGGGCTAGGGCGTAGAGTGAAAAAAATTCCGAAGATTGCCGTATACGAACAGCTTATGGAAATCGAGGAAGCCGCCGCCCGCCACTTCAATCTGTATGATCCGGATGAGCCTCCGGAAGAATCAGAAGAGGACGAAGGCTAACCAGCGCTGCATCCATGGAAAAAGACAAATAAGGGCACCTGATGGACGAGGAAGGGGGGTGGGTATAAATGGACTACAGGACAAGGAAGAAGCTGGAAAGGCTGGAGGAAATCGCTGAGAGAGTGAAGGAGAACGCATATGTCGTTAATCTCTTTGAGGGCGAGTACGACGTTTTAAATGTTGTGAAGGATAAATACCTGGGCGCGATGAGCTCGAAAGATTTCGAAGCCTGGATGGTTACGATAAAGGAAAGAGAGCCGAACAGCGTCATCATTATAGACGATATACCGTGGGATTAGCAAAATGGCTTATATGAATGTGAAAACTCACGAATTTGGGCAGATAGGAGGAATTGAATGGCTAAATTAACAGCAAAGCAAGAAAAATTCATCATAGCATTGATGCAGACGAACACCGTTGTAGATGCCTGCAAGCAAGCCGGAATAACCAGCAACACCGGACATAAATATCTAAACGATCCAGACTTCAAGCAGGAATATTTAAACGTCCGGCGCGAAACGATGCAACAGGCGACAAACAAGCTTCAGCAATCGGCGGTGTTGGCAGTTGAAACGCTTGAAAATGTGATGGTAGATGCGGAAAACTCCACGCCATCGGCAAGGGTGCAGGCATCGCGGTCCATATTGGAATATGCCTATAGAAGTTTGGAACTGGACGACATGCAGCGGCGTATCGAACAACTGGAAGAGAGGCTAGGGCAATGACAAGAAGGAAGTCGGAATCAGCGAAACGAATCGCACAACTTGAAAAACAGCTGATCAGTAATGGCGCCGGATCTGATTTATTCGAAAGGGCGATGGCCGAAGTCATTCAGGAGGCAACCTATGAAGAATTAATCATTGCTGCAGGTTCCGAGAAGAATCGGATCCTGGCAACCGATGCGCAAATGGCCGACATGCACGAAGTGTTCAGAAGCAGGGCAGAACAAAAAATCAAACAATTCAAAGACGAAAAGGAGAAATAATATGATTAACCACGAAGAGGAAAAAATCCAAGCAGCATACAAAGAGGGCGTAACGGATTCGATGCAATCCCAGGAACTGACAGAACCGGAAACGGCTGTCCTGAATAAGCTTCAAGAGCATTACGGCGAAGAAGAAGGCACGTTAGTATTCACGCAAGCCATGGCCGAAGCCGCGGCGGATGCGATCCTAAAGGCCGAATCTTATTTATACAATACCGGCATTGAAAAGTATGAAAAAGCCGTCAATACTTTAGGCGAACAGGCCCAGGCGTTATCCAATGAATTCAGCGCAAAGAAAGAAGCCATCCTAAACCGTAACGAATACACGGACGTAGCGAAAGCCGAGCGATTGAACAATCTGTATGACGAGTACGAAAAGAAGATGAAAGCTGTCATGGGTGAGCAATACACGGCAACGATGCAGCACCAGAAGGACCGCCGCGAAAAGGCACAGCAAGCACTCGATGGCATCCTGAAAAAAGCGAGCATCAACGATTTTGACGCGAAGGACATGACCTATATCACCTACATGCTGGATCATGGGAGCAACGACGAAATTCTGAGCATCCTGAAGGAGTACAAGTTCCACCCGCATCTGCTAAAGATGGTCAATGCCAGGGACATGAGGAAACCACTGCAGCATGATGCGAAAGGCCGCCCGATGGATAACCGTTTGAGCATCAAGCACCCGCTGCAGATGATTGCGGATGAACAGCACTACAGACCGAATACGAACACGATCAGCGTAGCCCTTGGCGACAGCCGACTACAGCGGACTTTGACCGATATGATCCCGACAGCAGGCATACCGAAAAAAGATGCCTGGGCTTTCCAAAATTTAGAGGGAACGCAACGGGACAAAAATCTGCGGTTGGATCCGTGGGGAATGCTGTACTGAATCCGAGCCGGAAGGATGCGAATGAATGAGGATGAGTGAAAGAATCCGGAACCTGGAACGGAAAACACATATAGAGGTACTGCCGGACCTGATTATCGAGGTATTAGAGGACGGAATGGTAGAAATATATGGGGATAAGGAAGGAGAGAAAGTCCGCATGACCGAAGCGGAATATTCTTCCTGGGCGAAACGGTATCAGAAGAAGCGTGATCCGGTGGATATTACCATCGAGATGGGCGAATGGGATTTAGAAGAATAATTGTCCGTTAATTCGGAGGGTGGGCGGCAGGGAATACTGAGGCATAGTTTTTTGATTTACGGTTTTTCCTCTTTATCGGGCCGTCGTCGTTGGCATCGGCGGTCTGATAATTTAATAAACTACAAGCGAGGTGCACTTCATACATGGAATCACCAATTATGACAGCAAAAGAAGCAGCAAAGTTTTTGCGGGTTTCGATCAATCATCTTTATGCAATGCTGAAATCTGAGGACCCGAATGAGAGAATACCAGCGTTCCGGAGCGGCAACAAGTGGTTAATTCATAGAGATGTGCTAGAAGAACGCATCAAGCGCGGGAATAACCTTTAGGAAAAAATGTAATCGAGGTGTAATACATGAATGGAAAAGTAGTGATATTCGTTTCTGCGCTTCTGGTGTCATCGTTTTGGGTCGCGTTCGTTTCTTTAGTAGCGACTGGGCTATTCGTATTAACCGGAAGTAAAATCGCTGTAGTGGCAATTTTAGTGGCAATCTTAACGTTTTACATAATTACTTATTACGAAGGGAAAAAGGAGTGAGCGAATTATGAAAGTGAATCAAATGACAATCAATTTTGCGGGTAAGCCGCTTAACATAGGCGTGGGCATCGATGGTGCGACGAGCATTACAATAGCCGAAGATAAAGCAATCGTACTATACGACGACGGTGGCGAAATGATCTGGCTGATGCCGTACATTGTGGGCTATAGCTTCAGAATGCCGGAGATTAAGCGCGGCAGCGGCAAAAAGAAGTAAAGCAAAGGAGGAATAGGATGAGTAACAAAGAATTGAACGAGGGCCAGCTATACATGGTAAAAGATGGCAAGCTGGAACCTGTAGAAAAACCGAAAACGGGCTTCGGAAAAACAACTATCAACTGGCAGGACGGAAAGCCAGTAAGTCTGGAAATAAGCTACACGGTCCGTTGAATTGAATAGCTACTGTACAACTCAGGGCGTTAGTTAGGTGATTTTCATCACTTAATTGGCGCCCTTTTTCTTTTCCCTAAAGGAGGTGGTGGAGGTTTTACCGGGTGGGTGGTTGGCATAAAAAAACAGATAGAAAGGAGAAAAAATATGGCAGAAACATTTAGTGTAGAGGCTTACCTAAAAGCCTCAGACAAAGGCTTTACTAGTACCTTTAAGGCAGCTACATCCATCGTGAAGGATCTGGACAAACAGACCGCAGTATTCACGGACGGATTCGCGGCAAGCATGAAAGTTATCGGGAAAGTGGCTGCTACTGGGGCCGCTGCGTTCGCAACTTTTGGAATCAAGTCTGCAGCTGAGATATCAGCAATGAATGCTCAGTTTGACCAGGTGTTTGGTGAAATGGAAGGCATGGCAGAAGATGCGGTAGATGGCATGGCGAAAGAGTTCGGTATCCTTCCGAATCGACTGAAACCCATGTTCTCGCAAACGACATCCAAATTCTTGGGCTTAGGGTTAGATATTGAAGATGCAATGAAACAGGCTACGACGGCGACTACTTTAGCCGCGGATGGAGCGGCCTTTTACGATAAATCGCTGGAAGACGTTACATCAGGTCTTAATAGCTTCATTAATGGTTCATACGAAGCGGGAGAAAATTTAGGGTTGTTTGCAACAGAAACACAAATGGCGGAGTGGGCCTCAGCAAACCTAGGTGCTGAATGGAAAAATCTAGACGAAGCAGGGAAACAAGTTATCCGCCTGAAGTACGCAGAAGCAATGTATGGCATGGCGGGAGCCACTGGACAAGCGGCGCGTGAATCCATGACGCTGGAGAATCAGATGGGCAACGTGATGAGTGCATTCGGCAACTTATCCGCAGCGGTTATGGAGCCAATCATGGAACCGTTGATTGTAGGCTTATCTGAAGTAGCTGGTTACATGAACGACGCAGCCGAGGACATTCGCTCCTTCAATGGTTATTTGACAGAGCACCAGGACGTTATCAAGGCCACAGCCAGCGTTCTTACGTCGTTTGTTACGTCGTTAATGGTTTACAACGCCTGGTTATTCTTGACCACAAAGGCTCAAGTGATGGTCGCCGGGAGCGCCGTTATCATGAACGGGGCACAACTGATCGCATATAACACTGCCGTTCTATTAGGCACTGCGATGAAGTTCCTATCGAGTCCGATAACCTTAGTCATTATGGCAATCGGATTGCTTGCCGCAGCGTACTTCCTGCTGACAGGTAATAGCGAGTACCTGCTTCAAAAAATGGATGCTATGGGCTTCAATATGGAATTGGTCAATGCGGTTGTATCGAAATCACAAGCGATTTTCGCAACTGCAGGCGAGTATATCAAGACATTCGCAGGCCGTGCTGTAGAAGCCGGAATCGGGCTGTACAATTCATTCATTGCGTATTTGCCTACTATTATCGGATATTTGAAAACGTTCGGAGAGGGCGCAAAAACCGCCTTCGGGTATATCCTGCAATTCATACAGCCGACAATAGACAAGTTTGTAGCCATGTATGAGGCGATCAAGACAGCATTTTCTACAGGCAACTTCGAAGGATTAGTGGAGGTTGCGAAATTCATTATCCCTATGATTATCGGGTATTTCCTAGCCGGGATTCCAAAAATGATATTGATGGGATATAACCTTTTGAACGCGGTGGCCAAAGGAATGGGGACTACTGTTCCGGCGCTATTGGTTCAGATCATCGGAATTATAACGGAGGTCATTACTACAATGATTTCGTTCTTGCCAATGGTCCTCCAGGTAGGGGTAGATTTCCTGCTCGCAATCGTTGACGGCATCATCACGGCACTACCATTAATTATCGGAGGAATCTACCTGGTATTGTCCGCACTGATCGAGGCCATAGTGACCTATCTTCCGATGCTCTTAACGGCAGGGGTGACCATCCTGACAGGCTTGATTGAGGGGATTGTATCTTTCATCCCGCAACTGATTACTGCAGCGATTTCCATTATATCCGTATTGGCTGAGTCCTTTGTCGGTATGCTTCCGGTTATCATTCTAGCGGGCATTCAGTTACTCATGGCGCTTTTAGATGGTGTCATGCAAGTATTGCCAAGCTTGATAGGAGCGGGTATTGAAATCATCGTTGCGTTGGCGGGTGCTTTCATCCAAATGCTGCCGATCATTATTGCAGCGGGTATCCAATTGCTGATTGCCTTAATCGATGGGGTCATCACGGTGCTTCCGCAGTTGCTTGCCATGGCAATCGATTTGATTATTCAGGTTGCCGCCGCATTCATCGAAATGTTACCACTCATTATCGAGGCTGGGGTGGAAATACTACTGGCGCTTATTGACGGACTGATTGAAACAATTCCGACTTTGGTCAACGCTTTACCTCAAATCTTCGATGCCATCATCGATGCGTTTGCTGGTGTCGATTGGTGGGATATCGGGAAAAATATCATTGCAGGGATTGCATCTGGTATTGGTCAAGCTGCAGGCTCCTTGTGGGATGCGGCGAAATCGGTACTTGGTGGATTCAAAGACAATGTACTAGCCTTCTTCGGGATCCACTCGCCATCGCTTTGGGGTAAAAACATGGTTGGTATCAACCTGACTAAGGGTATCGGAGTCGGTATTTCAAAAGGTACAGGCGCGCTGATTAGAACGGCAGTAGGCATGAGCAATTCGCTTGCCAGTGCCATCACTGCTCCGACCGTTGACATTGCGGGAAGCGTAGCGAAAACTAACGGCAGCATCAATTCGACTGTTAGCCACACATTCGAAAATATGCTAACGAAACAACCTGCACAAATCATGCTGAACCTCGGAGGCAGAAGCTACACCGCCTTTGTGGATGATATTTCAGGCAAACAGAATCAAGTGGCCAAGCTTGAGGAAACGTACTTAGGCGGCTGATCGTAAATTTGAAGGGGGTTGCCGCATCGGTGGCCCTTTTTAATGAGATGATGAAAGACGCGTATAACCACAGCAGATTATAGGAGGAATAGTATGACAAAATTATCATTGCGGTCATTCCAAGAAATAGAAGAAGTGGCAGAAACCGATCAAGAGATAACCTATTTTGTGCAGCTCAGAAAGAAGCCCTCATGTTGTCCGCATTGCGATTCAAGCGCAAAAATGTATAAATTAGGACAAGCAAAAACGCAATGGGTTAAGGACGTGCCACAAGGCAATAAACGCGTGAAGCTGCTCGTTTATCGCAAACGTTACCAATGCAGTAGCTGTGGTGTGCAGTTTTGGGAAAGAATGCAGGATGTGGACCCGAAAAGAAAGATGACAAAGAGGCTAGTTGCGTTCATCCCTGAAGAGGCGCAGTGCACCCTAGTTGCCCCGACGTCCAAGAAACTAGGGATATGCCAGGGAACCATAAGGCAAGTATGCCGGGACGCAATGACCGACGAGGAGTACAACGATTTGATGGAGAGAGGCTTTCAAACCAGCGGTAGAAGGAAGCCAAAGGAATAGGGCGCTAAAAGATGCGTGAGGTGTTTCCGTATTATATAATGGTTGAAAAAGCGGTGAGACCATGCCAAAACCAGTAAATGTAAATTTGGATGAAGTAGAGATGAATCCCGATCGCGTGGAAGTCAGATGGGGCAGCAAAGAAGTAATCAGTAAAGTGTTCTCCATCAAAAAAGACACGGTCACGAAATGGATCGCAGATATGCGCGACAATCCGCAGTTCCGGGAATACGTGATAAACCCATCACATCGGATCGTGATGATTAACCTGGACGGCTTCGAGGAATACGTGCGATGGCTGCAGGATAACCGCTACAGAAGAAATAAATCAAAATAAGGCTGTATGGCTGCATCGGTCCCTCAAGGCGGTGTAGCCTTATTTTTGTGCTCAGAAATACTAGAACGAGCTCAGACAAGTTCTAGTGATAATACTCTTCCTTGGTGCCTATGATAGGTGTAATTAAAAATTACAAACCAAATTTGAAGGGAAGAGATAATTATGGAATTACACTACTACTTGAAAGAGGATGCGCTCTTTTTGTTTACGAGGGAATTGAGCGAGTTTGAATTGATTACGAACAACATGAGAGTGCCCGAAACAAACGAGCATCTTGAACACGGACTTGATTGGTACGCTCAGTTTAACGACAGACTCGCTCAACTGCTGAGGTTAATGCAAGGTGAAACAAAAGCAGAGAAAATGCGAGAACTACTTGCTTTGTTTGATGAAATGAAAAAGTCCGATGGGTGAAACTATAAAAAAGTGTAGCGTTTTCATCCGGCTCGATATATAATGATTAAAGGCTGAGTTCTAACCCCCAAGGTTAATCAGCCTTATTTTTTTGTCCGCTTCAAACAGTCGATATTTTCGGCAGTCGGGAAAAGCAGGCATAAAAAAAGAGACTATAAAATAGCCTCGTCGCCCGCTAATTATTGAATACTAATTGAATACGTGATTGAATACCATATCAAATAACGGTGTGGAATCCTATTAAGCGTTATAGTAATCTCTTCTATAATATATGCTATTTCACGTAACATTATAAAACGTCACGAATTTGGAAGCGTGATACCCATCGTCTCCATTTAAAAAAAGAAAACAACTCTTGGAAAGGTTGATATGAAGCAATTCATATCACTTTCCGGGAGTTGTTTTTTTTTGGGCCAAAGAGCCGTGCGCACGTATCTACCAAAAAGAAAAGAACCAACGGCAAGACCGCCTGCATAAGCTGACGACGAAGTTGGTTCGTGACTTTGATGTTATCGTTTTGGAGGATATATTGCTGATGTGGTTCATCTGTTTATTTTTGCTTCTTTTTCAAATACTCCGCACGTAATTTTTCAAGTTGCTGCTTTTTGTCAAATTTGGCAGGCGTCTGTTTTTCATGAAACTTCGTCACAGCTGCCTGACCTTTGTAATCCAATTGATATTTCCCCACTTTGTTCACCTACTTTTCTTGTCCTTAAAGAAAATCTCTTCAACAAGTAGATTATACCGTATTTTACTGATGTAAACCTTATTACTTTATTGTGGCTCATTATTTGAAGAGATTATAAAACCATCGTCCGCATCAAATTACAAGATTAACCTTTAGTAACGTTGAGAGGAAGTTGTTCTTTTGGCGTTCTGAGGATTATTTTTTGTTTCCACGTCTATTTCCACTACATTTTCTGGGAATATTCATGTGTCATGACAGTAATTGTTTTTGGTAGGGCTTCCAATTTCAAAAAGTAGTTGACATTATTCCCTGCAGAACGTAATGTGTGGATAATATATTATATTGAGATGAAGAGAGGATGAGAATTCGGGTGAAGAAATCGGTTTTGACTTTCCGCAATGCCAAGCAGAAAAATGAGCGGCTGACGATGCTGACTGCCTATGACTATTCCACCGCCAAGCTGATCGATGCTTCAGGGATCGACTCGGTACTGGTGGGCGATTCGCTGGGAATGGTGATGCTGGGGTATGAAGACACCTTATCGGTAACGATGGATGACATGATCCACCACACGAAAGCTGTCGCCAGAGGGGTAAAGGATGCGTTGGTCGTAAGCGATCTACCGTTCATGTCCTATCAGACTTCCGTCTATGATGCGGTCACAAATGCAGGCAGGCTGATCAAGGAAGGCCGGGCGCAGGCAGTCAAACTGGAAGGCGGCCTTGAAGTCTGTCCGCAGATCAAGGCAATCGTGGAAGCTTCCATACCGGTTATGGCGCATCTCGGCCTGACGCCGCAATCCGTCAATGCTTTCGGCGGATTCAAAGTCCAAGGGAAAGATGAAGAAGCGGCGCGCAGCCTGATCGAACAAGCGAAAGCGGTGGAAGCGGCAGGAGCTTTTGCGGTAGTGCTGGAATGCATCCCGGCCAAGCTGGCTGAGCTGATCACAAAGAGCATTTCGATTCCGACGATCGGCATCGGTGCGGGGAACGGCTGCGACGGCCAAGTGTTGGTCTACCAGGACATGCTGGGTCTCTATTCCGATTTCACACCGAAATTCGTCAAGCGCTATGCAGAAATCGGACCGCAGATGCAGGCGGCCGTCGAAAACTATATATCCGAAGTGAAAAGCGGCGCATTTCCGGCAGCGGAGCACACGTTTGCGCTGTCCGATGCGATCATCGAAAAATTATATTAGAGGGGTAATCAATTGATGAAGATTGCAGCAACGGTTGAAGAAATCCGCAGTGCCGTGAAGGCCTGGAAAAAGGAAGGGTTGTCGGTCGGCTTCGTGCCGACGATGGGCTATCTCCATGAAGGCCATCAAAGTTTGATGCAGAAAGCCGTCAGCGAAAACGATCGGGTGGTCGTCAGCATCTTTGTGAATCCGATGCAGTTCGGCCCATCCGAAGATTTGGAAAGTTACCCAAGGGATCTGGAAAAGGATGCCGCTTTGTGCGAAGCCAGCGGAGTCGACCTGATTTTCCATCCCGAGCCGAAGGAAATGTACCATCCCGATTTCAGCAGCTTTGTGGATATGCATGGTCTGACGGATAGCCTGTGCGGAAAGAGCAGGCCGGCCCATTTCCGTGGCGTCTGCACCGTTGTGACAAAGCTGTTCAACATCGTGCAGCCGGACCGCGCCTATTTCGGGCAGAAGGACGCCCAACAGTTGGCGGTCATCCAACAGATGGTCCGTGACCTGAATATGGACGTCACCGTCATCGGCTGCCCGATCATCCGGGAAGCTGACGGTTTGGCCAAAAGCTCGCGCAACAGTTATCTGTCAGCGGATGAGCGCAAGGCAGCGCTAGTGCTGAGCCGAGCGCTCGAAGTCGCCAAGCAGATGCTTGCGAACGGCGAACGGGACGCGGGCAAGATCCGGAACGCGATTTCGGAAACGATCCAAGCGGAATCGAGGGCGAAAATTGATTATGTGGAGTTGGTGGATGCGCGCACGCTGCAGCAAGTGGACAGCATCGAGCGTCCTGTATTGGTGGCTTTGGCAGTTTATATCGGTAAAACGCGTCTGATCGATAATTTTATCACGGAATAAGTGGGGGGAAAAACAATGCAACTCAATATGCTTAAAAGTAAAATACACCGCGCCGTCGTCGTCCAGGCGGAGCTTTCCTATGTGGGCAGCATCACTGTCGACAAGGATCTGCTGGACGCCGCAGGACTGATCGAATACGAAAAGGTGCAGATCGTCGACATCGATAATGGTGCCAGGTTCGAAACTTACATCATTGCAGGCGAACGCGGCTCAGGCATGATCTGCCTGAACGGTGCCGCTGCCCGTTGCGTCCAAGTGTCGGACAAAATCATCATCATGGCTTACTGCCTGATGGATGAACAGGAAGCGAAGGAACACAAACCGCTTGTGGTGTTTGTGGATGAGCAGAATGCCATCACAACAGTCACACGCTACGAAGAACACGGAAGGCTCAGCATGTAGCCTGTCCTTACAGAAACAAAAAAAGCGCAACCGCATCGAGCCAATCGGCCATGATGCGGTTGCGCTTTTGCTTAGCGCACATTTTGCAGCGTGAGCTGGATATCTTTGATGGAGAGTTGCAGTTTTTCGTATTCCGCATCATCCAACGGTAAAGGAATCTGTTTCTCCAAGCCGTTCCTGCCGATGATGCAAGGCGTACTGAAGGCCGCTTCGCCATGGCAATTATAGAATCCGTCGACGGTTGCGGTCACCGGGAAGAAACTTTTCTCATCCAGCATGACTGCGCGGGCCAAGGCCGCTGCGACTTCCCCGATGCCAGAATTGGTCCAGCCTTTCCAGTTGAAGACATCGGAAGCGGTGTGCACCACCTCTTGGCTGACGAATTCCCGATCCAATGGTTCCGCCGGGGTCAGTAAGTCATCGCATTGGGAAAGGGGGAGCGCGCCTACCGTTGTACTGCTGAAAGCCGGGAAGGCGGTGCTGCCGTGTTCGCCTATGATATAACCGCTGACGTTTTTGGGATCGACTTGATAGTGGGATGCAACAATCTGACGGTAACGGAAAGTATCCAAGGTCGTTCCGGTTCCGAAAATTTTGCCTTTCGGATAGTCGAACTCAGTTTCGGCGATATAGGTGATCGTATCTACCGGATTCGTTATCAGGATGATGATCGCATCCTTTGTGTGTTGGGTGATCCCTTTCATGATTTTGCGTATTTCAACGGCATTCTCCTTGCCCATCAACGCTCTTGGAGGCATGTCTTCGCCCGGCCGCGGCTTCTCGCTGACGCCCGCTGAAATGATGATGACATCAGCATCGGCGCAATCCGTATAGTCGCCGGAATATATTTTACTGTTTGTCCGGTAGCTTGCGGCCAGCGCGTGGCGGTGGTCCAGGGCTTCACCTCTTGCCGTGCCCTCGTTGCTGTCGATCAGGACGATGTCGGAAAATAGGTTGAGGTGGCTGCAGTCGGTCAATACTTGCGAACCGACATGGCCGACCCCGATGATGGCTAACTTTGTCTGTAACATAGGTCACATTTCCTTTCGTTTTGAGATGTTGTCATTTACGGCTTGGTGCATTTCCGCTACAGAATAGAAGGTTGGCTCCAGCACCACTTTTTCATCCTCCGGTTTCCGGCGATGGTTAAACCACAACGATGTCCACCCGGCAGCCTGGCCGCCGATGATGTCCGTTTCGTAAGTATCACCGATGAACAGCAGCTCGTCAGGACTGGCCTGCAAAACCTCCTGAACATGCGTGAAGGCCTCGGCGTGGGGTTTGGGGAAACCGATTTTTTCGGAAATGAAGATGCGCGCTGGCGGCACCCATCGCTCCAGACCCAAGGCATTGAATTTTTTCATTTGGTGCTTTTCAGGGCCGTTTGTGAAGACCGCAATCGGAATGTGTCGATTTTCCAATTCATTCAATAATTGGGCGATCCCAGGGCTTAACGTGATTTCTGCTTGCCTTTTTTGGTAGGTTTCCTGGAAGTGCATCGCCTCTTTGTCGGTGAGCGGAAGACCCAAGTCGGCGAACGTACGCTGTGTGCGCATGATGTGGGACTCGGCCAGCGTCAGCTCCCCGCTTGAGAACAGGTCGAAAGCGGCATCGCAATGCTCGCGGAAAAGTGCGAAGGTTTCTTCGTCACTATGGCTGTTTTCCAAGCGGTAATTTCCCAACACTTGAAAGAACGGACTTGCTGTGTCGTATAAAGTATCGTCCAAATCGAATAGAATAGTAAGCATTATTAAGGTGGTTCCTCCCTTTTGTCGTTGCAGTCAGTATAGCATCCAAAACCGGTTTTTTGAAATGGGAAAAATAGGGACGATCAACCATGATGCCCTTCGCTGAGTGTAGTGCGTCGGATGGCGGGGCAAAGCGCTTTTTGTTGCAAATTAAAATCCCGTACAGTATAATAGCATACAATAATGTCATACGATCATACAATAATGGAAGAGGCTGCGAACATCAAGAGTAAAATGCCCGTTTGAAAGGGGTGTTCGCCGAAATACAGCGTTTGCTGTGTTGGGGTCAGGGTTAACAATCCTGGCACTGTCAGAACGATTTGCCCAAAATCGTTTGTGGAGTACTTTCGATATTGCGGGCAGAAGGAAGCTGGATTATAGGGCCTTTTGCTTTATAGTCTATTTTTTTGCACAAAAACGGACTGAATTAGCATTGTTATGACGCTCTATGGGTCGAAAGGTGGACAAAAAAGCAGCTGGATAAGAGAGGTTATTTAATTTTTTGAGCATGTAAACAGGACTATATATATTAGGAGGAAACAGAGATGACAGTAAAAACATGGAAAAAAACAATGGCGGCATTGACAGGTTTGTTTATTTTGGCGGGTTGCGGTAACGGAGCCACTGATGATTCATCTGCGGCTGCTGGTTCAGCGGATTCCGAAACATTCGTGGTCGGAATGGAAGCAGGCTATCCTCCTTTCAACTGGACCCAAAATGATGACAGCAACGGCGCGGTGAAAATCGACGGCGCTGACGGTTACGCTAACGGGTACGATGTTCAGATGGCCCAAAAAGTGGCGGATGGCTTAGGCAAGGAACTGGTTATCGTCAAAACGGAATGGGATGGCCTAGTGCCGGCATTGGTTTCATCCAAGATCGATGCTATCGTTGCGGGTATGTCGCCTACAGAGGAGCGTAAAGAAGCAATCGATTTCTCGGATTCTTACTATACAACTGAACTGGTAATGGTGGTAAAAGCTGATGGAGCTTATGCGGATGCGACAGCTTTGGCCGATTTCGCGGATGCAAAAGTCACAGCGCAGTTGAATACGTTGCACTATGGCGTCATCGATCAGATTGAAGGCGTGCAAAAGCAACCGGCAATGGACAGTTTCACGTCTATGCGCGTAGCTTTGGAGTCAGGCACAATTGATGCCTACGTATCGGAACGCCCGGAAGCCATCAGCGCTTCAGCAGCCAATTCCGCGTTCAAAATGATCGAATTGGATGAAGCGGATACGTTTGAATTGTCCGCGGCTGATTCGGAAATCGCAATCGGTTTGATCAAGGAAAGCGAATTGAAGGATCAGATCAATGAAATCCTGAGCGGCATCACGGAAGAAGAACGCATCCAAATGATGGATGAAGCAATCAAAAACCAACCATCAGCTGAATAAACAAGGTGGACGGTACATCAAAAAGGGGCATAAGTTAAATGGAGTTTAGTTGGGTTATCCGAATCATCGAAGAAAACTGGAGGCAGTTTTTATCAGGTGCATGGACAACATTATATATAGCTTTAATCGGAACCATCATCGGACTGGGGATCGGTCTTATGATCGGCGTCATCCGCACAATCCCGGTTGCGGAATCGGGATGGAAAAAACATGTGTACAACGTAGTGAATTTTTTATTGTCTTGCTACATCGAGATTTTCCGCGGAACGCCGATGATCGTGCAAGCGATGGTCATCTATTATGGGGCCGCCTTGGCATTTGACATCGACATGAACCGCATCTTCGCAGCGTTGCTGATCGTATCGGTCAATACGGGTGCTTACATGTCGGAAATCGTCCGCGGCGGGATCATTTCCATCGATAAAGGGCAATTCGAAGCTGCCCAAGCGATCGGGATGAATCACTTGCAAACAATGCGCAATGTCGTCATGCCGCAAGTGATCCGGAATATCCTGCCGGCGACAGGGAACGAATTCGTCATCAACATCAAGGATACGTCCGTGTTGAACGTCATCTCCGTTTCGGAATTGTTCTTTACGACCAAATCGATTTCAGGAAATAACTTCCGTTACTTCGAATCATTCTTCGTGGCTTCAATCATTTACTTCGTCATGACCTTCACGGTGACGCGCATCCTGCGTGCCATCGAAAGGAAAATGCAAGGCCCTGATAATTATCAGATGATGGGTGCAGGACAAGACCAATTGACTACACCAGAATTAATGGCTCGCAAAAAACAAGCAGGAAGAGACAGAGCAAATTAATTGCCACAGGAGGAATCATTTGATGGAAAAAGTAATTGACGTACAGCATCTGAAGAAGAGCTTCGGCCAACATGAAGTGCTGAAGGACATCGATTTCAGCGTGAACAAGGGAGAGGTTGTGTGCATCATCGGTTCATCGGGATCCGGTAAATCGACGCTGTTGCGCTGCATCAATCTGCTGGAAAAACCCACAGCCGGAGAAATCATCTACAACGGCGAGAACGTCTTGGACTCGAAGCATGATATATTCAAGTACCGCAGCAAATTGGGGATGGTGTTCCAGCAGTTCAATCTGTTCAACAACTTGAACGTGCTGCATAATTGCACGGTAGGGCCTGTGAAGATTCTGAAAAAGTCCCAGCAGGAAGCCGAAAAGATCGCCATGGGCTATCTGGAACAGGTTGGGATGGGGAACTTCATAAACGCCAAACCGGATCAATTATCCGGCGGCCAAAAACAACGTGTCGCAATCGCGCGCGCTTTGACGATGGAGCCGGATGCGCTGTTGTTCGATGAGCCGACATCGGCTTTGGACCCGGAGATGGTGGGGGAAGTATTGAAGGTCATGAAGGATCTTGCCAACAGCGGCTTGACGATGATCGTTGTGACACATGAAATGGAGTTCGCGAGGGAAGTTTCCGATCGCGTCATCTTCATGGATCAAGGCGTCATTCTTGAGCAGGGAGCCCCTAGTGAAATCTTCTATCATCCAAAAGAGGATCGCACGAAGCAATTCCTGGAAAGATATCTTACAAAATAAAAACAAAAGAAGAACGGATCTGCAGAAGCTGCAGGTTCCGTTCTTCTTTTTCATTTTTATTCGATGATGATGACGTCGTCGGCAACTGCAAAGGGCGCTTGTTCATTGATGTGGTCGTAGAACATGACTCCGTTGAGATGGTCGATTTCGTGCTGGACTACAATAGCCGTATAGCCTTTGTAGCGCGCTTTGTGTGTCGCTCCTTCGGCATCTTGGTAGGATACCGTGATGCGGCTGTGTCTGACGACGAACCCTGGCACTTCTCGGTCCACTGAAAGGCAACCTTCGCCGCCTTTAAGGCAGGCACTTTCAATCGAGTGGCTGATGATTTTAGGGTTGAACATCACTTTAGCCAATACCGGAGGATCATCTTCATATTCCCCTGGTATCAGCAGCGCAATGATGCGCTTGGATACGTCGATTTGCGGAGCGGCCAAACCGACACCTGCGCGCAAGTTAAGTTGCTCGGCGATTTTTTCATCCTGACTATTCGAAAGGAACTCCATCATTTCTGCGGCGATTTTCCGATCCTCCGCGGATAAAGGGAAAGTGACCAAGTCGGCCGACCTCCGCAATGTAGGATGACCTTCACGGATGATGTTATCCATAGTGATCATACATGCATTCCTCCTTTTGCTGGTTTTTATATTGAAATGATTCGGCTAGCAAACTACAAAACACTTCATGTTACATAGTACACGTTTCGAAAAAAAAAAGCTAGACTCATCTTTTCCCTTGTAATAAAGAAGAGGTATGTGTAAAATAAGAAAATGAAAAAATGATTACACGGTGGTGTGAGGTTTTTTTGACTCTATAGCGAAAGAAGAGATGATTTTTATGACAATTGCTAAAGATTATATTGAAAAAGTCTATAAAAAGGTTGAAGATAGAGGCCCGCATCAAAAAGAATTTTTACAGGCGGTAAGAGAGTTGTTCGACACGATTGAACCAGCTTTGGAGAAGAATCCGCACTACATAAAATGGAATATTCTGGAAAGAATGGTAGAACCTGAACGCATTGTTTCCTTCCGTATTCCTTGGATGGATGACAAAGGGGAAGTTCAAGTCAACAAAGGTTTCCGCGTCCAATTCAATTCGGCCATCGGACCATACAAAGGCGGTTTGCGTTTCCACCCGACCGTCAACGAAAGCATCCTGAAGTTTTTAGGTTTTGAACAAATCTTCAAAAACAGCCTGACCGGATTGCCGATCGGCGGCGGTAAAGGCGGATCCGATTTCGATCCTAAAGGCAAGACAGACGCAGAAGTGATGCGATTCTGCCAATCATTCATGACTGAGCTGCAGAGACACATCGGCCCTACTTTGGACGTTCCTGCTGGGGATATCGGTGTCGGCGGACGCGAAATCGGCTACATGTATGGCCAATACAAGCGTTTGAATGGCGCTGAGACAGGTGTCCTGACCGGCAAACCGGTTGTTATGAACGGAAGCCTCGCTCGTACGGAAGCGACAGGTTACGGGTTGGTCTACTACACACAAGAAATGCTGAAAGCGAACGGAAAATCGTTTGACGGCCAAAAAGTGGTCGTATCCGGAAGCGGAAATGTCGCCATCTACGCTATCCAAAAGGTTCATGAATTTGGCGGTACTGTTGTGGCTTGTTCCGATTCCAATGGCTATATCTACGATGAATCAGGTATCGATGTCGCTTTGCTTCAGGATATCAAAGAAGTACGACGTGAAAGATTGACTTCCTACGCTGCTGAAAAAGCGACGGCTGTCTATAAAGATGGCAGCGTCTGGGACTTTGATCTGAACTATGATATTGCATTGCCTAGCGCAACGCAAAATGAAATCGACAAAGACCAAGCTGAAAGATTAGTCAAAGCTGGTGTTTATTGCGTCAGCGAAGGCGCGAATATGCCGAGCACATTGGAAGCTGTGGAAGTCTATGCAGCCAATAATATTTTTTATGGGCCGGCTAAAGCATCCAATGCAGGCGGAGTTGCGACTTCCGCGTTGGAAATGGCGCAAAACAGCGCCCACAGCCATTGGACCTTCGAAGAAGTCGACGGCAAACTTCAGGAGATTATGGCAAACATTTTTAAAACAGCTGAAAAAACAGCTGAAGAATATGGCATGCCGGGCAACTATTTGGCGGGTGCCAACATCGCAGCGTTTGTGCAAGTTGCTGATGCCATGATTTATCAAGGTTTAGTTTAAAATAAGTATCATCATAAATTTTTATAAAAAAAGGTCATTTCTTAATTGAAATGACCTTTTTTCTTTCTTTTTGTGAGGAAAACACACGGCTTTTAACCGTATTTTCATAATGGCGAGATTGTGATTTCATGAATGAATGGAACGGCGGGGTATAATCCGCTTAAAAATAACAAACTGGTTATGAAAAAATGCAGAAACTGGTTATCCAAAAAGAGGTAGTCATGATAAAAAGGCTGTTATACTTTTGAAAGCCCATTCCATCAATGATTCACATATTCTGAAGAAACAGATTTAATGTTAAAGTAATACAGTTGTCTTGCGTCTGATTGCGACAATCTGCAAATATACGTAACAATAATGAAACAATAAAAAGACATCAAGCTGGAAAACATGCTCGTTAAACAGTGAACAAAACCCATTTGTTAAACGCTTACAATTAAGTAGCGATGGATATTCTGTGCACAAAAAGTGAAAACTGTCCTTTTGCCTTGCATATATTTCGGAAGCGTGGTAAATTATTCATGTAACAACTGTGGATTGATACAGTTGAAATCATCTGTATAAACCTCATCGGCAGAGATGAAATATCAAGGGAATAGAGAGGAAAGTGTTAGCATGGCTACAAAACAAACAAAAATCGACATTGACGCATTACTAAGCAGCACGAACACAGATTTTCGCATGGTCCAAATCATGGACGAAGAAGGGAATATTGTAAACCCTGAACTTATGCCAGATCTTTCTGATGAACAATTGGTTCAATTGATGACAGATATGGTATGGTCCAGAATTTTACATGAACGTTCAACCGCGTTGAATCGTCAAGGGAGATTAGGTTTCTATGCGCCGACAGCCGGCCAGGAAGCGAGCCAATTAGGAAGTATTGCAGCAATCGAGAAGGAAGATGTCTTGTTGCCTGGTTACCGCGATGTTCCTCAACTGGTCAAACACGGCCTGCCTTTATCACAAGCTTTCCTATGGTCAAGAGGCCATGTGGATGGCAATAAATATGCTGCTGATCTGCAAGCATTGCCTCCTCAAATCATCATCGGTGCACAATATGTGCAAGCTGCCGGTGTCGCATTGGGCTTGAAAAAACGCAACAAGAAAAATGTAGTCATCACATATACTGGTGACGGAGGAAGTTCGCAAGGGGATTTCTATGAAGGAATCAACTTTGCCGGATCCTACAAAGCGCCAGGCCTGTTCTTCATCCAAAACAACGGCTGGGCAATCTCCACGCCACGTCATGTTCAGACTGCTGCTCAAACATTGGCTCAAAAAGCTATGGGCGCAGGAATCCCTGGTATCCAAGTAGACGGAATGGACATCTTGGCTGTTTATGCCGTCACGAAAAAAGCGAGAGAATATGCTGTTGCAGGAAATGGTCCTGTACTGATCGAAACTATCTGCTACCGTTTCGGCCCGCATACATTATCTGGTGACGATCCAACCCGTTACCGCGATACCGCTGAACTGGAAGGCTGGCAAGCAAAAGACCCACTGATCCGCATGCGCAAATTCTTGACGGCAAAAGGTTTATGGTCTGAAGAAAAAGAAAATGAAGTCATCGAATCAGTCAAGGAAGAAATCAAAGATGCGATCAAGGAAGCCGACCAAGCTCCTAAACAAAAAGTATCTGATTTCTTGAAGAGCATGTTCGAAGAACCGAATCAAACTATTGCAGAACAAATCGCGTACTACGAAGCAAAGGAGACTAAATAATCATGGCACAATTAACTATGATCCAAGCCATCACTGATGCGCTTGCAATTGAACTTGCAAACGATCCAAACGTTTTGATCTTCGGAGAAGACGTTGGTAAAAACGGCGGTGTATTCCGTGCGACACAAGGCCTTCAGGAGCAATTCGGAGAAGACCGCGTGTTTGATACTCCTTTAGCTGAATCCGGTATCGGTGGTTTGGCGTTCGGTTTGGCCTTGGAAGGTTTCCGCCCCGTTCCGGAAATCCAATTCTTCGGTTTCGTATTTGAAGTAATGGATACAGTCGTAGCCCAAGCTGCGCGCACTCGTTACCGCATGGCAGGCACGCGCAATCTGCCTATCGTATTCCGCTCTCCTTTCGGTGGCGGGGTGCATACGCCGGAATTGCACTCGGATAACTTGGAAGGTTTGATGGCTCAATCACCAGGTTTGAAAGTGGTTATCCCTTCCAACCCTTACGATGCAAAAGGTTTGCTGATCTCAGCTATCCGCGACAACGACCCAGTTGTCTTCTTGGAGCACATGAAATTGTACCGTTCATTCCGCGAGGAAGTTCCTGAAGAAGCGTATACTGTTCCTATCGGCAAAGCTGCCATCACAAAAGAAGGATCCGACGTGTCCGTCATCACTTACGGCGCAATGGTCCGCGAGGCAGTAAAAGCTGCAGAAACACTTGAAAAAGAAGGCATTTCGGTTGAAGTAATCGATTTGCGTACGGTTGCTCCACTTGATGTCGAAACGATCATAGCCTCTGTGCAAAAAACAGGCCGTGTCGTAGTCGTCCAAGAAGCACAGCGTCAAGCTGGTGTGGGCGCAATGGTCATGTCCGAAATTTCTGAACGTGCGGTGTTATCGTTAGAAGCCCCTATCGGACGTGTAGCCGCTCCGGATACTGTCTTCCCGTTTGGTCAAGCAGAAAACATTTGGTTACCGAATGCTACTGATATCGAGAATAAAGTAAGAGAAACTTATCATTTCTAAGAGCTGAAAGCTTGAACAAATACAATTCCATATCCCATAGAATTGTATTTGTTCGCTTTTGTGCGTCGGAAATCCAAAAATAGACAAGTGAAGGGAAGTTAGGAAAATGTCTTTTAAATTCAAGTTGCCTGCTCTAGGCGAAGGTATCATGGAAGGTGAAATCGTTTCTTGGTCAATAAAAGAAGGCGACACCATCAATGAAGATGACACATTATTAGAAGTGCAAAATGATAAATCAGTCGAAGAAATCCCATCCCCGGTAACCGGGAAAGTCCTGAAAATCGTTGCGCCGGTAGGCACGGTCGCAGTCATCGGTGATGTATTGGTGGAAATCGATGCTCCAGGTCATGAAGAGGAAGGTTCTGCGGCACCTGCAGCAGCGACAGCCTCAGCAGCAGCTGCAACAGCTTCAACAGGCGGACTGTTCCAGTTCAAATTGCCTGCTTTGGGCGAGGGTATCATGGAAGGCGAAATCGTTTCTTGGCCGATCAAAGAAGGCGATATGATCAATGAAGATGATACTTTGGTTGAAGTGCAGAACGACAAATCGGTTGAAGAGATTCCATCTCCTGTTACGGGTAAAGTAGTCCGCATCGTAGCGCCAGTAGGTACAGTAGCGGTCATCGGTGATGTATTGGTGGAAATCGATGCACCGGGCCACAACGGGCCGGCGGCAGCAGCTCCAAAAGCAACCGCAGCACCAGCAGCGGCTTCAAATCCGCCAGCATCAACAGGCGTGGTTGCGGCTGCAGCGAACCCTAACAAACAAGTCTTGGCTATGCCATCCGTCCGTCAATACGCACGCGAAAAAGGCATCGACATCACTTCCGTTGTGCCGACTGGAAAAGGCGGCCGTGTATTGAAAGAAGATATCGATAATTTCAGCGGAGTGGCTCCAGTGGCAGCGAAAGCTGTGGCTCCAGCAGTCCAGGCTCAAGCTTCGACACAAGCGGCTCCAGTAGCGGCAGCTGCCCAAGCGACACAAGCTGCAGCACCAGCTCAGCCATTCACTTCCAATATGGGCGAAGCGGAAACACGCCAAAAAATGTCTCCGACAAGAAAAGCGATTGCGAAAGCAATGGTCAACAGCAAGCATACAGCGCCTCACGTAACCTTGTTTGATGAAGTTGAAGTGTCCAAATTATGGGATCACCGCAAGAAATTCAAAGATGTTGCGGCAGCACAAGGAACAAAACTTACTTTCTTACCGTATGTCGTTAAGGCTTTGGCAGCGACTGTACGCGATTTCCCTATCTTGAACGCATCCATAGACGATGCTGCTCAAGAAATCGTATTGAAAAACTACATCAACATCGGTATCGCTACAGACACGGACAACGGCCTGTACGTACCGAACGTTAAGAATGCTGATGCGAAAGGCATGTTCAAAATTGCCGATGAAATCAACAACATGGCAGCTCAAGCCCACGACGGCAAATTGGCAGCTGCGGATATGCGGAACGGTTCTGTTACAATCAGCAATATCGGTTCTGTTGGCGGCGGGTTCTTCACGCCGGTCATCAACTACCCTGAAGTGGCCATCCTAGGTGTTGGAACGATTGCGCAACAAGCTATCGTCAATGCAGAAGGCGAATTGGCAGTCGGTCGCGTAATGAAACTTTCGTTGAGTTTCGACCACCGTATCGTTGACGGCGCAACTGCTCAAAAAGCAATGAACAACATTAAGAGATTATTGGCTGATCCAGAATTATTATTGATGGAAGGGTGAAAATAGACAATGGTAGTAGGCGATTTCGCAGTTGAATTAGATACAGTTGTTGTAGGAGCGGGACCTGGTGGCTATGTAGCTGCCATCCGCGCTGCACAATTAGGGCAAAAAGTAGCGATCATCGAAAGAGAATGGATCGGAGGCGTTTGTTTGAACGTCGGTTGTATCCCTTCAAAAGCATTGATTTCTGCTGGACACCATTACCAAGAAGCTTTGGATTCCTCCGTTTTCGGTGTCACAACTGAAAATGTGAAACTGGACTTCTCGAAAACGCAAGAATGGAAAGACAACAAAGTCGTCAAAACATTGACGTCCGGTGTTGAGTACTTGTTGAAGAAAAACAAAGTTGAAATCATCCGTGGGAATGCGTTCTTCAATGACGGAGAAACATTGCGTGTCTTCACTGAAGATGCAGCACAAACATATACTTTCAAAAATGCGATCATCGCTACTGGTAGCCGTCCGATCGAAATCAAAGGTTTCAAATTCGGCGGACGTGTCATCGATTCCACTGGCGGATTGAATTTGACTGAAGTTCCTAAAAAATTGGTCATCGTCGGTGGCGGTGTCATCGGCACTGAACTGGGCGGAGCATACGCCAACCTGGGCGCTGAAGTGACAATCCTTGAGGGATCTCCTCAAATTTTGCCGACATTCGAAAAAGATATGGTCAAATTCGTTGAAAAATCATTCCAAGCAAAAGGCGTTACAGTCGTCACGAAAGCAATGGCTAAAGAAGCCATCGACAACGGAGACAGTGTGACCGTCAAATATGAAGCGAACGGTAAAGAAGAAGTTATCGAAGCTGACTACGTAATGGTTACTGTTGGCCGCCGTCCAAATACGGATGACTTAGGTCTTGAAGTAGTCGGAGTTGAAATGACTGACCGTGGTTTGGTTAAGGTCGACAATCAAGGCCGCACAAATGTAAAACACATTTTTGCTATCGGCGATATCGTTCCGGGTGCTGCCTTGGCGCATAAAGCCAGCTATGAAGCTAAAATTGCGGCTGAAGCTATTGCGGGACATCCTTCAGCAGTTGATTACCGGGCGATGCCGGGAGTGGCCTTTACGGATCCTGAATTAGCGACCATCGGCTTCACTGCTGCGGAAGCGAAAGACAAAGGTCTGGATGTAAAAGCATCCAAATTCCCGTTGTCAGGCAACGGACGCGCCTTGTCGTTGAACCAGACAGAAGGCTTTGTCCGTTTGGTTACGACAAAAGAAGATAACGTACTAGTCGGCGCACAAGTTGCCGGCGTGAATGCCAGCGAAATCATCGCTGAGCTTGGATTGGCGATTGAAGCTGGAATGAACGCAGAAGATATCGCGTTGACGATCCACGGTCATCCATCGTTGTCCGAAACAATCATGGATGCTGCCGAATTGGCATTGGGTATGCCGATCCACATCTAATCCCAAAATGATCACTTGTAAAGAGAATCCGGATCCGGATTCTCTTTATTTTTTTCGTCATGTATAATATAGTAGAAACAGGAATCAGATGGAGGGAAAAAGATGCAACATTATGACTATCCGTTCGAAGCAGAGTGGTCCAAAGAGGAAATCGTCAAAGTCATCGCTTTATGGAATGCTGTCGAGCGAGCTTATGAAAGTGGGATCAGCAAAGAAGACTTCATGAAGGCTTACCGTGAATTTAAAACGGTGCTGCCTTCTGTCGGCCAGGAAAAGAAATACGGCAATCAGTTCGAAAAAGAATCTGGGTACTCTTTATACAAAGTGCTGCAGGAAGTAAAGAAAAGCGAAAAAAACAAAATCTTCCTAGGGAAGCGTTAAAAGGACTGGATAAGCCGTAGCTGGAGAAGCGGCAGAAGGGGGAGCCGGATGGATCAGATCGATAAACGACATAGCCTGATCAAGTCTTGGTTGTATGAGGCTGCGGACTTGCTGCGGGAATCGTTCAACAAGGAACTTGAAATAAAAGAAAAAACATCGCGAACGGATCTGGTGACAAACGTGGATCGGGAAATCGAGGTGTTCCTGTATGAAAAAATCACTGCACATTTCCCGGATGAGCGTATTTTGGGAGAAGAAAGCGTAGGGCATGATATACAGGATCTGGAAGGGGTTGTCTGGATCATCGACCCGATTGATGGCACCCTCAATTTCATCAAGCAGCGAGCAAATTTTGCCATCATGATCGGTATCTATGAAGATGGTGTCGGTCATCTGGGATATATTTATGATGTCATCAGAGACGAACTCTATTTTGCGATCCGCCATAACGGGGCTTATTGCAATGATCGGAGGCTGCCGGTGGTGGAGGAGCTGCCGTTATCTGATGGGTTGGTCGCAATCAGTAACCGTTTGGTGGTCTCGGATGCGGGTGAAGCACGCAGAATCGCCAAAAACAGCAGTGGGTTGCGTGTCAATGGCTCTGCCGGGCTGGAAACGGCTTGGGTTGCCTCCGGTAAATTGATAGCTTATATCGCACCTTCCTTGGCCCCGTGGGACATCGCTGCCGGGTTGATCATAGCTGAAGAGGTGGGTTTGGTCTATAGACAAGTTACGGGTGAAAAAATCAATCTGCTCCAGAATAATGCGGTGATTGTCGCCAACCGATGTGCTTTCCAGGAGATAAGGAACGAATGGCGATAAGCGACAGAACCATGTTAACATTAAAAAAATAATGGACAAGATGCAGAATAATGTATTTTGTTCATTTTTTTTTGGTTCACGAAGGATGTTAGGAATTGTTACATGAAAAGGTATGCCGAAAGCAATTTTATTCACTTGGGTTGAAAAGTAAAATTCCTTTTCTCAGAAAGATGATTAGATTAAAAATAATAAATGTGAGAAATGAACAAAAAATGATAAGGAAATGAGTATATAAGAGGTTTTCTAATAGTGGTTCATGAGGATGAATCTCATTTTGGAGCGATTGAAAGCAGGGATCTCATTTTTCTAATGAAAAACCTTACAAAACCATGTAAGCTTTTTCCGGTTGTTCTTGCGTTCTGATGGGATTTTTTTTGCTTAAAACATTTACATTTGATTAAATTATGGTTATAATTTTCGTATTAAGTGAGCTAGATGTGAAACAAATGATAAATGGGGGTTATAAAATGTCGGATTTTAATCAAAATGCCATAGCTTCTTTCAGTTTGAATGGCCATCAGTATGAATACTATAAATTAAAAAAATTAGAAAACAATGAAAAAACAAAAATCGCTAAATTGCCTTACTCGATCCGGGTTCTGCTTGAGTCATTGTTACGTCAAGTGGGTGAAAGCGGCATCAAGGAAGAGCATGTTGTCACTTTATCTAACTGGAGTGCAACAGAAACGAACGAGGGCGAAATACCTTTCAAACCTTCCCGCGTTATCCTGCAGGATTTCACAGGGGTGCCGGCAGTTGTTGACCTGGCTTCCTTAAGAAAAACGGTCCATGATTTAGGCGGAGATCCAGCACTCATCAATCCGGAAGTGCCTGTTGACTTGGTCGTTGATCACTCCGTACAAGTCGATAAATTCGGATCTCCGCAAGCCTTGATCGCGAACATGAAGATGGAATTTCTGCGCAATCAGGAACGTTACCAATTTTTGAGCTGGGCGCAAAAAGCATTCGACAACTACCGCGCTGTACCGCCTGCTACTGGTATCGTCCACCAGGTCAATATTGAATATTTGGCATCAGTCGTCACAGAAAAAACGATTGATGAAAACAGAAGCTTAGTTTTCCCTGATACTTTGGTGGGAACGGATTCCCATACGACGATGGCAAATGCGCTTGGCGTATTGGGCTGGGGAGTAGGCGGAATCGAAGCGGAAGCCAGCATGCTTGGCGAGCCTTCCTTCTTCCCTGTTCCTGAAGTCGTAGGTGTACGCTTCATCAATTCGCTGCAGGAAGCAGCTACCGCAACCGACTTGGCATTGAAAGTTACACAAACTTTGCGCGAAATGAAAGTAGTCGGCAAATTTGTCGAATTCTTTGGTCCGGGATTATCTTCGATGACTTTGGCGGACCGTGCGACCATCGCCAATATGGCGCCTGAATATGGTGCGACCTGCGGTTTCTTCCCGGTCGACGATGAAGTTATTAACTACTTGACGCTGACCGGCAGGGATGAAAAGCATGTTGCCATAGTAGAAGAATACGTCAAGGCAAACGACCTTTATTACCGTGTCGAGGATCCGGAACCGGAATACACCACAGTCGTTGAAATCGACTTGAGCACAATCGAGGCCAATGTTGCTGGGCCGAAACGTCCTCAAGATCTGGTGCCGGTTTCGAAGTTGAAAGAAGACTTCCAAAGATCCTTGGTTGCGCCAAAAGGCAATGCCGGATTTGGATTAGCCGAAAACGAAACAGATAAAGAAGTCTCGCTGATCCTCGATGGGGAAGAAGTGAAGATGAAAACTGGTGACATTGCGATTGCGGCCATCACAAGCTGCACGAACACGTCGAATCCATACGTAATGCTGAGTGCCGGATTATTGGCAAAACGAGCTGTGGAGTTGGGACTGAACGTTCCGAAATATGTGAAGACTTCATTGGCACCCGGATCGAAAGTAGTTACTGCTTATTTGGACAATGCCGGTTTATTGCCTTATCTGGAACAACTGGGCTTCAATACTGTCGGCTACGGCTGTACAACCTGCATCGGAAATTCAGGGCCGCTTTTGCCTGAAGTGGAAGAAGTGATCAAAAACAACGATTTGTTGGTTTCAAGCGCACTGAGCGGAAACCGTAACTTTGAAGGACGGATCCACGCATTGGTCAAAGCCAACTATTTGGCATCTCCGCCATTGGTGGTCGCTTACGCATTGGCCGGTACGATGAACATCGACCTGAAAACCGAGCCGATCGGTAATGGCAAAGACGGCCAACCCGTCTACTTGGCGGATCTTTGGCCGGAAAGACACGCTGTCGAAGCGATGATCCGTGATTTTGTGACACCCGAGATATTCAAAGAGGAATATTTGCATGTGTTTGATGACAATGCTGCATGGAACGCGATCGAAACGAATGATGACGCTTTGTACCAGTGGGAAGAGGGATCGACTTACATCGCAAATCCGCCATTCTTCGAAAATTTATCGCCGGAACCGAAACCGATCGAATCTTTGAAAGCTTTGTCGGTATTGGGTAAGTTCGGTGATTCGGTGACGACCGATCACATTTCACCGGCAGGAAGCATCGACGTCAGCACGCCGGCTGGTCAATATCTGGCTTCTAAAGGCGTGGGCGTCCGTGATTTCAACTCATACGGTGCAAGACGCGGAAACCATGAAGTGATGATGCGCGGTACATTGGCGAATATGCGTATCCGTAATCAACTGGTATCCGGCAAAGACGGCGGCTTCACGATTTATTGGCCGACCGGTGAAGAAATGAGTATCTTTGAAGCATCAGAAAGATACCGTCAAAACGGAACTGGATTAGTGATTTTTGCAGGTGATGATTATGGAATGGGTTCATCCCGCGACTGGGCGGCCAAAGGTGTCAAACTTCTTGGAGTCGAGGCTGTCATCGCCAAGAGCTATGAAAGAATCCACCGTTCGAATCTTGTGATGATGGGCGTATTGCCTCTGCAATACCAAGCAGGTCAAGATGCAGAAAGTTTGGGGTTGGACGGATCGGAAAAAATCACGATCGATTTGAACGATAGTGTCGGCATCCATGCGGAAGTGCCTGTGACGGCAGTCAAATCAGATGGCCAAGAAATCAAATTCACGACCATTGCCCGTTTCGATTCTGAGGTGGATATGACTTATTACCGTAACGGAGGCATCCTGCCGATGGTGATCCGTAAAAAAATGGGGCTTGCTTATTAAGCGGCAAGCCATCCAATTCACTGAAGAGAGGTTTTTGAGAGGAGAGAAAAATCATGGAAGTACATAAAGGATTAGCGGATGTTGTCGTATCAGAAACCTCCCTAAGCGCAATTGTTGAGGGGAAATTATCCTTCTCAGGATACAATATCGACGAATTAGTTGAAAAAGATGCATCATTTGAGGAAATCATCTTTTTGTTGTGGAATTCAAGAATGCCTAGCCGTGAAGAATTTGCGCAGTTGCAGCACGATCTTCACACGCATATGGCCTTATCTGATAGTGTCATTGCTTGCCTGAAAATACAGTGCCGCCAAAATCTGCACCCTATGAGTGTGTTGCGCTCGACGGTCTCACTATTGGGAGTGTTCGATCCATATGCGGAGGAGATGGACGAACGTTCTGTATATATTCAAGCAATCTCGATACAAGCAAAAATTCCGACGATTGTAGCTGCATTCGCCCGATTACGCAAAGGTTTGGATCCGATTGCGCCTCGCGAAGATCTTTCATTCGGAGCCAACTTCCTGTATATGTTGACAGGTGAAGAGGCGAACCCGGATTTGGTCAGAGCGTATAATCATTGTTTGGTACTCCATGCCGATCACGATCTGAACGCATCAACCTTCACTGCACGTGTTGCAGCTTCAACACTGACGGATGTCTATTCTTGTATCACGGCTGCCATCGGAGCTCTGAAGGGCCCCTTGCACGGTGGAGCAAATGAACGCGTATTCGATATGCTCTCCGAAATCACGGAATCAGAAACCAGGGATGTTGCGGGCTACTTGAAAACAAAATTGGACAATAAAGAAAAAATCATGGGATTCGGTCACCGTGTCTACAAAACGGAAGATCCCCGCAAGAAACATTTGAAACGCATGGCTAAGGAACTGACCCAGGAATTCGGAAAAGAAGATTTGTTCGATCTTTCCTGCGAAGTAGAGGACTATCTATTGAGGGAAAAAGGCTTGATTCCGAATGTGGATTTCTACTCCGCCACTGTATATCACTGCTTCGGGATAGAACATGACCTCTTCACGCTGTTGTTTGCGATGAGCCGTGTTTCCGGGTGGTTAGGGCATGTGTTTGAGCAAAAACGTGAAGCTACGTTGATCCGTCCGCGTTCAAAATACGTGGGACCCGTCAACCTGACTTACATCCCTTTGTCTGAAAAAGAAATTATTGGAGGTACTGCACAATGACAGTTGGCGAAAAAATTGTTATGAACGAAACTGGTTTGCACACGCCTGATTTTCCGATCATCCCTTTCATCGAAGGGGATGGCATCGGCCCGGAAATTTGGCAAGCATCAAAGAAAGTGTTTGAAGCCGCAGTTGAGAAAGCCTACGGTGATTCCCGAAAAATCGTCTGGAAAGAAGTGCTTGCAGGAGGGAAGGCTTTTGATTTGACCGGTTCTTGGTTGCCTGATGAGACCATGGATGTCATCCGTGAGCATTTGGTGGCCATCAAAGGACCGCTTACGACACCGATCGGCGGGGGAATCCGTTCCTTGAACGTCGCTTTGCGCCAGACATTGGACCTTTTCGTCTGCCTGCGCCCTGTCCGTTATTTCGAAGGCGTGCCGACACCGTTGAAAGAACCTGAAAAAACCGATATGGTCATCTTCCGGGAAAATACCGAAGATTGCTATGCCGGGATCGAGTTCGAAGCGCAAAGCGAAGAGGCGAAACGAATCATCGAGATTCTGCAGACCCAATTCGGCGTGGACAAAATACGCTTCCCTGAGACATCAGCTATCGGCGTCAAGCCGGTTTCGATTGAAGGGTCGGAACGCTTGATCCGCAGCGCCATCCAATATGCGTTGGAAAATGGACGCACTTCCGTGACGTTGGTCCACAAAGGCAACATCATGAAATTCACGGAGGGCGGCTTCAAGAAGTGGGGCTATGCCTTAGCTGAACGCGAATTTGGCGACAAAGTCTTCACTTGGGCCCAATACGATGCCGTAAAAGCTGCGGATGGCAGAGCGGCAGCCGATAAAGCTTATGAAGATGCCGTTGCGGCAGGCAAGTTGATCATCAAGGACCGGATCGCGGACATCTTCCTGCAGGAGATCTTGATGAACCCTGAGAACTATGATGTCATCGCCACCTTGAACCTGAACGGCGACTATATTTCCGACGCGTTGGCTGCTCAAGTGGGCGGAATCGGGATTGCACCAGGGGCGAACATCAATCAGGACACGGGGCATGCCATTTTCGAAGCAACACACGGTACTGCACCGGAATATGCCGGTTTGGATGAACTGAACCCGTCATCGGTGTTGTTGTCCGGCGCTATGATGTTCGATTACATCGGCTGGGATGAAGTCAGCGACTTGATCACGCGCGGAATCGAAAAGACGATAGCGAACAAAACGGTCACACGCGATTTTTATTATCTGATGAAGGACGATGCTGCCCAAAAAGTCAGCTGCTCCGGATTCGCGGAACTGGTCATCGAAAACATGTAGGAACCAATCAAAAAAGCAGAGGCATAATCATTCGGGATTATGTCTCTTTTTGCGGACAAATCCATAAAGAAGGCAGGACCCTGAATCCGCGCCGGTCAGAGGCATCCGTGGCGGAGTGAGATGCGAAAGAAAAACTTTTTCAAGAAAGCCGTTACATTGAACTTTTTTCTTTCCAAATGGGTCCGGAGGTGATAGACTGGACAAGTTGATAGTTGTCTTCATGAGTTTTCAACGGGTTTTCACCTATCCCGTAAACGAAAACTGATGGGAAGTTCAAATTCAGAATTGTGATCGACTATATAATGGCAGTAGCAGTTGGCATATCAAACAGCAGTGAAAAACAAGTAAACATTTTGGAGGAAAACAACAAATGGAATTTAGAAAAGATATTCGTAATGTTGCAATCATCGCCCACGTTGACCATGGTAAAACAACATTAGTAGATGAATTGTTGAAACAATCGGATACATTGAACGCAAGAACCGAGCTTATGGAACGCGCAATGGACTCCAACGATCTTGAAAAAGAACGCGGAATCACGATCTTGGCGAAAAATACAGCCGTACAATACAAAGGCACACGCATCAATATCATGGACACTCCAGGCCACGCGGACTTCGGTGGAGAAGTAGAACGTATCATGCGTATGGTTGATGGTGTAGTGCTTGTTGTCGATGCCTACGAAGGCACGATGCCGCAAACGCGTTTCGTATTGAAAAAAGCCTTGGAGCAAAAACTGATCCCTATCGTCGTAGTAAACAAAATCGACAAACCGACTGCCAGACCGGCTGAAGTTGTGGATGAAGTTCTGGAATTGTTCATCGAATTGGGCGCAGATGACGAACAATTGGAATTCCCGGTTGTCTATGCTTCTGCAATGCATGGTACTTCAAGCATGTCAGATGATCCAACTGAACAAGAAGACACAATGGACAACGTTTTTGATGCAATCATCGAACACATCCCGGCTCCAATCGACAACTCTGCTGAACCATTACAATTCCAAGTAGCTTTACTTGACTACAGTGACTTTGTTGGCCGTATCGGTATCGGACGCGTATTCCGTGGCACAATCAAAGTCGGGGATCAAGTTTCCTTACTTAAATTGGACGGCTCATTCAAGAATTTCCGTGTATCAAAACTGTTCGGCTACTTTGGTCTGGACCGCATCGAAATCGAAGAGGCGAAAGCAGGCGATCTGATCGCTATTTCCGGTATGGAAGATATCTTTGTTGGTGAAACAGTGACTCCTGTTGATCATCGTGATGCTTTGCCGGTTCTGCATATCGACGAGCCTACACTGCAAATGACTTTCCTTACAAACAACTCTCCTTTCGCAGGCCGTGAAGGCAAATGGGTCACTTCCCGTAAAATCGAAGAGCGTTTGATGAAACAATTGCATACGGACGTATCTTTGCGTGTCGATCCTACCGACTCTCCTGATGCTTGGATCGTTTCCGGACGTGGCGAATTGCACTTGTCCATCCTGATCGAAAACATGCGTCGTGAAGGCTACGAATTACAAGTATCCCGTCCAGAAGTTATCATCAGAGAAATTGATGGCGTAAGATGCGAGCCGTTTGAACGTGTACAGATCGACACCCCTGAAGAATACATGGGTTCCGTAATCGAAACAATCAGCCAACGCAAAGCGGAAATGCAGGACATGCAAAACAGCGGAAACGGCCAAGTCCGTATCATCTTCCTTGTTCCATCACGTGGATTGATCGGTTACTCTACTGAATTCTTATCCATCACACGCGGTTATGGTATCATGGCCCATACATTTGAAGCATACTTGCCGGAGTTGCCAGGCAAAATCGGCGGACGCAGCAAAGGCGCGCTTGTATCTACTGAAACAGGCAAAACGACAACCTACGGCATCATGGGTGTAGAGGACCGCGGAACAATCTTCATCGAACCTGGTGTGGATATCTATGAAGGTATGATTGTCGGCGAAAACGCCCGCGACAATGACATCGCTGTTAACATCACAAGAGCGAAACAAATGACGAATATCCGTTCTGCAAACAAAGATTCCACTAACGTGATCAAACGTCCGCGTACATTGACGCTGGAAGAATCACTTGAATTCATGGGAGAAGATGAGTATTGCGAAGTGACACCTGAAAGTGTCCGTCTGCGTAAACAAATCCTAGACAAAAACGAGCGCGAAAAAGCTGCTAAACGCAAGAAAAAAGCAGAATAATCCGACAACAAGTTCTGAAAAAAGGGTCCTTGGCAACCATTGCCACGGGCCTTTTTCTCTTCAATCCGCCGGGAGACGAATGGCGGTAGGCGTCAGCCTGTTTGTTTGGTATAATAAACTTGAATGACCATACGCTTTTTGTATCGACCGCAAGGATTGCGGGGGAGTTCAAGATAGCATGCATTAACTTTTTGAAGGGAGGAATTAAAATGGATAGCATCAATAAAACAACTGCTTTGGAAATCTTGATGCAAGATGCTGAAAAGATCTACAAATTAATCAATAGCCAAAAGGAACACCTCTGCTTTGCGAACTGTCCGGCCTTCGAGGATGTGGTGGATACGCAAATGTACGGGTTCTCCCGTGAAGTCGATTATGCCGTTAAATTGGGAATCATCTCGAAAGAAGAGGGGCACAAGATATTGAGCGATTTGGAGGCTTCTTTGAACGCCATGTACACGAACTATTTTGATCAATCGAAAAACGATTCCGCCGACAAAGGGGTTTAGTTGTCTACATGATTAAAAATGCAATCAAGAAAAAATTCTCCTATATGGATTGGCGTCTTCTGATCCCATACATCATCCTGTCGGGCTTCGGGATACTGATGGTCTACAGTTCCAGCAGTTATCGCGCCATGACGGATTACAACAATTCGGAACATTTTTTTTATAAGCAAATCATTTTCGCTTCATTGGGGTTACTGGGGGCGTTGATCGCGTCTTTTCTGTCCAAGCGACTGTTCAAAAATGATAAATTGTTGACGTATGTTTTGTTTGGCCTTTTCGCTGTATTGGCTTACCTGCTGCTATGGCCCGGTACCGCAACGAAAGGGGCACGCGGCTGGATCTACTTTGGAACAATCGGGTTCCAACCTGCAGAGTTCATGAAATTGAATCTGATCCTTTACTTGTCCTGGTTCATTTCCAAACACCAGTCCCGCATAAATGATAATTTTTATGAAATGGTGAAGAAACCGATCGCGATAACAGCCGCGGCGGTGGTAATGGTGTTTTTGCAGCCCGATCTCGGTGGGGCAGCCATCATTGCCTTCATCTGTCTGGTCATGTTCCTTCACAGCGGCATCAAAGTCAAATATGGCGTAATGACGTTTGGGGCAATCGGGGCGGTTTACGGTCTGATCATCGTCATGGTGAAAACATTCGGGAGCAGCATCCCGTTCTTCCATTCCTATCAGATGGAACGGATCACATCATTCATCGATCCTTTTGCCGACATACAGGATTCCGGTTACCAAGTGGTGAATTCGTACTACGCTTTAAGCAGGGGAGGCCTTTTCGGTGTAGGCATCGGTGAAAGCATCCAGAAGTCCGGCTATTTGCCGGAACCCCACACCGATTTCATATTGTCCATCGTTGGGGAAGAACTGGGCTTGATGGGTGTTGCATTCGTTTTGGTGCTGTTTTTCTATATGGTTTATCGTATTTTTAAAAATGCCATCAAAATTAAAGATCCGTTTGCCCAACTGGTCTGCATCGGAATCGGCACGATGTTCCTGGTTCAGGGAGTCATCAATGTTGGGGGTGCAACCGGCCTGATGCCATTGACCGGAGTCACTTTTCCGTTCGTCAGCTACGGAGGATCCAGCCTGTTGGTATCCGCCGTTTCGATCGGACTGGTCAACAATATGTACATCAACGATCAGATTTCCAAACAGCCAAAATAAGTAAGAAAGGGGCTGTATAAAACCAGAATAGTACTTTCTGGTTTTATACAGCCCCTTCTATTTGGGAAATGAATGAATGCTCAGAAATAACCCGCCAAAAGCGGTTAGGCGGGGAAAATCAATTCAAATCACAGTCAGAAAACCCGCTTAACCCACCTTGGCGGGGAAAAACGTCCACGGACAACACGAGACTCCCCGTCAAAATCATTTTGGCGGGGAATCTCGCACACAAACATAAACGCGAACCCCAGACCAGACAATCATACCAACAAACCACAAAGAAGAAGCTGGCGGAAAGCTTTTCGCATCGGACAAAAATAGAGTATAATAGTATTTATCATGGCGTTCTTTGCCATCTTGCAACGTTCGGAAATCACAAGGAGGGGTAGGTATGAAATTTTCCATCAAAGTAGTGTCGTTGTTCATCTTGTTCAGTTTCATAGCCTATGCACTCCCTCTCTATGTGGACAACGGGGAACGGACCACGCCGCCCGCAAGCGTCGTGAACAACGAGCAAACTCCGATTGATGAAAATAAGGGTTATCCTTTGCCTGTGACGGGTTATGAATCCTACATAGGCCAATCCATTGGCGCCTACACGGCTAAGCATGGCGAGCCGATACGCGTTGGTGAAGCCTATGGAGGAAGTGAATGGTGGATATTCGGAACCAATGCTGCCGACTACATCCAAATAGGCGTCAAGGATGATATCATCCGTTCCCTATATATTTTGGGTAACAAAATCGAGACAGGCATGTACACAATCGGCATGACAAAGGAGAACGTACTTGATGAGGCTTATCTGGCACGGGATTTTCAAGTAACTGCCGGCGATACGCCGTATGAGCTGGCTTTATCGAAAAAACAAAAAGAACGGACGCCATTGATCCAGTTCGAGAATGACAGCTTTGTGATTTTGCTGTTTGATGAGGTGACGAAAACGGTGTATGGGATGTACTTCCTTTCGAATGAGGCGTTGCTGGATTTGGAATATTATTCCGTCGTCTCGGAGGAATCCTATGAAGCCAATCGTGACGACTGGGGAAGAAGTGTTGCTGCGGATGAGGAAAATGTCCAACAAATCAAAAGCATATTGGGCATATTGCGGGAACGCCGGGGTTTGTCGATGTTCCAGGAATCCGAAGAGCTGGGTACAGCAGCGGGCGACCTTATGCCGAACGAAGCGGACATCAATGATTTTACGGCAGCCTTCACTTTGTCGGATCAACGCATTGAGAAAAAATTAGCGGAAGTTGCCCCCGGTACGCGTACGGCCTTTGTTTTTGCTGACGACTGCTACAGTGTTCCTACTCTCTACCTGAAGCTGCTGCAAGAGGATAACGCCATTTTTGATGACTATCTGACGCGCTACGCCGTTGCGGGCAATGAGCATTACCAATTGATCCTTTTAGGCGAATAGGGTGCGCACCCATAAAAAACGGTTGAGTCGCCCTTTGTTTCAAGCTATACTACAAAGTAGACACCATCAACACAAGAGGCAGGGGAAAATATGATCATCAATGAAGAGTACTTTGCGTTGGAAGACCAAACCTTCCGGCTTGTGGAAGCAATCTGCAGCGGAGAAGCTATGTTATCTTATAAGGGAGCAAAGCGCCTTCTGGCACAAAATGAAGAAGCCAACGCTAAGATACGGGCATTCAATGAAGCGAAAGAGGCATACGAGAGGGTCGAAGCCTACGCTGACTTTGCACCGGATTATGCGGAAATCAAACAGCGCGTTTACCAGACGAAGAGGTTGATGGACTTGGATGAATCCGTCTATCGCTTTCGGACAGCGGAACGTGAACTACAGTTGCTTTTGGACAAGGTTTCCGAGCGGTTGGCGCATGCCATTTCACCGAATATATTGGTTTCTGCAGGGGACCCATTTTTTCAATCAGGGGAATCAAACATGCCTGCAGCTTGTCAGATACATATTTCCAGTAGGGGGTAAACATATGAGTTTAGAAGTGACCAAAAGGCAGGGCATCGTCGTCTGGGTCTATACCTTGAGACAGATCAAAAATTTGAAAAGATACGGTTATATCCATTATGTTTCCAACAGAATGAAGTATGTCTTATTGTACGTCGACCAAGAAGAGGCACAGGCTACGGCAGAAAAATTGAACAGTCTGCATTTTGTCAGGAAAGTGGAATTGTCGCATCGTCCTGAAATCGACATGACCCTGAAGAATGCTCTTCCTGACAGGAAAGACCGCAGTAATCCTGAAGCGGAATACAACGTGTCCGCTTTTGAAACGAAGACTTATTCTTTTTAGAATATGTACCGCAATAAAAATATGTGTTTGTAGGTGAGGACAGATGCGAGTCATCGCAGGAGAATACAAAGGACGCAGATTGAAAAGCGTTCCTGGGAGCAATACACGCCCAACGACGGACAAGGTCAAAGAATCCTTGTTCAATATCATCGGTCCGTTCTTTGATGGCGGAATCAGCCTGGATATGTTTGCAGGCAGCGGTGGCTTATCGATCGAAGCGGTTTCCCGAGGGATCGATAGAGCGGTGTTGTTCGAAAAGAACCGAAAAGCGCTTGATACCATAAAGGAAAACATCGCAATCACGAAGGAAGCTGAGAAATTCAGCGTTTATGCAGGGGATGCGCGAAAAAATCTTCGTGTCTTCGCCGCAGAAAATCCGAACACGCAATTTGCTTTGGTCTTTCTTGATCCGCCTTATGCTGAAGAAAAGACAGTCGCTGACATCACTGAAATGATCGCCTTGCAGCTGGTCAATGAAGAAACCGTATTTGTCTGTGAGATGGCAAAGGAAAACACGTTGCCTGAACAGATCGGCCCATACGGAAAATGGAAGCGTGCCGTTTATGGGACTATCGCTATCGAAATGTTCGACTACTATCAGGAAGGTTGATCCCATGAAAAAAACAGCGCTATTTGCGGGGAGTTTCGACCCTTTGACGAACGGGCACATCGATACGATTGCCCGGGCGGCCATTGTTTTCGACGAAATCGTTGTTGCAGTGTCGACCAACACATCCAAGCAATCTTTATTTGACGGTGAGCAAAGGATCCAATTGGTTGCCGAAGCTTTGCGTGATTTTCCGCAAGTCCAAGTCATCCGCCATACCGGTGGGCTTACGATCGAAATGGCAAAGGATGTCGGCGCCTGCGCACTTTTGCGCGGGGTCCGGAACGTAAAGGATTTCGAGTATGAACACAGCATCGCCTCGATGAACAAGCTGCAGGCCCCAGACCTTGAAACGGTGATCCTGTTTTCTTCGGAAAATTATCGTTACCTCAGTTCCAGCCTGATCAAAGAAGTCGCGATGTTCGGCGGGGATGTATCCACTTTGGTGCCGGCCAACATCAACGCCGCTATCCTTCAGAAATTCAAGGACAGCGCGTTCAAAGGGAAAAAAATATCGGAATGAACCAAATATTTGCATAAGGTTGGGAGAGGAGCCGCGGGTTCCTGTCCCAACCTTTTTAGCTTGACCTTTTGGGAAAATCATTTCGCACAGCTGAATTTTTATGTGCCTTTCCGCGTATGTTGTCAATGGATGCGAAAGGAGGGATAGTTTGGATGCTATTCGGGAATGGCTTGCTTGCCATAAGCAGGAAGTGATCAGATTTGCCGTTTTGTTTATGGTTCTCGCTGCAAGTCTCTTTGGCTTAGGCAGATTGATTTACGGCAATACGGCAGAAACAGGCACTGAGGAGTTGTTGCTGGATGAAACCTATCTGGCGGCAAGCTCTGCTGAATCAAACCCGTCGTCAGAGCAGCCGGAAGAGGCGGAGCCGATCCGGGAAATCATCATCGTCGACATCAAAGGCGCCGTAAAAAAACCGGGTGTATACCAAGCGGAGGCTGATATGCGCGTCATCGACATAATTGATTTAGCCGGTGGTTTGGGTGAATCGGCAGATGCCGGCACGGTGAATCTGTCCCAACGCGTGACAGATCAGATGGTGATCTATATTCCTGCAGTCGGCGAAGAAGCAGTTCGCCCGATTGCAGCGCCGGAAAACAACCTGACCGAACAAGAAAACGGAAACGAGGAGGCCGGAACCGAGAAAGTGGACATCAATACGGCAGATGCTGTGTTGCTGCAGACGTTGAATGGGATTGGTGAAAAAAAAGCTGCGCTCATCATCGCGTACCGTGAGGAGAACGGCTCTTTCCAGACGATCGAGGAAATAATGGAAGTTTCAGGAATCGGTGAAAAAACCTTCGAGGGGTTTAAAGATCTAATCACGGTCGGAGCAAAATAAAATTGAATCAAGGGAGCGGCTCTTGTATACTTAATTTTATATATGGATGGAGGTTACTACTGCATGGAAAGAATTCCTTGGAATCAATATTTTATGGCACAAAGCGTGCTGCTCTCACTGAGGAGCACTTGTAAACGCTTGGAGGTCGGTGCCACAATCGTCAGAGACAAACGCATCATTGCCGGAGGATACAACGGGAGTGTTTCCGGCGACGTCCACTGCATCGATGAGGGCTGCTATGTCGTGAATGGGCACTGTGTCCGCACCATCCACGCGGAAATGAATGCGATCCTGCAGTGCGCCAAGTTCGGCGTACAGACCCAGGATGCAGAAATATATGTGACACATTTCCCTTGCTTGCAATGCACGAAAATGATTTTGCAGGCCGGCATCAAGAAAATCTATTATTTGGAAGACTATCATAACGACTCCTACGCCGTCCATCTGCTGGATGCGATGGATATTCCGTATGAACAAGTCCCCCTCGATCCGGATTATTTTTCTCAATTACTGAAACGAAAAGAACAATCAGATGATGGCTCTGCTGCATGTTGCGGGCATCATGACGACTGACCATTAAGGGCTATCTGCTTTTGCCTGCCTTGCTCGTCTTCCCGGTGACCATCATCGGATTCGACGGAACCAATGTCTTTGCGTGGGTTCTGCTCATTGCCATTTTTGCGCGCCTTTACTTGATGCAATCCAAAACTTTGAACGTCATTGCTGCCGCGGTGGTGGTCGCGAGCCTAACGAGTTTACTGGTCCACCAGTGGTCGAGCGCATCGGAGTTCACTGCTCAGGAAGCGGAATCGGTCAGAAAAGCTGCGCTGCAGTTGGATCCGAATGATCTGCGGATCAACGGCGATTTGCTGACAGGGGAAGCCCTGCTGCTATGGGGAGGCAAGGAAGAAAAAGTTTATTTCCATTACACGATCGCAACAGAAGAAGAAAAGTTCACCTGGGAACAAATGCGATTCCCACAGCGTTTCGTCGCCGCTGTCCGGTTGGAGGCGCCGGAAGCGGAACGGAATCTGCACCAATTTGATTTCGAAGAGTATCTGAATGCGAAAGGCATCCATTGGGCCGCCGCTATCGAAGCGATGGAGTTCCGGAGTGAGGATCGTTCTGTTTGGTCCTTGCCAAGCAGCATCAGGAGATCCATCATTTTGATGTTGGAAAAGCTGCCAGCTGTCCAGACGACCGACTACATCCAAACAATGCTATTCAATCAAGCGCATGCCATATCGGGGGATACCTTGGACGCCTATCGTGGGATCGGTTTATTGCATCTTTTTTCCATCTCCGGCATGCATATCCAGCTGCTGCTGGCCCAGGTGCGCTACATCCTGTTGCGGATGAAAGTCAGCCATGAGACTACGGATAAGCTGCTGGTTGTATTTTTGCTCGCTTATGGTGTGTTGACCGGGTGGGGAATCGGTGTCTTTCGGGCTATCTGTACGCACCTTATCCTATTGGTCGGGAAAATCACCGGACATCGGATTGATGCGAAAGATGCCTTCGCATTTACGGTGATGGTTGCTGTTTTTTACAATCCGCTGCTGATCTATTCGGCAAGTTTCCAATTGAGTTATCTTTTGGCGGGGGTATTGTATTTTGTTGCCCCAATCAGCGCGGAATGGGAAATGAATGGGTTGTTGAGGGATATCTGCTTGACGGCGCTGATGACGATGGCGTCCTTTCCCGTCGTCGCCTATCATTTTTTTGAGGTTTCCTGGCTCGGGATTTTTGTGAATGTGATCTTTTCGTTCTTTTTTTCCTGGTTGCTTTTTCCGCTGTTTTGGTTGTTGCTCTTTACCGTGCTCTTTTCCCCGGGAACCCCGTTGCTGGGGTCGCTTTGTGCTGTGTCCGATAAATTGCTCACCTTGTTGGAGCACTTTGCCGGGGCAGCCGCGGATTTGGATTTTGCGTCACTCGTTACAGGAAGACCGCCTGCCGTTTATTTTGTGTTGGTCTGGATCGCCTTGCTGCTGCTCTTGCTGAGTGTCGAAAAGAGGCAAAGGGATATCCGTGTGCTTTGTGTCCTGATGGCCGCTGTCGGCTTGTTTTCCTTCGCCCATCAGCTGACTCCTTCCGGAAAAGTCGTCATGCTTGATGTGGGACAGGGAGATGCCATCCTGATCATAACGCCTTTTCATCGTCGGGCGGTGCTGATAGACACGGGCGGCATGCTGACTTTTGAAAAAGAAGCCTGGCAAGTCCGGGAATCAGCGACAACCGCCGGTGAAAAGCTTGTGTCGACCCTAAAAGCGGAAGGCGTGAAAAAATTGGACATGGTCTTTCTGACGCATGCCGATCAGGACCATGTTGGTTCGTTGCGGGAACTTGCCGAAGGTTTGCCGATTGCTGCGGTTTATTTCCCTAAAGGAGCGGAGGGGAATGCGGCGTTCGCCGCAGTGCTCCTTGAACTGCAAAGCCGACACCAAGTGGGCCTGTTCCCTGTATTGGGCAAGGTCGATTTAAAGCTTGCTGCTGATTTTGTTTTTCATATCTTGGCACCTTTAGCGCCGGGAGAAGGCGGAAATGAGGATTCATTGGTCATCCAAACAAGCATAGGCGGTTTGGATTGGCTGTTCACGGGCGATCTTGGAGAAGACGGGGAAGGTTTGCTGGTGCGCACTTATCCTGATTTGAAGGCCGATATTCTGAAGATCGGCCACCACGGGAGCGCAACATCCAGTTCGGAAGGCTTCTTGGATCATGTCCAGCCTAAATTGGCCTTGATATCCGTTGGCAAACAGAACAGGTACGGCCATCCGGATGCGGAGATACTGGAACGCCTGGAATTGCGGAATATCCCTGTATTTCGCACGGACCGACAGGGCGCTGTCCACTTCCGTTACGGGCCAGGGGAAACAGAATGGCGAACCATTTTGGAGAACAAAAAATAAAAATGATGAATGGTGGTCCAAACGTGAATTATACAACGGAGATGTCCAAAATAAAAAAAGGTCAGCTTCAGCCGGTCTATTTATTTTTGGGCAAAGAAGATTTTTTTATAGAAGAAGCGAAGCAGCTGTTGCTGCGTACGGTTGTTGACGAGGCCGACAAGGATTTGAATGTCGGCATATTCAATATGGATGAGACGCTGTTGGGTCGGGCTCTTGAAGATGCGGAGTCGCTGCCTTTTTTTGGGGAAAGACGTCTAGTCATCATCGAGAACCCGCTCTTTTTGACGGCCGAAAAACCCAAGAATGGACTGGAGCATGATCTTGGTTGGCTTGAGAGTTATCTGGAGAACCCTTCACCCTCAACGATTCTGGCTATTTTTGCGCCGTACGAAAAATTGGACAGCAGAAAAAAAATTGCGAAACTGCTGACGAAGAAGGCCGTCACTGTTGATGTTTCCCCGTTAGCGGAGAAAGAAGCCCGCAAATTTTTGGGGGACATGATCAAAAATGAAGGCTACCAGATGAACCGCGATGCACTCGAATTATTTTACGAGCGGATCGAAAATCAGCTGTCGCGGGGAATGCGGGAGTTGCCCAAGCTGTTTCTTGCCGGATCTGAAGACAAACAAATCACCAAACAAATGGTGATCGACTTGATCCCGCGCAATCTGGAACAAAATATATTTGAATTGGTGACGCAAGTGCTGAACAAGAACACTTATCTGGCCATCCAGATTTATCGGGACCTGTTGCTCCAAAAAGAAGAACCGATCAAAATCAATGCAATCCTTTTAGGGCAATTCCGACTGTTGCTGCAAGTGAAGCTGCTCTCAAAAAACGGGTACCAGCAAACGGACATCACGAAAGTGTTGAAGATCCATCCTTATCGTGTGAAACTTGCTTCCCAACAAGTGAGGAACCTTTCCGAAAAGGTCCTGGCCGATGCTTTTCAGGGCTTGGTCGAGACGGAGTATAACATGAAGACAGGGCAAGGGTTGAAGGAGATACAATTCGAGTTTTTTCTGATCCGCTACGCAAACGCAATGCCCAAACAGTAAAATCAAAGGAGAAAAGCGCAACGGGTTCGTTCAGCCTTGAAAGAAATTTAGGAAATCGTGCCACGCAACGTTCCCTACGGTCACCTTGTACTGGGACTCTAAGGGATGAATCCCTTAGAGTCCCATGCAACTGAGCATCGTAGAGCGCAATATGCTGAGAGACTTCCTGCGTCAGCAGGTTAGTCGAATAGTATCCTTGGCTCGTAGAGACAAGGGGTTCCTTTATCCTTTCCGAAGGGCTAACCCGTGAAGCTGGACATCATTTTGGATGCATGAAATAAGTTGCAAATCAGTTCAACACCTGCGGTGATACGTTTTTAGTTTGATAAGTTATACAAATTACTTTATATACGAAAAAGGCCGAAGACGGACCAGTTGGACTGGTCTGTCTTCGGCCTTGCGTTTTGAAGTCTCTTAAATCAAAAAATTATTTAGCTAATTTTTTAGTTAAACGAGAAATGTCGCGAGACGCTTTATTTTGATGAATTAAGTTTTTAGAAGCTGCTGAATCGATAGATTTAACTGCTGCCTTTAATAATTCTTCGCTATTTTCAGCGCCTTCTGCTACTGCAGCTTCAAATTTTTTGATAGCTGAACGCATAGCACTCTTTTGAGCGTTGTTTTTTAGGTTAGCTTTTTCGCTAGTGCGAACACGTTTGATTGCTGAATCGATATTTGGCATTGGGTTCACCCCTCTTTCCTTATTTCTATAACTATTAGGCTGTTTTGCCAACATGCCATATTATACATAATTTTGGAGGGTTGTGCAATAAAAAATGAAAGAGATTCCCTTTTTAATCAAAGCGACCCTGAATTTCAAGACACATATTTTGGGATTTTGGGGTCAAAATCAGGCCAGGCGATGCCGAAAGCTCCAAAGTGTACGAAAGTATGTTTGGGTGGTAAAATAGTTACAACAGTGAGTGAAGAGGTGAATCATCCAAATGAAAGATCAATTTGAATTAGTTTCCCCATACCAGCCCAGCGGTGATCAGCCGGAAGCCATCAAAGAGCTTGTCGATGGATTGAATCTGGGCAGACGGGCGCAAACCCTGTTGGGCGCGACGGGGACCGGCAAGACTTTTACGGTAGCGAACGTCATCCAGGCAGTGAACAAACCGACGCTTGTCATCGCCCACAACAAAACGTTGGCTGGGCAATTGTATGGCGAATTGAAGGAATTTTTCCCTAACAACGCCGTCGAATATTTTGTGAGTTACTATGACTATTATCAACCCGAGGCGTATGTCCCCTCCAGCGACACTTATATAGAGAAAGAATCCAGCGTAAACGATGAAATCGATAAACTGCGCCACTCCGCCACCAGCTCCTTGCTGGAAAGGCGGGACGTGATTGTTGTGGCTTCCGTGTCCTGCATCTATGGTTTGGTGAATCCCTTGGACTATAAAGAGCATACCTTATCGTTAAGGCAAGGGATGGAGATGGAAAGGAATGAACTGCTGCGCAGGTTGGTGGAAATGCAGTTTGAACGCAATGATATCGATTTTCGGCGCGGAACGTTCCGCGTGCGCGGAGATGTGGTCGAAATTTTTCTGGCATCCCGCGACAACGAGGCCATCCGTGTCGAATTTTTTGGGGATGAAATCGATCGGATCAGAGAAGTGGATGTACTGACCGGAGAAATCAAGAGTGATGTCGAACATTTTCCCGTTTTCCCGGCCACTCACTTCGTGGCGAATGAAGAAAAGACCCTGCATGCAGTCGACATGATCCGGGCAGAACTGAAGGATCGACTCAAAGTGCTGCGCGATGAAAACAAACTGCTGGAAGCCCAGCGCTTGGAACAGCGCACCAACTACGACATGGAAATGTTGATGGAAATGGGGTACTGCAACGGAATCGAAAACTATTCCAGACATATGGATGGACGCGCTCCGGGAGAGCCACCATACACTTTGCTTGATTTTTTCCCGGATGATTATCTGACAGTCATCGACGAGTCGCACATCACGATGTCGCAAATCCGCGGCATGTACAACGGTGACCGCTCGCGGAAGGAGCAATTGGTGGCGTATGGCTTCCGTCTGCCGAGCACCTTGGATAACCGTCCGTTGACGTTGAAGGAATTCGAGGAGCGGGTCAACCAGATCCTTTATATTTCGGCGACGCCTGGCCCGTACGAGTATGAACAAAGCCCCTATGTTGCCCAACAGATCATCCGTCCGACAGGCTTGCTGGATCCGATCGTGGAAGTGCGTCCGATCAAAGGCCAGATCGATGATCTGATCAGTGAAATCAATTTGCGTGTCGAACGCAATGAGCGGGTCTTCATCACTACTTTGACGAAGAAGATGTCCGAAGACTTGACGGATTATCTGAAGGAAATCGGCATCAAAGTGAATTATCTGCACAGCGAAATCAAAACGATGGAGCGCGCGGAAATTATCCGCAATCTCCGATTGGGAGAATTTGATGTGTTGATCGGCATCAACCTGTTGCGGGAAGGGCTGGATGTTCCCGAGGTTTCGCTTGTTGCCATCCTGGATGCAGACAAAGAAGGCTTCCTGCGGAGCGAGCGCTCGCTTGTCCAGACGATCGGACGGGCTGCCCGGAACGAGAACGGGAAAGTCATCATGTACGCGGACCGCATAACGGATTCAATGGAGCGGGCCATAAACGAAACGAACAGGCGTCGTGCGACACAGGAAGCCTACAACATTAAGCATGGCATCACGCCGAAAACGATCATCAAAGAAGTCCGTGACCGGATCAGTATCTCACATACACCTGAAGATGCCGAAGGGGACGTCAGCATTTTGAGCGTCTACAAAGCGATGACGATGGAACAACGCCGCGAAGCGCTCGATCAACTGGATAAGGAAATGAGGGAAGCCGCCAAAGCCCTCAATTTCGAAAAAGCGGCAGAAATACGTGACATGGTGTTGGAACTGAAAGCAGAATACAAAGGGTTATAAAAAAGTGATTTTTACTTGCAATCGGTAAGGAATTACGATAAACTGTTCCATGTATTATATATACGACCTTCAACTTGGTTAAACGACTCACCAACGTTCTACTCAGTTAAAGGTAACTTTATGAAAGAGGTGAAAAAAATGGCAATTTCAAAAGAACTTAAAAATGAAATCATCAAAGAATACGCTATTCACGAAGGAGATACTGGATCCCCAGAAGTGCAAATCGCAGTTCTTACGTATGAAATCAACCACTTGAACGAGCACGCACGCGTTCATAAAAAAGACCACCATTCTTACCGTGGTTTGATGAAAAAAGTTGGACACCGTCGTAACTTGTTGGCTTACTTGCGTAACAAAGACGTTCCCCGCTACCGTGAACTGATCCAAAGATTAGGTTTGCGTCGTTAATTTCGTGGCTAAGACATATTAAGCGAGATTCCACTGTGAATCTCGCTTATTTTTTGGGATTTTTCGGACAATGAGTGCAAAAATGCTGAGCAATCAGCTATAATGGAATGAGGCTCCCGCTCTACAGACCGCTACTATACAAATGTGAGCTTATAAGCAACGGTAGGTTGACATTTGTTTAGTAGTTGGTAGATGGGAAGCATCGCAAAAGGAGAATGATAACATGTCAGAAAAAAAAGTGTTCCAAATGGACTGGGCAGGTCGTTTGCTGCAAGTCGAAATCGGCCAATTGGCTAAGCAAGCCAATGGTGCGGTATTGGTGAGATACGGAGATACTGTCGTATTGACGGCTGCAGTAGGTTCAAGAGAACCAAAAGATACCGATTTCTTCCCATTGACTGTGAACTATGAAGAAAAAATGTATTCAGTCGGTAAAATACCGGGAGGATTCATCAAGCGTGAAGGCCGCCCAAGTGAAAACGCAACGTTGACGGCGCGTTTGATCGACCGTCCGATCCGCCCGATGTTCCCTGAAGGGTTCCGCAACGAAGTGCAGATCACAAACGTCGTCATGTCCGTCGAACAGGATTGCGCGCCGGAAATGGCTGCCATGTTCGGTTCCTCGTTGGCGTTGGCGATTTCCGACATTCCGTTCTACGGACCGATCGCTGGAGTCAATGTTGGACGCGTGGATGGCGAATATGTTTTGAACCCTACCGCTCCACAGAATGAAGTATCCGATATTGAATTGACCGTTGCCGGTTCAAGAGTCGCCATCAACATGGTTGAGAGCAGCGCTGCAATGGTTAACGAAGAAGACATGCTTGGGGCATTGATGTTCGGCCACAAAGCAATCCAGGAATTATGCGATTTCCAAGATAAAATCGTAGCTGAAGTCGGCAAGGAAAAAATGACAGTCAAGCTTCTGTCTTTGAACCCTGAACTTGTAGCCGAAGTGACCGCTGCTTACGGCGAAAAAATGACGGCAGCCATCATGACAGAAGAGAAATTGGCTCGTGAAGCCGCTATTGAAGATGTGAAAGCTGAAGCAATCTTGTTCTTCAACGAAAAGTATCTGGATGACGCCAACTTTGCACAAATCTCCAAAGAAGTCCGCCAAATCGTGGAAGACATGGAAAAAGACGAAGTGCGCCGTTTGATCACAGTCGACAAAATCCGTCCTGATGGCCGTAAAATCGACGAAATCCGCCCATTGGCTTCCGAAGTCGGCTTATTGCCGCGCGTACACGGTTCCGGTTTGTTCACGCGTGGACAGACGCAAGCTTTGTCCACTTGTACATTGGCTCCGCTGGGCGAACATCAGATTATCGATGGCCTGGGCATGGTGGACAGCAAGCGATTCATCCACCATTACAACTTCCCGCAATTCTCGGTCGGCAGCACCGGCAGAGCAGGAAGCCCTGGACGCCGCGAAATCGGCCACGGCGCATTGGGTGAACGTGCATTGAAACAAGTCATCCCGACTGAAGCCGAGTTCCCTTACACAATCCGTTTGGTTTCGGAAGTATTGGAATCCAATGGGTCCTCTTCACAGGCAAGCATCTGCGCCAGCACGCTGGCAATGATGGACGCGGGTGTACCGATCAAAGCGCCGGTTGCGGGTATCGCGATGGGCTTAGTGATGGAAGGCGAAAACTACACAGTCTTGACGGACATCCAAGGACTTGAAGACCACCTGGGCGACATGGACTTCAAAGTTGCCGGAACAAGCGAAGGCATCACTGCCTTGCAGATGGACATCAAAATCCAAGGGATCACAGAACAAATCCTGACTGAAGCATTGATGCAAGCGAAAAAAGCGCGGATGGAAATCCTTGCTGAGCTGACAAGCACGATTGCAGCTCCTCGCGAAGAGTTGTCCCAATATGCTCCGAAGATCGAAATGATGCAAATCAAACCTGATAAGATCAAAGTCGTCATCGGTAAGGGCGGAGATACGATCAACAGTATCATCGAAGAAACCGGCGTGAAGATCGACATCGATCAAGAAGGCAACGTGAGCATCGCTTCTGCTGATACGGCGATGATCGCCCGCGCTAAACAAATCATCGAAGAATTGACGCATGAAGTGAAGGTCGGCGAAATCTACGAGGGCACTGTAAAACGCATCGAAAAATTCGGCGCGTTCGTCGGAATCACAAAAGGTAAAGATGGTATGATCCACATCTCCGAGTTGGCTAACGAGCGTGTCAAAGAGGTTGAAGATGTCCTAGCAATCGGCGATAAAGTCAAAGTCAAGGTCATCGAAGTCGATAGACAGGGCAGAATCAATCTTTCCCGTAAAGCGCTATTGCCTAAGGAAGAAAAGTAACCTGCTTAAAATAGAATAATGCTTCACGGAAAGAACGGGCACAACCTTCACAAGAAGGCGATGCCTGTTCTTTTTGTTGACGCTAATCTAATGTCCCTGGCGGGAAAGAAAGTATGTCACAGTTATTCTAATAATCCTGACAAATGGAGTAATATTGATTAATAATAGATTTTAATATTAAATCAATGAATTTTTTCCATAAAAGCGTTATTATAGTGTAAAGAGAAACAAATTTTTACGGCTACATTTTATGGATATATTTTCGGCATATATCGCCCTTGTTAATGTAAGCGCTTTAAATGTTTTTGTGGTTTCATCATTTGCCTGTGGTGTAATCAACAGTGACGTCAAACAATGGCTTCGATTTCGCCTCCAGGACCCTTTTGTAGAAAAATTGTGTGCATCGCGAAACTTCCATGTAAGCTTTTGTTACAAATAATGGTATTATCAGAGAACAAAATAAAACAGTAAAGGATGAGTGCAATGGTGCCAGAATCTATTTTCTCACAAGGTCAAATGCCGACGCTCAAGGAAGTGTTGGCCTCAAGGGAACAACGTGCCTTTTTTGAAGAGGAAATCAGCAAGACGAACGCAAACCAGACGTTGATTTCCCTTAAATGCAATATTCCTGGACCAGTCAAATATAATGCCATCGTAAGGCAGATTTCTGAAATCGGCATCCAAGAAATCAAAAATGCGATCCAAACAAACAAATGGAAAGTCACCTATGAAAAATTGATGGATTTGGATACGGGGCCGGAATACTTTGTCGTCGTCGATACCTATCCGACTGCTGTGAAACAAGCCGCCATCATGATAGAAGACGGCAGTTTGCTCGGCCAGCTGTTCACGATCAGCGTGTTTTATCTGGAAGAAGGCAAAATGATCGAAGTACAGCGAATGGAAATAGGCTATGAACCGAGGAAGTGCATGATCTGCGGGGATGAAGCATTCGAATGCGAAAGCGCGAATGTGCACAGCAGGGATGAAATCCAGAAAAAAATCGAAGCTATTCTGCAGGAGGACGGAAGGGTCCGGTTGGATTAAGCAACCTGGTTGACTTATTGCATGCAGAAAATCCGCGAAGTCATCGGAAACAACTGAATAGTCAACATTCAGCATTCCATTCAGAGATCCCGGCAGGGGCTTCGGCTTGGAATGTTTTTTTGGGCAATTAAAAAATAGATTAAAAAATTCTAATAAAGTGTGGTAAAATGCTTAAGTGAAGGATGTCCAAATCCTAAAAAATAAATAGTACAGAAAATGAATGAGTGAGGGATCAATGATGAAAGAGTATAATGTTGCCATTGTAGGCGCTACAGGTGCTGTTGGAGAAAAAATGCTGGGCTTGTTGGAGAATACTTCTTTTCCGATAAAAAGTTTGAAGTTGTTGGCTTCTAAACGGTCTGTAGGGAAAGTTAAGACTTTCCGAGGACAGGAACTGCAGATTGAAGAAACGACTGACGACTCATTTGAAGGCATCGATATTGCCTTGTTCAGCGCTGGGGGCGGCATCACGAAACAATTCTCCCCTGCAGCCATCAAAGCTGGAGCCATCGTCATCGACAACACGAGTGCTTTTCGTATGGATCCGGAAACGCCATTGGTTGTCCCTGAGGTGAATCCGGAAGACTTGCGCAAACACAAAGGGCTGATCGCTAATCCAAACTGCTCCACTATTCAGATGGTGGTGGCTTTGCAACCGATCCGCGAAAAATTTGGTTTGGATCGCGTCATTGTTTCCACGTACCAAGCAGTAAGCGGTGCTGGTCTGCATGCTTTGGAAGAATTGAAAGCTCAAACCCAAGCGGTCCTGAACGGTGAAGAGCCGGTTGCGAAAATCTTGCCTTGTGGTGGCGATAAGAAGCATTTCCCGATCGCATTCAACGCCTTACCGCAAATCGATGTGTTCAGCGAAGGCGGCTACACGTATGAAGAGTGGAAAATGATCAACGAAACCAAAAAAATCATGGGCGACCAGGACATCAAAGTCTCTGCAACCTGTGTGCGCATCCCTGTGATGTCCGGGCACTCGGAATCCGTCTATTTTGAAGTGGACGACAAAAACGTTTCGGTCGCAGATATCTGGGAAGTGCTGAAAGACGCTCCAGGAGTCGTGCTTCAGGATGACACAGCCAATCAAGTCTATCCTACCGCCCGCGAATCAGTCGGGAAAAATGAAACGTTTGTCGGACGTATCCGTAAGGATGTGGACGTCGACAATGGGTTCCATATGTGGGTTGTTTCGGATAACCTGCTGAAGGGCGCTGCTTGGAATTCTGTGCAGATCGCAGAAAAAATGATCGAAATGGGCCTACTGTAGAAATTTTTAATGCGGATGAACCAGTCCGCGTCAACTGAAGAATCGGATAGGACAGGACTTGTCAAAGGATGGCCGGGAGGGTGTTTGGTTAAACATCGTTCCCGGTCCGTTCCTTTTGGCAGGTCTTTTTCGTTTAGAAATTTATTTTACATTTTAACTTGTAGAGTGCTTCAATGTAAGTATTTCACACACTTGCAAAATGTTTGATGCATCTAAGATATTGTCTAGCGGTCCAAGCCTGCCTCTCGGAAATTTAGGAAATCTGACCCATTGCGCTCTACGATGCTCATTCAGGGGCAGATTTCCTAAATTTCTTTCGAGGCAGCCCAGGCTTGTCCCGCTTTTCTTGTACTTTCAGAAAACCAGAACAGAAACTGAAGCAAATGCTACAATTTTGCCGATAATCATGTATAATATAACAGAGAGGATATCGGTCACGTTTAGCCGGATGCGAAGAAAACGCATTCGCTTGTAGACCCTGAAGATAGTTAGGCAACGCAGCAGCGCTGATTTTCAGGGACGATAATACGGAGAAAGGCATTCAAACGATCAAAATAGACAACAGCACAGAAAGCTGAAAAATAAGAGGTGGTACAATGAGTAAAGTAAGAATAATTTCTCTTGGAGGTGTGAGAGAAAGCGGTAAAAACATGTATGTAGTGGAAGTGGACGATTTAATTTTTGTATTGGATTGCGGTCTGCTTTATCCGGAAAATGAATTGTTGGGAATTGATGTCGTCATCCCTGATTTCACTTACCTGGAGGAAAATAAAAATAAGATAGCAGGTATTTTCCTGACGCATGGTCACGCGGATGCCGTGGGAGCATTGCCTTATTTGTTGCAGAACATTGATGCGCCCGTGTTCGGCACGGAATTGACGATCGCGCTGACAAAGTTGGCGGTTGATTCAACCGGTTTGGCTACAGGCTTTCAGGATTACCATGTCATCGATGAGAATACAGAAATTGAATTTGAGAACACCAGCGTCCGCTTCTTCAGAACAACGCATACAATCCCCGATTCCGTAGGGATTTGTGTGAAGACTGAGGAAGGCAGTGTCGTCTATACAGGTGACTTCAAATTCGATCAAAGTGCATCGCCGATGTATCGGACTGATTACGGCAAAATTACGGATATCGGTGAAGGCAAAGTATTGGCGCTGTTGAGTGATTCCGGAGACGCTGAATCAACTACGGAAAACGTCAGTGACCGCAAGATTGAGGAAGAGATGCTGGATACTTTCATCAATGCTGAGGGACGCATCATCGTATCCTGTGTTGCAAGCAACATTTTGCGTATTCAGCAAGTTTTTGATGTCGCTCTCCAAGCTAACCGCAAAATCTTTTTGACAGGACCGACTTTGGTTGAGACTGTCGATGTCGCCATGAAACTAGGGAAACTGGTCTTGCCGACTCCCGATCTGCTTGTAAATGTGAAAAACATCAATGATTACCGTGATGGTCAAGTCCTGGTTTTGGAAACCGGCAACAGCGGGGAACCGTTGGAAGCCTTGCAGCGGATGTCCAAGGGCAGACACAAGCAAGTGAATCTTAAAGAAGGCGATTTGGTCTACATCACGACTACGCCTTCCACAGCGATGGAAACAACCGTCGCAAAGACAAAGAATTTGATCTACCGCGCAGGTGCGTCCGTGCGGGAAATATCGGGAACATACAAAGCATCCGGACATGCTTCGCCGAACGACCTGAAATTGATGATCAACCTGCTTCGACCTATGTATTTCGTGCCCGTCCAAGGCGAGTATCGGATGCAGGCTGCACACGCCCAGCTGGCGAATGAAGTCGGTATTCCGTTCAAAAACATATTCATCCCTGGAAAAGGCGATGTCATTGAATATGCAAAAGGCCGTATGCATATGACGGGACAGGTCCCAGCCGGGAATGTACTGATCGATGGAATCGGGGTCGGCGACATCGGCAATATTGTCCTGCGCGACCGCAAACTATTGTCGGAAGATGGCATCTTTGTTGTCGTTGTGACGATTTCCAGAAGATTGAACAAAATTTTGTCGGGTCCGGAGATCGTTTCACGTGGCTTCGTCTACATGAAAGCGAGCGAAGAGCTTGTCAAAGAAAGTTCGAATATCGTCAGGGAAGTAGTGGAAGATAACCTGCATACAAAAGACTTTGATTGGGCTAAGCTAAAGCAAGAGATACGCGATTCGCTGAGCCGTTATCTTTTTGACAAGACGAAGCGCAAACCGGTCATTTTACCGATCATCATGGAAGCATCCAATTATCAGAAGAAGAACTGATCCCCGTTTGCCAAAAAGGCAATGAACCGGATCGTTGTTGAAAAGGAGAGATTCATTTTTATGGGTTCTAATAGTACGAAGGCTTGGATCGAGGCAGCTCTGTTTGCTGTTCTCGCGATCGCCTTGGCATATGTGACGGTGCCGGTGGGAGACTACAAAATTGTGTTTGCTTTGCTGCCGTTGCTTTTCATTTCGCTCCGCAGAGGCATACTGCTTGGACTGGTTTCAGGAACACTGACCGGCCTTGCTTTATTTGCGCTCAAAGGAGAGGGGACGGATGTTGCCGCAGATATCCTGACCCAAGCGGCACCATTCGTTTTCGTGGGCATCGCCGGTTTTTTCGCGAAATTCACGCAACGCACATTGAACAATAAACGTTTCCCGAATGCAGCCTTGAATATACTGACGGCATCCTTTTTCGGAACGCTTGTCTATTTTGTTTGGACGCTGATTTCGGACATATTCCTCAGCGAGGAAGCCGTTCCTGCTGGTGTTTCTGCCTTTGCGCATTTTCTTCCGGGACAGGCGCTATCTTTTGCGGCAACTTTTGCCGTCAGCGCGGCCATGATGCTGTTGATTGCGAAATTCGCTCCTAAAGCGTACATTCCAAAAGGCACCCGTTTCCTGAGCAGAAAAGAAAAATCGAAACTATTGAATGATTAAAAATAGAAGGCGAAGGAAGGATTTTAATAATCCGGCCTTCGCCTTTCTGTTTTTATGTGGACATGTGCTATCATTAGTCCGTAACATGTTTTGTCATTATGTTGAGTTGGAGTGGTCATATGAGTATTTGGTCAATGATATTTACGGCAATCATCACTTTAAATACAATCGGTGCAATCATCACTGTCTTTAAAGAAAAAAGGGATGTCGCAGCCACTTGGGCCTGGCTGTTGACGTTAAACCTGCTGCCGATAGCGGGCTTCATCATCTATCTCTTTATAGGGAAAAAGATGTCAAAAGAAAACATCTATGATATGCGGACGCAAAAAAGCTTGGGTATGTCCCAGCTGGCGAAGGTCCAGATTGAGATGCTGGAGGATGAGGATCTGGCGCAAGGCTTGATCGAAACCGATTACGCCAAAAAAACAGCTATTCTGTTCCTGGAAAGTGACGAATCCATTTTGACCAAGGGAAACAAAATTCAGATATTCAAAACTGGGGAAGGCATTTTCGAATCCCTTGTGGAGGATATCTACAAAGCTGAAACGCATGTGCATATGCTCTATTACACTTTTCGCTCAGATGAGTTGGGGAAGCGCGTCCTTGCGGCATTGGAGGACAGGGCAGCTGCAGGAGTGGAGGTTCTGGTCGTTTATGATGCGATGGGCTGCAGAGGGAACGAGCCGAGGTTCTTCAAAAACCTTGAAAAATTGGGTGGAAAGACGGAAGTTTTTTTTGGGTCAAAAATACCTTTCGTCAATTTACGGATGAACTATCGAAATCACCGCAAAATAATGGTGGTGGATTCCAAAGTTGCTTATCTTGGCGGGTTCAATATCGGCAATGAGTATCTGGGGCAAGGGGAGCTCGGCGAATGGCGGGATACGCATATGAGGGTAGAAGGGAATGCGGTGTTGACGCTCCAAAGCCGATTTTTCATGGATTGGAATGCGGTCGCCAAACCCAAGAATCGGAAAGATTATGCAGAAGCTTATTTCCCGATTGCGGATAAAAAAGGCGATACAGCCATGCAGATTGTAGCCAGCGGGCCGGATGACGAAGATCAGACCATCAAAATGGGTTTCCTGAAGATGATCAGCCAAGCGAAGGAATCCATCTATATACAGACGCCTTATTTTATACCTGACGAAAGCTTGCACGAAATGCTGAAAATCGCGGCTTTATCGGGTGTACGAGTCAAAATCATGATCCCTTCGAAGCCGGATCACCCTTTCGTCTATCGGGCGACGGAATACTTCGCCAAAGACATCATAGAGTATGGTGCCGAGGTCCATATGTACCAGAACGGATTTTTGCATTCAAAAGTGCTGGTGGTCGATGATGAAATTGTATCGATAGGCACCGCAAATATGGATGTGCGCAGCTTTAAGCTGAATTTTGAGATCAATGCCTTTATTTATGATCGTGAAGTGGCTGAAGAATTGATCGCAAACTTTGAAGAAGATCAGGAAAGGTGCATTCCCGCAACC